>CAVSXO010000021.1:0-85232 GCA_963731895.1 uncultured Solirubrobacterales bacterium
CCCCCGCGCGCGACAGATCACCACCAGGGTCTTGGTGGTCCTCGCCTCGGTCTGCATCGTGCTCGCCCTGCTGGTCGGCTACGTGCGCAGGGCGGCGGTCGACTCCGACCAGTTCGCCAACCGCGCCACGGCGGCGCTGCGCGACGACAGCGTGCGGTCGCTGATCGCGGAGAAGGTCACCGACGAGGTCGTGCTGAAGCAGGAGCGCGATCTGATCGCGGCTCGCCCGATCATCCAGTCCGTTGCCTCGACGATCGTCGGCAACCGCGCCTTCACGAGCCTGTTCCGGACGGCGGTGCGCGACGTCCACCGCGCCCTGTTCGACCGGGACCGGGACACCGTCACGTTGACCGTCTCCGACGTGGGCACGGTGCTGGCCGCGGCGCTCGAGCAGCTGCGCCCGTCGCTCGCATCGCAGGTCAGATCAACAGAGAGGGCGGAGCTGGTGAGCGCGGACCTGGGCAGCCTGGGCGGCGATCTGGCGCGCGTCGCCGACGACATACGTCTCCTCTCCGTACTCCTGCTGATAGCCGCCCTGCTGCTGATCGCGGGCGCCCTGCTGCTCTCACCGGACCGGCGGCGGACGGTCATCGAGCTCGGCATCGGGGCCACCGCGGGCGGCGTGCTGCTGATCGTCGCCTACGGGGTCGTGCGCCCGATCGCGATCGACCAGGTCGATGGACCCGAGAACCGGGCCGCGGCGGGCGCCGTCTGGGACGCGTTTCTCGGGGACCTGCGGACGGCGGCCTGGATCCTGGCCGGGTCAGGAGCGGTCGTTGCGGCGGCGGCCGCATCGCTGCTGAAACCCGTCGACGTCCGCGTGCCGCTGCGGCGCGCGGCCGCCTGGGTTTTGCGCGAGCCCGAGCATCCGGCGCTGAAGGTCTTGCGCGGAGCCGGCTTCGTCGCGGCGGGGTTGCTGCTGATCCTGCAGCATGACGCGGTCCTGCGGCTCCTGTTCACGCTGGCCGGCGTCTACCTGATCTACGAGGGCGTGCTGGTGATCCTGAGGCTCGTCTACCGCGCGCCCGTTCCGGGCGAGCCGCGCCGGGCCGGCCGCGAGCGCGCGCGGCACGCGCCGGCGACGAGTCGCCGTGTCGTCGATCGCCGTCGTCCTGATCGCCGTCACGGTCGCCGTCTTCCTCGGCTCGGGCGGCACCACGACCGCCGCCCCGGCCACCGGCGCCTGCGACGGTCACGCCGCGCTCTGCGACCGGCCGCTCGACGAGGTGGTGCTGCCGGCGACCCACAACGCGATGTCGGTCCCGCTCCCGGGCTGGTACTCGTCCGAGCAGGAGCGGCCGATTCGCGACCAGCTCGCAGACGGCGTCCGGGGATTGCTGATCGACACGCACTACGGGGACCGCCTCTCGAACGGCAAGGTGCGCACGTACTTCGGCAGTCGAGAGGAGCTGGCCCGCCGGGCGCAACAGGACGGGGTGAGTCCGGAGGCCGTGGACGCAGCCATGCGGATCCGCGAGCGCGCCGGGTTCAGCGGAAAGGGAGAGCGCGGGATGTACCTCTGCCACACGTTCTGCGAGCTCGGGGCGACGCCGCTGGCATCCGTCCTCGACGACATCGAGGAGTTCCTCGTCACCCATCCGAGCGAGGTGATCGTGATCGTCAACCAGGACTACCTGACCCCGGAGGACTTCGTGGGCGCGGTCAGGAAAGCGGGCCTCGCGGACCTCGCCTACGACGGCCCCACCGAGCGGCGACTGGCCCACCCTCCGCGAGATGATCGACGACAACCAGCGCGTCGTCTTCCTGGCCGAGAACCACGCCGGCGCGGCGCCCTGGTACCGGCTCGCGTACAAGCAGGCACTCCAGGAGACCCCGTACACCTTCCCCAAGGTCTCCCAGCTCACGAGCCCGGCGCAGCTCCCGGCCAGCTGCAAAGCCAACCGCGGCACGGCGAGCGCGCCGCTCTTCCTACTCAACCACTGGATCAGCACCGATCCAGTGCCGCGCCCGTCCGACGCGGCGAAGGTGAACGCATACGAGCCACTGCTGCGCCGCGCGCGCGAGTGCCGGCGCCTGCGCGGCAAGCTGCCGAACCTGGTGGCGGTGAACTTCTACCGGGAGGGCGACACCTTCCGGGTGGTGGACACGCTGAACGGACTGCGCTGACGCCGCGAGAGCCGGGTCAGCTCCGCGCGGATGCCTCCCCGGCGTATCCTCCCGGCATGGCCACGGAGGTGCAGCCGACGCGTCCTGAACCGGCGTCGCGCACCCTCACCTTCCTCTTCACCGACATCGAGGGCAGCACCCGCCTCTGGGAGCACCACCAGCAGGCCATGAAGGAGGCGCTCGAGCGCCACGACGCGATCCTCCGCGGCGCCATCCAGGGCTCGAGAGGACAGGTCGTGAAGACGATCGGCGACGGGTTCATGGCCGTCTTCGACTCGGCCGTCGACGGCGTCTGCGCCACCCTCGCCGCCCAGCAGGACCTCGCCGGCGCTCCATGGGGCGAGACCGGCCCGCTCCGCGTCCGGATGGGTCTCCACGCGGGCGAGGCGGCCGAGCGCGAGAACGACTTCTTCGGCCCGACCCTGAACCGGACCGCGCGCATCATGGGCGCCGGCCACGGTGGCCAGGTGCTGCTGTCGGCGGCCGCTGCCGCGCTCGTCGCCGACCAGCTCCCGGACGGCGCGACCCTCCAGGACATGGGCGAGCACCAGCTGAAGGGGCTCGGTCGCGCCGAGCGCGTGTACCAGCTCGCCCACCCCGCGCTCCCGGCCGAGTTCCCGCCGCTCGTCACGCCGACGCGCCGCCGCGACCGGCTTCCGGACCAGCCGTCGGCGTTCGTGGGCCGGGAAGCAGAGCTGGCCGAGATCGGGAACCGCCTCGCGGACGACTCGGTCCGCCTGCTCACGCTCACCGGCCCGGGCGGCATCGGCAAGACGCGACTCTCGCTTCGCGCCGCGGCCGACGCCAAGGACCGCTTCGAGGACGGCGTCTTCTTCGTCGACCTCGCCGCCGCCCGCGACAGCGAGGCGGTGGTGGCCGCGATCGCGAGCGCGATCGACCTCACGGCCACGCCGGCCGAGTCGCTGCTCGACGAGCTCCACGACCGCCTGCGCGACGAACACGTGCTCCTGATCCTCGACAACTTCGAGCAGGTGACCGCCGCGGCGCCGACCGTGGCGCAACTCCTCCAGAGCTGTCCCAGGCTCAAGGTCGTGGTCACGAGCCGCGAGGCGCTCCACATCAGCGGGGAGCACCTGTTCCCGGTTCCGCCTCTCTCGCTCCCCGACGTCGTCCCCGGCCGCGCGACAGCCGAACAGCTCTCCAGCTACGAGGCGATCCAGCTCTTCGTCGAGCGCGCGCGGGCGGTGAAGCCGGACTTCGAGCTCACCGACGAGAACGCCGCGGCGGTTGCAGAGATCGGGCGACGCCTCGACGGCCTGCCGCTCGCCCTCGAGCTCGCCACCGCCCGCATCAAACTCTTCTCGCCCGAGGCGCTGCGCGACCGGCTCGACGACACCCTCCAGCTGCTGAAGAGCGGTCCTCGCGACGCACCCGCCCGCCAGCAGACCCTGCGCGCCACGATCGAATGGAGCTACGAGCTGCTCGAGCCGGCCGAGCAGCGGCTGTTCGAGCTGCTCGCGGTCTTCGCCGGTGCATCGTTCGAAGCCGTTGAGACCGTCGCCGGGAGCGACGCCCTCGATGGCCTTGCCTCCCTGGTGGACAAGAGCTTGATCTGGCAGGCCGGGACGAACGGCGACTCCCGGTTCGTGATGCTCGCGACGATCAGGGAGTATGCGGCCGAGCGCCTAAACGCCAATCCCGAGTCCGCACGCCGCCGCCCGCCGCGCGCACGCCGCCTATTTCGCGGACTACGGGCGCCGCGAATGGGAGCGCGTGGCGGCCGACGAACGCGGGGCCGCGCCGGCCGCGCTCGCCGCCGAAGCCGAGAACCTGCGCCTCGCCTGGGCCTACTGGCTGAGCGAGCGCGACGTCGACCAGCTCAACAAGCTCGTCGACACCCTGTGGGTCCTGTACGAGTCGCAGGGCCGCTATCAGGGCATTGCCGACCTGGCGCGTGAGCTGCTGGACGCGCTGTCTGCGACGCCGGCCACCCGCGAGCGCGCGCTTCTGGAACTGACGCTGCGGACCAGCCTCGCACGGGCGATGATGGCCCTCCACGGGTTCACGGATGAGGTCGAGGAGGAGTTCATGCGCGCGCTCGAGCTCTTCGAGGGAGAACGCGATGTGCCCCAGCTGTTCCCGGTGCTGCGCGCCCTCTCCGGGATGCACGGCTACCGCGGCGAGTCCGACAAGGCGGCCCATTACGGCCGGCAGATCCTGGACCTGGCCGACGCCCAGAGCGATCCGCGCATGGCCGTGGACGGGCACCTGATGGTCGGCACCGGCCTCACGTTCATGAACGACGTCGAAGGCGGCCTCGAAGCATTGGCGAAAGGCATCGAGGCCTTCGAATCGCAACCGCGGGGCTCGCACCGCTTCCAGCTCGGAGCGAACCCCGGGATCGCCTGCTACACGACCGCGGCACTCACCCTGTGGCTGCGCGGCTTCCCGGATCGCGGTCTCGAGCACGCGCAGCGCGCCGTCACCCTCGCGATGGAGCTGCGCCATCCCTTCACGATGGCCTACGCGCTGTTTCACAACAGCTTGGTGCGCCTGTTCCGGCAGGAGCCCGAGCCGATGCGCGACCGTGCGGTCGGCGCGGTGGACGTCGCCGACGAGTACGACCTGCCCATCTGGAGAGCGGTGGGAACCGTGCTGCTCGGCGCGGCGAGGACCGACATGGGGCACTTCGACGAGGGTCTGGCACAGATCGACGACGGCGTGGCGCAGTACCAGGGCCTGCGCAGCCCGCCCGTGTTCTGGCCGATACTGCTCTACGTCCGCGCCCGCGCTTGCGCGCGCGCCGGCAGGCCGGCCGAGGGGCTCGAGCTCATCGAGCAGTCGCTCGCGATCACAGGCGAGGTGGGGACGCTGCCGCCGCTGTTCCTCGCGATGAAGGGCGAGCTGCTGCTGGCCCTTCCGGACGCGGATGCGGGCGCCGCGGCGGCCTCCTTCCAGCAGGGGTACGACGTCGCGGCCGACCTGGGCGTGCGGTCGCTGCAGCTGCGCGCCGCGATCGGCCTCACCCGTGCGCAGCCGGAGCATGGCCGGGAGCTGCTCCGCGCCACCCATGCGACGTTCACGGAAGGCTTCGCGACGCGCGACCTGATCGAAGCCACCGCCCTGCTCGAGGCTCCGGCCGCATAACAGGCGCAAGCGCAATCGCCCCCACCGGCCGCACCGCCTGGGCCCGCAACCTCGCCGCGCCCGTCCGCGACTTCCTCCGCACGGAGACCGGCGGCGCGGCGGCCCTCCTGCTCGCCGCCGTCGCCGCCCTGATCTGGGCGAACTCCCCCTGGCCCGACTCCTACGAATCGGTCTGGACCACCAACTTCTCGATCCGTTTCGGCGACGCCGGCATCTCCGAGGACCTGCGCGTCTGGATCAACGAGGGCCTGATGACGTTCTTCTTCCTGGTCCTCGGGCTCGAGGCCAAGCGCGAGCTCGACCTGGGGCAGCTGCGCGAGCGGCGGCGCATCGCGATCCCGCTGGTCGCGGCGGTGGGAGGCATGGCGCTGCCGATCCTGATCTTCCTGGCGTTCAACGCCGGGGGCGACGGGGCGAAGGGCTGGGGAGCCGCGATGTCGACGGACACCGCGTTCGCGCTCGGCGTGCTCGCGCTGGTGGCTCCCGGCGGCACGCGCCTGCGTGTCCGCCTGCTGACGCTCGCGATCTTCGACGACCTGATGGCGCTGCTGGTGATCGCCACGGTGTACACGGACCATCTCTCGTTCGTGCCGCTCGCGATCGCGGTTGTCCTCTTCGGCGGGCTGGTCGCGCTTCGATACGCGCCGATCGAATGGCGCGGGCCCGCCGCCGCCCTCCTCGGCGTGGCGATGTGGGTCGCGCTGTTCGAGTCCGGCATCGACCCCGTCATCACCGGGCTCGCGGTCGGGCTCGTCACGAGTGCATATCCCCCGGTGCGCACCGACCTCGAGCGCGTGACCGAGTCCCTGCGCTCCTTCCGCGAGCAGCCCACGCCCGAGCTCGCCCGCTCGGCGCAGCTCAGCGTTGCGTCGGCGATCTCCGCGAACGAGCGGCTCCAGTACCGGCTCCACCCGTGGACCAGCTTCGTGATCGTGCCGCTGTTCGCGCTCGCCAACGCGGGCATCCATCTCGACGGGCAGCTGCTCGGCGATGCCGTCACCTCTCCGATCACGCTGGGAATCCTGTTCGGCTACGTGGTGGGCAAGCCGCTCGGGATCCTCGGCGCGGCGTGGCTGGCCTCGCGGTTCGGCGGCCTGCGGCTGACGCTGAGCTGGCCGGAGATCGCCGGGGGCGGCGCCGTCGCCGGCATCGGGTTCACGATCTCGATCCTGATCGCGAGCCAGGCCTTCGACGGGCAGCAGCTCGAGGAGGCGAAGCTCGGCACGCTGGGCGCGGCCGTGTTGTCGTCGCTGGTGGCCTGGATCATTTTCCGGGCGATCAGACGCCTGCCCGCCCCGGTCCGGGCACGCCAGCTGGTCGGCACGGTGGAGGATCTCGTCGACCTCTCCGACGACGTCGATCCCGACCGCGACCACATCCGCGGCTCGGAAGATGCACCGGTCACGCTCGTCGAGTACGGGGACTACGAATGCCCGTACTGCGGCCAGGCCGAGGTCGTGATCCGCGAGCTGCTCGAGTCGTTCGGCGACGACCTGCGCTACGTCTGGCGCCACCTCCCGCTGAACGACGTCCACCCGCACGCGCAGATGGCCGCCGAGGCGGCGGAGGCCGCGGCCGCCCAGGGCGCCTTCTGGGAGATGCACGACAAGCTGATCAACCACCAGGACGCGTTGGAACCTCTCGACCTCGGCCGCTACGCGGAGGCGCTCGGCCTCGACGTCGAGCGCTTCTGGGACGAGCTCCGCCGCCGCGTGCACGCCGCGCGCGTGGCCGAGGACGTGGCGAGCGCGGACGCGAGCGGGGTCGCCGGCACGCCCAGCTTCTTCATCAACGGGCGGCGCCACCAGGGTGCCTACGACATCGAGACCCTCACCGAAGCGGTGCAGAAGGCGAGGCACCGCGTACGGCTCAGGGAGCTCGCACCGACTCGCTGATCACTTGGATCGCTGCGCGCCGGCGCCCACCTCGGCGTCGGGTGCCAGGGCAGCGACAGCGGATGCGATGTGCGGCGTCTGCCCGGCAGGCGAAGCGATCACCTCGAACGTCTTCCCGCTTGCCCCCGGGAGAAAGAGCAGGTGCGTGCAAACGTCGGCGAGGTCGGCCCGCGAGATCCGGCCCTCGGCCGTATCGCCCTGCGACACGGCCAGTGGCTCACCACTGTCTCCATCCGTTAGCCAGCCCGGGCGCACAATCGAATAGGGCACCCGCGATTCGCGGATCATCTCCTCGGCTTTCGCCTTCCACCCCAGGCTCGTCGGCTCCACATCTTGGTAATGCTCCGGGCGGGTCGCGTGGATGCTCGAGATGAAGACCACCCACTTGACATCCGCCGCGGCCGCCTGCTCGATGAGGTGGCAGGTGCCGAAATAGTCGACTGCCTCGGCCTCGTTGCCGTGGTCCGCGCTGCTGCAGGTGGCGATGATCATGGCGCGCGCGCCTGCGACCGGCTCCTTCAGCGTCTCGCTGCGACGAACGTCTCCGACGTACTGCGAAACCTCCGGTGGGAGGACCTCGAGGCCCTTCACCGCATCCCGGACCAGGGCGCGGACGGAAACGTCGCGCTCGACCAGCCGATCGACGATCAGGCGGCCTGTACGGCCTGTTGCTCCGACAACCAGAACGGGACCTTCCGACACCTCGTCTCCCTCCTCTGTTTGGTGACGGAAAGCTACTAGTCTGCGTCGTGGTGGATGTTTTCCTCGCGATCGCCAGCAGGCGGGAGGTCCGCTCCTATGCGGACCGGCCACTGCCGGCGGACGTCGAGCGCCGGATCCTCGAGGCCGGTCGCGTGTCGGGCAGCTCGGCGAACCGGCAGCAGTGGCGCTTCGTGGTCGTCGAGTCCGATGAGGCGAAACGGCGTCTGAGCGAGACCGTCTACACGCCCTCCAACATCAGCGGCGCTGCGCTCGTGGTCGCGGTCGTGGTCTTCGGGAAGGGGCCAGGCTCCTTCGACGCCGGCCGCACCGCCCAGAACATGCTGCTCGCCGCGTGGAACGAGGGTGTCGGCTCATGTCCGAACGCGATGCCCGATCGTGCCGCGGCCGCGGGCGTGCTCGGCCTCGCCGAGGGCGAGGAGGCCGGTGATCGTGCTCTCGTTCGGGTACCCGTCAAAGCCTCGCGATCCGGAACGCCGCTCCGCTGAGGACTGGCTCGCGGCCGCGAATCGCAGGCCGTTCGACGAGGTCGTCAGCCGCATCTAAGGGCGTCCTCCGCTGCAGTTCGGCCCGCCTGGACGAACGTAGGAGCGAATCGACCCGCCTTGATGAGACACCGTGTCGCTGATAGCGTCCGGCGCCTCAAACTTCGAGGAGGGGGTTTAGAGATGCGTCGCATGCTCTTCGCGGCCCTTGTCGCCGCTCTAACGATGGCCCTCGTTGCTCCAGCCGCACACGCGGCGAAGGTCAAGATCGAGGTGCTCTCCAGCCAGCACAATCCAGGTGAGCGGCGGAGACGCGCTCGTCAGCGTGACTTCGAAGAAGGACGAACCGCTCCACACGCTGCGCGTGAGACGCAACCGGATGGACGTGACGAGCGCCTTCTCCGAGCAGGACGGGGCACTCGTCGGCATCGTCGATCGCCTGCGGACCGGGCGAGAACGAGATCACGGTCACCCGCGGCACCAGCCCGATGGTGCTCGCGCGCAAGAAGCTCACCAACTACCCGATCACGGGGCCGATCTTCTCGGGGCCGCACCAGGAGTTCTTCGTCTGCAACACGATCCAGGCCGGGCTCGGCGAGCCGCTGGTCGACAACCAGGACGGCGACAACTTCCGGGTGCAGGACTCGAGCGGCAACACCGTCGGCTACAGCCGCGACTGCTCCGCGAACACGCGCGTGGACTACCTCTACCGCACCACGGGGAGCAACCCAAGCTTCCAGCCGATGCCGTCCGACGGCTCCCGTCCGTCCAACCTGGCGCAGACGACGCTCAGCGACGGCCGCACCGTCGACTACATCGTGCGCCGTGAGCGGGGCACGATCAACCGCTTCATCTACTCGTTCGCGATGCTCGCGCCGTTCGGGGACGACCCGGGCGCCGAGGATCCGGACACCTCGCTGTGGAACGGCCGCGCGGTCTACACGTTCGACGGCGGCGTGCAGATCGGTCACCGCCAGGGCACGCCCGGCGGCAGTGCAGTGCTCCACGACGGCCTCAGCAAGGGCTACGCGATCATGCACTCCTCCGGCACGCGCGCGAGCGTGCACTACAACCTCGTGCTCGGCGGCGAGACGGCGCTGATGACGAAGGAGGAGTTCATCGAGCGCTACGGCGTGCCGACTCTACACGGTCGGCCTGGGCGGCTCCGGCGGCGCGATCCAGCAGTACGTCTACGGGCAGAACCACCCGAAGCTGATCGACGCCGGCATCCCGCAGTACTCGTACCCGGACATGGTCACGCAGACCATCCACGTCGGCGACTGCGAGCTGCTCGAGCGCTACATGGACCAGGACGACAGCTCCAACCCGAAGTGGCAGAACTGGGACAACCGCGAATGGCTGATCGGCCTGAACGGTCACCAGACGATCCCGAACCCCTACCGCGGCGACGCGCCCGGCAACGACGAGTGCGTGCGCGGCTGGCGGGGGCTCACGCCACTGGCGCTGAACCCGCTCTGGTTCCAGTCGTTCGCCGGACTCGACCGGATGGACCCGCAGGAGATGGCCAGCGTGCACTGGACCCACGCCGAGGACGTGAAGAACGTCTACGGCGTCGACTCCGACGGCTACGCCCGCAACACGTTCGACAACGTCGGCGTGCAGTACGGGCTGAAGGCGCTGAAGGACGGCAACATCACTCCGGCCGAGTTCCTGAAGGCGAACGCCCAGGTCGGCGGCTGGAAGGAGTCGAAGGACATGATCCAGGAGGCGTTCCCGTTCCCGTCGCCGCCTCCGCCGCTGCCGCCGGCACGGCCCGGGTTCGACCCGTGGAGCTCGGCGCAGATGAAGCTCAGCCCGGACGGCGGCACGACGCCGGCCGCCCGGCGCGAAGGTGACCAGCTCGCCATGAACGCGGCCTACAACGCGGGGCTGTACTTCGACGGCAACATCAACATCCCGATCATCGACTGGCGGCACTACCTCGAGGAAGAGCTCGACATGCACAACAGCCACCAGTCGTTCGCGTCACGGCAGCGGATGCTCGATCGCGATGGGAATGCCTCCAACCAGGTGATCTGGTTCACGGACGCGCGCCCGGCGCGGGCGTCCGACCCGACGCCTCAGATCCTGGAGGTGATCGACGAGTGGATGGCGAACATCCGCGCGAACCCGGGCGCCGGAGTGGCCGGCAACAAGCCGGCGCTGGCGACGGACCGCTGCTTCACGACCGCGGGCACCGAGATCGCGCGCGGAGCGGACGTGTGGGACGGCATCCTGGACAGCGGGCCCAAGGGCGCCTGCGCACAGGAGTTCCCGCTCCACTCGACGTCACGCATCGTGGCCGGCGGGCCGCTGCGCGGCGGCGTCTACAAGTGCGCGCTGCAGTCGGTCGAGGCCGCGATCGCGGGCGGCGTGTACGGCTCGTGGACTCCGTCGGCGGCCGAGGTCGCACGCCTGAAGGAGATCCACCCGAGCGGCGTCTGCGACTACAGCCAGCCGGACGTCGGCCGGCCCTGACCTAGGCGAAGGGCATCGCCTAAAGACCGGAGCCCCCGCCTGGCGGGGGCTCCGGCAGGTTTTGGTGTGAGCACGGGAATTGTGGGTAAGACGCGACCGTGCGCCTGGACATGGTCCGGCGCCTCGCTTTGCTGGCAGTAGTAGCTCTTCCCGTCACCCTGTCAGCCCCCGATGCCCGGAGCGAGGCCGAGTCGTTTGCCGTGGCGGCGGTCAAGCGGGTTGCGTTGGTCAGCGGCCCCGGTGACGTGCGCTTCCGTGCCGACGCCACGAAGTCCGGTGGCTGGTCGGCGGAATGGGCGGATCTCTCGTGCGCATCCGCAAGTCGCGTCGCACAGGTGAATAGCCCTGCCGCGCAAGGCGGGCGCGCCTATCGCCTGCGGCTTGAGGAGGGCGACGACAGCTACGGCGAGCGGTGCGAGCTGGGGATGGCGAACACCGGTTCCAAGGACATCGACCGCGTGGGCGGTTCGCGCGTCCTGTTCCAGAACGGCACAGAATCGTGGATCGCGCAGCAGATCATGCTCGACCGGAACGTATACGCGTTCTGCGGCACCGAGTGCGCGCTCGACTACGACGGCGGGCTGGTGCAGCAGCTGAAGCAGACCGGCTCATGTGGAACCCCGGCGAACGGGATCGTGGCCCGCGACCTGCCCAAGGTCGGCGTGGTGCTCGAGCACCGCAACTCGGCCGAGAACGACTGTGGCAACGCGACCATGAAAACGCTGTGGAGGGTGCCGATCCGCCGCGGAGCGTGGGTCCGAATCCTCCAGCACGTGCGCTGGTCCACCGACCCGGGCACGGGTTACATCGCCACCTGGATCAACGGCCGGCCGGTAAAGCCCTCGCGTGACGGCAACTTGAAGCGCGTCACGCGCACCGGCGACGAGGTCCGCATCCATACGTGGACGCTGAAGAACGGCCCAGGCGTCGATCGACTGCGCCAATGCAAGTCGCACCCGTGTGCGCACCTGCGCAACGGCGTGTACCGCAACCCAACCGTGCGCGGTGACAGCATCGTGTATATCGACGGCACAACCGTTGCAAAGACGCGAGCGGTGGCTGAGGCAGCTGCGCCGGTATCGCGCCTGGGGATTAGCGGGCTACCCGGAGGAGGGCGAATCTCGAGCTGTCCTGACTTAAGGTCGCAGTGCGACCTCAGGGCAGGACGGTCGGAGCGGGTCCTCGCGCGCATTGCGGCGAAGCGCACGGATGGTGACGCGTGCGCAGCTTCTGCACGCGGGCGTGACGCTTTCGGATCAACGCGCGTCGCCGCGACCCTGATCCGCGAGCCCAGAAGGGGGCACGCGCCCGTGCCCCCTCCGTCAGGTGGTCGTTAAGCAGCTGAGCCTGACCGGGCTTGTCAACCCGTTCGGGTTCGATGCACTGCAGCTGAACAGCAGGGTGCCGGCCTGCGAGATCGTCAGCGATATGTTCGTGATCGTCAGGGTGGGATTCACCCCTGTCCAGTTGCTGCCCGGGCAACCAGCAGCCGCCCCCGACACCGTGGTTGGCGCGCTCAGGGTGTTGGGATTCGTGGTGAACGTCACGTTGCCGTTCTTGATCGACTGGCTCCCGATCGTCGTCGGCACAACCGAGGGACCGACGAGGACCCTGTTCTGGCCGGGCGCGATGTTGCCTCCGTTGTTCCGGCACTGGTAGACCGCCGACCCGCTGACGCTCGTCGGGATCTCGAGGTCGCCCCCGCCGAGGCCGGCGAGCGTGCCCCGACATTGGACCGTCTGGCTGGTCGCGGTGCCACTGATTGTGCATGTGGGCTCTCCGCCCCGCTTGAAGTGCGGACTGGCCGCCTGGGCCGCCGTGGCTGTTGCGCCCACGGTGAGCAGAACTGTGACGGCAAGGAGTGTCCGCCGCATGCTTCCCCTCCTGTATGGCCATCCGTTGCCTCCGTTTACGGGCGGGGCCTCCGTTCCCCGTCCGATCGGCGCGACAGAGACCATTGATCTCGAACGGCTCTGTCAATGCGTTTCTCCGCAAATTGCGGCTTTTTTAGGTCGCAAATTGCGCAAATAGGGAGAAACCGCGGCGCCTCAGCGCAACCGCGACGCCCGGGACCCGCGGGAGGGACCGCGGCGCTTCAGCGCAATTGCGACACGGAGGCGTCCGCAGCCGCTTTCTCGCGCAGCGTCGTGAGTGCGCGCCGCAGAAGGCGCGAGACGTGCATCTGGGAAACCCCCAGCTCGGCCGCGATCTCGCTCTGAGTCTTGCCGTCCATGAACCGCAGGCGCAGCATGTGGCGCGCGCGGTCGTCGAGCGCGCACATCGCAGAACGTGCCGCGGAGCGGTCCTCGACCAGCTCGAACCCGTCGTCCTTCGAGCCGAGCATGTCCCCCCTCGTAACTCCGCCCCCGTCGTCCTCATAGAGCCGCTCGTCGAGCGACGCGGCTTGATACGCGGTGGAGGTCTCCAGCGCCTCCACGATCTCCTCTTCGGAAAGGCCCGTCTCGGCCGCCAGCTCGGGCACGGAGGGCGACCGGCCCAGCCGCGGCTCGAGTCGCGCCGACACGCGGTCGACCAGCAGGGCGCGCTCCTGCAACTGCCGGCTTACGTGCACCGACCAGCCCGAGTCCCGGAAGTAGCGGCGCAGCTCGCCGACGATCGTGGGCACCGCATATGTGGACAGCGCCGTTCCGCGCTCGGGGTCGAAGCCGTCGATCGCTTTCACGAGCGCCAGGTTCGCCACCTGGACGAGATCCTCGAGGGGCTCGCTCTTGCGCTGATAGCGCGACGCGAGCCGGCGCGCGAGCGGCATCAGCCTGCGAATCAGCTCGTCGCGGGCGGCCCGGTCGCCGTGCTCGTGATACCGCATCAGCAGCCGTCGCTCGTCAACGCCGCGCTTGCCATTTGCGCGCACGAAGGGGCGAGGTTGAACCGAAACGGACAAGTGAGACACCCTTGTAGCACAGGTCAGACCTGTCTGTCTGCCTGCGGGTACAATTGGCCGCATGGCCCAAGGAACGGAAACCGCGGCCCACTTCGAGCCGCAGGCGCGCGAGCGCATCCTCGACACCGCCTACGAGTTGTTCTCGCGCCGCGGCGTGCGGGATGTAGGGATCAATGAGGTGATTGCGAGCGCCGGCGTCGCCAAGGCCACGCTCTACCGGCACTTCCCCTCGAAGAACGAGCTCGTGCTCGCCTTCCTCGAGCGCCGCGAGCAGCGCTGGACCCACGAGTGGCTCGAGACGGAGGCAAGACGACGCGGTGCCACGCCGGAGGAGCAGCTCCTAGCGATCTTCGACGTGTTCGGGGAGTGGTTCCGCCGCGACGACTTCGAGGCGTGCGCGTTCATCAACGTGCTGCTCGAGATGGGCACCGATGATTCCGCCGGAAAGGCCTGCGTCGGCCATCTCGAGCACATTCGCGGGGTCGTGAGCGGTCTTGCCGAAGAAGCCGGCCTGGACGACCCCGCTTCGTTCGCCCGCTCGTGCCACATCCTGATGAAGGGCTCGATCGTCTCCGCGGCCGAGGGCGACGTCGAGGCCGCCCAGCGCGGCCAGGCGATGGCCCGCCTTCTCATCGAGCAGCACCGCACCCCTGCGTAACGGGAAGCGCCCGCGCCTCAGTGCAACCGCGACGCCCGGCCGCGCGCCCGCTGCAACGCGCCCCACCGGCTGACCGACCACAGCTTGTCGGCCCCGGCCCAAGCGGCGAAGAGCAGCCCCCCGACCGTGCCAGTCACCGTCAGCAGCACACCCGCTGCCGCGGCCGCCGCCACCCCATCGCTGCCGAGGATCAGCACCGCCGCCGCGGCGCCCACGCTCGGGCCGACCGGCAGTTGGGCGAGCGTCACGAGCGCGATCAGCACGGCGATCGCGTCGAAGAACGAGGCGTCGACGCCGACCGCATGCAAGGTGATCCAGTTGCGGAAGATCTGCGCGAACACGGCCACCAGGACGAACCCGACCACGCGGCTTCCGCCCCGCAACTTGCGGAGCACCGTGAGGCCTTTCCACAGCTCGCGCTCCCAGGCGGCGACGTGTCGCAGGCCCACGCTGAGCGCGACGATCACCACGAGTCCGACGAGCGGCAGCCACCACGGCAGGCCGAGCGGTCCGACGAGCGTGAACGACGTCAGTGCGGCAAGTGTCGCCTCGATGGCCAGGATCGGGAACTCCGCTGCGATCAGCGTCGGCACCTGCGGACTGACCTCGGGGGACGAGCGGCGCAGTGCGGCGATCCGCGCAGCGACCCCCAGGTGCCCGTTGATAACGCCGCCCAGGACCTGCATGCTCGACGCGCGATAGAGGACCCGGCGCGCGACCGTCCCGCCGGCCGCCTCGATCGTCAGGTGCCATGCCTCGCTGCGGGCGAGCAGGGCGACGATCTGCAGCAGCACGGCGACGGCGAGCACCCACAGCGAGGCGCTGGACAGCGCATCCGCGAACTCCTCGCGGTGCCCCGAGAGCACGAACACGAGGATCGCCGCGGTGAGCAGCGATCCCACGATCGTGATCGCGGTGCGATGACGGCGGCCAAAGACGCGCAGGCGCGCGATCAACGTCCCGGCCTCAGGGGCTGACGGAGAACCGCAGCCGCGCCCGCTTGAAGCGGTCGGCCGACCCGGTGCCGAGCGCGGTGGCCGGCGTCAGGCATCCCGACCCCTCCGGCGTCGCCCCGCTCTCGGCCAGGAGCAGACCTGCCTCGCCCAGCATCCTCGCCGTGGCGAGGTAGCCCGGGTGGCCGTCGGCGTCGACGTCGACCCGCACCGTGTGCCCGGCCGCCGTGCGGCCCTCGACCGTCATGTGCCACTTCCACGCCTCGAGGCGATCCGCGGCCGGGCCAAAACCGGAGGATGGGAGGATCCTCTCCAGCCCCTTCCCGATATGCCGGCGCACCGACGGCCGCGCTCGCGAGGCTGCCGCGATGGCCGCCTGCGTCCCGGAAAGCACACCCGCGGCCATGTAGCGGAGCGGAAGCGTGGCCGCCGCTCCGCGCAGCGCCAGGCCCTCCCGGTACCGGAACGGCGCCGCTCCGCTGATCGCGGCCGTCCGCGCGATCACGGCCGGGTTGATGAACGCCGCCGGGGCCATCGGCGCGATCACGGTGTCGCCTGAACGTCGCGGCGCGACATTGATCGGGCTGCGGCGGCGGACCTCCCCGGCAACCGCCGAGTCGGTGATCAGCGCCGCCGGATCCGTTACGGCGGACGCGTCATCGCTGCCGGTCGCAACGGCGAGGCTCTGGAACGTCCCGCCCGAGATCATGTCCGAGGGCCGCGGCAACCCCGGCGGCCCCTCGACGCTCACCTCGAGGTCGGCCTCGGCAAGTCCCTCTCCCCAGCGCTCGCGCGCGGTCTCGGCGGCGAGCGCCACGGCCATGTCGGGGGGCAGCGCCTCGAACCCGCACACCTCCACGACCTTCACCCCTTCAACCCTCGCGCGTGCGTCGTAGGCGTCGATCATCTGGCGCACGAACGGGATCTCCCCGGTCAGGTCCACGTAATGGGCGCCATTGGACACGCAGGCCTCGATCACCGGCTGCCCGTGCAGCGTGTAGGGGCCACAGAGGTTCAGCACCACGCGCGCCCGGGACGCCATCGCCGCCAACGAAGCAGGGTCGCCCACCTCCGCGATGATCGTGTCCGGCGCGACCACCCCGTCCTCGGCCAGGATCCGCGCCAGCTTCCCAGGATCGCGTGCGACCGCCGCCCAGCGCGCGCCCTGCTCGGCCAGGTACGCGGAAACCCGGCGGCCGGTGACGCCCGTCGCCCCGAACACGACTACGTCGAAATCTCGCTCGGCGGCCACCCGCGGACCATATCCGCCCTCACAGCCCGCTGACGAACCTCACCAGCTCCGGCACGATCCGCTCGTGCGCGTCCTCCTGCAGGTAGTGGCCTGCATCGTCGAGCTTCGTGACCGTCGCGTCGGGGAACGTGTCCAGCCAGAGCGTGTCGAGGTAGGACGGCAGGAAGGCAACGTCCTTCATCGCCCAGGTGACGTGGACCGGCTTCGAGCGGAAGTCGCGTTTCATCCCCTCCTCGATCTCGGCATTCATCGCCACCACCGGCCCCTCGCCGGTGACCGGGATCTCGCGCGGGAAGACCAGGATCGGAGTCCGGTCCGCCCATCCCTGATGGACATCTCGGTAGGCACGCTTCACCACCGGTGTCAGGCGCTCCTTGTGCACGACCCCCTGGCCGAACAGGAACCCGCGCTTGAACGCGTCCAACCCCTTCACCAGCACCTCGCCGATGACCGGCGTGCGGAACAGCCTCAGGGGCAGCGGCAACGGGATCTTGTCCTTGCCCGGCGGCAGCGCCTCCCGCCGGAATCCGTGCGCGAACGTGTTCAGGACGAAGAGCCCGTCGACTCGCTCCGGATGCTGCGTCGCCCAGTACAACCCGATCGGCCCGCCCCAATCCTGTGGCACCACCACGGCGCCGCGCAGGTCGAGGGACTCGAGCAGCGCGTCGAGGCGCCGGGCGTGGCGCGGCACCCGGTACAGCTCCGGATCACGCGGCTTCTCCGAGCGCCCGAACCCGAGGTGGTCGGGCACGATCGCGCGGTGCCCGGCCTCGACCAGCGCCGGGACGAAGTTGCGGTACAGGTAGCCCCAGGTCGGGTTCCCGTGCACCATCACCACGGGCCGGCCATCGCGCGGGCCCTCGTCCACGTAGTGCATGCGCCCGTCGGGCGAGTCGAACCACTTCGGCTCGTAGGGCCAGGTTCCCTCGAAGGTCCAGTCCGCCACCGCGGCCATCGGTCAGCGAGTCTAACCGGCGGTCCTTCCGGGTGGAGGGAGATCGACTAGCCTCACCGTTCCATGCGAGAGATCGTCCCCGACGTCCAGATGTGGAGTGTCCCGGTGCCCGACAAGGGCTACGACTTCAACGGCTTCGCGGTCAACACCGAGGACGGCACGGTCCTGATCGATCCGCCGGAACCGGCGGAGGAGGGCTGGAGCGCGATCGACATGCTGGCGCCGTTCGCCGGGCTGTGGATCACGAACCGCAACCACAGCCGCGCCGCGGCCACCTTCCGCGAGCGCTACGGCCTGAAGGTGTCCGCGCACGAGGCGGACGCCGAGCGGCTCGATGCGGGCGCGGACAACACCGTCACCGGCGACGAGACGCTCCCGGGCGACATCCAGATGATCCACGTCCCGGGCAAGTCACCCGGGGAGATCGCCTTCCACCTGCCGCGCAGCCGCGCGCTGATCGTCGGCGACGTCGTGATCGGCGTGCCGCCGGGGGAGCTCTCCACCTATCCCGAGAAGGTGATCGACGACATGGCGGCGCTCCACCGCTCGGCCGCCCACCTGCTCGAGTACGACTTCGACGCGCTGCTGCTGTGCGACGGCGAGCCGATCACCTCGGGCGGGAAGCAGAAGCTCGAGGAGTTCGTTAAAGATGCGGCCAAGTCAACAGGAGGGGAGGAGGCGACATGAGTGCTCCGTTAGAGGTGATCGATCGTCATTTCGCGGCTTTTGCGGCGAAGGACGCCGATGCCGAGCCGTACAGCGCCGATGCCGAGGTGATTGCGCCCGGCGCACAGGTTCGTGGCCGAGACCAGGTTCTCGCCTGGCTCGGCGGCTACTGGGAGGCCTTCCCCGACGCGCGCCTCGAGGCCACCCACTCGATCGCGTCCGGGCGGCATGTCGCACGCGAGGGGAAGATCGTCGGGACGCACACGGGCGTTCTCCGCACGCCGGACGGTGAGGTACCACCGACCGGGCGAGCCGTCGAGCTTCGGTGGATGGCCATGTACGAGGTTGCAGGAGAGGAAATCCTCTTCGAGCATCTCTACTTCGATTCCGCCGACTTCCTCATGCAGCTGGGCTTGAGCGGCTAGAGCTACCGGCCGGCGCTGACGGTCAGCCCGCGAACGTGACGATCAGCTTCGGCCGCTTCGCCACGTCCGAGTTCTCGCGCGAGGCGAAGTCGACGCCGTCGCCCGAGGTACTGATCAGGGCGAACGTGACGGTCCCGTTTCCGCTCACGACCGGCTTCACGTCGTACTCGACCGTCGCGTTGCCGGCGATCGCACCCACATCGCCGATCGCGGTCGTCCCGCGCACCGGCCGGTTCAACCACGTGATCGTTGACTGTGACCATGCGCTCGAGGCCGTGAACAGCGCGGGCCCGTCGACCGTGCCGTTGCTGGTCGCGCCCAGGCGCAGCTTCGCGCTCTGGACAGGGCCGGTGATCCCCGACACCTGGAACCGCGCGTAGCTCTCGGTCACCAGGCTTGTTCCACCCCTGGCGACCAGGGTGCTCGAGGTGCCGAAGTTCGTGGCGGACTTCGCCTGCTCCACGCGCGCGTCGGCGTCCGGTGTGAACTGGAGCGTCGTGATCGAGCTGCTGACGGAGATTCCGACCGTGCCGGTGTCGGAGCCGCCGCGGCCGTCGCTCACCCGCAGGCTCACGGTGTAGCTGCCGGGCGTCGTGTAGGTGAAGCTCGGCTTCGCATCGGTCGAGTCGTCGAGCTCGCCGTCCCCGTCCAGGTCCCACTCGTACGTGAGCGCATCGGTGTCGGGATCGGTCGACCCTGTTGCGTCGAAGGCGACGTTCAGCGGTGCTGCACCGGAGACGGGACTCGCGGTCGCGACCGCGGTCGGAGCGGCGTTCGAAAGAGCCGCGTACGAGATGCGCTGGACCTGGTAGTGCTCCTGATCGACGTACAGAAGGTCGCCCCCTGGGAGCACCTCGATGTCCATCGGCCGCATCGCGCCGGCGGCGAACAGCACCACCTTGCCGCGCTGCGGCAGGCCGTCCGTGCCCGGCAGCAGCGCGTAGATGCAGTCCCGCAGGCGATCGGAGAAGAACAGCGCGCCGCGATACCCCGCCGGGAAGCTTCCACCGGCTGTGGGATAGAACGAGACGCCGGTCACCAGGCTGCCGGCCGGAGCGCCGGCTGAGTCCTGCGTGCATGCCTCCCCGGGCACGACCGGAAGCTCGTGGTCGTACGCCCAATACGGGGCCGCCGTCGCGTTGCCTTCGCGGTACAGGTTCTCGCAGATGTTCAGGTTGTTGTCGTTGCTCCGGGGCCGGATGCGCGTGTAGGGATTCCCGTTCGCATCGATCCCGCCCTCGTAGCATGGCCAGCCGAAGTTGAGCACCGATGGGGTCGGCGTCACCACGCGGTTGAATTCCTCCCAGTAGCCACCGCCGCGATCGGTCACCCACACCTCACTCGTGCCCGGCCGGATCGCGAGTCGCACGGAGTCGCGCAGGCCGTAGGCGAGCATGCGGCGCTCGTTCGCGCTGGCGCTGCCGGACAGAGGGTTGCCGGGAGCCCCCGCGCCGGTCGCCGGATCGATCCGGATCAGGCTGCCGTTCAGGCCGGTGGGGTCGCCGGGGGTGCGCAGGTCCTGCGAGCGCAGGCGGCCACCCTCGGAGGTCGGCGGGGAGAGCAGCGAGCCGACTCCGCCGGGCGGGTCACCGCACGGATTGGCGGGCGTGCCGGTCTGGCCCCAGTCCCACAGCCTGGCGGTCGAGCCGTCCGAGCCGGACGCGTACAGGTACCCGTCGGCGCCGAACTCGAGACCGCCGCCCGTGTGGACCGGATACTGGTGGCAGTAGTCCTCGACCAGCACCTGCTCCGCGCCGGTCATCACCTCGCCGTTGATCTGCAGGCGCGATATGCGCACGGCGGCGATGCAGTTCTCCTCCAGGCCGCCGGGCGCCTTCGCACAGTTGTCATAGGTCTGGCCGGCGGTTCCATAGAGGGGCGGCGTGCCGCCGATCGTCGCGTCGAGGTTGTAGTAGGCGTAGATGTAGGGCTGCGTCGGGAAGGCCGGATCGATCGCCAGCGACATGAGCCCGCGCGCCGAGAAGTTGTGCACCTTGGTGCGCAGGTCGGCGGCCACGGTCGCGCTCGAGTCCGCAATGCTGCTGTAGGTCTTGACGATCCCGCTCTTCTCGGCCACGAAGATGCGGCCGTTGGGCGCGATCTCGACGTCCGTCGGCCGGGTCAGGCCGGAGATCGCGGTCGTCTGGCTGAAGCCGGCCGGCAGCGTGACCGCGCCGGCGAGCTGCGGCGCTACGAGCGCGGCCAAGCACGTGAGCACGATCCCCACGGCAGCGATAAATGCATCCCTGCGAATAGACATGACCCTCCCTGGCCAAGATGTCCCGGCGCGGAGGCACCGGAGCGAACACAGACCTATTGAGCGTAGTCACGACTCCCGCGTCTGGCGAGGGAAATTAAGGTGTCACCCGTGTCCAAGCACGCCGCGTTCCTGCGCGCAGTCAATCTCGGGCCGACTCGGAAGATCAGCAGCGCGGACCTGCGCTCGCTGTTCGAGCAGCTGGGATTCAAGGACGTGGAGACCTTTCGGACGAGCGGCAACGTCGTCTTCGAATCCGCCCGCAAACCGGGCGCCGGCCAGATCGAGAAGGCGCTGGCGGCGGTGCTCGGCGCCGAGGTGCCGACCTTCCTGCGCACGGAGAAGGAGATTCGCGCGCTCGCGGCACACCAACCGTTCCCTGCGAAGCTCGTGGAGGCCTCGGAGGGCAAGCTCCAGGTGGTGCTGCTGTCGAAGAAACCGCCTGCAAAGGTGCGCAAAGAGGTACTGGCGCTGGCGACAGACGAGGACCGGCTCGCCTTCGGCGATCGGGAGCTCTACTGGCTTCCGAGCGGGGGCATCCGGGACGCGGCGCTGAACTTCAAGGCGATCGAAAAGCTGGTCGGCCCGTCGACGATGCGAACCAAGGGGACCATCGACGAGCTGACAAAGAAATACTTCGCCGCCTGACGGGCCACACTTACGCTCGCCGGAAGTGCTCCAGCAGACCCCGCGCGTAGTAGTCCTCGAACTTCTCGCTCGGGCTCTCCATGACGTACTTCTTGTCGAGCCGCACGAGCATGTAGACGAGCTCGCTGCGGACCGGCTCCACGTCGAGCAGGTCGGGCAGCTCGGAGTGGTTCACGAGCCAGTCCGCGTACCAGGAGGCCCAGTCAGGGTCGTCGCCGTCGGTGATCCGGTACACGATGTGGTGCGTCTCCGCCGCCTCGTGCAGCAGGGCGCTGATCTTCTTGGCCCGTCTGTCCATTCGATTCCTCCTCCGGTCGGTCGCTCGGGCCTAACGTCTACCCGAGGGGTGGATCGCCGTGATCGGAGTATGCAAGCGTCGTTGCATTTCACGCTCCTGCACGGCAACTTGCAGATCCTTACGCGCATGCGACGCGGTCGAGACCCTCCGGGCGATCGTGAGGGAACATTCGATCGGATGAGAGACGACTCATGGGCGCCCTACGGCGCCGCGTCCGGCGCGATCGCGGTCCTGTTGTATGCGATTGCCGCGCTGGTGATAGGGGAGCGGCCGAGCTTCGACGCACCCGGCACCGAAGTCGCTGCGCACTTCGACGAAGACCGGACGCGGATCCAGCTGGCCTGCGCCTTCAACGCGGCCATGGCGCCGTTCTTCGTCTGGTTCCTGGCCACGGTCGCGTCGCTGGCCCGGGCCGGTGGACCCGGAGCGGGGCGTGCGGGCGCGGTCGCTTTCGGCTGCGGGCTCGTCTTCCTCACCCTGTTCCTGGTCGACGTCACCACGCTCGCGGTCGGCGCCCTGCGGCCCGAGACCATGCTCGCGGACCCCGAGCTGGCGTCCGCCCTGCGCGACTTCGAATGGATGGCACAGGGGATGGCCTCCTTCCTCGCCGTTGGGCTACTAGCCGTGCTTGGGGTACTCGCCCTCCGCGACAGCGCACTGTGGCCGCGGTGGGTGGGTTGGCTGGCGGTCCTCGCGGCGGTGGCATATGCGCCGCGGGTCGGGACTCTCTTCACAACCGAGGGGCCGTTCGCGGCCGACGGAGTGCTCGGCCTCTATGTGCCGGTGGCCGGCTTCACGGGGTGGATCGTGATCGCGAGCGTGGTGCTCACGCTCAGAGTCCGCCGGGCCTCGGAGCCCGGCGAGCTGTTCGGCCGGTAGGCTGCGACGGCGATGGCCGTGGCCTCTCCTGAGATCGCCGGCATCAGACACAGCGACGTCGACGCCGCCGGCCTGCGCATGCACGTCGTCGAGGCCGGCCCACCCGACGGCGACCCGATCCTCGTGCTCCACGGCTGGCCGCAGCACTGGTACCAGTGGCGGCACCAGATACCCGCGCTGGCCGGTGCCGGTTACCGGGTGATCGTCCCGGACCTGCGCGGCTTCGGCCGGACCGAGGCCCCCCCGAAGGGCTACGACAAGGAGAACATGGCCACGGACGTCCTGAACCTGATGGACGCCATGGGCCTCGAGCGCGTGAAGCTGCTCGCGCACGACTGGGGCGGATGGATCGCGTTCATCCTCTGCGTGCGCGCACCGGAGCGGTTCAGCCGCTACCTCGCGCTCAACATTCCGCACCTGTGGGCGAAGACCGACCCGCGCACGCTGCTCAACATTTGGCGCTTCTGGTACATGGTCGTGATCGCCACGCCGCTCGGGCGGTGGCTGCTGCGCAACCGCCCCGGATTCGTGCGCCGTGTGATCCAGGGCTCGTCACCGAACCCGCAGTCCTGGTCGGACGCGGACGTCGACGCCTTCACACGGCCCCTGCAGGAGCCGGCACGCGCCGAGGCCAGCGTCCAGCTGTACCGCACGTTCCTGCTGAAGGAGTTCGGCCCCGTCGCCGCCGGCCGGTACCAGAAGACCCGGCTCACCGTCCCGACACTCGAGCTGTTCGGCGAGAACGACTTCGCGATCCCGAAGTCGTTCTTCCGCCGCGACCCGAACGAGTTCGCGGACGACTTCACGATCGAGTTCGTCCCGGACACCGGGCACTTCATCTGCCGAGGAGCGCCCGGAGCTGGTGAACGACCGCGCGCTCGAGTTCTTCGCACGAGACTGACGAACGATCCAGCTAGTCCGCACCGCCTTTCCCGACCGGCCGGCCTACGACACGGCCGTGTCGCACGCGATCCTCGAGCGGGTCGCCGCCGGTGAGTTGCCGGAGACCTTCCGGCTCGCGCGGCCCGGCGCGATGGTCGCGTTCGGCAAGCAGGACGTGAACAGCCCCGGCTACACCGATGCGGTCACGGCTGCCTACGCCGGCGGCTTCGAAGCGGTGCAGCGCCTCGCGGGCGGGCGCGCCGCCGTCTTCCACGAGAACACGATCGCGTTCGCCTGGGCGGGCGCCTCGCGGGACACGTGGTCCGGCACGCACGAGCGCTTCCGCACGATCGCCGGCATCGTGGAGCGCGCGCTGCGGCGCCTCGGCGTGGACGCCCGCACCGGCGAGATCCCGCGCGAGTACTGCCCCGGCGAGTACAGCATCAACGCCCGCGGCCAGACCAAGCTGGTAGGGATCGGCCAGCGCCTGATCAGGGGCGCATGGCACATCGGCGGGGTGATCGTGGTCGACGAGGCCGATCGCGTGCGCGACATCCTGATCCCGGTGTACGGGGCGCTGGGCCTCGACTGGGATCCCGCCACCGCCGGCGCCGTCGCCGACGAGGTCCCGAGCGTCAGCTGGGATGACGTGGCCGACGCGCTGCTTGCCGAGCTCCCCGACCACCAGGCCGGCGGCCTCGACCCCGCGACGCTGGCGCTCGCTCAGCGATTGGAGCCCGAGCACCTAGCTTGAGCGCTGCGGGTCTCCTGAGAGCGGCGGGTCTCCCCAGCGCTGCCGGGTCTGGTGGTGGAAGAACGCACCCCACGAGCCGGCGAGCGTCGTCACGACGGTGATCGCGTAGAGCTCGAGGAAGACGTCCACGATCCTGCCGCCCGTGGACAGCGGCACCTGCATCTGCGACGAGACGGTCAGCAGCTGGCAGCTGGTCCAGAAGATCGCGTCCCCGACATTCGCGATCTCGCTGCCGTTCGCGCCGTGCTCGAACGCGTAGATCAGCGCACTACCGATCACGTTCGCGATCAGGGTGGCGAGCCCGACCAGCAATATGCGATCGCGGAGATCCCTGTGCGGACCTGTCCTTCCGCGTGCGATCCCCGCCAGCTCGTGCCCTGCACGTCCAACCGCCTGTTTCATTGCAGTGAATGTAGGTTCGCCCGCGGACAGCGCGGGGCCGGGGAGGGGTTCTTCGAACGGCGTGGTACCGCCGGTGACACCACGCCTGGAACGAAACCCCCCGAGGGGGGAGACCGGTAGTGTGGCCGCCGTGTCGCCCGCCCAGCAGATCCGCGACCTCGTCGCGAACGACACCGTTCTGATGCCCGGCGTCTACGACGCGCTCACGGCCCGGATCGCCGCACGCGTCGGCTTCGACATCGTCTTCATCTCCGGCTATTCGGTGTCCGCCGCCCATCTCGGCGAGCCCGACTTCGGGTTCCTGACCCAGTCCGAGATGGCGGACGCCGCGCGCGATGTCGCCCGCGTCTCCACGGCGCCGGTGATCGTCGACGCCGACACCGGCTACGGCAGCCCGGTGAACGTGCTGCGCACGATCCGCGACTTCCAGGACGCGGGCGCCGCGGGCGTGTTCCTCGAGGACCAGGTGTGGCCGAAGAAGTGCGGTCACTTCCGCGGCAAGCAGGTCGTCTCCACCGAGGAGCACGCGGCCCGGATCCGCGCGGCCGCAGACGCGCGCGGGGAGCACGATCTGTTCATCGTCGCCCGCACCGACGCGCGCCAGCCGCTCGGCCTCGACGCCGCCATCGAGCGCTGTCTCGCATACAAGGAGGCGGGCGCCGACGCGCTGTTCGTCGAGGCGCCGGAGTCCAGGGAGGAGCTGGCCGAGATCGCCGCGCGACTCCCCCCACCGCTGGTCGCGAACATGATCGAGCGCGGCCGCACGCCGCACCTGACCCGCCAGGAGCTGAAGGAGCTCGGCTTCGGGCTGATCGTCTGCCCGCTGGCGGCGCTGTACGCCGCCGCGAAGGCGGTCACCGAGGTGCTCACGGAGCTGAAGGAGCGGGAGACCACCGTCGCCCTGTACGACCGGATGCTCAGCTTCGACGAGTTCGGCGAGCTGGTCGGCCTCGAGCAGCGCTACGCCGACGAAGCGCGCTACACGTAGGGGCGCAGACCGTGCGCTGGGTCATCGCCGTCCTCGCCGTGCTGATCATCGCGGCCGTCGCGACGCAGCTGATCATCCCGCGCATGGCGGAGAACCAGACGGAGGACCGCCTCACGAAGGAAGGCGGCACCGCCGAGGTCAACATCGAGGCGGTGCCCGCCGTGCGCCTGCTGTTCGACGACGGGGACAAGCTCGAGGTGAAGGCCCAGGAGGTCGACATCCCGATCGATGACATCCAGGGCAAGTCGTTCAAGGAGTTCGACGGGTTCAACGAGGTGGACGTGCGGCTCACTCTTTCCAAAGTTGGCCCGTTCTTCGCTGAAAACGTCACGATCGTCCGGGGAGAGGGAGAGGACCTGTACAGCCTTCACCTTCAGGGGGAGCACGTCCCCGGCCGACGTGAGTGATTTTGCGCTGGCGGGGTTGCCGCCGCTGCTGCGCTCGGCCCTCACCTCGCTGGCCGGCCGGGCGGGCTCGCGGGAGCTACCGATCCGGCTCGACGTGCAGCTTCGCAGCGACAAGGGAAGGGCGAGCGTGGTCGGCGGCACCGGCACGGTCGCGGGCCTCCCGCTGGGCGGCTTCGCGCTCGGCATCGCCGGCGCGATCATCAGCCGCGTGACCGGCTAGCGCGAGACCGCCTCCCGGAACGGCGCGAAGTCCGGCGCGCGCTTCTCGGAGAACGCACGCACTCCCTCCTGCGCCTCCTCCGACTCCACGAACAGCCCCAGCCCCGAGAACGCGAGCTGCCCGAGGCCGGCCAGGTGCTCGGTGTCTGCGTTGAACGACTGTTTCAGAAAACGCAGCGCGGTGGGGGAGAGCGCGAGGATGTCGTCCGCCCACCTGCGCACCTCGGCCTGCAGGTCCCCGGCCGGCACGACCGCGTTCACGAGCCCCCAGCGTTCGGCTGTCGCCGCGTCGTAGCGGCGGCACAGGAACCAGATCTCCCGCGCGCGCTTCTCGCCCACGACCCGCGCCAGGTAGCCGGTGCCGAAGCCCGCGTCGAAGGAGCCCACGCGCGGGCCGGTCTGGCCGAATACGGCGTTGTCCCCGGCGATCGTGAGATCGCACAGCAGGTGCAGCACGTGCCCGCCGCCGATCGCGTAGCCGCCGACGGCCGCGATCACTGGCTTCGGGATCTCCCGGATCAGCCGGTGCAGGGACTCGACCTCGAACAGCCCGCTCTCGGACGGGCCGTAGTCGCCCGTCTCCGCGCGCTGTTTTTGGTCGCCGCCGGTGGAGAAAGCGCGGTCGCCCGCGCCGGTGAGGCAGACCACGCCCACCTCGCCATCGGCCCACGCGCGCTTGAAGCAGTGGATCAGCTCGTCGACGGTGCGTGCGCGAAACGCGTTCATGCGCTCCGGCCGGTTGATCGTGATCGTCGCGAGGCCGTCCTCGACCTCGTAAAGGACATCGGTCAGCTCATCCATTCCAGCTCCCTTCGGCTCGGTTGCCGATGGAGCCTACGAGCCTGCCTCCGCCGCGCGCTTGGCGGCCTTCTCCTCGAGGAACACGAGGCTCCGCGCGATCAGGCCGTCCTCGATCGTCCACACGTACCAGGCGTCCCACCACAGGTCCATCCCGCTCGAGCGTGCCTGCACGAAGTGACGCACCGAGACCAGCCATCCTTCGGGCACGCTCTCGATCGACTTCACCTCGACCGTTCCCGGCGTGAACAGGTCGCTGAACTGGTCGTGCAGCTCGCGCCGCAGCTCGTCGCGACCCTGCCACCGGTCTCCCTGGGGGAACCCGGACGGCATGCGCCATTCGATGCCGGGCGCCACGTGTGCGAGGAACGCCTCCACGCCGTCCTCGTTCCAGGCGTCGACCGCGGTGCGGATTACCTGATCGTCGCTCATGCCATCGTGAGCCCGCCGCTCACGCTCAGCGTCTGACCGGTGATGAAGCTCGCCCCGTCCGAGCACAGGAACGCGACGGCGGCGGCCACCTCGTCCGGGGTGCCGAGCCGCTTCATTGGCACCGCGCGCTTCATCGCCTCGATCGCCTTCGCCCCAGCCTCGTCCGCGCCGGTCATCTCCTCCAGCATCGGCGTCTCGGTCGGGCCCGGGCAGACCGCGTTGGCGGTCACACCGCCGCGGGCCACCTCACGCGCGAGCGTCTTCGTGAACGCGATCACGCCGCCCTTTGCGCCCGAATACACCGCTTCCAGCGAAGACCCCACGCGCCCGGCATCCGACGCGATGTTCACCACCCGGCCGAATCCGCGCTCCACCATGCCGGGCGCCACCGCGTGCGTCATCCGCAGGCAGCCCTTGAAGTTGACCTCGATCACGCGATCCCAGAACGCCTCGTCGGTCTCGAGGAAGGGACGGAACTCATCCCACCCCGCGTTGTTCACGAGCACGTCGATCGGGCCGAGCGCCGCCCGCACGCCCTCCACCGCGCTCTCCACGGAGCCCGAATCGGTCACATCGAGCGCCACTGCCACGCCGCCCTCGCCGACCGGCTCGGCCTCGCGGATGTCGCCGACCGCCACCACACAGCCCCCTCGCGCCAGCGCCTCCGCGCTCGCGCGGCCGATCCCCCTGCCTCCCCCGGTGACGAGCGCGACCCGCTTCATTGCGCAATCCAATCACCTATCGCCCTCGCTGCCCAACGCTGATACCGTCGAGCTGAGGAGAAACGGCCGTGGGGATGCACCAGATCAGGTTTCCGGTTCTGACCGTTCGCGAGACGGTGCAGCCCGCGCGCCTACCCGACGTCCGGAACGCCGCGCTATCGGAGATCGCCCGGATCGCCGAGGACTTCCACACCCCGGACGACGACGTGCGGCCCTTCCTGCTGCTCGGCAACGACGAGGGGGTGCACTCGATCTCCCCGACGTTCCCCGAGGACGTGTCGCTCCCGTTCGACGAGCAGCTCTCGATGTTCATCGACCAGATCGGCCCGATGGTGCTGACCCAGAAGGAAGCCACCTGTGCTGCGTTCGTCGTGACCGTGTGGACGGCTCCGGGCGGTGCCCGGGGGTCGGGCCCGCGCGCCAGCGACCGCCCCGACAAGCAGGAGGCGGTGACCGTGATGCTCGCCGACGCCCTCGGGGCCGAGGAGACGCTGATCGCCGCCGTCGACCGCCACCGTTTCAAGCCCGCGACGGTGGGCGAGTTCCGCGTGCTGAGCCACCGCGTCCAGCCGTCGGTCGCGGAGGCTTTCCGGCGCGGCTTTCTCGGCTTCGGCTAGGAGCGCGGGCGCTTGCGCCCCGGCCGCCCGATCGGGGAGGCGACCGCGGCGAGGTCCTTGCTGAGCTGCCAGAGGTCCATGTCGCCGACCAGCCGGCGCAGCTCTGTCTTCTCGTGCGAGGTGAGGTTGGCGGGCCGTCCCTTGGACTTGCGCACCAGCTCGACCGCGCGCCGGCGCGCCCGCGGGTTCACCCCGTCGAAGTGGCGGCGCGTGGTCGAGAGCGCCTCGGCGACCACGAACGCCCACATGAGCGGCACGGCCCGCCGTGTGGCACGGCGGCGCGCGAACCACTTTCCTGCCCGGTAGGGGATGTTGCCGGCCATGCTTGAGCCGTACCCCGCCGGCCGGCGTCCTACGCCTCGCTGAAGAGGCGCTCGCCTTCCTCGCGCGGCGCCTCGCGCTCGAGCCCCGACAGCCCGACACCGACCAGGCGCACCGGAGCGTCCATCTCCACCCGTCCGAGCAGCTCGCGGGCAAGCGGGGCGACGAGGGCCGCATCGCGGGTCGGCGCCTCCAGCGTCTGGGAGCGCGTGAACGTACGAAACGGCCGCAGTCGCACCTTCACCGTCACGGTCCGCCCCCGGTATCCGCTGCGCCCGAGTCCCTCGCACACGCGCGCGGCGAGCCGGTCCAGCGTCTCGTGCAGCACGTCGGTGTCGGAGACGTCCTGCGCGAAGGTGATCTCGGCGCTCTCGGACTTCGGCTGGCGCTCCGTCTCGACCGTGCGTTCGTCGACGCCGTTCGCGCGGGCCTGCAGCTCGGCGCCGAGCCGCGGTCCCACGGCGCGGCCGAGCACCGCCGGATCGGCGCCTGCGAGGTCGCCCACGGTCCGCACGCCCGCCTGCCTCAGCCGCTCCGCCGTCTTGGGGCCCACGCCGGGGATCAGGGCCGCCGGCCGGTCGCCGACGGCGTCCAGCATCCTCTCCGGCGTGAGCACGAAGAAGCCGTCCGGCTTGTCGAGGTCGGACGCGATCTTTGCCAGCAGCTTGTTCGGCGCCAGCCCGATGGAGCACACGAGGCCGGTCTCCTCGCGGATCCGGTGCTTCACGCGCCGGCAGTCGCTCTTCGGGAACGTCGAGCCGGCCAGGTCCAGGTATGCCTCGTCCAGCCCCACGACCTCGACCCGGTCCACCTCCTCGCGCAGGACCCTCATCACCTGTCCCGACACCTCGCGGTAGAGCTCCATGTCGCGCGGCACGAGCACCATGTCCGGGCAGCGCCGGTGCGCGGTCGCGAGCGGCAGCGCCGAGTGCACGCCGAACTTCCGCGCTTCATAGGACGCCGCCATCACGACGCCGCGCGCCCCCGGGTCGGTCCCGGTCGCGACCACCACCGGCTTGCCGCGCAGCTCCGGACGCCGTCGCACCTCGACCGCGACGAAGAACGCGTCCATGTCGACGTGGGCGATCAGGCGCCGGGCGTGGCAGCGGGGGCGCTCGCCCGCTCGGTGTTCTCGACGATCTCGTCGATGAACCGTGGCCACAGGGCGGGCGGCAGGTCGTGCCCCATGCCGGGGATGGTGACCAGCTTCGATCCAGGGATTCCGGTCGCCGTGGCCTCGCCGCCGGACAGGACGATCAGCGGGTCGTCCTCTCCGTGGATCACCAGTGTCGGCGCCTTGATGCCGGCGATCGCCTTGCCGCGGTCGCCCGAGGCGAGGATCGCGGCGAGCTGGCGGAAGAAGCCGTCCGGGTAGTGGGCAGCGGTCGTAGGAGGCGCCGATCAGCGCGCGCAGCTCGTCCTCGTCGGGCGGATAGGCGGGCGAGCCGATGAGCGTGAACAGGCTTGCCCCCGCGTCGACGTACCCCTCACGGTCGCTCGGTGTCGGCGTGATCAGCGCGGCAAAGACCTCGGGCTTCGGCTGCCCGGTCTCCTGGCTGCCGGTCGAGGACATGATCGACGTCAACGAGAGGACCCGGTCCGGGTGCCGGCACGCCAGCGTCTGCGCGATCATGCCGCCCATCGACACGCCCACCACGTGCGCGGCGTCGACGTCGAGCGCGTCGAGCAGGCCGGCCGTGTCGTCGGCCATGTCGTCGAGCGTGTAGCTCGCGCTCGAGTAGTTGCCGGCCATCAGCTCGAGCGGGTTCGGCGGCGCGCCGCCCTCGATCTTCGTCGAGAGGCCGATGTCGCGGTTGTCGAACCGCACGACGTGGAAGCCGCGGTCGGCGAGCATGTTGCAGAAGCGCTCGTCCCAGCCCAGCATCTGCACCCCGAGCCCCATGATCAGCAGCACGGTGGGCTTCGACGGATCGCCAAAGCTCTCATACTCCAGCTCGATGCCGTTGGTCTGGGCGCGGGGCATCGCCGCGAAGACTACCGGGCGTGGGCGCCGGCTCCTGCCGCGCCGAGCGCGAGGCAGCGCCCGCCCCGCCGCGAGGCAGCGCCCGCGCCGTTCGCGCCGTACTACCGCCCGCGCTATCACCGCGGTGAGAGGCCCCTCCGCACCTGCTCCGCGCGGTATCGGTGCCACCGCCCGCGGTATCAGTGATATCGCCGGCGGTATAAGCGATAGCGCCGGCGGTAGGAGGGCCTGCGCCTTCCCTCCCTTTCCCCTCCGGGATATCGCGGGCGCTAGCGGATGCCGCGCGGCGAGGGGCTCGCCAGGGCGGGCTGCGCTCCCGCCTCCAGCCCGTAGATCTCGCCGTACTTCTCGGTCAGGTAGCGCACGTACGGGCCGATCTCGATCGGGCGGCCGGTGGCGCGCTCCACGATCTCGGCCGAGTCGAGCTTGCGCCCGTGGCGGTGGACGTTGTCGCGCAGCCACTCACGCAGTGAACGGAGGTCGCCGCGCTCGATGCCCTCCTCGAGGCCGGGGATCGCCTCGTGCGCTGCCTCCCACAGCTGCCCGGCGATGATGTTGCCGAGCGAATAGGTCGGGAAGTAGCCGAACAGCCCCTCGGCCCAGTGCACGTCCTGCAGGACGCCTTCGGAGTCGGCCGGCACGTCGACGTCGAGGTACTCGCTCATGCGCTCGTTCCATGCCTCGGGCAGGTCGGCGAGGTCGAGCCCGCCGCTGAAGATGGCGCGCTCGAGCTCGAACCGCACAAGCACGTGCAGGTCGTAGGTGAGCTCGTCCGCCTCGGTTCGCACCAGCGAGCCGTGGACCTTGTTGACCGCGCGGTAGAAGTCGTCGGGGCCGACGCCCTCCAGCTCCCTGGGAAACGTGTCGGCAACCACTCCGAAGAAGCACCGCCAGAACGGGCGGCTGCGCCCGACCAGGTTCTCCCATGTGCGGCTCTGCGACTCGTGCATGCCGTGCGAGACCGGGCGGCACAGCGGGGTGCGCATCGTGTCGCCGTTCACGCCGCTCTCGTACAGGCCGTGCCCCATCTCGTGCAGCGCGCAGAACACGGCGGTCGACAGGTTCTCGTCGCTGTAACGGGTCGTGATGCGCACATCGGTGGGGGAGAAGGCGGTCGCGAACGGGTGCGCGGTGTCGTCCAGGCGCCAGGTGCCGGGCGGGATCGGCATCCGCTTCATGATCGCCAGCACGACCTCCCGCTGGCCTGCGACGTCGAAGCGGTTGAAGAGGAATGAGTCGTCGACTTCGCGGGAGCGCTCCAGCACCGCGCCCGTGAGTGGCAGCAGCGCGTGCTTCAGCTCGCCGAGCAGGCGCTCCATGTCCGCCGTCTTCATCCCGGGCTCGAAGTCGTCGAGCAGCACGTCGTAGGGGTCCTCCACGTCGGGGAAGCAGTCCACGTAGCGCCGGCGCAGCTCGACGTTGTGCCGCAGGTGTGGCAGCAGCAGCCCATAGTCGTTGCGATCGCGTGCCTCCCGCCAGACGTGCTCGCCCGTCGACGTCGCGCGAGCGAGATCCGCCTCCAGGTCGGCCGGCACGCGCCGGGCCTTCTCGTGGTCGCGGCGCGCGACCCGGATCAGGCTGGCCTCGGTGGAGTCACGTGGCAGCGACTGTTCGTAGCTGCTCAGTTCGCTCAGGAGCCGGCCGACCTCATCGGCCGCCATCCGGCAGTGCTTGACGCGCACCAGCGTGGCGAACTGGTCCGCCCGCGCGGCGGCGCCACCGGGAGGCATCTTGGTGCGCTCGTCCCAGGTCAGCACTGCGGACGCCCGGTCGAGGTTGTGGACCTCGGTCAGGCGTTCGCGCAGCTCGCGGTAGCTCGCCGGCTGCATACAGCCACACATATCGGCCTTTTTACGCCGAAACTTGCCCCACACAGTGTCAAATGGGTATCGCTTGTCATCGGTGCTGCGGTGAGGACGCGAATTCCCCGGGCGGCGGCTGCTGAAGCCGCCGCTCGGAGTAGGGGGCAGCGCCTACGGCCGGGATTGTCCGAGAGGCGCTGCAGACCAGGGCTTCCTAGCCCCGGTTAGCTTGATCAGCGAAGTGCATGTCGACCTCGAAGCCCGAGCCCGGCGACCCGCTCTGTCCCTTGCCGCGGGCCTCCACGAAGACGACGCCGGAATACGTGCGTTCGTGGAAGCCCGCGACGTCCAGGCCACCGCCGGAGGGGTGGCGGCCGTCTGGGATTGGACGGGACTTCTCCCGGAGGAAGCGGGGGACGGGTCATCGCTCGGAACTCCTTTTCGGACCACGGGCTGAGTAGACCAGCAGAGCCCTAACGCCACGTGAGGGCCGCCTAAGAGTTGTGTAAGAAGGGCCTGTTGTCTCAATTGGAGTGCCCGGCGCCGGTCCCGTGGGACGCGCCCCTGCTGGACGTCGGATCTGGGCCGACGCTCGGGCACGGATGCCACTCAACCAGCGCAGATTGAGAGACCCCTGTGATCCGCCTTAGAGGATGGTCAGAGCCGGGGCCGGTGCGACGGCTCAGGCCGGCTCGAGCAGCACCACGGGGATGTCGCGCTCGGTCCTGCGCTGATACGCCTCGTAGGGAGCGTAGACCGCCACCAGTTTCGGCCAAAGGCGCTGCTTCTCCTCCGCCGTCGCCTGCCGCGCGACGACGTCGCGTCGCTCGGAGCCGATCTGCACGGTCGTGCGCGGACTCGCCTTCAGGTTGGGCCACCAGACGGGGTCGCGCCTCGCCCCTCCGAACGAGGCCACGATCACGACGTTGTCGCCATCGGCCATGTAGATCAGCGGGCTCGTGCGGTGCTTGCCGCTCTTGCGGCCGACGTGATCGACGAGCGCCACCGGCGCTCCCTTGTAGTTGCGGCCCACCCGGCCGCCGGTCGCGCGGTAGGCACGCACGTGCATCTGGGTGAATTGTTGCCAGCCGCGGTAGCCGAGTCTGCGCAGCGCACGCTTCATCGGCTGCGCAGTATCGCAGGACGCTAGCGGCGCACGTCCTCGCAGCCGATCACCGAGTCGAGCGCGTCCACGTCGGCGCGGTCGGCTCCCGGCCCGCAGTCGATCTCGTCGCGAATGCCGTTGTTGGCGGCCTGGATGTAGTCGTTGCCGCCGCCGCCCAGGAAGCGGTTCGCCCCCAGGTTGTCCTCGAGGTAGTCGTTGCCGTTGCCACCGTCGAGCACGTCGTTGTCGAAGTTCCCCTCGAGGTGGTCGTCGCCCTCGCCGCCGGCGAGCGTGTCGTTGCCCTTGCGCCCCTGGAGGCGGTCGTTGCCGTTTCCGCCGTCGAGAAAGTCGTTGCCCGGGTCGCCCTCGAGGTGGTCGTTGCCGTCCACGCCGAAGATGCGGTCATCGCCGAAGCCGCCCAGGATCAGGTCGGGCCCGGGCGTTCCGGTCAGGTTGTCGGGGCCGTCGCTGCCGGTGATGATCGACTCCTCGACCTCGCCCGGGTCGGTCAGCTCTGCCGGTACCGGCACGACCTCCTCGCAGTCGACAGTGGTGTCGCGAGTGGGAGCGTCCTCCTCCACATAGACGATGTCGTTGCCGGAGTCGCAGTCGACGGAGTCGTGGCTGGCGTCTGCGACATGGATGGTGTCGTCGCCCTTGCCGCCGGTGATGATGTCCTCGCCGGTGCCGCCCTTGATCGCGTCGTTGCCGTTCCCGCCGCTGATGATGCGCTCGTCGCCCGAGCCGCCCTGCAGGGTGTCGTCTCCGTCGGAGCCGTAGATCCGGTCGCGGTGCATCTGGCCCTGGAGCGTGTCGTTGCCGATGCCGCCCGACAGCCGGTCGCCCGCGCGCCCGCCCTGCGCGGCGTCGTTCCCCTCGGCGCCGTAGATCCGGTCGACTCCGCCGCCGCCGATGAAGCTGTCGTCGCCCTCGTTGCCATAGAGCTTGTCCCCGGCGCGGGCGCCGTCGAGCAGGTCGTTGCCGGGCCCGCCCTCGAGGTGGTCGATGCCGAGGCCGGACTCGATCAGCTTGTCGTCGCCCTCACCGCCGAACGCGCGGTCGTCGGCGTCGCCCGGGTCGAGGTGGTCGTTGCCGGGCCCGCCGTCGAGCGTGTCGTTGGAGTTGCCGCCGTGCATGTAGTCGTTGCCGTCCGAGCCCTTCAGCGAGTCGCGGCCGAAGCTGCCGAACACCTTGTCGTCGCCGAGACCGCCGTCGACCTGGTCGTTGCCGATGCCGCCCGACGCGGTGTCGTTGCCGTCGCCACCCTCGACGACGTCGTTGCCGCGGAACCCGTTCAGCGAGTCGTTGGCGCCCAGACCGCGCACGATGTCCGGGCCGCGGTCGCCCTTCAGGACGTCCGGGCCCGGCGTGCCGATCACGAGCGAGTAGCCCGACTGCGCGGCCATGCCGGTGATGCGCCGGCCGACCCGCACCCGGCCCGGGAGCCGCCGGTAGCTGTAGCCGCTTGCGAAGGTGATCGTGCCGCTGCCCGAGTTGGCGAAGTACACGCGCGCGCCGGTGGGGGAGAAGGCGACGAACGTCGGCCCCTTCCCGGCCGAGATGCGCCGGATCCGCTTCCCGCGGCGCGGGCTGATCACGACCGCCTTGCGCGAGCGCCGGCCCGGTCCCACCAGGGCGCGCTGCCCGTTGGGCGACAGAGCGATCCCCCCGATCGGGCGGCCGATCCGCACGACGCCGGCGTACCGGAAGGCCGCCGCGTCGATGATCGATACGCGGTGGCTGCCCGCGTTCGTGACGTACACGCGCGCGCCCGAGGGATCGACGGCCAGCGAGAACGGTGAGATGCCGACCCTGATGGTCCGCACGGTGCGCATGCCGACGACGTCGACGAGCGCCAGCTTGCGCGTGCCGCTGATCACGTAGGCGCGCGAGCCGTCCGGCGACAGCGCGATCGCGGCGGGGCGCTTCGACGTCGCGATCTCGGCGACGGGCGCGCCGGTGACGAGGTCGATGACCGTCACCTTCCCCTGCCGGCCGCCCGACGTCACGTACGCGCGGGAGCCGTCTGGTGCGATCGCCACGCCGCGGGCGCGCGGGCGGCACCGGGATGCTGGCAACGACCGTGCGGCTGACGAGGTCGATCGCCGCCAGCCGGCCGGCGGTCGAGCCGCTCGCGACCACGTATGCGCGCAAGCCGTCGAGGCTCAGCGCGACCGCGCGCGCGGGCAGGCCGACGTCGGGCCGGGCCACGACCTTCTTGCGGTCGAGGTCGACGACCTTCACCATGGTCTTGCCGTTGGCGACCACCGCCAGGCGCGCGGACGCGGCCGGGGCCGCCAGCGCGCACGCGAGCAGGGTCAGCGTCGTGCAGAGGGCGAAACGGCGCATCTGCACTCGAAACTAGCGCGGGAGGCGAAAGTAGCGGCCGGTAGGCGTTGCGACGGCCAGCCCCCATGCATGCGGAGGGCAGGCGAAAGGGCTCCCCACCGGCCGCCCAAAGCCGGCGGGGGCCCAGCATCGCCCCTAGTCGCCCTCCCCAAGAGCACGGTCTAGAAAAGCCCGCGGGCGGCGACCTTTCGATCTCTCCGCCCGCGCACTATGGGGCCGATTATGCGTTATCGCACAAGGCTTGTCAAGAGCCAATTTGCTCTCTTTTGCCCGGAAATTGCGGCGTATTGGCGCGGCGAAAAGGCTAGTCGAGCACCACGGGCGGATTGTGCCCGGGGATCACCATGTGCGGGCCGAGCTCCTTGATGCGCGCCCACTGGCGCAGCAGCTCGTCGCGCTCCGGGCCGAAATCCTGAGGCAAGTCCAGATCCTCGAAGTACTCCGGCAGCGGCCCGACGCAGTCCGACGCGATCACGACGAGCCCGTCGTCGGTGTCGACCAGCAGTGAGATCAGGCCGTTCGAGTGCCCGGGCGTGAGGATCCAGCGTACGCCGGGCTCGATCTCGCCCTCCTCGCCCGTCAGCTTGATGGTCCGCACCATGTCGAGCTTGTTCTGCTCGATCGCGGTGTAGGGAGCCTCCAGCTCGATCTCGTGCACGTACGTCTCGCGCTGGCCGAACTCGATCAGCGCCTGCACGTGGTCGAAGTGCGTGTGGGTCAGGATCACCTTCGTTGTGTGCGGCTCGATGTCGCGCTTGCGCAGCGCCCCGGTCACCGGGGCGCCCTGCATCATCACGCCGGGATCGACCACGTAGTTCTCGCCGGCCCGGATCAGGCAACAGTTCGGGAGCGCGATCATCCCCGCGACCCGACCCTCTTTCTGGAGCTTCTTATAAGAGAGGAACCCCTCCGCCGACGTGGACGCGGGCTGCGGCTCGGCGTTGCCGTGCTCGTCGAGAGCGAACACGTAGCGCTGGGCGGGAAGGACGACTTCGACGGAGTGGGCCATGCGAGCGCCGAAGCCTATACGCACCGAGGGCGCCCGCGGGCGCCCTCGAAACACTCATTTGCCAGTGCAGCCTAGGGCGAGGTCGTGGAGGTGTACTCGAACTCCTCTTCGGCGCCGAAGACCCTGTCGAGGAGGGCTTTGCGGGCCCCCTCGTTGACGATCAGGAACGCCGCCGCCCCGAGCACGGCGAGCATCAGCAGCTTGCGCCCGCGGTGCGTCGCTTGCTGCTTGCCGCGCAGCTGGTCGCGGGCTTCCTGACAGCGAATCGGCCGTCGCGCGCAGCTCCTTGTGGAGCTTGCGGTCCTCCATCAGCGACCTTCGCCGGCCCCTTGCCGTTCGACATCCGCTTGTAGGCATGACGGGCGTGGTCGACCGCGGCCCGTACGTTGTCGCGCAACTCGGGGTCTTCGATGAACCGCTGCACGTAGGGGTTCGTGCGCGCGCCCGCGGCCGCCTTCCCGGCCTTCCTGGCCGTCGTCTTCGCGGCCTTCGTTCTTGCAGCCATTTTTCTCCCTCGATCGTCTAACGAAACCGGTTTGCGGAGCATATACCCGGTAAAGGGTCGGTGGGCAACCTGCCGAACAGAGGTAGCGGATGGCGAATTCCAGCACGAATGGAGTGAAGCCGGACCGGCCGCGCGTCGGCCTCGTGCTCTCAGGCGGCGGTGCCCGGGGCGGTTACGAGGCCGGAGTGATGTCCGTGCTCGGCCCGGCGCTCGCCGCGCGCGGCGAGCGGCCCTCTATCTATATAGGCACCTCTGTCGGCGCCGTGAACGCGGCATACATGGCGGCCAGCGAGCACCTGCCGGCCGACGAGGCCGGCGAGGGCGGGTTGCGGCGCTGGCGAGAGGTGCACAAGAGCACGGTCATCCGGCCGATCCTGATGCGCCAGGCCCCGTTGACAGCGGTGCGCTACCTGGGCGAGATCCTCTCGATCCCGGGGATGCGACTCCCCAGCCTGCTCGACCCAAAGCCCTTCGAGCGCAACCTCAATCGCTGGATCGACTGGGACGCGGTTCACCGCAACGTGGACGACGACGTCGTGGAGATCGTCGGGACCGTCGCCACGGCCGCCCGCAGCGGCCGCACCGTCGTGTTCGTCGAAGGCCACGCCGAGCGGATCAAGCACCGCTCCCATGCGATCGACTACGTCACCACGCGGCTCGACGACCAGCACGTCCGTGCGTCGGCGGCGATCCCGATCCTGTTCCCGCCGGTCCGGGTCGAGCATCCGAACGAGGCCCGCGGGTGGTACTTCGACGGTGGTACGCGCCTCAACACGCCGATCAAGCCGGCGCTCGACCTCGGCGCCGAGCGCCTGATCGTGATCGGGACGGACTCCGTCGCGGAGCCTTCGAAACGGCCCGGGCGCCACGATGCCGAGCCCCCCGACTTCGGCGACGGCGCGCTGCACGTGCTCCAGGGCATGCTCGTCGACCCCGTGGTCGAGGACATGCGCATCCTCGGCAACATCAACATGTTCTTCGCCGACCGCGATGACGGGACGAGGGAGCGCCGCGGCCAAGGCCGGCGGATGACCGACCGGCCGACCGAGCGCTACCGGGCGGCGCGCGGCAAGCCGCCCTACAGCTGCATCCCCTACATCTTCATCGCGCCCGAGAAGCGGGGCGCGATCGGGCGCCTCGCGCACGACGTGTTCCGCGACCGCTACGGCGGCCTGAAGGGACTGCGCTCGCCCGACTTCCCGCTGCTGAACCGGCTGCTGGGCGGGGAGAGCCCCACGCACGGCGAGCTGCTCAGCTACCTGTTCTTCGACCGCGACTTCATCGTGGAGCTGATCCGCATGGGCCAGCGCGACGCGCGACGCTGGCTGCGCGCGGACCCGGACGATCCTTGGCAGATGGAGCCGCTGGACGCGTTCACGCGAAAGACGGCCGGCCGTGCGCCCGCCGCCCGGGTATAGCCGGGCGGGGGGTCCGCCGCGGTCGTGTGGATCGAAAAACCAGGTAGGTAGGGGGATGTGATCGAAGCCGGCGTTGGGCTGCCGCCGGCCGGAATCTGTACGAAAGTGCGTGCAGGAGTCACAAATTGGGCCTGACCTAAGGCCACTTTTCCGATTCGTAACGTGGCCTGCGTGCCGTCCTGGGTTGTGGTTGCTATGCACCCATAACTCGGACGGCACCAAAAGCGTGTTACCAATCACGCACACACGCGCGGCTTATTAACTAACGCATGCACGGCGCATTACAAACCGCGCGTGGCTCGTGAACCCTCCCGCCGCCTCCTGATCCTCGACCCCATACCTACCGGTTTTTCCAACCCCGGTACCCTCGCCGCCCCCGACGCCGACCCGGAACCACGCCGAGGGCGCGGTCGGTGGTCACACGACGTTCTTTAAGCCGCGCGCGCTTCTTGGATGACCGACCGCAACGTGCGGCGCAGGCCGTCCTCGAGGTCGACCTCGGCCACGAAGCCGAGCTCCTCGCGAGAGCGGGTCGGGTCGAGCGCGCTGCGCTGCACCTCGCCCGAGCGGGCCGGTGCGAACTGCGGCTCGAACGTGCGCCCGTTCAGGAGCCCCAGCTCGTCACCGAGGATGCCGAGCTGCTCGACCAGGTCGAGCACCGAGACCTCCTCGCCGCGGCCGACGTTGTAGGCGCCGTCGTGGTCGGCATCCGCGGCGATCATGCACGCGCGTATGACGTCGTCGACGAACACGTAGTCGCGGGTCTGCCGCCCGTCGCCGAACACCGTCGGCTCGCCGTCCAGCTGGAGCTTGCCGCAGAAGATCGCGATCACGCCGGCCTCGCCGAGCGGGTCCTGCCGGGGGCCGTAGACGTTGCCGAAGCGCATGCTCACGGTCGACAGGCCGTGCAGCCGCCGCCACAGCGACAGATAGCCCTCGCCGGCGTACTTGGCCTGGCCATAGGGAGCCTCGGAGCGAATCTCGGTTCCCTCCGGCGTCGGCACAACGTCGGTGTCGCCGTAGATCGCGCCGCCGGTCGACGCGTAGACGAACCGCCGCGCGCCGCCGCGGCGCGCGGCCTCGAGCATGTTGATCGTGCCGATCACGTTCACCTCCGCGTCGAACGAAGGCTGCGCGGCCGACACGCGCACATCGATCTGAGCGGCGAGGTGAAACACCACTTCGGGCCTTTCGGCCTCCAGCAGGGATGCCACCAGATCCCCGTGGCGAATGTCCTCTACGACCAGCTTCGCGCCGTTCGCGATCGCGTGGTCCAGGTTGCTCTTGCGGCCGGTGGTCAGGTTGTCCAGGACGACCACGTCATCGCCGCGGTCCAGCAGTGCATCCACCAGATTCGAGCCGATAAAGCCGGCTCCGCCTGTCACAAGAACCTTCAAAACATCGGCCTCCTTGGGCGCCTCTAACGTTGCCCACGTGTAGGAAAGTCGTTTCTCTGCCGACTAAGACTGCTGCTACCCTCGCCAGACGTTTCGGCCTGCGGGCCCCGACTCTTGAACTGATGCAATGAGACTGATAGTCACAGAAAAAGACAACAGCGCGAAGAAGATCTCTCAGATCCTGTCCGGGGGGAAGGCCAAGCAGAGTAAAAGCTACGGCATTCCGCATTACTCCTGGGAGGGCACGGACGGTGAGCACACGGTCATCGGCCTGAAAGGCCACCTGATGAACCCCGCCTTCCCGGAGGGCTACTCGGATTGGCGCAAGATAGAGCCGCGCGAGCTGATTTTCGCGAACCTCGTGAAGGAGCCGGTCCAGAAGAGCGTTCACAAGGCGCTTCGCAAGCAGGCCAAGGACGCCGACTCGATCGTGATCGCGACCGACTACGACCGCGAGGGCGAGCTGATCGGCCTCGAGGCGCTCGAGGAGATGCTGGACGCGAACCCCGAGCTGCGCAACGGGTCCGATGGAGCCGTGCCGCCGGGCGTCAAGCGCGCCCAGTACTCGGCGTTGACCAAGGAGGAGATCGACCATGCGTTCTCCAACCTCGTCGAGTTGTCCGAGCCGCTGGCTCGGGCCGGTGAGGCGCGCCAGGACATCGACCTGATCTGGGGCGCGACGCTGACCCGTTTCGTGTCGCTCGCGACCGGCCGCCTCGGGTCGCAGTTCCTGTCCGTCGGCCGTGTGCAGAGCCCGACCCTGGCGATCGTCGTACAGCGCGAGCTGGAGCGGCGCGCGCACGTCGCGAAGCCCTACTGGGAGGTGTTCGCCGCGTTCGAGCATCCCGACGGCCAGTTCACCGCGCACCACAAGGTGGACAAGTTCTGGGACGAGGCCGAGGCGCAGGCGGCACTCGCCGGCACGACCAGCCCTGGCGTCGTGAAGTCCGTCGAATCGAAGCGCAACACGCGCCGGCCGCCGTCGCCGTTCAACACGACCGCTTTCACAAGTGCCTCGTCGTCGGTGGGCGTGTCCCCGGCGCGCGCGATGCGCATCGCGGAAGACCTCTATATGGACGGGTTCATCTCCTATCCGCGAACCGACAACACCGTGTACCCGAAGTCGCTCCCGGTGCGTGAGTTGCTGAAGTCGATCTCGCAGGTGCCGGCGTTCAAGGAGGCGGCGCCGCTCGCGGCGCGCGAGACCCTCGACCCGACGCGCGGCAAGAAGGAGACGACCGACCACCCACCGATCTACCCGACGCAGGCGCTCGACCCGAACGTGCTGCCCGACGACGGCCACCGCAAGATCTACGAGCTGGTGGTGCGCCGCTTCCTGGCGACGTTCGCCGACCCGTCGGTGTCCGAGTCGACGCGGGCCGACATCGAGGCCGGGTCGGAGACCTACTTCGTGCGCGGCAACGTCCTCGTCGAGCCCGGGTTCCTCGCGGTCTATCCATATGGCCGGTCGAAGGACGAAGAGATCCCGAAGGTGGAGGAGGGCCAGCAGCTCGCGCTCGCCGAGCGGGGCGCGGTCGCGCTGCCGCCCGGAGCCGAAGCGGCCGAGCCCGCCGGACCGCGGCCGAACCCGTGGGCCGACGCGAAGGAGACCCAGCCGCCGTCGCGCATCGGCCAGGGCAAGCTGATCGAGATGATGGAGGAGCTCGGCCTGGGAACAAAGGCCACGCGCCACGACATCATCCAGAAGCTCTACGACCGCGGCTACATCCAGGGCAACCCGATCGAGCCCCGCGAGACGGGCATCGCGATGGTGAAGGCGTTCCAGCGCTTCGCCGAGACGGTGTCCTCGCCCAACATGACGGCCGAGCTGGAGTCCGACATGGACAAGATCGCTTCCGGCAACGTGACCAAGGACGAGGTCGTCGAGATCTCGCGCAAGATGCTGGCCGACTCCTATGACCTGATGGACGAGCACAAGCGTGAGCTCGCCGAGATCATCTGGGAGGGCATGAACCAGGACCGGATCCTCGGCCCGTGCCCGAAGTGCCGCGAGGCCGGCCGCAAGAACGAGCAGGGCGAGATCAACCGCCTGCGCATCATCCGGGCGAGGAAGTCGGGCAAGCGCTTCGTCGGCTGCGAGGGCTGGCGCGAGGACGAAAACGACCCCAACCGCTGCGACCAGACCTACGGCCTGCCCCAGCGCGGTGACATCGTGCGCCTGGAGGAGACCTGCTCGATCTGTGGCGTCACGCCCCGGGTGAAGGTGCTCGGCGGGCGGCGCCCGTGGAACCTGTGCCTGAACGAGGAATGCCCGTCGATGGAGGAGATGCGCCGCCAGCGCGCGGAGCGCGAGGCCGCGCGTGCCGCGAAGGAAGCTGCGGCAGAGGCCGCAGGCGAGGCGAGCGAGGGTGAGAAGCCCGCGGCTGCACCCGCCAAGCGCCGGCGCGCTCCGGCGCGCTCGGCCTAGCCTGACCTGATTCCCACGCTCCAGTGGCCGACGAGGCTTCCATGAAGCTCGAGATCGAGGCGGAGCTCGGTCCTCTCGCCTCAGATGTTTCGCGGGAGTTGTCGCCGAACGACGAGATGTTCGCGTTCGGCCGCAACTGGACCAACTATCTCTGGATCGCGACCTCCGCACTGCGCTGCATCAGGCGATCGATGGATCTCGTCGGCAAACAGGACGCGCGCCGCATCCTCGACTTCGCGAGCGGGCACGGACGCGTGCTGCGCGTCCTGAAGGTCGCCTTCCCCGGGGCGATGACAACCGCGTGCGACGTGAACGAGGATGGAGTCCGGTTCTGCGCCGAGCAGTTCGGCTCGGTGCCGGTGGTCTCGCGTGCGGACCCTGCGCAGATCCACATAGAGGGGCCGTTCGATCTCGTGTGGTGTGGATCGCTCTTCACTCACCTCGACTCGCCCCGCTGGAACGGATTCCTGGACCTGATCCAGTCAGTGCTCGAACCGGACGCCTTGTTCGTCTTCACTGTGTTCGGCCGGCAGATCGCGGACAGCTGGCGAAGCGGCGTTCCCGACCCCGCGCTGACTCCGGAGGCGATCGAGCGGATCCTGCGCGGATACGACAACTCCGGCTTCGGGTATGCCGACTACCCGGGCGCGGAGGGCTGGGGAGACGCGCTGGTCACCCCCGAGTGGGTACGGAAAGCCGTTGACGACAGGGACGGGATGCGCGTCGTCGATTTCTGGGAGACGGGCTGGGTCGGCTCGCAGGACGTCGTCACCTGCGTGGGAAGCCCTACGTGACGTAGAGCGTCCCCTCGGCCGCGTCCCAGCGCGGGCTGACCGGGTCGATCGCGTCACCGTCACGGCGGGTGACGATGTGGGTCAGGAACACCGTCTCGCCCGACCGCAGCGCGCGCAGGACGCAGTCGAACTCACCGTTGTGCGCAAATCCGCTCGCGGGCAGCGCGGCGGCAAAGCCGGACCGCTCGGCGCCCGCCACGCCGGGGAACGCCTCGGCGACGTCGGGACGTACGAGCGGGGCGGCCGTATGCGTGTTCCCCGTTCGAGCGATCACTTCGATCGCGTCGGGCGCTCCGTCACCCGGCACGACCCAGCCGTGCAGCAGCAGCTGCTCTCCCTGTGTCGCCACCACGTCGAGGCAGCCCGCGGATCGCGGCAGGCCCTGGGCACCCCCGTTGTCGCCGGCCTCGAACCCCACGCGCACCGCGTCGGTGAGCGCCGCGGTTCCGGCGCGGACCAGCCCGGCCACCGCACCAAGCGCTGCGTCGAAGGCATCGGCCGTTTGTGCCAGCGCATCCTCGTCGTGTGCCAGCGAGGGCAGGATGTTCCCGTTCGTCAGCACCCCGGCACGTGCGCACTGCTTCAGGAAGGCAATCTGGATGCGCTGGCCGAGCATGCCGCCCTCGGGCGCGAAGTCGAACGTCATGCGCGCCTCCGGGCCGCGCAGCGTGGCCTTCACCCCATGCCTCTCACGGGCGGCGTCAAAGCTCTCCCGTACCCTCGCGCCGGTGGCGGCCAGGCGCTCCGCGACCGGCTCGCGTCGCAGGAGCGCGAGCACCGCCCGTGCGGCCGCCAGCGAGAGGGTCTCGCCGCGAAACGTCATGCCGTAGGCGACGCTCGTGAGGCGCTGCATGTAAGAGCGCTTGCCGACGAGTGCCGAGAGGGGCATGCCATTCGCCAGCGCTTTGCCGAAGCAGGCGAGGTCCGGCATCACGCCGAAGCGCTCCTGCGCGCCGCCGTTGGCGAGCCGGAACCCGGTGATCATCTCGTCGAAGACGAGCAGCGCGCCATGGGCGGCGGCCAGGTTCTTGACTCCCTCGAGATAGCCGGGCTCGGGCAGCTCGACATTGGTCGGCTCCATCACCACGGCGGCGACGCGGCCCCGGAACCGGTCGAACAGCCCATCGAGTGCGTCGAGGTCGTTGTACGGGAAGGGGTGCACCAGGTCCCTCAGGGCGTCGGGCTGGCCCTCGACCTCGGGAAACATGCTCACGTACCAGTCGTGGAAGCCGTGCACGCCGTGTTGGAGGATCAGGTCGCGGCCGGTGACGGCACGCGCGACTCGCACGGCAGCCGTGACGACATCGGAGCCGTTCTTGCCGAACGTGACCATCTCGGCGCAGGGGATCATCTCCTTCAGCATCGCCGCGACCTCCAGCTCAACCGGGTGCATCAGCGACAGCGTCGGCCCGGCCTCGACCTGCTCGACGATCGCGCGCTCGACGTCCGGATGCCGGTACCCGAGCAGCACGGGGCCTCCGCCGCTGATCCAATCGACGTACGAGGTCCCATCCGCGTCCCTCAGGCGGCACCCTTCGGCGTGCTCGGCGAAGCGCGGAAATGCGTCGTCGTCCCCGGCGTACAGATGCCGGAGCAGCATGCGGTGCTGGCCCCCGTACCCGAGCAGGTCGTCGGCGGACCGAGCGAGTGCGGCGGACCGCGATCCTGGATCGCCGCTCACGAGGCGAGATCGAAGATCAGGCAGGCGTCAGGCTCCTGGCTGACCTCGGCGTAGCGGCTGCGCAGGTGCTCGGCGAAGCCGGGATAGTGGTCGAGCCACCAGCGGTTCGTGTCGGGCAGCAGCAGAAATCCGGCGCCGCGACCGCGGGCGGACTCGAGGTTGTCGATCGCCCACTCGTCGTCGGGCGGATGGTGCCCGGCATAGGTCCCACCGGGGCCAGATGGGAAATGCAGGCCCTCGCAGGATCCGAGATCCAAAAGCGCCGCGTCACCCTTGCTCGCTACGAGCACCGTGGCATCGTCGGGCAGGGATCGCCGTACGACATCGCACACGCGTCGCACCAGCGCGGGATAGTCCGGCGCCCGCCTCTTCCCGTTGCCGTTCTGCGCCGCCGTGCGCACCCGGTCCACCAGCTCGGAGTAGGCCTTCGGCGTCACGACGGACGGCTGTTGCGGGTCGCGGCGCCGTGCCTTCGGCGTCCCGTCCGGCACCACCGCGCCCGCAAACTGGATCCCCTCCGGGACGCCGCCCACGCGGGGCCTGCCGGGCAGGGTTGCCCGGTCGGTCCAGCCGACCTCGCGCTCGCCGCCGAGGTAGATCGCGGGCGCATGCCCGGCGTCCGCGTAACCCAGCGTGCTGCCGGGCACACGCGGCATGTGCTCGTGGCGGACGATGCAGCGGATCTCCTCCGAGCGCAGGCAGGGCTGCTCGGGTCCCTCGCTCAAGGCGAACACCGACCACCAGTAGCCGAGGTTCGAGGCCAGGCCCTCCCAGAGCTCTCTGTCGATCGGCAGGTCTAGCCCGTCGGCGCCACGGTCGACCGGATCGATCTCGCAGACCGCGACTTCGTCGCTGTCCCCGGCGAGCGCGAGCGCGACGATCCATCGCGCGACGTCTGCTTCGGGGCGGTGGACCCGGATCACCGGCGGATCGGACTGCCGCGACATGTGGCTGGGCTCCTCGGCGACCAGCGTGGCGTCGACCTGGCTGCCGTCCCTCCCGAGATCGGCGACCACCCGATCGATGAACGGAAGGTGGCTCTTCGGTGGCGCCTGCGCGACCATCCGGCAGCTCGCACACAGCGCAGGGTAGTCCCAGGTGTAGTGCGCCCGACGCAGATCGCGCGCGGTGGGCCCGTTCCAGATCTCGGGGAAGTCCTGCTCCTGCAGGTTCCCGAGGTGGAGCTCGCCCTCAGTCGCCATCCCGCATGGCGAAACGTCGCCGTTCACGGTGATCCGCAGGCGGTTGTACGCGTACTTGCAGAACCCCGGTGAGAGCAGCTTCGCGTGCTCGTCGGCTGGGTCGTTCCAGGCCTTGTGGGGCTTGACCGGGACCTTCCTGCCCTCTTCGCAGAAGTCCCACCACTGAGGACGTGCCTCCACCCACCAGCCGAAGCGGATCTTCCTGCGCTTTGCGACCGCCAGGCACCGCTGCTTGATCCATTCGATCCACTCCGCCGAGAAATGCAGCGTGGGATCCAGGTAACGGCTGCGCTTGTTGACGTCGATCATCTGGATGATGTTCACGGCGCGAATGCCCGCGTCGGCGAACCACGCCACGGTCTCCGGCATCTGCGCGGCGTTCTCCGTCATGAACACGGCCTGGGCGATGCACTCGATGCCGTGCTCGTCACAGAGGCGCGCCGTGCGCGGGACGTTCTCGAACACGAGGTCCGGCTTGCTCCCCGGGCGGATCTTCTCGAACACCTCGGGCAGGTGGCTGTCGATCGACATCACCACCATCTCCACGACGTCCTTCAGCTCGTAGAACTTCTGCTCGTCGAGGAACTGCATGTTCGTGGTGAGCGCGAGCTGCACGCTGTAGCGCTCGGCCATCTCGCGCGTCTCATCCCAGCTCAGGATCAGCGGCTCGCTGCCCTCATAGGGCGTGATCACCGAGAGGTCGGTCGCGATCTGAGACCCGACCTTCTCGAGCACCAACGGCGCCATCTTCTCGGTGGGCGGATTGCCGCCGTCCCAGCACATGATGCAGCTCATGTTGCAGAAGGTGCTGAACTGGACGTGGGCCTCGTACGGCCGCGACTCGAAAACGAGCTGCTTGCTTCGCAGCTCAGCCTCGAGCAGGGCACGGTTGCGCCTTGCGATCCGGTCACGCTCCTGCGATGTGATCTCCGGCGTCACTGCCTCCCTCCGGAACGGCCGCCGTTCCAACCGCCGCCGATATCGTGGGCGACGGCTTGTACTCCGATCACAGGTTCAGTCAAGAGTACCCCTCGGCGGGGGCTCCGCGAGTGTCGTTCCTCGTGTGCGCGCTGCCGCGTTCGGGCAGCTCTCTGCTGTGCGAGCTGCTGGCACGGACCGAGCTGGCGGGGGCGCCGGCGGAGTTCTTCGAGCCCAACACGCGACGCGCGCTCGAGGACCGCTGGGGCGTGCAGACCCTGGACCGGTACGTGGGCGAGATGCTCGCCCGCAAGACGACCCCGAACGGCGTCTTCGGCCTGAAGGCGCTGTACCACCAGCTCGTGGACGCGGTCGGAGTCACCCCGCCCCGCGACCTGTTCCCGAACGTGCGTTACGTGTATATCAAGCGCCACGATCACGTCCGTCAGGCGGTCTCTTTCGCGCGGGCGATCCAGACTGATCAGTGGGCGTCCGAGCACCCGGCCGGTGGCGCGGACCCGGTGTTCGACGCAGCTCAGATCGGAGAGCTGATCGCATGGATCCGCAGCGAGGAGGCGCTATGGGAGGAGTTGTTACGGCGCGAGGGATCTCCCGTGCTGCGGCTCGTGTACGAGGACTTCGCCGAGTCGATCGACGAGACGCTTGCCCAGGTGTTGGGCTTTCTGGACGTCGACGTCCCGGCGGGCTTCCAGTGGCCCCGCCCGACGCTTGCAAAGCAGGCCGACGACCTGACGGAGCGATGGGTCCGGGACTACCTCTCACTGGACGCCTCCTCCCAGGCCGGCTCCTGATCCGACGACTGATCCGTGAACCCGCCCATGAGCCGCTCGATCTCGTCGCCCCATAGGTGCGTGTGCAGCCAGGCGTTGTACCTGCTCGCCGCGATTCGCAGCTCCGACGCGTAGGACTGTGCCTCGATGTGAAAGAGCTCGACTCCGGGCCAGTACCAGGTCGCACGCCCACGCGTGAAGGCCCGCAGACAGAAGTCGTAGTCCTCGTAGTCTCCCCGCACGTAGCAATACGGGAATCCACCGAGCTCCTCGAACAGCGCGCGATCGACCATCATGCAGGCTCCCGAGACGGCGGGGACGGCACGCGCCTCGTTGGCACCCGGGAAGGTGCGCGTGAGTCCCTTGAAGTAATGCGCGTCGCGCCAGACGTCTGACCCCGCGAAGCGCTGCAGATACATGCCGGCGTGTTGGATGCTGCCGTCCTCATGGAGGAGTTTGGGGCCGAGCACATCGCATCCAGGAGTGTTCCGGTAGAACTGCGCCAGCTTGCTCAGCCAGCCCGGCCTGTCGGGCAGCACGTCGGAGTTCATCATCAGCAGGAGGTCGCTTCGCGCGATCGAGGCGCCGGCATTGCTTGCGCCTGCGAACCCCAGGTTGGCGCCGGTGATGCACACGCGCAGAGGAACGCCGTAGATCGGGAAGAGCTGTCGAACGGCCTCGCCCAGATCCTCTGCCTGATCGGGGGAGTCGAGTACGTATATGAGGTCCGCCCGTGCCATGTCCGCGTCGTCGGCGAACTGCGAGAGCTGGTACTTGAGGTGGTCGAGGCGCTCATAGAGTGGAATCACGATCGACACCGATGGATCGCTCGGTGGCTCGCCCAGCTGCAGCACGGATTCGACCTCCGCATGCGCATGGATCAGTTCCTGGATCCGGTCCACGGCAGGAAACACGTGCTCGCGCAACAGGTCGTCGGAGGGCAGGTAGCCGGTGAGCGCGTCCTCGAGGACCGTGTCGCGGATCGCGAGCGCATTGGTCGCGAGCTTCGGGGCGGGTACCTCGATCGGCGGCTCGCCCGACCGCTGGGCCTCGAGCACCCAGCCATCCGCAAGCAGGCTGGGCACGGGCAGGCGATGCGAGCCGATGAAGCCGTTCTTGGTGCGCCGGCCGAGCGCCGACCGCCCGACGACGTCGGGACGTGGGTACCGGTATGCGCCGTCGAGCAGGCTCACCCGGCTGCCCTCGGGAGCGATCGCGTCGAGGCCGGTCACGGTGCCGTCGGAGTCGCGTAGCCACCCCCGTATGTACAGCTGCTCGCGATCCACCAGTGCCAGATACTCGGCCGTCAGCGCCGCCCTGTCGACGTGGTCGCGGACGCTGATCGCCGACTCGCGCAGACCATCGCGCAGGAGCCTCAGGTTCTCCGCCAGTACCGCTTCGTGCGGGTCCTCCCAGTCCATCGTCTGCGACAGGACCTCGACGATGCGGTCGCGGGTGGTCGCAGGCGCCGGGGCGAGGTAGTCGCGCGCGAAGGCCTTCACGGCGGCCGGGCCGGCGGCGATCTCGAGCTCCGTCGACTCCGCCGGGATCGCGACCGCGAGGAGCAGGAAGTCTTCGCACGGAACCTGCAGGACGTCCTGTGCCCGCCGCCCGGGGAACGGCGGCCGTGCCTCGTCGGCATCCACCGCCCTGCAGACGAGCAGGCACACCTCTGCGCCGAGTCTCACCGCGCGCTCGACGGGCGCACTCATCTCCTGGCCTCGATGAGCTCGCGGTAGGCACCCGTCAGGACCTGCACGTGGGAGTCCATCCCGTAAGGAGGCGTGATCTGCTCATGAAGGTCTTTCCACAGCGCGGGATCCGAGGCGGCCTGCCGCATCAGGGCCGCGAGATTCTGGGCGTCGTTGCGCCGGAAGTAAAGGCCGTTCTCGCCGTGGCGCACCTTCTCGGCCAGACCGCCCACCGGGCTGCAGATCACCGGCCTGCGGGCGTGCAACGCCTCCCATACCACGAAGGGCCCGGTCTCGGCCCAGATCGACGGCACCACGATCCAGTCCATGTCCTCCATCAGCTCCAGCACGTCGCCGTGGTCGTATTGGCCGGCGACCGTGACCGTGGCGCTGGCGCTGTCGAGGAGCTTGCGCAGCCGCGCCTGGAAGCCCTTGTCCATGAGATCGAGGTTCGCCCCGAACAGCCACAGATGGCCGTCGAAATCCGGTCCCAGCACGCGCATCGCTTCGAGCAGCACGTCAGCGCCCTTGTAGGGCGTGAGCTGGCCGAAGAAGGCGAACCGGTTGCGCTTGCGCGCCGGCCCTCCGTTCGTCGAACCGTTCACCGTGGCGTGCGGCGGGGGTGAGGAGCCGTAGGGCTCGACGATGATCTTCTCTTCGGGGAGTCCCCACTCGACAAAGCGTTCCTTGGTGGTCGCCGTCGGCGCCACGAAGCGATCGACCAGCGCCAGGTGAGACTGGATGAATCGCTTGCGCATGAAGAACTTCTGCGTGCCGACGTGCGGGAAGCACTCGCTGCAGTCGAGCGGCGACGGATCAAGGCACATCTGATTGCCGGCCGCCTTCACCATCTGGCCGTCGCGGTGGCAGATGGCCATGTAGTCGTGAAGCGTGTAGACGATCGGAGCGTGGGGGAGCGCGTTCCTTGTCACGCGCAACACGTCGTAGCCGTAGAACAACGTGTGGTGGAAGTGCACGATGTCGGGCTCCTGCGCGATCAGAAAGTCACGCAGGAACCGGGTCAGCACCGGCTTGGCCGCCAGCTCGTTGTTGAGGTAGTCGTAGTTCTCGATACCGGTGAAGAACAGGTACTGGTTCGGATCGCCGTTCGCGGCGGCGACCGGAGGCCCATGATGCAGGAGCTTGGATCGGACCGCGGGCGGCCCTGCGCGCGCGAGGAGCACCGGCTCGAAGTCCGCCGACCGGGACACCGCGCGATACAGGTCGAGCGCATACTGCTCGGCCCCGCCGGGCCGGAACATCGGGTGGTTGTGGATGACGTAGAGGACCCTGCTCGACCTGTCAGGCATCGGCACCTCGCGTGGCGTACAGCTCGCACACGTTGCGCTGCCGAGTGACGAAGGTCAGCTCGCCGGTCAGCGCGCGGCGCACGTCGGGCCGGGAATCGAGCCAGTCGAACGAGGATGACGGGATCAGGACGTATTCGACACCCGGCTGTTTCAAGAGCGAGCGGCCGTCCTCGGAGTCGATCACCTCCTCTGCGTGCACCTCCCGCACGTTGACCTGCTCGCGCATGGACTCGGCCAGGGTCTCCCGCCCCGGATTCAGCACCGCCACCGATGCTCCACGCGGGAGCAGGGCAAGGGCGACTCGCTCCAGCTCGGGACGCGGCGCTCTGCGGAGGCTGAGCGCCGCCGGCCGGAGGCCGGCCGTACTTGCGGAGGCGCGTTCGCTGAGCGAAAACACCAGACAGTCGTCGTGCTCCACGATCGTCCGGTAGTGCTCCTGGAGATGGTCTGCGAGCAGGCCGTAGTAGTCGAGCCACCAGAAGGCGGTACTTGGGAGCACCAGATGGTCGGCGCCCGCAGCGCGCAGCTCCTCCAGGTGTGAGATGGCGGCGGCGCTGTCGGCGGGGTGGTATCCGGCGTATCTTCCGGTCGCCGCTTGCGGAAAGTGCAAGCCCTTCGGGCCGTCGAACTCGAGCAGCTCGTCGTCGCCCTTGCTCGCCACGAGGACCGTGGCCCGGTCGGGAACGAGGGTTTCGACGATTGCGCGGATGCGACTTACAAGCCGCCCGTACTCGTCACTCACCGCTGCTCTCCCTTGTTTCCCCCGGCCAAATCGCGGCCCTTGGCGTCCATGCCCCCCTGCTCGCACACTAGTCCTCAGCATTCACCAAGTCAAGAAGGCGTGGGCCCAGGCTCCCCCTGGGCGCGGCTCCTAGACTTGGCTCCATGTTTATCACCTTCGAGGGGATCGACCGGTCAGGCAAGACGACCCAGGCCCGCATGCTCGCGGAAGCGCTCGGCGATGAGGCCGTGCTGGTGCGCGAGCCGGGTGGAACACAGGCCGCGGAGCGCATCCGGGAACTTGTGAAGGGGGACACGGACCTCTCGCCGATGACGGAGACGCTGCTGTTCGGCGCGGCCCGCGCCGACCTGGTCGAGCGGGTGATTCGCCCTGCCCTTGTCTCGGGGAAGACCGTGATCTGCGATCGCTACGTGGACTCGACGGTCGCCTACCAGGGTGGAGCGCGCGGGCTCGGGATCGAGCGGGTCGAGGAGCTGAACCGGTGGATCACCGGCGACCTGTGGCCGGACGTCACTTTCCTGCTCGATGTCGACCCGCGTCATGCCGGCGCTCGCGGGGGAGAGCTCGACCGGTTCGAGCGCGAGGGTGAAGAGCTTCAGCGCGCGGTTGCGGCGGCCTATGACGAGCTCGCCGAGAGGCATCTGGGGAGATATGTGCGGATCGACGGAGCTCGCCCGGCGGAGGAAGTGCACAGGGATGTCGTGGCGCGCGTTCGAGCAGGTGTGACATGACGGTCCTGTCCGCCACCGAGGACCAGCCCCGCGTGCGCATCGCGCTCGAAGCGGGCCTGCGCGACGACGCCGCGCTGTCGCACGCCTATCTCTTCCATGGGCCGTCCGGCAGCGGCAAGCGCGCGGCGGCGCGGGAGTTCGCGGCGGCGCTGATCGCCCGCGATGCGGCGGACCCCGACGACACGCGGCGGCGGGTGCTGTCGGGCGTGCATCCGGACATCGCCTGGGTCGAGCCGCGGGGCGCACACGAGATCCTGGTCGCCGACGTCCGCGAGGAGGTCGTGCGCCAGGCGGCGCTGCGGCCCTTCGAGGCGCGGGTGCGGGTGTTCGTGATCGCGGACGCGGATCGCATGAACGACGAGTCGCAGAACGCGCTTCTGAAGACGCTCGAGGAGCCTGCCGCGTTCGCGCATTTCGTACTCACCAGCTCCGCTCCCGGACGGCTGCTGGAGACGATCCCGTCCCGCTGCCGGCCGATCCGCTTCGGCGCGGTCCCGCCGGCGCGCGTGGCGGAGCAGCTCACCGCGCGAGGGGTCGCGCCCGAGACGGCGCTCGCGTGCGCCCGCCTTGCGGGCGGCGACGCCGATCGCGCCGCTCGCCTGGCCGGCGCGGGCGCCGTGGCCCGGAACGGGGCGGAGGCCGCCGCACGGGCCACGCTGGCGGAGCACGACGACGCCAACTGGGTGCTGGCCGCGCCGTGGAGGCCGATGCTGGAGCGGGCGGACGAGCTCGGGGACGCCGCGGAGGCGCAGGTGAAGGGCGCGCTCGAGGAACGCCTCGAGAGCGAGCCCAAGCGCGGCAGCTCCGGGATCACCCGCGAGTTCGAGCTGCAGGCACGGCGGGCACGGCGGCGCGCCCATACGGCGTCGCTCGATGAGAGCCTGGAGCTGGTTGGCGCCTGGTTTCGTGACCTGGTCGCCGTCGCGAGCGGCTGCGAGGACCAGGTGCTGAACACCGACCGGCTGGCGGCCCTGCGTGAGGACGCCGCCGGGCGGGACGTGGGACGGCTGATCGACTGCATCGACCTCTGCGAGGCGACGCGCAGGCGCCTGGAGCGAAACGTGCTCGAGGGCCTGGCGCTCGAGGCCCTGTTCGACTCGCTGCGGCGGCGGCTCGGCTAGGACGTGTCTTCGGCGCGGGCGCGGCGCAGCGCTTCGTCGAAACTCATCGGCTGGACGTCGAACGCTGCCGCCGGCAACGGGTCCGTGACCACCGTGGTGGTCGAGAGGCCCTCGACGAGTGGACGCGCGACGCCGGCATCGACCGGCGTCACGAGCCCGATCCACAGTGATGAGAGCCGGGGGGAGAGGAACGGCACGGGCACCTTCGGCCGGTGCGGGCGCCCGAGGACGTCGGCCATGCGGTCGAGCATCTCCCCATAGGAGAGGACGTCCGGTCCGCCGATCTGCACCTCGCGGCCCCTGGATGCCGGAACCTGCGGCGCCTGTTCGAGGTAGGCCAGCACATCGTCGATTGCGATCGGTTGCGTGAGGGTCTTGATCCAGGCGGGTGCGATCATCGCCGGCAGGCGCTCGACCAGGTAGCGCAGGGTCCGGTAGGACTCGCTGCGTGCGCCGACCACCATGGCGGCGCGGAAGTAGGTAAGCGTAGGTCCCTCGGCGCCCAGCGCCTGAGCGGTCTCGTGGCGGCTGCGCAGGTGCTCGGACTGTGGATTGTCGCCAAGCCCGCCCAGATATATGACCTGCTCGACTCCTTCACGCCGCGCCATGGCGCCGAATGCGCGTGCCGCCTCGACGTCCTTGGCGCGGTAGTCGCCGGCCTTGCCTCGCCCCATCGAGTGCACCAGGTAATAGGCGACGTCGATCCCCGTGCCGGCACTCTGCATGCTCGCGGGCTCGAGCACGTCGCCTTCGTGCAGTTCGCAGCCGAGGGCAGCCAGATGGGAGGCGCGACCCCGGTCGCGGACCAGGCAGCGCACCTCGTGGCCCGCGTGCACGAGCCGCTCGGCCAGGCTGCCGCCGACGAATCCCGTCGCGCCTGTGACAAGAATCCTCATAAAGCGGGTTTCGTACCCCGGAACGTGCGGAATAACCGGCACAGTTCGCCGCCGGCGTATGTACCATCGCCCAGTCTGTGGCCGCAAATGCTCCTCATGGATGGGGAGCAGCGAGTCCATCTTGCCGCTTCCCGTCTCGAGGAGGACATTTACTTGTTCAACAAGCTCCGCTCACACCTGACCTTCGCCAACGTCGTTGCGATGACCGCGCTGTTCGTCGCGCTCAGCGGAACCTCGTACGCGGTCTCGAAGATTGGGCCCAAGGACATCCGCAAGAACGCCGTTCGCGCCAAGCACATCAAGAAGAGCCAGGTCCGCAGCAAGCAGATCAAGAACCGGTCCGTGCGCGCGTCGGACCTCGCGCCCGGAGTGATCGGCACGACGCTTCAGTCCAGCGCCGGCCAGGCCAGGCGTGACGCCGGACCGACCGGTGTTGCCTCCTCGCAGAACTACACCACGGTTGCCACGCTGGGCGGGTTGGAGGCGGGCGCGTACGTGCTCCTGGCCAAGGCGAACCAGAGCTCGAATACGAAGACCGAGGGGCGCTGCCGGCTGTCGGCCGGGGACCAATACGACGATTCGAACCGGGGCCTGCGCGAGGAGGGCACGCCCGAGGCACACAGCCTTCAGCTCGTGCACGCCTTCACGGGACCCGGCGCCGCGGTATTGGCCTGCCGCTCGGCGGCCGGAGTGTGGTCGGCGTCCGACACGAAAATCATCGCGATCAAGGTCGCGACCGCCAGCTCGAACGTGGTCGGCGGCTAGTCGGCGGCCCAGACCTGCAGGTTTGCCCGCTCGGCCGAAAGCGACTGGCCGCCACTCTCGAAACACACGAGGCTCACGTTGTAGGTCCCCGTAGGCTTGCTGGCGCCGCCTGAGATCGTGACCGTCTCGTCGAAGTCGGCCACGCCGGGCAGATCGGTCGCGTAAGTCAGGCTGATGTCGGACACCGCCTGCGGATCCTGCGTGTTGAGGATCTGCAGCTTGCAGCGGGCCTCGCGCGGGTCGGCGGTCGGGTTGCGCAGCTGCACCGTGGCGGTCGCCATCAGGCGCCCGGCGAAGGGGACGGCAAGCGGGTTGGACGACAGATCGATGACGGTGGCGGCCGATGAGACGTCCACCGCGGCACCGGACGAGACGCTGCGTGACGCGGTCGGACCCGCAGGACCCGTCGCCCCGTCGGCGCCGGTCGCCCCGTCGGCCCCGGTCGCGCCGGTAGCACCGGTGGCGCCGGTAGCGCCGGCGGCCCCGCCGGACCCGGTCGGCACCTGCCGGGCCCGCGGGACCCGCCGGCCAGGGCCCACCGCGCCCACCGGGCCGGTGGCTCCCTTCGATCCCCGCGCGCCGTCGCTGCCGTCGAAGCCCTCGCTGCCGCGGGCGCCGGGTGGCCCCTCCGGCCCGCGCGGCCCCGGGGTGCCGGCCTTCTTCAGCGCGAGTTTCGAGCGAATGTCGGCCCGCTTCGCGATTGCGAGCGCGCGCTTTGCCTTCGCCAGAGCTCCGGCCGCCGCACGGTCCACGGTCGGTCCGCCCATCGCGGGGCTGACCGTGCCGGCAAGCGACGCGATCAATGCAATGCCAAGTAGGACTGTGAGAGGCCGAATCCGTCGGCCGGTGGCGATCCGTGCCAAGTCTTCCTCCGGGAGTGGGAGCACTTCCAGCGTAGTGGAGAAAACGGGGCCGCGCTCGTCCTAACGGCCCCGAAAGTGCCCGCAGAGCGGACCTATACTTGCCCGGTCACGCCGACGTAGCTCAGCTGGCCAGAGCACTTCACTCGTAATGAAGGGGTCCCCGGTTCGAATCCGGGCGTCGGCTTCCCTGTCATGGTCCACGTGCGATACCGTCGCCGCATTGGCCCTTCTCAGTCAGATGATCCGCCACGTGGCCGATCACGGGACGCACAGACGACCTCAACGCGTGGTTTGCCACGCGTCAAGGCGGGCGCTGGGCCGAGCAGACCGTTCGTGCGGCCTTCCCGGCACCGCCCCGAGTCCAGAGGACCTCGCCCACAGCCTCGACCAAGCCGCCAGCCGACCCCGCCGAGACGCTGCAGCAGTTGACGGAGCTGCACAGGCGTGGTGTTGTCACAGACGCCGAGTTCGAGACTTTGCGCGCCGGCCTGAGAGCGTGAGCCCAATCCGCTCTGGGCCGAGGAAGCAAAGGGGGGAACAACCGCAAGTAGGCGCTAGCGCCCGAGCGTCCTCGTCCTTCCCGCCGACCGCCAACTACGCGTTCATCTCGAACTGCCACACGGGCGCGCTTGTTGCCCCCGCGCGCAAGCCAGCTTCCAGGCCGCAGACGACGCTGGGAGCGGGGTCCCTCGTCGTGTAGCGTCGGCTCAGTCGACACGAACTGGAGGTATGGATGGAGGCTTCACGAAGACGCGTACCGGGAGAGGGGTGGATCACATTTGCAGCCGTCCTCGTCCTGGTCGTCGGTACGTTCAATGTCATCAATGGCATTGCGCTCATCGTCGACGACAACTACTTCCGTGCCGACGAGCTCCTGTTCGGCGACCTGTCGATGTGGGGTTGGCTGGCTCTCATCATGGAGCGGGCCAGATCCTGATTGGCTTCGGCATCTTCAGCGGCAGCATTTTGGCTCAAATCGTCGCCGTCGTCTGGGCCGCCCTGAACGGGTGCCTCCATCTCTTCGCGATCGGTGCGTACCCGGCCTGGTCGATCATCATCATGGCAATCGACGGACTCGTGATCTATGGGCTGATCATGTACGGACGGGCGTTCAACGAGGCATAGTCGGCGCGGCGACTCAGCCCGGTAGGTTCCCAAGCTGGTCGAGCAGGCCGCCGGTGCCGCCGAACAGCTTGCTGCCGTCCTCGATCAGCGCCACCGCCTCGTCGACCGGGAGGCGCGCCGCGATTGCCCGTAGTCCCGTGGCGACCAGCGGGTTGAGCGCCCCGGCGGCTTCCGCGTCGTCGATCCCGCGCTTGACCCCCGCGCGGACAGCCGCCTCCAACTCGGCGTCCTCGATCCCGTATCTGGCGGCGAACTCGGCGCGGCTCTCGGGGGTCGCGAGCGCGACCGCAAGCGTCTCACGGCTGACGCCGAGCTCGCAGGCGGCGCCGTCGAGGGCCGAGAGCGCGAACTGCTGCGCAGACTCCTCGACCCCCTGAGGATCGCGCCATTCGCGAGGATCGCAGGGATCGGCGACCTGTGTGGGCTCATAGGAGCCGCCGCCGAGCACCAGGTAGAGGGCGACGAGCGCTGTCGCTGCGGCGACGGCGGCACCGACGAGCGCGCGGCCGCTCACAGCTGCACCCGCCGGCGGGCGATCGCGATCGGGATCAGCGCCGCGACGGCGAACGCCGCGGCGATCAGGAAAGAGGCGCTGAACGCGTGCGTCGCGGCGGCGTCGACCTCCTCCTCGATCTGACCTCGCAGGGCCACCGTCTCGACCCGCTTCGCTGGATCGGACGGCAACGGCTCGAACGCCGGGGCGATGGTCGGGACCTTGTCGCCCTCGGCCTCGATCTGCTTGGCGATCCGGTCGGCGAGCTCCAGCTTGGCGCCGGGGGAGAGGCGCGCGTCGAGCAGCGCCGCGGTACCGGCCGCCTCGGCGTCGGCGCGCTCGGTGTCGAGGTCGGCGGTGAACACCGGCGTCAGCAGCAGCAGGCCCACGACTACGCCGGCATGGCGCGAAGCGATCGTCCAGCCGCCGTGGATCGCCTGCGGCGCGCGGCCTGCCAGGGCCGCCTCGGTGAGCGCCGAGAGGGTCAGCGCGAGGCCGAAGCCGACCAGCGCCTGGGGCGGGAACGTGAGCACCACCGACGCGTCCGGGAGCAGTCCGAGCGCCGCGAGGCCGCCCGCGATCAGGATCGCGCCCGCCGCTGCCCGCGCCTCGACCGCGGGGACTCGCCGGGCGAGCGGGGCGGACAGCAACGCGCATGCCGGGAGCACGCTGACCGCCGCCGCGGCCTCGATCGGGCTCAGCCGCCAGCCTTCGATAAGCATCAGGACGACGAGAAACAGAGCCGCCGCGAGGGCCGCCGAGATCAGGCCGAGCGCGGCGTTGGCCGCCAGATGCGGGCGCCCCGCGGCACCCGCGCCCGCGCCGGGTCGCTTCGCCCCGCGCCGCTCCGATGATTGGGACCGCGAGCAGAATTGCCGCCGGGACTTGGACGAGGAAGATCGATTGCCACGACACGAGCTCAGTGAGCAGGCCGCCGACGGCGGGCCCGAGTGCGGCGCCGGTGGCGCCGGCGGTCGCCCATGCCCGCGTGGCAGAGCGCTCGGAGCCATACACCGCCGGCATCAGCTCGAGCGCGGCGCAGACCGCAGCCGCGCCGCCCACGGCCTGCAGGCAGCGAGCCGCGATCAGCACGCCGATCGACGGCGCGAGGCCGCATCCGAGGCTTGCCACCGCGAAGAGCCCCAGCCCCGCCGCCGTCAACCGCGCCGGCCCGATCCGCGACGCGGCGTGCGCGGCCGGTACCGCGCTCGCCGCGAGGACGAGGTTGAACCCGATCAGCACCCAGGTGACCGCCGCGACCGAGACGTCGAGCTCGCGGTAGATGTCGGGCAGCGCGAGGACGACCACCGAGGAGTCGGCGAGGACCAGACCTACCGCCGCGCCGAGCGCGATTCGCGCTGCCCTGGGATCACCGGCAAGCATCGAGCCCGAGTCTAGGTCCCGGTCGCGCGCCTGGTAATCGGGCACGGCTTCCCGGTTCCGCTATTCGATGAGCTTGCCGGCCGAGGAGACCTCACGCATCAGGGCAGCGATTCGTCGGGGATCGGCGGGATCTCCTCGCGAGCTAGGCGACCCGGCCCCGACCAGACGAGGTTGACCTGCAGCGACGGCGTCGAGCTCTGGATAGTCGGAGCGGTTGTGGCAACCGCGGGTCTCTCGCCGCTCGAGAGCGGCCTCGAGAGTGGCTCGGGCGGCGAGGGTCGCGGACTTGAGGTCGAAGGCGTGCGCAAGGTCCTGAAAGCCTGCCGACGTCGGGGTGCACGCCCAGGTCGGCCATGCGCGCGTCGATGATGTCGAGTTCTGCGAGGCCGGCGAGGAGCCCCGCCTCGTCGCGCACGACGCCGGCGTGCTCGGTCATCGTGTTCCGGATAGCGCGCTGCAGGGCCCGAACGTTCTCCGGCCCGTCAGCGGCGAGCAGCTCGTCGACCTCGGCGCGTGCCCCGGCGAGCGCGGCCGCGGAGCGCGGCTGGGCCGTGAGCTGCGCCGAGTAGGCAGCGGCCGCTTTCCCGGCGATCCGCCCGGCGACGAGCAGTTCGATCAGGGAGTTCCCGCCGAGGCGGTTGGCGCCATGCAGCCCGCTCGACGCCTCGCCGATCGCGTAGAGCCCCTCGACGCCGGTGCTGTGGTCCTCGGGGTGCACCCAGACGCCTCCCATCGAGTAGTGCGCGGTCGGTGCGACCTCGATGGGGGTCGTGGTGATGTCGAGCATCTGCAGTTCGAGCAGGGTCTGGTAGACGCGCGGCAGGCGCTGCATGATCGTCTCGCGGGGCAGGTGCGAGACGTCGAGCCAAACGCCGCCGTTCGGGCGTGCCGCGCCCCTCCTTGATCTCGGTGTAGGTCGCCAGCGCGACGCGATCGCGCGTGGACAACTCCATGCGCTCCGGGTCGTAGCGCGCCATGAACCGTTCGCCGAGGCCGTTGCGGAGGATGCCGCCCTCGCCGCGCGCCGCCTCGGACACGAGGGTGCCGGCCGCGTTTTCCGGCTCGATGAGGCCCGGAGGGGTGAAACTGCACGAGCTCGGGGTCGCGGATCCGGCCACCGGCCTCCACGGCGAGGCGGAACGAGTCGCCGGTGTTCTCGTCGCGGCGCGACGAGGTGTGGCGCCAGATCCGGGTGTGGCCGCCGGCCGCGAGGATGACCGCGTCCGCGTGGATGACGTAGCGGGTGCCGTCCTCAGGTCGAAGCCGTAGGCGCCGAAGACAACGTTGTCGCGCACGAGGAGCCTCGTGATGTAGATCGGTGTCGAGGATCGGGACCTGCAGCTGCGCGGCGCGGTTGACGAGCGTGCGCTGGATCTCGAGACCGGTGTAGTCACCGGCGAACGCCGTGCGGCGGAACGTGTGCGCGCCGAAGAAGCGCTGCGAGATCCGCCCGTCCTGCTCGCGGGCGAACGGCATGCCGTAGCGCTCGAGGTCCTCGATGCCTCGAGCCGCGCCCTCGGTCACGATCTGCACCGTGCGCGGGTTGGCGAGGAGGTAGCTCTCCTTGAGGGTGTCGGCCGCGTGCTGCTGCCAGGTGTCCTCGGGGTCGACGGTCGCGAGCGCCGCGTTGATGCCGCCGGCGGCGAGCGACGTGTGGGCGTCCGCCTTGGGCCGCTTCCCGACGGCGAGCACGTCCACTCCCGCGCTCAGCAAGCTCGATCGCGGCGCGCAGGCCCGAACCTCCCGTTCCAATGACGAGCACGGACGTCGAGATGAGCCGTTCAGGGCTCATAGCGCCATCAGTTCACGCGGCCTGGCGCTCGGCGACCGGCCACGTCATGAGGAGCTCCTCACGGTTGGGTTTGCCTTGCCGTGGACTGGCTGAGCCAGTCCTCGAAGCGGGTCGGGGCGATGCGCGGGTTGTCGCCGGGGGTGAGGGAGTGGTCGTCGAGCTCTGTACCGAAGTAGCGCGCGTGGACGTCGGCCGTCACTGGCGCGCGTCGTCTTTCGCGCTCAGGACGCGACGGGCCAGCTCGTCGAGACGGAACGGCTCGGGGCCGGCGAGCTCGACCGTGTCGTTCAGCGGCGGGCTCGTCGCGACGTCGGCGAGCGCCGCGGCCACGTCGTCGGCCGCCTCCGGCTGAACCAGCACCGGCGCCAGGCGAACCGTGTCGCCGTCGGCGCTCGAGTCGGCGATCCGGCCGATGAACTCGAAGAACTGCGTTGCGCGCAGGATCGTGTAGGGGACCGGCGCGGCCTTCACCACTTCCTCCTGGGCGACCTTCGCGCGGAAGTAGCCGCTCGCCGGGAGCCGGTCGGTGCCGACAACCGAGAGAGCGACATGGTGTCCCACGCCCGCTTTCGTCTCCGCGTCGCGGAGGTTTCGCGACGAGGTCTGGAAGAAGTCGAGCACGGCCGCGTCCTCCCAGGCGGGCGCGTTCGAGACGTCGACGACGACGTCAGCGCCGGCGAGCGCTTCGTCCAGGCCCTCGCCGGTGAGCGTGTTGACGCCGGTGTCGGGCGATGCGGCGAGCGGCTCATGGCCTGCGTCGCGGAGCTTCTCGACGAGCTTCGAGCCGATCAGTCCGGTTCCGCCGATCACGACGATCTTCATGACTTTCCTTTCGTTTGCTCAGTAGGGGTTGCGGGAACGAAGCGCTTGACGAACGCGAGCGCCTTTTCGGCCACCTCGCGCCAGCCGCTGTCGATCGTGAGCGCGTGGCCGCGGTTCGGGATCTTCACGATCTCGGTCACGCCAGGGTTGCGCCTCTGCCGCTTGTAGGCGGCGTGCGCGATCGCCCACGGCACCGTGTGGTCCTTCTCTCCTTCGATGAAAAGCAGCGGCCCGCGATTCGGGTTCTTGGGGTCCAGCTTTGCCTCGGTCCGCGGGTTCAAATTGGCATTGGCCATCTGCATCAGAGCCACGCCCGGGCGCCGCGACGTGGTAGGTCTCATAGAGCCGCTCCGCCTCCTCGTCGTCGAGGGCGTTCGCCCAGCCGTACTTGAACTGGTCCAGGGTGAGAGTGATGGCACGGCCCCGGTTCAAAGGGTTTCGAAGTACCGGGATCGAGACCCGCAACGTTGAGATCGGCAGCGGCAGCACACCGCGAAACGGTCCGGGATCGATCGCCACCGTTGCCGCGGACAAACCCCGGTCGGCGATGATCTGCGCCAGCAATCCGCCGGTCGAGTGGCCCATGACCGCGGGCTTCCTGTCCAGCCCCCCGATCACCTCTGCGGTGTGATCGGCGACCTGCTTCGAGCGTCTTCTTGGCGAGGATCTCCGGCTCCGCGCGGGCCACTTCAACCGTCTCGGGATCGTCTGGCCAGTCCGGGGTCACCGCGGCATAGCCCGCGGCCTCGAACAGGTCGGCCCAGCGATCCCAGCTACTCGGCAGCAGCCAGAGCCCGTGGATGAATACGACCGGCGTCCGCCCGCTCGCGTTCGCCTGCTCGACCTGTCGCGTTTCCCGCTCAGTGACTCCGGCCAAGTGATTCTCCTTCCCGCGCTGACTCGGCGAAAGCGCCGTGGACGATGATGTGGTCGTGGGTGGCATGAGTGCTCCTTTCGGTGGGCTGAGTAAGCGATACGGACGTGCAGCGAGTATCCCACTGTGGCCTGCGCGTCTCGGGGTTCATCGCGGGTTCGCAAAGGCATTACAGAGCCGCTGACGTTCCTGGCGGTATGGGCTGGCCTCCTATGCGCTGTGGAGCGCCTCGCGCAGGACGGCGCTAGCCAGGCGGCGGACCGCTGAGTCCGTGAGCTGAAAAACGGTTGTCGGTAGTCCGAAGCGCTCGATGACCTGATCGAGCAGCCTGTTCTCCGCCAGCCCGCGCGGTCGCCGGGACGCAGGCCGATCAGGAGATGGTCGGGAGCGAACTGCCGGACAGCGTCATCGAACGCCAGCAGAGGATCGTCGGCGCCCACTGCTCCAGCGGCTCCGGCGCCCATTTCGTCCAGTTGCCCGAGCACCGTCTGCAGACGCTCGTCTGCTTGCTCGCGAGCCTTGTCCGTGGCAGAAGTGAGCCAGTCCAAGGCGCCCCGGCAGGGCCGGCGCGATGACCAGAATCTCATCGGCCACATCGATCAGGGACCGAACGCTCGCGGGTATGTCGCCAGGTTCGGAGGCGGCTGCGCCCACTGCGATCAGGAGTCTCAATCCCATCCCGTCTAGAGACTAATCCAAGATCCGAAAGCAGCCGCAAACGAGTCACCCCCGTCACATCCCCGGATTCCGCTTCAACAAGCCGAAACGACGATCAGCCGCAAATAGCTCGTAAACGCCTGAGGGTGCCTGGTTAATGGAAGGGGTCCCCGGTTCGAATCCGGGCGTCGGCTTCGCTTATAAAGCGGAATAGATAGCCTCGTCCAGTGCGACTGAGGCCGATGGGCAATGGATTGGGCAACGGGCGCTCCTCGGGGGACCATCCGCCGGCTTAGGCAGGATCTCCCCGGCCCTACACGATCGGAGGTAACCGGAAATGGTGCTGGCTGCGGACTACCCGTTCCTCGACATTCTCTGGACCATGCTCATCTTCTTCGCGTGGGTGATCTGGTTCTGGATTCTCATCCGGGTGCTCATGGACGTGTTTCGCCGACACGACCTGTCGGGGTGGGGTAAGGCTGGTTGGACGGCCATGATGATCTTCGTGCCATTCCTAGGAGTGTTCATCTATCTCGTCGCGCATGGTCAGGACATGGGAAAGCGAGACATCGACCAGGCCCGGGCCGCACAGGCAGACTTCGACGAGTACGTCCGATCCGTGTCCGGGAGCGGCCAGGGCGGTGCGGCGACATCGCAGATCGCCGATGCGAAGCAGTTGCTTGACAGCGGGGCGATCTCGCCCGATGAGTACGAGCGGCTGAAGGCAAAAGCGCTTTCGTAAGCGGAATGGTCCGCGGGGTCGCCGCCCGCTGGGAGTGGCGTACCTTCGGAGGCCAGTTCGGTGAAGCCGAGGCCAGGTTCGCCGCTCTTTCGCCGGAGCGTATTCAGGAGAGCGATGAGCTGTAGCCGCTCGCATTCTGCGGGTGTTGCACGGGAACTCGTAATGAAGGTGCCCGGTTCGAATCCGGGCGTCGGCTTCAGCTCTCGAACTGGACTTGCGCGGTGGAGTGATCCCAGGCAACTGCTCGAGCGCACGGGCTGACTGGAGGCCGCATCGCCTAGAATCGCTGGGCGGAGGTCGCCTTTGGAATCGAGCATGCTCCAGCGGGTGGATGAGGCCTTCCCCTGGTTGCCAGGTGAAATCCGCGAGGGCTGCGCCGTCGTCTGGCGCGTCTTGGAGGCGCTCTCCGCCAAGGACGTCGAAAGCGGTTTGTCGTTTTTCCAGCACGACTGCGAGTACCGCTCGGCATTCGCGCCAGCTGAGGGCGGTGCCGCCTACACGGGACGTGACGGGCTCAGGAAGTACTTCAACACCGTCTTCGAGCTGTTCGACGTCTGGAGCGTCATGCCGACGAACTTCATTGGCAGCGACGACCGAATCATGGTGCTCGGAACGTTCGAGTTCTCGGGCCATGGTAGCCACGTCACGATGAAGCAGCCGATCGGCACGATCTGGATGCTTCGAGACGGCCTGATAACGCGCGGCTTCGGGTTTCTCAACGTGAACGACGCCGTCGACTCGATGGCGGCCCAATGCGGTCGTGACCGTACCGAGATCGAGTCGCTGATCGACAAGGCGGAGCGGGCACGCGCATCTCACGAGAGCCGGGACGTGTAAAGCGGGATCGCTTGGCGGCTTGGCGAAGCGGCCTTCCCGGACCTGCCGTGATGGGCAACCGGCTGGTAGCGGCCCCGGCGCGCTCTTTATAAGGAGCCGATTCGCCGGGGTCCCCGACGGCGCCGCGCAAAAGCGCCGCATCGTTCTACCTGCGGGATACTGCGCGGGCGATGTCGCAGGAGAACGTGAAGCTCATCGAGCAAGCACTGCGGCTCTACGCGGCCTACAACCGCCGCGACTGGGACGGCTACTTTGCCGAGGCGGGTCCCGGGTTCGAGTTCGATCCAACCGAACAAGGCGGCGTATTTCGAGGCCGCAGGGCGCTGACCGAGCTGGCCGAGAACTGGTTCAGCACGTGGCAAGAGTGGCTACCAACATGCGCGAGGCTGTTGGCGGCCGTCTGACCTCCTCAGATCGGCGGCTACTGCCAAGTGCGCCGCTTTGGACGCGAAGGAGCTGATGAACCCCATGGGAGGAACCGATGGACCAACTCGTTCAAGTCGCAGGCGCACTCCTGATCCTGTCGCCGTTCGCGGCGCTTCAGTTCGGCCGGATGCGGGCCGACTCGCGCGTGTACTTGATCCTCAACCTGACAGGATCGGCCGTGCTGACGGTGCGTCGCGGACGCCCGCGGCGAGCGCCGCGATCATTCCTGACTTGAAGTTCGTCCGCGGATGGGCGGCCAGGACCGCGTCACGCTGCTCGGCCGTGAGCGCGTCGAAGGACGAGCCGTAGAGGTCGTACTGCACGCCGAGGGCCACGAGCCGCACCTCGGACTGCTTGTAGTTCGGAACCTGCCTCGTCGTGTGCAGCGCGATCGATTCCCAGACGGTCATGACCTGCTCCTCGGGCAGGCCGTGCCGCTCGAGGAAGGCGCGGGCGGCGTTGGCCCCGTCGATCTCGAAGCGCTCGTGCTCGGAGCGGTGGCCCTCGAGCAGGCCGACGTCGTGGAACATCGCGCCGACGTAGAGCAGCTCGGCGTCGTAGCTCAAGGCTGAGCTGTTCGGCCCGCAGCGAGGCCCAGAGGAACACTCGCCGTGAATGGTCGAACAGCAGCTTGGTGGAGGCGTCCCGTACGAACTCGGTCGCCTCGCGGGCGAGCGCGCTGTCGGGGATCGCTATCCCCGCGATCGTCGGTCCCGGTCATGGCGACTCATTTTCGGGATGCGGCACACGACGGCAACACAACCTTGCCCCGTCGGCCCGGCTCCAGGCTGCGCGCGAACGCCTCGCGCGCCGACGTGAGCGGGAAAACCTCGACGGGCGGCGGGCCGCAGCTCGCCGACATCCGCCAGCCTCGCGAGCGACCTGAGCTGGTCGCGATTCGGCTCGACGATGAAGTACACGCCTCCATCAGGCGGCTCCTCCGCCACCGAGACCAGTCGCCCGCCGGCGCGCAGCACCGCGAGGGACCGGCGCAACCGCTCGCCGCCGGCGGTGTCGAACACGACGTCGACGGGTTCCACCGCGTCCTCGAAGCGCGTCGCCGCGTCGACGGCCTCGTGTGCGCCGAGCTCGCGGACCAATCCCAGGTTCGCCGCCGATGCGGTCCCGATCACGTGCGCGCCGCCCGCGCGGGCGAGCTGCACGGCGAACCCGCCGACGCCGCCCGCGGCACCGTGGATCAGCACGCGCTCGTCTGCGCCGAGCCGGCCGTGGTCGAACAGCCCCTGCCAGGCGGTGAGCGCGGGCAGAGGGATCGCGGCGCTCTCGGCGTGCCCGAGCGCCCGCGGCCTGGCCACCAGCAGCTCGGCGGGCAGCGCCGTGTAGTCGGCTGCGACGCCGTCGCGGTCGAACGGCGTGAGCGCGAACACCTCGTCGCCGGCCGCGACGCCGGCGACGCCGGGTCCGACTTCCTCGACCACTCCGGAGAGTTCGTAGGACGGGATCGCCGGCAGGCGGTCGACCGGCCATTCCAGCTCGCCGCGGGTGATCGCCGCCGCGTGCACGCGGACGAGCGCCTCCTCCGGACCGGGTCGTGGCCGGTCGGCCTCCTCGACCGCGAGCTGCTCGGGACCGCCCGGCGCACGCAGCCGGACGACGCGCATCACGCCGCCGTCAGTCCGTCGTAGACGGTCGGGGACTCGCCCTCGCCGAGCACGAAGAACGCGATCAGGCTCGCCGGCAGCTCCTGGCTGGCGTTGCGCGACACGGAGTGCAGCGCGCCCGGCGGCTCGTAGAACGACTCGCCGGCCTTCAGCATGACCGGTTCGCGGTCGTCGAGCCCGAACATCACGCTGCCGTCGATCACGTACACGTACGCGCCGGCCGGGTGCCGGTGAGTGCCGCGCGTGAATCCGCCCGGCTCGTAGTCGATGCGGAGGGCTTGAACGACGAGCCCGTCGCGTGACGGGAAGTCGAGCACGGAAGTCACGCGCTCGCCGGTGTCGGAGTGGGGCATGGGGGACCTCCTGGAGGTCGATAGAGTCGATACGACCCTGACGGTACGTCCGCAGGCTGCCGACGGCGATACGGTCTGCCGAACACGTGATCGCGAACCGCGGCGCGTGAACGAATCGCGTATCGCCTTCCGACTGAACGCTGCTTGTTGAGGCTCGTCCGGCGGCGAAAGCGCCACGTCGACCATGTCGAGCCGTTCCAGGCTTTCACTGCTCGGGGCGTGAAATTGGGTTTCGACGGGCCTGTGGGCAACCTTTTGGGCAACCCGCGAGCCGCAGGGCTGGATGCGCTCGGATACTGAGCGGGTTCAACACTCTCGGATACTCGCTCAGGAGTCGGCGTGAGCGTCTTGCTCCGAGAGGCCTGCGGTTTCGAGCGCCTCTTCGAGCGAGTAGAAGCTGTTGAACTCAACGACGAGGCCGTCTTTGAGCTCCATGACGTTTGTGAGGAAGGGCAACTCGACCTCCGCACCGCTTTGCTTGCCCTTCGCCTCGAATCTCACGACCGTCACGACTTTGTCACCACCGACGAAGGTGCGCTGGACGTGACTCTTGAAGTAATCCCAGGGCTCGTGCACCGCGTCCCACCATTCACGGACTCCCGCATGTCCGTAGTAGGCGGTCCTGACCCCGATAAACAGATCCTCGGCCCCATCCCCGCGCCACTTGGCATCGGGATGAACGAGCGAAAGAAAAGCGTCGAGATCCTCTCGATTCCAGGCGTCGTAACCACGCCGCACGATCTCCACGTTCTCCTGCGACATCGGTACGCAGTATCCCGCTTGCTCAGGAGTCGGCGTGAGCGTCTTGCTCCGACAGCCCGACGGCTTCGAAAGCCTCGGCACGGTCCGAGTACTCCTCGCAGCGAGCGGCCCTTTCCCCACGGATGAGCCATACCTGCCAACCCTCCATCCTCACTTCAACTCCGCTGCCTCGGCCCCGTCCGTTCATGGCGACGCCGACGAACACATAGTCGCCCGCGTCCAGGAACTCCGTCGGGCCGAAGTCGAAGTTGTCCCAGGCTTCCGCCCAGCGCTCGAAGTACCGGCGCAGAGCGTCGTGTCCTTGAACCGAGGCTCCCTCCTCGTTCGGCAGGTACTCGAAGTCCTCGTGAAGGAACGGCAGCATCCCTTCTACCCCTGCGTCATTCCAGCCTCGAAAGATCGCCCTAAGGATCTCCACGTTCTCCTGCGACATCGCCTGCGCAGTATCCCGCAGGACTCAGGAGTCGGCGTGAGCGTCTTGCTCCGAGAGGCCTGCGACCTGGGCTACCGAATCCTCAGTCGCGGCCAGCGCCGAGGCACGGTCCTTGAAAACGCACCAGCGGATTACCTTGCCCTCCCGAAATGTGAACGTCTGGCTGAGATTCCAGACGACCTCGACTCCGCTGCTCGTGCCGGTCGCATGGATTTCCGCGTCGAGGATGACGTGGTCGCCTGCGTCGCTGAAGTTGCTGTGGGTCCAGCTGTAGTGGTCCCATTCCTCAATCCAGCGACCGAAAAGCTTGAGGATGCCCTCGAACCCGCGGAACACGCCGAACCCTGGCATGTCGACGCGGGAGGTGTCGATCTCGACGTCCGGGTGGAACAGGGTCATCCAGGCGGCCAACGCCGCAGCCAGGTCGGGTGGAATGGCGTCCGCGTCTCCTGCCAGCCCAGCCCGGATGGCCGGAGCCACGTCGACGCCCTGCAACGGCTCGTTTGCCCGACGCAGCATCTCCAGGTTCTCCTGCGACATCGCCCGCGCAGCATCCCGCAGGGGGAGGGAGCCGGTCAAGGTGAACATTCGTTTTCTATTGACGCCTGCGGGGTATATGTGGGCAGTCGCGTCGGCAATCGGGCGCGCAGTAAAGCCTGGTTGATTCAAAAGGGGGGTCGAGGGGTGTCTGAAGCAGCGCGTCCGATTTGGCGTGGGATTTCTCTTTTCCTGGCGGGAGCTGCCCTCGCGCTCGTTTTCGCGAGCAGCGCCGGCGCTGCGACCTTCAACGCGCGCGGCAGCGCCGAGCAGGTGTACGTCACCGACCTGCCCGCGGGGGCGGGGATCTCCCTGCTCGACTCTGGCGGCGGCGTGGTCGAGACCAGGAGCGCCAACGACCGGGGTGGGGCGCTGTTCCGCAACGTCCAACCTGGGGACGGCTACCGCGTCCGCCTCGACTCCACCAGCGAGACGTCAGACCCCTTGACGGTGCTGACGACGCAGTCGGCGCCGCCCTCGACGGACGTCTACAACCAGAGCGTCCCCTCCGACGGGTACGGCTACATGACCATGCGCGACGGCACCAAGCTTGCCTACTCGGTTCATCCGCCAACGGACGTGTCGAACGTCGGGGGCGTCGACCTACCGCCCAACCCGGCCGGCAACAGCGTGCCGGCCCCGACCCTGATCGAGTACTCCGGCTACGGCTATGCGAGGCCGGAGGGCCCGCAGAGCGGGATCGCCGCTCTCGCCAACATCATGGGGTTCACGGTCGTCGACATCAACATGCGCGGTACGGGGTGCTCGGGTGGGGCGTTCGACTTCTTCGAGCCGCTGCAGAACCTCGACGGCTACGACATCGTCGAGACGGTGGCCCGTCAGCCCTGGGTCGCCCACAACAAGGTGGGGATGATGGGCATCTCCTACGGAGGCATCAGCCAGCTGTTCACCGGTCAGACACGGCCGCCGAGCCTGGCCGCGATCGCGCCCCTGTCGGTGATCGACCAGGTGCAGACGACGCTCTATCCGGGCGGCACGCTCAACACGGGGTTCGCCTACGCGTGGGCTCAGGAGCGGATGCGCGAGGCGAGGCCGGCCGACCCCGCCAATCCCAACAACGGTGCGCAATCCTGGGCTGTTCAGCGCGTCGCCGAAGGCGACACGACCTGCGAGGACAATCAGGACCTGCACCCCGAGGCCGCCGACCTCGAGCAGAAGATCCGCGACAACGACCACTACGTCGCCGAGGTCGCCGACCCCCTCTCGCCGCTCACGTTCGTCGACAAGATCGACGTGCCGGTCTTCATGGCCTGCCAGTGGACCGACGAGCAGACCGGCGGCCACTGCCCGACGCTGGCGAAGCGCATGACCGGGACCGACAAGAAGTGGTTCACGTACACGAACGGCACCCACGTGGACTCGCTCAGCCCCGAGATCTTCAACCGCCTCTATGACTTCTTCAACATCTACGTGGGGGAGCAGGCGCCGCCGATCGTCCAAACGGCCTTCATCAACGCAGCCGCGCCGGCGATCTTCCAGGCGATCTTCGGCATCGACGGGCCGGGAGGGTCGCCGCCGCTCATGACGTTGCCGCCCGACCCGATCCAGGCAATGCCGACCTATGACCTCGCCAAGGCGGCGTTCGAGGCACAGCCGTCGATCCGCGTCCTGTTCGACAACGGCGCCGGCAACTCGAGCAATCCCGGCTGGCCCTACCCGGCATTCGAGCACTCGTTCGCTTCCTTCCCGGTCCCTGGCACCACCGCTCGCTCCTGGTACCTGGCGCCCGGTGGCGCCCTCGCCGACACCCCCGCCTCCGGCACCCGTGCCGACGGGTTCACCTGGGACGCGGACGCGCGTCCGTTGACCGACTTCACCGGTGACACCGGCGCGGGCGACAACGGGCTCTGGACCGCGACGCCGCCCTATCAGTGGTCGCAGGACCCGGCCCGGCACGCCGCCGCCTATGTGACCGAGCCGCTGAGCGCCGACACGACCGTGGTCGGCGCCGGGCGGGTAGACCTCTGGGTGCGGTCCTCCGCGCCCAACGTCGACCTTCAGGTAACGATCAGCGAGGTCCGGCCAGACGGGAAGGAGACCTTCGTGCAGAACGGCTGGGTGCGGGCCAACGAGCGAGCGCTCGACGAGGCCAAGAGCACGGAGCTCGAGCCGGTTCTCAGCCTGCGCGAGGCGGACGTCGCGCCGATGCCCGCCGACCAGTTCGTGCCGGTCACGGTCCCGCTCTACTACGAGGGGCACGCCTATCGCGCAGGCTCTCGCGTCCGCGTCAGGGTCTCGGCGCCCAACGGGGATCAGCCGATCTGGTCGTTCAGCGAGACGGAGCCCGCCGGCACGGCGGAGATCGAGATCGGCTACGGCAACGGGATGCCGTCCCGCCTCGTGCTCCCGGAGGTGCCCGGCGTGGACGTGCCGGATCAGCTTCCGCCGTGTCCGGGCCTGCGCGGCGAGCCGTGTCGCGACTACGTGCCATTCGAGAACGACACTTCCGTCCTGGACGGCTACCCGCGCCCGAAGGGCGCGAGCCCGCTGCGCGTGTCGCTCGTCCCCGCCTACAAGAGCTGCTCGGCGCCCAACCGCACGCACGGCACGCCGCTTGCATTCCCGTCTTGCAATCCGCCTGACCCCGAATCGCAGTTCCTGACCGTCGGCACGCCCGACAGCAACGGCAAGGCAGCGAAGTCGATCGGCTTCGTGCGCTTCGGGGTCATCCCCGGCGAGCCGGAAACCTCAGAGGACGAGGCCGACGTGCTGATCGCCGTGAGCCTCACCGACGTCCGCCGCCAGGGCGACCTCGACGACTACAGCGGCGAGCTCGAGGCCGCCCCCACCCTGCGGATCACCGACAAGCAAAACGGAGCCACGGGCGACGAACCGGCCACGGTCAGCGACCTCGCCTTCCCGGTGACCGTTCCCTGCGCCGGGACGACGGACACGACGGTCGGCGCGACCTGCGCCGTCACGACGACCGCCGATTCGGTCTTGCCGGGGACCGTGAGCGAGGGAAAGCGAGCGATCTGGGAACTCGGCCAGATCGAGGTATTCGACGGTGGGCCCGACGGCCTCACGTCCACCGAGGACAACACCCTGTTCGCCCGGCAGGGCATCTTCGTCCCGTGAGCGTGAGGACTCTTCCCCTTGACAGGTGACTTGCGCAGGCATACGATCGCTGAACTACGGTCGCGCGACTCGCTGGCCACCATCGCTGTAGCACCTGGTCTACGGCGCGATCGTGGGAGGCTTCATCTCGCTCTCCGGGTGACCGTCTCCCCGGTTCGAATCCGGGCGGCTTAGGCGTCTGGACGGTCGTAGGGACCGGGCGGGCCGGGCCACGCTTCCTTGACGAGGAGCATCCCGCGCTGGCGGAAGGACGCCGTGGCGCGCGGGCCGGTGAGGTACTGCAGGAAGGCGGCGACGATCGGGGTCACCTGGCGGAGGCGCCGTAGCGTCACGAACGAGATCGGGTAGGCGTCGGGGTGCGACAGCGCGCGCACGGACGCGTCACTTGGCGCCGCCCCGCCGACCGGGACCGCGCACGTCGTCCCTTGGAACGCACGGGCTCGCGACCAGCTCGTCACGGCCGCGATCGCGAGGTTGCCCGAGGCGGCCTCGGACAGACCGCCGTTAGCCGCAGCCCGTGCCCCTTTCGGCAGCACGTAGCCGGCGCGGAAGCGAGGCTCGACGAAGCGATCGACTCCAGTGCCGGCGCGGCGCAGCGCGATCGCATCCCCGCTCGCCGGGGTGGGAACGCCGGCCGCCGACCACGTACGAATCGTCCCCGCGGCGATCCCCCGCGCGGCAGCACGGGACACCCCGGAGGCACATGCGGGATGCTCGCCGCTCACGGCCAGTACGTCGGCGTCGCGGCCGAGGTCCGCGCGCACCCGCACGTGACGACGCTCAGAGGCCTTGAGCCGGCGGTCGAGGAAGATTCCCTGCGGGCTCGGATAGCGCCGCGCCCGGATCATGTTCCTCATGTAGATGTTGGCCGACGGGCCCACCGCGGCGGCGGCATTGCCGAATATGTACCGGTAGTTCCGCCCTCCGACGCGGACCGTGATCGGCACGACCCGCTGCCCGAGCGGGTGAATGGCGAACGTTGTCGGTGTGAAGCCGATCAGGTGGTCGACTCGGCTCGGGATGACGGAGTTGAAGAAGGTGTCCTCGACGCGCTGTGCGGAGGCGGTGGCGGGCGCGACCAGGAACGCAGCAATGAATAGAGCGAGGGGCCAGCGCATAAATCCAGTAGACCATCGAGTCGGCCCGGACGTCAATCGAAGTTGTTGACGGACCTGCACGAGCGCATCGCCCGGAGGCTCAGGAGTGGGCGTTGGCGTCCTGCTTTGGCAGCCCCGCGGCTGCGAAGTATCCCGCAGGCTCGCAGCCCTAATGAAGGTGTTTTCTGTTAGGTTGCCGCTGACGCGGAGCGGACGATGTCGGCGGGAGGTGCCCGGCGCGATTGGCTTGTCGCATGTGCAGGTAATGGGGGAGGAAAGGCTGTGTCTCACGGGGCTCTGCACGGGTTCTCGCAGAGAGGGTTGCAGGCTTGCTTCGCGCTCTTCGCGCTGCTTGCGCTTGCCGTAGCCGGGCTGTCGGTCGCGGCGGCTCGTCTTCTGTTTCGGGCGAGGTTCCCGCCCTCTCGCTGCCGGCGAGCGCGCCTCGACCGAGACGTCCGCACGCGAAGCGAGCAGGCGCGAACGCACGCAAGCTTCCGCTCGCGTTCGTTCAAAACAGGGGACAGACCGACAAGAGCGTCCGCTACTACGCCCAAGGCGCCGGCCACGCCTTCTACTTCACGCCTGACAAGGCCGTCCTCACCTTCTCCAAGAAGGAGAAGGGAGTCGCGCTCCATCTCACCCCGCTCGGTGCGAGCCCAGGCACGCAGCTCGTGGCAAGCGAGCGGGCGCCCGGCAAGGTCAACTACCTGGTCGGCTCCGAGCACCACCGCAACCTTTCGACCTACCGCGAGCTCGCTTACCGCAACGTCTGGCCGGGAGTCGACCTCGTCTTCCGCGGCCAGGGAGGAACGCTCAAGTACGAGCTTCGCGTCCAGGCCGGCGCTGACCTGAGCAGGATCGGCCTCGCCTACGGGGGAGCAGACGGCGTCTCGGTCGGCAAGGGCGGAAACCTGCTGATCCAGACACCGCTCGGCACGCTTCGCGACTCGCGTCCCCGCAGCTATCAGCGCATCGGCGGGAAGCACGTCCCCGTCGACAGCCGCTACGCCGTGAAGTCGGGCGGAAATGCTTACGGCTTCGCGCTCGGCAGCTCCTACGACCCCCGTCATCCGCTCGTGATCGACCCGGGGATCGAATACTCGACGTTCCTCGGCGGCTCGGCAGCCGATCGTGGCAACGGCATCGTCGTCGACGGAGCGGGTAGCGCTTACGTGACCGGCAGCGCCAGCTCGCTGAACTTCCCGACGACGGCGGGCGCCTTCGACACCACGCACAACGGCAGCGGCGACGTCTTGGTCACCAAGCTGAACGCGGCAGGCTCGGCACTCGACTACTCGACCTACATCGGCGGCGAACGGCCGGCGACTCGGGTCTCGCGATCGCGATCGACGGGACGGGCCGCGCCTACGTAACCGGCTCCACCGGCTCCACTGACTTTCCCACGACAGCGGGGGCGTACGACACCTCCTACAACGCAGCCGCCGGCGCGGCCAACGCGTTCGTGACGAAGCTCTCACCGGACGGCTCGGCGCTCGACTACTCCACTTACCTCGGCGGCTTCAACACGAGCGGGTTCTTCGACCTCGGCAGCGGGATCGCGGTCGACAGCACGGGCGCCGCGTACGTCACCGGCGACGCCGACTCCACGAACTTCCCCACCACGCCGGGGGCATTCGACACGACCCAGAACGGCAGCGTCGACGCCTTCGTGACGAAGCTCAATCCCGCGGGCTCGGCGCTCGACTACTCGACCTTCATCGGCGGAACGTCCTTCGACTCGTCCACAGCGCTCGCGGTGGACGGATCCGGCAACGCCTACATCGCCGGCTATGGGACCTCGTCGGACTATCCGACCACGGCGGGGGCGTTCGACACCAGCTACAACAGCGGGTGGGACGCCTTCGTGACGAAGCTCAACGCCTCGGGCACGTCGCTCTCCTACTCGACATATCTGGGGGGAGCCACCTACGACGAGGCGCGCGGGATCACGGTCGACGGGGCGGACAGCGCCTACGTCACCGGCCACACGTTCTCCTCGGGCTATCCGACCACGCCCGGAGCGTTCGACACCAGCTACGACAACAGCGTCGGCGGCTCCGACGCCTTCGTCACGAAGCTCGACGCCTCGGGCGGGGCGCTCTCGTACTCGACCTTCCTGGGCGGGTCGGGCGACGACCTCGGCGAGGGGATCGCCGTCGACGGGTCGGGGCGGGCCTACGTCACCGGCTACACCGAGGCCACGAACTTCCCCACCGCGCACGCGACGGACTCCACCTACAACGGCGGCGCCTCCGACGTCTTCGTCACGAAGCTCCGCACCGCAGGCGGGTCGCTCGACTTCTCGACCTACCTCGGCGGCTCGACCGACGACCGCGGATTTGCGATCGCTGCCGACGAGGCGACCGGCACGGTCTACGTCGCCGGGCAGACGAACTCCTCAGGGTTCCCGACAACCGCGGGAGCGTTCGACACCAGCTACAACGGCGGCTTCGACGCGTTCGTGACGAAGCTGCGCCCGCCAGGCTCCACCCTCACCAGGCGGGAGGACCCCGCGGTGGCCCAGCAGAGCCTTCCCGACCGACCGGGTACGCAACCGGGTCGATCAACGTGCAGCTCCCGCCGCGCCTGCTCGGCATCGCGCCGGGCGATCTCGTCGCCTTCAAGTGGGACGGAGCGTGGGAGCAGATCCCGGTCCAGGTCGACGAGCGCGAGGTGATGGACCTGAACCGGCCCTACACGACCGCCCGCCCGACCTGCTCCGACCCCTGCTACAGCAACCCGCCGAACGGCGGCGCGATCCACCCGGAGTTCACGGACCCGGGCACCTTCGTCGGCGCCGACTCCGACGCGACGCTGGACGCGAACGACGAGGTCGCCCTGATGGCGTTCGATGCGGGCGGGCCGAGGACGACGTCCGTCGCGCCCGCCGGCGTGGACCCCGGCGTCGGCGGTGGAGATGGAGATCTCCGACCCGCTCGACGGCGGGGTCGGGTACGCCTATCTCTTCGAGGACACGAGCGGGCTCGATCCCGCGGCCGGCAAGGACTACGTCGACTACGAGTTCAACCTCACGAACGGCCCCTACAAGACCGGCGCCTACAACCCCACCAACACCAGCGCGGGCAACGGGATGAACTTCGGGCCGCGTCCCGAGACGTCGTTCGTGGAGACGGACAACTACCGGCGCGGGTTCACCGACCGCTGGTACGACAACGAGCTGCGCATCCTGCGCGGCGGGGCTACCGGCGTCGACATCCTCGACCGCCACGACGACCAGTTCGACGCGGCGGACGTCTCTTGCGTGCGCACGCAGGACACGTTCCGGCAGCGGCGAAGGCGCCTTCGTCGCCAACACGGATGGGCCCGTGCGCGCGATCCGCGACTTCGTCGGCGCCAACTCGGGCCCGCACGTCCAGCGCCAGCACGTCTTCTACGCCGGCGTCGAGGTCAGATCAACACGTTCCTGCGCGTCCACCCGATTCCGGGCGTGGTCGACTTCTTCGACTACAGCGAGGCGGGAGTCGGGCTCACCTACGAGAACGGCGTCATGACACCAGGAGGCGTGGTCTCGGGCACGCCGCCCGGCGGGGTGCCGATCGACGGCCAGCCCGACGCGGTCACGGGCGCCGGCTCCGCGAGGTCGACGGCTTCGAGTCGGTGGACGGTCCCCAGGGCGGGCTGTCGATGCCGCAGCGACTGCTCACCAACAACCCCGATCCCGCCTACCACCTCGATCTACCGCGACGGCAACGTGGTCGGCCAGAATCCGTGCACCGGCGACGACGAGGAGCTCTACGGGGCCAGTGGACCCCAGCTCAACTCGGCGGTCAACAACACCGACGAGGCCGGCAGGGTCATGTGGGGTGGCGGCCAGTACTCCAACCTCTTCTACCAGCGCTCGATCTACTACGAGGCGCCCGGGCACGGCCGACGGCCCGGGGCAGGCTGGCCCAGATGCAGGAGCCGCTGGAACTCACACTGCGGGAGATCGAGCTGAGCGCGCCACCGACCGCCGGCTACCCGCGCCCGCAGGGAGCGACCCCGACGCGGGTGCCGCTCGTGCCGGCCTACGAAGAGTGCACGAACCCCAACCGTACGCATGGCGAGCCACTCGACAGCCCCTCATGCAACCCACCCGTGGAGGAGTCCGGCCACCTCACCGTCGGCACGCCGGACGCCAACGGCCGCGCGGCGAACTCCGTCGGCTTCGTGCGGTTCGCGGTCGACCCGGGCGAACCGTCGACGACCGAGGACGAGGCCGACGTCGCGCTGTCCTTCGATCTCACCGACGTCCGCAACAGGCAGGACCTCCTGGACTACACCGGCGAGCTTCAGGCAAGCGCGGTGGTGAGAATCACCGACCGGGACAACGGGGCCGGCTCTGGCGCCGGCACGGTCGCAGACTTCTCCTACACCTTCACGGTGCCCTGCAGTTCAACCGCCAACACCAGCGTCGGCTCCACCTGCTCGACCACGACCACCGCCGACTCGCTCGTCCCGGGGACCATCAAGGAAGGAAAGCGCGCGATCTGGCAGCTCGGCCAGGTCGGTGTCTTCGACGGCGGGGGGGACAGCCAGGCGTCCACGACCGCCGACAACACGCCGTTTGCCCGACAGGGGATCTTCGTTCCATGAGCGCTGCGCCACGACTCGCGCTTGCTTGGCTTGCGGCCTGCATAGGCGCTGCTGTTCGTTCCTCCTCTCGCAACGGCCGATCCGAACTCGCTCTACCAGGGGCCCGGGCCGCGACCGGGGCCGGACATCCTCTACGAGCCGCTTGCGGATGCGCCCCAGCTCCAGAACGCCGGCAGCTGGAACGCACCACCCATCCTCGTGTCGGGCTCGGCCGCCTACCGCGGCGGCGAGTTCCTCTACCAGGACTGGATCTACGACGACACCGGTGCGCTTGGCAACCAAGCGCCGAACGATCCCCGCCCCGGCAGCAATGAATTCTCACGCTCGCGCGGGACTTACCTCTACCCGACGGATACCGCCACGTACGGCAACAACGCCGCCGACCTGGTCGAGCTGCGTGTCGAGCCGCAGGCGGCGTCGACCGCATTCCGTATCACGCTCAACACGATCAAGGACTCGAGCGTCGTGGGCGCGACGATCGCGATCGGAGGAACACCGGGGACGCTGCGCAACTGGCCCTACAGCGCAAACGTCCGCTCGCCGGCGCAGTACTTCCTGACGGTGCACGGTACGACGACTGCAGGTGAGGTGGTCGCCGACCTGCGTGACGCGGTCACCGGCTTGCCGGTCGTGACGGCACCCTCTGCGAGCCTCGACATGACGCGTCGCCAGATCACGGTTACAGTGCCGCACTCCGGCTGGAACCCGGGGACGGCTGTCTGGCGGCTCGCGGCGGGCGCTGGCCTCTGGAACGCGAGCACAAACGCCTACCGGCTGCCAAACGTGGGGAACCCGACTGCTACCCAGCCGGGTGGTGCGCCGTCCCTCGGCAGCCCTCCGGCGCTCTTCAACCTCGCCTTCCGCGACGAGTGTCAGCAGGAGGACCCGGTCTCGCCCGGCACGGTTCCTGCCGGATGCGAGCCGATGCCGAACGTGCAGAACCCCAATGCGGTCAGCGCGCCGTCCTGGTGGCGTGAGAACTCTCAAGCCGAAGTGCTCGGCAGCGGGAACGCGACGGGCGTGGCGGACATCAGCCCGTTCTTCGCGAACGTCGACTTCAGCAAGCTCGCGAACCAGGTCAACGACGAGACCGGTGTGCCGCAGACCGGTCCGATGAACAGGATCATGGCGAGCCACTTCGAGACCGAGCAGGGCGTCAACTACAGCCAGGACTGCAACACCGGCAACGGCACGAGCGCGAATACCTGTCTCGGCTGGCTGCGCGGCCAGCTCCAGCCTTACGCTATCTACGTCCCGAGCGGGCCGCAGCCTCCGAACGGATACGGACTGACGTTGCTGCTCCACTCGCTCGCCGCCAACTACAACCAGTTCACCGGCAGCAACAACCAGTCCCAGTTCGGCGAGCGGGGACCGGGCTCGATCGTGCTGACGGCTACGGGCCGAGGGCCGGACGGTTGGTACTACGGCTACGCCGCCTCCGACACTTTCGAGATGTGGGCGGACGCAGCGGCGCGTTACACACTCGATCCCGATTGGACGGCGATCAGCGGCTACTCGATGGGCGGCTACGCCACCTACAAGCTCGGCGCCCAGTTCCCCGACCTGTTCGCGAAGGGGCAACCCGTGGTCGGGCCGCCCGGCCAGGGCATCTGGGCCCCGCCCGCTCCGCCGCAGCCGGGTGGAGAGCGGTCCAACACGAACCGCATGCTCGCTTCGTTCCGCAATATCCCGTTCCTGATCTGGAACGGGAGCAATGACGAACTCGTGCCGCTCGCCAGCGCGCAGGCGCAGGCAGCCGAGTTCGGCTCGCTCGGCCTGCGCTACGAGTGGGATCTCTTCGAGACCTCCGACCACTTCGCGCTTGCGATCAACGACGAGTACGGCGAGGCGGCGACGTTCCTCGGCACGACCGAGGTCGACCGCAACCCGCCGCACGTCACCTACGTCCGCAACCCGACGATGGACTTCGCGACCGGCCAGCTGACCGCCGATCATGCCTATTGGCTGTCGGGGGTGACGCTGCGAAACGGCGCTGGCGCGCAGCCGCTCGGCACGATCGATGTGCTGTCGCAGGGCTTCGGCGAGGGTGACCCCACGCCCTCGGGTGTCACCAACGGCGCGGGCGTGCTGGTCGGGGGCCAGGCGCCGATGCCCTACACGTGCGAGTCGCAGAGCTGGGGACCGCCGGCACCTGCCGGTACCTGCGAGACCGGGACCACCGCGGGAGCGGCCACGCCGGTCAGGGACGAGCTCGACATCGAGGCGACGAACGTTTCCGACGTGACGGTCAACGCGCGGCGCGCGCGGGTTACGTGCAATGCGCAGCAGAACATCACCAGCGACGGCCCGATCACCGTCCACATGGTCGATTGTCCCGGCGGTCCCGACCGTGTCGGTCACGGATGTCAGCCAGGTCGAGGGAGATGCCGGCGAGACCGACATGACGTTTACGGTCGACGCTCAGCGGCAACACCGACAACCTGCCGGTGTCGGTGACCTACCAGACCGCGGACGGGACGGCCACCTCCGGCAGCGACTACGACGCGGTGTCGGGCACGCTCACCTTCGCGCCGGGTGAAACCTCGAAGACGATCGACGTGCCTGTCAACGGTGACACGGCGGTCGAAGACGACGAGACGTTGACCCTCGAGCTCTCGGACGTCCGGTTCGCCACCCCGGCGGCGCTGAGCGCCACCGGCACGATCTTGAACGACGACTTCGCCGGCTACCCACGACCGGCGGGCGCGTCGCCCCTGCGCGCGTCGCTCGTGCCGGCCTACGAGGAGTGCACGGGGCCGAACAGGACGCACGGCCCGCCGCTCGCAAGCCCTTCGTGCAATCCGCCCGCTCAGAGCTCCGACCACCTCACGGTCGGCGCCCCCGACGCAAACGGCCAGCCGGCGAAGTCGGTCGGATTCTTACGGGCCGCCGTGATCGTCGGCGATCCGTCCACACCCGGCGACCAGTCCGACGTCGGACTGTCCTTCGACCTCACCGACGTCCGCAACAAGAGCGATCTCCTGGACTACACCGGCGAGCTCGAGGCAAGTGCGGTGGTCAGGGTCACCGACCGCGACAACGGCGGGAGCTCTGACCCGGGGACGGTTTCGGATTTCACCTATGCCTTCACGGTCCCGTGCAGCGCGACCCCTGACAGCACTGTCGGCTCCACCTGCTCGACCACCACCACAGCCGACTCGCTCGTGCCGGGAACGATCAAGGAAGGAAAGCGCGCGATCTGGCAGATCGGCCAGGTCGCGGTCTTCGACGGCGGAGCGGACGGCCTGGCGTCCACGAGCGGCGGCAACACGCCGTTTGCCCGGCAGGGCGATCTTCGTTCCCTGATTTGGAGGGGCGCTCGAGCGGGCCTGCGTAACGCGAATGCCGCGCCCTACGACGGGCTTTGCTGGGACGATGCTGCTTCGAGGGCTTCTGCTTTCGTCTGGAACATCTTGACCCTGACGATCCTGCCTTTCCTCAGGGTCCACAACATCGCCCCGCGTGCTTCCATGTCGATGCCGCTTTCCTTGCCTCGCGCACGAACGACATCCACGGTGACCAGTCCGTCGGGGCCACATTCGATGACCTCAACCATCGTGGGGCTGAACTGATCCCAGGCATCGAGTAGTTCCGTCCAAAACCGCGCCAACCCGTCGTGGCCCTTATAGGTGCCAACAAAAGGGCCCATCGACTCCGACCAGTCGAACTCGAAATCGGCGTGGACGCACTCCAGCGCGGCATCGAGGTCCCGCCTGGTCCAGCTGTCCTCAAAGCGTTGAACGAGCGCCACGTTCTCTCGCGACATGGCCACTCAGTATCGCGCAGGTCCGGGGTCGGCTCTACTCCGAACGCGCCCGGCGTCGATCGGGCAGAATGGGACGCGTTCTCCAGAGGAGGGTCCGATGAGGTCAGTTGTCTGCCAGCACGCCGCCTTCGCCGTCGCCGACGGGCCCGAGGCGACGCCCGGCTCGGGGCAGGTTCGCCTGGAGGTGTTGCGCTGCGGAATCTGCGGTTCCGACCTCCACGCTCGCCACGGCCTCGACCAGTGGGCCGACATGGCCCAGAAGATGGGCTACGAGCGCTTCGGCCGGTCCGCCGAGCCGATCGTCTTCGGACACGAGTTCTCCGGCGCCGTCGCGGAGTACGGTCCCGCCTGCCGCCAAGACGTGCCGACCGGAGCACCCGTGGTCGCATTGCCTCTGCTTCGCGGGCCAAACGGCATCGACCCGACCGGGTTGTCCGCCGCTGCACCCGGTGGCTACGCCGAGCAGGTCCTCGTCCAGGAGTCGCTCATGATGCCCGTTCCCAACGGGCTTCCCGGGGATGTCGCCGCACTGACCGAGCCGATGGCGGTCGCCTGGCACGCCGTGCGGCGCGGCGAGGTGCGCAAGCGCACGGTAGCGATCGTGATCGGCTGCGGACCAGTCGGATTGGGCGTGATCCTCTGCCTCAAGGCCAAGGGCGTGCAGACGGTTGTCGCATCGGACTTCTCATCCGGCCGCCGCGCTTTGGCCAGGGCATGCGGAGCCGACGTCGTGGTCGACCCCGGTGAGGCTTCGCCTTACACCGCCTTCGACGGAGACGACCATCTCAATGACGCGCCGGCCGCTTTCGAGCTGGCGGTCGGGACGCGCGAGAAGCTCGAACGCCTGCCGATCGGCTGGTGGCACGCGTGGCGGCTGGGCGAGGCTCTCGGTGCGGGGCCCAAGCATCCCGTCGTCTTCGAGTGTGTCGGCGCGCCGGGCGTGATCGAGAGCATCATCGAGGGCGCGCCCCTGTTCTCCCGCGTTGTCGTGGTCGGCGTCTGTGTCGGCGCCGACCGGTTCACGCCGGCGTTGGCGATCAACAAGGAGATTGATTTGCGCTTCGTGCTGGCCTACACCCCGCTCGAGTTCCGCGACACGCTCCACATGTTGGGTGAAGGCAAGATCGATCCACGGCCGCTCATCACCGGGACCGTGGGACTGGAGGGCGTCGATGCCGCCTTCGCCGCGCTCGGCGATCCCGAAGCGCACGCGAAGATCCTGATCGATCCGAAATCGCCGGCCACAACCGCAGCTTGATCGCGTGGGTTCGAACGAGAACGTGGAGATGGTCCGGAGCATGTACGAAAGGTGGAACCGCAGCGGCGGAGTTCCCGTGTTGGAATTGATCGATCCTCGGATCGAAGTGGATGTCGTGGGCGGGCCTTGCCGACGGGACCTACCGAGGACACGCTGGCCTCTCGGATGTGTTGGAAACCTTCTGGGGCGCTTTCGAGGACCACCGCATCGAGGTGGAGGAGTGCCTCGCGGCGGGCGATGATGTCGTCGTGACCGCCCACTACTACGGGCGAGGGCAGGACCAGCGGCGTCGAGGTCGACATGCGGCACTGGCATGTATGGACATTGCAGGACGGGAAGGCCGTGCGCTGGCGGATCCTCGGCACGAGGGCAGAGGCTCTCGAAGCGGCCGGCCTGTCGGAGCAGCGTCATGGATGAAGCTCGAAGTGCATCGGATCCGGGACTGTCGGCCAGCGGCCTCCCCAGGTGAATCCGGCGCCCTCCATGGCGCGCACGAGCCGGCGGTCCTGACGTGAATCGCCGAGTCGGGGGTTGGCGGCGGCGTTGATGTCGATCGCCAGCCCCCAGGCGTGCAACGACAGGGATCCGGAGCCCGGAATGCGCCGCGGCGCGAAGCATCCGGCGTAGTCGGCCCGGTCCACGACGCTCGACAGCCCGCGGCGCTCGAGCCTGCGCAGCGCGTGCCGCAGCGGCGCGAACAGACGCCGGTTGCAGGTGACGGCACCGAGGATCGGCACTGATCGGGTCACGATGTTGCGGTCCAACCAGCGCGGGTCGATGCGGATCCAGTCGGAGCGGTACGGCAGGCCCACCGCGAACTCGCCGAACCTTGCCTTGGTTTCGAGCGGCCGCGCGACCAGCCGGGGCGAGGTTCGGAGGGTCGGCGACAGGGTGCCGATCCGCACGGCGTCGTTCCGTGCCAGCCTGCGCTCGACCCGTTCCGGCTGCGTGGTCGCGACGAGTAGCTGCCGGGTCGCGTCGTTGCCACCTCCGGCGTCGCGTCCGGTCAAGACCAGCTCGGCGAACCCGACCAACTCGTCGTCGACGATGCCGGCGACCCGCAGCTCGAGCCCGCCCGCGAGACTCAGGCGGTCGCCGACCCCGAGCCTGCGCAGGCGCGCCGAGGTGCGCGACAGCAGCGCGGCGTTGCGGCGAAGCCGGCGGATCTCCCGCCCTGTCTGGGGAAGGACGTTCGCATACGCCTGCGGCTGCACGACCAGCGCGTCGAGCGGGATGGCAAAGCCCTGGGGAACCGAATCGACTGTCCTGCCCCCGGCGCGGCGGCTACGCCGGAGCAGCACCTGCGTGCGCGCGGTCCAGGCGACTGCCGTCACTCCGGGCGCCCGGCGCAACCGTCGGGTCCACGACGGCGGAACACCGCCGCGGCGTCGCACGACGAGCACCGGCGGAGGGGCCTCGGCCGTGCGGTTCGCCGCTCGCGCATCCCGATCGATCGGCGCGCGGCGCGGGTCGTCGCCCAGCGAAAGGCCCACAGCGGTCGTCGCCGCGACGACGGCCAGGGCGACCACCGCGAGCAAAGCCCGTTTGATGCGGCGGGGCACGCCTCAACTGTAGGCCGCCGGCTCGACCGGCAAGCCGGTCGAATCCGGTCTGACTAGCTCCCTCCGGCCGCCTCCGTGCGCGCCCACTGCTGCAGGTAGGCCTCGGCGCCGTTGGCCAGGTCTTCCGCGATCTGAGGGCCGGCGACCAGCCGCAGGTCCTCGATCCAGTCGGAATAGAGGCCGTAGTGGTCCACGCCGTCGGTGTTTATGTCGTACGTGCGCGTGCCCGAGCGCTGGCGGTCGATG
>CAVSXO010000022.1:0-20291 GCA_963731895.1 uncultured Solirubrobacterales bacterium
CCTGACCGGGGCCGGTGCCAGACGATCGCGCAGCAGTACGCCGGCCTGTACGAGGCGGCCATCCCGACCCTGATCCTGCCCTTCCAGCAGGGCTGTCTGGCGGGCTTCAGCAGGTTCGCCCGCAACCCCCCGAAGAGCTAACGCCACCTAAGGGACCGCTGATACGGTTGACAGGTCTTTGGAGGATCGATGCCGCGCAGCCCGCGGCAGTACGCAGGGGGATCATGGCTGCAGCACTCTCAGGGAGGCACCGGCGCACGGTCGCGGCGTTCGTCGTGGCACTGGTACTTGCGGCCGTGGCGTCCGCGCCCGCGGACGCTCGGCCGCCAAAGATCGGGACGGTCGGTGCAACAGGCGGGATCGTGACCGCCAACTGGTCGCTCCCGCCGAACGTCACGTCGCAGTTCGTGGAGATTGGGCAGTACCTGGAGGTGAACGCGTATGGCTATTTTCAGTGCTTCCGCGATCCTCCTGCGGGACCGGGCGGCACGCGCTGCGGCGAAGGCGAGTCCAACCTCGTCCGCTTCGGGGTCCTGAGCGGCGGCCAGACGTCGCTGATCACCGCGGACACCAAGCCGCCGCTCCCGGCCGGCACCTACTACGTGCACATCGCCGGCCACGATGCGGTCCACACCGGGTGCCCGCAGATCGAGTTCTCCGACATGGTGGAGATCACGATCGGGCCGGATGGGTCCGAGACCTCGTCCAGGGTCGTCGCCCCAGGGACCGGCGAGTGCACGCTGATCCGCGGCTCCGGCGGTTCCGCCGGTGGCGGCGGGGCGGCGGTGGCGGAGTCCCCGGCGACGAGACGGCACCCGTGGCGCAGCTTCGCTTCTCCAAGAAGCAGGACATCGACAAGCTCGCAGTCCGCGCCCGCATGAGCGAGCCCGGCACGCTCACCGCCAGGGCGCTCGTCGACGTGGGTGGGCTGCTGGCCAGGATCTACACGTTCAAGCCCAAGACCCGGAAGGTCTCCGGCGGCCTGCTCGCGAAGCTCCCGCTGAAGGTGTCCAAGAAGAAGAATCGCGCGTTGAAGCGCGCGATGCGGAGGGGCAAACGCCTCCGTGCCAGGATCACGGTCACCGCGGTCGACCGGGCCGGCAACACGACGACGAAGCACGCCATCATCCGTCTCAAGCGCTGACGGGCGACCAGCGCGTTCGGGGGATCGACCTCCACGGGGTGGTTTGGCACGCTGCGGGCCGGGCACCCTTACGTCAGAGGTCCAACCGCCCGCTTCCCAATCGGGTCCTTCGATCCAAGCGGGCCAAGCGGCCCACGGCGCTTATTATGGGACGCAAGCCCTTTCGCTTTCAAAGACTCCTTTCGAGGTCGTTCACAGCCGATCGCACCGCGCCTCGCGCGGCCCGCCACGCCGTCGACGAGCTCAACGGTCACATCGATCCTGCGCTGAAGGACGACATCCGGCTGCTGGTGTCCGAGGTGATCACGAACAGCGTGATCCATGCGCAAACGCGGACGCCGGGTGAGGTCGATCTCGACATATGGGCCTCCGACGACATGGTCCGAGTTGCGATCACCGACCGCGGCCCGGGGTTCGTGGCAGCCGAGAACCCGCGTGGCGGAGAGCGCTCCGGATGGGGGCTGATGATGGTCGACCGTCTGGCGCACAGCTGGGGCGTCGAGCTCGACGAGGGCACCGAGGTCTGGTTCGAGTTCCAGCAGGGAAGCAGCGCCGCTACGGGCGCCGGCAGCGCGAACGCGCAGTCTTCGCGTCAGTAGCGGCGTTGCCTTTCAGGCCTGAACAACCTGAGTGGAGGTTGCCCTAAGCAGGGGTGGCTGCCGTGGCCGGTTCGGCCGACGGCGTGTAGCGGATGCGGAGCTCGGCGAGTTCGTCGATGTTCTCGATGAACAGGTCGACGAGCCGGGGATCGAAATGGCGACCCCGTTCCCCGCGAAGGATCTCCACCGCCTGCTCGATCGGGAACGCCTGCCGGTAGGGACGGTCGCTCGTGAGAGCGTCGAACACGTCTGCGACCGCGGCCACCTGGCCATCGAGCGGAATCGCGTTACCGACCAGCTGGTGCGGATAGCCGGAGCCGTCCCACTTCTCGTGGTGCGTGAGCGCGATCGTCGCGCCGAGCTCGAGCAGCGCGCTTCCGGAGCCCGACAGGATCTGGTACCCGATCAGCGTGTGACGCTCCATCTCGCGGCGCTCGTCCGGGGTGAGGGCGCCGGGGCGCAGCAGGATGTGGTCCGGGAGAGCCACCTTGCCCACGTCGTGCATCGGGCTCGCGATGCGAATCGACTCCACGTCGACGCCGAGCTTGCCGGCCAGCATCGCGGAATAGGCACTCATCCGTTCGGTGTGGCCACCGGTCTCCTCGTCGCGGTACTCGACCGCGCGGGACAGGCGCCGCACCGTTTCCTCCCGTGAAAGCTTCAGTCGCTTGGCGGAGCGCTCCAGGGCCATTGTTCGCGCTCGCACGATCTCCTCGAGGGTCTCGCGCTGGGCGTTGTTCTCGATCTCGAGCTTGCGCCGTGAGAGCGCATTCTTGACGCCGAACAGCACCTGGTTGGCGGTGAACGGCTTCATGATGTAGCCGTAGGCCCCGATCTCGATCGCCGCATTCGCCAGTGTCGGGTCGTCCATGCCGGTGGCCATCACCGCCGCCATGTGGGGGTACTCGGCCAAGACGTGCTTGACGAGCTGCAGCCCGGACTCGCCCGGCAGGTTCACGTCGGCCAGCACGAGGTCGAATTGCTCCTCGGTCAGCTGACGCCGGGCGTCGGCGGAGTCGGGCGCCGCCGAGCAGCGGTAGCCCGCCTGGCCCAACAGCCGAACAAGCAGCTTCAATCCCCGAGGATCGTCCTCGACGATGAGGATGCGTTCGCCTTCTCCGTCCAGGGGAGCCATCACTAAGTTGGGTATCGGCAGGCCGGCGGAGCGGCTTTACGGTGCTCTATGCCGCTGCACGAACCACAGCTGACACGCGTGAGCGGCGCCCGGCGGCCTCGTCCTGGCCCGAAGCAGGATGCAAGGCGGCGTCGAGCAGCTCATACACCTCGGCGTTGACCGCCATGCCGCAGTGGGTGGAGAGCACCTCGGCGTTCACGGCCCATTGGTCCAGGCACGCCTCCCAAGCGACGATCCCGTCCCGCTTCGAATAGATCGAGAGGAACTGCACGCCCGGCGGCAGGGGGGCCCCGAGATCACGCATGAAGTCGTCGCAGCACGCGCCGCTGCGGCAGTGCCGGCTTGCGAGGCCCGGCACGCCCATCGCCGCGAGGACGGCAATCGCGGCGCCCTGGGTCCACACCAGCGGGTGGACCGCGTACGGGTTGCTGTGTGGCGAGCCAAGCGTCACGACGGCGCGCACGAGGTCCGGCCGCCGGACCGCGAGCACGCGGGCAAACAGACCGCCGCGGCTCTGCCCGATCAGGACCGCCGGCTCGCCCTCGCGACGCACGAAGTCCTCCAAGCGGCGCTCGAGCCGGGTCGTCGACGCGGCCGAGCAATCGACATTCAGGCGAATCCCCGAGCGATGGGTGCGGTGGCCGCTGCGGCGCAACCACGAGCCGAGTGTCGCCATCTGCGCGTCCCCGGTCAGAAAACCCGGGATCAGCATCACGGGCCGGGCCGCGGGCGCCTCCGGCGCGTCCTTGAAGAGCGGGTGGCGCACCAGCGACGCAAGCTCCAAGCCCAGCAGGCCCTCCCGCCAGATGGGCGGCAACGGCACCGGCCCGATTCTCACGACGTCAGCCTCATTGATTGGTCATTCGGTCTCGTTCGGGTCTTCTTGAGCCGCGAGCTTCAACGACCCGGTCCGCGTGTCCTTCACGTGGCGCTTCTGGATCGGAGTGACCCAGCTCACGAGCTCCTTGATCTTCGGGTCCCGCGCCTTGCGGTTCATCTGGGCGACGATCTCCACGTGACCGAGCTCGCCGGCCTCGGCCATCGTCAGGAACTCGAACCCGTCCAGGCCGTCCGCGCCGTTGCCGAGGTACGTGTCCATCATCTCGACGGCCTCGGACTTCGTCTCCTTCGCCTTTTCCTGGATCGCCGACTTCTTTCCCTTTCGCTCGCCCGCGACGGCCCGGCAGCGCTTCTCGGTCTCCGCTGCCTCCTCGCGCATGCGCCGCAGCAGCCCCGCCACCTCGTCGTCGTCCACCATCTTGATGACCTTGGCGGTCGCATCCTGCGCCGCCTGCGCGAGGCCCATCACCTCGCCCAGCTTGCTCTCCAGTTGCGTCAACTCCGCCATCCCCGCCTCCTGTGTTTCTGGTTGATCCTCCTCGGTCGAGGGCCTGTTACCCAGGCTGCCGGTGGTCCTAACCGGGGCGACCGCAGCCGCTCCTACCATCCTCACCGTGCGCGCGATGTTCTTCGGATATCTCACGGTGATCGTCTCGGGGATCGTCTATTTCTCGATCATCGGGCTCACGCACCACTGATCGGTTGCGCCGGTTCCTGAAACACAACGGCCTGTCGCTCGGGTTCGCCGCGATCTTCATGCTTGCCCTCGGGTTCCAGGCGATGACCGGTTGGCAGGAGTTCAACAACGACGCGGTCGCCCACGCCGAGCTGATGCACGAGCGGGCCGACACGATCTCGTTCGGCCGTTACCTGACCTCCTCGGAATTCGGCCAGGCAGTGATGGAGAACTGGCAGTCGGAGTACCTGCAGTTCACGCTGTACATCTTCGGCACGATCTGGCTCCTCCAGCGCGGGTCCCCGGAGTCGAAAGAGCTGGACGAGGCGGGCCTCGAGTCCGATCAGCAGCAGAAGGTCGGCGAGCACGCCGACCGGAACTCTCCGCGCTGGGCCAAGGTCGGCGGCCTGCGCACCTTCGTCTACTCGAACTCCCTGCTGCTCGTGATGGGGGGAATCTTCCTCGGCTCGTGGTTCGCCCAATCCGTGACGGGGTGGACCGAGTTCAACAACCAGCTGGTCGAGCACGAGCAGCCGGAGCTGTCGTGGGTCGGCTACCTCGGCTCGGCCGACTTCTGGCAGACGACACTGCAGAACTGGCAGTCGGAGTTCCTGGCCGTCGGGTCGATGGTGATCCTGAGCGTCTACCTGCGCCAGCGTGGCTCGCCGGAATCCAAGCCGGTCGGCGCGCCCCATGACGCCACCGCCGTCGAGGGCTAGCCGGAGCTAGCTGAGTGCCTCGAGGGCGGCCTTTCGCCGCAGGCGCTCGACGGTGCGCCGCTGGTCGCGCGCGCGCTCGGCGAGGTGATCGAAGTCGGTCCCCTCGAGCCGCGGGTCGCCGGCGAGGACCGAACGGAGCGCCACCCACATCGCCCACTTGCCGGTGATGCCCAGCATCAGCCCTTCGAGCTCGACCATGCGGCTGAGCGGCGAGTAACCCAGCAGCTGGCCGTTCAGCTTCAGGCGCCCGAACTTCTCGAAGGTCCACCCCATTGCCTCCTTGACCCGGTCCGGCTTGACGCCGAGCCGGTCCATCACCATCTCCAGCGAGGCGACGTCCTCCTCGATCTGGCGCGCTATGTCCTCGAGCACGATGCCGTACTCGTTGCCTCGGTTGGCCTGCAGCGCCCGCTGCGCCAGCTGGCGGCCGGTGACGGATCCGCCGAGGTGGTCGTTCAGATACGTGGCGAGGCGCGTCCTTGCGTCGGCGTTGCGGAGGGAGATGTCGGGCGCCATCGCGCCCTGGTCAGCTCGCGCCCGCAAGCGGCCGACCCCGGCACTCGCGGTGCCACAGGGCGCACACCAGGTGGTAGAAGCCGCCGTGGTAGGCGAGTGCGTCGGCATCGGGTGCGACCTTGTCGCCACAGGCGGGGCAGCAACCGAGGGCCAGCGATTCGAAGGACACGCGGGGCACGTAGAGTGCATTCCCTCCCCGGACGGAGGGAAAACCTGCACGCGTTGTCTTACAACGAGGGCAGCGCCTGGCGCAGGGCCAGCACCGGCGCGAACAGGTCACCGTCGCGCTCCACGCGCTTCAGGACCTCGTCGTGCTCGAAGGTGAGCACCTTGCCGGACCGGCGCCGCGAGGCGGCCTCGACCTCGTCCCACGCGACCGGTGTCGACACGGTTGGGCGCTCCTTCGCACGCAGCGAATACACGCATATCGTGGTCTTGTGGTCGTCGTTCTGGCTCCAGTCGATCAGGACCTTGCCCCCGCGCAGCGACTTCGTCATTCGGGACACGACCTGCTTCGGGTGCTGCTTCTCGAGCAGCTCGGCGACAGCACGCGCGAACGGCTTGGTGTCGTCGTAGGTGACATCGTCGGTGTTCAGCGGGACGTACACCTGAAGGCCCTTGGAGCCCGACGTCTTCGCGAAGCTCTCGAGCTTCAGCTGGGCGAACAGGTCGCGCAGCCACACACCCACCCGGCAGCAGGCGATGATGTCGGCGGGCGCGCCCGGATCGAGGTCGAACACCATCATCGTCGGCCGGTCGACCGGCTCGGCGAGGGACAACGAGGTGTGCAGCTCGATGTCGGCCAGATTCGACGTCCAGACCAGCGTGGGTAGGTCGTTGACGAGGCAGAAGTCGATGTTCTTCTTGTTCTGCCGGCTCCAGACCGCCGCCGTCTGGACCCATTCCGGCCGGTGTGACGGGCACTGCTTCTCGTAGAAGTGCTTGCCCTCCACCCCATCCGGATAGCGCTTCAGCGTCAGCGGCCGGTCGTGCAGGTGCGGAAGGAGCACGGGGGCGATCCGCACGTAGTAGTCGATCAGGTCGCCTTTGGTGAACCCCGCCTTCGGATACATGACCTTGTCGAGGTTGGACAGCTTCAGCGTGCGCCCGTCGACCTCGACCTGGACCGCGTTCTTCCCTGCCTTCCTGCCGGGGCCAAGCGAAGCAGTCGTCTCGGCGCTGTCGAGGACAGCCTCCTCCGCCGGACGAGTGCCCGCCGACTGCCGACCGCCGACTGCCGACTCCCCCTGGTGCGCCGGGTTCTCCAGGACCACCTTCCGCGGCTCCATGTCGACCAACCCCTTGTATGAGGGATGACGCAGAATTTGGTCGTTCGTCCACTCCGTGAACTCGACCTCGGCGACGAGGCGGGGCTCGACATAACGGGCGCCCTTCGGCCCGCGCTTTCCTTCGAACGGTGAGCTGTCTCGCGCCAGCGGCTTCAGCGCCCGCTCGAGTCGCGCGCGCTCCTTCGCGTCCCAGCCCGTCCCGACGCGGCCGGCGTACCGAAACGTGCCTTCCTCGTCGTAGTAGCCGGCCAGCAGCGCGCCGAGGCGCTCCGGGCGCTCCTTCTCCGGCAGCCAGCCACCTATCACGACCTCCTGGCGCTGCTTGTTCTTGACCTTGATCCAGGCCGAAGAGCGCCGCCCGGGCGCGTATTGGCTGTCGAGGCGCTTCGCCACGACTCCCTCCAGGCCCTGCTCGGCGGTCGCCTCGAGCAGCGCCGCGCCCTCGCCGCGGTGATACCGCGGCGTCTGCCAGGACGGCCCCTCGAGACCCATGGACTCGAGCGCCTCGCGCCGTGCCTCATAGGGCTGCCCCATCAAGGAGTGCCCCTCCAGGTAGAGCACGTCGAACAGCAAGTACCGGACGGGCACCTCCTGGGCGCGCCTGCGGATCTCCGCGTCGCGGGTCAGGTGCATGCGCTGCTGGAGGCGCTCGAAGCTCGGCCGGCCGCGACTGTCGAACGCCACGATCTCACCATCCAGGACCGTGTCGCGTGAGCCGAGCTGGCGGCCGAGGCGGCGCAGCTCCGGGTACTGCGCGGTGATGTCGTTCAGGTTCCGGCTCTCGATCCGGAATCGCCCCGGCTCGTAGTAGCTGATTGCTCGGATTCCGTCCCACTTGATCTCGAACCCGTAGCGCTGCTCGTCGGACGGGAGGCTCCCGAGCTTGGCCAGCATCGGCACCAGCCGCTCGGGCATCGGCTCCCGGCCCGGATCCGCGGGTGGGTCCATGCGGTGGATCATCCAGTCCTTCGCCGAGCGGGTCTGGAAGAGCGCGTAGCGGCCCTGCAGGCGCTCGCCGTGGAACGTGACGATGACCTTCTTCGGCTCCCACTTCTCGAGCTCGTAGGTGCCCGTGTCCCAGATCCTCACGGTGCCGGCGCCGTAGTTGCCCTCCGGGATCTCGCCCTCGAAGTCGATGTAGTCGAGCGGGTGGTCCTCGACGTGCACCGCGAGCCGGTTCTCCTTGGGCGTCTGCGGAATGCCGTTCGGTATCGCCCACGAGACCAGCGTGCCGTCACGCTCGAGCCTCAGGTCCCAGTGCAGCCTGGTGGCGTCGTGCTCCTGGACGACGAACCGGCCGGCCTCCGCGGACTTGCCGGCGCGGCCCTTTGGCTCAGGCGTCTGCTTGAAGTCACGCTTGGCGCGATAGGTCCCAAGTTTCGCCGGCATGGCCGAAGTATCCCCGCTTGCGCGATGTCCGATCGTCCGCACGCGTTCGCCGGCGCCTGCCCGCGAGGTACCTTTGGGACATGAGACCGCTCGGTCAGCGGACCGGTGTGCTCCTGCTGGCGTTCGCGATGTTCGTCGTGACGATGTCCCTGCGATTCTTCGCCACGCCGGAGGACGCCGTGCTCACGCTGCTGACCGTGCCGGTGGCGGTGATCGCGTTCGAGTTCGGCTGGCGTGTCGGGATCGTCGCGGCCGTGATCGCCACCGTCTTCGTCGTGGTCTGGAACCAGCTCCATCTGAGCGCCCTGGGGTACTTCGCGCGCGGCGCGACATACGTGCTCACCGCCCTCGTCGTGGGCCTGTTCGCCGACCGGCTACGGGCCGCGCAAGCGGCCGCGATGGAGTCCGAGCGACGCCTGGCCGAGCTGCAGCTCGAGCGTCAGGAGCAGCTCGCGGCGGCGATCGCCGAGCGTGAGCGACTGGCCCGCGAGGTCCATGATGTGATCGCTCACAGCGTCAGCGTGATGACCGTTCAGTCGACCGCCGCGCGCAGGGTGATGGACCGCGACCACGGCCGCGCGGCCGCTGCGCTCGAGGCGATCGAGCGCACCGGCCGGGACGCGCTCAGCGAGCTGCGGCGGGTGCTGTCGGTTTTGCGGCCCGCCCATGGCGCGCTTCCCCTCACCCCCCAGCTCGGGATCGGGGACCTCGAAGACCTGGCGGACCAGATTCGATCGGCGGGCGTCGACGTGACTGTGCGGTTCGAGGGGAGCCGGCCCCGCGTGCCGGCCGCGCTCGACCTGTCGATCTACCGGATCGCGCAGGAGGCGCTCACGAACACGCTCAAGCATGCGGGGGCCGGCTCCGCGGACGTCATCGTGCGCTACGGCGACGACGCGGTCGAGGTCGAGTGCACCGACGACGGCTCCGGGGCGACCGCGCATTCCAACGGCGCCACGGGCCATGGCCTGGTCGGCATGCGCGAGCGCGCGCTGATCCTGGGCGGCGAGATCGACGCGGGGCCGCAACCGGATGGCGGCTACCGCGTCCGTGCCCGCCTGCCGCTGCACCCGCGGCCATGACGGTCCGGATCCTGATCGCCGACGACCAGCATCTCGTCCGGTCGGGGTTCCGGATGATCCTCGAGTCCGAGGACGGCCTGGAGGTGATCGCCGAGGCCGCAAACGGACAGGAGGCCGTGTCGGCCGCGCGCCGCCTGCGGCCGGACGTGGCCATCCTGGACCTGCGGATGCCGGTGATGGACGGCATTGCTGCCGCGCGGGAAATCGCCGGAGACCCAGAGCTCGGCACCCGCGTGCTCGTGGTCACGACGTTCGACACGGACGAGCACGTGTACGCGGCGCTACGGGCAGGGGCGAGTGGCTTCCTGCTGAAGGACGCGCCGCCCGAGGAACTTGCAGCCGCGGTGCGGCTGATCGCCGACGGGGAAGCACTGCTGGCGCCGTCGGTGACACGCCGCGTGATCGAGGAGTTCGCCCGGGTGAGCCGCGATCCGGACGCGCGCTCAGCCCTCGGCGACCTCACGGAGCGGGAGGTCGGCGTGCTGCGCCTGGTCGCACGCGGGCTGTCGAATTCCGAGATCGCGCAGGACCTCACAATCGGGGAGACGACCGTGAAGACGCACGTCGGGAACATCCTGATGAAGCTGGACGTCCGCGATCGGGCGCAGGCCGTGGTGGCCGCCTACGAGTCCGGCCTGGTCGTGCCGGGCGGCAAGATCACGAGCTGAGCGGCTCGCGCCGGGTGCCTTGCCTCCTACCACGGTAGGAGGAGGGCTCCGCCTTCCGGAGGATGACTCGAGCACCGTGGAGCCGATACGTTCGAAGCAGGCGTGCAGGACCCCGTCGGCGCCACTCCACACCATGATCTCCTTTCAAGCAGAAGTGTCCCTCTGCCGGACGCCACCGGCGCTCCGCGGCGCTTATCCCGTATCGATCGCCAACCGGATCGATCCGCGCCTGGGCTACGACGTCGTGTTCGTCGAGGAGGCGCACGGCGCGCTGGCGCTGGAGTCGGATTCCGGCCTGCTGGGCGCGGTGCTTTCGGCTGTCGAGCGCGCCGGCCTCACCCGCCAAACGACCCTCCGCAAGGTGCCGGGCGATCAGCTCCCGAGACACGTGAGGCACATCGTGGGCGTGAACCCGACCGGAGGCGAGATCGCAAAGCTTCGAGACCTGGCCCGGGCCGCGTAGCTGCCCTTCTGGCCCAGGCCCGGACGGCGCCTCGTGGTAGGAGGCGCCTCGGGCGGGGCGGATCGACGCCTCTCGATCCGCCCCAGCGCCCTTCATAGAGCCACTTCTCAAATCTGGCGGCCGGGGACTTACAGTCCGTCCCCATGCCCACGCCACTGAGAGCGAGAGCAGTGACCGGTCCCAGGCCGGTCACCATGCCGCGCGAGTTCGAGCCGCGGCGGCTGCTGCGGCGCGCTCTCCAGGTCGCGGCTCTGCTGGGCGTGCTGATCCTGATCTTGCTCCTCGCCCCCGGGCTCGGGGAGGTGCGGACCAAGCTGGAGGGTGCAGACCCGGCCTGGATCGCCGTCGCGATCGGACTCGAGTTCATGTCCTGCGTCTCCTATGTGGTCATGTTCCGGCCGATCTTCTGCAGCCACATGCCCTGGCGCACGAGCTGGGAGATCAGCTGGTCGTCGCTGGGGATGGGCTCGATAGTGCCCGCAAGCGGTGCCGCGGGACTGGCGCTCGGGGCCTGGATTTTGCACGAGGGCGGCATGCCGACCGACCGCATCGCGCGGCGCTCGGTTGCCTTCTTCCTGGTCAAGAGCTCGATCAACTTCGTCGCGGTGGCGGTGCTCGGCACCCTGCTGGCCTTCGGAGTCTTCGGGCCGGAACTCTCGCCCTGGCTCACCGTGGTTCCGGCCGCCGCCGCCGGACTTGTGATCGGCATGGTCCTGTTGATCCCGCGCCTCGGCCCTGGAGCGGAGCCCCCGCCCGGCGCCTCGCGCGTGCGGCGAGCGATCGCCGGCGCACGCAGGGCGCTGATCGAGGGAACCGGGGAGGCGGTCCAGATCGTGCGCGACCGCGACTGGCAGGTGCTCGCAGGCGCCTTCGGCTACTGGGTGTTCGACAACGCGGTGCTGTGGGCGACGTTCAAGGCGTTCGGATCCTCGCCCGCAGTCACGATCATCCTGATGGGCTATCTGATCGGCCAGCTCGGCGGCCTGCTGCCGATCCCCGGTGGCATCGGGGGCATCGACGGCGGGCTGTTCGGGGCGCTCGTCGTCTACGGGACGCCCGCCGCCACGACGGCCGCAGCCGTGCTCGCCTACCGCGTGATCCTGTTCTGGCTTCCGCTGACCATTGGTGCAATCGCATTCACGTCACTGCGCCGCGGGCTGAACGATCCCGACCGGCCAGACCTGTGTGCCGTGCCGGCCGCGACGTAGGCGTCAATCTCGAATCCGCCCCGGCGGCAGCCGCGGTCTAGATCGCGCAGGTGCCGGGGAGCGCGGCGCGCAGACGAGCGGTGCGTCGGACCTTCTGGCCTCCGCGGGGCACCGTCTCGCAGACTTCCCACACCGAGGGCACCACGACGCCGAAGATGTCCCCGCCGTCGGTCACGTGGGCGATCCCGCGCCGGCCAAGCTCCGCTTCTGCTTCGTCCAGCGGCCGGCCGGTGAGGTGCGGCATCACCGGTAGCGGGCGTGCGTCGGCCTTGGACGCCTTGCCGGTCTCGCGTCCCACGACGACCGGCGGCACGAGAAACGCGGCCAGTAGGCCAACCGCGACGGCCGCACCCACGAACAACCCGCCCTTCAGGGAGGCAGACATGGGCGGATGCTACCCCTGCCACCCGAGGCTGTGCGTCAGTGACCGGCTCTCAGGGCTTCACGCCAGCGTGAGGCGCCGCGCCACGACCGCCCGCTCGCCCGCGGCGTCCATCGCCAGCACGGTGAGGATCGCCGCCACCTCTCCCCGACCGGCCAGACGGCCGAGCGCCGAGAGACCGAGCGTCAGATCAAGCTCGTGTGCGCCGGCCCCGAGCGCCTGCTGCGAAGCCGCGAGAGTCACGGGCAGCGGGCGGTCGTGGGTCGCGTCTCCGCTTGGCTCCCGCTCCAGGTCGTGCGTGCGCAGTACGAGGTGGACCGTGCCGGCGCGCTCCAGCGTGACGCTCACAGGAAGGCTCGCGCCGGACAGTGTGACCGGCACCTCCCCGGGGGCGTCCACGGTCAGGCCGAGGGCGCCGTCCGTGAGGTAGTCCGTCCCGTCTGCGCGCTCGCCCGCCGGCGGCCCGAACACCCAGCTCGCCGGTACGCCGCGCTTCGGCAGCCGGAACGGACCCTTCACCTCGTAGAGCGCGCCGTCGGCGGCCGGGGTTCCCGCCACGTACGGGTAGGCGCGCTGGGAGCTGAAGTACATGCGCGTGCCGGTCGGGTCGAAGACCACGCCGGCCATCTCGGACGCCTGGTGCTCGGTGGGCACGGAGCCGTCGGGGAGTCCGATCCGGCAGAACGGCGCCACCACCCGCTTGGGCGTGATCAGGACGATCTCCATGTTGCCGCCGTCCTCGCACACGTACACGTCGCCGTATGGGGAGACCGTCACGTTGTCGACGGCGTTCAGAGCCGCGTCGGGCGCGAGCGCGTGGTCGTAGAGGATGTCGAGCGTCTGCGAGCGGGCATCGTAGGCCCACACCTTCTTGTCGCCCTTGGTCGTGAAGTAGATGATCCCCTCGTGGTACCAGAGGCCCTCGCCGCCGTCGAACTTCGTCGCCTCCGGCACCTGCGTACGGGTGGTCTTGCCCTGGGTGATCAGGTTCGGGTCGGGCACCACGCGCCAGGTGACCGAGTTGCCCGGTGCGACCACCGCCACTTCGAGCAGCCCGCTCGAGAGGCTCGGGTAGTTGTCCGGCGTGAAGCGATAGAAGCACGCGTCGCCCTGGTCCTCGGTCAGGTACACGTGCTTGCCCACGGGATCCACCGCCGCGGCCTCGTGGGAGAAGTTGCCGAGCGCGGGGCGGGGGACGGCGGGCAGGATGCCGGCGGGATCGGCCTCCCACACCATTCCGCCCTCGTGCTCCTCACAGGAGAGCCATGTGCCCCATGGCGTCGGGCCACCGGCGCAGTTCAGGTTGGTGCCGCCGAGGATCCGGTAGGCCCGCTCGACCGCACCGTCGGGACCGAAGCGGATGGCCGAGCTGCCGCCGCCGGCCGCCGAGGGCGTCTCGGAGTTCGAGACGAGCACATGGCCGTTGCCGGCCGTGCGGTAGGTGGCGGCGCCGTCGGGCGCGAAGTGCCAGGGGTACGTCGTCCCGTCCACCGGCCTGCCGCCGCGGGCTATCTGGCGGCCGGTGAAGCCCTTCGGCAGCATGAGCCCAGCCGCGTTGGGCGGCTGCAGCGGCCCGTAGGGGCTGTTCCCCGCGCTCGCGGGCGCCGCCAGCACGTCGCGCAGGAACGCGGGCGAGAACAGCAGCGCGCCGGCCGCCGCCATGCCGCCGGCCACGAACTGCCTACGCGCGATCCCAGAACCGCTCCCTACCCCGACGCCTGCTTCCACGCGGGGTAGTGTGCCCGGCAGGCGCGGAAACTGAACCACAATTCACCAGAAATTCACGCGGCCGGTGACCTGCCGCTCAGCGAGCGGCGCGGCTGAGCCGTAAAGCCAGCGCCCGCAGGTGCTCGACCAGCTCGGGCGGCTCGTGCACCTCGAAGTCGACGCCGAGCATCGCGATCCGCAGCGCCAGCCATCGGAGGTCGTCGTCGCCCGTCCTGTACTCGCAGGTGTGCGCGTCGATCGGCTCGATCGCGCCCCAGTAGGCCGGGACGCGGCTCGTGATCTCCTCCGCGGCGACGTGCAGGGTGACCAGCGCCTCGAACCGGTGCGGCGCCCCGGTGATGCTCTGCTCGACGTAAGCGGCCGCATCTTTCGCAGGCAGCGTGCGCCGCATGCAGCGCACGCCGGTCGACGCCGGCTTGGCCAGGCGGTCGATGCGGAAGGTCCGCCAGTCGTCGCGGCGGCGATCCCACGCGACGAGATACCAGCGGCGGCCATGGTTGACGAGCGAGTGGGGCTCGACCTCGCGGCGGCTGTCGGTGCCATCGCGGCTTCGGTAGCCGAAGCGAAGGCACTCGGAGTCGCGGCAGGCCGCGGCGATCACGGTCAGGTGCTGCGGGTCGACCGTCGGGCCGGCGACCGGGAGCGTGAAGGTCGCCGAGCCCAGCGCGCCGACGCGGCGGCGCAGGTGCGCCGGCAGGACCTGCTCCAGCTTGACGAGGGCTCGCACGGCGGTTTCCTCGATGCCGGTCACGGAGGCGCGGGCGGCGGTGCGAAGGCCGACCGCGATCGCAATCGCCTCCTCGTCATCGAGGAGCAGCGGCGGCATCGCGCTTCCGGCGCGAAGCCGGTATCCGCCGGCGGGGCCGGTGAGCGACTCCACGGGGTAGCCGAGTTGGCGCAGCCGCTCGATGTCGCGCCGGATCGTCCGGCCGGACACTTCGAGCCGGTCGGCCAGCTCGTTGCCCGGCCAGTCGCGGCGTCCCTGGAGCAGCGAGAGCAGTTCCAGCAGGCGGCTCGAGGTCTGGCTCATCGCAATTTCATCCTCTCGGCAATTGAGGACAGATCCTGACCTAAATCGTCCGTAGGTTGCGCCGCGGATGTCAACCAGCCAGAAGGGAGCACCAATGCTCGAGCGAGACGGATACCTGCCCGGCGTCCCATGCTGGGTCGACACCAGCCAGCCCGATCCCGAGGCCGCAGTCGCCTTCTACGGCGGTCTGTTCGGATGGGATTTCGAGGACGCAATGCCGCCGGGGTCACCCGGCAAGTACTTCTTCGCGCGCCTGCGCGGAGGCGACGTGGCCGCCGTCGGGTCGCAGCCCGAGGGCGGGCCACCAACGGCGGTATGGAACACATACATCTGGGTTGAGAGCGCCGATGAGGCCGCGGCGAAGGTGAAGGATGCAGGCGGGCGCGTCGTGACGGAGCCCTTCGACGTCATGGACGCGGGCCGGATGGCGGTGTGCACGGATCCCGAAGGGGCCGCGTTCTGCGTCTGGCAGGCGAAGCAGCACAAGGGCGCGCGGATCGTCAACGAACCCGGCTCGTTGAACTTCAACGGCCTGAACACCCGCGACGCGGAGGGCGCGAAGACCTTCTACGGCTCGGTGTTCGGATGGGAGACGCTCGGCCTCGGCGGGGCCGAGATGTGGACACTGCCCGGCTACGGCGACTACCTCGAGCAGAGAACCCCCGGGATGCGCAAGGGGATGGCGGAGATGGGCGCTCCGGAGGGCTTCGAGAACGTGGTCGCGGCGCTCACCCCGATCGCGGACGACCAACCCGATGTCCCCGCGCACTGGAGCGTGACGTTCGCGGTCGACGATGCCGACGCGACGGCCGACAGGGCCGCGGCGCTGGGCGGCCAGGTGGTCGTCCCGCCGTTCGATGCCCCCTGGGTCAGGATGACCGTGATCACCGATCCGCAGGGCGCGACGTTCACCGCGAGCAAGTTCGTCCCGGAGAACAAGGACCTCGGCAGCCAGGTCGATTCGACGGTCAAGGCCGCGTAGCTAAGGCTGCGCGAGCAGCCGCGCTTGCAATCGGCGAGGCGGGCGTCGGTCGCCCGCCTCGCCCCGTCTTTCACCGGTCAGACGGCCGGGATGATCGACGCCGTCCGGCCCGCCGGTGAGATCGTGACGCAGATGGTCGCCGAGGCGGAAGAGCTGCTGGGCCGCTACCGATAGGAGCTCGCGCTAGACGACAAGGCGAGCCAGCAACTCATCACGAGGTGGGCCCGGCGGCGACGGCGAATCGGCTGTTAGCCGTCCGAGAATAGTTCGATCCGGTCATGCACGGCGTCGTCCTCGTCGAAGACGACGGTGCGGTCGAGTAGACCGATGCGACCGATGGTGCGCCGGAGGACCAGGTCATCGTGAGGTGCGGCGGCGAGGGCGCCCACGAACGAGAAGAGCGGATAGCACCCGTCACGTCGGCCGATCTCCAGCGGCTCGCCGCTCCAGCGCAGACCCCGCGCCGCGTCGGTCGCGCAGGCGAGCGCATGCCGCTCGCGAGCTTCAGGGCCGGCGTCCCCCCGGTAGCGCTCCACGATCGCGTCGACATCGGGTGCTTCAGCGCGCAGCGTGCGCCGAGCACCTACGCGTGGGCGAGCGCAAACGACAGGCCATACGCGAAGGCGGGGTCGGTATGGCAGAAGGCGTCGCCGACCGCGACGATCCCCCGCACACCGGGGTCGCCGGTTCGGTCCACGTTCATGAGCCCGCCCATCGGCATGACGTCGGTGATCGGCCGGGCGCGGTCGGGCGAAGTCATGACGTCCAGCGGCGTGATCGCAGCGCAGCTGCTGACCATGCTTGTTCGTGGCGCAGCACGCGCAGGTCGTGATCAGCCGCCGGTGCGAGGAGGATCACGGCGAACGTTCGGTTGTCACCGCGGAAGGTGTTGAAGCCCATGTATCCGAGATCACCGCGCGGGTTCAGGATCGGTGCGTCGAGGTGCTCGACACCCTCGGCAAGCTCGAAGTAGCGGCAGTAATAGATGCCTCCGGAATCGGTCGGCTCGCCGGCCGCCCGCGGCCAGCCGCTTGGCGCCCGGTAGCGGCCGAGGGCGTCGACCACCACGTCGCCTTGGACGGAATCGCCGTCATCCAACGCCACACCCACCGCACGTTGCGCACCGTTCCCGCTCGTCAAGAGGCCTACCACCTTGACGCCGCCTCGGATCTCCACCGCCGGCTCGGCCGCCGCCGCACGGCGGAGCGCCCATTCGATGATCGGTCGCCGGACCCAGAGGTACACGAGGTCCTCGTCCCCGGGCTGTCGCGGCCCCTGGAGCTTCAGCGCCAGGTCTTGCGGATCAGCCCCAGCGTCCAAGAGCGTGTCGAGGACGTCCGGAGCCCAGTCCGCCAGCAAGCGCCGGCCACGCGGTAGAAACGCGTGGGGCTGAAAGTAGTGGGGGATTCCGCGGCGCTCGACGTCGAAGGCACCGGCGGGCGAGCCATCAGGATGGACGAGATCACGCTCGAGCACGACCGCGTCGTGGCCCGCCCGTGCGAGGGCGAGCGAGGCCGCGAGTCCCGCGACGCCACCTCCGGCGACGACGAACTTCACAAGCTCAAGCTATCTGCTTACAGCGGCCGGCGTTTAGTTCCTACTCGCGCCGGGGAGAACGCCTGCCAAGACGTCACTGGGCTGACCGAGGGGGAACCGCGTTGAAGACTCTGACCGTGAGAGCCGCCGTCACGCTTGTCGCGTGCGCATCCGCCTGTGCGCTGTTCGCCCCGGCCGCCGCCGCCGTGGACGTCTACGCCTACGCGAACGGCTGCTACGCCCTGCGCGACACGAACACCAACCGCTTCGTCGTGCGGGATGCGCTCGGATATGCCGCGACGGCCCCGACCGCTGCCGCCGCCACACCCTTCCGCATGCAGGCAACCGCCCTCGGCAGTTACCTGCTCTACGGGCCGGACGAGCGCATGCCTCACGCCGGCGCGCTCGACCCGGTCTCGGCGACCGGCACCCCGGGCCCGGCGGCGGACTGGCGCGTAACCGACGGTGGCGACACCGTGGGCCTTACGAACGTGTCCACGGGGAGGGACCTCGGCGTGGGGGCGCTGAGCCGGCTGGTACAGGTCGCCTCGACCGGCCCCCGCTGGTCGTTTACACCCGCCCAGGGCTGCGCGACCTTCCCCGAGGTGGAGGTGAACGTCACCGGCCCGCCGTTCAAGGGACCCAACTCGAAGGCGCGCGTGCAGCGGCTTCGTCGACACCCACATCCATATGGGCGCTTTCGAGTTCCTCGGCGGCCGCTTCCATTGCGGACGTCCCTGGAGCCCCTACGGAGTGACGGTGGCGCTGCGCGACTGTGCCGACCACTACCCCAACGGCGAGGGCGCGGTCGTAGAGAACTTCCTGTCCACCGGCAGCCCCGACGGGAACGCACAGCCCGGAGGGATGGCCGAGCTTCGAGGGCTGGCCGCGCAACGAGTCGCTCACCCACGAGGGCACCTACTGGAAGTGGGTCGAGCGCGCGTGGCGGTCGGGGGTGCGCCTGATGGTCAACGACCTCGTCGAGAACCGGGCGCTCTGCGAGCTCTACCCGCTCAAGCAGAACAGCTGCAACGAGATGGTGAGCGCGTACAAGCAGGCCGACGACATGTATGCCCTCCAGGACTACATCGACGCGCAGTTCGGCGGCCCCGGCAAAGGCTTCATGCGGATCGTCAAGAGCTCCGCGGAGGCGCGCAAGGTGATCAACGCAGGCAAGCTGGCCATGGTGCTCGGCGTGGAGGTCTCCGAAGTTCTCGACTGCGGCCAGACGCTCGGCGTCGCCCACTGCACCCCCACTCAAATCGACGCCCAGCTCGACAGGCTGGAGTCGGTCGGCGTGCAGTCGCTGTTCCTCGTGAACAAGTTCGACAATGCGCTCGCGGGCGTGCACTTCGACTCAGGCACGACCGGCGTGGTCGTCAACACCGGCAACAAGTACGCCACGGGCCAGTTCTGGGCCGCCGACCATTGCCCGCACGCCCACGACCACGACAACGAGCTCACCAGCCCGACCGGCGAGCACGGCGAGCTGCTGTACACGCTGTTCGGGCAGGCGCTCACAACGCCGCTGCTGCAGGGGCAGCTGCCGGTCTATCCGCCGCCGCCGCACTGCAACCCGAAGGGGCTGACCCCGCTCGGCGAGCACCTGATCCGGTCGATGATGCGCCGGGGCATGATCATCGAGACCGACCATCTGAGCGTCAAGGCGCGCCAGGAGACGTTGACGATCCTCGAGGCCGCCGGCTATCCCGGCGTGATCTCGAGCCACAGCTGGGGCGACGCGGGCAGCCAGAAGCGCATCCAGCGCCTCGGTGGCCTGATCGGGCCCATCTCGGACGAGGCCAACGACTTCGCCGCGGAGTGGCGTGAGGCGCGCGCGTTCCGCGACCCGCGCTTCCTCTTCGGCATCGGCTTCGGGTCGGACATCAACGGGCTGCACGCCCAGCCCGCGCCGCGGTCGGACGCCGCTCAGAACCCCGTCCGGTACCCGTTCCGCTCGGTCGACGGCGGGAGCGTCATCGACCGCCAGCGCTCGGGCACGCGCACGTACGACATAAACACCGACGGCGTGGACCACTACGGCCTCTATTCCGACTGGATCGAGGACCTGCGCCTGGTCGCGGGCCCTCAGATCGCGGAAGACCTGGCCAACGGCGCCGAGGCCTACCTGCAGCAGTGGGCGCGCACGGAGGCGGCCGGAGGGAGCTAGTCAGACCGGATTCGACCGGCTTGCCGGTCGAGCCGGCGGCCTACAGTTGAGGCGTGCCCCGCCGCATCAAACGGGCTTTGCTCGCGGTGGTCGCCCTGGCCGTCGTCGCGGCGACGACCGCTGTGGGCCTTTCGCTGGGCGACGAACCGCGCCGCGCGCCGATCGATCGGGATGCGCGAGCGGCGAACCGCACGGCCGAGGCCCCTCCGCCGGTGCTCGTCGTGCGACGCCGCGGCGGTGTTCCGCCGTCGTGGACCAGGCGGTTGCGCCGGGCGCCCGGAGTGACGGCAGTCGCCTGGACCGCGCGCACGCAGGTCGCTGCTCCGGCGTAGCCGCCGCGCCGGGGGCAGGACAGTCGATTCGGTTCCCCAGGGCTTTGCCATCCCGCTCGACGCGCTGGTCGTGCAGCCGCAGGCGTATGCGAACGTCCTTCCCCAGACAGGGCGGGAGATCCGCCGGCTTCGCCGCAACGCCGCGCTGCTGTCGCGCACCTCGGCGCGCCTGCGCAGGCTCGGGGTCGGCGACCGCCTGAGTCTCGCGGGCGGGCTCGAGCTGCGGGTCGCCGGCATCGTCGACGACGAGTTGGTCGGGTTCGCCGAGCTGGTCTTGACCGGACGCGACGCCGGAGGTGGCAACGACGCGACCCGGCAGCTACTCGTCGCGACCACGCAGCCGGAACGGGTCGAGCGCAGGCTGGCAGGGAACGACGCCGTGCGGATCGGCACCCTGTCGCCG
>CAVSXO010000023.1:0-11969 GCA_963731895.1 uncultured Solirubrobacterales bacterium
GCCGCGTACTCGCGCTGCCGCGAGATGCCGAGCTGGATGATCGTCGCTGCGATCGGCGCCAGGAACACCATTGCCAGCGCTCCGACGAGCCCGAGCGGGCTGTCGTCGTCGCCGCCCATGAACAGCAGCATGTAGCCCAGGTAGGTGATTGCGCCACCGATGGCGGCCGCGATCGACTCGTGGTGAGGATGTCGCGGTTCTTGATGTGGGCCAGCTCGTGGGCGATCACTCCGCGCAGCTCGCTCTCGCTGAGCAGCTGCGTGATCCCGCGCGTGACGGCCACGGCCGAGTGCTTCGGGCTGCGGCCGGTCGCGAAGGCGTTCGGCTGGTCCTGGGGAATCATGTAGAGACGCGGCATCGGGATGCCGGCCGAGTGAGACAGCTCGCGCACCATCTGGTGCAGGCGCGGAGCCTCCTCCTCGGAAAGCGGCTGGGCACGGCTCATTCTCAGGGCGATCTTGTCCGAGAACCAGAACATGACCAGGTTGAACGCCAAGGCGAAGAACAAGAACATGGCCGCCGTGCCCGGGCCACCGATCAGGTAGCCGAGGCCGACCAGCAGGCCGGTGAGAGTGGCGAGGAGGATCGTCGTCCTCAGGCCCGCCTTCCAATTTGCTTGAGTTGCTTTTTGCATATCTCCAACCACAGACTCAGGGCTTCGTATGCCCAAGGTTCCGGCTGCCGTGCCGAGTACGAGTATCGTCCATAGGGGCACTGATCGGTATGGGGTCCGGACCCGAAATCGGCTCCGCGGGCACCCCATTTTCCGCTTGCTCGGCTCTATGAAGCCATGAGACGGCCCTCACTGCTGAGCCAGATCGTCGCCCTCAACCTGCTGATGGTGACGGCGGGCATCCTGGTCTCGATCCTCGCCGGGGGGTTCGACTTCTCGATCGCCGACCAGCGCTGGCAGTTCCTCGTCCTGGCGCTCACATTGGTGCTCACGTTCCTGCTCAACACACTGCTCCTGCGGCGCCGTTTCGAGCCCCTCGAGCGGCTGCTGGCGATGATGGAGCGCGTCGATCTCTCCCGGCCCGGCAGGCGCCTGGAGATCGACCCCGACATGTCCGGGATGTCGACCGACATCGTGCGGCTCGCGGCCAGCTTCAACCGCATGCTGGAGCGGCTCGAGAACGAACGCCGCCGCTCCGGGGAGCTGGTCATCGGCGCCCAGGAGGAGGAGCGAAAGCGCATCGCCCGCGACCTGCACGACGAGGTCAACCAGTCGCTCACCGCCCTGCTCCTGCGCATCGAGGCCGCCGCCCAGGACGCCCCCGAAAACGTGAAGGCCCAGCTCGCCCAGGTGAAGGAGCTGGCCGACCAGGCGATGGGCGAGCTGCTCGACCTGGCCCGCCAGCTGCGCCCCACGGCACTGGACGACCACGGTCTGGTGGCGGCGCTGCGCACACACGTGCGCGACTTCGACCGTCGCGGCCCGGCCCGTGCCACCTTCTGGGCGGACCCCCGGCTCGGCGACCTGTCTCCCGACGCCCAGGTCGTGGTCTACCGCGTCGCACAGGAGGCGCTCATGAACGCGTCTCGCCATTCCGGGGCCGCCCGCATCGAGGTGAGCCTGGAGCCATCCGACTCGCGCGTGCGGCTCGAGGTCGCCGACAACGGTTCCGGGTTTGCCTTCTCCGAGGAGGGCAAGGGCCTGGGTCTCGACGGCATGCGCGAACGGGCCCTGCTCGTGGGCGGCGCGCTCGAGATCGATTCGCGCCCCGGGAAGGGCACAACCGTCAGGCTCGAGGTCCCGGCGGGTGCGCCGGCCGACCGGGACGGCGACGTCGCGCCGCTGCGGACCGAGGCCGCGTGAAGATCCTGATCGCCGACGACCACGGCATCGTGCGCTCCGGCGTGCGGCTCCTGCTCGACCGCCAGCCCGACATGGAGGTGGTCGCGGAGGCCGAGGACGGCGTCGATGCGCTCGAGAAGGCGGTCCAGCTCAAGCCGGACGTCGCCGTGCTGGACGTCTCGATGCCGCGCATGACGGGGCTGCAGGCGACGCACGAGATCAAGCAGCAGTCGCCCGCCACGCAGGTCCTGATCCTCTCCATGCACGACGACGAGCGCTATCTGTTCGAGGCGCTGCGGGCGGGGGCCGCCGGCTACGTGCTGAAGCGCGCGGCCGACAAGGACCTGGTCGAGGCGGTCCGCGCGGCGAGCCGGGGAGAACCGTTCCTGACATCGGCCGCGCAGCAGGCGCTGATCCGCGACTTCATCGACCGCGGCGAGCAGCCGGGGGACGAGCTCACCCCGCGCGAGCAGGAGGTCGTGAAGCTGATCGCCGAGGCGCACACGAACAAGGAGATCGCCGAGATCCTCCACCTGTCCGAGAAGACGGTGGAGTCGCATCGCGGCCGGGTGCTGCAGAAGCTCGGCATGCGCGACCGGGTCGAGCTGGTGCGCTATGCGATCCGGCGTGGCCTGGTCGAGCCGTGACGGCCCGCACACGCCTCGTCCTGGCGGTCGTCGGCCTGATTGCGCTGTGCGCGCACCGTGCTGGCCGCGATCGCCGCGTCCTCCAAGGACAGATGACCGAGCCGGCCGCCGTCGTCGAGGGGCCGGAGTCGCCGTTCAAGGGCGCCGTGCGGCCGAAGGCGTTGCCCGGCGACTTCACACTCCGCAACCAGGACGGGGAGCTGGTACGCACCGCCGACCTGCGCGGCAAGGTGGTCGTGATCACACCCACCTACACGACCTGCGAGGAGTCCTGCCCGGTCGCCGTCCAGCAGGTCCGGGGCGCGCTCGACGACCTCTCGGCCGAAGACCGGGAGCGTGTGAGGGCGTTCGCGCTCAGCGCCGACCCCGACAACGACACGCCCGACAAGGCACAGGAGTTCCTGCTCTCGCGACGGGTGCGCGGCTACCTGGACTACCTGCTCGGCTCGCGGCGCGAGCTGCAGCCGGTGTGGCGCGAGTACGGCTTTGCACCCCAGACCGAGACGCAGGAGCACAACTCCCACGTCGTGCTGCTGGACGGAAAGGCCCGCCAGCGCGTCGGGTTCCCGGTGGACTTCCTGACGCCAGAGGCGCTCGCGCACGACATCGAGCTGCTGCTCCGCGAGCCGGCCGCGTAACAGCCCGCTCCGGCACAGTTGTTATCCTGACCCCAGCGGTAGGGATTAGCGTGCAAGACCAACTCCAGGAGCTTTGCCGATGATGTTTTCGACCAGATCCGAGTACGGAGTGCGAGTGATGATCCAGCTCGCGCGCCGCCGCGGCACGGGCCCGGTGCCGTTGACCGGCATCGCCCAGGCCGAGGCGCTGCCGCTGGCCTACCTCGAGCAGCTGGTGTCGCGGCTCCGCAAGGCGGACCTCGTCTCATCCACACGTGGCGCGCACGGCGGCTATGAGCTGTCGCGCGACCCGGCCGAGATCACGATGGCCGAGGTGGTGCAGGCGCTCGAGGGGTCACTGATCCCGATGCAGTGCTTCGACGAGCTCGGCGGCACCCGTGTGCTGTGCAACCACGTCGAGGACGGCTTCGAGAACTGCGCCACGAAGGTCCTGTGGACGCGCGTCCAGGGCGGCATCGCCCGGGCGCTCGAGCAGACGACGCTCGCCGAGCTGGCACAGTTCGCCGAGCACGGCCCGGCCGGGCCCCAGGCGCGTTCCGCCCCGGCACGTCGTCGCTCCGCCACAAAACGCACGCGCCGTCCCACGACGGCCGGCGCCTGATCTTCCCCACCAAGACACCGAACCGGAAAGCGATGGAATGGCAGATCTAGAGATTCAGAACCTCCACGTGAACGTCGAGGGCAAGGAGATCCTGAAGGGCGTCGACCTCGCGGTGTCCCGCGGAGAGGTGCACGCGCTGATGGGCCCGAACGGCTCCGGCAAGTCGACGCTCGCGAACACGATCCTCGGTCACCCGAGCTATGAGATCACCGAGGGCAAGATCCTCTTCCAGGGCAAGGACGTGACCGAGTCGGAGCCCGACGAGCGCGCCCGCGCGGGCCTCTTCATGGCATTCCAGTACCCGTCCGCGATCCCGGGCGTGTCGGTCGTGAACTTCCTGCGCACCGCGATCAACGCGCACCGCAAGGCGCGCGGCGAGGACCCGATCAACCTGAAGGAGTTCCGCAAGACGCTCGAGTCTCACATGGAGGTGCTGGGCGTGGACCGCGAGTTCACCCGGCGCTACCTGAACGAGGGCTTCTCCGGCGGCGAGAAGAAGCGCTGCGAGATCCTCCAGATGGCGATCCTGAAGCCGCTCGTGGCGGTGATGGACGAGACCGACTCCGGGCTCGACATCGACGCCCTGCGGGTGGTCGTCGAACGCCGTCAACACGATGCGCGGGCCGGACCTCGGCGTCCTGATCATCACGCACTACCAGCGCATCCTGAGCTACATCAAGCCTGACTTCGTCCACATCATGCTGAACGGGCGCGTGGTCGAGGAGGGTGGCTCCGAACTGGCCGCCGAGCTGGAGCAGAAGGGCTACGAGTGGGTGCGCGACCTGCACCCGGAGGAGGTCCCCGCATAAGTTGGCAGCGGTGACCGCACAGGCCGGGCTGGAGGCCGTTCGCACGGACTTCCCGATCCTCGCGCGCGAGGTCGAGGGCCGGCCGATCGCCTACATCGACAACGCCGCGACGGCCCAGAAGCCGGCGGTGGTGATCGAGGCGATCGACTCCTACTACCGCAACTCGAACGCCAACGTGCACCGCAGCATGCACGTCCTGGCCGCCGAGGCCGAGGCGCTGTACGAGGACGGCCGGCGCAAGGTCGCCGCGCTGGTGGGCGCCCGCCCGGGCGAGATCGTGTTCGTGCGCAACGCGACCGAGGCGATCAACCTCGTGCGCTTCACCTGGGCACGCGAGAACGTCGGCCCCGGCGACGTGGTCCTGATCACCGCGATGGAGCACCACTCGAACATCGTGCCGTGGCAGCTCCTGTGCCAGGAGCGCGGTGCGCGTCTCGAGTACATCGAGGTCGACGCGCAGGGGAAGCTCGACCTGACCGACCTCGACGAGCGCCTCGCCGGCGGGGTGAAGCTCGTCGCGATCACACACGTCTCCAACGTGCTGGGCACGATCAATCCGGTCGCCGAGGTGGCGGAGCGGGCACATGCGGCGGGCGCACTGGTGCTCGTCGATGGCGCCCAGGCCGTGCCGCAGTTCCCAGTCGACGTGGGTGCGACCGGCGCCGACTTCTACGCCTTCACGGGCCACAAGATGTATGGGCCGACCGGCATCGGCGTTCTGTGGGGGAGGCGTGAGCTGCTCGACGAGATGCCTCCGTTCCTCGGAGGCGGATCGATGATCAAGCAGGTCGAGGACGATCACTCGACCTGGGCCGCAGTGCCCGCGAAGTTCGAGGCCGGCACTCCCGCGATCGCTGAGAGCGCAGGGCTGGGCGCGGCCGCCGACTTCATGACCGGCCTCGGGATGGAGGCCGTGCGTGCGCACGAGCGTGAGCTCACCGGGTATGCGCTCGAGCGCATCTCCGCGGTGCCGGGAGTGATCGTCTACGGGCCCACCGATGCCGCTGAACGCGGTGCGCTCGTGAGCTTCACCGTCGAGGGCATCCACCCACACGACCTCGCGGAGCTGTGCAACCGCGAGGGCGTCGCGATCCGCGCCGGGCACCACTGTGCGCAACCGCTGATGCGGCGGCTTGGCGTCGCCGCCACCGCCCGCGCCTCGTTCGCCGTCTACAACACGACCGAAGAGGTGGACCGCCTGATCGACGCGCTGGAGAACGCAAAGAGAGTCTTCGCCGTATGAACAGCCGCACTGCCGACCGCCGACTGCCGACTGCCGACTGACATGGATCCTCTCTACCGCGAGTACATACTCGACCACTACAAGAACCCCCGGAACTTCGGCGACCTGCCGGAGCCCGACGCGGAGTTCGAGGACCGCAACCCTCTGTGCGGCGACGAGATGGGCGTCCAGATCAAGCTCGAGGGCGACCGGATCGCCGACCTGCGCTTCCACGGCCAGGGCTGCGCGATCTCTCAGGCGACAGCGTCGATCATCTCGGACGAGCTGAAGGGCAAGACCGTTGCCGAGGTGGCCGGGCTGGACCGGCGGTTCATCGCGGAGGAGATCGGCATCGAGCTCTCCCCCACCCGCCTCAAGTGCGGCCTGCTGTCATTGAAGGTGGTCCAGGGAGCCCTGCTGGGTACGGATGAATGGCCCAGCGGCACGCCCGACGAGGATCCAGATGCGGCCGACGTCGCGCGGCTTCGGAATGAGATCTAGGACCGGACCGTTAGAATCCTTACCACAGCACTCGGAATAAAGATTTGACCGAAACCACCACCACAGTCGAGATCGGCCCCGCCGCGGAGTTTCCCGCGGGCGCTGCGCGCATCGTCGAGGTCGACGGGCGCAAGATCGGCGTGTTCAACTGCGACGGCGACTTCCTCGCGATCGAGGACCGCTGCTCCCACGACGACGGGCCGCTGGCCGAGGGCCCGTTCGATCCCGACACCTGCACCGTCGAATGCCCACGCCACGGGTCCCTGTTCGACCTGCGCACCGGCCGCCCCCGTACCCTGCCCGCCTACATGCCCGTCGATACCTTTGATGTCCGCATCGAGGACGGGACCGTGAAACTGGAGGTTTCCTGACATGGCCACTCCCGAGATAGTCACCGCCACACCCGACCAGCTCGAGGGGATAAAGGATTCCTACGAGTACGGCTTCCACGACTCCGAGAAGGACTACATCTTCAAGGCCAAGAAGGGCCTGAACAGGCGCGTCGTCGAGGAGATCTCCGACCACAAGAACGAGCCCGCCTGGATGCGCGAGTTCCGCCTGAAGGCACTCGAGCACTTCGAGAGCCGCCCGATGCCGAAGTGGGCCGGCGGGCACATGGACCAGATCGACTTCCAGAACATCCACTACTTCGTGCGCGCCTCGGAGAAGCAGGGCCGGACCTGGGACGAGGTCCCCGACGACATCAAGAACACGTTCGACAAGCTCGGGATTCCCGAGGCCGAGCGCAAGTACCTGGCCGGAGTCGGCGCCCAGTACGAGTCCGAGGTCGTGTACCACCAGGTGCGCGAGGACCTCGAGAAGCAGGGCGTGATCTTCATGGACATGGACACGGCCCTGCGTGAGCACGAGGACCTGGTGCGCGAGTACTGGGCGACGGTGATCCCGCCGAACGACAACAAGCTCGCTGCGCTGAACTCGGCCGTCTGGTCGGGCGGCTCGTTCGTGTACGTGCCGCCGGGCGTCCACGTCGAGATGCCGCTGCAGGCCTACTTCCGCATCAACACGGAGAACATGGGCCAGTTCGAGCGCACGCTGATCATCGCCGACGAGGGTTCGTTCGTGCACTACATCGAGGGCTGCACGGCCCCGACCTACACGACCGACTCGCTGCACTCGGCGGTCGTGGAGATCGTCTGCAAGCCCGGCTCGCGGACGCGCTACACGACGATCCAGAACTGGTCGCACAACGTCTACAACCTCGTCACGAAGCGCGCCGTCGCGCACGAGGGTGCGACGATGGAGTGGATCGACGGCAACCTCGGCTCGAAGCTGACGATGAAGTACCCGTCGATCTACCTGATGGGCCCCGAGGCGCACGGCGAGATCCTGTCGATCGCGTTCGCCGGCAAGGGCCAGCACCAGGACGCGGGCGGCAAGTGCGTCCACGTCGCACCCCACACCACCTCGACGATCACGTCGAAGTCGATCTCGAAGGACGGTGGGCGCGCGAGCTACCGAGGTCTGCTCGAGGTTGCGCCAGGTGCGGTCAAGTCCCGGTCGAAGGTCGTCTGCGACGCGCTGCTGCTCGACGAGCACTCGCGCTCCGATACGTACCCGACGATCCGCATCGGCGAGGACGACGTCGACATCGGCCACGAGGCCACCGTCTCCAAGATCGGCGAGGAGCAGCTCTTCTACCTGAGGAGCCGCGGTCTCTCCGAGGAGGAGGCGTCGGGCATGATCGTGGGTGGGTTCATCGAGCCCTTCACGCGTGAGCTGCCGATGGAGTACGCGGTCGAGATGAACCGCCTGATCGAGCTCCAGATGGAGGGCTCGATTGGCTAGTACGGCCGCGCCTGATTGGACATCGGCACTTCGCAAGCGCGGGCAGGAAGCGTTCCAGTCGCTACCCACTCCGGTCCAGAAGGACAAGGGGTGGGAGTTCACCGACGTGTCGAAGCTGGACCTCGCCGCCTGGCGATGGGCCGATGACGGCAACCTCGACGCCCCGCCTGCGCGGGCGCCGGTGGTCGACGTCGAACGGCGAGCCCGGCATCCTGCAGGTGGACGGTGCGTTCACGCGCCGCGGCGAGGCGCCGGACGGCATCGTCGTCTCCTCGCTCGAGGATGCGGTCGCCGAACATCCTGAGCTCGTGGAGCGGTACCTCGGGTCCCTGCTCACGGACCGCGACAGGTTCACGGCGCAGAACACCGCCGAGTGGCGCGGCGGCATGTTCGTGTACGTGCCGGCGGGGGTGCGCGTCGAGCAGCCGGTCGTCACGTCGGTGCTGCACGACTCGGCATCGGCGATTCACTGGCGCTCGCTGATCGTGGTCGAGGAGGGCGCCGAGGTGACGCGTCACCGAAGCAGTGGGCATCGAGCGCCGACGACCTCGAGGGCTACTTCAACCCCGTCACCGAGCTGATCGTCGGCGACGGCGCGAACGTCGAGTACCTGTGCGTGCAGGACCTCTCCGAGCGCGCCTGGATCCTCGGCAGCCAGCGCGCCCAGGTCGGAGCGAACGCGAACCTGCACTGGGTCGGGCTGGGGCTCGGGTCAGGACACGGAAAGCTGCGCATGGAGACGGACATCAACGGCGCGGGGGCGAGCGCGCGTGTGACCGGCGCCTACGCGGGTCACAACAAGCAGCACCTCCACTACGAGACGACGCAGGAGCACGCCGCGCCGCACACGGTTTCGGACCTGGCATTCCGTGGCGTTTTGCGCGACCGCGCCACAGCGGTCTGGAGCGGCATGATCAAGGTCGACCCCGGGGCGCAGCGCACCGACGCCTTCCAGGAGAGCCGCAACCTGCTTCTGACCGACGGGGCGCATGCGGATGCGATTCCCGGGCCTCGAGATCGAGGCCAACGACGTGCGCTGCACGCACGCGGCGACCGTCGCCCGCCTGGACGACATGCAGGTCTTCTACCTGCAGAGCCGCGGGCTCACGCGCGAAGAGGCGGAGCGCATGCTGGTGGGAGGCTTCCTCGAGGTGATCGCGGGCCGGCTGGAGGGCTCGCGGTTCCTGCACGACCCGGTGCAGGCCGCGCTCGAGCGCGAGCTCGCGGCCGTGCTGGCGTAAGTAAGCAAATCAGCGTCGGCACGTCGGTCATGGGGCGACCCGCTGACCCGGGTAGCGGAGCCGGAGCCAGCGATGGCCGTACGCGCCGAGCGGTACCTCCACCTCGCCGTTCGCCGGCCGCAGCTCGTCGTTGGCGAACAGGTCGACGGCCGCCTCTGCCTCCCCGACGGGCAACCGCGTCTCCCGTGACTCGTCCACGAACGAGTGCACTGCGACGATGGTGCTGTCGCCCCAGGTCACCCGATGCGCCAGCAGCGCGGGATCGCCGGAGTCGAGGACCTCGCAGCGCCCCCACCCGAACTCGGGGCACTCGCGTCGCCGCCGGATCAGCCGCTCCATCCAGTTCAGTAGGGAGCCGTCGTCGCGGCGCTGCGCAGCGACATTCACGTCCGCAGGGCTGAAACCGTCGTCGGCGACCACCGGCCGGACAGGCTCGGCGTTCGTGGTGAACCCACCCTCCGGCTCGGATGACCACTGCATCGGGGACCGCACGCTCATGCGTCCTTCCACGGCAAGGTTCTCCGCCATGCCGATCTCTTCCCCGTAGAACAGGACCGGCGTCCCCGGCAACGAGAATGCGAGGCTGTACACCATCCGCATTCGCCGCTGGTCGCCGTTCAGCATGGTCGGCAGACGCCGGCGCAGGCCACGGCCGAAGAGCTGGTGCTCGGGTCGCGGGCCGAAGGCGCGGAACACCTCTTCGCGCTCATCCTCACTCAGCCGGTCGAGCGTGAGCTCGTCGTGGTTGCGCACGAAGTTCGCCCACTGGCAATCCTCCGGGATATCAGGCAAACCCCGAAGTGCATTTGCCACCGGCGCGGCCTCGCCCCTGGCGAGCGCGAGATACATGGCCTGGTTGACGGGGAAGTTGAACGCCATGTGCAGTTCGTCGCCGTCCTCGTCACCGAAGAACTTGCGCAGGTCCGGAGGTGGGAGGTTGACCTCGCCGAGCAGGATCGCGTCGCCGCGCCGGCGGCCGAGGTGGCGGCGGAGGTCGCTCAGCAGCTCGTGCGGATCGACGATCGCGCCCTCCGGCATGCCCGTCGGCTCGAGCAGGAAGGGCACGGCGTCCACGCGGAAGCCGGCGAGGCCCTGGTCGAGCCAGTACCCGGCCACCTGCGCGAGCTCGTCGCGCACCTCCGCGTTCGCGACATTGAGGTCCGGCTGGTGCGAGTAGAAGCGGTGGAGATACCACTCGCGGGCCTTCCTGTCGTAAGCCCAGTTCGAGTCCTCCTGATCCGGGAACACCACTCCGCCGGGTGGCTCCTTCGGCTTCTCGGCGCTCCACACGTACCAGTCGCGGTAGGGCGAGTCGCGCGACGCGCGCGCCGACTGGAACCAGGGATGCTCGTTGGAGGTGTGGTTGAGCACGAGGTCCGCGATCACCCGAATGCCGCGGTCATGCGCAGTGCGAATCAGCTCCGAGAAGTCACCCGGCGTTCCGAGCCGTGGATCGATGGCGTAGAAGTCGGTGATGTCATAGCCGTCGTCCCGGTGGCACGACGGAAAGAAGGGCATCAGCCACACGCACGTCACGCCGAGGCCGGCCAGATAATCGATCCGCTCGGTCAGGCCGACTATGTCGCCGCAGCCGTCACCGTCTGCGTCGAGGAAGGTCTCGATGTCCAGGCAATAGACGATGGCGTTCTTCCACCACAGGTCACTGGTGGCCTTGCGGCTCATCGCACCCCCTGCGCGAGCTCGGGCAGGACGTGCTCGCCGAAGGCCTCGATGAAGGCGCGCTGGTCGCGTCCCACGTGGTGCAGGTAGATGGAGTCCCAGCCGAGCTCGGACAGCTCGTGCAACCAGGCAGCGTGGCGCCCGAGATCGGATGAGACCAGCACAGCCTCGCGGACGTCCTCGGGGCGAACGTGACGCGCGGCCTCATCGAACTGCTCGACGGTCGCGAGATCCCAGCACAGCGGCGGGCTGAAGACGTTCGTGCGCCACTGGTCGTGTGCGATACGCAGTGCGTCGTCTTCCTCGGGCGCCCACGAGAGATGCACCTGCACCGCGGTGGTCTTGCCCGCGCCACCGTTGTCGCGGAACGCCGCCAACACGCGCTCGAGCTGTTGCCGCGGCTGCTGGATCGTGATCAGCCCGTCCGCCCAGCTCCCCACCCACGCTGCGGTCTCCGCGCTCACCGCCGCGCCGATCAGCGGCGGCGGGTCCGGCGGCACGGTCCAGAGGCGGGCGCGGTCGACACGCACCAGCCCGTCGTGGTCGACGACCTCCCCGGCAAAGCAGCGCCCGTATCACCGCGACGCACTCCGCCAGCCGCGCGTTTCGCGTGCGCTTGTCCGGCCACGGGTTCGCCGGTGATGTGCTCGTTCGAGAACTCTCCCGTTCCCAGCGCCAGCCAGAACCGGCCCGGAAACAGCTCGCAGAGCGTCGCCGCGGCCTGTGCGATCACGGCCGGGTGGTAGCGCTGTCCCGGCGCGTTCACCACGCCGAACGGCAGCGACGTGGCCTGCAGCGCCGCCCCCAGCCACGACCACGCGAATCCCGACTCACCCTGCCGCTCGCTCCACGGCGAGAAGTGGTCGGAGCACATGGCGCACGCGAAGCCGGCCGCCTCCGCGGCGCGGACGGCGTGCAGCAGCTCACTCGGAGAGGCCTGTTCGTGCGAGGCGTGGAACCCGATCTCGGCCATCGTGCGATTGCTACCCGAGTGTCTCGTCGGCGACACGTACGGCACGTATCGCGGCG
>CAVSXO010000024.1:0-47651 GCA_963731895.1 uncultured Solirubrobacterales bacterium
GTAGCGTAGCCGGAGCCAGCGATGGCCGTACGCGCCGAGCGGTACCTCGACTTCGCCATCCGCCGGCCGCAGCTCGTCGTTGGCGAACAGGTCGACGGCCGCCTCTGCCTCCCCGACGGGCAACCGCGTCTCCCGTGGCTCGTCCACGAACGAGTGCACCGCGACGATCGTGCTGTCGCCCCAGTTCACCTGATGCGCCAGCAGCGCGGGATCGCCGGAGTCGAGGACCTCGCAGCGCCCCCATCCGAACTCGGGAGACTCGCGTCGCCGCCGGATCAGCCGCTCCATCCAGTTCAGTAGGGAGCCGTCGTCGCGGCGCTGCGCGGCGACATTCACGTCCGCAGGGCTGAAACCGTCGTCGGCGACCACCGGCCGGACAGGCTCGGCGTTCGTGGTGAACCCACCCTCCGGCTCGGATGACCACTGCATCGGGGACCGCACGCTCATCCGTCCTTCCACGGCAAGGTTCTCCGCCATGCCGATCTCTTCCCCGTAGAACAGGACCGGCGTCCCCGGCAACGAGAATGCGAGGCTGTACACCATCCGTATCCGCCGCTGGTCGCCGTCCAGCATGGTCGGCAGACGCCGGCGCAGGCCGCGGCCGAAGAGCTGGTGCTCGGGTCGCGGCCCGAAGGCGCGGAACACTTCCTCGCGTTCATCCTCACTCAGCCGGTCGAGCGTCAGCTCGTCGTGGTTGCGCACGAAGTTCGCCCACTGGCAGTCCTCCGGGATGTCGGGCAAACCCCGAAGTGCATTCTGCCACCGGCGCCGCCTCGCCCCGGGCGAGCGCGAGATACATCGCCTGGTTGACCGGGAAGTTGAACGCCATGTGCAGCTCGTCGCCGTCCTCGTCACCGAAGAACTTGCGCAGGTCCGGAGGCGGGAGGTTGACCTCGCCGAGCAGGATCGCGTCGCCGCGGCGGCGGCCGAGGTGGCGGCGGAGGTCGCGCAGCAGCTCGTGCGGGTCGACGATCGCGCCCTCCGGCATGCCGGTCGGCTCGAGCAGGAAGGGCACGGCGTCCACGCGGAAACCGGCGAGCCCCTGGTCGAGCCAGTACCCGGCCACCTGCGCGAGCTCGTCGCGCACCTCCGCGTTCGCGACGTTGAGGTCCGGCTGGTGCGAGTAGAAGCGGTGGAGATACCACTCGCGGGCCTCCTCGTCGCGAGCCCAGTTCGAGTTCTCCTGGTCCGGGAACACGACTCCGCCGGGTGGCTCCTTGGGCTTCTCGTCGCTCCACACGTACCAGTCCGGTAGGGCGAGTCGCGCGACGCGCGCGCCGACTGGAACCAGCGGATGCTCGTTGGAGGTGTGGTTGAGCACGAGGTCCGCGATCACGCGAATGCCGCGGTCATGCGCGGTGCGGATCAGCTCCGAGAAGTCACCCGGCGTTCCGAGGCGTGGATCGATGGCGTAGAAGTCGGTGATGTCATAGCCGTCGTCCCGGTGGCGCGAGGGAAAGAAGGGCATCAGCCACACGCACGTCACGCCGAGGCCGGCCAGGTAATCGATCCGCTCGGTCAGGCCGACTGATGTCGCCGCAGCCGTCACCGTCTGCGTCGAGGAAGGTCTCGATGTCCAGGCAATAGACGATGGCGTTCTTCCACCACAGGTCACTGGTGGCCTTGCGGCTCATCGCACCCCGTCGCGCGAGCTCGGGCAGGACATGCTCGCCAAAGGCCTCGATGAAAGCGCGCTGGTCGCGTCCCACGTGGTGCAGGTAGATGGAGTCCCAGCCAAGCTCGGACAGCTCGTGCAACCAGGCAGCGTGACGCCCGAGATCGGAGGACACGAGCACCGCCTCGCGGACGTCCTCGGGGCGAACGTGACGCGCAGCCTCGTCGAACTGCTCGACGGTCGCGAGATCCCAGCACAGCGGCGGGCTGAAGACGTTCGTGCGCCACTGGTCGTGTGCGATTCGCAGGGCGTCGTCTTCGCTCGGGCGCCCACGAGAGGTGCACCTGCACCGCGGTGGTCTTGCCCGCGCCACCGTTGTCGCGGAACGCCGCCAACACGCGCTCCAGCTGCTCCCGCGGCTGCTGGATCGTGATCAGGCCGTCCGCCCAGCTGCCAACCCACGCCGCGGTCTCGGCGCTCACCGCCGCGCCGATCAGCGGCGGCGGGTCCGGCGGCAGGGTCCAGAGGCGGGCGCGGTCGACGCGCACCAGCCCGTCGTGGTCGACGACCTCCCCGGCGAACAGCGCCCGCATCACTGCCACGCACTCCGCCAACCGCGCGTTTCGCGTGCGCTTGTCCGGCCAGGGGTCGCCGGTGATGTGCTCGTTCGAGAACTCACCCGTCCCCAGCGCCAGCCAGAACCGGCCCGGAAACAGCTCGCAGAGCGTCGCCGCGGCCTGTGCGATCACGGCCGGGTGGTAGCGCTGGCCCGGAGCGTTGACCACGCCGAACGGCAGCGACGTGGCCTGCAGCGCCGCCCCCAGCCACGACCACGCGAAGCCCGACTCACCCTGCCGCTCGCTCCACGGCGAGAAGTGGTCGGAGCACATGGCGCACGCGAAGCCGGCCGCCTCAGCGGCGCGGACGGCGTGCAGCAGCTCGCTCGGAGAGGCCTGCTCGTGCGAGGCGTGGAACCCGATCTCGGCCATTGTGCGATTGCTACCCGAGTGTCTCGTCGGCGACACGTACGGGCACGTATCGCGGCGCCGGCTCAGGGAGCCGACCGGGATGACGATGACTGATTTGCCCTAGACGAAACGATGAGCCTGAGGTCCCTCCGCATCCGGGCATAACTGAAGTGTGCGCATCCTCAGTAGATTCGGCGGCGAGGAGAAGGCCTTCACCCTCGTCGAGGTGTTGGTCGTCATGGTCGTCATCGGCGGACTGGCCGCCATCGCCGTGCCGACCTTGCAGGGCCAGGGAAGCAAGGGCACGGACTCAGAGGCGAAGTCCGTGGCTGTGACGGCCGCGAAGACGATCGAGGCCTGCGCTGCCGAGCACGGCGGCAGTTACGAGAGCTGCTCGGAGGACGCTCTCGTAGCGATGGAGCCGAGCCTCAACGACGCGATCGACCGGCTGAGCGTCGCGACGGATGCCGCCACGTACGAGATCGGCGTCATGTCCAAGCGCGACCCGAACGTGTCGTTCACGGCCTCGAAGGCAGCGGACGGGACCACGGCCCGCACGTGCTCGACAAACGAGGATCGTGGCGGCTGCCAGGCGCTGCGGACGGGCACGTGGTGACGGCGGTCACCTAGGAGGGATTCAGCACCCCACAGTGAGTGGGGCACAATACGGCCATGAACCGCAGACCCGTACGGGTGCGGACAGGCATCGGCCTCGGGCTCGTCCTGCTTGCAGTGGTGGTCGCCACCGTGGCGCTTCTTGGCTCCGACGCCAGCGGGCTCGACGTACCAACGCAGACCGTGAAGGTCAAATCAGATCCACCGGGGAGCCCGCAGACACTCCGGCCCCTCACGCAGCGTCAGCGCAGACAGAGCAGGCGCATTCTCGGCCGCGACGGGCGGTTCAAGACGATCATCGGCACCGATTCGTACCGGCTGAAAAGAATCGTCCCGTGGGGCATCCAGGGCAAGCGCCGGGAGGTCTTCGTCGGCGCATCCCTGCAGGCGGTGCTCAACACGCCCAAGGCAACGGTTGTTGCGAAGTGGCCTCTCGTTGAGTATTTCGACGATGAGAGGCTGGCGTATCGGGTTCGAACATTTGAGCTGACGGTGCTAGGGCTGCGGGTCATGTTGGTGAATGTCGACTTGAAGCGGCGCAAAGTGGCTGGTATCTCCCCCAGTCAGGCGGACGAAGTCATCTACCCGCCCGGTTACACGCCTCGTCCGCCAAGCGGAGAGTGAGCCGCCGGCCCTTTGGGGTCGGCCGCGATCGCGGGGGCGCGGTCGAACGAGATCGAGCGGCGATGCCGCGAGGTCGGCAGGAGCGGCATCAAGGCGAGGGGCGCCTGGCGCAGGCGCCACTTGCGCCGCAGCCTGTACCGCGTGCCGTTCTCGTCCCAGACCTCCGTGTCGATCGCATACACGCGTCCCAGCCTGCGGTGCAATGTCTGGACGTTCCGCCCGCGAGAAGCGCCTCCACGATCCGGGTCAGGTGCGGCGTCCACTCCCATCCGTCGTGCTCCTCACCGCCGGGCCACGTGAGCGACAGGTAGCCGTCGCCGAACGTGAGGCGGATCTGACCTCTGGCGTCGTCCTGTGCCGGATCACGAGGTAAACGAACGGGTCATCGAACGAGCCTGTCGTGTCCTCGGATCGGACACAGGCAGGCTGGACCCGCGCCAATGCGCCGCGGATTTCTCTGACCGCCCTCCGCTCGTCCTCGTCCAGCCGTGCGTCGGTGGGGAAGTCGGCGAAGTACTCGTCACCGGGTCCAGACTCCACCGGGCCGAGCCTTGCGCGCAAGACAGCGTTCTCGGCTTCCAGCGCTTCGTCGAACAGTCTCTTGTTCTGCTCGCGATGCCTTCCCCCAGCCGATCATGCGCGGTGTTTTGCGCCACGCGGCATCGGCCGCCTCGCGCAGCCGCCGTAGCTCCTCTTCCTTGCGCTCGCTGTCTATCTCTACTCGGTCCCGCGCCAGGTGAGCCACGCGAACAGGCCCTGCACTGGCAGGCGCGCATAGAGCAGCGCCGGCTTGAACCGCGGGAACTTCTCCGGGCGAAGCGCCATGTGGATGTTGGCCCAGTAGACGGCCAGCAGCGTCGCCAGCAGCCACCAGCGTGCGGCCGGGCGCGTGCGCGCCGGCAGCACCGCCAGACCGCCCACCAGCTCTGCCAGGCCGGAGGCCACGTTCACCTCGCTTCTGTACTGCTCGAAGGGCGGCGGCACGATCGCCTTGTAGAACTTCGGCGCGCGAAAGTGGTTCGCGCCGCTGGCGATCCAGAACGCCGCCGCGGCGTAGCGCCATGCCTGTGAGCCATTCATCGGCGGAAGGCTATCCGGGGGCGTCGCGCCGTGCCTGCCACGATTGTGGGATCGAAATCGATTCCGACACACTCACTGTTCGCATGGACTGGCACGGCTACGGTCTCGACCAGGTCGAGACCTGGGCCGACCGGATCGTCGAGGCCGGCTACAAGAACGGCTTCGAGTACGTGGAGTTCGTGCACGGCTCGCCCGGCATCGGCACGCGCGGGTCGCTGGGCTGGAAGGGAGCCAATCCGCAGGGACGCGGGACCATCAAGGACCTCCTGCGCAAGCGCCTCTACGGCAACCGCTGGCACCGCTGGGCTCACGCGCGGCTCGACGGGCTCCACCGCGTGGAGGAGGGGCGAATGGTGATCGCGCTGCGCGACAATCCGCGGCCGGGCAAGCAAGCCAAGTGGCCCCTGGTCCCCCCACCGCTGCACGGAGATCCCCGATGACCCACACCGAAGCAGAGATCTACGCACCCGAGTTCCCCCCGTCCACGGCCTGGGTCAACGCGGCGTTCATCCGGATGGGAACGCTGCTCGGCCGCCACGCCGCGCTGGTGTGGTTCTGGGACTACACGAACCTGAACTCGCTCCGCGCGCTCCCGTACGTCCGCGAGTGGCACAACCGCTACGCCTCGCACGGCCTGAAGGTGATCGCGGTCCATTCCCCCCAGTTCGAGTTCGGCAAGGACCCCCAGCGGGTCGAGGAGGCCGCCGAACGCCTCGAGATCCCGTTCCCGATCGCCGCCGACTCCGACTATGCGATCTGGCGCCTGTACGGGACGGAGGTCTGGCCGTCGCTCTATCTCTGGGACCGGACCGGCAGCCTGCGCCACCACCACTTCGCCGAGGGCGGATACCGCGAGACGGAGCTCGCGATCCAGATGGCGCTGCGCGAGATCGACGCCGACGTCGAGCTCCCCGACCCCATGCCGCCTCTCCGCCCCACCGACCTGCCGGGCGCGCTCGTCGAACCCCCGACCCCGCATCGGTACCTCGAGCCGGACCGTTCCGGCCGCCCGATCCAGGCAGGTGAGCAGCTCAGCGTCCGCTATGCCGGCGCGGGTGCGGCGGCCGTGCTCGACGGCCACGGCGGCGTCGAGGTGCTGCTGAACGGCGAGTGGATCAACACGTTCGAGCTCGACGGGCCGCGCCTCTACGAGATCCTCGACACGAACCACCACCAGCGCCACGAGCTGACGCTGGTGTTCGACGCGCCCGCGACGGCTTACGCGTTCAGCTTCTCGGCCGGCCCGGCGCTCACGCGACTGACGCGGCCAAAGAACTCGGCCTCCGCTTCGCCGAGCGCGGTCGCGGGCGGGTCTCCGTACAGCCATTCGCGCGCGATCCGGTGCCAGTTCGCGGTCGCCTCCAACTGCCCCAGCACCGCGAGCGTGAGGCCCTCCATGCGGCGCGCGAACATCGTCTGGGCCGGGATCGTCTGCCGTCGCATCAGCTCCCAGAAGCGCGAGTGCGGTGCGCTCACGTCGATCATCACCTGGCGCACGTACTCGCGGTCGATCGTGAATTCGCGGTCGAACGCGTACCAGCCGGCGGCCGCCTCGAAATGCTCCTGGACGGCCTCGGCGGCGATCAGCTCATCGGTCGGGTCGAAGAAGCCCATCGCGGCGAGCGCGGCATGCAGGCGATCCGGGTCGCGGTCGATCCCGGCCCGCATCACGGCCAGCTCCGCGTCGACCTGCTCGCGGGAGATCTGCTTCGCCATCCCGAAGTCGAGGAACGCGACGCGCCCGTCCGGCATCAGCAGGTAGTTGCCCGGGTGCGGATCCGCGGAGAAGCGCCGCGTGCGGTACAGCGACCCGAGGAAGAACCGGAACACGATCTCGCCGAACCGGTCGCGCTCGGCCTGCGGCAGCTCCTTCACCTGCTCGAACCCGAGACCCTCGACGTACTCGGTCACGAGCACGTGCTCGCTCGAGAGGCTCGTCACCACCTCCGGGATCACGACGAACGGGTGCCCGCGCCAGGTCCGCGCGAAGGCCCGATGGGTCTGGGCCTCCAACTCGTAGTCGAGTTCCTCGGTGAGGCGCTCGCGAATCTCCTCCGCCATCGCCTTCGGGTCCATGCCGGGGGCCATCATCTTCGCCACTCGCAGTATCAGCCCGAGGTTCTGAAGGTCCGAGCGCACGGCCCGCGCGATGCCGGGGTACTGGATCTTTACCGCCACCCGCCGGCCGTCCTTCAGCCGCGCGCGGTACACCTGGCCGATCGACGCGGCGGCAAACGCCTCGGTCTCGAACTCGGCGAACACGTCCTCGAGCCGCTCCTCCAGATCGGACTCGAGCACCTTGCGCATCTCATCGAACCGCACGCGCGGCGCTGAGTCGCGCAACTCGGCCAGCTTCTCCTCCAGCCGCCGGTGAACCTCCGGTGGCAGCGCGCCCGAGTCGACGAACGAAGCCACCTGGCCGATCTTCATCGCGGCGCCCTTCATCTGGCCGAGCACGTCGAGGATGCGCTCGGCCATCTGCACCTGACGCCGCTCGGCGGCCTCCTGCCGCTTCTGCTCCGAGCGGGTGAGGTCGGCGGCGCGTGCAGCGTAGGAGCGTGCTGCGGTGCCGCCCGCGAGACCGCCGATACGGGCCGTCCGGCGCAACCGTCCGGTGGGGATGGAGTCCTTTGCCATGCGGTGACCGTAGCGGGCGAGCTGTGCGACCCAAGTCACATATACCCCCTGGGGGTACTGTGTTAGGCTGCGCTGCGATGGCTGCGGACAACCGCTACCTCCCCGCGCTGCGATGGAAGGCGCTGACTCCCGTGTTCGACACGGCGGTGCGCGTCACGGCACGCGAGCGGGTGATGAAGGAGCGCCTGCTCGACCAGGCCGGCGTGGCGCCGGGCGACTCGGTGCTCGACCTCGGTGCCGGGACGGGCACCCTGGCGATCTGGCTCAAGCAGCGCTGCCCCGAGGCCATGGTGACGGGGCTCGACGCGGACCCCGAGGTGCTGGCCCGCGCTCGTCGCAAAGCTGCAGACGCACAGTGCGAGATCGACTTCGTGGAGGGATTCTCGACGGAGCTTCCGTTCGCGAACGACTCATTCGATTTGGTCCTCTCAAGCCTCTTCTTCCATCACCTGATGCCGGACGCCAAGCGCAGCACGCTCGCCGAGGTGCGCCGGGTGCTGAAGCCCGGCGGGAACCTGCACGTCGCCGACTGGGGAAAGCCCGGCGACCCGCTGATGGCCGCGCTCTCCCTTTCGATCCGGGCCTTCGACGGCTTCGAGGTCACCGCCGAGAACCTGCGCGGCGCCCTGCCGTCCCTCTTCGAGGCAAGCGGGCCTCGAGGACGCGCAGGAGCGCCGGCGGCTCAGGACGACCCTGGGAACACTCGCTCTCTACAGCGCGCGAAAGCCGGCCTGATGGGCTGGGTCGCGCTCGGCTGTTATGCCCTGTATCTCGCTCTCGCCTTCGTCCTGCGGTCCGTCATCCAGCGGCGGCGCACCGGTTCGACCGGGTTCAAGGGGATCAGCGGCCACCCGGGGTCACTGGAATGGTGGGCCGGGGTTCTGTTCGGCGTAGCGCTGATCATCGGCGTTCTGGCGCCCGTTCTGGACGTGACCGGACGTGCTCGACCCGATCGGCGCCCTCGATGGACCGGGCGCGCACGCCCTTGGCCTGATTCTGTTCGGACTCGGCCTTGCCGCGACGCTCTATGCCCAGCTCACGATGGGCGAGTCGTGGCGGGTCGGCGTCGACGAGAGCGAAACGGACCGACCTCGTCACGGCGGGCCCTTCGCGGTCGTTCGCAATCCGATCTTTGCGGCGATGATCCCGACGTCGCTGGGGCTGGCGCTGATGGTGCCCAACGTCGTTGCGTTGGCCGGCTTCGCGGCGCTCGTGCTCGCGCTCGAGATCCAGGTCCGGCTGGTCGAGGAGCCGTACCTCCGCAGGGTCCACGGACAGGCATATGCGAGGTATGCGGCCAGGACCGGCCGCTTCGCACCGGGCCTCGGCCGTAGCGAATCGGGGTAAACTCGCTCCCGTATGAGGCAGGGGAGAACCGCTGTGCGCCTCGCGTCGCTGCTTGCGGCGGGCACGCTCGTGCTGCACGAGCTCAGGTACACGGTCGGCGGCGAGGGACTGGCCGGCCACGGACACTCGTACCTGCCACTCGCCGTGGCCCTGGTGGCGGTGTTGCTGACGCTCGCATGCGCAGGGTTCGCGCGCGAGCTGTGGCATGCGTCACGGGGCCGGGTCGCGACAGCGCCCCAGCCCTCCTTCGCCGCCCTTTGGCTGTTTGCGTCGGTCGCCATCCTGTCCACCTTCGCCCTCCAGGAATGGATCGAGGGATGGATGGCGGCGGGACACGGCGCCTCGCTCTCACACGCCCTTGCCCACATAGGCTGGCTGGGCCTCCTGCTTTCGACCGGGCTTGGTGCGCTCGCCGCCGCGCTGCTACGCGGCGCGGACGCCGCCGTGGACCTGGTCGCCAAGCGGCACGCCTCCCGGCGACCGCGTTCCTGTCTCCGGACGGGGGATCCCTCTTCCCTCCCCCGAATTCCCGCGGCTGGCCGTGCTCGCTACCCATGGTGCCGAAAGGGCGCCTCCGGCCGTCTTCGTCTGAACCGGGCCGGCGCCAACTGCGGCGCCGTTCATTGTAATCGACGAGGAGGGTTCCACATGGGCCACACGGCCCGCACCAGCACGCTTGCGTGCTGCATCGCCACATATCTCTTGACGTTCGGCGCAGCCATGCCCGGCACCGCCGGCGCGCACGGTGGCAACGCGAAGTTCCGGTCGCAGTTCGAGTCGATTCAGCCCTCGGCCACGGGGATCCAGGTCGAGGTCCTGAACTACGACGATCGCCTGCTGCTCGTCAATCGCACCGGCAAGACCGTCGCGATCACCGGCTACGAGCGCGAGCCGTATGCGCGGCTGCGCGCGAATGGCACGGTCGAGGTGAACCGCCGCTCCCCCACCCACTACCTGAACGAGGAGCGCTACGGCGGCACGCCGGTGCCCGGGAGCGCCGATCCGAAGGCGCCGCCCCAGTGGCAGACGGTCAGCCGGACCGGCCGCTTCGAGTGGCACGACCACCGCATCCACTGGATGTCGAAGGACACCGTGCCCACCACAGGTGAAGGACGAGGACAAGCGCACGAAGGTGTTCGACTGGCGCGTGCCGGTCACGCGTCGGGTCCCAGCGGGCAAGCCTGGCCGGGACCCTGTTCTGGCAGCCGGAGGAGTCGTCCGGCGTCCCGGCCGGCGCCGTGATCGCCCTGGTCGCACTCGTCATCGCCACCCTGGTTCTGTTCCTGCTCACGACGGAGGCGACGCGCGCGAGCGCGCGAGCGTCCCGGTCAGGCCTGGTGACGCGAGCGGAGAAATATGGCCAAGGTCGGCTTTATTGGGTTACAGTTGCCACTAATGGGGCAGGGGAGTCGATTGATGCGTTGGGAGGCCTGCTTGCGCTGGGCGCAATCGGGCTCCACGAGCTGCGTTACGTGCTCGGCCCGGGGCGCACGCCCACGAGATGGCCGTGCACTCCTATCTGCCGCTCGCGATCGCCCTCGCTGTGCTCGCGTTCGTCGTTGCCCTGATCGACTTCGTCACGACGCTGGTGGCGGCGAACAGCGACCGCGTGCGCCTCCAGGCCCCATCCCGGGTCTCCAGATCTTGGCCCGTGGCGACCGTCGCCCTGGTCGCTGATCTTCGTCCTCCAGGAGTCGCTCGAGGGCGCGCTCTTCGGCGGCCACTCGGCGGGACTGCACGGCCTGTTCGGCCACGGCGGATGGTCGGTCGCGATCTTCGCGCCTCTGCTCGGCGTCCTGATCGCCTTCCTGGTGCGGGGCTCCGAAAAGGCGATCGAGCTCGCCGCTCGCCGCGCCCCGCATCCGCGCCTGAAGCCGGTCCGCGTCATCCCGATGCGGCCGCCCAACTTCACCCCTCCACGCCCACGCTTCCTGGCCCGCCACCTCGCGGGCCGGGCTCCTCCGCTCTACGTCGCTTAGCCAAGCGTTACGAATCGCCAGCCCCGCGCGGGATGGCCGATTCGTTGTCCGTCACGTAGAGCCAGGAGGCAGGATGGCCCGCAGAGGCCTGTACGGCACGTTCCGCGTGCCTGACCGACGATCAGAAATGCAATCGCGCGTTCTCGCGGCCGTGGCAGTCGGCCACCGCCGTAATGGCGGTGCTGCCCAGTTGCTCCGGTCGAGGCTGCGCCTGCGCCATGCGGGGGACAGCCCCAGATCACGGACGCAAAAGGAGATGGACACCACCTCGGCACCGACGTGTTGTCGGCGTGGTTCTCTGAAGCGGCGGGCCCGCTCCAAGCGGTGATCAAGGTCGAGTCCGGGACCTGGGCGCCGGATCATCCTCCGGCGATCGCCCAATGGGCACTCGTTGTTCGAGGTCGGTGGGGTGACCCGGTACGTGCGTGTCAAGCGCCCCCGACACCGGGCCGGTGCAGTTCGACCACGGCACCTGGACGCCTGGAGGCGAGCCTTCGTCTCCGCCGGACCGACGGCCGGCGTGCTGGCCGGCGGGCCCGGGGGAACGGCCACGCTCGACGTGCCGAGCCAAACCGGCGCGGTGCCCGGGGCGGTGCTGGCGAATCCGTTCGTCCTGACCTACGACGGCGACGGGCTGATCGACCGGGCGCCCGGAGGCACCACGCTCGACAGCACGGAGTACGGCGCGAGCTATCGCGTCGGGCCGTGCGGCGGGGGGCGGCGGTCCCGGTGGGGAGCGCGCAATCGGTGACGTCCGTTCAGCTGCGAGCGCGCAGCAAGCTCGTCGGCGGCGGTTCCGTCCCGGTCAGCGGCAGCATCACTCCCGCCCGTGGCGGGGTACCGTCGAGCTGTCGGCGAAGACCAGAAACTCAGTCGTGAAGCGTCTCACGACGAAGGCGGACGGCACCTTCGCCACTCGGTGCCGGTCAAGGAGACCACCGAGCTCCGTGCCGTCGCCGAGGGCATCGGCTCACAGACACGCAGGGTCGTCGTGTTGTCGAAGGTCAGGATCAAGGTCAAGCGCCTGCGTCGCGGTCGCGTGCTCATCCGGGGGACGGTGCGTCCGAAGCTCCCGGGCCGGGTGCTCCTGCTGCGCACGACCTCCGCCGTGCCTGCCGCCAGGACCGTCGCCCGCAAGGGCCGGTTCAGCTTCCGTTTCAAGAATCTCCGTCGCGGCCGCTACCAGGCCGTGTTCATTCCATCGAAGGGCCGCGCCGAGCGAGCCACTTCCAACAGAGGAGCAATCAGATGAAGTTCGTTCGCTCAATGGCGCTGCTTGCCGTGGCGGTAGGGGCACTTGCCGTCCCGACAGCCGCGTCGGCACACGGGACGGTGATCACGGGAGAGGGCCGGATCGTCACCTCGCTGACAGGCGTAACGCCCGTCACCGTGGGTCCGCAGGTCCGCCACATGGTCACGAATCACGGCTATACCAAGGTGCTTCGCGAAACCAACGGCGCGAGCACCAAGGGCATGGTCAACTTCGCGATGCTGCCGGGCGCGTACCGGAGCCAGGCCGGCTTCGAGCCCGGGGCACCAGGCACGGGACGCGCCTGCTGAGCGAAGGCGACACTGCCGCGCAGCCGCACGCCACCTGCAGGGGCGTCGCGGCGCTCGACGCCGAGGCCGCTGTCCTCGGATGGCAGGGCGCCGATCCGTTCTACAACTACGTGCCGTTCCAGAAGGACTCGGCCGGACTCGAGGACGACCCCGCCCTCTGGATCGAGGACGTCCTCGCACTCACCGGCGTCGACCTCGCGTCGGTCTCCGACCCCGCGGCAGCGTGTGCGGGACTGGGCGGGACCTACGTCCCTGCAGACGAGACGCAGTCGACAGTGGCTTCGCTCTCCAGCGGCTCGACGCACCCGCTCGAGGAGGAGATCCTCGCGCTCGAAGAGGCGAACGTCGCGCTCGAGCAGAAGAGCGCCCAGCTCGAGGCGGAGAACCAGGCCCTCAAGGCTCAGGTGGCCGAGTTGACGGCGCAGACGAAGACCCTGCAGATCGACAAGGCCAGCGCGTCGTCCACCGTGACGGCCGCAGCAGCGGGGACGTCACTCAAGCTGACCGGCCCGGCGGGCAAGTCGGTCACGGTCCGCCTGCTCGCCAGCAACAAGAATCAGGCCAAGAAGCTCGGGCTGAAGTCCCGCGTGCTTGGTTCGGCGACGGCGAAGTTCGGCGCCGATGGGACGGCGCTGGTCAAGCTCACACCGAGCGGGAAGCCGGCGGCTGCGCTGAAGAAGGCGAAGGCTGAGGTGAAGGTCCTCTTCCAGGCCATCGTCCGGCGATCGCCTCGTGGTGATCCGCGGAACGCTGAAGAAGTAACGCGGCTATAAAGGGCGCCGGGCCGCAGTTCGCGGCCCGGCGCCGTTCCGTCCCTTTCGTTCTACGCTTCGAGGAGATCAATGAGAGTCCATCGAGCTTCAATCGCGACCGTCGCGGTCCTGCTGGCCGCTGCGGTCTTCACGACCGCGGTCGCCCTGGCGCACGTGGACATCGACAAGACCAGCCCCCGCAGCGGGGCGGACGGCGAAGACATCATCTCGAGCCGTGAGCGTCACGTTCGAGGGTCCGCTGCGGCGCGGCACGCTGCAGCGTCACCGGACCGGGTGGCAAGGTCTACTCGATCGGACAGGGCGGCCGCGACCCGCGCAAGATCTCGCGGCTGATCGTCGAGCTGAAGCGCTCGAAGCCGGCCGGCCGCTACAAGGCGCGCTACACCCTGGTAGCCGCGGACGGGCACGACCAAAAGGGCACCTTCCGATTCAGGTTGAGGAGGTAGCCGGATGAGGAGGGTGGTGATTCCCGCTGCTGGCGTTCGCCATGTTCATGGCGTGCGCCACGGTCGCGCAAGCGCACATCCAGGTCACCCCGACCACTGCCGCTCCCGGGGATGCAGTGAAATTCGAGCTGCTGGTGCCGAACGAGCGCGACCAGAGCACGGTCGAGGTCTCGCTGCAGATCCCGCAGGGCGTGCTGCCCTTCTCGTTCAGCGACACGCCCGGCTGGCAACGTACGCTGGACAAGGCCAGCGACGGCAGCATCGAGGTGGTGCGGTGGCGCGGCCGTCTGCCGCGTGAGACGTTCGTGCAGTTCGCGTTCCTCGCCTCCACACCGGAGCGCGCGGGAACGATCTCGTGGAAGGCGATCCAGACCTATGCCGACGGCGAGGAGGCGGCCTGGATCGGGCCTCCCGACGCCGACGAGCCGGCGGCTGTCACGCAGGTGACCGCCGATGCCCCGCGGCAGAACGCCGGTGGCGAAAACGAGAGCGGAACCCCGAGCGAACCAGCGGCAAACCCGGAGTCCTCCGCCGGGAGCAGCGACGGCGGAGGAGACGACAACCGCGACTGGATCGCGATCGCCCTCGGCGGCGCCGGGGTGCTGCTCGGAGCGGGAGCGTTGCTCGTCGCGCTGCGTCGCACTCGCACGCACTGACGCGGCGGGCTCGCGCGGGAGGCCTACCTCCTGCGGACGGTCACCTTGTACCTGGCGGTATCGGTATTGCCGACGCTGTCGCGCGTCGTGATCAGCAGGCGGGCCGGGAACGTGCGGCGCTTCCTGGCCAGTTTTCGCCCGGCCTTGTTCAGGCGCAGCCGCTTGCGGAGCGTCTTGCCGGCGGCAACGGAGAAGCGTCCCTTGCCAAGCAGCTTGGCCCTGCGGCTCCGTTTCGCGCTTGCAGTCGCGGGCAGCCTGACCCTTCGACGCATATAGAGCCGTCACGTCGGCGCAACTGCCGCCCGCGGTCCCGGCCGGGCACGCGACACGGAGGATCACGTTGCCACGGCGGTCGACCCTGAGTTTCCTCGAGACGAGGCTCGAACCGGCGAACGGAGTGGTGCGGAATGTCCGGTCGGCGCCCCCGGCTCGCGCCGTCCGCGTTCGTGCCCACCAGCCTGTAGTGGTACGTCGTGGCCGCCTTCAGGCCCGTCAAGGAAGCGCTCACCGCCACCGGCGAGTTGCCCGCTCCTGCACTCTGCGTCCCGGTCGCGGAGCCGTATGCCGTCGTCGTGCCGTACTCGAAGTGATAGCTCGACGCCCGCAGGTTCGGCACCAGCGATCCGCCAACTGAAGCGCTCGTGACCCCCACGCCGCTCGGCTCCGCTCGTCGTGACGCTCGGCGGCCCGAACTCGTAGGCGCCGATGTCGCAGCCTCCCTGCTGGGGCCGGCCCACGCCGCGCTGGTCGGTCGCGGGGCAACCGGTCGCGTTGCCACGGTCGATCGCCGAGCTGCCGGCCAGCAGCGCCAGCGTGTCGGTTGAGCCGCCGTTGTCCTGCGGCGGTCCGAGCACCGAGGGCGTGTTCGGCAGGTCTCCCGCCTGGGCGAAGCTGCAGGTATTCGTGTCCTCGAGGTTGCTGCCCTGTGAGGTGAGCGTGCCGAAGATGCGGCAATTGCCGGGCTGACCCACCCCGGTGGCCGTGTTCGGTGGCAACGATGGTGTTCTTCAGAATCGCCGTCGCTGCCGCTCGGCACATCGATGCCCGCACCCCTGAATGCGCGGTTGTTCGACGATGGTGCTGTTGAGGATCGTGGCGGTGCCGTCGGTGTAGATGCCGCCTCGCCTCCCAGTTGCTGCCGGTGGTGTTCGCCGTGTTGCCCGCGATCGTCGAGTTCGTGATCGTGAGGTGACGCTGTCGCTGTTGTAGATGGCGCCCCCGATCGTTCCCGCCGTGTTGCCGCTGATCGTGCTGCGCTCGACCGTCAGGTTTGCGCCGGTGTTGTTCAGGATGCCGCCGGCCACGTTCCCGAATGCCACGTTGTTGGCCACGGATACCGCCGTGAGCCGCAGGGTGCCCGAGTTGCTGATCCCGCCGGTTTGCGGATGCGCGCCCGCCGGTGAGCGTGACCTCCTCGACGCGCGCTGGGCGAGGCGCCCGCGCTGAAGGTCATGATGGTGCTGCCGTTGTTGGCGTCCACGATCGACGCCCTGGCGCCTGCCCCGGCAATCGTCACGGGCTTGGATGACGGAGAGCACGCGAGCCGTTCAGGACGATGCGGCCCGCCGGGAGCACGATCCGGTCACCACCGGATCCGGCATTCACCACATTGATCGCCTGTCGCAGCGAACAGGTGCCGCCGGCGCACCCGGACCCGACCGGATCGCCGGTCGTGTTGACCGTGTAGGTGGCCGCACGTGCAGGAGGGATGCGTACGAGCGAGCATCGCGAGCAGCGACGATCGCCACTGCGGGTGCGCCCAAGGCCTGGCCACCCTGACCATGCTCGGTTCTCGGCAGCCGGTCGGAGCGGCTAAAGGCGAGGCCGGGCCCAACTCGACCACTCGCCGACCTGTGGACTCAGCTGCGCGCGGTGAGCAGCTGGCGGATGTCCTTGGGGAGCATGAAGCGCACGTCCTCCTCGGTCACCTCCAGCTCCGCGACTTCCTCCGCGCCTCGCGCGCGGAAGAACTCGACCAGCCGCTGCACCAGCTCCTCGGGTGCGCTTGCGCCCGACGTGATGCCGACCGTCTCGACGCCCTCCAGCCACTCCTCGCGCACCTCCTGCTCGTTGTCGATCAGGTGGGACTGCGCGCCGTGCTGGCGCGCGACCTCGACCAGGCGATTGGAGTTGGAGGAGTTGCGTGATCCGATCACGAGCACCAGGTCGCAGCGCGGCGCGAGCTGCTTGACCGCGTCCTGGCGGTTCTGGGTCGCGTAACAGATGTCGTCGGTGCGCGGGCCGACCATGTTCGGGAACTTCTCGCGCAGCCGGCGGATGATGCCCATCGTCTCGTCGACGGACAGAGTGGTCTGGGTGATGAACGCGACCTTGTCGGGGTCGGCGACCTCGAGGTGCTCGACGTCCTCCTCGGTCTGCACCAGCACGATGTGCTCCGGCGCCTCACCGGTCGTGCCCTCCACCTCCTCGTGGCCCTCGTGGCCGACGAGCACGATCGTGTAGCCGTCGGAGGCGAACTTGACCGCCTCGCGGTGCACCTTGGTCACGAGCGGACAGGTGGCGTCGATGGTGTTCAGGCTCCGGGCCTCGGCGTTCGCGTGCACCGAGGGGGCCACGCCATGCGCCGAGAAGACGACGGTCTCGCCCTCCGGCACCTCGGTCTCCTCCTCGACGAAGATCGCCCCGCGTTGCTCGAGGCTCTGCACGACGTGCTTGTTGTGCACGATCTCCTTGCGCACGTAGACGGGCGGGCCGTACAGGTCGAGCGCCTTCTCGACGGTCTGGACCGCCCGGTCGACGCCCGCGCAGTAACCGCGGGGCGCCGCGAGCAGGATTGTGCTGGGGCCCGGCTGGCATCGACCCCAGTTTAGAGTCAGTGCTGGTGGGCGCCCTCAGCCGCCAGTTCCCCGGCGGGAAGCCCCTCGGACAACAGGGCGGCGAAGGCAGTCGTGATCGGGACGGCCGCGATCAGGCCCAGGGATCCGACCAGGGTCGCGACGATCTCCGTGGCGACCAGCTCCAGGTTGGCCGCGTCGACGATCCCGAGCCCGCCGGACGTGAACAGGAGCAGCAGCGGCAGCGAGGCGCCCGCATACGCAAGGACGAGCGTGTTCACCGTGGCGGACACGTGATCCCTGCCGACGTCGAGCGCCTGCCCGAACAGCTCGCGAAAGCGAAGCTCGGGATTGGCGCCCCGCGAGCGCGAGCACGATCGCGGACTGGCTGATCGTCACGTCGTCGAGGACGCCGAGCGCCCCGATCACCATCCCGGCGATCAGCAATCCCTTCAGCTCGACGCCGGTGCCGTTCACCTGCAGAACGGTGGCTTCCTCGCTGGCCAGCCCGGTCAGGTGCGTGAGGTCCGTGAACAGCACCGCGAGCCCGACCGTGAGGAACAGGGCCCCCGCCGTGCCCAGCAGCGCCGCGAGGCTCTTCGGCCCCACGCCGTGCGCGAGCGTGATCGTGGAGATCATCACGGCCAGTGAGCCGACCACGGCCACGGCCAGGGGTTCCTTCCCGTCCAGGATCGCCGGCGCGACGAATGCCACGATCACGCCGAGGCTGATGGCCAGGCCGACGAGCGAAAGGGCGCCCCGCATCCGCCCGAAGGCCACGACGCACAACACGAACAGGACCGCCAGCAGCAGCATGGGGGTGCGCCGCTCGAAGTCGGTGAGCGTGTAAAGCGGCGCGGTGCCGGGAGCAGCCTGGCCCTTGGCCACCCGCACCTGATCGCCCACCGACAGGTCGGGGTCGAGACCACCCGCGCCGAGCCGGATCGTCGCCCGGCGACCGTCATCCGGGCCGGTCTCGAGCTTGATCACCACGTCCCGGCATTCCTGCGTCTGAAAGCCCGAGCACGGGAAGCTCTTGATCTGCTGTATCTCGGCGCGCTCGGACGGCCCGGTCAGGCCCTGGCCGAGCTTACGATCGACGTCACCGGGCCACAGGACGACCAGGCCCACGACCGTGGCCAGCGCAAGAGCCCCCACCGCCGCCCATCCGGCTCGAATCGTGAATGTCCGACCGCCTCCGATGGGCGAATGGAACCAGCGGCTCGGACCCCCGGTGCGAGCTAGGAGATAGACAGCCCGGAGGCCAGCACCGCGGCACCGATGAGGCCGGCGGTGATGCGGCGAAGACGTGTGGGCGTAGCCATGCGGGATTGCGTCCCGCGATGAACGCCCTGAGCCCGGTGGCGGTGGTCGCCGCGGTCATGGCCGTGGCTACGCACTGCATGCACATGACCTCGAGGCTAACGCCGCACTCGCACCAGGAAGTCCGGCCTGCTCGGCGGCGCCTCGATGTTGCCTGCCCGGTCCCGGGCACGGATGTGGAACGAGTAGCGCTTGCCGCGCCGGCCGCGGTAGCGGTACCGGTTGGCGTCGGTGGTCGCCACGAGCCTGTATTTGCTGCCGCGCCGGACGTAGACCGCGTAGGACGCCACGCCGGCCGGCCGGATGCCTGGTGGGGCCAGGTCCCGGCCCTTCCACCGCAGGGTGAAGACGCGGCCTGCACGCCGGCTGCGGGTCCCGCGCCGGCTGGTGCTCGGCGGGATGGTGTCCTGGGCGAGCTCGAGGGCACGGCGCACCGCAGCCTCGGCGTTCAGGATCCCCCAGCCAAGCTCGGTCGTCCATCCACCCGTGCGCGAGGCGGTCTCCTTCATCAGCCGCACGACCGTGGCCCGTGGCAGCTTCGGGTTCGCCGCGCGCACGAGCGCCACGGCGCCCGCCACCTGGGGTGCCGCCATCGACGTACCCTGCAGGTACCCGTAGCGGTTGTCTCCGTTGAAGGTGGTGCGACATTCCGGACACGGCGGCATCGGGGGTGACGAGGCGCCCGTCTCGATCTGGGTCACGTTGGCGGGGAACGTCGAGAAGATGCCCGACACCGGCCCGCCCGGCCCGGTGTCGCCGAAGGCCGCCAGCGAGATCTGCGATCCACGACCCGCGAAGGAGGCGCGCGCGCCGGACATGGCGGCCGCTGTGACGACCAACCCGAGGCCGGCGTCGAGCTTGCTTCCGGTCCCGGTCGGCTGCAGGTCCTTGGCGGGATGGCCCTGCTCCGCGATCGGAGCGTCGGCCGCGGCGGCGATCAGCACCACGTCACGCTGCAGCGCGTAACTCAGCGCCCGCCGCTCGCCGCTGCTGAGGCGCCCACCGCCAAAGCTCATGTTGATCACGACCGCCCCGCTCCGGGCGGCGTCGACGAGGGCCGCGATCACGCTCGAGCTGGTCAGGTCGGTCTTCTCCAGGATCAGGCGGCAGTCCGAACCGGCGCCGGCGATCCCGGCTCCATTGTCGGTCGCGGCGCACGCGAGGCCCCCGACATGGGTGCCGTGGCCGACCTCGTCCCCGGTGCCGACCGTCGAACCGTCGAGGTCGCGGACAATCGCGATCTTGGCGGCGAGCTCGGGGTGGGCCGAGTCGATCCCCGAGTCGATCACGCCGACCAGCGCGCCCGTCCCCCGGCTGAGATCCCAGGCCGCTGGAAAGCCCTGGCGGTGCAGGTACCACTGGTAGGGCTGCCCCGCGGCGACCGGGTCCGGCTGGGACATCGCCGGGTCACTCGGCACGAGTCGTGGCTGGTGGCGGTACTCCCGCTCCACGGCCACCACGCGCGGATCGCGCTCGAGCCGCGCCGCCAGCTCGGCGATCGTCTCGCCCGCTGCGGGGCGCACGGTCAGTACGCCGACCTCGGGCACCGCCGGTCCCGCGCGACGCAGGCCGTGGCGGGCGATCACCGCACGGGCCTGGACCCGCGCCGCGGCCGTCGCACCGGGGGCGGGCCGGTCCAGCAGCACGAGCGCACGTCCGGTCGTGGACGCATCGGCGCCGGCCGGGACCGCCAGGGCCAGCGACGCCAGCAGCGCCGGCATCAGGATGCGCGGCTTCATCCATCTGAGAGTAGGGACACGGCTGGAGGTCAGTATCGGTTCCGTCGCCGCGCCCACTGAACGACTGGACCTTTCTTCTAGTCGGCTGCCTGGCTTGGCCGCCCGCTACGCTGAGGGCGCCCGTGGCGGTTGGCGCTGCTGGGCGGTCGGTCGACAGTAGTGCGCCGACCCCGGCTAGCGAACGTTGGCACTTGGCGTCCGAGGGGTGGACGTGAAGTGACAAAGTTCGACGCGGCGGGCCGCACCGCCTCGATTCTCCCGGTCAATCCCGAACGATGTCCCCGCGCATGCGAGGGGTGCACGTCAGGGGGCAAAGTTCGCGACCGACCGCCACCACCTACGTATCTACTCCCGTCCGTCGCCCGATAACGGAATGAACACTCCCTGCCGCCGCATCCCCGTCGAGCCGCACGACGCGGGTCCGCTCATGTCTCCCTGACCACTTCGGTGCTGAGGGCCCGCCACGGCTCGATTGCCCAGGCTCCCCGTGCAGCACCGGACGTGGACGGCACCACCCAGACGTCGCTGACCCCGATCAGCACCTCCTGCCGGCCGTAGGCGACGGCGCCACCCAGCACCTCTCGCGCGGCGCGCTTGCCGACGAACGCCAGGATCCCGGGCTCGTAGCGCTCGACCTTCTCGATCACTGCTGCCGGATCGAAGTCCCCACGTGCGAGGCTGCTGTCCGACCCGGACGCGAACTTCGCCACGTCGGTGAGGCCGATGCCATAGCGCGGGAGGTCCCGGAACTCCTGTGCCCGCAGCAATCGTGGCGTCAGTCCGGTCTCGTGCAGCACCCACCAGAAGCGGTTCCCCGGGCCCGCGTAGGGCGCACCCACGCGCGCAGCCACGGCGCCGGCAGCCGTGCCACAGAAGACGATCCTGAGGCCCTCCTCGAGGACGTCCGGAAGGACGTGGGGGCGTTCGGTGCTAACCGGCGCGGCGTGCCTTGGAGAGCACGACCGTGTCGCTGCCGTTGTGGCACTCGTGGCCGCCGCCGGGACATTCGGGCAGCAGCTCGATCAGGTCCTTCTTGCCCTTGCGGCGCACGAGCCGGACGCGCTCGCACCCGGAGAGCTTGTCGCGGCGATCGGCAGTGACGCCATCGTCACCGAAGCCGCAGTCGACCATCTCGCGCACGCCGTTCGCAGAATTGATGGAGTCGCTTCCGCCGCCTGCCTCGATGCGGTTCCGCCCCGGACCGCCGACCAACCGGTCGTGCCCACTGCCGCCGGACAGGTAGTCGGCTCCGGATCCCCCCACGAGACGGTCGGACGCCGGGACCGCCGAACAGCGCGTCGTCCCCCTTGCCGCCGGTCAGGCGGTCGTTGTCGTTGACCCCGGGGCCGGACTTCGGCGCCGCGTCCAGCGTCGCCGGCGTGGCGCCACTGGGCGGGCAGCGTGCGCCACCATCCGGACTTCGTCACGGTGGGCGGCTCGACGGGCCCGCAGTCGCCGCCGTAGCCGACGTCCGGGCCGCCGTTGAGCAAAATCACGTCGTTGCCGCCACCGCCGCAGAACTTGTCGTGCAGCGGGGTCCCGAACAGCCTGTCCGCTGCTGCGCCGCCCTGCTTCAGCAGGAAGTGCGCGCCGCCGGCTCCGTGGCCGTGTGCCGCCGTGCCGGCGGCGTGACCATCCGCCGCGTGTCCGGTCGTACCGTGGGCCCCCTCGGTACCACCGTGCCCGCCGTCGCCGCCGTGATGTCCGCCCGTGTCGGGCGGAGGCACATACACGGGTGGAGCCCGCCACAGCAGCTCGCGCGAAAAGACGGTCGGCTGCTGTATGTCTCCGGGGGCAGCGGTGAGCTCGTCCACGGCAGACACGAAAGCGATCAGGGTGCCGCCCCGTGCCAGCGCTGGCGCGGTCGAGTCGCCCTGCCCCGTCACGCCGTCAGCACCGCTCGCGCGGCTCATCAGGACGGTGTTGTCCCACGCGGTGTCGCGCACGAACACGTCTGTACCCGCACCGTCCGCACCACTCAGGTTTCCTGCGCTGGACGCGAAGGCCACCAGGCGCCCGTCCTCGGAGATCGACGGCGAGTGCGAGTCGGCGAAGCCAGGCGCCCCGTCCACACCGTCCGCGCGGCTCACGAGCGTCGTCTTGTTCGCAGACACCTCCCGCACGAAGACGTCCAGCACCGACGGTGTGGCGATGCTCTCGTCAGTGAGGTTGGCGGCGCAGCGAGCTGAACGCGACGTGGGCGCCAGTCGCCGAGATCACGGGCTGGAACGAGTCGTCGTCGGCCGGTTGGTTCACCGAGCCGGACGTCGAATTGCGGCTCAGGTGTGTCACAAACCAGAATCTGCCGATCCGCTGCGACAGGTACACGTTCCTGACGGCGTCGTCATCAACCGCAGTCAGATTGTCGGCGTCGGACGCGAACGCGATCCGGGTCCCATCGTTCGAAACCGTAGGATCGAATGAGGAATCATCGGCCCCGGCACCGGTTCCCGTGGCGCTGACCAGGGTCATGGTGCCGGCGGCGCCGTCGTACATGAAGACGTCCTTGGTCGCATCCAGGTCGGTATCGATCAGATTGGTGGCCTGGGACTCGAATACGACCTTCGTCGCCTTCGTCGAGAGCGCCGGGTTGCCCGAGTCCCCGTCGGCGGGGGAGCCGTCGGGCGCGCGACTGACGAGCGTGGTGGTGTTCGTCTCGAGGTCGCGGATGAAGACGTCCAGTGCCGGGTCGCCGTCCGCCGTGCTCAGATTGGTGGCGCGCGACTCGAACGCCACGTAGCGAGCCCCGCCGGGAGAGATCGCGGCGTTGGTGGAGTCGGCGTCGGCGCCCGCGCCGGCGGCGCCCGAGGCGCGACTGATCAGCTTCGTCTCGTCCGTCTCGAGATCGCGCAGGTACAGGTTCACGACCGAGTCGTCATCCGCGTCGCTGAGGTTGTCAGCCGTGGACTCGAACACGACGTAGCGCCCGTCCGGGCTCACGACCACGCCGGGCCCCGACGCCCCGTTGGCCGGCGTGCCGTCGGTCGCCTTGCTCACGATCGAGGTGTCGTCCACGGCGGCGCCGGCGACCAGCGCCGGGACCAGCGTCAACGCAAGAATGAGCGCCGCCACCCAGGGCGCGCGGCCACGCCTTCGCGTGACGAGCCTAACCGTCCGGCGCTCCACTGGCCCCCCGCTCGCGTCTGCGCTCCTCGTCGAGCACGATCGCCCGGATCGAATGCTCGTCCGGCAGCTTCTCGATTACCTCGTGGATCACGGCGTTGACATCGTGCTGGTCATGCCCGAAGTCGTCGAGCAGACTGCGCAGCGCCGTATGCGTGATCTTGAGCTGCGCGGGGGTCAGCTCGAGGTGATAGTGAAAGGGCTCGCCCGCCTCACCGGCGTCGCTCCCGATGTCCTGTTGATCGACCATCACGCCTCCTCTGGCGCGCGCTACGAACGCAGCTTCACGCTCCGCGTGACCGTGTTCCGCTCGCCGGAACTGTTGCGGGCAACCACTGTGATCTTCGCCCGCACGGTCCGCCCCTTCCTGAGGGCACGTTTCACGGCCCGCTTTGCGCTGCTCGAAAGCCGCAGCCGGGCCTGGTTTGTGAGGTGGATCGTGATGGTGCTGTCGCGAAACCCCTTGAACCGGTGTCCCAGCACCGAGCCGCTCACCTGGAGCGAGCAGTGCTTCTGGTGGATCGCCGCCAGCACGTAGACGTTGTCGACATCCTGGCGCGCCGGGATCTTGACCGTCATGCCCGGCCGCGCGGCAGACGCCACGGACGGCAGCACGAGCACGGCGCAGGCGGCGAGCGCCGCGATCAGCGCATGGTGCACCTTGAGCGATCTCATGCTCCTCATTCTGTTGTCCAGACTACGGGACGAAGACGCCCTGCACTGCAAACAGCGTGTTCGGATTGGTTGATACCAGTCCGTCGGCTCCGCCGTCGAACACCTGCACCTGGCCCATCTGCCAGTTCGCGCGCCGGATCTCCTTCACGACGCCGGGCATCACCGCGTCGGCGGTCGTGTCGATCGAGCAGCTCGAGCCGATCGACGTGCTGCCTGACACCGTGCAGGGCACCGTGACGCCGAACGAGGTGTCACCCACGCCGACCTCCGAGGGGCCGTTGTAGCGGTCGGTGATCCGCAGGTTGCTCTGCGCGCGCACCTGGCCCGAGTAGTCGGCCCCGCCGGCGGCGTTGGCCGCCCCGCAGGCCCCTGCGCCGGGCTTGCAGCGCACGTCGTTGATCGACACCTGGTAGCGCACGTCGGCCTCGTCGGCGGCGGTGGCCGCGTTGCCGCTGATCACCGACAGCCTCACGAACCCGACCGAGTTCGCCGCTCCCCCGGCCGCGTCGGGGCTGCCGACCGTGATCTGGCCCGAGGTCTGGGTGGGCGGGTTGCAGGACCCGTCGGGGTTCGTCCCGCCGGGCAGGTCGGGCGGCCCGTGCACCCGGTTGGGGCTCGTGCACTGGTTGTAGGCCGGCACCAGTGAGGCGCGCATCGGGGTGGCGCCCTTGGGGCGGGGGTAGCCGGGGTTCTGCGGCGCCAGGAACGCCATCATGATCCCCATCACATCGTTCTGGACTGCGCCGGTGTTGTTCTGGTACTCGGAATGGAGGCGGATCACCTGGCCGGTCTTGACCGGGTAGCCCTCGAATGAGTAGGCGCCCCCGGCGGGGAATGCCTGCGCCTGCTTGGTGGCCAGCAGGTCGGAGTTGATCCCGCACGAGCTCATCGTGTCGAGGTGGCCGCGAAATGCGTTGCCCTGCGTGCCGGTCGCCCATGCGGTGCCGTAATAGCCCTCGGAGCGGCACAGCGTCGTGCCGGTGAGGTCGGCAGGTGGCGAGTTGTTGGGCGGTACCGGGCCGAAGTAGTCATCGGACGGGCCACCGATGATCTCAGCCGACAGCGCGATACCGTGGCCCTGAGCCGCACAGTGGTCGGGGCAAGGGTTGGCGTTCGTGATGTCCACGTCGTGCAGGTGCCCGTTCATCGCGATCATGCGGCCGTTGACCGTCGACGTCCAGTCGGCGTGCGTGTCGGAGTAGCCGATCGGCGCGGGGTACTCCGAGTCCGCGCAGCCGTCGATGTCGAGCCACAGCGGCAATGCATCCTCGCCGCCCGCGGTGCGGTACTGGTAGACGATCTCGATGCTGATGTTCTTCGCCACCGCGGCCTTGTTGACGAGGTGGTAGATCAATGTCCAGTTGGTCTGGGTGCCGTTGAAGTAGCCGTACGGGCTGGGCAAATGCATCTGGCTGCGCTCGTTGCCTGAGGCGAAGAAGCGCTCACCAAGCGAAGCCTGGAGGCCGCCCGGGCAAACCGTGTCCGTGCGCTGAGGATTGAGCAGCACGAAGTGGTGCATCATCGCGTTGTTGTTGAGGTTGGCGACCGTCCCGTTGGCGTTGTTCGCGTCGCTCTCGTAGACGAGGCTGGGGACCATGTCGGTGATCCAGCAGTTCTGGCACGGAGGCGCCGCGTTGAACTTGATCGCGTTGTGCACCTGGCTGTTGGCGGGCACGTTGAACGGCCCGTAGCGGGCGCGCTTGATCACATGACCTGCGCGGTTCGGCATGGCCGTCCGCGGGTCGGAGAACGACGGCAGCGTCGTCATGGAGTCGGCCGCGGCAGTGCCCGCGAACCCGACCACGCTGACGGCGAAAACGAGCACGCCGAGCAGAACCGCAGGTACTCCCAGTCTCTCCCTCATGCCACGCCCCCCTATAGAACCCCAATGCAGATACGAGGTCGATACTAGCCGAGATGGGAGCCGTCTGGCCGCGCTTGAAACGGTGCGCCCGATTCGCGGCGATCAAGCTACGCTTTGTGACGGGCGGTGCGCGCCGCCCGCGGTGCAACGGGAGACATAAGGGAGGCGCAAGCAGTGAACATCGATCGGCGCCGCTGCCGGCGTGAAATTCCCGCGCTTTGCGCGATGCTCGCGATGCTGTGATGAGCATGTGCGCGCTCTCCGCGCCCGCGGCACTGGGCGCCGACGCGGCCGTGGTCTCAGAGCTCGAGGGCGTGCAGCCGCCGGCCGAGGGGCTCGACCTCGAGGTCACCGGCGGCGACCGCTTCCTGGTGTTGACGAACGGGACCAGCAAGGAGGTGGTCGTCAAGGGATACGACGATGAGCCGTACCTGCGCTTCCTGCCGAGTCGCGTGGTCGAGGTCAACACCCGCGCTCCTTCGAAGTACGCGAACGAGGACCGCTACGCGCTGCGCCCGATCCCGCCCGAGGCGAACTCCGACGCGACACCGAAATGGCAGGCGGTCTCGCGCAGCGGCAGCTACCGCTGGTTCGACCACCGTATCCACCTGATGGAGAAGGGCAAGCCGCCGCAGGTCAAGGACGAGGACCAGCGCACGAAGATCTTCGATTGGGACGTTCCGATGACGGTCGGTGGACAGCCGGTGAAGGCGGTCGGCACGCTCGAGTGGGTGCCGGCATCGTCGTCGGGCACCTCTCCCCTGCTGTTCGTCGGACTGGGCGCCCTCGCCCTGCTGATCGGCGCCGGAGCGCTCGTGCTGATGAGACGCCGGCGCAGGGGACGGCCGGCCTCGTCCGGCGGGCCGAGACCTGCGAAGGAAGCATGGTGAAACACATCCGCGCGGCCGTGATGGCGGCTGTCCTGTTGCTGCTTGCGCTGCCCGCCGGCGCGCAGGCCCACGCCGTGCTCCAGAGCACGGAGCCACTGTCGGGCTCAACCGAGAAGCAGCTCCCTGAGCAAATCGTGTTCCGCTTCAGCGAGCCTGTCGAGGGCAGCTTCGGAGCGATCCGCGTGTTCGACCGCACGGGCGCGCGCATCGACTCCGGCGAGGTCTTCCATCCCGGCGGCAAGGGGCCGGATTTGGCCACGAAGCTGAAGCCGGGGCTCGGCAAGGGCAGCTATACCGCCACCTACCGCGTGATCTCGGCGGACAGCCATCCAGTGTCCGGTGGCCTTGTGTTCTCCTATGGCAAGGCGACCACCACCGGCGCGACCGTCTCGGAGCTGCTCTCGCAGCAGGGCAACGTCGGTGATGTGACCCAGGTGGCGTTCGGGGTGGCGCGCGGGGTCCAGTACACCTCGATCGCGATCGCGGTCGGAACGATCTTCTTCCTGATCGCGGTCTGGCTGCCGGCGCTCGCGCTCGTGGCAGGCGGGAGCGGCCAGTGGCGAGAGGCCTCGGAGCGCTTTGCGTCCGGGGCTCGTACCGCGCTGCTCCTCGCCGTGCTGGCGGGAGTGTTGAGCGGCATGGCGGGCATCGTGCTGCAGGGCGCCACCGCTGCCGGTGTCTCCTTCTGGTCGGCGCTCGACAGCCAGATCATCGGCGACGTGCTTGACACGCGCTTCGGCACGGTCTGGGGCATCAGGATCCTCGTGTGGATCGGGCTCGGGGCGGTGCTGCTGGGCGTGCTGTCCACGGCGCGCCGGCCGGTGCTGCGACCCGCGTCCGTGGGAGCGACGGGGTTGGCTCCCCCTCGGTTCGGGCGCCTGACGCTGGCGCTGCTGGCGGTGCCGCTCGGCTTCATGGTGATCTCCCCGGCGTTCTCCGGGCATGCCAGCCTGGAGGATCCCGCGGCCGTGCTGATTCCCGCCAACACGATCCATGTGCTGGCGATGAGCATCTGGGTGGCAGGCCTGGTGCTGTTGCTTTTCGTGCTGCCTCGCGCCACCCGCGTGCTCGAGGGGCCGGACCGGACCCGTCTGCTCGCCGCGACCCTGGCCCGCTTCTCACCGATCGCGTTGGTGTCGGTGCTCGCGATCCTGGCAACGGGACTGGCTCAGTCCTGGTTCCAGGTGGAGGAATGGAACAACCTCCTCGACACCGCCTTCGGCCGCGCCGCCCTGATCAAGTTCGGCCTCGTCGTGGGGCCGTTGATGGCGCTCGGTGCGTACAACCAGCGTCGCCTGCTCCCGCGCCTCCGGGCGGCCGCGGAGGGCGGCGCGACCCCCGGCCAGCGACGGGCTGCTGCTGCGCCGGTCGATCCGCACGGAAGTAGCGCTACTCGCGGTCGTGCTGGGGGTGACTGCCGCGCTCGTCAGCTACGCGCCCTCCGGTTACGAGTCGAGTGGCCCGCAGTCGGCGACGGCGTCGCTCGGCCCGGCGGATCTGCAGCTGACGGTCGACCCGGCCCGGGTGGGCCCGAACGAGATGCACGTCTACCTGACCGACAAGCAGACGGGCCAGCAATACAACCGGGTGAAGGAGTTCAACGTCGCTTTGCTGCTGCCCTCCGAGAAGCTCGGACCGCTGACCGCAGACACGCGCAAGGCCGGCCCCGGCCACTACGTGATGAACGGCGCGCTGTTCGGGGTGGCGGGCGACTGGGAGGTCAAGGTGACCGCTCGCGTGTCGGAGTTCGACGCGTACTTCGCGACCTTGAAGGTCGGGATCGATTGACGCGGGTGAAGAACATCCGCTGATTCGGTCAGGCGCAGGCGCCCGCCACCGGTTACCCTTCTGGTAAGGGCAGGGACTGAGAGGCAACCAGTGTCGGAGGTGCACCATCAGCGCCGGATCAACCTCGGCTCAGCGCACGCATGCGCTGCCGCGGCGCTGACCGCTGCCGCGATTTTTCTGGCTGCCGGGACGCCCGCGCAGGCCTCCACGCCCGGCCAGAACGGAAAGGTGGTGTTCACGAGCGGGCGCGACGCCAACTACGAGGTCTACTCCATGAACGCGGACGGCTCCGGCGCGGTGAACCTGAGCGTCAACGCTGCGTCCGACATGTACCCGTCGGTGGCGCCCGGCAACGCGCGAATCGCGTTCACCAGCTTTCGCGACGGCGGCAATCCGGAGATCTACGTGATGGACGCCGACGGCAGCGATCAGACGCGGCTCACCAACGAGGCCGGGACGGACTCGCAGGCGACATGGTCTCCCGACGGGCAGCGGATCGCGTTTCGAAGCGACCGCGACGGCGACTGGGACATATATGTGATGAACGCCGACGGCAGCGGCCAGACGAATCTCACGAACAGTCCCGGCATCGACGACGCGCCCGCCTGGTCCCCGGACGGCGGCCGGATCCTCTTCGAGTCCGCCCGCGACGGCAATCGCGAGATCTACACGATGAACGCCGACGGGTCAGGGCAGGCAAACCTGACCGCCCAGCTCGGAGAGGACCATGACCCGTCCTGGTCTCCGGACGGGCAGCGCATCGCATTCCGGACCGACCGCGACGGTAACGACGAGATCTACACGATGACCCAGGGGGGCGCGTTGCAGGTCCGCCTCACGAACAACGCCGCCACGGACACCGAGCCGGCGTGGTCGCCGGATGCGTCGAAGATCCTCTTCCGCAGCTCGCGCGACGGGAACCCGGAGATCTACGTGATGGGGACCACCGGCGCCGCGCAGACCCGGCTCACGACCATCTCTCAGTTCGACGGGCATCCCGACTGGCAGTCGCTCGTCTTCGGGTACCCGCGCCCGAAGGGGGCGACGCCCCTCCGCGCGTCCCTCGTGCCGGCCTACGCGCAATGCAGTGCTCCGACACACGTCCACGGCCCGCCGCTGGGCTTCGGCTCGTGCACGCCTCTCCAGCGGTCGGCGCATCTGACCATCGGCACGCCGGACGCGAACGGCTCCGCGGCGAACTCGATCGGTTCAGTGCGCCACGCCGTCCTGGCCGGAGACCCCGGTCTGCCGGAGGACTCCGACGACGTGATCACGTTCTCCCTCACCGACGTGCGCTGCCGCATTGCGATCAGCACGTGTGCGGGCGGCGGCCAGTCGGACTACACGGGCGAGCTGGAGGTGACCGCGGACATGCGGATCACCGACCGGAACAACGCGACCACGCCGGGCGGAGGGACCGAGGCCGCCACGGTGGTCGACTCCACGCTCGCGTTCGCCGCGCCGTGCGTGGCCACCGCCGGCACCGCCGGTGCGAACTGCTCGCTGGGCACGTCCGCGAACGCGATCTCTCCAGGCCTGATCCTCGACACCAAGCGCACGGTGATCCAGCTGTCCCAGCTACAGGTGCTCGACGGCGGATCCGACGGCCTCGTCGCGACGCAGCCCAACGCTGTGTTCGCGGTCCAGGGAATCTTCGCGCCGTAGGCGCGGCTGTTCGCTAGTACCCGAGCGCGAACTTCGCGTCTTCGGACATGCGCTCCGGAGACCACATCGGCGAGAAGACCATCTTCGGGAGGACCTTCTCCACTCCCTCGACCTCGCCGACGAACTCCTTCATCTGCTCGGTCACCTGCGGGCCGATCGGGCACGCCGGCGTCGTGAGCGTGAACGTGATGTGCACGTCGCGGTCCTCGATCTCGACGTCGTAGACCAGGCCGAGCGACACGAAGTCGAGCCCCAGCTCGGGATCGATCACGTTCTCGAGCGCCTCCATCACGTCGTCGCGGTCCGGAGACGAATCAGACGCAGCGCCGGCAGTTGGTTCCGTCTCGTCGGGCATGGGCACGATTCTAGAGGAGCGCTCGGGATACCCCGGTGCGCGTCACGGCGAACCGGCGTGGGACGGTCGCTAGGCTCCCTGCGTGCTGCTGCTGGTGATCCTGTTCGTGCTCGTGCCGATCGCGGAGATCTACGTGATCATCCAGGTCGGCCAGGCGATCGGCGCGCTGTGGACCGTTCTGATCCTGATCGTCGACTCGCTGATCGGCGCCCGCCTGCTGAGCTGGCAGGGGCGGCGCGCCTGGGCGGCGTTCCAGTCCGCCCTCTCCGCGGGCCGCGTCCCGCACCGGGAGGTGCTCGACGGCGTGCTGATCGTTGTCGGAGGAGCGTTCCTGCTGACGCCGGGCTTCATCACCGACGCGGTCGGGCTGCTCCTGCTGATCCCGCCCACGCGCGCAGGGTTCCGCCGCCTCCTGACCCGCATGATGCTGCGCCCGACACGGTTCGGGTGGGCACGCGTGGTCGTCGGGGCGCCCGGCGGGCAGCGGCCACGGCCCCAACCCACCGCGTACCCGGAGACGCCTCCGCCACCGGCGGAGCTGCCCCCGGCGCCGCCCGACACGCCGGACCGATGACCGTCCCCCGCGACGAGCAGGCGCAGACCGGCTCCGGCGCGTTCCGTGACGTCGTGGACGTGCAGTTGCTGGACGCGTCGCTGCTGGTCGCGGCGCGGATCGCTCGATTTCCCTCGGCCGGCACGACGAGCGTGACGGCGCTTGTGATCGCCGACGGCGAGACCGTGGTCGAGGTCGCGGAGGAGGTCACGACCGGCGTGGAAAGCTGGGAGCACGCCGTGGCCGGGCCGCTGCAGCTCACGATCGAGCAGCCACTGGAGCGCTGGAAGCTGTCGCTCGACGCTCCAGGCGCCCGAATCGAGCTGGAACTGCACGCACTGACCCCGCCCGCCGAGCTCGCCGAGCCGGCCACGGCCGCGGTTGGGCGAGCCGCCGGGCTGCAACGCTACGCGCAGCTGTGCGAGGCGCGGGGGACCGCCGAGATCGGCGGGCGCCATCGCACGATCGAGGCGCCGGCCGTGCGCACGCACCGGTGGGGGCCCGCGGGGGAGGCGAGCCGCGCACGGTTCCTGACCGTCGCTTCCGAGAACGACGAGCTGCTCACGGTCGCCGCCGTCCAGCCACCCGGCGCCCGGGCACACGGGGAGGAGCTGATCGGCGGCCACATGACCTTCGCCGGCAACGGCGGAGGTGACGGTCCGCTGCCGTTCGAGACGGTCCGGCTGTCGACTGTGTTCGCGAAGGACGGCCTGCCGGTGAAGGCGACCGCCGAGCTGTTCCGGCCGGGGGACGAGCTGCCCAGCCGGCTCGCGGGCGTTGCCGCGGGCGGAATCGCGGCAGCACTCCCCGGCGCACAGGGGTCGCTCACCATGTTCCGCTTCCGCATCGACGGGGTGCCGGCCCTCGGGTCATACGAGATCGAGGCCGGCGCGTGAGCGATCCCGGCCTCCGCGCGGTGATCAGCGACTTCGGCGGCGTCCTCACGAACCACCTGATCGAGGCCTTCGCCGCGTTTCAGGACGAGACCGGCATCTCGATGGAGCAGCTCGGCCGCGGGATGCAGCGCGTCTCCGAGCGCGACGGCGAGTACCCGCTGTTCCGCCTCGAGCGCGGAGAGATCAGCGAGCAGGAGTTCCTCGACGACCTCTGCTGGGGGCTGGAGCCGGAGCTCGGCCACCGGCCCACCCTGCACCGGTTCCGGGAGATCTACTTCGAGGCGCTGCACGCCAACGAGCCGATGCTGGACGTGATGCGAGACCTGCGCGACCGCGGCTACCGGATGGCGATCCTGACCAACAACGTGCGCGAGTGGGAGGAGCTGTGGCGGGCGAAGCTGCCCGTCGACGAGATCTTCGAGCTGGTCGTGGACTCTGCCTGGGTGGGCCTGCGCAAGCCCGACCCGGCGATCTACCAGCTGACGGTCGAGCGGCTGGGGGGCGTCGAGCCGAACGAGTGCCTGTTCGTGGACGACAACGAGGCCAACATCGAGGCCGCCCGGGAGCTCGGCATGAAGGCGGTGCACTTCCGCTCCAACGAGCAGGCGATCCCCGAGATCAGGGCGCTGGCGCTGGACGGCGCGGCGCCGGGCTAGTTGTTGCCGCCGAGGCGGTCGTCGACGTAGATCCGCAGCGCCCGGCTGCAGAGCGTCTCGAGCCGCTCGGCCGACAGCCACGGCAGGACGATGTCGAGCGCCTCCTCCTCGCCGACGCCGGCGAGGAACGCCTCGTCGCCCCGGAAGCGGGCGGCCAGCTTCAGCACCTCGCGCTTGTGCTCGCCGAGGCCCTCGAACGCGCCGACCAGGAACTCGGCGCTGGCGACCGGGGTCCCGACCTCGAGCGTGGCGTGCCAGGCGGCCAGCATCGAGAGGTCCTCGTGGTCGAGATCGTGCACGGCCTTCGAATAGTGCTGCGCCAGCTCGTGCTCGGGGATGTCGTCGACCCAGGACTCGATCACGGCCGCGAGCAGCGCACGCCGCGCCTCCCGGCCGATCGACTCGGCGATCACGCGGATTGCCTCCGCCGGCTCCATGAAACAAAGGGCCATCGGCGCCAAGATAGGCGGCGGTCCCGACGGAACCACGGGATGGAAACACGGATACTTCCCCGATGGCGGCCGATCAGTGGTGGTTCTGGGCGGCGATGGGAGGGCTCGCGGTGGCAATCGTCGCCACCGAGCCGCGGTGGCGCTCGGCTGCGGCGGCCGTGCGGGCCGCGGCCGCGAGGCGGCGCCTGGTCGCGGAGGGAGTGGGCCGGACGATCGACTCCAGCGACGAAGGCCGCTGGTCGGAGCCCTGGCTCCCGGCGTTCGTCGTGGGCCTCTGGGTCTGCGCAAGCCCCTGGATCTGGGGGTACGACGACGTCGACGGAGCGATCGCAGCCGACCTGGTCACCGGCGCGGCGATCGCCGTCGTGGCGCTGGCCGGCGTGGTCTTTCCGGCCCTGTTGGCCCTCAACGTCCTCGCGGGCCTGTGGCTCACGACCGCTCCGTGGCTCGTCGGCTTCGGGACGGACTCGGGCCCGGTGGGCCTCAGCGACAGTGTTGCGGGCGTCGTTACCAGCGCACTCGCCCTGCGTGGCATGAGCACCGCCACGAGGCGCCTGCGATCGGCCGAGCCCGGACCGGTCGGGCGGGTGCCGCGCCGGGACATGCCGCGCTAGCGCCTGGTGGGCGGCTAACGCACGCAGGGCCCCGTGTCGACCGGCCCCCCGGCACGGTCGAGGGCCGCCTCGACGATGCCCGGCGGCACGCCGAAGCCTCCACCGGAGCCGTTCGTCGTCGCCGCGAATACCGTTGCGACCACGCGGCCGCCGGCGTCGACGGCCGGCCCACCGGAGTTCCCCGACCGGATCGTGCCGCGCAATGAGGTCATGCGCCTGCGCACAGGCCCGTTTCCGTACGCATCGCGGCTCAGAACGGTACGGGTCTCGCCAAGCCGGCCGGCGACCGCCCTGTAAGGGCCGTTCTCGGGATACCCGAGGATCGCAACGGGCGCGCCGGAAGGGGCGCCTGTGCGCTGGTCGAGGTCCGGCGCACCGAGCCCCGGCACGCTCAGCACGGCGACGTCGTTGTGTGGGTCGAAGACGACCGCGGTCGCGTCCATCCCGTCGCCGCCGTCCGTTTCGATGGTGGTGTCGTCCTCACCGGCCACCACGTGTGCATTCGTGACCACGATCCCGGGCCTCGCCACCCAACCGGACCCCTGCACGGCGAGACCGCAGGCGTGACCGAGAACCCGCACGACACTCGCATGTGCTCCCTGCACGTCGCCGTCGCGCAGGATGCCGCCGCGTGGGGGCGGGTACGTCGGCCGCGGGTCCGCGGATGCGGGGGAACGGGTCGGCGCGTGCCAGGGCGTTCAGGAGGGGGCCTGACGGCGGCAGCACCTCGTTCATCTTCGAGAGGATCGCCGAGCGCTGGATGTCCTGCCGCAGCTCTCGCGCGCCGGGAGTCTGAAGGGCGACGGCCCCCGCGATCCACACCAACCCGAGACCGAGCGTGGCGACCAGCAACGCACCGCCGATGCCGTCCAGCACGTCCGCGGCGCGGAATGACATCCGCCGCCGAATCCCCTCCCCCAGCGCCTCGAAGAGGATCGCAGCGAAGCCGCCCACCATCAGGGCGGTCACGAGGCTGAAGAGAGGCGCGTAGGGTGAGCTCGATCCTTCGTCGAGCAACAGCGGCGCCAGCCGGCTGCCGGCGAACGCGCCGCCCGCAAACCCGGCCAGCGAAAGAGCGCTCACGATCAGGCCCTGGGCGTAGCCCCACAACGCCATCAGCACGACGAAAGCGACGATGATCCAGTCCACCGCGGTCATGCCGGGAGCATGCACGGAGGCGGCACCCGGCCGGGCGAGCGCCTCCACACACATATAGACTGGCCTCCGTGGAGAGGACGGGCGCTCTTGCGACCGGGGTTCCCAGGCGGGATCCCGGCACGGTGCGGCTCACGCGCGCGGGCGTGGTGATCGCCGCGGTCGGCGCGCTGCTGGTCGTGATCGACCCGTTCAGCCTTGCCACCGTCGGCCTGGTGCTCGCGGTGGTGGGCGCAGTGCTCGCCGCCCGTGGCGGCATGGGTCAAACCTGGTACTGGATGATCGCTGGTGGCGCCGCCATCGCGGTGCTGTCGCGCCTGATCGCCGAGGGCGCACAGACCCTGGGCGGCTGGCTCGCGGTGATCGGGTGCCTCATGATCCTGATCGGGGCGTCGCTCGGCTTCCCGCTTGCGAGCGACCTCGAAGAGTAGCGACTCTGGCCGGCGGGCTCAGACGTCGAGCGTGATGGTTGAGGGCTCCTCCTCGCCCTCGACTGGAATCTGCAGCTCGAGCGGGAGGTTGTCCGTCGCCGATTGCTCCTTCAGGCGAAAGAGGAGCATCGCACCTGAGGTGGGGCCGAACTGAGCCGGTGAGTTCGGCGGCGGCGCGACGCCGCCGGGGGGGATCGCCTCGCCGAAGTCGAGCCCGAACGCGCTCTGTGTCGTGTCGAGGGGCAGGTACTCGTTCCCCGTGGTGTCGACGACCTTGATGCCACGCGGAGGCTTGTAGGGCGAGTCGCTGTCGTTCTCGATCCTCAGGAACACGCCCAGGTACACCTCGTCTCGGAGCAGGGAAGTCTGGCCGCGCACGTATGCGTCGTCCGGTCGCTGCTGCGGATTCAGCAAACGGGTCAGCTGGACCTGGTAGTCGACCCCGTCCCCGGCCTCGATGAACTCGCCCTCGGCCCCGGAGGTCTTCGGCTCGTCGTTGCCACATCCGGCTGCAGCAAGGGACAGGGCGAGGACCAGCGCGAGAAGCGCGGCGCAGGGCCGGGGAAGCGTTCGCACGCGATTCACGAGCGCGGAAGTGTATTCATCCCGCCGCCGGTCTGACCGCGCCGGCGGAGGGCTGCCCGTCCTCCAGCACGTGCGCCAGGCGGCCGAGCGCCCGCCGGGCGGCCCGGCGCAGCCATCCACGCAGGCCGAGCGACTCCTTCAGCCGGTCGAACGGCGTGCCGGGCTCGGTTTCGAACCGGTACTCGACGCGCGTCATCCCATGGTCGGAGGGCGTAAGGCGGAACTCCGCCCGCGTCCGAGTTCGCCCGATACGTCCGGTGCTGCCCTCGAGCACCACCCTGTGTGGGGCCTCGAGGCCGGTGATCACGGCGTCCCCCCATTGCCTGCCGAGCGGAAAGTCGAGCCGGTAGCTGGCGGACGCTCCGACACCCTTGGATTGGAGCCGCTCCAGCCTGAAATCGTGCAGGTAATGGTCGGAGAACTCGGCGTGGTTGGCGATGTCGGACAGATAGCCGAACACTTGCTCACGCGGCGCGTCGACCGTGCGGGTAACCGTGATGGTTCGCATGCGGCCGCGATCATACGGGGCCGCCTCGTCATTGGGCCGCGACCGACTCCTGGCTCGGCTCCCCTTATGGGTGAGGCCGAAAAACCTCGGTGATTGCGGGCAAATGGCCGAAAAACACCACAATCTGCGCCACTCGGAGATACAATCGGCACGAGTTCTCGGGGATGACGTCCGGATGGCCCTGAGCTGCGGCATCAGCACGGACGCGCCGCTGGCAGACCCTAGGGAGGACTGTTGGAGACATACCTCGCCGGAACCCTCGCCGGAGCGGGATCGTTCCGATGCCGTAGCTGCGGGTTCCACGTCGCCCTGCAGGTTCTCGACCAGATGCCGGAGTGCCCGAACTGCGGCGAGCGGCACTTCGCGCGCGCCTCGATGTTCGATGTGGCCGAACCCGACCAAACGTCGCTGCACGAGGACGAGGACGCCGGTTGGCTGGATGCGGTCCGCGACGGCCTCGAGGAGCCGGGGCAATTTCTGGCCTTCCGCGACGGCGAGCGTGTCTCGGTGCTTCCGCTGCTCAGCGAGTGGACGCGGATCGGGCGCAGCCTGACCGCCGACATCCGCCTCGACGACCCGACGGTCTCTCGCCGGCACGCTTTGGTCTGCCACCAGGAAGATCGTGTCCGTGTGCTCGACGACCGCAGCCTGAACGGCACCTGCGTGAACGGCGAACGCGTCGAGTGGCAGGACCTCACGGATGGCGACGAACTGATCGTCGGCCGCTACCGCCTTTACTTTCTCGACGCGGCGCACGTCGGGGCGACCGCTTAGCCCGGCCGACCTCCGATCGGGTGGGCCCGTCGGCGCTCTCGGCGGATCCGTGACGGACCGACTCGGCCGCCGAAGGGTGGGCCGAACGGGCCCACCGCGATCGCCGACGGCCCACTGGCCTGCGGCCGGAGGCCGGGCTACTCCGTCGACACCGACGGGTCGGTCTGCTCGCCCTGCGGTACCGACATGAGGAAGTGTGAACGTGCGTCGGCGGCGATGCCGCGGATGCGGCGCGCCTCGTCGTGCTGCTCGGAGCGCTCCAGCTCCTGCGCGTACAGGTCGAGCAGCTCCTTCACGTCGGCGATCCCCTCGGCGTCGAGCTCGAGCAGGCCGACGAGCGCGCCCTTGCCGAGGCGCCGCTCGATCGCCTCGCGGTCCAGGCCCCACTCGTCGTTGACACGCATGTAGACGCGGCCGCCCGTCTGACCTGCGCACGCCCACGGGCCGATGTCGCCCAGCACCACCGCGCGGCCCGAGGTCATGTACTCGAATGCGAAGCCCTTGATGTTGGCGCGGTCCGCGATGCCGCCCAGGTCGTCACGAATCGGCCCCTGCGGCTCGCCGCCGATCACCACGTCGGCGCCCGAGAGGCGGATGCAGAACCGCGAGTCGGCCGAGCCCTGAACGTAGAAACGGCCGCGCTGGGCGCCGTAGGCAAACGACTTGCCGACGGAGCCGTTCACGCGCTCGCCGGCTCGGTTGCGGCCCTTCATGATCGCGATCGTGCCGCCGAACATCGTCTTCCCGACGCCGTCCTGGGCGCCGCCCTCGACGCGGATGTCGACGCCCCAGACGTTGAAGGCGCCGAGACCCGAGCCGCCGATCGACCCACCGTTGAAGTGCAGGTCCGCGAGCGACTCCATGTTGGACGGCGGAGCGCCGTCGGGCCTGAAGATCCGTGCCCGCGAGAGCGCGCCCGCGAGCTCCGTGCCGATCACCCGGTCGTTGGCGTCGACCGCGCGGTAGTACTCGTGCGTCACGTGACCCACCTGACCGATGGCCACGCTCTCGCCAGTATCCGTGGCGTCGCCACCGATCGATACCGGGCCCCCGCAGACCTCCGTCGCCAAGGCCGCGATCTCGTGCGAGGTGGGCTTTGCCTGCATGCGGATCGGCTGCGCGACGATCAGTCCGGCCGCCTCGCGCTCCTCCTCGGCGCTGACGGGCATGTCGATCGGCTCGAGGTCGAGCATCTCCTCGAGCGGGCGGATCATCTCCCGCAGGTCGATCGTCTCCTTCGCCCGCGCCTGCACCAGCAGATCGCTGCGGCCGACCAGGTCCTGGGCGCGCTCGTAGCCCATGTCGGCGACGATCTGGCGCACCTCCTCGCCCATGCCGGCGAAGAACCGTGCGCAGTTCTCGGCCGCAAGCTCGAACTCCTGCGGCGTGAACTTCTTCAGTCCCTTCTCCTCGGCTTCGGCCATGTCCTCGATCTGAGTCGCAATGCCGACGTGACAGGTGTCGAGCTGGCACCCGCGACAGATCGTGCAGCCGAGCGACACCATCGCCAGCGTTCCGAACGCGACGCGGTTGGCGCCCAGGCAGTGGAGCTTCACGATGTCCCAGCCGTGGCGGTAGCCACCGTCGGCCCAGATCTCGACGCGGTTGCGGATGCCTGTCTCGAGCAGCGCCAGGTGCACCGCACGCGTGCCGATGTCCGACGGCAGCCCGACGTGGCGCAGCGCGTGCTGGCGTGCGGCGCCGGTCCCGCCCTCGAAACCCGACAGCGTGATGATGTCGGCGCCCGCCTTGGCGATCCCGACGCCGATCGTCCCGATGTTCGGCACCACCGGCACCTTCACCGAGACCCGCACGTCGGGGTTCGCGGTCTTCAGCTCGTCGATCAGCTCCGCGAGGTCCTCGATCGAGTAGAGGTCGTGGTTGTTCGACGGTGAGATGAGGTCGGTTCCCGGCGACGCGTTACGCGCGGCGGCCACCTTCTCCGAAACCTTCTTGGCCGGCAGGTGCCCGCCCTCGCCGGGCTTCGCGCCCTGGCCGATCTTGATCTCGACCAGATAGGAGGAGTTGAGCATCTCCGAGGTCACGCCGAAGCGGCCCGATGCCACCTGCTGCCCGCGCCACAAGGGGTACTTGCCGTACATGTCGCGGATCTCGCCGCCCTCGCCGTTCACGCACACGATGTTGAGCCGCATCGCCGCCTCCGGATACGCCCGGAACGCGGTCTCCCCCTGGGAGCCGAACGACATCGAGGAGATCACGATCGGGTACGAGTGGCGGCCCACGCCCGGGTCCACCTGCGCGGGGTCGATCGGCTGCCGATCCGACTTCAGGTCGAGGATGTGGCGCATCGAGATCGGCTGCTCGTGCTCGAGGTCACGCACCTTGGTGGAGTACTCCTCGAACGAGGAGGCCCCGTTCGCCGCCGCGATCGCGGCCTTGTAGACCTTGGGGTAGAAGCGGAACGTCTTCGCCGGCTTGCCGTCTTCCTGCCCGGCGAGGATGCGCTGGCGCACGGCCGACTCCGCGTCCAGCTCCGCGAACCCGGTGCCTGCGGTGCGCGACCCGTAGTAGGCCGGCGTGCCGAGCACCTCGACCAGCTCTGGCTTCAGGCCGATCGACGAGAAGAGCCGTGCGTAGCCGCGCACCTCGTGGATGCCGAGCGTGGAGATCACCTTCTCGATGCCCTTCCGCAGCGCGGAGCAGATGTTCGAGATGTCGTCCTCGTAGTCGTCGACGCAGATGATCTCGACGAGGACGTACGGGCACACGCCGTCGGCGCCCAGCCCGAGCGCCATGCAGACGTCGTGGACGTTCCGGATCGCACCCGAGCGCAACACCAACGAGGTACGGCGGCGCAGGTTCTCGCTACCCCCCTCGACGCGATACTCGCGCAGCGCGCGGTCGATCGCCGACAGCGCGAGGTGCGGGTCCAGCCACGGCCGCTCGCCCTCGAACGCGGTGCGGTCCGACAGCACCAGCAGCTCCGCGCCGTCGAGCACCTTCTTCGCGGCCTCGTACTTCAGGCGTTCGAGCGCCCCCTCGACCGTCTCGGCCTCGAGGCAGGAGATGTCGAGCACCGCCGCGCGCCCGCGGAAGCACTCCCACAGGTCCTCGAGCAGGTATGTCTTGTGCTCCTTGGCGACACCGCGATACGTCTCATCGGACAGCGGCGCCATGTCGTGGTGGCCGCCGAGGATGATCGGGAACGCGGTCTCGATCGTGCGCGGCTCGTCCTGGGGCCTGTCGATCGACGGGCGCGCGCCGAACACCGCCCGGCAGGAGAAGTGCTCGATCTCCCGCTCGCGGTCGATCGCCGGGTTGGTCACGACGGCGACGGTCTCCTTGAAGTAGTCGGCCAGGTTCTGGCGCTCGACCGACAGCGCGGCCAGCGGGCCGTCGTAGCCCAGCGAGCCGATCGGCTCGGCCCCGTTGGAGGCCATCTGCTGCACGAGCTTGGTGTCCTCACGCTGCCACCCCATGCCGGCCAGCACGCGCTCCTCGACCTTCACGGGCTCTGCCGGGCGGGCCGAGTCGTAGCCCGGGATCTCGGGGCCCTCGAGCGGGCCGCCGGTGGGGATCGCCTGCTCGAAGCCGGCGACCGCTTCCGCGCCGGTGCGCTCGAGCCAGCGCTTGTGCACGAGCCGCTGCATCTCCTGGTGGTCGAAAAGGCGCGCGCCGCGGTCGCGCTTGATCCGCACCATCACCTTCTCGCCGGGCGACATCGGCTTGGGCTCGCCGGTCATGTCCTCGATCGGGACGACGCCCGGCTCGGAGCTGAACACGTACGAATCGTGTGCCTCGATCTGCCACAGGGGTCGCAGGCCGAGCGCGTCCACGGAGAAGACGTGCTCGTCCCCGTGCCGCGCGATCAACGCGATCGGGCCCTGTGCGAACGGCCCCATCGCCTGGCGTAGATACATATAGAAGCCGCGCAGGTCCTCGGGGAACTGGCGGATCTCGTGCACGATCGGCGGGACCGCGAGCTCCATCGCCTCCGGCAGCGACAGGTCACGACGATGGATCAACGTCTCGACCAGGCGGTTCAGGTCCTGGGAATCGGAGGAGTCGTCGCGGATCGGAGCGCCCAGCATGAGGGACTCGGCGCGCAGGCGGGCGATCGTGTTGATCTCGCCGTTGTGGCCGAGGACCGAGAACGGCTGCACTCGCATGAACGACGGCCAGGTGTTCGTCGAGTAACGGTTGTGACCCAGCAGGGAGGCGGTCTCGCAGCGCGGGTCCGACAGGTCGTCGAAGTACCGCTGCAGCACCTGCGGCGATCCCATCACCTTGTAGACACAGGAGTTCGCGGACAGGGAGGCGACGTGTGCGTCGAGCTTCGCCTCGATCTCGATCGCGACGTCGAACAGCACGCGGTCGCGGGCGTCGGCGTCCGGCACGAGCACGCCCACCTGCCAGAAGTGGGGCTCCTCCTCGCGCGCCGTGTGCCCAAGCGCGGAGCTGTCGACGCGATCCTCGACCTCGGCCAGCACGCGCAGGCCGGCGCGGTGAAATGCCTGCCGCGCGGCCCCCTTCACACGCTCGTAGTCGGCGGCCCGTGACACGAACACGTGCGCGACCGCAAACGCGGGGTCGAGTGCAAGGCGTGGCGCGTGACCGCCGTGGCGGATCTCCTCCTGCCACAACAGGCGTGGGATGTCGACCATGACGCCACAGCCGTCACCCTCGCCGTCCACGTTGCCGGCCCGGTGAAGCATCTTGTGAAGGGCGACGAAACCCTTCTCGATCACGTCGTGAGTCGCCTTGCCATCCCGGCGCACGGCGGCATAAAGGGCGCATGCGTCCTGGTCCTCGACGGTCTGCGGCCGGCGAAGAGGGCGATACGCCTGGGTGGACACGTAGTGACCGGTTTTCGCGCCAGGGGCGCGGCCCGAGTCCTGCGGGCCCAGTTTCGAAGAACGAGCGCTCAATCTATCCTCCCGGGTTCCGCGCCTTCTCCGAGCGGGCGCGCGACGGGTTGGGTATGGACGCGCCATTATAGTCCGGCCTGAGGTTGCAAAACTGTCGCCCGCGAAGCGGCCGCGGCGGTCATTTTTTTCCCAATTTGCGGACTTTCGGCCCCGGAGGGCCAGTGTCGACAATCCTTCCGACTGCCTGCCCCACGATCGCGGTCCTCTCCCAGAAGGGCGGCACGGGCAAGACGACCATGGTCCGCACGCTCGCGGACGTGCTCAGGCGGGTGGGGCTCGACGTGCTGCCCGTCGACCTCGACCCGCAGGGCAACCTGTCCGACTACTTCGACGTCGACCCGGACGCCGCGCCCACGATCGGCGAGGTCCTGGCCGGCCAGGCACGCGCGGTGGACGCGATCCACAACGGCATGATCCCGGCGAACCTGGGGCTGGCCGAGGCGGAGCTCGTGCTGAGCGGGAAGATGGGCCGGGAGCTGACGCTGAAGCGGGCGCTGCGCGAATCGCGCCGCCAGCACGAGCTGATCCTGATCGACTGCCCGCCGGCGCTCGGCCTGCTGACGGTGAATGCGCTGGTCGCAGCCACGCATGCGCTCGTCAGCGCGGAGGGGGAGTACTTCTCACTCCAGGGCGTCGAGCAGGTCCTCGAGGTGATGGAGCTCGCGCGCGAGAACCTGAACGAGGGGCTGGACTGGCTCGGCGTCGTGATGAACATGGCCGACATGCGGATGGTCCACACGCGTGAGACGCTCGACAGCATGCGCGAGAGCTTCGGAGACAAGGTGTTCCGCAACGTGATCAGGCGCTCGGTGCGCTATCCGGAATCGGCGGAGCGCGGCGTGTCGATCCTCGACTACCGCCCCGAGCTGGGCGCCGACTACATCAACCTCGCGGACGAGCTGCTGGCGCGGCTGGGCGAGGAGGAGGCACGCGAGCGCCTGCACGCACTGCGCCAGGAGACCGTCGCGACGCTGCCGGCCGCCCCGGTCGAACCCGGTTACTGAGACCGATGGCCGAGCGATACGACGTTCGCGACAAGGTCGTGTTGATCACCGGCGCCGCGCGGGGTATCGGCGCCGAGGCGGCCCGCCGTCTGGGGAAGCGGGGCGCGAAGGTCGTCGCTGGTGGGCCTCGAGCCGGAGCTCTGCGCGCAGGTCGCGGCCGAGATCGGGCCGAACGCCGCCTGGTTCGAGGCGGACGTGACGGACTGGGACGCGCTGCAGCGGGCAGTGGACGCGACGGTCGAGCGCTTCGGCGGCATCGACGTCGTGATCGCCAACGCCGGGATCGCCCCCTTCGGCACGGTCGCCACGATCGACCCCGACGCGTTCGAGCGCACGATCGAGGTGAACCTGCTCGGCGTGTGGCGCACGGTGCGCACAACGTTGCCGCACGTCGTCGCGCGCCAGGGATACATCCTCTCCATCGCTTCCCTGGCGGCCGCGTTGCACCCGCCGATGCTCGCGCACTACGCCGCAACGAAGGCGGGCGTCGAGGCGTTCTGCGACAGCCTCCGGGCCGAGATCGCCCACACGGGCACCCGGGTCGGCGTGGCCTACTTCAGCTTCATCGACACCGACATGGTGCGCGAGGGCCTCGACAGTCCGTCTGCCAACGTGCTGCGTGACGCGACTGCCGGGACCGTTCAGCAAGACGGCGCCGCTGTCGGCGGCGGGCAAGGCGATCGAGCGCGGTGTGACCCGGCGCGCCGACAAGGTGTGGGCGCCGCGCTGGGTGCTGCCGATGACATGGCTGCGCGGCATCATGCAGCCGCTGTCGCAGCGCGGCAACCGCGACAAGATCGCGAGGCGGTGAGGCTCGCGGAGGCGTCGACGCCGCACCACGTGACGCGAGCGCAAGTTGGTGCAGCTCCGCGTCGCCAGCTAGAGCTCGGCGACGTCCGCGCCCTGCGCGACGAAGTTGAGGCGCTGCACCTCGGCCCAGCCGCCGACCTCCTCGCGCAGCCGGTCGAACAGCGCGCCGGTCTGCTCGAAGAAGACCCAGAAGAGCACGGTCGGGCCGGCGCCCGAGATCGTTGCGCCCAGCGCGCCGAGCTCGCGCGCGCGCTCGCACCAGCTCCATCGAGCGCGGATAGAGGTGGCGCGCGTCGCGGCTGGTGCAGGCGGTCCTCGAGCCCCGTGCGATCAGCGCCAGGTCGCCGCGGGCGAGGCCGAGCGCCAGCAGTCGCGGCGTGCGCGACGTTGAAGGTCGCGTCGGCCAGCGGCACCTCGTCCGGCAGGGCCGCGCGCGCCGCGCCGGTCGGCACGGCTTCGTCGGGCACCACGGCGACCGCCTCCAGTCCCGACGGCGGCTCGATCACCGTCACGTCGCCCGCGGCACAGATCACGAAGCCGCCGTAGAGCGAGGCGGCGACGTTGTCCGGGTGCCCCTCGATCGCCGCCGCGCGCGCGAACAACTCCTCGCGCGGCAGCGCCAGCTCGTACATGTGGTCCGCGGCCACCAGCGCGGCCACGATCGCCGCGCCGCTCGATCCGAGGCCGGCCTCGAGCGGAATCTCCGAGCGGACGCGGAAGGTCAGGCCGTCGACCGGGTGCAGGTCGGCGAACGCGCGCACGCAGAGGTTCGTCTCGTCGGCCGGCAGCGCGGCGTCGCCGGGATCGACCGAGAACTCGCCCGTCTCCTCGACCTCCAGCTCCAGGTGCAGCGAGACGGCGGCGGCCATCGCGTCGAAGCCCGGGCCGAGGTTCGCCGAGGAGCCGGGCACGCGCACCCGCCGCCGGCGTCCCATCAGGCCGAGCACCGCCCGCTCGACCTCGGCCAGGTCGGGGTCGCACGCGACCACCTCGGGGGCGGCCTCGAGCGCGGTCTCGGGGTCCTTCAGCCCGTGCCCGGTCAGCACGCAGACGAGCAGCGCGGCGCCTGCGGGCGGCGACTTCAGCACGCCGGCGACCCACGCGGCCGACGCGGGCTCGCAGAACACGCCCTCGTTCGACGCGAGCCAGCGCTGCGCGTCGAGGATCTCGTCGTCGCTGACGGCAGCGATCGCGCCCGCCCGACTCGTCGAGCGCGACGACCGCCTCCTGCCAGCGCGCCGGGTTGCCGATCCGGATCGCCGAGGCGACGGTCTCCGGGCTGCTCGACCGGCCGGCCCAGCACGATCGGCGCGGCGCCCTCGGCCTGGAAGCCGTACAGGCGCGGCCGGCCCTGGCCGTACTCGTCGAAGCCCTTCCACCAGGCCGTCACGTTGCCGGCGTTGCCGACCGGGATCGCGAGCGCGTCGGGCGCCGCGCCGAGCTCGTCGCAGACCTCGAACGCCGCCGTCTTCTGCCCCTCGATCCGGTACGGGTTGATCGAGTTGACCAGCTCGACGGCTGACGCTCGACGACCTGCTTCACGAGCTCCAGCGCCTGGTCGAAGTTGCCGCGCAGCGAGATCACGCGCGCGCCGTGCATCACCGCCTGGGCGAGCTTGCCGCGCGCGATCTTGCCCTCGGGGACGATCACCGCGCCGCGCATGCCGGCGCGCGCGGCGTAGGCGGCCGCGCTGGCGGCGGTGTTGCCGGTCGACGCGCAGATGATCGCCTCGGCGCCCTTGCCCATCGCCCGCGAGACGGCGACCGTCATGCCGCGGTCCTTGAAGCTGCCGGTCGGGTTCATGCCCTCGAACTTCAGGTGCGTCTCGATGCCGAGCCGCTCCGACAGGCGCGGCGCGGGCACCAGCGGCGTCGAGCCCTCGATCAGCGAGTCACGACGGGGTCGCCGGGCTCGAGCGGCAGGCGGTCGCGGTAGCGCTCGATCAGGGGAACGCGGTCTCGAACCGCGGCGCTCGGCATCACGACGACGAACTCCTCCTCGATCACCCGGATCGAGCGCGGCGGCGCGCGCATCAGGTCGAGCTTCGAGATCTCCTCGACCGCGCGCCTGAAGCGGCCTTCCGCAACCGGGTGCATCACCATCACGAGTCGCGCGTTCTCGCCCATCCCCTTCTGCACGACGCTCTTCACGCTCACGCCGTTGTCGCCCAGGACGTGCGCGACTCGGCCAGCACGCCGGGCGCGTCCGCGACCTCGAGGTGGAGGTAGAAGGCCGACTCGACCTCCTCCTCCGGGACGAATCGCAGCCGCTGCGCGGGTTCGAGCTCCATGCCGGGTGAGGTCATCACGGACACGACGTCGCCGAGCACGGCCGACGCGGTCTGCGGGCCGCCGGCGCCCGGGCCGAAAGGGTCACCTCGGTGATCGCCGGCGACTCGAGCGTGACCGCGTTGAACGGGCCGACGACCGACGCCAGCGGATGCCCTCCGTACAGGAAGCACGGGAACACGCGCACGCTCGATGCCGCCGTCGCGGCGCTCGGCGACGCCGAGCAGCTTCAGCACCAGCCCGAACTCCTTCGCATAGTCGATGTCGTCGGCCTTGATCTCCTCGATGCCCTCGTAGGGGACATCATCGAGCGTGCACGGAGGCATGGAACGCGAGCCGCGCGAGGATCGCCATCTTGGCGGCGGCGTCCTTGCCGTTGACGTCCTCGGTCGGGTCGGCCTCGGCGTAACCCAGCTGCTGCGCCGCGCGAGCGCGTCCTCATAGGACGCGCCCGTGCGGGCCATCTCGGTGAGGATGTAGTTGGTCGTGCCGTTGACGATGCCGTGCACCTTCTCGATGTGCGCGCCGGCGAACGACTCGCGCATCACGCGTATAGACGGGGACCACCCCGGCGACCGCCGCCTCGTAGCGCAGCTGCGTGCCGGCCTTCGCGGGCGGCGGCGAACAGCTCGTCGCCGTGCTGGGAGAGCAGCTGCTTGTTTGCCGTCACGAACGGCTTGCCGGCCTCGAGCGCGCGCAGCGCATACTCGCGTGCCGGCTCGATGCCGCCGATCAGCTCGACGATCGCGTCGGAGGAGGCGAGGATCTCGTCGAACGACCCACCCGAACGCGTAAGCACTCCGTCGATCTCGGGCCGCCGGCCCGTCGGCCGCGGCGATCGCGTCGGCGCGCTCGGAGAGCAGCGCGTCGAACGCGCCGCCCGACGGTGCCGTGACCGAGCAGGCCGACGTTGAATGGCTCGGCCGTCAGGCGTCGCGCGCCGCGAGGTCCTCGTAGGTCTCGCGGCGCACGACGACGCGCGCCTCGCCGTCCCGGCAGAAGATCACGGGTGGGCGCGGCATGCCGTTGTAGTTGTTGGCCATCGCATGGCCGTAGGCGCCGGTGGCGGGAGTTACCAGCACGTCACCGATTCGCGGCTCGGGCAGATGACCTCCTCGATCAGGATGTCGCCGGACTCGCAGTGCATGCCGGCGATCGTCGCCGGGTGGGTCCCTCCGCTCGGGCCGGTCGGCGATCGCGGCGTCGTACGCGCGCCGTAGAGCATCGGGCGCAGGTTGTCCGACATCCCGCCGTCGACGGCCACGTAGGTGCGCACACCGGGAATCTCCTTGACCGTGCCGACCGGTAGGCGGTGACCCCCGCGTTGCCGACCAGCGAACGGCCGGGCTCGATCAAGAGTCGCGGCACGGGGTCGAACGCGCTGGACGCCTTGACGTTGACGTCCACGTAGTCCTCGATCGCGGCAGGCTCGTCATCCGCCGAGTACGCGATCCAAGCCCACCGCCCAGGTTCAGCAGCCGACACTCGAAGTCGATGAAGTCGGCGAGGATCTCGATCG
>CAVSXO010000025.1:0-97340 GCA_963731895.1 uncultured Solirubrobacterales bacterium
GCTTCTGAGGCGGGCCTTTGCCCACAAGCACGATCTGTATACGCGCGTGTTCGCTCACGTCGTGGGTCAGGCAGCGGTTCGAGATGGACGGGTCCACCTGGGACGGTTCGAGCATCTGCGATCGGATTTCGTCACGTTCCTGGACCGCAATGACATCAAAGTCCCGGAACTGCGGGAGTTCGTCCTGACTGCCGCGCCCGTTAACACGTCCGAGCGGGCGGATTACCGCTCCTACTACGACGACCAGTCACGCGAGCTCGTCGCGAGCTCACGCATGGCCCGACGCTACGAGTTCTGACGAGCCACGACCGTCGCCCTAGACCGGCGCGGCCTCGCGCAGCAGCAGGCGCCGCAGCAGGTGCAGCGCGACCGTGGTCGAGCGGTCGCGCACCTCGGCGCGCGAGCCCGGGATGTCGAGCGCGCGCACCACGCGCTCGTCCTCCCCGTCGCGGCGCGCGACCACGCAGAAGCACACGCGGCCGACCGGCTTGTCCGGCGTGCCGCCGTCGGGGCCCGCGATGCCGGTCAGGCCGATCGCCGTGTCGGCGGCGAACCGCTCGAGCGCGCCGTCCGCAAGCGCCACCGCGACCTCCTCGGACACCGCCCCGTGGCGCTCGATCATCTCCGGCGGCACGCCGAGCAGGTCCGACTTGGCCTCGTTCGAATACGCGACCACGCTGCCCGCGAAGTAGACCGACGACCCCGGGCGGTCGGTGAGGCGGGCGGCCAGCAGCCCGCCGGTGCACGACTCCCCCACCCCCAGCCGCCGGCCCTCGAGCAGGCGCATCACCTGCTCCTCGATCGAGCTGCCGTCGGTCGAGAACACGGAGTCGCCGTGGCGCTCGGAGATCAGGGCCACGAGCGCGTCCGCGGCCGGCTCGGTCGACCCGTCCGCCCGGATCACGATCTCCAGCTCGCCGCGGCGCAGGCAGGTCGTGATCTCCAGCCCGTCCAGGCCGATCTGGCCCTCCGCGACCCGCAGCGTCTCCGCGATCTCGGACTCGGGGATCCCGAACAGGCGCATCATCGTCTGGCGGTAGCGCGGAGCGGCGCGCCGCCACCTCCCTGAAGGGCTCGGTCTCGACCGCCTGCATCCAGCTCTCCTGCAGCTCGCGCGGCGGGCCCGGCAGCACGACCACGACCTGCTCGCCGGCGGGCACGACCAGCCCCGGGGCGGTGCCCACCGGGTCGAGCGCGACGGCGCCCTCGGGCACCATCGCCTGCTTGCGGTTCGCGATCTGGAGCGCCTCGGGGTCGAGGTTCCAGCGCCGCGCGAAGCGGGCGATGATCTCGCCGATGCGCCGCTCGAGCGCCTCGTCGAGCAGCAGCGGGCGGCCGGCGAAGTCGGCCACCACCTGCGCGGTGAGGTCATCCGCGGTCGGCCCCAGGCCGCCGCTCGTGACGATCAGATCCGCGCCCTCGGCGCGCATGAACTCGAGCGCGGAGAGCAGGTCGGCGGGCCGGTCGCCGGTGATCAGCACGTGCGCCAGCTCGATCCCGAGCTCGGCGAGCCGGTCGGCCAGCCACGGGCCGTTGCGGTCCCGCACGCGGCCGGCGAGCACCTCGGTGCCCGTGATCACGAAGCCGGCGCGGACGCCGCCTGTCTGTGCCCCTGTCTGATCCGGCAGCTCAGCCACAGGTGGGACTCCTTTCCTTGCTCAGCACGCTCACGCCTGACGGTTGCACCCGGTAGCCGAGCGGCCGCGAGCGATCCGGAGTGTCGCGGCGGCGCCCGTCGATCCGCAGGTCGCCGCCGCCGTTGCCGACCGTAACCCGGAACGAGCGCGAGCGAAAGGGTCCCTCCCGGTCGCCGGCGGCGAGCACGACGCCACCCACGCGCTCGCGATCGGAGTCGTCCACCACGCACACCCACACCGGCCGCGCCGCCACGACCTCGAGCCGCACCCGCTTGCGCGCGGGCGGGCGCCGCGTCGGGTTTCTCCGCGGCCGGACGGTCACCGCCGGCCGCCGGGCGATCTTGCCCGGTGGCCGTGGTCTCCTTCGCCCGGCCTCCGCTCGGCTCGTCCTCGCTGGTCAGTCCGAGCACCAGCAGGAACGCCAGGAAGCCGAGGACCAGCAGCGCGGCGGCGATCCCCCGCGTGGGAGGGCCCATGCGGCGCGTGCGCTCCGGCAGCCTGCGCTTGGGGGTGAAGGCGGCCACCTCCAGCTCCTCCGGCTCCTCGAAGCGCGCGCTGTACTCCTCCACCAGCAGGTGCGGGTCGAGCCCGAGGAACTGCGCGTAGGTGCGCAGGAACGTCTTCACATAGGTCGGGCCGGGCAACAGGATCCACTCTTCGTTCTCGAGCGCGCGCAGATACTTGGCGCGGATCTTGGTGGCCTCTTCGACCGTGGTGATATCGATCTTGTTGCGGATGCGCGTTTCGCGCAGCAGCGATCCGATGTCTGCCATTGCACCTTCCCCGCCGGCGCAGGCAGTATAGGCGTGGGCCTAGGCTCGCCTGCGGGTGAGCCGCGGTCCGGCAACGAATCGACCGGAACGGGGGCTCGTCCTCGTGTCGGCCTGCGTCCGGCAACGACGCGACCGCGACGCCGCCCGCGCCCGGTCGTCGAGCACCCGGGACACGTCGGCCTCCGTGATCAGCACCTGGCGCGGCTTCGAGCCCTCGTAGCCGGAGATCACGCCGCGCCGCTCGAGCATGTCGATCAGGCGGCCGGCGCGCGTGTAGCCGACCCGCAGCCGCCGCTGGACCATCGACACCGAGGCGGTCTGCGTCTGGGCGACCAGCCGGATCGCCTCCTCGAGCAGGTCGTCCTGGTCGGGAGAGAACTCGCCCTCGGCGTCCTCGGCGGTCTCCGGGCGGCCCTCCAGCAGCTCCTCCTCGTAGTCGGGCTCGCCCTGCGCGCGCCAGGCGTCGGTCAGGCGCGGAGACCTCGTCCTCGGTGATGTAGGCGCCCTGGATGCGCTGGAGCTTCGACGATCCGACCGGCCGCAACAGCATGTCTCCCTGGCCGAGCAGGGCCTCCGCCCCGCCCTGGTCGAGGATCACGCGCGAGTCGGCCTGCGAGGAGACCGCGAACGCGATCCGCGCCGGCACGTTCACCTTGATCGTGCCGGTGATGATGTCCACGGACGGCCGCTGGGTGGCCAGCACGAGGTGGATCCCGACCGCGCGCGACTTCTGCGCGAGCCGGATGATCGAGTCCTCCACCTCGGCGGGGGCGACCATCATCAGGTCGGCAAGCTCGTCGATCACGCACAGGATGTAGGGCAGCGGCGGCTCCCCGGCGGCGGAGCGGGCGCGGTTCAGCTCGACGATGTTGCGCGAGCGCACCTTCTGCATCACCTCGTAGCGGCTCTCCATCTCGCGGATCAGGTTCGCGAGCACGTTGGCCGCCATGCGCGGCGCGGTCACGACCGGCGTGAGCAGGTGCGGGATGTCGTCGTAGTAGTTCAGCTCGACGCGCTTCGGGTCCACCAGCACCATGCGGACCTCGTTCGGGGAGGAGCGCAGCAGGATCGAGGACAGCATCGTGTTCACGCAGCCCGACTTGCCCGAGCCCGTGGTGCCGGCGACCAGCAGGTGCGGCATCTTCGCGAGGTCGGTCCAGACCGAGTTGCCGGCGATGTCCTTCCCGAGCCAGACGGAGAGCGGCGAGCCCGAGGATCGCGCCCGCCGTCTCGCCGAGGTCGCGGCGGAAGATGTCGCCGAGGTACACCATGCGGTGCAGCTTGTTGGGCACCTCCACCCCGACCGCCTGCTTGCCGGGGATCGGAGCCAGGATGCGGATGTCGGTCGAGGCGAGCGCGTAGGCGATGTCGTCCTTGAGCTGCGTCACCTTCGAGACCTTGGTGCCGGGCGCGAGCCGCAGCTCGTGGCGCGTCACGCGCGGGCCGGTGACGCGGCCGACGATCTTCGCCTCGATGCCGAAGTGGCCGAGCGACTCGACCAGCGACTTGGCGATCTGGTCCTGGTTGGCGGTGTCGGGGCCCTGGCCCTTGCCGGACTTGCGCAGCAGCTGCGGGTCGGGCAGCCGGTAGCGGCGGCCCTCGGACTCGGTCACCCCGGAGCGCCGCGCTCCCTGGGGAGTCAGCAGCGAGGGGTCGGCGATCAGCGACTTCGGGCTGCTCCTCGGGGGCGCGGTTCTGGATCTCCCGCTCGACCTGCGCAAGCGGGTCCTCCTCGGCGTCGATCGCGTCGCCCTCGGCCGCGACGGCGACACCTGCGGCTCGGGCTCGGGGTCCGGCAGCATGACCTCGATGTGCGGCTCGCCCTCGGGCTCCTCGTAGGCCGGCGCCCCGGTTCCTTGCGCGCGTCGGCGCGGGCGTGCTCGAGCTCGCTGGCAAGGCGCTCCCGGGTGTGCGCGGCGGCCGCGCGGACGCCCCCGACCAGGTCGCCGATCCGGCGGCCGGTCAGGAGCAGCGCCCCGCCGGCCATCAGGAAGAAGAAGACGAGGTGTGCGCCCGCGGCTGAGAACAGCGTCGAGGTGGCCCAGTACAGGGCCTCGCCCACCACTCCGCCCCGGTCCATCATCGCGTCGACGCCCCACAGGTCGCGGGAATCCCCGCCGCCGGGTCCGAGCCCGAGCGAGCCGGCCGCGAGGCCGAGCGTCAGGCCGAGCGCGATCGCGATCGCGCCGGCCCGCAGGCGCGCGGGCGACTCGATCCGCTGACGGGCGGCGAGCGCGACGCCCGCGCCGATCACGAACAGCGGGCAGCAGGTAGGCGACTCCGCCGACCAGGAACCGGAAGACGTCCGCCACGCTCTCGCCGACCGCGCCGCTGCCGGTCCACAGCAGGAAGCCGAGCAGCAGGCCGCATGCGACGAGGCCGAGCCCGATCGCGTCGACGGTGGTCTGGTCGAGCTCGGACAGGCGCACGCGCGGGACGTGCGGGCGCCGGCATGCGCTTGCGCTTGCGCGCCTTGCGACGCGGGCGTGACCGTGCCGCCGGCGCGGGCCGGCGCTTGGGGGCGCTCCTCTGTGGTGGGCGGCGTGCGGTTCTCTTTGCCATGGCTGCGCGGCCGCGAGTGCGGCCGGCCGCCATTCAGTTCGACGCGGCGGGCGGCGCCCCTGCCCTTACGGGACGCCTCGGACCGGCGTACTCCATGTTACGGGACCTCAGGCGCTCTGGCATTAGTCTCCGCGCCGTGGACACCGCGGTGGTCACCGGCGCGGGGCGCGGCATCGGCCGCGAGATCGCGCGCCTGCTGGCCGCCCGCGGCTACGCCGTGCTGGTCACCGACGTGAACGAGGACGCCGCCCGCGAGACCGCCGAGATGCTGGGCGAGCACGCCTGGCACATGCGCCAGGACGTGCGGGACCCGGACCGCCACCGCGAGGTCGCTGCGGCCGCCGCCGAGCGCGGCCCCCTGAAGGTCTGGGTCAACAACGCCGGCATCCTGCGCACCACGAAGGCCTGGGAGCACACCGACGACGAGGTCCGCCTGCTCGTGGAGGCGAACTTCCTCGGCGTCCTGTGGGGCTCGCGCGCGGCGGTCGAGGCGATGCGGGCACTCGGCGGCGACATCGTGAACATGGCCTCGATGTCCTCGTTCGGGCCCGTCCCCGGACTGGCGGTCTACGGCGCGACCAAGCACGCCGTGCTGGGCTTCACGACGTCGCTCCAGGGCGACCTCGACGACGCGCGCATCCCGATCCGCACCCACGCGATCTGCCCCGACGGCGTGGACACCGGCATGGTGCGCGAGCGCGCCGGCGAGGACGACGCCGCGATCATCTTCTCGACCCCGCGCATGCTGCAGCCCGAGGAGGTGGCGGAGAAGGTCGTGAGCGTGATCGGCGAGCGGCGGCCGGTGGCGGTCATCCCCGCCAGCCGCGGGGTGCTGGTGCGCTCGATGGCGCTCTTCCCCGGCTGAACCTGCGCCTGCTGCCGGTGTTCAAGAAGGCGGGCCAGAAGAAGCGGTCGCAAGGCCGCATCTCCATCGGCCTAGACGCCTAGCCCGGATCCTTCTCGATCCAGACGCTCCACGCCGAACGGGCGACCTGGGAAACACCTCTCTCAGGTCGTCGCGGCGCATGCGCCAGAGCATCGCCATCGCAAGCCTCACGCGGTATTCGCCGTTGTGCATGAGGAAGGCCTGGAGGATGTACTGCTCGTTCCAGGTGAGACCCTCGTTCAACACCCACTGCGGCGGATAGTCCCGAGGCCAGAAGATGTCGTGGAAGTGGATCCACACGCCCGGCGCAAGCCGGGGAAGCACCTCGAACAGCATCCAGTTGACGTCCCCGCCGGTCGCGACGCAGTGCGAGCCGTCGTAGAAGACGACGTCGCCCGCCGTCAGCTCGTCGAAGATCTCGAGGCCCGCCTTCTGGACGATCGTGTGCCGGAAGTCCCAGCCCGGCGGAAGCTCGCCCATCACACCCCACCGCGGATTCGGCTCGATGACCGTCACCTGCGCCTCGCCGTCGTTCGCCTCCAGGGCCCGTGCGAGGAGCAGGCGTCGACGCGCCCGCGCCGATCTCGACCACCCGCTTCGGCTTCAGATCACGCACGAGCCCGTAGTACGCAAATGCGTCCGCCGGCGCCGAAACGCGCCGTTCTCCCACACGAACTCTCCCGGACGGTGCTCCGGACCCTCGCGCACGTCGGCCAGCTCGTCCGCGTAGCGGCTCAGGTGGCGGAGCAGGTCGAGCTGGCCGTCGACGATCCCAGTCGATCCCGCGCGGCATGCTGGGCGGCGACCCAGAGCTCCGGATTGCGGCGCAGGAACGGCACGTCGTTCAGCGGCCAGCACTAGTTGTTGGGCTGCACGTGCCATCCGCGCTCCTGCAGCTCCTCGAACGGGCATGTCGGCGACGCATGCGCGAGCGCCTCGTCGATCTCGCCGATCGAGCAGCGGGCCGGGCTTCGGGCGGCCATCCGTCGGTGTAGGTCGAGGCGGACCTGCGCGTTCGCGTCCGCCGCGCGACGCCCGCAGGAGACGGCCCAGACGCGTGCCGCGCGACTCGCGCCGAGCCGCCGCTCGCGATCCTCGAGGCGTCCGGGCGGGCTCTGCGAACAGGTCGGCCGGCACTCCCATGAGCCTGCGCCAGCCACGGCACCTCCGACGCCAGCGCTGCGCAGCCTGATACGGCAAGCGGACCGCTCCCCGCGCAGCACGGCCTCCCACCGTCGAGCGGGGGATCGCCGCGAGCCACGCGGAAGGCAGCGGTCAGGGTCGGTGGCTGCCACCGCTCGAAACGGCGAGTGCTCGGGTCGGCCTCGCTCGACGCTCGACTTAGACCTCGACGACTACCGGCAGCACCATCGGCCGGCGGCGCAGGCGCTCGTAGATGAACGCCACCACGTCGTCGCGCACGTGCTCCTGGAGCAGCGAGATCTCGTGGACCTCGTCCGCCGCCGCCTGCCCGAGCGACGCCTCGACCGTCTCGCGGATCTCCTCCACCACGCCGTCGTCCTCGGTCAGGAACGGCACGCCGCGGGCGATGACCTCGGGCGGGGCGATCGGGCGGCCGTCCTGGCCGGACACGGTCGCCACCACGATGAAGATCCCGTCCGCCGACAGCGCGCGGCGGTCGCGCAGCGCGACGTCCTCGATGTCCCCGACCTCCACTCCGTCGACGAACACGACGCCGGTCTGCTCCTGCTCGCCGAAGCGCGCGCCGCGCTCGTCGATCTCGAGCGGCAGGCCGTTGCGCCCCTTGAAGATCGCGTCCGGGTGCACGCCGACCGCCTCGGCCAGCAGGCCGTGCAGGTGCAGCCGCTTGTGGTCGCCGTGGATCGGCATCACGTAGCGCGGCTTGGTGAGGTTCAGCATCAGCTTGATCTCCTCCGACCAGCCGTGCCCGGAGGCGTGCACCGCCGCGTCCTGGGTCGTGATCACGGTGGCGCCGATCTGGTAGAGGCGGTCGACCGTCTCGTTCACCGCCCGCTCGTTCCCCGGGATCGGCGTGGCCGAGAAGATGATCGTGTCGCCGGAGTGCAGCTTCACCTGCGGGTGCTCCTGATGCGCCATCCGCCGCAGCGCGGACAGCGGCTCGCCCTGGCTGCCGGTCGTCAGCATCACGAGCCGCTCGTCGGGGAAGCTCTCGACCTCCTTGGGCGACACCAGCAGGCCCTCGGGCACCTCGGCGTGGCCGAGCTGCCGGGCGATGTTGAGGTTCTTGCGCATCGAGCGGCCGATCACCGCGACGCGCCGGTCGAGCGCCACGGCGGCATCGATCACCTGCTGGAGGCGGTGGACGTTGGACGCGAAGGACGTCACCACGACGCGACCCTCCGCGCGCCCGATGACCTCCTTCAGCACCGGCCCGACGCTCGCCTCCGACGGCGCCGTCCCGCGGCGGTCGGCGTTGGTCGAGTCGCCGCACAGCAGCAGCACCCCCTCGCTGCCAAGCTCCGCGAGGCGGGCGGCGTCGGTCGGCGGGCCGTCCACGGGCGTCTGGTCGAACTTGTAGTCGCCGGTGATGATCATGGTGCCCAGCTCGCACGTCAGGGCGACGGCGCACGCGTCGGGGATCGAGTGCGAGACGTGGATCAGCTCCAGGTCGAACGGCCCGGCCTCGACGTGGTCGCCCGGCTCCACCTCCTCGAACGGCACGTTCTTCAGCTTGTGCTCCTCGATCTTCGAGCGCGCCATCGCGACCGTCAGCGCGGCGCTGTAGATCGGCGGGCGGATCTCGGGCCCGAGCTCGCGCAGGATCCACGGCAGGGCCCCGACGTGGTCCTCGTGGCCGTGCGTCAGCACGATCGCCTCGATGTCCTCCGCGCGCTCGCGCAGGTACGTGAAGTCGGGCAGCACGAGGTCGATCCCCAGCATCTCGGGGGTCGGGAACATCAGGCCCGTGTCGACCACGACGATGCGGCCGTCGTACTCGACCACGGTCATGTTCTTGCCGATCTCGCCCAGCCCGCCGAGCGGGAGGACGCGCAGGGTCGCCGCTCACGCGGGCACGGGCCGCAGCGACTCGACCATCCGGCGGACCTCGCGCCAGCTCGGACTCGTCAACCTCGACGAGCGGCAGCCGCACGCCGCCGGCCTCGAAGCCGAGCAGGCCCAGAGCAGCCTTGACCGTCGCGGGCGGCGGCGCGATGAAGAGCGTGCGGTACACGTCCTCGAGCTCGCCGTCGAGCGCCCGCGCGCGCTCGACGTCGCCGGCCCGCGCGGCCTCGTACAGCTCCTTCATCTGCTCGCCGGCCAGGTGCGAGGACACGCGTGATGCCGCCCGCGCCCCCGATCTCGGCGAACGGGCCGCAGCAGGTTGTCGTCGCCGGCGTACAGGGCGAGCTCCGAGCTCCTCCACGATCCGCCGCGCCTGGTCCATGTCCGAGTTGGCCTGCTTGACGCCGACGACGTTGTCGATCCGCGCCAGCTCGGTCGAGCAGGTCGGGCTCGAGGTTGATCACGGAGCGAGCCGGGATGTTGTAGACGATCACCGGCAGGTCGGTGGCTGCCGCGACGGCGCTGAAGTGCGCCACGCAGCCCGCGCCGGTTCGGCTTGTTGTAGTAGGGCGTCACGACCAGCACCGCGTCCACGCCGCGCTCCGAAGCCTGCCTGGTGAGGTGCACCGAGTGCGCCGTGTCGTTCGAGCCGGTGCCGGCGACCACCGTGGCGCGAGTCGCCCACCTCGTCGACGACGGTCTCGAACAGCCGCAGCTTCTCGGCGTCGTCGAGGGTCGGCGACTCGCCGGTCGTGCCGGCCACGACCAGACCCGTCGGAGCCGTGCTCGACGAGATGGCGCGCGAGGCGGCGCGTGGCGTCCTCGCGCACGGCGCCGTGGGAGTCGAACGGCGTCACCATCGCGGTCAGGATCGCGCCGAGGTCGGTGGCGGAGGGCATCGGCGCCGATTATTCCACCTGCGGCCGGCGTTACCCGGGTCGGTTAGGCTCGCCGGCGCCGAGCGAGTGGAGGTGAGGCATGGCTGAGGATCTGATGTTCCGCCCGGCGGGCGAGCTGGCCGGCGCGGTCCGCGCCGGCGACGTCTCGGCGCGCGAGCTGGTCGAGGCCTCGCTACGAGGCCGATCGGCCGCCTGAACGGCGAGCTGAACGCGTTCGTGACGCTCTGCGAGGAGCGCGCCCTCGCCGAGGCGGACGCCGTCGCAGCGCGGCGACGACCGCCCGCTCGCCGGCGTGCCGATCGCGATCAAGGACCTGGTCGCGCTGACCGAGGGCGTGCGCACGACCATGGGCATGCGGCGCGATGGAGGACTGGGTGCCGACCGAGGACAGCGCCCTGGTCCGGCGGCTGCGCGCGGCGGGCGCGATCGTCGTCGGCAAGACGAACACGCCCGAGATGGGCATCCTGCCCGTGACCGAGCCCGACCGCTTCGGCCCCGCCCGCAACCCGTGGGACACGTCGCGCACGCCCGGCGGATCCTCGGGCGGCAGCGCCGCCGCGGTGGCCTCCGGCATGGTCCCGGTCGCACACGCGAACGACGGCGGCGGCTCGATCCGGATCCCGGCCTCGTGCTGCGGCCTCGTCGGCCTGAAGCCGAGCCGCGGTCGCGTGTCGCTCGCCCCCGAGTTCGCCGAGTTCGCCGGCGCCATCGCGATCGAGGGCTGCGTCAGCCGCAACGTCGCCGACACGGCTCTGATCCTGGACGTGATCTCCGGGTACGAGCCCGGCGACCCGTACTGGGTCCCTCCCCCGCCCCGTCCGTTCGCCGAGGCGGTGGGCCGTCCGCCGGGCACCCTGCGGATCGCGTTCACGGCTGTCGCCCCGAACGGCGCGCCCGTGCACGACGACTGCGTCGCGGCGGTGACGCAGACCGCCGAGCTGCTCGAGTCGCTCGGGCACTCGGTCGACGAGGCGCCCGCCGTTCGCCGACGAGGGCTACGTCGAGAACTTCATCAAGGTCTGGACCGCCGGGGTCGCGGATCGAGGTGCACACGTTCGGCCGCCTCGCGGGGAGCGCCGCTCGACCTCGACAAGCTCGAGCCGCTGACCCGCGCAGATGCTCGACATCGCGGCGTCCTTCAGCGCGACGGACTACCTGGGCGCGCTCGACTACCTGCGGCGCATGGCGCGCCAGATCGTCGCTTCGTGGAGCGACATCGACGTGCTGCTGACGCCCACGGTCTGCCGCCCGCCGCTGCCGATCGACGGGCTGGCGCCGCAGGAGGGCGAGCCCCCGATCCAGCGGCTGATGAACGCGGCCGAGTGGGTTCCGTTCACGCCCGTGTGGAACGTGACCGGGCAGCCGGCGATCTCGCTGCCGCTGCACCAGACGCCCGAGGGCCTGCCGGTCGGCGTGCAGCTCGTCGGCCCGCCCGCCGGCGAGGAGCTGCTGCTGTCGCTGTCCGCGCAGCTCGAGGCGGCGCGCCCGTGGCACGAGCGGCGCCCGGAGCCGGCAGTCGCGTGAACGACATCCTGCGCGGCTCCGCCGCCGACATGGCGCGCGCCGTGCGCGACCGCGAGATCAGCCCGGTGGAGCTGGTCCAGGCCCACATCGACCGCGCGGAGGAGATGAAGGACCTCAACATCGTCGTGCTGCCGCGCTACGAGCAAGCGCTCGAGGAGGCGCGCGCGGCCGAGAGCGAGCTCTCCGGACGCGATCGGCGTCGGGCCACTGCACGGCGTGCCGTTCACGGCCAAGGAGTGCATCGAGGTCGCGGGGATGCCGTGCGCGACGGGTCGAAGATCTTCGAGGGCAACGTCTCGACCCAGGACGCGACCGTCATCACAAACCTCCGTCAGGCCGGGGCGATCCTGATCGGCAAGACCAACATCCCCGAGTTCGCGTTGCACTACGACTCGAACAACCTGGTCTACGGCGCCACCCGCAACCCGCACGATCCCGAGCGCTCCGCGGGCGGCTCCTCGGGCGGCGAGGGAGCCGCGCTTGCGACGGGCATCACGCCGATCGGCGTCGGCTCCGACTACGGCGGCTCGATCCGGGTGCCCGCGCACTTCAACGGGGTCGTCGGGCTGCGCCCCGGACGCTGGGTCGTCCCGTACGCGGGCCACTTCCCGCACGCGCAGGCGATGACCGTCCAGCTCTGGTCGGAGATCGGGCCGATGGCGCGCTACGTGGACGACCTCCAGCTCCTGCTGCCGATCTTCGCGCAGCCGGACCCGACACGCGACCCCGACGTGATGCCCCACCGGGTGCAGCCCGACCAGCCCCAGGAGCTCGGCATCGCGGTGTTCAGCGAGGACGGCCTGTGCCCGGTGCACCCCGCCCTCAGCGACGCGGTCGCGCGGGCCGGCAATGCGCTCGCCGAGCGCGGCCACGAGGTCGTCGAGGAGCGCCCACCCCACCAGTCCGACATCCGCGAGATCTTCGAGGGGCTCGCGCTGGCCGAGACCGCCGCCCTGCTGGGCCGGTGGCGGAGCCGCGGAAGGACGAGCTGTCGCCCCAGATCCAGCGGCTCTTTCGCCGCGTGGAGCGCGCGGACACGAGCCTTGCCGGTTATGCCGGCCGCCTCGCTGCGCGCGTCGACCTCGAGCGGGCCGTGTGCGCGTGGCTCGAGCGGCACCCGATCGCGGTCTGCCCCGTGTCGGCCACGCCCGGCCTTCCCGCTCGGCACCGAGACGCTCGATATCGAGGGCCGCGAGTACGAGGAGGTCGACCTGTTCTCGCTCTCGACCTTCGTGAACGCGATGGGCCTGCCCGCCGCGGCCGTGCCGGTCGGCCGGACGGACGACGGCCTGCCGATCGCGGTCCAGGTGATCGGCCGCCGCTACCGCGAGATGGAGGTCCTCGCGATCGCGAAGGAGCTGGAGGAGGCCTTCGGCGGCTGGATCGAGCCGGACCTCGCCCGCGCAGGCGCTTACCCGGTGTAGCATCCCCTTCAGGGAGGTGCTCGAACGAGACGGATCCGCTTTCGTCGGTGTGTTGGAGCGCTCGGATGCATAGGGGCGCTGTGGCTCGGCATGTCGAGCACGGCCGCGGCGACCGTCCCGCCCAATTTCGAGGACCGGCTGCTCGCCCAGGCTCGCTTTCCGACCGGGCTCGCGTTCACACCTGACGGCCGTCTCCTGATCACCATCAAGACAGGCGCCGTGCTCGTGTACGCGGACGGAGCCTTGCGCTCATCGCCCGCGCTGGACCTCGCGTCGCAGCTCTGTGCAGACCTCGAGCGCGGCCTCGCCGGCGTGGCGGTCGACCCCAGCTTCCCCGACTCGCACCACGTCTACCTCTATTACACGTACGACAAGGGGACGGACAGTTGTGGGACCGACCGCAACGATCCCGCCTCGACGCCGGTGAACCGCATCTCACGCTTCGTGCTCGGCAACGACGACACGATCGATCCCGCGTCGGAGACCGTGCTGATCGACAACATCCCCTCGCCGGTCGGGTATCACAACGGGGGCGACCTCCACTTCGGGAAGGACGGCTATCTGTACGCCACCGTCGGCGACGGCGGCTGTGACTACTCCCTGGCGACCGGCTGCGCGTCCTTCAATGGAGCCGCCCGGTACCGGCACGCGCTCCTCGGCAAGATCCTGCGGATCACCTCGGACGGCGACGTGCCGCCCGACAATCCCTACACCGGCCCGGGCACGACGCGCTGCAACCGTACCGGGCATGTCGCCCCCGGGCTGTTCTGCCAGGAGATCTACGCATCCGGGCTGCGTAACCCGTTCCGGTTCGCGTTCGACGAGGGCGCCCCGGCGACCCGCTTCTTCATCAACGACGTCGGGCAGACGAGCTGGGAGGAAATCGACGAGGGCGTGCGAGGAGCCGACTACGGCTGGAACCTGCGGGAGGGCCACTGCGTGACCGACTCGACGACCGACTGCGGCCCGCCCCCCGCCGGCCTCACGAACCCGATCTTCGACTACGGCCGCTCGAACGGTTGCACCGCGGTGACCGCGGGCGCGTTCGTGCCACGGGGCGTGTGGCCCGCACAGTACGAGCGCAGCTACCTGTTCGCCGACTTCGTCTGCAACAAGATCTTCCAGCTCGCCCGGGACGGCTCGGGAGCGTACAGCGCGACCGAGTTCGCATCGGATACCGCCGTGGCGGTGACCGCGATGACGTTCGGGCCCCCCGCCTCCCCGGCGGATCTCTACTACGTCACCTGGGGAGGCGCGGCCGGCCTGCGCCGGTTGAGGTTCACGGGCGGTGCGAATCGCTCGCCGATCGCGGTCGCGCAAGCCGCGCCGACGAACGGCTCCCTGCCGCTCGACGTGCGCTTCGACGCGAGTTCCAGCAGCGATCCCGACGACGACGCCCTCACCTACCGATGGGACTTCGGTGACGGCTCGCCGGTTGCGACCGAACCCGTCGTCATCCACCGCTACGCGACGGCGGGCACGTACACGGCCACGCTGCTCGTGCGCGACCCGAGTGGAGCCGAGGATTCCCAGACCGTGCGGATCGATGCCGGCAACCTGCCCCCGGCCCCGCAGATCTCCAGCCCGACGTCCGGCACGCTCTTCAGCGTGCGGCAGGCGATCACGCTGACCGGCAGCGCGACGGATCCCGAGAACGGCACGCTGCCCAACTCGGCACTCAGCTGGGAGGTGGTCAAGCACCACGCCAGCCACACGCACCCGTACCTTCCTCCCACGACCGGCAACGGCCTGTCGATCCTCGCGCCGGAGCCCGAGGACTTCGCCTCGACCACCAACAGCTACCTCGAGGTCCGCCTGACCGCGACCGACTCGCGGGGGCTCGCCAGCACGGTGGGCCGGGCCGTGCGACCGGCTCTTGTGAACCTTGCGTTCGCAACCAATCCGGCCGGCCTCCGCCTCGAGCTGAACGGCGCCACCGCCCCACCCTCCCTGACGTCATGGAAGGGCTGGCAGCTGGCCCTCGGCGCCCCCGAGCCCCAGTTCGACGGGCAGGGCCGGGGACAGACCTTTGTCTCGTGGTCCGATGGCGGCGCCCGGGTGCATCCGATCACCACCCCCGCGTCTTCGCAGACCTACACCGCCACCTTCACCCCGAGGTACGCGCGGCCCAAGGCGGCACACCGGATCGACGTGCCGCTGGTGCCCGCCTACGGCCAGTGCACGAGCGCCAACCGCATCCACGGTCCCCCGCTCGCTCAGCCCTCCTGCCACCCCCCGGTCCCGGCGTCGCCCAACACGACGGTCGGGACGCCGGATGCGAACGGCTTCCCCGCCAACTCGACCGGCAGCGCGCGCTTTGTGGTCGTGCGGGGGAACCCCTCCACAGCTGCAAACGAGGCCGACATGCGCATCGAGGTCTCGATCACCGATGTGATCGACCTCCTGCGCGGCGCGGACTACTACGTCGGGGACCTGCGGACCGTGATCGACGCCCGGATCACCGACCGCCACAATGGCCCGGCGTCGGACAGCGCCACGACCACCGGCTTTCCATGGTCGGTCGACATGCCGTGCAGGCCTGATATCGGCACCGGAGCAAGCACGTGCAGCGTCGTCACGACCGCGAACAGCCTCATCCCCGGGGCCGTGATCGAGAGCAAGCGGGCGATCTGGAGCCTCGGTTCGGTGAAGGTACTCGACGGAGGCCCGGACGGGGACGTGTCCACCGACGACAACGGCCTCCTCGCCACCCAGGGCATCTTCGTCCCCTGAGCCAGCTCCGGACCCGGAACGCCAGACCAGTCAGCCCCCACTCACGGCCCGTTGGACACGCTGTCTGACTTACGCGGCGAAGGGCACGGCGACGCACTACCATTGTGGGAGTCGAGTGCTTGGCTGAACGCGGCGCATTTGCGTCGAGTTGGAGGGGCAGCATTCCGCTCGGTCGGGAGCGGCCAGAGGCACCCGCGGACAGGGTTTTCGCGGTGGGCTCCCGCCAGCGGTCATGAACGCCCCCATCCGAGCCGATGGGACAAGAGGCGAATTCAAGTTTGGGGCAGCAGCAAACCATGACGAGTGCGCGTTGCTCGATAGTCATCCCTGTGCACAACAAGGCGGCCCTGACCCGCCAGTGCCTCGATGCCATATACGAGCACCCGCCCGCAGTGGATCACGAGATCCTCGTGGTGGATGACGCGTCCACGGACGAGACGGCCGAGATGCTCGCCGGGTACGGCGACGCCGTGCAGCATCTGCGCCTCGACCGCAACGCCGGATTCGCCACCGCCTGCAACACCGGGGCGGCCGCGGCCAAGGGCGAGTACCTGGTCTTCCTCAACAACGACACGATCGCTCAGCCGGGGTGGCTCGACGCCCTCGTGGCGTACTCCGACGAGCACGGCGTGACGGCCGTCGGCAGCAAGCTGCTGTACCCCGACGGCAGCGTGCAGCATGCCGGCGTCGTCTTCAGTCCCCTCGGGGACCCGCTGCACATCTACGCCGGCTTTCCGGCGGACCATCCGGCCGTCAACAAGTCGCGCCCGTTCCAGGCCGTCACGGCAGCATGCGTGCTCGTCCGGCGGGAGGCATTCGAGGAGGTCGGAGGCTTCGACACCGGCTACCAGAACGACCTCGAGGACGTGGACCTCTGCCTGCGTCTTGGGCAGAGCGGCCACGCGGTCCACTACTGCCACACGAGCCTGCTCTACCACCTGGAGTCCGCCTCGCGCGGCCAGCGCAACCGCCCGAAGCACTCGGCGCGCGTGTATCGCGAGCGCTGGGGCCGGTGCGTGCGCCACGACGAGCTCGTCTACTACGTCGAGGACGGGCTGCTCGAGCTGTTGCGAGCCCCGAACCAGCTCAGGAAGCCCTGGATCCGATGGAGAACGGAAGCGCATCTCGTGCACAAGCGCATGGACCAGATTCTCGACCTGTTGCGCGACACGGCGCGTGCCGCCGTGTACGAGGGCGGAAACGGCGATCGGGGGCACGTCCAGGCGCCTCACCTCGCGTGAGCGACGCCGGCTCAGAAAAGACATCCGGCAGGCCGCCCGCGACCTGGCCAGGTCCGTTGGGGAAGCCCCGCCTGGGAGAGCTGCTCGCCGAGCAGCAGATGGAGGTCGCGGAGGAGGCTCACGAGGAGGCCCATGAAGGGGAGGCCGGCGATCGCAGCGGAGGCGCGCCGCTCCTACGCCTGACGCTCCGAAGGACACGTACGAAAAGCTCGTGGAGGACATCGTCGCCACGCTTGACCGGGTGCTCCCTCCAAATGCCAACGTGTTGGTGGTGAGCAAGGGTGACGACCGGCTGCTTCAGGTTCCCGGCAGGCGGTGTTCGCACTTCCCGCAGGACGAAGGTGGCGGCTACCTGGGCTATTACCCGAAGAACGGGGGCGACGCCCTGGAGCTGCTCGAGACGGCTCAGAACGCCGGCGCGGAGTTCTTCGTGCTGCCTGCGACAGCCATGTGGTGGCTCGATCAATACCCGGAGCTGGCCGAGCGGCTGGGTCAGGCCCAGCCGGTGGTGGACCAGCCCGATCTCTGCCTTGTCTTCGGACTGGCCGACGACATGCTCTCCGACGTCGTCAGGAGCCTGCTGCCGGAGAATGCCCGCCTGGCCGTGGTGGCCGGGCCGTCCGGCCTCGGCATGCGCAATGTGATGCTCTTCCCGAATGACCTCAGCGAGGACCAGGCCGTGGAGCACGTGGACCGACTGACCGCGACCGGGATCCAATTCCTGGTCGTGCCGCGCGATGCGTTCGGATGGCTCGCCGCCCAGCCCCGCCTCGAGGAGCACCTGCGCACCGCAGCACAGGTTCGTCACGCGCCAGAGTCACGCCTGCGAGATCTACGAGCTCGTGTCCGCGCGACTGCAGGATCGCGGAGCTCGACCAGGCCGAAGCAGCTGCGGCAGCGCAATGACTCCCACGAAGGTTCTCTTGGTCAGCCACAATCACCCGAAGCTGCTGGCAGGAGGGGTCGAGGTGTACATGGCCGGCCTGTACGAAGGGCTCCGCGCCTCGCCGGAGTTCGAGCCGATGATCCTCGCGCGGGCCGGGAAGCCCTTCACGCCCACCGATGCCGTGCACGAGGACAGCCCGTTCGCGATGGTCGGCACGGACCCCAACCAGTACCTGCTCTACACGGACATCGAGGACTTCGACTATTTCGCAGGGACTCTCGGACGTCGAAGGATGTGCTGTCGGAGCACTTCCGCGACTTCCTGCTGAGCCACCGGCCGGACGTCGTCCACTTCCAGCACACCGCGTACCTCGGGCTACGACATGGTCCGGGTCGCGCGCAACACGCTGCCCGACGCCGCGATCGTCTACTCGCTGCACGAGTACCTGCCGATCTGCCACCGCAACGGCCAGATGGTTCGCGCGAAGAATGACGAGCTGTGCGAGCTCGAGTCCCCGCGCCGCTGCAACGAGTGCTTTCCCGACATCACGCCGCAGGACTTCTTCATGCGCAAGCTGTTCGCCCAGTCGCATCTCGAGCCTCGTGGACCGGTTCACCGCACCGAGCGACTACGTGAAGCAGCGCTATGTCGACTGGGGCATCCCGGCGTCGAAGATCGTCGTGAAGGGCTATCCGGCCCTGCCGCGCACGGGCGTCCCACGTGCGGGCGCCGCAGGCCCGCAACCGGTTCGCCTATTTCGGTCAGCTCAACCCCTACAAGGGCGCCGACGTGCTGCTGCGCGCGATGGATCTGCTCGGCGAGGGCTTCGACGGCCACCTGTGGATCTGGGGAGCGAATCTCGAAAAGCAGAGTCCGGATGTGGCGCGAGCGGTTCGAGGACGCTGCTGGCGGTCGAGCGGGACACCGTCACGTTCGCCGGCGGGTACGAGCACGCCGAGCTCGCGCAAGCTGATGGCAGCGGATCGACTGGGTGATCGTCCCGTCGATCTGGTGGGAGACCGGGCCGATCGTGGTCTGGGAGGCGTTCCAGCACGGACGGCCGGTGATCTGCAGCGACATCGGCGGCATGTCGGAGAAGGTCACCGATGGCGTCAACGGACTGCACTTCCGCACCGGCAACGCCGACGACCTGGCGGCCGCGATGCAGACGAGCCGTGGAGACGCCCGGGCTCTGGGAGCAACTCCATGCCGGCATCCCCGCGCAGCCCGGCCACTCGATGGCGCGAGGACGTCGAGATTCTGAGCGCCATCTACCGGGACGCGCTGGCCGAGCGCGGCGGCGGCGCGGAGCACCGCAGGCTCGCAGGAGGTGCGCCGGTGGCTAAGCCGCGCGTGCTCTACGTCCTGCTCGAACCATCCCACCGTCCGGCCGGGCGGCCTCGAGCTGTATGCGCTCGACCTGTACGAGGCGGTCCGGGACGCGGGACGACTTCGAGCCGTGTCTGCTTGCGCGCACCGGGCCGCCGTTCACCACCGCGCCGCCGCAGCACCCCGATTCGGCTCTCACCATGGTCGGCGGACGACCCGAACCAGTACCTGTTCACGAATGGCATCGCACCCGACCTGTCGAACTACGACGCGCTGTTCGGCATCACGCCGGACCCAGGAGACGTCCACCGGCGTTCGCCGACTTCCTGCGCGACGTGCAGCCCGACATCGTGCACTTCCAGCACACCCTGTTCCTGGGCTACGACCTGATCCGAGTGGCCCGCAACACGCTGCCCGACGCGCCCGATCGTCCTGATCGTTGCACGAGTACATTCCGATCTGCCACCGAGACGGCCAGATGGTGCGCACGATGAACGAAGAGCTGTGCGAGGAGGAGTCGCCACGCCGCTGCCACGAGTGCTTCCCCGACGATCAGCTCCGCAGACGTTCTACATGCGCAAGCGCTTCATCCAGTCCCATCTCGGCCTGGTCGACTGCTTCATCGCGCCCAGCGACTACGTCAAGCAGCGGTATGCCGAGTGGGGCATTCCCGCACGACAGGATCGTGGTCGAGCCGTTCAGGGTTCACGCCGGCCGGCCGACGCGAGCCCGAGATGCCGCCGAGCCATCGCGCCCGGAACCGCTTCGCCTTCTTCGGCCAGCTCAACCCATACAAGGGCGCCGACGTGCTGCTGCGCGCGATGGACATCCTCGGCGAGGACTTCGACGGGGAGCTGCGCATCTACGGCGGCGAACCTCGAGATGCAGGATCCGCGCTGGCAGGAGCGCTTCGCAGACGCTGCTGCACGAGCGCGACAACGTGACCTTCGCCCGGCGCTACGACCGTGACGACCTCGGGCAAGCTGATGGCGCAGGATCGACTGGGTGGTGGTTCCCTCGATCTGGTGGGAGACCGGCCCGCTCGTGGTGTGGGAGGCCTTCCAGCACGGGCGGCCGGTGATCTGCAGCGACATCGGCGGCATGTCGGAGAAGGTCACCGACGGCGTCAACGGCCTGCACTTCCGCAGGGGTGACGCCGATGACCTGGCGGAGACGATGCTGCGCGCCGCCGAGACGCCCGGCCTTTGGGAACAGCTGCACGCGGGCATCCCGGACGCCGGCCGGCCACAGCATGAGCCGACCACGTGGCCATGCTGAGCGGCATCTACGGGCGTCTGCTCGCCGACGCAGGGCGCGGCCGGACGCGCCCGCGCAGCCGGAGGTCGCGCATGGCTAGGAAGCGCGCTTCTGTACGTCAGCTCCAACCATGCCGCGATCGCCCCGGGCGGGCTCGAGGCTACACCCTCGACCTGTACAACGCGATGCGCGAATCGGAGGAGTTCGAGCCGATCTTCCTCGCCCGCGCCGGGCAGCCCGTTCACCGAGCCACTTCTACTACCACGGCTGGTCGCCGTTCGTGATCCTCGAGAACGACCCCAACCAGTACCTCTTCTACACGGACACCTACATCGAGCTCGGGCAGTACGACCCGCTGTTCGGCAGGTGGGAGCACAAGGAGGTCCTGACGCGGTTCTTCCGCGACTTCCTGCTCGCGCACGAGCCCGACATCGTGCACCTCCAGCACCTGAACTTCCTCGGCTACGACCTCGTGCGCGTCGTCAAGAACACCCTGCCGGACGTGCCGATCGTGTTCACGCTGCATGAGTACGGGCCGATCTGCCACCGCGACGGCCAGATGGTGCGGACGTTCAACAGCGAGGCTGTGCCAGGAGGAGTCGCCGCGTCGCTGCAACGAGTGCTTCCCGGAGGTCAGCCCGCAGGACTTCTTCATGCGCAAGCAGTTCATCCAGTCCCACCTGAAGCTCGTCGACCTCTTCATCGCGCCCGACCGAGTACGTCCGCGACCGCTACGTCGACTGGGGCATCCCGGCCGACCGGATCCAGGTCGAGCCGCAGGGCATGATGCCGGTCACCGACCGCGTGCCCGAGGAGCCGACCTCGCGCCCGCGCAACCGCTTCGCGTTCTTCGGCCAGCTCAACCAGTACAAGGGCGCGGACGTGCTGCTGGATGCGATGGGGCATCCTGGGCGAGGACTTCGACGGCCACCTGTGGATCCACGGCGCGAACTTCGACATCCAGCCGATCGAGTTCCGCGAAGCGGTCGACGGCACAGGCTGACAGGACGGCCGGGAGAACGTCACGTTCGCCGGCCCCTACAAGCGCTCCGACCTCGGCAAGCTGATGGCGAACGTCGACTGGGTGGTCGTGCCGTCGATCTGGTGGGAGACCGGGCCGCTCGTCGTGATGGAGGCGTTCCAGTACGGTCGCCCGGTGATCTGCAGCGACATCGGCGGCATGTCGAAGCGGGTCACCGACGGCGTCAACGGCCTGCACTTCAGGCGCCGCGACGCCGAGGACCTCGCCCGCAAGATGCAGCGGGCAGCCGAGACCCCGGGCCTGTGGGACGAGTTGCGCAACGAACATCCCGCCGGACCCCCCGCGCTGGATGCATGACCACGCGCGGATCCTGACCGACGCGTACGCAGCGGCTCCTCGGCGAGAGCGGACCGGCCCGCGCCACCCGACGGAACCGAAGGAGGTCGCGCGTGCCTGACAGCCACGGACACCGAGGCGCGCTCAGCGTCAGGCCTGGCTCGCCGGCAAGACCCTGGTCCTCGCCGGACCGACTCGCGCCGGAGGGCGGCGCCGCCGCTGCTGACCGTCTCATCGAACGGCGGGCTCCGCGTCGAGTCGCTGTTCGTCACGGCTCGACACATCCGCCGACGGCGACGGGTCCGACCCTGATCGCGCGAGCCTCCGAGCTGCCGCCGAGCGCCTCAGCGCGCTGGCTCGACCTTCCGACGTTCGTTCGTCACGAACCTCGCGCCGCTCGACGCGGCGACCCGCGGCGAGGTGCTCGAGTTCCTGTCGTCGTCGCTCGCCACCGTCCCGGAGGAGGAGCGCAGCGAGCTGAGCGATGCCCTGATCGAGCTGAGTCGTGGTCTGCGCGAGCGGCTGCCGCGCGCAACCGTGTCCCAGAAGGACGGCTATGGCGTGCACGTCGACCGCTTCATGGTGGTCGACGGCTCCTCCTTCTTCATCGAGGGCTGGGTGCACGACGAACGTCTCAACCGACTCACCGTCGTTTCCCCTGAGGGCGGGCGGGCCGAGATACATGGACCGCATGTTTCGCTTCCCGCGCCCCGATGTGGCGGAATTCTTCTCCCTGCCCGAGGAGCGGGCGGGCACCGAGCTCGGGTACGGAAGCTTCTTCGAGCTGGACGCACCCAGCCTGAAGACGAAGGGCTGGATCCTCGAGGTGGAGGACAGGGACGGCTCCGCGCACGAGGTCCCGATCCCGGAGGCGATGACCGACAGCTCGGAGATCTGGGACTCCTGCTCGAACCCGCCGTGGGGTCAGCCGCCGAGCGAGGAGCTGTTGTCCAACCACACCTTCCCGGCGCTCGGCCGGCTTCAGCCTTCGGTCTACACGCCGGTCGGCATCGACTCCGTGACCCAGTACGGCGAGCCGCCGGAATCCCCGGAGATCTCGGTCGTGGTGCCGCTGTACTGGCAGCTCAAGCACCTCGAGATCCAGCTCTCGCAGTTCGCCGACGACCCCGAGTGGCTCCGGCAGGACCTGATCTACGTGCTCGACTCACCGGAGCAGAAGGCAGAGCTGCTGGAGCGCGCGGCCGGCCTGTTCCCGATCTACCGCATCCCCTTCCGGGTCGCGGTGATGGAGAAGAACGCCGGCTTCGCCGGCGCGAACAACGCCGGCGCGAGCCTCGCGCGAGGACGGCTGCTGCTGCTGCATGAACTCCGACGTCCTGCCCGCTGCGCCCGGCTGGCTCAGCAAGCTGGGTGACTTCTACGACGCGACGCCCGACATCGGCGCGCTGTGCCCGAAGCTGCTCTACGAGGACGATTCGATTCAGCACGCCGGCTCCTACTTCTACCAGCGGCCCGGCCTGGACCGATGGTTCGACGCCCATTACTTCAAGGGCATGCACCGCAGCCTTCCCGCCGCGAACGTCGCGCGCGCCGTGCCGGTCGTCTCGGGCGCGTGCATGATGATCGACCGCGCGCTCTACGAGAGCCTCGGCGGCCTGAGCGGCACATACGTGCAGGGCGACTACGAGGATTCCGACATGTGCCTCCAGCTGATCGCAGCTGGGCCGTAACAACTGGTACACGCCCGACGTCGAGCTCTACCACCTCGAAGGGCAGTCCTACGCCGCGGACGTGCGAGTGCCGGCCAACCGCTACAACGCCTGGTTGCACACGGAGCGCTGGAGCGAGAAGATCGCCGCGGTGATGGCCGGGCCTCGACGAGCCACCTCGATGAGCTACCAGACATTTCAGGGAGTCGCCGGCGACTCGGACTCACCCGCCAAGCTGGATCGCCTGCACCTCCCCACGGATCTCTCGGGACTGTCCGTGCTGGACGTGGCTTGCAACGAGGGGTTCTTCTGTCAGGAGGCCGTTCGGCGCGGGGCCACGCGCGTGGTCGGCATCGACAAGAACCCCGACGTTCATCGAAAGGGCAAAGAAGCGGGATCCGAACTCTGAGTATTTCGCGATGGACTGGGTTGAAGTCAGCTCGCTGGGAAAGAGGTTCGACGTCATTCTGCTGCTGTCCGCGCTCCATTACGCGCGGAACCCTCAGCTACTTCTTCACGAGCTCTTGAAGATGCTGAAGCCCGATGGGCTTCTGGTGCTCGAATGCGGGATCGCGCCGGGCCAAGAGCCGGAATGGGTCAGCGTGCAGCGCCCGGTCGGGGACGTGGTGCTGCATCCAACGCACTCGGCATTGACGGAAGCACTCAATGCAGGCGGCCGTGCGCCAGATCGGGCGAAGCGTGAGCCAAGAGGGTGATCCGGTCGACCGTTACGTCTACCACGTTCATCCACTCAAACCGATGGTGCTGCTCGTTTCCGGACCTCCGGGCAGCGGCAAGACGACTCTGCTCAACGCATTGTCCGCGGGCGGCGGAGTCATCCCCGTGAACCTGGACCACCTGCTGCTCACCATGCCCTCGTGGTGCCACGACGATTCGCTGCTGACGATCAGGGATTCGAGAACATTCGAGTCTGAGCAGATCGGCGAGCTGGTCGATCTGATGGTCCGCGAGAAAGCGGAGGAGGCGTTCGCGGAAGAGGTCTTCGAGACTAATCAGATCATGTTGGTCAACCGCACCCGGGCCGTCACCGTCATCGAGGGCTATGCGCTCTCCCAGGGGGACTTCGGACGGGCATTCGCCAGACGCCTGACCGACCGTGGCTGCTTTGTATGGCACGTCGGGCCAGAAGCGTCGTCCCTCCACCCTCTCGGCTCGCCGAACTAAGCATGGAGACGGGAGCCGACATCTACGGTGAGCATTCGGGATCGCTATGTCGAACGTGAGGCACTCGAAAGCGCTCGGCGTTGAATGGCCCGGCGATGAATGGGGCGACCCCGCGCAGTGGGAGCGGTTCTACCAGGAGCTATTCGTCAAACACGGAGTTTCGGACTGGCAGAAGGCGGTCGAGATCGGCCAGGGCTCGGGGAAATACACCCTCAAGGTGCTTTCCAACCCCGATGTGCATATCCGCGCCTACGACGTGAGCGAGAGTTCCTCACCGTGGCAGGCGAACGGTGCGGCGAATACATCGACGCCGGCCGCCTTGAATTACGGAGATCGACACGTCGTCCCCCGCCTATCTCCTTGATGACCTGACGCCCTGGAGGCGTCGGGTCGACGGCTTCTATTCAATCGACGCGATGGTGCACGTCGACCTTCAGTACCTGATGGCCTACGTGCTGACGGCCGCTGCGGTTTTGAGGCCGGGCGGAAAGCTGATCCTCACTCTCGCCTCGGCAACACAGAGTCGGGTTCCAAAAGCTGGTGGAGGATGTCACGATTCACTGGGACGAGTCCATCGGGAAGTTCGAGTGGCTTTCAGGCTCCCTCGTCGAACGGTTGCTCCCCCGCCTCGGCTTCCACGTCGACCTGCTCTGGGAGCCAGACCGAGGAAACACCGTGAACGTGGTCGCGTCTGCTCGCCTGACCCGAGGTCGGACGAGCTCGCTTCGTACCTGCGCCGCTAGCTGACGCGCTGCGCAACATCCTCTAGGACTTGACACAGGCGATGACGTCCTGGTCCAGCCATGCCTGCTCGGTGTAGAGCAGGAGGCTCAGGCCTGGAAAACGGTCGAGCTCCCGGCTGACCCACCAGCGAGCCGCGAGCGCGTCGCCGTGTTCCATTTCCGGGTACTGGTCCGCGAAGAAGCCGAACCCTTTCTCGTCGTAGTCGTTCACGATCTGCTCGCAGTGCTCGTCCGTGAGGGCCAGCTTTACCCGACCGTCCCTGAGCAGGTCCGCGATCGCCCGCCCGTAGGCAGTGAACACCAGCACGCCCCGCGGGGACAGGGCCGCGTCGAACATCGTCAGCATCCGGCGCCAGTGCTTCTCGCCGACGTGGGTGAACAGTGAGCCCACCCAGATCAGGTCGTAGGGCCCACCTATCTCGGCGTCCTCGAGCTTTGCGGAGCTGACCAGCGTCTGCGCGCCGAATTGCTCGGCGCAGAACGCGAGACACCGCTTGTAGAGGTCGCATGCGGTCAGATCGGCCTCCGGGTAGGCCGCCTTCAGGTATCTGAGGACCCGTCCCCCACCGCAGGCGAAGTCAAGGATGCTGGTGACCGAGTCGCGCTCCGCGGCAAGGAGCGCCAGCTGGATGCAGCGCAGGGCCCGCGAGCCCGCCTCGAAGTAAGAATCCGGGCTATACGCGTACATCGGGTCATTCGGGAGGACCTCCTGCACCACCTCGAGCGACTCGGCGTTCAGGGCCTGGTTGAGGGCCGCCAGGTCCAGACGCTCGTCAAGCATTCGCAGCTGCGTATCCGAACGTCGCCAGCGCCTCTCCGAAGGCGCTGTCAGCCGCCTCCAGAAAAGCCCGGTCGGCCTCTTCACGCCAGCGCCCGATGGTCGCCGCCGGATCGCTCAAGGTCCGGTGGGAGTTGACCTCGACCGACTCGCCGCTTGCACCGGGGAGCTCGAGGGTCTCCGCGGTGGCATGCCGGACGATCTCTCCGACGGCTTCCGGGGACGAGTCGACCTCGAGGTAGCGGAGCGCCGCGGCGATGGTCTCGTGCGGGGCGCCAAGCAGCTCCTCGTACCGGATCAGGTGCGCGCGCGGCGATCGGGTACGCCACGCCTCGTGCAGATCTCGGACCATCGAGCCCAGCCCGTCGCGCACATACTGCTCATCCGTCACGCCGGCTGGCCGCCCGAATCCTGGGTAGCCCCGCTTCCTGTCGAAGGCGAGGATCGAAAGCGCCATGTCGCGGAAGTCGCGCACGAGGAACAGCTCCTTTGCCTCCGGGTACAGCTCCCACGTCAGCGGCGCGAGGTAGTCGGGCCACATGTGCTTCTCGGCGAAATAGAGCGCATCCGGCTGCGCCTGCATCTCGGCGAGCTTGCCGTACCAGTCGTCGATCGTCTGCTGGCAGAAGGCCGCCAGGCGCTCCACGTAGTCTCCCGCCAGCCACTCGGCGAGCGGCGGCTGCTCGTACACCCGGTCGTCGGCGTACGGGTTGCTCCCGATCGACCAGAGGTCCATCGGAAAGTAGTTGGGGTGGGTCGACTGGTCCAGGTTGGCGCCGTCGGAAAGCACGCGGAGCATGTGCAGCCAGTAGCGCGCCGGCGCGGACTCGTACGGGAATCTGCGGAAGACCACGACCTCGGGGTGTGCGGCGAGCATCTTCATCAGCCAGGTGCTCCCACTGCGCCCGAGCGAGGTGACGATCAGCGGCCGCAGCGCGGGGCGATGGTGGCTCTGAAGGGGTCGCCGGTACAGCCTGATCGTCGCGGCCGGCACCTTGGTGCCGTCCTCCAGCGCGACATTCAGGTGGAGGGTCGGCTCACGGTCGAGCCCGATCAGGCCCACGAGCAGATGGAAGACGCAATCCGCGGGCTCCACCTCCAGCGCATGAGCCACGTCCTCGCGGATCCCGCGCACAGGCGCCGTGCGAAGCACCTGACCCTCGTACATCACCTCGATGTGGGATGCGCGTGAGTCGAGGCCGACGACCCATCCGATCACGTGCAGCACGTGGACCCGGTCCCTGTGCCCCTGCTGCGGAAAGTCGAGCTCGAAGCCGCGCAGCCGCTCGAGGCGCTCCGGGAGGAGGCGCACCTCCCTGACGTCGTAGGTAGTCAAGCCAGATCGGGGGAAAGGACCTGGGCGTCCGGGCCCTGCGCCTGCGCACGCATGATCTCTTCAATGCGTTCGCCCAGTCGATGAGTCTGCAGCCACGAGTTGTACGAGTGCGCCGTCCGGTCCGGCGTGCGATACGACTGCGCCTCGAGGTGGTAGAGCTCGACATCCGCGACGTACCAGTTGCGCCGGCCCGCGTCGAGCAGCCGGATGCACAGGTCCGAGTCCTCGGAGCCGCCGTCGACGTAGCCGTGCCAGAGGCCTCCGACCTGCTCGTACAGCGCCCGCTCGATCATCATGCACGCGGCCGTGACGGCGGGCACGGGCCGGGTCACGTTCGCCGCGTCAAGCGAGCGAGAAAACCCCTTGAAGTAGTGCTGGTTCGTCCACAGGGCGGTTTCGCCGCTGCGCTGGAAGTACATCCCGGCGTGCTGGATCGACTCGTCCTCGAACAGCAGCTTGGCGCCCACCGCGCCGACATCCGGCGTCGCGGCATGGAAGCCCGCCATGGTGCCCAGCCACCCCGGCTCGTCCGGCATCACGTCGGAGTTGAGCAGGAGCAGGACATCGCCGCGGGCCAGCTCTGCGCCGAGGTTGTTGGCGATCGCAAAGCCGCCGTTGCGGTTCAGCGTCGCGACGCGGAAGGGCACGGCATGCAATTCCTGTAACGCGGGCGCGACACGCGCGAGGTCGCTCCGCAGCCCCGGGCGAGTCGAGCACGTAGATCAGGTCCGCCTGCGCGATCTCGGGATCGTGTCCGAAGTGCGCCAGCTGGTGCTCCACGAAGTCGATGCGCTGATACAGCGGGACGATGATCGAGACCTTCGGATCGGCCGGCGGCTCCCCGTACTGGACGACGTCCGTGACCCGCACCTGATCGCGCATCAACGTCTGGATGCGCGCAAGCGCGGGGTGTGTGTTCGCGAAAGTGGTCTCGTCGCGCGCCAGGCGCGAGACCCTGAAGTGGTTCAGCAGATAGCCCTTCGTTTGCCTCAGGTCATGGATCGCGACCGGGCCGGTTCAGCTCGAAGGTGCGCCCCGCGCGGTCCCGCAGCTCGACGATCCACTCGGCCCCGAGCCGGCTCGGGCGCCGCCAGCTCGAAGTATCTGGTGAAGCCCTGGTCCTCCCCGGCCACGGGCGGATACGCCGCCTCCACGTCGGGGCGCGGACGCCGATATGCCCCCTCCAGCAGCTCGACGCGCTGGCCCTCCGGCGAGATCGCCTCGATGCTCTCGACCAACTCACCCGGGTCGTGCAGCCATCCCAGCGCCAAGAACGACCGCTCGTCGATCGCCTCGAATGCTGTCAACCGCCGCCGCCAACGACGCGCCGGCATCGTTCATGAGCCTCGGCACGGGCGGGCGTACCGCATCGCGAACGGTCTCCAGTGCCCGGCTGCAGGTCCATCGTGTCCGGGCGCTCCAACTCGGCCGCCGTGGCATCGAGCATCAGGTCCATCAGGTGCCTGCCTCCGTCCTCGAGGTCGGGAAACTCGCTGCGCAGCAGCTCCTCGAGCTGCTCGGTCCGCGCCCTCACCCGGCGGGGCCGCGGCTCGGAAGAGGCGGACGCGCTTGCCCGCCACCGTCCCGCTCCCGAGCTCCTCGGCGCCGCGTGGCCGGCGACCCCGGCCGACCAGCATCACGACCGAGTCCCCAAGCCATGCTCGCCGTGGCCGGCGCCCCAGCCACCGGCCGATGCGCCCGAAGAAAGAGGTCACGTTTCCACGGGTGCCAGCGTCGGCACGGGGGGTTGAGGCGGGCGGTGACGATCCGCCAGCTCGTCGTAGATCCGCGTCAAGTTGGCCACGTGGTCGCTCATCGTGAAAATGCCCGGGATCCCGGCTTGCAGCCGCTCCCACAGGCCCAGGGGTGGTCGACGCAGCGTGGATCGTCTCGGGCAAGGGCGGCCGGGCTGCCGACACCGAAGTGAAGTCCGTTGACCTGATGGGTGACCTTCTCCGCCATGCCGCCGATGTCGCTGCAGATCACCGGGCGGCCGTGCATGAACGCCTCCTGGATCACGAGCGGCGAGTTCTCCCACCAGCGCGACGGCACCACGACCCAGTCGATCTCGGACATCAGGTGCGGAACCGCCGCGTGGTCGTACGACCCGGTGAAGGTGACGTTGGCGCGGTTCTCCTCGAGCTGAGCGAGGAAGGCCTCGCGGATGTCTGCGTGCAGGACGTCGATGTTCGCGCCGTGTAGCCACAGGTGCACGTCGGGAGCGGTGTCGCGCAGGATCCGCATCGCATCGAGCAGGACGTCGAGGCCCTTGTAGGGGCTCACCTGGCCGAAGAAGCCGAGCCGGTTGCGCGGGCGGTCTGCCTCGGTCGCGGGCGCCGGCGTCTCGGGCAGGCGGCCGTAGTCCTCGAACACGATCCTGTCGCGCGGGATGCCCCAGTCCACGTAGCGCTCGAGCAGGAAGTTGCTCGGCGCCAGGAACAGGTCGACGTGCGCGAGGTGAGACTTGATCAACCGCTCGCGCAGGAAGAACTGCTCGGGCGCCCACTCGGGGAAGCACTCGTGGCAGCGGCGAGGCGATGCGCCCATGCAGAGCTCCCCGCCCTTGGTGCGCACGAGCTGGCCGTCGCGGTGGCAGATCGGTATGTACTCGTGCAGCGTGTAGACGATCGGCACGTCGGGCAGCAGCCGGCGGGTCAGCGTGACCAGGTCGTACCCGATGAAGTGCGTGTGCTGGAAGTGGACGACGTCCGGCTGAATGCGACCGCAGCAGGTCCTTCAACTGGACGGTGTACAGGAACTTGTCGCGATAGGTCCCGTGGAACCAGTCGAAGCCGTGCTCCGCGTCGGTGTAGATGAAGTACTGGTTCGGATCCTCGTTGACCCGGCTGAAATGGCGTGCCGGGCCGCAGGATCGCGGTTGGCTCGGCATGCGGGCCGATCCTTGCCACCAGCACCGGCTCGAACTCGTCCGAGGCGCGCATCGCCTCGGTACAGCTCGAGCGCGTACGCCTCCGCCCCGCCCGGCCGCACGGCGGGATGGTTGTGCACGAAATAGAGAACCTTCTTCCTGCTCATGGCTCGGAGTGGGGTCCCAGCTCCTCCCGGCTTAGCCCCTGCTAAAGCTTAGCGTCGCATCAGGCGCCCGCGCTCGATATCTGCTCGATCAGAGGGCCCCACAGCTCCGTCTGAAGCCACGTGTTGTGGGCCACGGTGGTCTGGCGCGAGACCGGCGCGTGAGCCTGCCCCTCCAGGTGGTAGAGCTCCGCGTCGGCCAGGTACCAGTTGCGCCGCCCCCGATCGATCAGCCGCAGGCACAGGTCGGAGTCCTCGTAGCCGCCCTGGAGGATGTACTCGTGGCGCAGCCCGCCGACGTCCTCGTAGAGCGCACGATCGATCATCAGGCAGGCCCCTGTCAGCGCGGGCACCGGCCGCGTGACGTTCGCGGCGGGAAAGTCCCGGTGAAGCCCCTTGAAGTAGTGCAGGTTCCCCCACAGCCCGGAATCCGCCTCGCGCTCGAAGTAGACCCCCGCGTGCTGAATCGAGTCGTCCTCGAACAGCAGCTTCGGCCCCAGCGCGCCGATGTCGGCCTGGGAGTCGTAGAAGGCTGACCATCTGCGCGAGCCAGCCGGGACGATCGGGCAGCACGTCGGAGTTGAGCAGCAGGAGCAGCCTCCCTCGGGCAAGCCCGGTCCCGAGGATGTTCGCGACCGGAAAGCCCGCGTTGCGTGAGAGCTTGGCGACCCGGAAAGGGAAGCCGTGAAGCGCATGGATCTGGGCGGCGAGGTGATGCAGAGGCTCGGAAAGCTCGGGAGAGTCGAGCACGTAGATCAGCTCCGCCTCGCGCATCGCCGGGTCCTGCGCGAAGTGCAGGACCTGATGGTGGAGGAAGTCGATGCGCCCGTACAGCGTCACGACGACCGAGACCGCGGAGATGGGTTGGGCGCTCCGTAGTCGACCACGCTCTCGACCTCGATCGAGTTGCGGTGGCGGTGCTGGAGCCTGGCGAGCGCCGGGTGCAGGTGATTGCGGCGCAGCTCCTCCCTGTTCGGCTGCTCCTGCGTGAACCGCTCCAGCAGCAGCTCCTGTGCGCGCTGCGCGTTGTGGTCGGCCGCCGGCACCGGCGCCTCGACGCCCCTGCCCTCGGGGTCGGTCCACTGGACGACCCACCCGTTCTCCAACCGGCTCGGGGCGGGAAGCTCGAACAACGCTGCGAAGCCGTGCTTGTGGTCCGGCCCGGCCTCGCCGAGCTGCTCCTCGACGTCGGGCCTCCTGAACCGGAACACATTCTCGAGGATCCGCCTCCTGGCCATCGGGGGAGATCACGGTGAGGCTGGTGAACGTGCCGTCCGCGTCGCGGGTCCACCCCTCGATCACGAACGCTCTGTCGTCGAGCGCCAGGAGCCTGTCGACCACCACCGCCTGCGGCTGGTCGTTTTCGATCGCCGGCTGAGGCAGCGGCCGGCGAAGCGCGTCCCGAATCTCATGGAGGTCCTTGCCGAGCGAGAAACCGCCCGGGCCGTCGAGGTGCGGCAGGGCCGACGACAAGACCAGCCGCTGAAGCTCTTCACGGCTCACCAGCGCGCCCTCCAGCACGTCGGCATCGAGCGAGATTGCCTCACCGTTGGACCGCAGCTCGAGACTCGGAGCCTCACCGGCGGGCAGGTCCAGCATCACCACCCAGCCCTCTCCCATCGGGGCGAGGCAGCGGCCCGCCACCTCCACCGGCTGCGTCCCCGATGTCGCGGTCCCCGCCACGCCGCCCGGCTCCAGGCCGGGAAGGTCGCCGACCAGGACGAGTCGTGTCGCCCGCCCAGGCCGCAGCCCGAAGGGGTGCCGTCACGACACCGGGGCCGGAGCCAGGGATCGGCGGCAGCGAAGTGAAACCCGGTCACCTCGTGAGCCACCTTCGCCGATCTCGGTGTCGTACATCATCGTATGATCTTCGGAATGTCTACGGCCATGGCTCCCAGGGGTGACGAGGGAGGCTAGCGGCTCGGTGCTGAAGCGGCTCCGCTGAGCAGGCCCGCGCGCACACATACCCTCGGGAGATAGGCGGAGAATGAGTACGTCCAGCAGCACTAGTGCCTGGGATGCTTTGCTGGCGGATGGCCCACGGCAGCTGCGATATCTACGGACGCCGTGGCTGGAGCAGGATCGAGAGCGCAAGCTCGAGATCGCGCGTCTGGGGTTGGAGCTGCTGGAGAGCGGGCAAGGCAGATGAGCCGCTTGACGCCCCGCTCGCTGGCTTTTTCGATGCGTTGTCGCAGCCCGGTCGCGGTTACCCGCTGTCCGTACCAGGTGTGCACGACTGGGTCCGAGCCTGGGCGGTACGGGACGAGGCTTCGCTGCGACGGGCGCTCAGCTGCTTCCTGGATCCGCACAGGAGCCCGGAGGACCGCTTCGAGGCGTTCGTGGAGGTCGTCGAACAGGCTCAAGCGGCCGGGCTGGTGACCGACTCACCGGATGACGCGATCGCCTTGGGGTCGCTTCTGAACTTTTCCGTCGCCCCGGAGGCAAGTCCGATCGTCGGTCCGAGCACACGGCGGCTGAAGCAGATGAAGCAGCTCGCGCCGGAGTCCCGGGCTCCGCTCACGGACCGGTATCGGAGCCATCTCGACATCGCGCGCCAGGCCGAGGCCGAAATGAAGGCCGCGGGCGTCGAGGTCAGGGATGTGCTTGAGGTGCAGAGCCTGACCTCGTTGGTGTCGAACAGGTTCCTGCCGGGCCGGGAGATGCAGACCCTCCTCAAGCATGCACCCTTCGTGCTGCGAAACCCCTGCTACGGTCCAGCGGAGCGCGACAGCAGGCTCGAGATAGCGCGCCTGGGGCGAGAGCTGCTGGACGCGGCGCGACAGGGCGAGCCGCTCGATCCGGCGCTCGATGTGCTGTTCGAAGCCCTGGCGAGGCCCCGTTGCTACCGGCTCGCCATGCCTGATGTCGAGCGATGGGTCAAGGGATGGGCCTTTCGCGACGAGGCTTCGTTGCGCCGAGGCCTCGAGTGCTTCCTGGACCACAAGACGCCTGAAGCCCGCTTCGGCGCATGGGTGACTGTGCGAAACGAGGCCCACACGGCCGGCTTCATCACGAGGTCACAGAATGCGGCGCTGGCCTTCGGAGCGCTGCTGAACTTCGCGCTCACGCCCGAGGCCGTGGCCCCGATCTTCGCGCGGAACCAGCTGGCGAAGCTGAAAGGATCCACTCCGGGGGCGGGACTGGTCAAGCGTTACCAGCACCACATCGACCTCGCCCGCGAGGTGGAAGCCGAGATGCAGGCGGCGGACGTCGGCGTGAAGGACATGCTCGACGTGCACAGCCTGATCGAGATGGCTGCGGTTTGGTTTGCCGAAGGGTCAGAGGACACTGTTCTGGCCGTGGCCGTGGGGCGCTCCGAGCATCTCGACGGCACCTCCGGCTCCGCGTGCCGAGGGCATCCCCTATCTCTGCCTGTGTGCATGCCTCGGGTACGACGCGCCGTATCTCCTGGAGTGGATCGAGTTCCACCGACTCGTAGGGGTCGAGCGCTTCTTCCTCTACAACAACGGCGACCGGGAGGAACAACGGGCGCTGCTGGCGCCATACATGGACGACGGGGTCGTGGTTCTGCACGACTGGCCGATGTTCCCGCCCCAGCTGCCGGCCTTGAACGACTGCATCGAGCGGCACCGCCAGGACGCGCGCTGGATCGCGTTCGTCGACACCGACGAGTTCTTGTTCTCACCGGCCGGTACGCCCTTGCCGGAGATTCTGGCCGAATACGAGCAGTGGCCGGCTGTCGGCGTCAACTCCGAAATGTTCGGGACCTCGGGCCACATCACGAAGCCGGACGGGCTCGTGATCGAGAGCTACCTCCGGCCGCTGGCCGCGCTCCGTATCCAAAGGCACATCAAGAGCATCGTCGACCCGACACGGGCAGTCGAGTGCCTTAGCGGTCATCACTTCAAATACCGGGATGACCACCTGGCCGTGGACGAGAACCACCACCCGATAGTCGGCGCCACGACGATGTTCAGGTCGTTCTCGCGGCTGCGGGTGAACCACTACCACACGCGGTCCGAGCAGGAGTTCCGGGAGAAGTTGTCGCGGCCGCGACCGGACACCGGCGAGGCTTATTTCAAGAAGCTTTCGGCGATCGTTGCGAAGCAGGCCGAGAGCATGGCGGAGCGGGACGCCGATGCAATCCTGGAGTACGTACCGCGCCTCAAGCAGGCGCTGGACGCCGGCCCTCGGCGGCGCGCGCGCGTCTAGCGGCCTTTGCCCGGCCGGTTCGGTCGAGCAGCTCCCGGTAGATGCCGGTCAGGCTCGCCACGTGATCGTCCATGCCGTACACGGGCGGAATGCCGTTCCGCAGCTATCCCAGAGCCCGGGGGCCGTGATTGCCCTGCACACCGCGTCCGCAAGGCTCCAGGATCGGCGACCGTGAAGTGGAGCCCGTTCACCTCGTGGGCCACCTTCTCGGCCATGGCGCCGATGTCACCGCAGATCACGGGGCGCCCGTACAGAAACGCGTCCTGGATCACGAGCGGCGAGCCCTCCCACCAGCGCGAGGGCACGATCACCCAATCGACGTTGCTCATCTGGTCCGCAAGGCTCGCGCGATCCCAGCTGCTCACGAAGGAGACATTCCCCGCCTCTTGCAGCTGGGCCGAGAACTGCTCCCGCCGTTCGTTCGTGCCGTGCAGCCACAGATGAGCGTCGGGCGTCCGCTCGCTGACGATGCGCATGGCGTTCAGGAGTATCTCGGTGCCTTCGAAGTCGAATTCGCTCATCTCGCCAAAGAACCCGAGCCTGTCTGCGAGGGCGGTCGCCCGCGTCCTCCGCAGCCGGCAGTGCCGGCGGGCGGCCGCATTCCTCGAACCGGATCTGCTCGCGCGGTATGCCCCAGTCCACGTAGCGCTCGAGCAGGAAGTGGCTCGGCGCAAGGAACAGGTCGACCTGATCGAGGTGCGCCCGGATGAACCGCTGGCGGAGGAAGAAGTCCTGCTCGGAGCTTTCGGTGAAGCACTCGGCGCAGCGACGCGGCGAGGCCTCCAGGCAAAGCGACTCGTCCATGGTTCGCACGAGTCGGCCGTCACGGTGGCAGATGGGCATGTAGTCGTGCAGCGTGTAGACGATCGGCGTCGAGGGCAGCACGCGGCGGACCAGGGAGATCAGCTCGCAGCCCACGAACAGAGAGTGCTGAAGGTGCACGACGTCGGGGTCCTGCGCGCGCAGGAAGTCGGCGAAGAACCGCGTGTACAGCGACTTCTCCCCATAGGTCATGTAGAAGAGGTCGAACCCGCCCTCCTCGATCCTCACGAGGTACTGGCTCGGGTCACCGTCGAGGGAGCTGAACGGGCTTCCGGCTCGATGGCGCTCGGCGCCCGTGCGGCCGACCAGAACCGGCTCCAGCCCTTCCGATTGGAGCATGGCCTGATGTAGCTCCAGCGCATACGTTTCAGGAGCGCCGCCGGGCTGCATCGCCGGGTGATTCGGCAAGACTTGGAGAACCTTCGTGATCTTCAAAGCGTAGCGAGGGGCCACCGGCTCCGCCGCTCCTCTTGCGAGCATTCACGGCCATGGAGCGACTCGATACGCGCCTCGAAGGACCGGTCCTGATCCGGCCCGTCGTCCACGGTGACTCGCGGGGCTTCTTCCACGAGAGCTACCGTCGCAACGTGTTCGCGGAGCTGGGCATCCCGGACGAGTTCGTCCAGGACAACCACTCACGCTCGAAGCAGGGCGTGATCCGCGGGATGCACTTCCAGGTCGGTGCGGGGATGGCCAAGCTGGTTCGCTGTGCACGGGGCGCGATCGTGGACGTGGTCGTCGACCTCCGCCGGGACTCGCCGACCTATGCGCAGTGGGAGTCCTTCGAGCTGAACGACGACAACCTGCACCAGCTGCTCTGCCCGATCGGCTTCGCGCACGGGTTCTGCGTGGTGAGCGACATCGCCGACGTGCTGTACAAGTGCTCCGCCTACTACGACGAGAGCATCGAGCGGGGCATCAGGTACGACGACCCCGACCTCGGGATCGAGTGGCCCGACATCGAGCTGATCCCCTCGGAGCGGGACGCGAACGCACCGCGCCTAAGTGAGATCGAGGATCAGCTCCCGTTTCGCCTCATGTAGTCGGCCAGCGCCTCGTTCCAGGGCCGCAGCGGCGACAGGCCGAGCGCGTCTGCCCTGACGGACCGCAGCACGCCGTTGCGCGGTCGCTGGACCTGCCCCGGCCCGGTGTCGGTCTCCACCGCCTCGACCGGGACGTCCAGCCCCGCGTTGTCCATGATCGCGACGCGTGAACTCGTGCCACGAGCACTCGCCCGAGTTCGTGAGGTGAAGCAGCCCGTCGGCGTCCGCGTCGACCGCCTCGACCACCGCGCGTGCCAGGTCCGCCGTGAAGGTGGGCGTGAGCCGCTGATCGGCGACCATCCTGAGGCTCCCCTGCTCGCGCGCCCTCGCGAGCATCCGCGTGACGAAGTTGCCGCCCTTCGATTCGCTTCCGTGCATGCCGTACAGACCGGCCGTGCGAACGACCAGCGCACCCGGGCGCGTACGCGAGGGCGGCATGCTCCCCGGCCAGCTTGGAGATCGCGTAGACGCTCCGCGGGCTGGGACGGTCGTCCTCGGCGTACGGCTCCGAGCGCGTCCCATCGAACACGTAGTTGGTGCTGAAGTGGACCAGCTTCGCGCCGGCCGTGGCACACGCCTCGGCGAGCCGCTTGACCGCGCGGGCGTTGACCTCGAACGACCGGTCCTCTTCCCGCTCGCACACGTCCACGTTGTGGAAGGCGGCGCAGTTGACCACGAGCGTGGGCGAAAGCTCGGCCATCGCGGCCGCCACCGCCGCATCGTCGGCGACGTCCAGCTCCTCACGGCCGGCAGCCCGGACCTCTCCGCGCTCCGCCAGCAACACGCTCAGGTCGGACCCGAGCTGCCCGCCGGCCCCGGTGATCAGGACCCGGCTGTCGCTCAAAGCACCGTGCCGAACCGCTGCACGCGCGGGCCGACCTCGTGCAGGAGCTCCATCCAGCGGATGTTGTAGTAGCGCGGGTCGGTGAGCATCGTGCGGTCGTCGACGTCGATCCGCGCCAGCATGTCGGCCACGGCCTCCGTCACCGAACGCACAGGGATGAACCCGAGCCGCTGCGCGAGCTTGGTGTTCGAGCACTTGTAGTCCCTCGTGAGCGCGGGCGCAGGCACCTCCTCCAGGTCCACCCGCCGCCCGAGCAGCTGCACGGATCCGGCCACCAGCATCGCCAGCTCGCGGATCTGGTAGTTGGAATGAAGGACGTTGAAGATCTCGCCGCACACCAACTCGGCGGGCGCCTCGTAGGCGGCGATCATCGCGTCGGCGATGTCCTTCACGTCGACCAGTGGCCGCCACATCCAGCCGCCACCGTGGAGCTTCAGCCGCTCGTGGAGCAGCGCGTCCTTCACGAACGTGTTGACCACCAGGTCGAAGCGCATGCGCGGGCTCCATCCATACGCCGTGCCGTTGCGCAGGATCACCGGGCAGAGGCCCGAGTCGATCAGCTCCAGCAACCGCTCCTCGCCGTAGCGCTTGGAGGTCCCGTACGCGCCGGAGGCCTCGATCTCCGCCCGCTCGTCGTGCATGCCCGGCGGCAGGCCGTCGTAGAGCGAGCACGACGAGGCGAACACGAAGCGCTCGATGCCCCGCTCGACGCACGCGCGGGCAAGGCTCTCGGTGGCGACGGCGTTCATCTGCCAGTTGGCCTTCGGGTCGTACTCCGCGGTCGGGTCGTTCGACAGGCCGGCGAGGTGGATCACGCCGTCGACCCCGTCCAGCGCGTCGGATGGGACATCGCGCACGTCCGCCTCGACGATCTCGATCCGGTCTTCGACGTGCGCGAGGGGCTCGTGGCCCCAGTAGAGCCGATCGAGCAACCGGACCCGATAGCCGCGGTCGAGCAGGCCCTCGGTGAGGATGCAGCCGATGTAGCCACCGCCACCGGTGACGCAGATCGTCTGCCCCGGGTGGGGGCCTGCGGCGCGAGCCCGTTCCCCTCCCCTTGCGTGTCGCGGCCGGGGAGCCGCAACCGGTCCTCCGCCGCGCTCATAGAACGTGCTCCAGCCCGACCACCAGCCCGTCGAGCTCGCCCACGCGCCGCACCGCGAGCAGCACCCCGGGCATGAACGACTCGCGCGAGATCGAGTCGTGGCGCACGCTCAGCGTCTGGCCGAGGCCGCCGAACAGCACCTCCTGGTGCGCGACCAGCCCGGGCAGCCGCACGCTGTGGATCGGGGCGTCCCTGCGCCCGCCCGCCTCCGCGATCAGCTCCGCCGTGCGCTTTGCCGTGCCCGACGGGGCGTCGAGCTTCGCGTCGTGGTGCAGCTCGATGATCTCGCAGTCGGGCATGTGGGGCGCGATCAGCTTCGCCGCCTCCATCATCAGCACGGCGCCGATCGCGAAGTTGGGAGCGATCAGGCAGTTGCCGCGCGACCGCGCGGCCGCATCCCGCAGCGCCTCGAGCTGCTCCTGGTCGAGACCCGTGGTGCCGACCACAACGTGGGTGTCGTGCTCCAGGCAGAGACGCGCGTTCTCGAACACGGTCGAGGGCACCGTGAAGTCGACGACCACGTCGGGGCTCGACTCGCTCAGCACCTGCTCCAGTGAAGTGCCGAGGGTCGGGTCGGCGCGGCCCACCAGCTCCATGTCGTCCGCGCCCTCGACGGCGGCGCAGACGGTCTCGCCCATCCGGCCCGCGGCGCCCGAGACAGCGACGCGGATCACAACTAGGCAGCGTCGCTGAGCTCGGCTCCGACGGGCCCTAGCGCTCCGCGGAAGCAGGCCCTCGTCACGCCCGATCGCGGCCACCGACATGCCGGCGGGCGGGTACAGCTGCTGGCGTCAGCTCCTCGAGGTCCTCGCGCGTCACCGCCTCGAGCCGCTCGATCGTCTCGTCGAGGGTCAGCAGCGGCGTGCCCATCAGCACCGAACGCCCGAGCCGGTGTCATGCGGCTGGCCGTGGACTCCATCGAGAGCGCGAGGCGGCCCTTCACGTGCTCGCGGGCGCGGCGCAGCTCCTCCTCGGCCACCGGCTCCTGGCGCAGGCGCTCGAGCTCGGCGCCGATCACGTCCAGCGCCTGGACCACGTTGTCCTCGCGGGTGCCGACGTAGATGCCGACCTGGCCGGTGTCCTGGTACTGGCTCGCCCAGGAGTAGACGGCAGTAGGCCAGGCCGCGCTTCTCGCGCACCTCCTGGAACAGGCGCGAGGAGGTGGAGCCGCCCAGGATCGCGTCCAGGATCGACAGGGCGAAGCGGCGCTCGTCGTTGCGGGCGATGCCCTCTCCGCCGAGGCAGATGTGGTACTGCTCGGTCTCCTTGCAGTGAAAGGCGACGCGCTGGCCGCGGCGGCCCGGAGCAGGCGCCGGAGATCGCGCGGATCCGTCCCGGATGCCGTCGGCGAGCCACTTGCGGCGCCAGGCCCTCGATCTGGTCGTGCTCGAGGTTGCCGGCCGCCGCGACCACGATCGTGCCGGGCACATAGCGGGCGTCGTGATAGGCGGACACCTTGTCCACGGTCAGGGCGCCGATCACCTCGCCGCGGCCGATCACCGGCCGGCCCAGCGGATGGTCGCCGAAGATCGCCTCGGAGAGGACGTCGTGCACCTTGTCCTGAGGCTCGTCCTCGTACATCGCGATCTCCTCGAGCACCACCTCGCGCTCGGACTCGAGGTCCGCGTAGGTGGAGCGCAGCAGCATGTCGCCCAGCACCTCGAAAGCGCGGTCGAGGTGCTCGTCGAGGAAGTGGGCGTGCAGCACCGTCGCCTCCTTGCTGGTGGCCGCGTTCACCTCCGCGCCGAGGCCGTCGAACTCCTGCGCGATCTGCTCGGCGGTCAGCTTCGGCGTGCCCTTGAACAGCATGTGCTCGAGGAAGTGCGAGATGCCCGCCTCTCGAGTCGGACTCGTCACGCGAGCCCACGCGCACCCACAGGCCGAGCGCGATCGAGCGCACCGAAGGCACGCGCTCGGTGACGACCCGGATGCCCGAGTCGAGCTCGGTCAGGCGTGTGGTTCCAGGCACCGCTAGTCCCGGTCGCCGCGAGCGACCGCGGTCGCGACCGCCGCCGCTCCCGGTCGCGCCCACCACCGCGGCCGCGGCCGTCACGGCCGCGCCTCCCGGCGGGGTCCGCCGTTGCCGGTGCCGATCTGCGACAGCTCCTCGGCCGTCTTGTCGGCGATCTCGGGATCGTCGGCGAGCCGCAGCCCGATGCGGCCCGCGCTCCTTGTTGAGCTCGACCACGCGCACCTTCACCTCGTCGCCGCGGTTGACGACGTCCTCGACGGACTCGGCGCGGCCGCCGGGCACGAGGTTCGAGATGTGCAGCAGGCCGTCGGTGCCCTTGGTCAGCTCGACGAACGCGCCGAACGTCGTGGTCTTCACGACCTTGCCGGTGAACGTCTCGCCGAGCTCGACGTCCTTCGTCATCTGGCGGATCGCCTCGACGCACGCGTCGCCCTTCTCGCCGTTGACGGCGTAGACGAGCACCATGCCCTCGTCGTCGACGTCGATCTGGGCCTCGTACTCCTCCGACAGGGCGCGGATCGTCTCGCCGCCCTTGCCGATCACGGTCCCGATCTTCTCGGGGTCGATCTGGATCGACGTGATGCGCGGCGCGTGCGGGCTCAGCTCCGCACGCGTCTCGGAGATGGCGTCCTTCATCTTGCCGAGGATGAACAGCCGGCCCTCGCGGGCCTGCTCGAGCGCCTTCTTCAGGATCTCGAACGTGACGCCCGAGATCTTGATGTCCATCTGGAGGGCGGTGATGCCGTCAGGCGTGCCGGCGATCTTGAAGTCCATGTCGCCGAGGTGGTCCTCCACGCCCGCGATGTCGGAGAGGACGACGTAGTCGTCCCCCTCCTTGATCAGGCCCATCGCGATGCCGGCCACGGGCTTCTTGATCTTCACGCCCGCGTCCATCAGCGACAGCGTCGAGCCGCACACCGAGGCCATCGACGAGGAGCCGTTGGACTCGAGGATGTCGGACACGACGCGGATCGTGTAGGGGAACTCCTCCACCGGCGGGATCATCGGCAGCAGGGCCCGCTCGGCGAGCGCCCCGTGACCGATGTCACGGCGCTTCGGGCCGCGCATGAAGCCGGCCTCCCCGACCGAGAACGGCGGGAAGTTGTAGTGGTGGAAGTAGCGCTTGGACGTCTCGAGCCCGAGCGTGTCCAGGCGCTGCTCCTCGCGGCTCGTGCCGAGCGTCGAGACCGTGTACGCCTGCGTCTGGCCGCGGGTGAAGAGGGCCGACCCGTGCGTGCGCGGCGCGATGCCGACCTCGGCCGTGACCTCGCGGATCTCGTCCGCGCGCGCGACCGTCGGGGCGGCGCTTGTCGACCGCGATCCGGCGCCGGATGATGTCCTTCTCGAGCTTGTCGAAGGCCCGCTGCACCTCGGCGCGGCGCTCGGGTCGACCGGCTCGTCGCCCGTCGTCGGCGCGCGTACTGCGCGAGCACGGCCTCCTCGACCGCCTTGGTCGCGTCCTGGCGCTCGAGCTTGTCCTCGACCTGCGTCGCGCGTCGAGCGTCGGCGCCGTGCGAGGCCTTGATCTCGCTCGTAGCAGGCCCTCGTCGACCTTCGGCGACTCGACCTCCGATCTTCTCCTTGCCACGGCGCTCGCGGCCAGCTCGCGCTGGGCGGCGCACAGCTTCTTGATCTCCTCGTGCGCGATGTCGAGCGCATCGAGCAGCTCGGCCTCGGTGATCTCGTTCGCGCCCGCCTCGACCATCAGGAGCGCGTCCTCGGTGCCGGCCACGACCAGGTCCAGCTCGGACTCGGGGATGTCGGCCTCGTCCGGGTTGACCACGAACTTGCCCTCGAGCTTGCCGATCCGCACCGCGCCCATCTGGGTCGGGAACGGGATGTCGGACAGGGCGAGCGCGGCGGAGGCGCCGTTCATCGCGAGGATGTCGTAGGGAACCACGTGGTCGATGCACATCGGCGTCGCCACGATCTGCGTCTCGCGATGCCAGCCCTTCGGGAACAGCGGCCGGATCGGCCGGTCGATCATGCGCGCGGTGAGGATGCCCTTCTCCGACGGGCGGCCCTCGCGCTTGAAGAAGCTGCCGGGGATCTTCCCGGCCGCATACATCCGCTCCTCGACGTCCACCGTAAGGGGGAGGAAGTCGACGTCGCGGACGTTGCCGGCGGTCGCGGTGCAGAGCACCATCGTGTCGCCGGCGCGGACGACGACGGAGCCGCCTGCCTGCTTGGCCAGCTTGCCGGTCTCGAAGCTGATCTCGGTGCCTGCGATGTCCACCGCGGCACGGTCAACTGATTCAGAGGTCATGTGGTTCCTTTCGTGGCAGCCTCCGGTTGGCTGCTGCTAGCGAGTTTTCTCTCCCGGAATGAGCTAGCGGCGAATGCTAGCAGCGGCTTGGCGTTCGGCCGAAGGGCCGAGCAGGGTCCGAGAAGGACCCGCGAGCCGCCCTTTCAGCGGCGGAGGCCCAGCTCCTGCACGATCGAGCGGTAGCGCTCCACATCGTGCCGGTTGAGGTAGTTGAGCAGCCGCCTGCGCTGCCCGACGAGCATCAGCAGACCGCGCCGGGAGTGGTGGTCCTTGCGGTGGGCGCGCAGGTGCTCGGTGAGGTCGTTGATGCGAGCCGTCAGCAGAGCGACCTGCACCTCGGGCGACCCGGTGTCGCCCTCGTGCGAGGCGAACTTGCCGATTACCTCGGTCTTCTTCTCCTTGGTCAGGCTCAAGAGCCGGGAAACGGTAGCAGCCTTCGACGCGATGGCGCCGGCCTGCTCGACGTCCTTCTGCATCTGCTCGACGAGCTCGTCGGCGGAGTCGAACCGCACCTCGTCGCGCAGCCGCTCCAGGAAGGCCAGGCTGAGGGTCCGCCCGTACAGGTCGCCGTCGAAGCCGATCAGGTGTGCCTCGACCAGCAGCTCTCCCTCGTTATCGAAGGTGGGCCGCACCCCGATGTTCACGGCGGCGGCCGTCGGCCGTATGCCGTCGGCCGTCGCAATCGCTGCGTAGACCCCGTTGGCGGGGAGGATCACGTCGGTGGGCGGCTCGACGTTTGCGGTGGGCATGTTCAGCTCTCGCCCGCGGCGGTCCCCTTCCACGACGGGCCCGGCGACGCTGTGGGGAGCGCCGAGCAGCTCGGCGGCGCCCGCCACGTCGCCCTCCGCCAGCAGGGTCCTGATCCTGCTCGACGAGATCGATTCGCCGCCGTGCTCGACCAGCTCCACCACCTCGGTCTCGAACTCAGGCCGGGAGCGGAGCAGGGCCGCATCGCCCGCGGCGCCATGGCCGAAGTGGAAGTTCGCGCCGACGCTCACCGACCGCGCGCCCAGAGCGGCGACCAGCACCTGGTCGCAGAAGTCCTCCGCCGACTGGCGCGACAGCTCGGGGGTGAACGGGATCGCCACCAGCTCGTCCATGCCGAGCTCGTCGACAAGCGCGATCTTCTGGTCGGTGGTGGTCAGGAGCCGCGGCGGCTGCTCGGGGCGCAGGACCCGAAGCGGGTGAGGGTCGAACGTCGCCACCGTGGCCGATAGTCCGCGCTCACGGGCGCGCTCCAGTGCCGAGGCGATCACCTTCCGATGGCCGAGATGGACCCCGTCGAAGGTGCCGAGCGCGACCGCGCGGCCGGAGGGCGCGGCGGGCACATCAGCCAGTGATCTGTAGATACGCATCGTTGGATCAGGGGAAGACCGACGGAGTTTCGCCCGGAAGTGTCCCTAATCGGGCGCGCCGGGGATGGTGCCCTCGCGCTGCACGCTCGGCCGGCGGATGAACCGCCGGCAGCTCACGCTGCGGCGGCGCGAGATGGATTGCCCGCCCTCGAAGGCGTAATCGGCCCCGAATGACACCTTCCGGGAGGCGGAGGGGCACTTCGGCACCTTTGTCCAGAACAGCGGGCCGCGCCCGCGGCGGCGTATCTCCAGACCATCGATCGTGAGGTGCATCTCCGCCAGGTGCAGGACGAGGCCCGGGAGCAGCGGCTTGACCCTGGTCGGCAGCTCGAGCCGGTAACCGAAGCGCGGACCCGCCGCGGAGGTGTTGTGGAGACTTCCCTCCAGCACCTGGTACGCATACACCGGCGTGAGCTCGTTCGGGATCACGAGCGCGACGACGGAGGCCAGCGCCCCTTCGCGGCCGTGGCCGAGGAACAGATGCACGTCGGCCGAGAACGGCTCCAGGATGTGCGGTCGCGCGTCGAGCACGATCCGGCCGGCGGCGAAGTGGCCCGGGCGGCAAAGCAGCGGGTCGGGCCGAATCTCGAGCGGCGCGGGATTGCAGAGGAAGCGCTGCGCGAGGAACCGGTGCCGCAGCCCCGCTCCGCGTGGGAAGTGCACCGTCGCGGCGGCCAGCGGCGGCGTCGGGCGCGCCGGTCGTGTCGTACACGCGGGCGTCCATGACGACCGTGTACGCGCCGTAGGAGCGCTTCACGTCCTTCAGACGAGCGTTGAACTCCCCCACCAGCTCCGCGCTCGCGGGCGGCGCCAACAAGAACAGCAGCATCGCACGCCCAGCCAGACGGCCACACGGATCCGCACCGGACAATCGTATCCGTGCGCTCGTCGCGCTGTCGTTAGGCGATGACGGTCTCGGGCCTGCAGCAGGCCGTCGCTGCTCACGCGCGACCGCGACCAGCTCCCCGTCGAGCGTCAGGCGCACAGGCGCCGTCCGGCCGTCGCCGGCGACCGGAGCGGCCGTGGCGCACCGCGGCGGCCTCGTCGCTGCTCAGCGGCCGCTCCGGCAGGAACTCGAGCGCACTCGACAGCGGCAGCAACCGCTCCGGGTCGGCATCCGCCAGCTCGAACGGGCCCGACACGCGTCCGCTCGAGCGCGGTGCAGTGTGCCCCGGCGCCGCACAGCTCGCCCAGGTCCGCCACGAGCTGGCGCACGTAGGTGCCGCTCGAGCACTCCACCTCCAGGTCCGCCTGCTGGGATGCCTCGTCGAAGCCGATCAGATCCAGCCGGTCGATCCGCACGGTGCGCTCGGGAAGCTCCACCTCCTCGCCGGCGCGCGCGCGCTTGTACAGCCGCACCCCATCCACCTTCACCGCCGAGTAGGCGGGCACGCGCTGCTCGGATCTCGCCCGTCAGCGGCCCAGGCGCCTGCCGGACCGCGTCCTCGTCGGTCCGGCTCGCCGGTGACGGACAGCTCGCCGGTCGGATCGCCGGTGGTCGGACGTCACGCCGAACTCCGCACGCGACCCGATAGGCCTTCGGCAGACCGACCAGGTAGCGCTGCAGCCGGGTCGCCTGCCCCACCAGCACCAGCATCAACCCCGTGGCGAACGGGATCCAGCGTGCCGGCGTGCCCGACCTTCGTCTTCCTGGGAAGGGCGCGCCTGACCTGGTCGACCAGGTCATGTGACGTGATCCCTGGCGGTTTCGGCGAGCAGCAGCACGCCATCCGCGGCCATCGCTACCGCTGCGCCTCGATCTCCCGGCGCAGGAACTCGATCAGATCGGGCAGGCTGCGGGTGGTTGAGAATCCGGCGGCCTGGCGATGCCCGCCGCCGCCCTCCTTGCGCGCGATCACGCTCACGTCGACCGCATCGGCCGACGCACGCAGGCTGACCTTCATCACGCCCTCGCGGCCTTCCTTCAGCTGCTCGCGCACGAGCGCCGCCACGACGGTGCCCTGCGAGGGCGCGCATGTGGTCGACGAGGCCCTCGGAGTAGTTCTCGTCGGCGCCGGTCTCCTCGTAGTCGCTTCCGCAGGATGTACGACAGCGTCAGTCGCCCGCCGTCGTGACGCTCGACCCTGGTCAGCACCCGTGCCAGCAACTGCAGCTTGGCGAACGGGACGTTCTCGTACAGCCGCCGGAATATCGCGTGCACGTCCACCCCGCGCTCGAGCAGCTCCCCGGCCATCCGATGGGAGTTGGGCGTCGTGTTCTCGTACTGGAACTTGCCGGTGTCGGTGACGAGCCCGATGTACAGGGCCTCGGCGATCTCGGGCGTGAGATCCACGCCGAGGTCCGGGAGCAGCTCCCAGATGATCTCGGCCGTGCAGGAGGCGCCGTCCACGACCAGGTTCGCGGTCCCGAAGCAGGTGTTGTCGTGGTGGTGGTCGATGTTCACGATGTGCGCGTCGTCACGGCCCAGGAAGCTCACCGGCATGCGGTCCAGGTTGCCGCAGTCGAGGAACACGATCGTGCGCTCCTCGGCATCCTCCGGGAGCGAGTGGCTCACCGACCCGAGCGGCAGGTCGCGGTACTCGTAGGGCAGGGGGAACTCTTCGGCGGACAGGAACATCACGGTGTCCTTGCCGAGCGCCTGGAGCGTCTCGTTCATCGCCACGAGCGAGCCCAGGGCGTCGCCGTCGGGGTTCTCGTGGGTGGTGAGCAGGAACTTCTCTCCCTCGCGCAGCTCGTGCAGGACCTCTTCGCGAGCGGTTGTCATGTCGATCGTCACGTGTCCGGCAGCTCCTCCCGGAGCAGCTCGTTGATCCGGAGCCCCCGCTCGACGCTGTCGTCGTAGCGGAATTCGAGCTGCGGAGTGCGCTTCAGGCGCAACTCGGTTCCCACGCGGCCCTGCAGGTACCCGTGCGAGGACTTCAGGCCCTCGAGGGACTCATTGCGCGCGTGCTCGTCGCCGAGGACGCTCACATACACGTGGGCATGGCGCAGGTCCGGGCTCGTGTCGACCGCCGTGACGGTCACGAAACCGACTCGCGGGTCCTTCAGGTCGTTTGTGATCGCTGCGCTCAATACCTCGCGTACTGCTTCGTTTACTCGACGCATCCTGTCTTTGGGCATGGCGGATGGATCAGCCCCCGGTCCCACTCCCACAAAGTTGGCTGAAATCGCAGTCGCCCTTTCGACTATAGCTACGGACTTCGGCACGGCGCGCACCATTCCTCGGCATGCTCACGGCTGCAGCATCTCGGCCGCCCAGGATGCCGTCCGGTCGACAGCCTCGCGCAGACTGGCCGGCCGGGCGCCACTCAGAGACCACTCGCGGAACGCGGACAACAGGATCGCGATCACCAGGAGGCCGCCGAGCCGGTCGCGCTCGTCTGGTGCCGGCTGCCCGCGCCGCGCCGCCAGCTCCGCGGCGATCGCTTCCGCCCACACCTGGCGCATCTGGAGGCTGCGGGCCGCAGAGTGCCGGGTTGGCTTCGATAACGCGCGCCCGCTCGGCGTTCTTCGGCGTACCGATCCGCTCGGAGAATTCCACCAGCGCCAAGCGGGCCGCCTCGAACGCGGGCAGCGACCGGTCCTGTGCCGCGAGCTGGGCCCGGAGGGCCGCGAGATCGGCTCTCGCTGTCGCCGAACACGAGGTCCGCCTTGGCGGGGAAGTAGCGAAAGGCCGTGCGGGCCGAGACACCCGCCATGGCCGCGACATCCTCGACCGTGGTGCGGCCATACCCACGGCCCGCGAACAGCTCGAGCGCCGCGCGCTCGAGTCGCGCCCGGGTCTCGCGCTTCTTGTTCTCCCTGACGCCCATGCGACCTCCCCGTCGCAGTCTGCTGTCAGGCCGCCGGCGATTTTGACACCGATGACTGCCAGTTGCAGGCCCGAGACTACGCCTCGAGGTCCTGAAAGGACACGAGCCGTCGCTCTACGCGCACGCTTTCCGGAAAGCGGGCGTACAGAAAGCGCTCGATCGCGTCGGCGACGTGCTCGACGTCGCCGGCGGTGCGCGATACGAGCGTGGCGGCGAGCGTCGCACGCTGCCACAGGTCCTGGTCGTCGACCTCCGCGACCGATGCGCCGAACCTGCGGCTCAGCGCCGATCGGACCGACAGCAGCTCCTTGCGCTTGCCCTTCAGGCTGCCGCTGTCCGGAAAATGAAGATGGATCGTGAGTGCGATCAGGAAGGGCACGGCCAGTGCCCTCAACTTCATTCCAGCTCGCGCGCGACCTTGCGGGTCTCGTAGGCCTCCAGGACGTCGCCTTCCTTCACGTCCTGGAAGTTCTCGAGCACGATCCCGCACTCGAAGCCCTCCTCGACCTCCCTGACGTCGTCCTTGAAGCGCTTCAGCGAGGCGAGCGCGCCGTCGTAGACGATGGTGCCTTCGCGCACGAGCCTGATCTTCGCGTTCCGCGTGATCTTCCCCTGCACGACGTGGGAGCCGGCGATCGTGCCGATCCGGGAGGCACGGAAGGTCTGCCGCACCTCGGCCATGCCGAGCGACGCCTCGACCTCCTCGGGCTCGAGCATGCCCTCCATCGCCGCACGCAGCTCCTCCGTCACCTTGTAGATGACCGTGTAGGTGCGGATCTCGACGCCCTCGTGCACCGCAAGCAGGTTGGCGTCCGGCAGGGGACGCACGTTGAAGCCGATGATGACCGCGCCGGAAGCCTGGGCCAGCATCACGTCGGAGTTGGAGATTCCGCCGACGCCGGTATGCAGGACGTTGAGGGCGACCTCGCTGGTCGAAAGCTTCGCGATCTGGTCCTGGAGCGCCTCGAGCGACCCGGCCACGTCGGCCTTGATCACGAGGTTCAACGACACGGCCTGACCTGCCTCCTGGGCCCTCTCGAACACGTTCTCGAGGCTGACCGGAACACCCATGCGGCGCGCCAGCGCCTCGGTCTTCAGCCGGATCGCGCGCTCGTTGGCGAGGTGGCGCGCCTCGCGGTCGTTCGACACCGCCCGCACCGGCTCGCCGGCGTCGGGCAGGCTGTCGAAGCCGAGCACCTCGACCGGCTCGCCGGGAGTCGCCTGCTTGAGCCGGTGTCCCAGGAAGTCGTGCATCGCGCGCACGCGGCCCCAGTGAGCGCCGGCCACGAGCGCGTCGCCGGTCCGCAGGGTTCCGCGCAGGACGACGACGGTCACGGTCGGTCCGCGCCCGGGGTCGAGCCGCGACTCGATCACGGTGCCGCTCGCCGGCGCGTCGTGGTTCGCCTTCAGCTCCTCGACCTCGGCGACCAGCAGGATCATGTCGAGCAGGTTGTCGAGACCCTCCTTGGTCTTGGCCGACACGTCGCAGAAGATCGTCTCCCCGCCCCAGTCCTCGGGGGTGAGGCCCAGCCCGGCCAGCTCGCCCCGCACTCGCTCGGGCTGTGCGCCCTCCTTGTCGATCTTGTTGACGGCGATCACCATCGGCACGTCCGCGGCCTTGGCGTGGTCGATCGCCTCGGTCGTCTGCGGCATCACGCCGTCGTCGGCCGCCACGACGATCACGCCGATGTCGGTCACCTGAGCGCCACGTGCGCGCATCGCGGTGAAGGCCTCGTGACCCGGGGTGTCGAGGAACGTCACGACCTTGTCCCCATGGTGCACCTGATAGGCGCCGATGTGCTGGGTGATGCCGCCCGCCTCGCCGGCCGCGACCTCGGTCTCGCGGATAGCGTCGAGCAGCGAAGTCTTGCCGTGGTCGACGTGGCCCATGATCGTGACCACCGGCGGGCGGAACGTCAGATCCTCGTCCGCATCCTCGAACACGGGCTCCGCGGTCTCGTCCTCGGCCGCGCGGACCACCTCCACCTTCTTGTTCAGTTGTTCGGCGATCACGCCGATCGCATCGTCGGAGAGCGTCTGGGTGATCGACGCCATCTCCCCGAGCTTCATCAGGGTCTTGATCACATCGGCGACCGGGACACCGAGGTGCTCCGCGACGTCGCGCACGGTCGCCCCGGAGGGAATCTTGACCGCATCCGGCTCGATGACAGCGGTCGACCGGCCCGACTCGCTCGGCTCCGGGGGCGGCGCGCCCCGGCCGCGGCTCCGGCGGCGGCGCTGTGGCGGCGGGGGGTGCGGCGCCTGGCGGCGGGAGGCCTGTGAGTCGATCACGACGCGACGCCTGCGCCCGCCTCCTCCTCCCCCACCCTGGCCACCGGGACGGCCGCCACCAGAGGGGCGCTGCCCGGACGACTGACCGGGCGAGCCGCCGCCCTGCCGTTCCTGGCTCCTTTCCTGGTTCCGTCCCTGGCCCTGGCTCTGCTGGGAGCCTGACTGACCCTGGGGGCGGGACTGTTGCGGCGGGGCGACTTGGGGCCGCGGGCTTTGGCTTCTGCGCCTGCTTCGGCTGCGCCTGCTTGGGCTGCGCCTGCTTGGCCGCGCCGTCCGTGGCGGCCGCCGCGGCCTGCGGCTTGCCGTTCCCGCTTCCGGCGCCGGCGGGCAGCACGCGCGCCACGTCGGCCTCGTCGACGGTCGAGGCGGCGGCCTTGACGTCGACACCGCCGGCACGCAGCGCCTCGAGGAGGTCCTTGCTCGAGACCCCCTTCTCCTTCGCTATCTCGTAAACACGCTTCTTGGCCATGGGCTCCTAGCGGTCCTCGTCGGCGCCCGCCGGAGCGGCCGTCTCGGCCGCCGGGGTCACGGGCTCCTCGACAGGCGCCTCGTCCTCGGCGACCGGCTCCTCTGCGACTGGCTCCTCTGACCGGCTCCTCTGCGACCGGCTCCTCTGCGACCGGCGGCTCCTCAGGTGCCGCCTCCGCGACTGGCTCTGGTTCTTGGGTAGCGCCGTTCTCCGCCCCGGGATCCGGCTCCCCACCGATGTGGTCGCCCTCCTGGGCCTCGAGCGCCTGGTGCGCCGGCAGTCCGCAATACCTCGAGCCCGGCAGTGCCGCGTTGGGGCAGCGCTTGCCGCTGGTCAGCACGGCGTGACAGCGACCGGAGACTTCCTCCTCCTCCTGGTAGCCGCCCTCGGCCTCCTCCTCGGCAAACTCGCTTTCGGACTTGATGTCCACCCGCCAGCCGGTGAGCCGCGCGGCGAGGCGGGCGTTCTGCCCCTCCTTGCCGATCGCGAGCGAGAGCTGGTCGTCGGGCACCACGACGGTCGCCTGCTTGGCGTCGTCGTCGACGAGCACCTCGCGCACGCGCGCCGGCGACAGCGCCTTGGCCACGAACCGGGCGGGCTCGTCGTTGTGGGGAATGATGTCGATCTTCTCCCCGCGCAGCTCGGACACGACCATCCGCACCCTGGAGCCGCGGGGACCCACGCAGGCGCCGACCGGATCCACTCCGTCGGCATGTGAGACGACCGCGATCTTCGAGCGGTAGCCGGGCTCGCGCGCCACGTTCACGATCTCGACGAGACCGTCCGCGACCTCGGGGACCTCGAGCTCGAACAGCTTCTTGATCAGCTCCGGGTTGCGCCGGGAGACGATGATGCTCGGGCCCTTGGTGCTGGACGACACCTCGGTGATGACCGCCTTCACACGCGCGCCGTGGTCGTAGCGCTCGTTGTCGACCTGCTCGGACTTCGGCAGCAGGGCCTCGACCCGCTCGCGCAGCTGCACGAGGGTGTAGCGCGAATCGGACTGCTGGATGATGCCGGTGATCAGCTCACCCACGCGGTCCTGGTACTCCTCGAACATCATGTCGCGCTCGGCTTCGCGGATCCGCTGGAGGATCACCTGCTTGGCGGTCTGGGCGGCGATCCGCCCGAAGTCGGTCGGCGTCACGTCGCGGCTCGAGATCTGGTCCTCGTACTCGGCAAGCCTCTCGGGGCCGATCTCGGGCTCCTCGGGCTCACGCATCTCCCCGGTCTCGGGGTCGATCGTGCGCTCCTCCTCGATCGCCTCGGCGACCAGCTTCTCCTCCAGCTCGGGCGGCAGGATCAGCTCGAACACGCGGAAGTCCGCCGTCCTGCGATCCATGTCGACACGCGCGTACTTGGCCGCGCCGGGCGTCTTCTTGTATGCGGACAGCAGCGCGTCCTCGAGCGCGAGCATGAGCTTCTCAGACGAGATGCCCTTCTCCTTCTCGAGAGTCTGAACGGCCTCCACTATTTCCTTGCTCAACTTGTCCTCCTCGAGGCCTCTGGCTGCGAAATCAGATTGGAGCGCCGAATGCGCTCTTGCGGAATGCGGACCATCCCCCAGTCCGCCGCGAGCGAGACACCCTCGGCGTCGGCGCCCACGAGCTCGCCCTTGAAGTCGCTTCGCCCTTCGATCGCCTCGTCGGTGCGCACGCGGATGCGGCGCCCGAGGTAGCGCTGGTAATGCTCGAGCTTGGACAGTGGCCGCTCGGGCCCCGGCGAGGACACCTCGACCGTGTAGTCGGCGAGCAGGTCGCGCAGGTGGTGGGTCACGCGGGCACAGAGCGCCAGGTCGACGCCCGCGGGCCGGTCCAGGAACACGCGCAGCGTCGGCGAGCGTCGGGAGCCGGCAAGCTCCACCGCCAGCACCTCGACATCAGGCTCAACCGCGGACAGACGCTCCTCGATGCGATCCTGCAGCGAGGCGTCCGGCGTGGGCCGGAAGGGCGCGGGCATGTCATTGGGACTTGAATCGTGAGGTCGCTTCGTACGTGTCATGTCACAAAAAAAGTGGGCTTGGAGGCCCACTCGAAATGCGGCCGTAGCCGCGAGTCTCCTGGAGGTAGGGAACGGCCAAGTATAGCGGCACGGCAACGGCAGTTTCGGCTGCTACCACGCACCTGAAACGGGGTCTGCTCAGGCCTCCAGCATGAGTGTCACGGGGCCCTCGTTGGTGAGCTCGACGGCCATCCGGGCTGCGAACCGCCCGGTCTCGACCGGCACCCCGCGCCCCCGTAGACGCTCACAGAAAAGGTCATACAGGCGCTCCGCCGCGGCCGGCTCGGCAGCCTCCGTGAAGCTGGGCCGGAGCCCTCGCCGGGTATCGCCGTACAGCGTGAACTGACTCACGCACAGGGCCGCCCCGCCGACGTCGAGCAGCGAGCGATCCATCGGCTTCTCCGCGCTCTCGAACACGCGCAGCTTGGAGACCTTGTCCGCGAGCCTGTCCGCCTCGGCCTCCCCATCGGAGGACCGCACGCCCAGCAGCACCAGAAGCCCGGTGCCTATCTCCCCGACGAGCTCCCCGTCGACCGACACGGACGCCGAGCTCACCCGCTGGATCAGAGCCCTCACCCCGCCGAGCCGACTGCCGACCTACGCAGCCTTCAACCGATCGCGGTAGCGCCGGTAGTCCTCGCGGTCCGGGCGCATGCCTGCGGCCAGCGACAGGTGCCTGCTGGCGGCGGGCTTGTCGCCGAGCTTCTCGAATGAGCGGCCGAGGCAGAAGTGGGCATAGTCGTTGGCGGCATTGCGCTCGACGACGGCCTCGAACTCACCGGCGGCGCGGCGGTAGTGGCCGCTGCGAAAGTAGGCGCGGCCGAGCGCCTCGCGGATGGACGTCTTGTCCGGCTCCAGGCGCTTGGCCTTCTCGAGCGGCACTGCGGCCTGGGCCCAGTGGCCCTCTTCGAGCAGCGAGATGCCACGCTGGAACAGCGCGTAGGCATCCTGCTCGGTGGATTCTGGGGACTGACCTGACTGGTGGCTCATCGGCGTTTTCCCTCTCGCGGACGTGTTTTTCCAGCGACCCGCAGCTCCTGGACGAAGTCGAGCACTCGGACCGCCACGTCCTCCTTGGTGCTCCGTGGTACATGCAGCTCGGCGTTCTGGCCCAAGATCGCGACCTCGTTGTGATCCGAGTCGAAGCCGATGTCGGGGCGCGAAATGTCGTTCACGACGATAGCGTCGAGCGTCTTGCGTTCGAGCTTCGCCCGGGCGCGCTCCACTCCCTCCGGGCCGTGCTCGGCCGCGAAGCCCACGATGATCTGCCCCTCGCGGCGCTGCGCCGCAGCCTCGGCGAGGACGTCGGCGGTCGGGACCAGGTCCACCGTCAGGGCGTCCCGTCCCTCCTTCGAGATCTTGGCGTCCTCGGGGTTCGCAGGCCGGAAGTCGGCGACCGCGGCCGCCATCAGCAGGAGATCCACGTCGGCGAGCCGCTGAAGCGTGGCGTCGCGCACCTCCTCGGCAGTCTGGACCTCCACATACCTGACCCCGGGCGTGGCGTCGAGCGCCGTGTTCGCTGCGATCACCGTCACGGTCGCGCCCCGGCGCGCCGCCTCGGCAGCCAGCGCGAAACCCATCCGCCCGCTCGAGCGGTTGCCGACGAAGCGCACCGAGTCGAGTGGCTCGCGCGTGCCGCCCGCCGTGACCAGCACCCGCATGCCATCGAGGGGCCGCGGCGCTCCGCCCGCGACCATCTCGATCGCCTCGAGGATCGCCGCCGGCTCGGCGAGGCGGCCGACTCCCCATTCGCCGCGTGAGGCGAGTGCCCCGGTGCCGGGCTCGATCATCTGCACCCCGCGGTCGCGGAGCAGGTTGAGGTTCGCCTGCGTCGCCGGGTGCTCGTACATGTGGTTGTTCATCGCCGGCGCGACCAGCACCGGACTCGTGCAGGCCAGGTATGCAGCCGTGACAAGGTTGTCGGCCTGACCGGTGGCCATCTTGGCGATCGTGTGCGCCGTGGCCGGCGCGATGCAGAAGGCGTCACAGCGGGCGGCCAGCTCGAGATGGCTGATCGGATCGTGGTCGGGTGCCTGCTCGCCGGGATACGCGCCCCGCGCGGGGTCGCGCTCCCACTCCTCGACGAGCACCGGTGCGCCCGTGATGCCCTCGAACGTCGCGCGGCCCACGAACCGCTCCCCGGAAGGGGTCTGGATCACCCGCACCGCATGACCCTGCTTCGTCGCGAGACGTGCCAGCTCCACCACCTTGTAGGCGGAGATGCCGCCGCTCACTCCGAGGAGAATCCTTGCCATTCCTGCGTCTGAATATAGAGCGGCTGAGCCGCCGGCGCGAGGCGCAAGCCCAACCCGTTAGCGGCGTCGCGCCGCCCCGATTATCGGTAGTGAGACTTGATCTTGCCCTGGGCGACCTCTTCCAGGGCGATCGTGAGGTAGTTCTTGCTGGGCGTGTCCACCATCGGCGGCGGAAATTCCTCGAAAACCCCCTCACCAAGCGTGTGGTAGTAGTTGTTGATCTGACGGGCCCGCTTCGCCGCCACGATGACCGCCGCGTAGTGCGAGTCGACGTGCTCGAGCAGGTTGTCGATACGGGGATAGATCAAGGCGTCTCCTGAGTCGGCCTGAGAAAAGCCGCCGCCAGGCGGGCGACGGCGAGGGCAACCCGGCAATTCTACTGAACGCCTGAAACTCCCCTACGAGCTCCGGGTCGGGCCAAATTGAGGCGCCGGGGCAGGCGATCGGCCGGCGAGACACGTGGCCGGTGTGGGGGTAGAGGGCTCCATAGCAACCACCATGGCCCACACCGGGCGCAGGACCCGGGGTGATTCGGCACGAACCGCGCCCTAGGAGTGCTCGCCCAGGGTCGAGCGCACGAGCGTGGCGAGCTCTTCGGCCGCACGATCCACGTCGTCGTTGACGATCACGTGGCCGAACTCGTCGCGGGCCTCCAGCTCCTCGCCGGCCACCGCCAGGCGGCTCGCGATCTGATCCGGGCTGTCCGTTCCGCGGCCCTCGAGTCGCTCGCGGAGGGTCGCCGCCGAGGGCGGCGCGATGAAGACCTGGACGGCGTCGGGCATCGTGCCTCGGACCTGGCGTGCGCCCTGGACCTCTATCTCCAGCACCACGCTGTCCCCCCGGGCCAGGCGCGGCTCCACCTCGGAGCGCAGCGTCCCGTAGCGATTGGACGCGTAGTCGGCGTGCTCGAGGAAGTCGCCGGCGGCGACCCGGCGGTCGAACTCGTCCGGGCCCATGAAGTGGTAGTGCTCGCCGTCCCGCTCGCCCTCGCGCGGCCCGCGCGTCGTGGCCGACACGGACAGGTCGATGCCGGGCACCGCGTCACGCAACCGGCTGATGAGGGTGCCCTTCCCGACCCCGGACGGGCCGGTGATCACGAACAGCCTGCCGCGGCTATCTCTTGATGAGATGACCGATGAGCTCACGCCGCTGGCGCTCGGAGAGCCCACCGATCGTCTTGCTCGGTGAGATCCGGCACTGCGCGAGGATCTTGTTGACCTTCACGTGGCCGTACTTGGGCACCGCGAGCAGCATGTCGGACACCTTCGCGGTGAGGATGTAGTCCGGCGGGTCGCGCAGCAGAACGGCGACATTCGCCCCCCCGTCCTTGAGCTTCCGCTTGAGCCGCGCCCTCTCGGTCCTGATCCTGTTCGCCTCGTTGAGGGCCTCCATCCGCTGGGCCAAGGAACGTTCCGGGGCGGCGGTGGCAGACTTCGTGGCGGCGGGCATGGGCGGCGATTATACGCAGGGCTTCGCGGCGTGCAACCGCCGCCTGAAAAAAAACTCTCGCAAACAAATGCAAACGCGTGCGCGCAAAGCAAACACGAGACGCGCGCGCGCAGGTACGCACTTTTCCGCTGCATTTTGGGGAGATTCAGGACGTGCTTCGCGCAGCGAGTGATGCTGCGCGTGCGTCGTGCACGCTGCGCAGCGAGCGTCGTTGCAACTCACGCGCCAGCTCGTCGCGCACCCTCTCGGCGGCCATCGGGTCGCGAAAGCTCTCCGTCCCGACGGCGACGCACGCGGCTCCCTGCGCGATGAAGTCGAGCGCATGCCGGCCCTCCTGGATGCCGCCCATTCCGATCAGCGGCAACTCCGTCGCGGCCGCCGCCTCCGCGGTCAGGGCGAGCGCGACGGGCCGGATCGCCGGGCCGGAGAGACCGCCGCTGCCGGCGCCCAGCCATGGCTCTCCCGAGTCCGGATCGACAGCTACCGCGCGCAGCGTGTTGATCAGGGAGATCACGTCCGCCCCGCCATCCTGCGCGGCCCGTGCGACCGGCCCGATCTCCGACACGTTGGGCGTCAACTTCACGATCAGCGGCTTCGCGGTCAGCGGGCGGACCCGGTGCATGAGCGCTCTCATCTCCCCCGCCTCGCTGCCCACGATGCACCCCGACTTCACGTTCGGGCAGGAGACGTTCAGCTCCAGCGCCGCCACCTCGTCGCGGGCGGCGACCGCCTCCACCAGGGTCGCGAACTCGTCGTGCGAGAACCCCGCCACGCTCACGATCAGGGGCACCGGGAGGGTGGCCAGCACCGGGAGGTCGTGCTCGAGGAACCCCGTGAGGCCCTTGTTCGGGAGGCCGATCGAGTTGATCAGCCCGGATGGGGTCTCCCACAGCCGCGGCGGCGGATTGCCGCCCCGGGGAGCGACCGTGATCGTCTTCGACACGAAGGCCGAGAACGGGAAGCGCTCGCGGAGCTCGTCCCCAAAGGTCCGCAGGGCCGCGATCGCGTCGAAAGTGCCGGATCCGTTCAGGACCGGATGGTCGAGCTCGACGCCCGCAAGGTTGATCCGGAGGTCCACACCGGGCGGAGCGGTGGCCCCGGCACTCAATGCCACTCCTCCGCCAGCTCCGCGGCCCTCACGACCGGCCCGTCCACGCACAGCCGGCGAAACCCGGTGCGGGTCGCCACGACGCAGCCGAAGCAGGCGCCGAAGCCACACGCCATGCCGGCCTCCAGCGCGAGCTGCGCCTCGATGCCCCGTGCGACGCAGATCCTCCTCACCGCCTCGAGCATCGGGTGTGGCCCGCACGCATAGACGCACGTCCGTCGTGGCGAGCTCCCGCTCCAAGAGGTCGGTGACCAGTCCGTGATGGGCGTTCGGACCCGTGCCGTCGTCGGTGGCGACCAGCACGTGGCCTGGGACGAGGCCCGCCGCCGCGGCGTACTCACCGCTTCGAAAGCCCAGCAGCGACACGCCGGGGGCGTCCAGGGCCTCGGCCCAGATCACGAGCGGGGCGATCCCGATGCCTCCCCCGACGAGCAATGCCCGGCTGCCCTCCGGCGGCTGCGTGAACCCGATGCCGAGCGGGCCGACCAGCCCCAGGTGATCGCCTTCCCCGAGCTCGGCCAGACGTTCCGTGCCGGGACCGATTGCCTCCAGCAGGAACTCGAGCTGTCCCTCGCGCGCCCGGCAGACCGAGAAAGCCCGGCCCAGGTGCGGGCGGCCCGACTCGCCGCCCCAGCCCTTCGCGGCGCTCAGCATGTAGAACTGGCCGGGCCGCGGCGCGGGGCCGTCCGGGTCCGCGGCCGCCAGCAGGACGTACGGGCCGACCGCTTCGCGCCCCGTCACCCGGCAGAGCGCGCCGGCCGAGCGGGCGCAACGGCGTGCGCGGACCTTCGACGGCCTCGGCGACACGACGTGGTCATGTCGCGGCCGGCTCGGCCTCGGTCGCCTGCCCGCTCCCGTGCAGCTCCTGGAGCGAGGTGACCGTCAGGCCGGACTCACGCGCGGCCCCGATCGCGCGCGCCGCCGCCGAGGCGCCCGTCATCGTCGTGATGCACGGGATCCCGGTCTCGATCGCCGCCCGGCGGATCTCCCACCCGTCGGTGCGCGCCCCGCGCCCCACGGGGGTGTTGATCACGAGGTCCACGTCGCCGCCCCGGATGCGATCGGCGACGTGCGGCGACCCCTCACCCACCTTGTTCACCGGCTCTGCCGGCGTGCCCATCTTGCGGATCGCGGCCGCGGTGCCGCGGGTCGCGAGCACGCGGAACCCGAGGTCGTGCACCCTGGCGGCGAGCTGCGTGGCGGCCGGCTTGTCGGTGTCGCAGACGGATATGAAGACCGCGCCCTCCGAGGGCAGCGCCACGCCGGCGCCGGCCTGGGCCTTGCCGAACGCGGTGGGGAAGTCGCGCGCGATGCCCATCACCTCGCCGGTCGACTTCATCTCAGGCCCCAGCAGCGCGTCGGCGCCCTGGAGGCGCTGGAAGGGCAGCACCGCCTCCTTCACGCTCACGTGGTCGCCGCTCGGCTCGCTCGGGAGGTCCTGTGCCGCGAGGCGCTCTCCCAGGATCAGGCGGCAGGCGACCTTGGCGAGCGGCACGCCGATCGCCTTGGAGACGAACGGCACCGTGCGCGAGGCCCGGGGATTGGCCTCGATCACGTGCAGCCGGTCGTTGTCGACGAGGCCGAACTGCACGTTCACCAGCCCGATCACGCCCAGCCGCAGGGCCAGCTCGCTCGTCTGGCGGCGAACCTCCTCGAGCATCTCCTCGCCCAGGCTGATCGGAGGCAGCACGCATGCGGAGTCGCCCGAGTGCACGCCGGCCTCCTCCACGTGCTGCATGATCCCCGCGACGTACACGTCCTCCCCGTCGCAGAGCGCGTCCACGTCCAGCTCGATCGCGTTCTCCAGGAAGCGGTCCAGCAGCAGCGGGTACATGCGGCCGGCCGCCACATCGCCGAGTCGCTCGAGGTAGCTCTCCAGATCCTGCCGGGCGTAACAGATCTCCATCGCCCGGCCACCGAGAACGTAGGAGGGACGGACGAGCAGGGGGAAGCCGATCCGGTCCGCCACGGCGATCGCCTCGGCGGGATCGTGGGCCACGCCGTACGGCGGCGCCTGGATGCCCAGCTCGTCCAGCAGGGCGCCGAAGCGGCCGCGGTCCTCGGCCAGGTCGATGGCGTCCACCGGAGTGCCGAGCAGCTTCACGCCGGCCTCCTGCAGGCCCGCCGCGATCCGCAGCGGTGTCTGGCCGCCGAACTGCACGATCACGCCCTCCGGGCGCTCCACGTCGACCACCTCGAGCACGTCCTCCACGGTCAGCGGCTCGAAGTAGAGCCGGGTGGAGGTGTCGTAGTCGGTCGAGACCGTCTCCGGGTTGCAGTTGATCATCACCGCATCGCGCCCGCTTTCCTTCACGGTCATCGCGGCGTGCACGCAGCAGTAGTCGAATTCGATGCCCTGGCCGATGCGGTTCGGGCCCGACCCCAGGATCGCGACGCTCGGGGTGCTCCCGCGGCGCAGCTCCGCATCGCGCGCCTCGCCGCCGGTCGTCCGCCGTTCGTAGGCCGAGTAGAAGTAGGGCGTCTCGGCCTCGAACTCGGCCGCGCAGGTGTCGACCGACCTGAAGGCCGGCTGCAGGCCCGCCGCGAGCCGCTCGGCGCGTGTCACCCCTGCCTGCTCGTCGGAGAAGCCGAGGTCCTTGCGGCGCGCGAGCCCGTCGGGGCTCTCGTCCGACTCGGCCGCGACGAGCTCCGCGAACTGGTCCAGGAACCAGGGATGGATCGCGGTGCGGCGATGAAGCTCCCCCACGCTCACGCCACGGCGCAGCGCCTCGAACAGCAGCTCCTAGCGATCATGGGAGGGCACCGCCAGCCGCGCCAGCAGCTCTTCGCCGTCCTCGGGTGGCGCGGGCGTGGTGTCCAGCTCTCGGGAGCGCATCGCCTTCATGAAGGACTGCTTGAACGTGCGCCCGATCGCCATCACCTCCCCCACGCTCTTCATCTGCGTCGTGAGGCCGCCCTCGGCGAGCGGGAACTTCTCGAAGGCGAAGCGGGGGATCTTCACGACCGCGTAGTCGATCGTGGGCTCGAACGACGCCGGGGTGCGGCGCGTGATGTCGTTCGGGATCTCCTCGAGCGCGTAGCCGACCGCGAGGCGGGCGGCGATCTTGGCGATCGGGAACCCGGTGGCCTTGGAGGCCAGCGCGGAGGAGCGCGAGACGCGCGGGTTCATCTCGATCACGACCACCTCGCCGTCCGCCGGGTTGACCGCGAACTGGATGTTGGACCCGCCTGTCTCGACTCCGACCGCCCGGATCACGGCCAGGGCCTGGTCGCGCAGCACCTGGTACTCGGCGTCGGTGAGGGTCTGCTGGGGCGCGACCGTGACGCTGTCGCCGGTGTGCACGCCCATCGGGTCGATGTTCTCGATCGAGCACACGACGAGCGCGTTGTCGTTGTGGTCGCGCATCACCTCCAGCTCGAACTCGCCCCAGCCGATCAGCGACTGTTCCAGCAGGACCTGGTTGATGGGGCTCGCGTTCAGCCCCTCGGAGACCCGCTCGTGGAACTCTGCCTCGGTGCGGGCAACGCCACCGCCGTGTCCGCCGAGCGTGAAGGCCGGACGCACGATCAGCGGCAGGCCGATCTCCTCGGTCGCCCGCCCGGCCTCCGCGATCGAGGTCACGATCGCCGAGCGCGGGACGTTCAGGCCGGCCGAGCGCATCGTCTCGCGAAACAGCTCGCGATCCTCCGCCCGGTTGATCGATTCGTAGTTCACTCCGATCAACTCGACGCCGAAGCGCTCGAGCGTGCCGTCCTCATACAACGCCTTCGCGAGGTTGAGCGCGGTCTGGCCCCCGAGCGTGCCGAGCAGCGCGTCGGGACGCTCGCGCTCGATCACGGCCGCCACCGTCTCCGGCGTGAGCGGCTCGATGTACGTCGCGGTCGCGAACTCGGGGTCGGTCATGATCGTCGCCGGGTTGGAGTTCACGAGCACGACGTCGTAGCCCTCCTCCATCAGGACCTTGCATGCCTGCACGCCGGAGTAGTCGAACTCGGCCGCCTGCCCGATCACGATCGGCCCGGAGCCCAGCAGCAGGATGCGCTTGATGTCGTCGCGCCTAGGCATTCCGCGCCATCTCCAGGAACCTGTCGAACAGGTACAGCGAGTCGTGTGGGCCTGGGCCTGCTTCGGGGTGGTACTGGACGCAGGCGCCGGGCACGTCGCGCAGCACCAGCCCCTCGACGGTCCGGTCGTAGAGGTTCACGTGCGACAGCTCAGCCGCGCCGAAGTCGGTCTCCCACCGCACGGGCTCGTCGCCGGGGACCGTCTCCTCGCCGCCGGGCCCCCGCACGGCGAAGCCGTGGTTCTGGGCCGTGATCTCGATCCGCCCCGTCTGGAGGTCCTTCACCGGGTGGTTGGCGCCGCGGTGGCCGAACCGCAGCTTGAAGGTCTCGAGGCCGACCGCGCGGCACAGGAGCTGGTGCCCGAGGCAGATGCCCCACACCGGCACCTTCCCGACCAGCTCGCGCACGTTGCCCACGACGTAGTCGAGCGCGGCCGGGTCGCCCGGCCCGTTGGCGAGGAACACGGCGTCCGGCTCGCGAGCCAGCACCTCGGCCGGCGGCCGTGGTGCAGGGCAGCAGCTCGACCGTCATCCCGCGCGCGACCAGGTTGCGGACGATCGACTTCTTGATGCCGGTGTCGAGCGCCACGACCCGGGGCCCGTCTCCCTCGCCGACGACGATCGGCTCGGACGGCGTCACCTCGCGCGCGAGGTCGCGACCCAGCATCGGCGCCTCGGCCTCGATCAGCGCGCGCGCCTCGGGTTCGGGCATGTGCGCCCGGGAAGATGCCGCCCCGCATCGCCCCGCGGTCGCGGATGTGGCGCACCAGCGCCGCGCGTGTCCACCCCGCCGATGCCCGCCACGCCGCCGGCGCTCAGCCAGTCGACCCAGCCTCCGCCGGAACGCTCCGGGGCCGCATTTCCCGGCTCACGCATGATCACCGCGCGCGCGTGCGGGCGGTCGGACTCCGTCGCCTGCGGCGAGACCCCGTAGTTGCCGATCAGCGGGTAGGTGAAGGTGATGATCTGGCCCGCGTAGGAGGGATCCGTGACCGCCTCCTGGTAGCCGGTCATGGCCGTGTTGAAGACCACCTCGCCGACCGCCGGGCCCGGAGCGCCGACGGCGTCGCCGTCGAGCCGCATGCCGTCCTCGAGCAACACGTATGCGCTCATTTGACGAGCGCCTGGACTTCCTTGAACTCCGGCGTGCCGGCCTGGCGCAGAAGTTCGAACAGGGCGGTCTCGACGCTGGTCGCGACCGCACCCGAGCGCTCCATCTTGTGCAGTCCGAGCGCCCGGTTCTCGGCCGTGCGTGACGTGACCGCGTCCTGGGCGACGTGCACCTCGATCCCGTCTGTGATCAGGTCCTCGGCGGTCTGGTTCACGCACACGTGGGCTTCGATCCCGCACAGCAGCACCTGGTCGCGGCGGGCGTCGTGCAACGCACCCGCGAAACCCGTCCGCGTCCACCGCGCTGAAGGACACCTTCTCGATCGGAGTCACGTCGAGGTGCTCGCTCACCTCGGGGATCGTGCGCCCGAGGCCCTTCGGATACTGCTCGGTGACGAGGGTGGGCAGCCCGAGGATCCGCGCGCCCCGCACGAGCGTTGCGACGTTACGCGCCACCTGCTCGAAGTCGAGCACCGCGGGCCGGAATGCCTCCTGCACGTCCACGACCACCAGCGCCGCGCGCGAGCGGTCGAGCTTCATGCCCGCTCCGGCGCGCGTGATCGTGCCCTCGGGCTCGTCCGCCAGCCGGATCGCAAAGCCGCGCTCCCGGTATGCGACCGCGCCCCGCGCGACAGTCATCAGCACGCGCCCGCGCAGGTCGCGCCCCGCGAAGCAGGAGTTCTCGGCGCGGCTCTCGTAGCCGGCCTCCCCGACCGTCCAGCGAGCCCTCCAGGTCGACCAGGCAGAGGTCCGCCCGCGCACCGGGCGCGAGCGTCGGCGCACGCAACCCGTAGGGCACGCCACCGGCGCTCATGCGCTCCACCACCAGCTCGAGGGCGAGCACCCCGGGCAGCACGAGATCGGTGTACAGGACCGGAAACGCGGTCTCGAGGCCCGGTCACGCCCATCGGCGCCTCCTCGAAGGGCGCCTCCTTCTCCTCCCGCGAATGCGGGGCGTGGTCGGTCGCGATGCAGTCGATCGCACCTGACCGGAGGCCCTCGATCAGCGCCTCCCGGTCGCGCTGGGCGCGAAGCGGCGGATTCATCTTGAACCGGGGGTCGAGCGAGCGGACCGCCTCGTCGGTCAGCACCAGGTGGTGCGGGGTGACCTCGGCCGTGATCTGTACTCCGGCCGCGCGCGACCGCTCGACCGCCTCGACCGACTCCGCGGCGGACAGGTGCAGGATGTGGATCTGCCCACCCTCGTACCGGGCCAGCTGGGCATCGCGCTCGATCGCCGTGCTCTCGGAGACGGACGGGATGCCCGCCACGCCGAGCATCGTCGAGACCGCTCCCTCGTGCATCACACCGTGCCCCGACAGTGCCGGATCCTCCTCGTGCAGCGCCAGCACGAGGCCCGCGAGCCGCTGGTACTGAAGGGCCTGGCGCATCCGGTGGGCGTCCGCGACCGGGAAGCCGTCGTCGCTGAAGCCGGCCGCGCCCTCCTGCGCCAGCTCCGCCATCTCGGTCAGCTCCGTGCCGGACTGGCCCTTGGTGATCGCGGCGAGGAAACCGACCGGCACGACCGCCTCGACGGCAGCCCGCTCCTGGAGCGAGCGCAGCACGGGGGCCGCGTCCACGACGGGCTCCGTGTTCGGCATCGCGAGGATCGCGCAGAACCCGCCGGCGGCAGCCGCGCGCGTGCCCGACTCGAGGTCCTCCTCGTCCTCGCGCCCGGGAGTGCGGAGGTGGACGTGAGGGTCGACGAAGCCCGGAAACACCGTCAGGCCCTCGGCCTCGACCTGCTCGCAACCCGCCGGGGCGCTCGCCGCACCCGGCGCTGTGATCTCGGCGATCTCGCCGTCGCGCACCAGCAGGTCGTGGACCCCGTCGAGGGCGGCACGCGGGTCGAGCAGCCGTACACCGCGCAGGAGCAGCGTCGCGGGCACCGCGTCGCGGGCCGCCATGCGGATGCGCGGGAAGCGGCCGCTCATGCGGGCTGCTCCACGGGCGGGATCGGCGCGGGGCCGGCAGCTCCCTGCCGACCGCCCGACAGGAGCTCGTAGAGGATCGCCATGCGCACCACCAGCCCGGCCGCGACCTGCTCGGTGATCAGCGCCTGCGGCGACTCGATCACCTCCGCGGACAGCTCGACCCCCCGGTTCACGGGCCCGGGGTGCATCAGCAGCTGACGGGGGTGCAGCCGGCGGCTGTCGATCTGGTAGTTGGCCACGTACTCGCGCATCGAGGGCAGGAACGCGTCCCCCATGCGCTCGTGCTGCATCCGCAGCGTGTAGATCACGTCCGCGTCGGAGAGGCCGCCGAGGTCATAGCGGACCTCGCAACCGAGGGCCTCGACGTCGCGCGGGATCAGCGTCGGGGGCCCGCAGACGGTGACGCGCGCTCCCATGCGCGTGAAGGCATGGATATTGGAGCGGGCGACACGGCTGTGAAGCACGTCCCCGACGATCCAGATGTCGGCGCCGTCGAGGGACCCGAGCCGGCGCCGCAGGGTGTAGACGTCGAGCAGCGCCTGGCTGGGGTGCTCGTGCTTCCCGTCGCCGGCGTTCACCACCGACGCGGTCGTGTGCCTGGCGACGATCGCCGCCGCGCCGGCCCATGGCGCGCGGATCACGATCGCGGCGGGGTCGTAGGCGGACAGCGTCGCGATGGTGTCGCGCAGCGACTCGCCCTTGTCGATCGCCGAGCCGCTCGAGCGCACGTTCACGAGGTCGGCCGACAGCCGCTTGGCCGCCAGCTCGAAGGACGAGCTCGTGCGCGTGCTCGACTCGTAGAACAGGTTGACGACCGTGCGGCCACGGAGCGTGGGCACCTTCTTGATGTCGCGCTCCACCACCTCCCCGAATCTCTCCGCCACGGCCATGATGCGCTCGATGTCTCCTCGCGAGAGGTCCGCGATCGAAAGCAGGTGGTTCATTCGGCCTCCACCGGTCGGGATTCACGTATCTGCACCTCATCCACGTCGTCGCTCTCCTCGAGGCAGACGTGGACTCGCTGGTCGCGCGAGGTGGGAAGGTTCTTGCCCACGAAATCGGGGCGGATCGGCAGCTCGCGGTGGCCGCGGTCGACCAGCACGGCAAGCTGCACCCGATCAGGCCGGCCGTAGTCGAACAGCGCCTCCGTGGCCGCCCGTACGGTGCGGCCGGTGAACAGGACGTCGTCCACCAGCACCACCGTGGTGCCCTCGAGCGGGAAGTCGATGTGAGATGAGTGCACCACCGGCTGGTCGCCGATCGGGCGCGACCCCACGTCGTCGCGGTAGAAGGTGATGTCGACCTCGCCGAGCGGTACGGGGGCTCCTGTCAGCTCCTCGATCAGCGCCCGCAGCCGCCTCGCCATCACAGCCCCGCGCGAGTGGATGCCGACCAGCGCCACCTGCTCGCGGTCCTGATTGGACTCCACGATCTCGTGGGCGATGCGAACGAGGGCTCTGCGCAGGTCGTCCCGGTCGAGGACGATCCCGTCGCTCACGAGCCGAGCGCCCGTACGTCGTGCGAAGTGGCAGACCGGCCTGGCCGGCTGGAGTTCATCATGCGAGATCCTTCCTGGCCTCTCTGGACCGGGTTAAAGGAACCGACGCGGCGAGTGTAGCAACGGGAGCCGATGCCGCCGGGGTTTCAGGGCGCCTGCGGAACAGGCTCGGAACGTTCGCGGTTGCGTTCCCGCCAGTCCTTCCATCTCACGAGGTGAGGCTCGCCGCGCTCACGGTAAGGGACCTCGATCAGGTCGAAGTCGCGCGGTACCACCGTGCGCTCGAACACCTCCCGCGCCTCCTTCTCGATCGCAGGCGCGAAGTAGCGCGAGGACAGATGCGTCAGGGCGAGCAGGGAGACATCGGCCCGCTCCGCCACCTCGGCGGCCTGGCGGGCGGTCGAGTGGCCCGTCTTGCGGGCGCGTTCGGTCTCCTCCTCGGCGAACGTGCCGTCGTGGACGAGCAGGTCGGCCCCCTGCGAGACGGCGACCGTCGCATCGCATGGCTCGGTGTCGCCGGTGAACACCACCGTGCGCCCCGGGCGCGGCGCCCCCATCACGTCCCGCGGCTCGATGACGCCGCCCGGAGTCTCGACCGGCTCCCCGCGCTGGAGGCGGCCGAACTGCGGGACCTGCGGGCACGCCCAGCCCCTCGGCCAGAACAGGGTCGAACCGGCCGGGCCGCTCGTCCTCGACCAGCGCGTACCCGAGTGCCTCGAGCCGGTGCACCGCGGCGTAGGCCCCGATGCGCCAGCCGTCCATCTCGACGCAGTCGCTCGGACGCAGCTCGTGCAGCCGCACGTCATAGGTGAGCCGCCCGTAGACCCGCCGCAGGTCGCTCATCAGGCCACGCAGGCCCGGCGGCCCGTAGACGGTCAGCGGCACATCGCGGCCCCGCATCGCGAAGGTCTTCAGCATGCCGGGCAGTCCCAGGAAGTGGTCGGCGTGGAAGTGGGTGAGGAAGACGTGCTCGACGTCCGGCAGCCCGACGCTGCGCAGCAGCTGGCGCTGCGTCCCCTCGCCGCAGTCGATCAGCACGCGGTCGCCGCCGCGCCGCACGAGCACGCTGGCCGGGGCGCGCTGGACGGTCGGCATCGAGCCGGCCGTGCCGAGGAACAGGACGGAGAGATCCATGGGCGCCTATCTTCGCTGACCGCGCCGCGGGATAATCGCGTGGTGCCCGATCCTCCGAGCGAGAACGTGCAACTGCTGCTCCGCGTGTACGGCGTGTGGCACTCCGGCGATCTGGCACGGATACTCGAGTTCCTCGACCCGGAGTTCGAGTGGGTGAACCCCGACAACGCGGTCGATCCGGGCATACGCCGCGGCCACGACGGCTTCGCGCTGGTGATGCGCAACCTCGAGGCCACGTTCGCTCACCAGGACCATGTGCTGGGGGACTACGAGGAGCTGGGTGAGGGCCGGGTGCTCTGGCACACGATCTTTCACGCACGCGGACACAGCGGTGCAGCGGTAGACGTTCCGGAGCAGCACCTCTGGACTCTGCGCGACGGGAAGGTCCTGCGCCTGCAGTGGTTCCACAACGCCGAAGAGGCGCGCCGCGCCGCCGATGCGGCGGACCGGGAGGTGGAGGAGTCGCTCGACGAGCGGCTGCGCGCGGGCTATCAGGCCTTCAACGACGGCCGCGTGAACGGGATCCTGCCCGAGCTGGAGCCAGACGTGGAGATGGTCATCTCAATGGGGGGTCCCGAGGGCACGACCGTGTTCCGCGGGCACGCCGGCATGGCAGAGTGGGCCCGGGAGATGGGCGATGTGTGGCGCGACATCCAATTCGAGCCGCTCGAGGTGGAGGTCGAGCCCAGCGGGCGGCGGGCGCTTGCGGTCGTCCGGGTCTCCACGCGCGGCCGGGCCAGCGACATGGGCCTCGAGGGGACGGAGGGCCACGTGGTCACGCTCGGCCCCGCCGGGAAGGTCGCGCGACTGGAGGGGTTCCGCGATCTGGACCTCGCGCGGGCCGCCTTCGAGGGCCCTTCCCCGGGTCTATGATGAGCCACGAGCGCGCATAGCTCAGTGGATAGAGCGCTGCCCTCCGGAGGCAGAAGTCGCAGGTTCGAATCCTGCTGCGCGCGTCTGCGACAGAGGCGGCATCATGCGGCCAGCCGATCCGCGACCTCGCTAGGCGTTTCCGCGCAAGTTTGCGTTCGGGGCCTTGGCGCCGGTTGCGCCCGTGCAGGTTCGGCCATAGCGGCTTGGTACCGAACCCACAAAGACGGAGGAGCGCCGAAGAAACGGCACCGGATATACGCCCCGAGCGAGGCAATAAGGGCACTCGCCGAGTGTCGGGTAGTCAAGGTGCCTGAATCTTGGTGGAGCAACGTGAACATTCGAAGCGCGGCATCGGAATCTTCTCCCTGAACGCGACGGGACGGGCAAGACGACCATCGGCGTAGGCTTCGACCCAGCGTGGTCGCCCCGCGGAGACCTCATCGCTTACTGGCGTGGCCCGCCCCTGGTCGACGTCTTCACGATGCCGGAGCGGGACCGGGGCCTTCAACGTCACGAACGATCCGAGCACCGACGACCACTCGCCCGACTGGGCGCCCGACGGCAACAGGATCCTCTTCTACCGCGACGGTGTGCTGCACACCATCCACCCGGATGGCACAACCATGACTCCGGTCGTCCCGGGCATCGTCCCGGGCTTCTCGCCTGACGGGGCAAGGCTCGTGTACGTCGAGCTCGACTCCCGGCGCATCGCCACCGCGAACCTCGACGGGTCGGACGTGCAGGTGATATCGCCGGGCCTGGGCTACAACCCGGATTGGCAGCCGCTCCCGGGACCGCGGCGCAGCGACTACAAGAACGCTGCGCAGTTCTGCAAGGCCGAGCGCGACTTCCTCGGGGGGACTCGCTTCCGCGAGCGCTAGACCGCGGCCGGCTCGGCCGCCCGCACCGGCGCCAGCTCGACCGGGATCCCGTTCAGCACCGCATTCCCGGAGGGCACGTCCACGGCTGACTCGTCGGCGAGGATGTTGCTGTTCGCGCCCGCGTGGGCGGCGGCCACCTCCATCTTCGCCTCCGGGTCGTCGTGGCCCCAGCCGTGCGGGACGCTGACCACGCCGGGCATGATCGCGTCGGTCACCTCGACCGGCACCTCGATCGAGCCGCGCTCCGAGGCGACGGTGACCCGTCCCCCATCCTCGAGCCCGAGACGGGCGGCGTCGTCGGGATGAACGTGGGCCGTACAGCGGTCCTTGCCGCGCACGAGGTTGGGGACGTTGTGCATCCACGAGTTGTTCGAGCGCAGCTGCCGGCGGCCGATCAGCACCATCCCACCGTTGCGGTGGGCCGCAAGCGACGCCGTCAGGCGGCCGACGTCGGCGACGATCGGCTCCGGCGCGAGCTCGATCTTCCCGCTCGGCGTCCTCAGGACCTCCGGGATCCGCGGCTCGAGCGGCCCCAGGTCGATTCCGTGCGGTTCCGCCTCCAGCCGTTCCAGGGTGAGGCCATCGGGGTCCGCACCAAAGTGGTCCCCATAGGGGCCGCTGCGGAGCATCCAGTCGAGCATCCGCTCGGGCCCGCGCCGCGGAGCCAGCTCGGCCAGCAGTTCCTGCTGGTCACGGCCGGCAAGCGGGGAGGCCGGATCCTGGAGGTCGCGCTGCATCAAGCTGCCGATCACGAAGTCGTCGAATGCGTCCACATCGGCGTCCACTCCCTGCCCGGCCGCGATTCCGGTCAGGCGCAGGAGCGTGTGCCATTCGGGCGGCACCGCCGGGTCCGGGCCCAGGATCGCGGGCGAGTAGTTGGCCACGTTGCGGGCCGCTAACTGGTAGAGCGCGATGTCGTAATGAGAGCGATGCAGCGCCGATGGCGCCGGCAGGATCACGTCTGCGTGGCGCGTCGTCTCGTTCACGTAGATGTCGAGGCTCACCATCAGCTCCAGCGTGTCGAGCGCACGCCCGAGGCGGCCCGAGTTAGGTGTGCTGACCGCTGGATTCCCGGCGAAGGTGAACAGCGCCCGGATCTGCCCGTCGCCGGGAGTGTCGATCTCCTCCGCCAGACATGCGACCGGAAACTCGCCCAGCGCCTCCGCCAGGCCCCGCACGCGAGTGTGCCAGCGGCCGGTCTGGAAGCCCTTGCCCTTCCCCGGCGTCCCGCGGGTGTTCGCCGCGCCGGCCGCCGCCCGCGTGAACATCGCCCCGCCCGGGCGGTCCAGGTTCCCGGTCAGCACGTTGACCACGTCGACGAGCCAGCTCGACAGCGTGCCGAACTCCTGGGTGCAGGTTCCGATCCGGCCGTAGACCGCCGCCCGTTCGGCCGCCGCGAGCTCGCGCGCCAGGCGCCTGATCTCGCCGGCAGCGACCCCGCACACCTCGGCGACGATCTCGGGCGCGAAGCCGGCGGCGAGCTGCTGAAGGTCGTCGAGCCCCTCGCAATGGTCCGCGAGCGGGCCGGGATCCGCGAGGTTCTCGTCGAACAGGACGTGCACGATCGCGAACAGGAGGTGGGCGTCCGTCCCGGGCCGGATGAAGTGATGCTCGTCAGCTTCCTCCGCCGTGCGGCTGCGGCGCGGGTCGAACACGACGATGTGCCCGCCGCGCTCCCGGATCGCACGCAGGCGCCCGCGCATGTCGGGCGCGGTCAGCAGGCTGCCGTTCGAGGCCAGCGGGTTGGCTCCCAGCATCACCAGGTAATCGGTCCGGTCCACGTCGGGGACCGGAATGCTGAGCGGAGCTCCGAACATCAGCCCGGCGGACACGTGCTTGGGCATCTGGTCGACGGTGGTGGCCGAGAAGATGTTGCGTGTACCGAGGGCCTTCAGCAGCACGCGGCCGTAGAGCAGCGCATCGAGGTTGTGCGCGTTCGGGTTGCCGAGATACGCCCCCACCGCATCCCGGCCGTGGCGCTCGAGAATCGGCGTGAGCTTCCGCTCCACCTCGCCCAGCGCGTCGTCCCAGGAGACCTCCTCGAAGCCCTTGGCGGTCCGGACGAGCGGTGCCCGGACGCGGTCCGGGTCCTCGTGCAGCGGCTTCAGGGCAGCGCCCTTCGGGCATACGAAGCCATGACTGAAGACGTCCTGCTCGTCACCGCGGATGCGGCTCACCTGGCCGGCCTCGATGGTCAGCTCCAGGCCGCACGTCGCCTCACACAGCGGGCAGGTGCGGTAGGCGGTGAAGGTGTCGTTCATTGGGTCCCCTGGCCGTCGAATCCTACTGCGCGAGGTGCCGGGCAAAAAGTCGCGCCGAAAGTGCGTTCGAAAGAGTGGCCGCTTGTGCCAATTCGCGCTAGGCTCGGCCGATGGATTCGGTTTTCTTGGTCGCGTGGTTTCTGATCGCAGCCGCGTTCGGCGTCTGGATCGTCCGTGAGTGGACGACCCGCCGCGATCGCCGCCACCGATAGCCGCTGAGGGGTCGTCAGTCGGCGCCGTCGGGGCCCAGTGCCCCGAACGTGACGCCCAGCACGACGATCGTGCCGAGGAGATGAATGAACAGCGCCACAACGACGCCGGTCGTGGTGCCGGACGCCACCGCGGCGCCGATTGCGCCGGCGGTGAGCGCGGTGACTCCTACGAAGGTGATCAGCACTGCGAGGGCCATCGCGGCGGATGATATCCCCGCGCACGGCGCGGGGTAGTACAGCCGCGGCGCCAGACGGTTCCTTCCCGGTCCGAGGCGGAAAACCGTCCCCAAAAAACCGGAAAGCGCCCGCCGGGAGGTCGGACGCTTTCCAAGAGGTGCCTTGCCGCTGGCAGGCAAGGTTCTACTTTGGAGGTGCTCCTGTTATCGCCGCTGGCAAACCTTCTTAAACCACTCTCGTGAATTTTTCTTCATCTGGCCCGATCCTGGGCGCAGCCTAGTAATTCGCGGGCGGATCGCTGGCCGGGAATGTCTCCGCGGCTTCGCGATCCACGCGCTCGTCCTCCGTGTCCTCGTCGCGCTTCGGGCCCTGGCGCTCCCGGTTCTGATCGCCCTCCGGGGGATCGTGGCTCTCGCGCTCGTCCTGCCCGCGATCGGGGCCGGTGTCGCCCAGGTCCGGCATCAGGCGAAGATCACCCCGATCAGGACCGCCGGGGGAATCCCGAGCACGAGCGTGTAGGCGACGAGTGACTCCCAGCGCCCGCGGTAGCCGGCCCCGCGCATCAGCAGCAGCGCGGCGCCATGGAACACCGTCACGATGAACGCGCCGACCCCGAGCCCGATCGGCACCGCGCAGCTGCCGGTGCCGGCATCGGCGCCGACGCCGGAATGGCCGCCTCCCTGCCCGTCGGCGCAGGCAATCGAGGCGATGCCGAGCGCAATCGTGCCGGCGATCCCGATCAGCAGCGCAAGCTTGTCCCGGGTGGACATGGGTATGTCGTACGTGCCCTCAGGCCCTTCGGCGCCCGCCTCTCGCGACCGCGCCGGTGCGACCTCGCGGACGGCCTTCACGGCGGTTCCGCCACCCCGATCGCCTTGCCCAGGCTCGATCTCGATCACCGTGATCGGGACGTCGACCTCTCGGCGCGCCCGTTCCACAACGTCCTCCTCGAGCCAGGTCGCGCGCTCGCGGGGATGGGCCACGACGATCACCTCGTCGGCCGGGAACAGCCGCAATGCGTCCTCCAGCGCGAGGACCGGATCCGCCTCCCCGACGTCACCCGTGGCCTCGATCCCGCTTTGGCCGAACGCCGCGATCGAGGCTTCGAGGCGGCGGCGGGCATCGTCGATCTCGTCGTCCACGTCGCCCGCGGCGAGGTCGAGCGGTGACTTCACGAGCGCCGGCGCCACGATCCGGATCTGAGTAGGCCGCCCCTCGACATGGCGGACGATCTCACGCACCAGCGCCTGGTCGCCGATCACCTCGTTCGCGAGGATCACGATCCGGTGTGCACCGTCCCCCGCGTGGGACGCGCTTTCGGGGGCTGTCGGTCGAACGCGTTGACATCGCGGCTTGCGTACCCTGGGCTCGACGGGTGAAACCTGCCCCGAACGGGCTCGACGTTAGGCGGAGGAGGCAGCCACGGCCGCCAGCGGCGTCCGGTCGAGGCCGTCGATCAGGTCCCCGATCGACCCGAACACGACCTCTGCCCCCGCGTCGAGCAGCTCCTGCTCGGAGAACCCGCCTGTGAGGAGACCCACGGTCGGGATGCCACACCGCCGCGCGGCCTCGCAATCCCAGGTCGAGTCGCCGACCATCACCCCGGGCCCCCCGCCGGCCCGGTCCAGCCCCGCGGCCACCAGGTCGGGGTGTGGCTTCGTGCGCTCGACGTCTGCGGCGGTGGTCCAGCCGTCAACCAGCTCGCGCGCATCGAGCAGGTCGATGTAGTGATCCACCTCCTCGCTCTTCGCCGAGCTCGCCAGGACGACCGCGTGTCCACGCTCCTTGAGCACCTCGATCAGCCGGCGAGCGTCGGGCAGCGGCGCGATTTCGTCGATCAACGCCATGTAGAGGTCCTTCTCCGCCGCCCGGATGTCGTCCCCGAGCCGCTCCTCGACGTCCTTACCGCACAGCGACCCGACCAGCTGGTCCCCGCCCATCCCGATGTGACGGTGGATGCGCCATAGGGGCAGCAGGATGTCGTGCCGCCGAAACGCGCGGTACCAGCCGAGCGCATGGTGGTAGTTCGTGTCGACGAGGGTGCCGTCGACATCGAGGAGTGCTGCGGGCAGCGGCGGCATATGCGTCTTGTACCGGGGTGCGCACGGCGTCAAACCGGCGCCGGCCACATGTGTTTTCACCCCAGGCCGCGCGGGGTAAAGGAATCGCATGCAGGCCCCGGGCTCACTCATGCTGGTCGCGACGTTCGTGTTTGCGACAGCGCTGGCGATCGGGCTCGCGGTCGGCCTTGCAGCCCCGATCCTGGCCGTCCCCTTCATCCTCGTGGGATTCGGCGCATTTCTGGCCTGGCGCGGCAAGCGGCGCGCCGACGCGACTTTCCGTGATCGATACGGCGGGCACGTGCCGAGCACGGCGGAGACCGCTGCCGACCCCGCGGGCGACTCCGGTGTCGCCGCGGCGACCGCCAGTGGCGCGGACCACCGTCAGCGCGCGGACGCCGGGGGCACCTGAGCGCCGCGTCCGCCCGGCACGGTCCAGCGCCGTGCGGCCGGTGCGGATCGGTTGCTCAGGTTGGAACTACCGCGACTGGCGCGAGCGGGTGTATCCGGCAGGCATGCCGGCGCGGCGGTGGCTCCAGCACTACGCCACCCTCTTCGACACGGTCGAGGTCAATCGACCTTCTACCGCCTGCCGTCCCGTGACGCGGTTGCGAACTGGGCCGAGCAGACTCCGCCCGAGTTCCTGTTCGCGGTAAAGGCGAGCCGCTACCTGACGCACATCAAGCGCCTCACGAACCTCGAGCAGGGCGTGCCGCGCTTCTACGAGCGGATCGAACCGTTGATCGACGCCGGCAAGCTGGGGCCGGTCCTGTGGCAGCTGCCCGGGAACTTCAAATGCGACCTGGAGCGCCTGGGCGCGGCGCTGGAGCAGCTTCCTCCCGGCCGTCACTGCTTCGAGTTCCGCCACCCCAGCTGGTTCAGCGAGGACGTCTACGCGCTGTTGCGACGCCATGCAGCGGCGCTGGTCATCGGCGACACTCCGGAGCGCCCGTTCCAGACGTACGAGATGACCGCCGATTGGACCTTCCTCCGATTCCACCACGGGACACGTGGGCGGCGCGGGAACTACTCGGCCGGCGAGCTCGCGGAGTGGAGCAACCGCATCGCGGACTGGCGAACGCACGTCGAGGTGTTCGCCTACTTCAACAACGACTGGAGCGCGTTCGCTGTGCGCAACGCGCTGGCGCTGAAGCGGGCTCTATCGGCCGGCTAGGAGCGCGAGCCCGAGGCTCGCGCGCGGCTTCTTGGCCGCCGGCTTGCGCTTGGCCGCCGGCTTCTTCTTTGCGGTCCCGCTCGACCCGGACGACTTCTTCGCCGTCGCCGATCCGTTCGAGGCCGTCTTGGCCGGCGCCTTGCGCCGTCCACCCTGTGCCGCGGCGAGGCTCTGCTCCAGAGCAGCCATCAGGTCGGGAACCTCTTGGCTTTCCTCGGCCATGGGCTGAACCGCGATCTCCTCGCCGGCGGCCTTGCGCTCGATCAGTTCGAGCACACGCTCGCGGTACTCGTCCCGGTACTTGGTCGGATCGAACTCTGTGGCCTGCGCCTCGATCAGCTGGCGCGCCATCGAAAGCTCGCGCTCGGTCGCCTTCACGTCGGCGTCGGGCAGCTCGTCGAGGCCCTCCGCGCCGATCAGCTCGTCGGCGAACAGCATCGTCTCCATGGTCAGCACGTCGCCGGCCGGCCGGATCGCCACCAGGTACTCCTTCGTGCGCAGCACGACCCGGGCAATCGCGACCTTGTTCGTTTCGCGGAGCGCCTCGAGCAGGAGCTTGTAGGCCTTCGCCGCGCCGGTGTCCGGCAGCAGGTAATAGGGATGCTCGTAGTAGAGCGGGTCGATGTCCGCCACGTCGACGAAGTCCTCGATGTCGATCGAACGGGTCTTAGCCGGATCGAGCGCGTCGAGCTCCTCCGGCGTGATCACGACGTAGCGGTCGGGGCCGATCTCGAACCCCTTCACGATGTTCTCGTAGGGAACCTCCTCCCCATCCTGGGAGCAGACCCGCTTCTGCTGGATGCGGGCATGGTCGGCGTCGTGGAGCTGGTTGAACCGCACGGTCTTCTTCGAAACCGCGCTGTACAGCTTCACGGGCACGTTCACGAGCCCGAAGCTGATCGCCCCTTTCCAAATTGATCTAGCCATTGATTTCCCTTCGTCGACCCGCCGTCTCCGGCCCCCTGCTTACTTCGACACATCACATCGTACTTTCGCACTGTGTCTATCCATGCAATGAGACTCCCAAAACAGCCGATATTCATCGGCGAGCGCCCAGCGCGCCCTCGACCGTGCTCGGGTGCAATCGAAGACCGGGTAGGGTAGGAGGGTGTGTGATCGAGGCGGCGTTGGGCTGCCGCGGGCGGATATCTGCACGAGAGTCGTGCAAACGTCACGCATCGGGCCTGATCGGAGGCCGACTTTTCCGATCCGTGACAGGGCCTGCGAATCGGTGGTGAGTTGTGCCTGCTATAGGGGCCATAACTCACCAAACGACGAAGGGGCGCGATACCAGATCACGCACAAACGCGCCGTTTATTCGACCAACGCATGCGCGGCGCATCACAAACAGCGCGTGGCTCGTGAACCCTCCTCCCGCGTCCTGGACCCACTCCCCTACCTACCTGGTTTTCCAAGCCCGGTACCCTCGCCACCCCCGACGCCCCCAAAGCTGGTCCGCACAACTCCGAGCGACGTTAGCTGGGACTACAGCTGAATATTCATCGGACGTCGAACGTACGCCCGCCCGTGACCGTGCCCACGACCCGGCCTTCCGAGGCGGCGGCGGCTCCCACGGCCAGCTCACGCTCCGAGACCACCCCGATCACGTGGCCCACGACACGCCCGCGGGCGTCCACGAAGAACGTCTCGGGTATGCCGGTCGCCCCGTAGCTGTCCGCCACGCCACGGCGGGCGTCGCGCACGCTCGGGTGGGTGATGCCGAACCTCTGGGCGAAGCCACGCGCGTCGCCGCGCAGGTCCTGGATGTTGAGTCCCAGGAATGCGACCCCGCGCGGGCCCCAGCGCTCCCACCCCTGCTGGAGGCGCGGCGCCTCCTCGCGGCACGGCGTGCACCAGGAGGCCCACAGGTTCAGGACGACCGGGGTGCCGCGCAATTCCGCCAGCGACAGCCGCCCATCCGCCAGCGCGCCTCCAAGCGGCCCGCGCAGGCGCGGCGGGATTTTCCCGCGGTCGAGTACCTCGAGCGTGAACGCGGGTGCCTTGGCTGCACGTCCTTCGGTGAGGGCGCCGTCGATCGCATCGTCGGGCCCGCGACTCTCCAGGCCGTACACGAGCAGGGCGATGAAAAGCGCCACGGCGGCGATCACTACCCAGCGGCCCCACGTGTTCCGGCGTTGCACGGCAGGGGACGAGGCATGCGCTTCCATGCCCACAGGATGACGGACGCGGCGTGCCCGGTCCGGCGGTTACGTCCTGCGTGGGACGTAGGTTGGGTCCGTCCCGGACCGGTGACGATGACAGCCTCCACCTGCGCCAATTGCGGCTCGGGCCTGCTCCAGCTCGAAGCATGGAAGGAGGGCTGCGACGGCGCGATGACCCTCCGACTCCGTTGCCCCGAGTGCTTCGTGCGCATCGTGGGCGAGTTCAACGCCGAGCAGGTCGCGCGGCTCGACGAGGCGCTGACCGAGGCGCGTCTGGAGATGATGGCGCTCTACCAGGCGACGGTGTGCGAGAACATCGGGCAGGAGGCTGCGCTCATGTCGCGCGCCCTGGCACTCGACCTGATCGGCGCCGACGACTTCGCAAGCCCCACGGCGTAGGCCCGGGATGGGACCGGAGGCCGCCCCGGAGCACGGATTACAATCGATTCGCGCCCGACAGGAGACGCGATGACGACCACCGAAGACCCAAATCAATGCCGATCGCATTCCGCCCACGACTGCCAAGACGCACACGCGCAAGGCGCGCCGGCGCGGTCGCCCCTGCTCCGGAGCGCACTCAGCCGCAGATAGAGCGGATCTCGCACGGCGGGATCGAGTGGATCCACATCGAGGAGCCCGCGGCGCTGGAACGCGCGTGGCTGGGCGAGCATTTCGACTTCCACGCCCTCGACATCGAGGACGTGATGTCCCGCAATCAGCGCCCGAAGATCGACGAGTACCCGGATTACCTGTTCATCGTCCTGCACTTCCCGGTCTTCGACAAGCAGGTCGGGCGCCTGAACGCCGGCGAGCTGGACCTCTTCGTGGGGCCCGACTTCATCATCACGCTGCCGAACCAGCCGCTGAAGCCGGTCCAGTACCTGTTCGAGCGCTGCCGCACGAACGAGGAGATCCGCGAGCAGCTCTTCTCCAAGGGGACCGGCTACCTGCTCTACCAGATCGTGGACCAGGCGGTCGACTACTGCTTCCCGATGCTGCGCAAGATCGGGAACAAGCTCGAGCAGCTCGAGGAGGAGATCTTCGTCGGCCGCGGCGAGGAGATCGTGCGCGACATCTCCAACGTGAAGCAGGAGATCATCAACTTCCGCAAGATCGTCCGGCCGCAGCGCCCCGTGCTGCGCGACCTGGAGAAGACCAAGCAGCGCTACATGCGCGAGGAGCTGGAGGTCTACTTCGACGACATCGTCGACGCCTCCGAGCGGATCTGGGACATGCTCGAGAACTACAAGGAGGTGGTCGTCGCGCTCGACGAGACGAACGAGTCCGTGATCTCGCACCGGGTGAACGAGATCCTGCGGGCGCTGACGGCGATCAGCGTGATCGTGCTTCCGCTGACCTTCATCGCGAGCCTGTGGGGCATGAACGTCGGGGTCCCCGGCGAGGGCGACAAGACGGCTTTCTGGATCATCACGGGCGTGATGGTCGCGATCCTGGTCGGCATGGTGACGTTCTTCCGCCGCCGCGGCTGGCTGTGAGCGCGATCAAGCGTCAAGCGGTGATCGATGCGCCCGTGGCGGAGGTGTGGAGCCTCGTCGGCGACCCGCGGCGCCATCCGGAGTGGTTCCCGCGCGTGGTGGAGGTGAACGGCGAGCGCTTCGAGGAGGGCGAGCGGTATGCCCAGGTCACAACACAGGGCCGCAACAGCGTCGAAACCGACTTCCTGATCGAGCGGCTCGACGACCTGCATGAGATCCGGTTTGTCTGCCAACAGTCCGGGATGTACGCCCATTGGCTGCTGACCGACGCGCAGGGCGACACATTTGTTGACGTCGAGATGGGCATGCAGCCGAAGTCGAGAGGCGACAAGGTGTTCGACGCCGTCATCGGCCGGCTCTACTTCCGTCGCTGGCTCGACCAGTCGCTGGACGCGCTCCGCAACAAGCTGAAGGGCTAGGCGCGAAGGGCCCAGCGCTCCGCGCCGGCCAGCCAGCTCCGGCGAACGGCGAGGCTGCCCGGGTGCACGACGAGCCAGTAGAGGCGGAAGGCGCGCCGCGATCGCTCGTCCGTGAGCTGGATCCGGGTCGTCGTGCGCAGCCGCGTGCGAGCGCCCTCGGGAACGGCGACGAAATCGGTCACGACCTTGGCGTAACCCGGCTCGTCGAACGCCGCGAACTCGCCTGCGCAAAGCCGGCGGCCGCCGCCCGATGGGGTCCATGGTCTTCCCACGTAACCGGCCACCAGCGAGCACTCGTCACCTGACAGCTCGACGAAGCCCGGAGTTGCGACGAGGTCGCTGTAGAACGAGCGATCCAGGGACGGCAGCCGGCGGCGGCGCAGGAACAGGGGAATGCCGCGCAGCAGGACCAATCCGGAAGCAAGCGGCACGTCGCGGAACGTGGCGTGTCTGACGCCGTCGGTCGCAGTCTCGGGAGGCGCGTCGACGAGCCGCTCGATGGTGTCCTCGAATTCCCATTCGGAGAGCATCGCATCCATATTAGAACTTGCATTCTACAATAGGGCGGTCTGCTGCCGACAGAGTTGCGTGTACGGCGGGAGCGCTTGGGTTTTCTAGATGACTACGCCCCGCCCGCCACAGCGGGCAGGATCGTGATCTCGTCGCCGTCGTTCACCGAGGTCTCGAGGCCGTCGCCGAAGCGGATGTCCTCCCCGCCCACGTACACGTTCACGAAGCGCCGCAGCTCCCCATTCTCGGTGATGCGGTCACGCAGGCCGTCGTAGCGCGCATAGACCGCCTCCAGCGCCTCAGCGACCGAGGCGCCCTCGACCTGCGCCTCCGCCTCGTTCCCGGTGAGGGTTCGAAGCTGGGCCGGGATCTTGACGGTCACGGCCAATTACACGCGCTCCGCGCCGGCCACCGGCACCGTCTCGTTGAAGCTGTCGAGCGTCGGCTCCACGTCGTAGGTGGAGACGATGCCCCGCACGGCGTCGAGCGTCTTCAGGCCCTCGCCGGTGATGTAGAGCACGACGCGGTCGTCGGCGCCGATGTCGCCCCGTTCGGCCAGCTTCGCCAGCACCGCGGTGGTGACGCCGCCGGCGGTCTCGGTGAAGATGCCGGTCGTCGAGGCGAGCAGCCGGATTCCGTCCACGATCTCCTCGTCGGTGACCGAGTCGATCGAGCCCTCGGTGCGGCGGGCGACGTCGAGGGCGAACACGCCGTCGGCGGGATTGCCGATCGCAAGCGACTTGGCGATCGTGTCCGGCCGCACCGGGCGGCAGATCTCGTGCCCAGCATCGAAGGCTTGGGCGACCGGGCTACAGCCCTCGGCCTGCGCGCCGTGGAAGGAGGGCAGCGAGCCCTCCAGGATGCCGAGCTCGAGCCACTCCTCGAACCCGCGCGCGATCTTCGTGAACAGCGACCCAGAGGCGACCGGGCACACGATCCGGTCAGGAAGCTCGAAACCAAGCTGCTCGGCGACCTCGAATGCGAGCGTCTTGGAGCCCTCGGCGTAGTACGGGCGCAGGTTGACGTTCACGAATGCCCACGGATGCTCGGCCGAGAGCTCGGTACAGAGCCGGTTGACGTCGTCGTAGTTGCCGTCCACCGCGACCAGGTTCGTGCCATATACGCCGGTGGCGAGGATCTTCTGCTCCTCCAGGTCGGCCGGGACGAACACGTAGGAGTCGAGCCCAGCGGCCGCGGCATGTGCGGCAACGGCGTTTGCGAGGTTCCCTGTCGAGGCGCACGCCACGACCTCAAAACCCAGCTCCCGCGCCTTGGCGACCGCCACGTTCACGACCCGGTCCTTGAAAGAGTGGGTCGGGTTCGCAGCGTCGTTCTTGACCCAGACCTCACCCACACCAAGGCGCTCGGCAAGCCGCTCGGAGCGGATCAGCGGCGTGAACCCGGCGTCGAGGCCCGTGCGCGGGCGGCGGTCGAACGGCAAAAAGTCGATGTAGCGCCAGATCGAAGGCGGGCCTGCCTGGATCTTGCGCCGCAACTCGGCGGGGTCGTCGAGCGCCGAGTGGTCGTAGCTCACCTCGAGCGGACCGAAGCATCGGTCACATACGTAGTTCGCATCGAGCGCGAACTCTTCCCCACATTCCTTGCATTTCAGTGCTACCGCCGGCATCTGGTCTCCTTCTACGAAAAAACCTCTGCCCGGTGATATGGCAGAGGTCCCTGTTGAAGAAGGTGTCTGCTCACATCTCCCAGGCTTAACTTGGAGCCTGCTGGAATTGGCACCGTTTCCTCGCGTTAGCTCAGAATGGTTGCCGGGGTTTCATCGGGCCAGTCCCTCCACCCCTCTGGATGCAGCTATGTGTGGCGGGAATTAAAGCAGACGCGGCCGGCGGAGCACAAATCGCCGTTCGCGGAGCCGCCCACTAGGATGCTCGACCGTTGGCAAACTATCGACTCTGGGCTCCCTGGCGGCTCGAATACCTGAAAGGCGAGAAGTCGAGCGACTGCATCTTCTGCTCCAAGCCCGCGCTGCCCGATGACGAGGCCTTCATCGTTCACCGCGGAACCAGCTGCTACGTGATCCTGAACGCCTTCCCCTACACGAACGGGCACGTGATGGTGGCGCCTTTCGAGCACGTCGGGGACCTGCGCCGCCTCCAGGCCGATGCATCCGCCGAGTTGATGGCGCTCACCCAGCGCTCGCTGGCGGCGATCGAGGGGGTCTACGGAGCGGAGGGATTCAACGTGGGGATGAACCTGGGCGACGTGGCAGGAGCGGGCTTTGCCGGACACGTGCACATGCACGTCGTGCCGCGCTGGAAGGGAGACACCAACTTCATGCCGGTCGTGGGCGACACGCGGGTGATGCCCGAGGCGCTGCCCGACTCGTGGAGCAAGCTGCGCGCGGCATTCGAGGAGGTTGCGGCGTGACAGCGGTATCCCCCGACATCTTCAAGGCCTACGACGTGCGCGGCATCTATCCCGACCAGATCGATGACGACGTCGCCTACCGGCTGGGCCGTGCGTTCGCGCGCGTACTGCGGGATTTGCGCGGCGGTGGCGAGGACCGCCTGAGCGTTGCGGTCGGGCACGACATGCGGCTCCACTCCCCCGCGCTCGCCGCTGCCTTCTCCCGCGGCCTGGTGGACGAGGGCTGCGACGTGCTCGAAACCGGGATGGTCGGGACCGAGATGGTCTACTACGCCGTCGGGTCGCGTGAGCTGGACGGCGGCGTGTCCGTGACCGCCTCTCACAACCCGAAGCAGTGGGCCGGCTTCAAGCTCGTGCGCGAGGGTGCGTTGCCGCTCTCTGGGGACAAGGGCATCCCGGACGTGCAACGGGTGGCCGAGACGGGCGACTTCTCGACCCCGGCCGGAAAGGGATCGGTCGACCAGGCCGACCTGTACGAGCCGTTTCAGCGTCACGTCCTGGGATTCATCGACCCCGCGGTGATCCGGCCGATGGAGCTGGTGCTCGACGGGGGCAATGGGATGGCGGGACCGATGATCGGGCCGATCATCGACTCGTTCCCGACCACCGAGGAGCGGCTCTACTTTGCGCCCAACGGGGAGTTCCCGGGGCACGAGCCCAACCCTTTGCTCCCGGAGAACCGCAAGCTGATCATCGACACCGTGCTGGAGCGCAGCGCCGAGCTCGGGATCGCCTGGGACGGGGATGCGGACCGCTGCTTCTTCATCGACGACCAGGGGGAGTTCGTGCCGGGAGACTTCCTCACCGCACTGCTCGCGGAGGCGATCCTGGCGAAGGAGCCCGGCGCGACGATCATCTACGACGTGCGCGCCAGCCGGGCCGTACCCGAGACCGTCGAGCGGCTCGGCGGCCGGGCCGTTGTGAACCGGGTCGGACACGCCTTCTTCAAGGCGCGTATGCGAGAGCTGGGCGCCGCGTTCGGCGGCGAGGTCTCGGGCCACTACTACTTCCGCGACTTCTGGCACGCCGACTCGGGGACGATCCCGGCGCTGCTGGTGCTGGAGCTGCTGTCGGTGCGCCAGAAGACGATGTCGCAACTCCTCCAGCCCTACCACGCGCGGTACTTCATCTCCGGGGAGATCAACTCCACCGTCGAGGACCAGGACGGGAAGATGCGTGAGCTGGCCGAGCGCTACTCCGACGGCGAGGTCAGCTGGCTCGACGGGGTTTCGGTGGACTACGACAGCTGGCACTTCAACGTGCGCCCCTCGAACACCGAGCCGCTCCTGCGGCTCAACCTGGAGGGATCAACGAAGGAGGAGACGGAGGCCCGCACCGAGGAGGTGCTGGGCGTGATCCGTGAGTGACCCGCTGACCGCCGAGGCGGCGCTTGCGCGGGCGGCCGAGGCTGGAATACATCTGCTGCGGATCCCCACGCCGTTCGCGGTCGGGCGGGTCAACACCTACCTGATCGAGGACGACCCGCTCACGCTGGTCGACTCTGGCCCGAACTCGGGACTCGCGCTCGACGAGCTCCAGCACCAGCTCGCCGGGCACGGGCGGTCGATCGACGACATCGAGCTGGTCGTGCTGACGCACCAGCACATCGACCACCTGGGACTGGTGGACATCATCGTCGGGCATTCGGGGGCGCAGGTGGCGGCGATCGACAAGCTGGCCGGCTTCGCCGAGCGCTTCCGCGAGGACTCCGCCCGCGACGACGAGTTCGCGAGCGGTGTGATGCTGCGCAACGGCATCCCCGAGGACATCGTGAACGCGCTGAAGACGGTCTCGTCGGCGTTCCGGGCCTGGGGCGCGAAGGCAAAGGTGACCCGGCCGCTGCGGGACGGCGAGCATCTGGAGCTGCGGGACCGCACGCTCGAGGTCCTGCACCGGCCGGGCCATTCGCCATCCGACACCACGTTCTGGGACGCGGATCGCAAGATCCTGATCGCCGCCGATCACCTGATCAAGCACATCTCCTCCAACCCGCTGATCGCGCGACCCCTGGACGAGGAGGGCGACCCGGACCCGGCGCGCCGCCCGCAGGCGCTCGTGACATACATCGAGTCGCTGCGCAAGACCCGGGAGCTGCCCGCCGAGATCGTGCTGTCCGGCCACGGGGAGCCGATCACCGACCACGTCACGCTGATCGACCAGCGCTTCGAGTTCCACGCCCGCCGGGCGGACCGCATCCACGAGCTGATCACCGAGCGCCCGCGCACCGGATACGACCTGGCCCAGGCCCTGTTCGGCGACATCGCCGTAACGCAGGCATACCTGACGCTCTCCGAGGTGCTCGGCCACGTCGACCTCCTGTTGAACGACGGCCGCGTCGCCGAGGTCGACAAGGACGGCGTGGCGTGGTTCGAGGCCGCCTGAGCCACGGGTATCGTTCCGCCCTTCTCAGGGGTAAAAGATATGAAAGCGGCGTCCGTAGGACGACGCTCCAGCATGCGACCGATGTATTAAGACCTGCTTGTGAGCCAGACGACGATCATCCAGCCGCCGGAGACGGGCGTCACCCCGCCCGAGGAGGCCAGGCGCTTTCCCGGCACGAAGCCGCGCATGCTGCTGATCGTCAATCCATGGGCAACGTCGGTGTCGGGGCGTCTCAAGAACCTGGTCGTCTACGCGCTCCGCGGCCGCTACGACATCGAGGCGGTCGAGACCCAGTCCCGTAACCACGCCACGGCGCTGACACGCGAGGCGGTCGGCGAGGGATTCGACCTGGTCGTCGCCTTCGGGGGCGATGGCACCCTGAACGAGGTGGTGAACGGGATCGCCGGCTCGGACGTGCCCGTGTCGGTGCTGCCGGGTGGCTGCACGAACGTGGTCTGCCGGATGCTGGGGATCCCGACCGACGTGGTCGACGCGACCGAGCACCTGCTGCACCTCGCCGACGACCTGCGCCCGCGGCGGATCGACCTGGGCCGCGTCAACGGCCGCTACTTCGTCTTCTCGAGCGGCGTGGGCATCGACGCGGAGGCGACCGCCTGGGTCGACTCCCGGCCATGGCTGAAGTCACGCAGCGGCGACCTGGCCTTCACCATCGCCGCCGTCCAGAGCTTCCTGCGCAACTACCGCGCGAAGCCGCCGCACATGGCGGTCGAGGTCGGGGGGCAGCGAGTCGAGGGGGTCAGTGCCATGGTCCAGAACTCGGACCCCTACACGTACTTCGGATCGCGCCCTCTGCGCCTCTGTGAGGACATCTCGATCGACAACGGCGCGCTGTCGTTGCTGATGATGCGCCGCACGACGACGCTGGACGCGCCAGGGGTGGTGCGCCAGCTCTTCTCGCGCAACGGGCGCGTTGCCTACCATCGCCGCGCCCGCAGCTTCACCCGCGTGCAGCACGCCCGCATCTACTCGCTGGACGGCCGGCCGTTGCCGATGGAGGTCGACGGCGACTACATCGGCACCTCCGCGGAGTTCGTCTACGAGGCCGCGCCAGGGGCGCTGCTGGTCGTGGCTTAGCACGATGGACTTCAAGCTCGAGCTGATCCCGGTTCCGGTCTCCGACGTCGACCGGGCAAAGGCGTTCTACGCCGAGCGGGCCGGCTTCACGGTCGACAACGACGTAACGGTCCGGGAAGGCCTGCGCTTCGTCCAGCTGACCCCACCGGGGTCCGGCTGCTCGATCTCGATCGGTGAGGGCATCACCGAGATGGCGCCGGGATCGCTGGAAGGGCTTCAGCTCGTCGTGGACGACATCGAGGCGGCCCGGGACGAACTTTCGGGGCGGGGGCTCGAGGTGTCCGAGATCCAGGATTTCCCGTGGGGGCGGTTCGTGTTCTTCAGCGACCCCGACGGCAACGGATGGGCGGTCCAGCAGATCCCGGATTACGGCGGATGACCCAGCCGCCCTACAGGTCCCGCTCGTCCCCCTACAGGTCCCGTTCGTAGTAGAGCATCCGTGGCCCCTCGGGGCCGCCCTCGAGGTTCGTGAATCGTGCGCTCTCATACAGCGCCCGTGCCGCCGTGTCGTCCTCGCTCGTGCCGAGGTCGATGCGAGCAGCGCCGCGCTCCCTCGCATATTCCATCGCGGCGTCGAGCAGCGCTCGCCCAAGACCGTGCCCGCGGCGCTCGGGAACGACGTAGAGCTCCTCGAGGTGGGCATCGAGCGCTCCCGTGTAGAGCGAGGGACGGAAGCGAAGCTGGGCGAACCCATCCGGCTCATCCCCGGCGAGGATGACGGTGACCTCGCCGCTCTCGATCAGCGGCGACGCCCGCTCGGCGATCACGTCCGCATCCGGGGTCGATTCGCCGAACTCCACGTTGAACGCATGGAGGAGCCGGCCGAGGGTGGGCGCATCGGCGGCGGTCGCACGCCGGATCGGGATCCGCGCATTCTTCGCCATGCGGGCTTTCTAAACCGTTCCGCCCGCGATTGGGGCCGCGACCCTAGAACAAGCGTCCAAACGGCTCAAACAAAGACGTTTGAGAGCCGAAACTTTTCTTGCAACTCCCCCGAGCTGGTCATGGGGGGCGGATAGCCAATAACTCTGGCGCGTCAGGACGGCGCGCCACTTTATCGACAGGACAAGGAGGTCCTTTTGAGCTCGATTGCGGCCGAGCACCACCGTGCGCTGCCCAAGGTCCCTGCCCGGAACGGCTGGGGATTCATCGCGGCAGGCGTCTGCCTGCTGGCACTCCTCTCAGTCGTTGCCATGCGCCCGCTCGCGGGCCCGGCTCCGGCGCAGGACAGCGCAGTCGCGGGCGGCCTGCCCGTGACACCAAAGCTCGCCGCACTCGCACAGAGCGACCCCGGCAGGAGCGTCGACGTGATCGTCCGGCTCGACCCGGGCACGACCGCGGAGACCGCACGCTCGTTCGTGCGCACCGCCGGCGGCCACCCTGGCGAGTCCATCGGGCTGATCAACGCCTTCTCCGCGCGTCTCGACGCACGTGACGCGCAGCGCCTGGCATCGCAGCCCGGCGTGCTGGCCGTCTCGCTGAACGGGACCACCAAGCCGCAGAGCCTCGGATTCAAGCCGAACGCGCTCGAGACCTCCTACAACCAGTCGGTCAACACGCCCCAGGTGTGGAACCACGCCACCGGCAAGGGCGTGGGCGTGGCCGTGATCGACACGGGCATCGCCGGCGGCCTGGCCGACTTCCGCCGTGGCGATGGCTCCGGGTCACGGGTCGTGGCCTCCGCGGTCACGAACCCGGACGCGACCACCGCCGAGGACACCTACGGCCACGGCACGCACGTGGCAGGCCTGCTCGCCGGCGATTCCAGCGCTCGTGGGTCCGATGACCCGCTGCGCGGCCGGTACGCCGGTACCGCGCCCGACGCGAGCCTGATCTCGATCAAGGCCAGCGACGACCACGGCGACGCATCGGTCCTCGACGTCATCTACGGCATCGAATTCGCGGTCGAGCACAAGGACGAGTTCAACATCCGCGTCCTCAACCTGTCGCTGGAGTCGACGGTTGCCGAGTCGTACCGCACCGATCCGCTCGACGCGGCGGTCGAGGCGGCATGGTTCCAGGGCATCGTCGTCGTCACGGCGGCGGGCAACCGCGGCAGCGACTCCGACGCGGTCGACTACGCGCCGGGCAACGACCCGTACGCGATCTCGGTCGGCGCGGTCGACGACCAGGGCACCAAGCAGACCAAGGACGACCTGCGGGCCGACTGGTCCAGCCGCGGCACCACCCAGGACGGATACGCGAAGCCCGACCTGTACGCGCCCGGCGCCCGCATGGTCTCGAACCTCGCCCCCGGGAGCGACTTCACGTCGATGTGCCCGGACTGCGTGTCCGGCGACGGCCAGTACATCCGGGCCGGCGGCACGTCGATGTCGGCGCCGGTCGTGGCCGGCATCGTGGCGACGATCCTCGAGGAGCACCCCTCGTGGACGCCCGACCAGGTGAAGGGCGCGCTGGCGAACAACCTGCGCTCGCTGCCCGGCGGCGGTCACGAGGTCGACGCACACGCGGCCTTCAAGGCCTCCAAGCGCGAGCTGACCTCGAACGTCGGCCTCGAGCCGAACGAGATCGTCGACCCCGCCACCGGCGAGGTCGCCTGGGACCGCTCACGCTGGAGTCGCTCCAGGTGGAGCCGCTCCCGCTGGAGCCGGTCGCGGTGGAGCGCCGCCACCGGCAGCCTGAGCCCGAGCTGGGCCGGCGCCAGCTACGTGTGCGACTGCGAGGTCGTCGACCCGGAGACGGGCGAAGTCGACCCGAGCCGGTCGCGCTGGAGCCGCTCCCGGTGGAGCCGCTCCCGCTGGTCCACCAACTGGTCCTACTAAGCGCTGGTCCCTAGGGACTGAAGCAAACCGCAAAGGTGCCGGGCGCTAGCCGCCCGGCACGACGCGGTAGGCGTCGAACACGGAGTCCACGTTCCGCAGACGCGTGACGCAGTTCTTCAGCGTCACGGTGTCGGCGACCTCGACCACGAAGCGGTTCTTCACCATCGGGTGGTCGACCGTGCAGCGGGCCTCGAGGATGTTGATGCCCGCCTCGGCGAAGGTCCGCGAGACGTCCTCGAGCAGCCGTGTGCGGTCCCATGCGTCGACCTGCAACTCGACGCGGAACGCCGTGTCGTTGCCGCCCTCCCACGAGACCTCCGTGAAGCGCTCCGGGACCTTCATCAGGCTGACCACGTTCCGGCAGTCGCGGCGGTGGATCGTGATGCCCCGGCCGAGTGAGATGTAGCCGACGATCTCATCACCCGGCACGGGCCGGCAGCACTTCGCGAGCCGGACCATGACGTCGTCGATGCCCTCGACGTGAATCCCGTAGCGGGAGGCGGTGCCCTCCGGATGGGCGCGTTCGTCCTTGCCGCGGACGAGACCCTCGCCGGGCCGCTCCTCGACCGCCGCCTCACCCTGCTTCAGCCGCTGCAGGACCTTGTTCACCACGACCCGCGCCGACACCTTCGCCTGGCCGAGCGCGATGTAGAAGTCGTCCGCCTTGCGGAAGCCCATCTCGCGGATCACGTCCGCCAGCAGTGGCGAGCCGGTGATCTTCTGGGCCGGCAGGCCCTGCTTGCGCAGTGTCTCCTGGAGCAGCTCGCGGCCACGGTGCTCGGAGTCCTCGCGCTTCTCGCGAGTGAACCAGGCGCGGATCTTGTTCCGGGCCCGGGTGGTCCGCACCAGCGAGAGCCAGTCGCGTGACGGGCCCCGCTCCTGCTTGGAGGTCAGGATCTCCACCCGGTCGCCCGACTCGAGCCGGTAGTGCAATGGGGTGATCTTGCCGTTCACCTTCGCGCCCACGCAGCGGTGGCCCACGTCGGTGTGGACGGCGTACGCGAAATCAAGCGGCGTGGAGCCGGCGGCCAGCGACTTCACCTCACCGCGCGGCGTGAAGACGAACACCTCGTCCTCGAACAGGTCGATCTTCAGCGTCTCCATGAACTCCTTCGGGTCCTGGAGGTCCTGCTGCCAGTCGAGCAGGTGCCGCAGCCACGCCGGCCGTGCGGCGACACCGGCCTCCTCGGATTCAGGTGCGCCGTTCGCCGTGTCGCCGTTCGCCGGAACCGCGCGGGCCTCGTCGCTCAGCGAACCGGCTCGGCGGCTGGCCGCCAGCGCATCCTTGTAGATCCAGTGAGCGGCGACGCCGAACTCGGCCGTGTAGTGCATCCGCCGCGTGCGGATCTGAATTTCGAGCGGCCGTCCCTCAGGCCCGATCACCGTCGTGTGGAGGGCCTGGTACAGGTTGAACTTCGGCATCGCCACGTAGTCCTTGAACCGGCCCGGCAGCGGCTTCCACAGCGAGTGGATGATGCCGATCGCGCCGTAGCAGTCCTTGACCGAGTCCACGATCACGCGCATCGCCGTGAGGTCGTAGATCTCGTTGAACTCGCGGCCCTTCTTGGTCATCTTCGAGTAGATGGAGTAGAAGTGCTTCGCGCGCCCGGAGACCTCCGCCTCGATGCTGACTGCGCCCAGCTCCTGCGTCAGGTAGCGCCCGGCGCGCTCGACGTAGCCCTCGCGCTCCTCGAGCTGCTGGTTGACGAGCGACTTGATCTCGCTGTACTTGCGCGGGTGGAGGGTCGAGAACGCGAGATCCTCCAGCTCCCATTTGATGGAGTGGATGCCGAGCCGGTGCGCGAGCGGCGCGAAGATGTCGAGCGTCTCCTTCGCCTTGTCGATCTGCTTCTGCTTCGGCAATGCCTCCAGCGTGCGCATGTTGTGGAGGCGGTCGGCCAGCTTGATCAGGATCACCCTGATGTCGGTGGCCATTGCGACCATCATCTTCCGGTAGTTCTCGGCCTGCTGCTCGTCGCGACTGTGGAAGGTGATCCCCGTCAGCTTGGTGACGCCGTCGACGAGCTGGGTGATGTCGTCGCCGAAGCGCTCACGGACGTCGTCGAGCGACGCGGACGTGTCCTCGACCGTGTCGTGCAGGAGGCCGGCACAGATCGTCTCCGTGTCGAGGCGCATGCCCGCGCAGATCTTCGCCACGCCGACCGGGTGAGTGATGAACTCCTCGCCCGAGCGGCGGCGCTGGTCCGCGTGGCGTTCGCATGAGAACGCGAATGCGGCCCCGACAAGCTCGAGGTCCACGGGCCGGACGGCGTCGTCGGAGTGCTCCGCCACGACGGCGAAGAGATCCGCGAGCAGCTCCTGCTCGTGCGGCAGGAGGTCCACGCCGATCCCCTCCGCCCCCGCGGCGGCGGCCAAAGCGGTGGCGGTCGGCTCGCGTAGGCCGACGCGGACATGCGCGCCGGGTGGCAGCGTGCCCGCTCCACCCTCAGCGTCCAGGATCGGCTCGCGCGAGGGGGCCGGCGCGCCGTTGTCGTCCGCAGCGCCGGTCGTAGCCGCTACGCGGCCCTGGCCGTCGGTGTCTCGCGTGTCAGCGTCTCCAGAAATCGGTGCCCCTCTTCAGCGGCCCGCGCACATGCGCGAAAGGCCTGCGAACGCTCCAGATCGGCGCGCCCGCCATTGGTGGTAGTGCATCTGAGGGTACCGCTTGAGCGGTCAATATTCGCGAGGGACAGCTCGTCGAGGACCCGCAGGCAACGACCGGCCACCACGGGACTGCGCGGGTACTTGCCCTCTCCCGCGAGCAGCGCACGCGTCACCTCGGCGCTGCCCTGCCCAAGGGCGGCCAGCGCACGGTAAACGGCCTCGAGGTGCGGCCGCAACGCATGCTCGTGCTCCCATACCCGGCGTGCGAACTCCACCTCGGCCTGCCCGAAGCCGAGGTGCAGGAACGCGCTTCCCTCGCCCGCGCTGCGGAGCACCGATCCCGAGGTCTCGGCCAGCGGCGGTGGGTCGAGTGTGAACACGTGCGTGAAACAGCTCAGCAGGGGCCGCTCCGGGTCGAGTGCGTGGTACTCGCACAGCACCGGCGCAGCAGCGGCGCGTGCCCGCTCGAAGGCATCCCGGCCACACCCCGCCGCCAAGCGCACCCATGGCTCGCGCCCGAAACGCTCTGCCCCCAGGTCACGCTCGATCAGGGCTGCACGCCGCGACACGTCCGCACACAGGACGAGCAGCGGCTCGGCGGTCGTCATGAGGTCCCCAAGCACGCCCATGGCCCCCTCACCGCGGCGATCGACAACGGTACGTTCGGCGCCCTTTGCGCACACCGGAGCCCGGGGGTGGGGCGCCTCGTAGGCGGCCCAGACAGCGTCCCACCATCCGGCATCGTCCTCGACGGCGGCCGAGGGGCCATCATGCGCAAGCGAGTGCAGCGAGCGGATCACGAGCCGGGGCTCCACGGCGCCGCGCCACTCGTTGGCCTCCAGTCGCGCGGTCAGGTCATGCCGGGTCTGGGCGTCACGCAGGACCGGGGCCGTCGCGGCGCCGATGCCAAAGCCGACCGCGCGCGAGCGCACTCCGCCCGACGTGACTGTGAAGCGCACGTGCCGGCCCTCGCTCATCGGCTGCACGTCCGAGACCCGCGCGGCGGGGACGAGGACGCTGACGCCCGGGTTGCCCATCCCGAACGGGCGCAAACGCCCCAGCTCCTCGGCCAGGTCGAGACCCAGCGCGTCGCCGGGCACGACAGCGTCGACACGCTCCTCCTTCACGAGGTCCTCGTCTGTGAGCGCACTTCCGGCGTGCGCGACAAGCGCAGCCCTGAACCCCTCCACGCGCTCTGCCTCGACCTCGAGGCCGGCGGCCATCCGATGGCCGCCGAACCCGATCAGGTGCTGTGCGCACGCCGTCAGGCCGGCATGAAGGTCATACCTGGAGATGCTGCGGCCCGAGCCCCGGCCACGACCGTGCCCGTCAAGCGCCACCAGCACGAACGGCCGGTGGTAGCGCTCCACCAGGCGCGAGGCCACGATGCCGATCACGCCCGGGTGCCATTCCTCCCCGTCGAGCACGTGCGCGGCTGCCGGCCCGCCTTTGGACGTACCCGCCGAACGGCCGCCGCCGAGCTCGGCGAGCCGCCGCTCGGCGTCGAACAGGATCGCTGTCTCGACAGACTGGCGCTCGGTGTTGGCGGCGTCCAGCTCGCGTGCCACCTCCATCGCGCGTTCCTCGTCGGCGGTCAGCATCAGCTCCAGCCCCGCGTCAGCGCGGTACAGCCGGCCGGCGGCATTGATCCTCGGCGCCAGCGCGAACCCGAGCGTCGTCTCGGTGACGCTCTGGGGATCCACACCGGAAACCCGCATCAGCGCGCGCAGGCCGGGGCGGCCTGCCCCGGCGATCGCCCGCAGCCCGCGACGCACCAGCGTCCGGTTCTCCCCCACGAGCGGCACCAGGTCGGCCACCGTCGCGAGCGCCACGATGTCGAGCTCGCACTCGAGCTCGACGGGGTCACGGCCTGCGGCCGTCCACAGCGCCTGCGCCAACTTGAACGCAACGCCCGTGGCGCACAGGTCGGCGGGGTAGCCCCCCACCGCTGGATGCACGATCGGGCAGCGGGGAAGCTCGGCCCCGGGGAGGTGGTGGTCCGTGACGACGACCTCCATGCCGAGCTCCAGCGCCAACTCGACCTCAGCCGTTGCGGTGATGCCACAGTCGACGGTGATCAGCAGTGCGGCGCCGGCCCGGTGAAGCTCCTCCACGCGTTCGCTGGTGACTCCATAGCCCTCGTCCCGGCTCGGCAGCCGCGGGCGAACCGTCGCACCAAGAGTGCGCAACGTCGAAGTCAGCAGCGCCGTCGAGCACACCCCGTCAACGTCGTAGTCGCCGTGAATCGCCACCATCGACCCGCGCTCGACGTGGCGCATGATGGTGCTCACGGCCGCGTCGATGCCGCCGAATCGCGCCGGGTCGTGCGCCTCGTCGGCCTCGAGGAAGCTGCGGGCCGTGGCCGCGTCGCCCAGCCCGCGCCGTACGAGCACGGAGGCCGTCGTGTGGCTCAGCCCGAGCGCCGACGAGAGCGCATGGGCCTGCGCGTAGTCATACGGGTGCGCGCGCCAGCGTGAGTCCTGCAGATCGGCCACCGGCCGATGTTAGGAACGGGGCCGGACAGGTATTTCAGGGCCGAGCGGTCAGCGAGACCACAGGACTGAGGCGTGGGCTGGGTGGAGGGGGGCGAGGTACCGGCGTGGAAAACTAGGTAGGTAGGGGAGTGCGTCCAAGGACGCGGTGGAAGGGTTCACGAGCCTCGCGCTGTTTGTGATGCGGGGTCCATCCGTTGGTTGAAAACGGCGCGTGTGCGCGTGTCTGGTATCGCGCCCTTCGATCGTTTGGTGAGTTTGACCCCCTATAGCAGGGACAACTCACCAACCGATTCCGGCCCTGTCACGGGTCGCGACAATCCGCCTCCGATCAGACCCGATGCGTGACGTTTGCACGACTCTCGTGCAGATACCGCCCGCGGCAGCCAACACGGGCATCGATCACATTCCCTTTCCTACCTGGTTTTTGGATGCACCCGACCGCGGCGGCCGCGGGCGGGCACCCGTGGTGCCTCGGCAACATGATCGGAATTACCCTGTGCGCCTCCCTCCCCCACCCCGCTGATATCCGGTCAGGCGTGGGCTTCTTCGCGCCGCGCGCCGACGAACCAGCAGGCCGCCAGGCCGATCAGCGCACCCGGGACCGCCTCCAGCGCCGTCAGCAGGCTGGGGTCGTCGATCTCGCCGCCGGCCAGGATCACCCCGACCAGCACCGAGCCCACGGCCGCGGCGCCGAACGCGCCCACGATGCCGCCCCAGAACCGGTCCGGCACGAACACCGCGAAGTGCCAGACCGCAATGCCCATCATGACCCAGACCAGGAAGTTCACCTATCGCCTCCTACCGTGCTTGCGGCGCGAGCGCTGGCGCTGCTGGCGCTGCTTCTTGCGCTCAGCGCGCTCTGCACGCGCAGCCTCGGTCTTCCCGGCGTCGGCGCCGTCACCGCCCACGGGCGCGGGCTGCTCCTCGGACTCAAATGAAGGTGCGCCGTTCGTGCCATCGGCTCCATCCGGCGGCACGGCGCCTTCGTCGGGTTCGAGGGGCATCGTCGCAACCGGTGACGCCGGCTCCGGGGCGGGCTCGATGGCCGCCGGTTCGTCCCGGCGCCCACGCCGGCGCGCCGGCGCCGGCTCGTCCGTGGACGCAGCACCAGACGTCGAGTGGATAAGCGGGCACGTAGCCCAGGTCCGCCTCGATTCGGCGGCGACGCTGCCTGAAAGCGGGTTCTCGTTCCTTCCACTCCGTGAGCACGGGGGCCGCGATGAAGATCGACGAGTACGTCCCGGAAACGATGCCGACCAGCAGGGCGAACGCGAAGTCGGTAAGCGTCTCGCCACCGAACAGGAAGATCGCCGCAACGCCCATCAGGGTCGACATCGATGTCGCCAGCGACCGGGTCAGGACGTCGCTCATCGAGCGGTTCACGATCTGCGAGAACGCCGCCCGCGGCATGCGCGGCGCGTTCTCGCGTATTCGGTCGAACACGATCACGACGTCGTAGAGCGAATAGCCAGAATCGTCAGGATCGCCGCCACGGTCGACGTCGTCACCTCCCGGCCCGTGAGCGAGTAGACGCCTGCCGTGATCAGCAGGTCATGGAACAGCGCGATCATCACCGGGATCGCGAACTTCGGCTCGAATCGGAGCGCGACATAGCCCATGATCAGCAGCAGCGAGGCGACGATCGCAAACGCGGCGCTGCGTGCCACCGTCTCACCGAACGTCGGTCCCACGGACTCGCTCGACAACCCCTCGCTGCGTGACTCCGAACTCCCTGTCGAGCAGCCGCTCCACCCGCTGCACCCCGCCGGGACCGAGCTCCGACGTCGAGATCTGGACGACGTGATCGCCGAGCTCCGGGTTCTGGACCTCCTGGATCTTGGCGTCGCCGAGCCCGAGCGGCTGGATCGCGTCCCGCACGCCCTCCACGGTGACGTCGCGCTCGAGGCGGCCGTGACGCGCGTGCCGCTCTCGAAGTCGATCCCGAAGTTGAGCTGCTTCGTCGCGACGGCAAGCGACCCGATGATCAGGATCGTGCCCGACATGGCGAAGAACCACTTGCTGTTCCCCATGAAGTCGAACTTCCACTCATAGTGGCGCTCGCCGGCGCCGAGCATCGCCGGGCTGCGAAGGAGCTTCGAGCGGCCCATCGTGCTGAGCACCGCCTGCGTGAACAGCACCGCCGTGAACAGTGACACGATGGTCCCCACGCCCAGGGTGAAGGCAAATCCCTTCACGCCCGCGGTCGCGAGCACGAACAGGATGAACGCCGTGATCAGCGTGACCACGTTCGCGTCGATGATCGTCGCGATCCCGCGCTTGTAGCCCGTCGCGATCGCCGACAGCGAGGAGCGCCCGGCGCGCAGCTCCTCCTTGATCCGCTCGAATATGACGATGTTCGAATCGGCCGCGATGCCGATCGTGAGGATCAGTCCCGCGATGCCCGGCAGGGTCAGCGTGATCGGGATCAGCTTGATCATGCCGTAGAACAGCACCGCGTAGGTGATCAGCGCCAAGCTGGCGATCACGCCCAGCAGCCGGTAGAAGAGCATCAGGAAGATCAGCACCAGGCCGAAGCCGACCACGCCGGCCAGGAGGCCCTCGCGCAGGGCCTGCTTCCCGAGCGAGGCTGAGACCTGGGTCTCGCTGATGGGCTTCAGGTCGATCGGCAGCGCGCCGGTCTTCAGGACGTCCGCGAGGTCCTGCGCCTCCTGGAGCTTGAAGCCGCCCGAGATCTGCGCCCCGGTGCGCCCGTCGATCCCGTCCGGGTTCTCGCGGTAGTCGATGAATGGCCGGGACACCAGCTCGCGGTCGAGGACGATCGCGAAGGTCTGGAAGGAGCTCTCGACCGGCTGACCCGGCACCTGGCGGGTCTGCCCGCGCTCGGCCAGGCGGCGCGTGACCTCCTGGAAGTTCTTGCGACCCTGGTCGGTGAAGCGGAAGGTGACGATCGGCTCGCCGGTCGCCGGGTCGCTTTCCTGCCGCGGATCCTTGATGTCGGTGCCGCGCAGCTCGGGGTTGTCCCGCACGACGAAGTAGCGCTCGAACGGCGCGTCGCTCGCGAGGTTCTCGGGCCGCTCCGCTTTCAGCACCACGGTGCCCGGCGGAACCGTGAGGACCTCGTAGCCCTTGGGCACCCGGCCGCCGAACTCGGACAGCAGCTCCGTGCGCGACGAGTCGGGGCCGGCGGCCAGGGTCTTGTTCGGCCGGAACAGATAGAACTGCTCCTTCGTGGTGTTGTTGTCGTCGATCTGCGGCGGGCGCAGCGAGGCGCGCTTGACCGCCGAGTAGAGGCTGTTGATCGGCGCGGTCGGGCTTCCGACGACGTTGCGCTCCCAGTCGTAGAGGTAGAGCTGTGCGGTGGTGCCGACCTGGGCCTTGGCGCGCTCGAGGTTCTTCACGCCCGGCAGGCCGACCGAGATCTGATCGTTGCCGAGCCGCTGGATCTCGGGCTCCGCCACACCGAGGCGGTCCACGCGCTCCCGCATGATCTCGATGGCGCGGTCGATCGCCTCGGGCGTGACCTCACTCTGCGGGGTCGGCTCCCCCTGGTAGACCAGCTCGACGCCGCCCTTCAGGTCGAGACCGAGCTTCGTCTCCTTCGTGACGATGATCGCCACCGAGCCGACCATGAAGCCGAGCATCAGCAGGATCACGAACAGATTTCGCCTGCGCGAGCTCATCTCTCCATCCCGGCGGCCATTCTAGACCGGGAATCCGCTGGCTTTACCCGGTCCAACAGCTCTAGGGCTTGGGCGTCAGCACGAGCAGCAGCCCGCCGTCGTCGTCGTAGGCCGGGAACACATCGGCGGTCGCCTCCGCCGGAAGGTCACCCTCTGCCTCCACTCGAACCTGGCGGCCGAGCACCCGCACGCCCCATTCGAGCGTGGTCCCGATCGGGTCCTCCTCGTTGTCGAACCGCAGGCCCAGCACCTCGCGCACCGGGCGGCCCAGGGTCGCCTCGTCCTTCAGGCCGGTGAGCTCGAAGGAGCCTCGGCCGCAGCCGATGATGCGACCGTCGCCGTCACACACGAAAAAGGCCGCGTTGGGCGCGGGGTAGTAGTCGTCGAGCAGCTCGAACATGAACCCGAAGCCGCATTTCGAGCAACCGCGCGGCTTTGTGCTGAATCCCTGCGTTCGGTCCTGGGAGGACAGCCGGTTGCCGCAGTTTGGACAGATGAAGACTGGCATTGCACCTCGAATTAGTTCGACTTCGGCATCCGTGCCGCGAATCCTTAAGGGCGCAGGCCCGCGGCACGCTAGAAAAGGCTAGCGCCCCCGGAGAGAGTCTCCGGAAGGTCCAGTCCGAGGTGTTCGTATGCGGAGGACGTGGCGACACGCCCGCGGGGCGTGCGCTTGATCAGCCCGCGCTGCAGCAGGTAGGGCTCGTAGACGTCCTCGATGGTGTCGGCCTCCTCGCCGACGGACACGGCCAGAGTCGACAGCCCGACCGGGCCGCCGTCGAACTTCTCCACGATCGAGCGCAGCAGCTCGCGGTCGAGACGATCGAGCCCGGCTTCGTCCACCTCGAGCATCTCCAGCGCCTCGATGGCCACGGATCC
>CAVSXO010000026.1:0-609963 GCA_963731895.1 uncultured Solirubrobacterales bacterium
CGGCCCAAGGGCGAAGACGGGTAGGTACGTGGTCTGCCAGCGTTCGAGCTGGTGGAGCCTGCTGCGTCGCATGAGGAAGCGGGCGGACAGCCAGGCGGCCCCCGCCAAGTTCACGAGGAGGACGAGATTGAGGCCGAGCGCTGCTGTTCGGTTGGGGCTGAACCCGAGCTCGCCGATCCGAGCGACCATCGCTCCGAGCACCATCACGTCGAGCACGAGGGCGCTGACAACGGCGACCAACTGGATGCGGTCCATCCAGTCCGGCGACGTGGACGGGTCCCGCGCGGACATCCCGTACAGGACGAGCCCGAGGACGACCAGCAGCAGGGCGTCGAAGACGCCGAGGAGCTCGCGATCGAACGCCTCGCCAAGCCCGGTCACGGCGTAGACGACGGCCGCACCGGCCAACATGACCGCGAACAGCGGCGTGAAGAGCATCGTCAGCACCGGCGCCATGTTCTCCACGACCCGTTGCTTCGACTCGACGAGCCACGCGGCCACGATCACGGCACCTGCCGCTCCCGAGGGCAGCACCCACTCAGCGATCCGCTCGACGTCGACCCCGGTGGGTTCGAGGATCGCGGCAGTCAGACCCATGAGCACGCCACCCCCGAGCGCGATCAGCACGTAGTAGATGAACCATTCGCCCGTGAAGCGGACGAAGTCCATGCGTCGCTCGTGCGAGCGGACCGTGCCGCCCATATACGGATAGGCGACGGCGAACCACAGCACGACCGGCAGATGGAGCGCGACAAGGGCATCGGTGGCCGAGTCCGTGTCGTACGGGAAGAGGTTGACCACGAGCGCGGCGAGCACGAAGGGCGCCGCCGCCAGAACCCATCGCGGGGTGTCGAGCTGCCGGCGACAGGTGAAATACCCGGCCAGGAACGGCAACACGAACAGGCTGCCGTTCCGAAACAGCCAGTTTGGTTCCTCGTCGGGGAAGTCGGCGGCGAGACGCGCGACCTGGACGACCACGGCCGCAACCACGGCGAAGACGACCGCCTCGAGCCAGCCGCCGGCCGCCCGCGCCGGCTCGTCGTCGCCTGCCCCGAGGAGCTGTTTCCAGAGTCGGCCGCTGTGCTCGCGCGCGAACTCCCGGGACAGGCCGTCGACGTCCCCCAGCCGTTTTACGGCGATCAGGAATCCCTCATCGGCCGTGAGGCCGGCCGCGTTCAGCTCGGCGATCTGGTGGCGAAGATGATCTTCCAGCTCATCAACGTCGTGGCCGTTGATGCCCGGGGCGCTTGCGACATAGGCCCGCCACTCTGCGATCTGAGATTCCACGCTCTCCATGCGTCACGCCTCGCCGAGAGCCGTCGGCAGCCCACCGGAGCCCGGCCACACATCATTCAGCGCACGTGTGACCGCCAGCCACTGCCGTTGCTGGTCCGCGAGTGCTGCTCGTCCGTCGTCCGTGAGCATGTAGTACTGGCGGCGCCGACCTTCTGGCGGCGTTCGCCACTCCGTCGTCACGTACCCGAGCCGACGGAGGCGATGGAGCAGCGGATAGAGCATCCCGTCGGTCCACTCGAGCTCGCCCCCGGAGAGCGCACGTACCCGCTTCAGTATCGCGTAGCCGTAGCTTTCGTCCTCCGCCAGAATCGCGAGCACGAGCGGCGTCGCCGAAGCCGCCACCAGGTCCTTGTCGATGTGGATGCCCACCTCCACCGCTCGAAGTACTACGCATAGAAGCACAATGTACATAGGGCCGCAAGGTATTGAGCGGCGGTGTCGGTGTGGGGTGCTGAAGCGTCACCTCCAGCGAGATTTCCCAGTCGCCCAGCTCGCAGCTGCCGACACGCCTTCTTTCGCTGGAGAGCGCGCCTCTTGCGGTCGGGGTCGATTCAGGCACCAATCGCGAAGAGTGCCTGAATCCAAGGGGAATCCGCGGTAATCCGCGGCTATTGGCCCGGAGCGGCCGCTCGCCGCAACAACAGCGGCGCCGAGGAGCAGCACCGCCGCCACAATCGCCCCGGCGATCCAGATGCGTCTCATCTCGAGTCTCCTTCGCTCATCACACTGGTCTTTGCGGCGCCGGCTCGACGCCTGCGACCAGCATCGCGGCACGACGGGACAATCAGGGAGCCTCGAGGTAACCGTCAGCGCCTGGCTTCAAGAGCACTCAAGAGCCCTCGCGGCTCTCGAGCTACAGGCCGTGCTGACCGTCGTTTTCTGGCGCCTCTACGCCTGAGCGCGCGCGGGCTCGTAGACCAGGATCTCCACGCCGTCACCGACCGTCTTCGAATCGGCCAGGTGCAGAGTCTTCTTCTCGCTCGTCTCGCCGAACACCCGCTTTCCTCTCCCGAGCACGACTGGGAACACCATCAGCCGCAACTCGTCGACCAGGTCGTGCTCCATGAGCGCCTGCACCAGCTGGGCGCTGCCATGCACCACGATGTCGCCGTCGATCTCGTCCTTCAACTTCGCGACCTTCGCCGGGACGTCACCCTTGATCACAGTCGAGTTGTTCCACTCCGGGTCGTCGAGGGTCGTGGAGACGACGTACTTGGGCATGTTGTTGAACTTGTCGGCGAACTCGCCGCTCCTGGACGGCCACGCCGCCGCGAAGCCCTCGTAGGTCACCCGGCCCAGCAACAGAGCTTCGGCCTCGAGGGCCTCATCGAGCTTGAACTTGTCGCCCTCGTCCCCGCGAGCGAACTCGAAGCTCCATCCTCCGTATTTGAAGTCCTCCGATCCGCCGGGGTCCTCCATCACGCCGTCCAGCGAAACGAACTCGGTTACAACGATCTTGCCCATCTCGATCCTCCTCGCGTTGGTGGGGATGCAGGACCATAGGGCCCTGTGGCAGCCGCTCACAATTGCGGCTCTGGCCGCTCTTGACAGGAAAGGGACGGGGCCTATCCTGGCCGGCATGGAACCATCCGGACCCGGCCCAGACCGAGAGGACTTCGGCGAGGCGAGCCTCGGCGACGCGCAGTCTTCGAACCCGCCCGACGACCCCGAGATGATCGAGCTCGACGCGGATCCGCTCGACACCGACGTCGAGGACGCGGACCTGTTCCTCGGCCTCGACGACGAGGAAGAGGACGGGGAAGGCGGCGAGGAAGACCTCTCCACACCGTAAGCGGGAGACTTGGTCGCGGCGATGAGCGACCCCTCTCTCACGGGTGGCTGTCTTTGCGGCGGCGTGCGCTTCGAGTTGACGGAGCCGGCGCGTGACGCCGGCTACTGCCACTGCACGCGCTGCCAGAAGCGCACGGGAGGTGCCGCGTCCGCGCAGGCGCGGATAGATGGGCGCACGTTCCGGCTGCTCCAGGGCGATGAGCTGTTGCGCGCATGGCGCCATGCCGACGGCGGCTTCGAGAAGTGCTTCTGCGGCGAGTGTGGAGCGCACCTCTTCAGCCGCAACCCGGATGACCCCACCCAGATGAGCGTGCGCATGAGCGCATTCGACGGTGACCCGGGAGTGCGGCCCAGCTGGCGCGCGTTCGTGGCATACGCAGCGCAGTGGGAGCCGATCCCTGACGACGGGCTCGACCGGCACGCCGAGGCGAAGCCGCGCTGAAGGGCGGTCTGGTCGCTACCCGGCGGCGGCGCGTGCCCGCTGCCACCGCACCGACGAGATCGTGAAGGCCAGAACGGCGAGGCCGGCGAGCGCGTCGGTGAAGATGGTGGCGAACCAGAACGGGGCGATGTCCGGCGAGCCGTCCAGGAAGTGGCCCAGCGTCGTAAGGCCGAAGAAGGAGTAGGCGAACAGGATCGGATGTGCGTCGCGATAGCGGCCCTGGGAGTACAGCCTGTACGCGTACAGAGCGAGGCCCGTGAAGAGCGGCCAGAAGAGCAGGATGGCCACCTGGACCACCGTGCCGCTGACCAGATCGTCCGGGTACTGGTCGATTGCCACGAAGTTGTGCGTGAAGTGCAGACCGGTCGAGACGATGCTGAACCCGAGGATCCAGCGCAGCGCCGACAGCCGGCGCTCGTGGTCGCTGACCCAGCCGGTTCCGGGTACTCCCTCCGAATGTGTAGACATGGCGCTCCTCGACTAGATAGATCGCTCTAGCGGCTAGAGTACCCTACGGATGGGCCCCGGTAAACCCTAAGAGCGAGGAGCGACTGTGGCAGCGGGCACCAAGGACCGGATCATGGAGACGACCGCCCAGCTGTTTCAGCGCTACGGCTACACCGGGACCGGCCTGAAGCAGATCGTCGCGGAGGCGAACGCGCCGTTCGGCTCCATCTACCACCATTTCCCGAACGGCAAGGCGCAGCTGGGCGAGGAGGTCATCCGTCGCTCCGGGCAGATGTACAAGGAGCTCTTCGAGGCGATCTTCGACGCCGCCCCCGACGTGGCGTCCGCGACCAGCGACTTCTTCCTCGGCGCGGCGGAGACCCTGCGCCAGACCGACTACGCCGATGCCTGCCCGATCGAGACCGTCGCGCTCGAGGTCGCAAGCACCAACGAGCCGCTGCGCAAGGCAACCGCCGCCGTGTTCGAGAGCTGGATCGATGCGGGGACGGAGCGCCTGAGCGTGGCCGGCATCCCCGCGGACGAGGCGCGCAGCCTGACGATCGTCTTCCTCGCGGCGCTCGAGGGCGCGTTCGTCCTGTGCCGCGCGACGAAGACGACCGAGGCACTCGAGGTGGCCGGCGAGCAGATGACCGCAATGGTGCGCGAGGCACTCGGGTGAGCGTCGACGCTGCGGACGAGCGCTCCTGCGCCGGGCTACGAGGCCTTCAACGCGCGCGACATCGAGGCCGCGATCGCCCTGATGCACCCCGAGTCGATTGGCCCAACGCGATGGAGGGCACACGCGTGCACGGCCATGACGGCGTGCGCGACTACTGGACGCGGCAGTTCACGACGATCCAGTCGCGCGTCGAGCCGCAGGCTTACTCGACGGACCCGGACGGCCGCGTGGTGGTCGAGGTACATCAGATGGTGCGCGATACGGCGGCGAGCTCCTCGCCGACACCTGTCCAGCACGTCTACACGATCAGAGACGGCCTGGTCACGCGAATGGACGTCAGGGACTGACGGCCGCCGCGTAGCGTCGTTTTAGCCGGCCTTCACCAGGTCGACGTCGAAGATCAGCGCCGCGTTCGCAGGGATGTCGGGCGGGAACCCCTGGGCCCCGTAGGCCAGGTCGGGGGGAATGATCAGCTTGCGACGGCCGCCCTCCTTCATGCCAACCACGCCCTGGTCCCAGCCTGGAATCACCTGACCGGCGCCGAGCGGGAACTGGAAGGTCTGGCCCTTGCCGCCCTTCCACGAGGCGTCGAACTCCTTGCCGTTCTTGAACAGCACGCCGACGTACTTCACCGACACCGTGTCGCCGCTCCTCGCCCGCGTGCCCTTGCCGACGATCAGGTCCTGTACGACCAGCTTCGTGGGCGGGTCCCCCTTGCCCTTCGGCACCTTCGGCTTGCGGTCCAGGTCCGCCTCACCCGCGGTGGGCGTCACCTTCCGCGCCTTCGGAGCCGGCGGCTCCTCGGCCGTCGTGGTGGGAGGCTGGGTGGCCTGGGTCTCGGTCGGGGCGGTATCCGTGGTGGCGGACCCGCCGTCGTCGTCGCCACAGCCCGCGCCCACCAGGGCACCCGCCGCGACGGCGAGCAGGACGATGATGCGGTGTCGCATGGTGCTCATCGGCGCGACATCATGACGATCGCGCCAGAACGGCGCGCCGACGCCCTGCCGGGCGCCTTGCTTGCCTGGATCTCGCCTGGACGAATGACCGAGTAGCGCGATCCGCACATCGCCCCTAGTTTGGCTACAAGGCGCGCGCGAGCAATCCCCCGCTCGTGACCCATCCGGGTCTCCCTCCCACACAGAGTCGCGCCACTTTGGACGAGGGGCCTACCCCGGCCCCTCGTCCGCCTCCCTTTCCGGACCTACCCGCCTACTTCAGCAGGCGCGAGAGGCGACGGTCCTTGTAGACGCGGCCACCGGTCTGCTCCTCGGGGCAGTAACACATCACGTAGTCCTTGTAGTGGACCGCCTCGATGATCGTGCCGCACCGTGGACACGGCTCGCCTGCGCGACGGTGGACCTGTAGCGGCATCGGGAGCTTGTCGGGCACCGTTTCGCCGATCACCTGCTCGTAGTGCTCGATCGCCCCGCCCAGCCGTTCATCGCACGCGGCGCGCAACCGCTCGACCTCGTCCTCGGAGAGATCGGCGCCCTTCGCGAACGGGCTCAGCCGCGCCGTCCACAGGATCTCGTCGACCCAGGAACGTCCGATCCCCGAGATCACTCGCTGGTCGCGCAGCAGCGGGTGCAGGTGCCGCGGCTCGCGCAGCGCCTCCGCCAGCTGCTCCGCCGCAGGCGCCGGCAGTGCCTCCGGACCGAGCTTCGTGACCGCCTCGTCGCGCTCCACGTCACCCACGCTCAGCAGCTTGGCCCATGCGCGCTGGCGGGTACCGAACTCCCGCAACCGCAGCTCGCGGCCGTCATCGATGCGGATCAGCAGGCGTGAAGCCTTGTCTCGCAGAGAAGCGCGCTTGTCGAACACCTGCAAGCGACCCGCCGACATCAGGTGCACGAGCAACGCCACGTCTCCGAACTCGACCACGGGCATCTTCCCGATCCGGCGCACGCCCGTAACCTCGAGGCCGGCAAGGGCGGACAGCGGCGGGTCGTAGGTCTTCATCGTCACCATGCCCGGCGCGAGCGCGGATTCCACGGTCGCGCCGGCGAGCGCGCTGTTGAGGCGACGCGTTGTGATCTCGACCTCGGGCAGCTCGGGCATCGAGCCGAATGTACCGCCAGCCGTCGCACACGCGGCATCGCGAGTAGGACGTGGTCGTTTCGCACTAGTGCTCAGGGGGAAGGCTGACATGGGGAGATCGGTCCCGGAAGCAGAGGAGAGGAGAACATGGACACTGCATTGGTGATAGTGCTGATCGTGGCCGCACTGGTGGTTCTGGCGGTCGTCTTCATGGCGTCGCAGCGCCGCAGCGTGCGCCAGCGCGAACAGGCTCGGGCACAGGCGGACGAGCATCGCTCGGACGCCAAGCTGCACCAGACCCGTGCCGAACGCGAGAGCGCGGCGGCCGACGAGCAGGCCGCCCGTGCGCGCCGTGAGGCCGCGGAGGCTGAGGAGCGCGCCCAGCGCGCGCGGACCGAGGGCGAGCGTGCGCAGGAGTTGCACCAGCGTGCGCAGGAGGTCGACCCCGACGTCGACACCACGTCGAACGGCAACACTGCCGACGAGCGCGCGCCCGACGAGCGCGCGCCGGACACCGAGACGCGCGCCTGACCGATCAGGATGCGAGCGCGGCCCGGTAGGTCGCGCTCGCAGCCACCTCCTGTGAGGTCCGGGGGTTCGTCAACCCTCGACGAGGGGCACGAACCGGACCGGCTCGTGCCATGTGCGGACGAGGTCATCGGGTGTCTTGCGCACCAGCATCAGGCGCTGGTCGGGCCCGTCCACCGGGGCGACCAGGCGACCGCCCTCGGCGAGCTGGTGCTCCAGCGCAGCCGGCGGCTCCCCCTGGGCGGCCGCCCCGACGTTGATCGCGTCATACGGCGCAGCCGGCTGATGGCCTTGCGATCCGTCACCGACGACCAAATGCACGTTGGGCACGCCCGCGGCCTGCAGAGCAAGCGCGGCTCGGCGACTGAGCTGCGGCTCGCGCTCGATGCTCCACACCTCGGCGGCGAGCTGGGCGAGCACAGCAGCGTGGTAGCCGGAGCCGGTCCCGACGTCCAGCACTCGCTCGCCTCCCCGTAGCTCGAGCAGCTCGCACATGCGTGCAACCACCACCGGCTGCGAGATGGTCTGCCCGGACCCGATCGGCAGGGCAGTGTTGTCCCATGCCGCTGCCATCAGGCGGCGGGGGACGAACAGGCCCCGGGGCACGTTGGCGATCGCCGCCAGGACCCGCTCGTCCCGAATGTGCGGGCGCAGTTCCTCGACCAGCCGGTCCGCCCTGGCCGTCGCGCGCGCCATGTGAGGAAGCCTACGCCTGCGCTCCCACCGTCCCGGCGCGCTGACCTTCGTGGCGGCCCTCGGCGAACTCCTCGACGATCTTGGCGCAGAACGCCGGCAGGTCGTCGGGCCTGCGGCTCGATACGAGGCCCTCGTCCACCACAACTTCCTGGTCAACCCAGTTGCCGCCCGCGTTCCTGATGTCGGTTCGCAGGCTGGGCCACGACGTGATCGTGCGGTCGCGTACCACGTCCGCCTCGACCAGCGTCCACGGACCGTGGCAGATCACGCCGACCGGCTTGCCGGCCTCGAAGAACGAGCGCGCAAACCGCACAGCCCGCTCGTCCATGCGCAGGAAGTCCGGGTTGGCGACCCCGCCCGGGAGCACGAGACCGGCGTAGGCGGACGGATCCGCGTCCGCAACGGTGCGGTCGACGTCGAATTTGTCTCCCTTGTCGAGGTGGTTGAAGGCCTGGACCTGTCCTTTCTCCAGTGAGATCAGCTCGGGCTGCCCGCCCGCCTGCTCCACGGCCTTCCAGGGCTCGGTCAACTCCACCTGCTCCACGCCTTCGTTCGCGACCAGGAACGCGATTCTCTTGCTCTGGAGGTCTGCCATTTCAGCCGACCCTCCTTCCTCATTCGCTTTCGCGTGCCAGTGTCGGGTACCCACCGGCATAGCACGGAAACATCGTGGTTTCGGGGTTTCGGGATCTTGGTACTACAGCGGTAATGGAGCGGGTCACGAGGCGCATCGGATGACGGACGAGCGCTACCGCGCCTACCGCCAGGTGCTCGAGGCGCTCGCCACGGACGGCGCCGCCGTGTTGACGGCCAGCGAGCGCGAGGTGCTGTCCGACGCCGCGGAGGGTTACCTGCTGATGCGCTCACCCAACGACGACGAGGCGACCGAGCTGACGGCCAACGTGGCCGCCGTCCTGAGCGGGCTGGTGGACTCGGGCCGCTGGCGCGACGAGACCGCCGCAGCCGTCCAGAATGCGATCGGCGCGTGCGGCCCACGCCTCGAGCCCGTCCCTGCCTGACGCCTCTGGCGGCGTGAGCCAACGTCGAAGGCAGTGATCCGGTCCCACGGAGGTGACGTAGGGAGTCCCAAGGCCGCCGGTAGCGGCATCGGACGACGGGAGGATCGGGCGTGAACTTCGAGTTCCTATTTCACCCGGTGGAGCAGGTCGATCTGTGGCTCGAGGGCCTGTTCAGCGGCGCGCCGATCCTGGCCGCACTCGGCATCGCGCTGGTGCTGGGGCTGCGCCACGCCTCCGATCCCGATCACCTCGTGGCGGTCACGTCGCTGGTGGCAGCCGACGGCGGGGACACCCGAGCGGCGACGCGGCTCGGCGCCTGGTGGGGCGTCGGTCACGGCCTCACCCTGCTGGTGATCGGCCTCCCCCTGATCTTCTTCAAATCGCAAGTGCCCGTGTGGATCGAGTCCGGCGCGGAGAAGGCGGTCGGCGTCGTGATCCTCCTGCTCGCAGCACGGGTGATCTACAAGTGGCTGCAGGGCGACTACCGAGCGGCGGCCCACGCCCACGAGGAGCACGCGCGCGCCCGGCACCTGCGCCGCGGCGCAGGTGGCCACGCCCACCGCCACGTGCGCACGCCGCGCCAGGCCTTCGGCATCGGCATGCTCCACGGCCTGGCCGGAACCGGCGCCGTGGTGCTGCTGCTGATCGCGGCGCTCCCCACGCAGCTCGAGGCGGCCGCGGCGCTGGCCGTGTTCGCCCCCATGTCGGTGGCGTCGATGGCGCTGCTGACCGGCGTCTTCGCGTGGGTACTGACGCGCCCGATCGTCGAGCCGGTCTACCGGACGGTGCTGATACCGGCGCTGGGCGTCTTCGCGCTGATGTTCGGCGCCTGGTACACCGGCATCACCTAGTCAGGTGCCGCGGGTCAGGCGGCGATAGATGGGGACCGCGTACCAGAGAGTCGCGAACGCAAGCAACGCGCCGCCCGTTGCCACCGCCGTGGCGGTCGAGCCGTACAGCACATCGGTAATCAAGAACACCACCCCGGACATGGCGAGGGCAAGGAACCCGAGGCCCAGGATGGTCAACTTGTTCGCCAGGAACACGATGTAGGCCTTCTCCTGCTGGCGGAAGTTGATCCGATGGTGCGCGGAGGGCGCGATCAGCAGGACGGCTGAGGCCGTCGTGAGCAACAGCGTCACGTAGTAGACGTCTTCCTGTGTGGAGGTGAGCGTCGTGAAGCGCTGCGTGAACGGGACCGTCAGAAGGAATGCGAACAGCACCTGCACGCCGGGTAGCGCGACGCGGAGCTCGTTCAGCAGCTCGAGCAGGTTGCGGTCGAGGCGCTCCTCCTCGCTCTCGTTCTCGCGTCCGTCGACCACGCGGCGCAGGCTAGCGCGCTCCATCACAGGAAGGTAGTTACGGCCGCTCGACGAGCGGGGACTCGCGCGGCTCGGAGATCAGGTCGAGCACCGCCCGCTCGATGCGGCGGCGCTTGCGCTCCTTGGCGAACGGGTCCTCGCCCGGCTGCGAGGTCCACCGCGATCGTCCATCCGGACTGGAAGCGGTCCAGCACGCGCGGATCGATATAGGAGGAGCGCGCCACGGCCGGCGTGTTGCCGAGAAACAGCGCCACGCCCTTCACAGCGTCGTTCACGCGCCGCTTGCGCGCCGTCTTCGTGGCCGGCACCTCACCGGCGAGCGCGGCGGCCGCGATCACGGTCCCGTTCCAGGTCCTGAAGTCCTTGGCGGTGAAGTCGTCCCCCGTGGCGGCCTTCAGGTAGCCGTTGATGTCGGCGGAGGTGACGTCGACCCAGCGCCGTGTCTCCTGGAAGGCCAGCAGCTCGGGACCACCTCCGCGGCGGCGCTTCAGTGCGCGCAGGACGGGCACCAGGGCCGGCTCCTCGAGCGTCTGGTCACGCTGCTGCCCGCTCTTGGCCGGAAAGCTGAAGCTCATCCGGGTCCCGTTCAGCGTGACGTGATCCTTGCGCAGGGTCGCGAGGCCGTAGCTCTCGTTCTGGTCCGCGTAGTCCTCCGAGCCGATGCGGAACAGGCCGCGGTCGAGCAGTCGCACGGCTGCCGCGAGCACGCGGTCACGCGATACCCCGTCAGCCGTCAGATCCCGCCGCACCACCCGCCGCAGCTTCGGCAACGCTTCAGCGAACTCGAGCATCTGGTCGAACTTCTGCTGATCGCGCCGCGTGCGCCAATCGGCGTGGTAGAGGTACTGCTTGCGCCCCGCCGCGTCGACGCCAGTCGCCTGCAGGTGGCCGCGCGGGTGCGTGCAGACCCACACGTCCTCCCAGGCGGGCGGGATCGCCAGCTCGCGGATGCGATCCAGCGTCACCTGATCATCGAGCCGGCTGCCGTCCGGCAGCAAGAACTCGAAGCCCCGGCCGCGGCGGCGGCGGCGGATACCCGGCTCGGAACAGTCGACGCGTCTCAGTCTGCCCATCGCCCAACTGCGCCTGCCCCGGCGGCGCCGGTCGCAAACGCGGGCGGGTCGGAACCGCCGGTCCTTGGGTATCCTCGGGAGGGATGCTCGGGGAGGAGCCTGTCAGCGACGGGACCGAGGGCGTGGTGCGCCGGCTTTTCGACGCATTCGCCGCCCGCGACGTCGAGGCGCTCCTGGAGATCGTGGATCCCGAGATCGAGTTCTTCGGGCCCACGGCGATGGCTGTCAACGAAGGGCGGTGCTACCGCGGGCCAGGACGGGATGCAGCGATACATGCGTGACGTCGAGGCGCTCTGGGAGAAGCTGGAGCTCGACCCGCAGAAGTACCGCGTGGTCGGCAGCCACGTGGTCGCGCTCGGGCGCGTTCGCGCACGTGCCCGGGACGGGCTCGAGATCGACACGGCGGCGGCGTGGGTCTGGAGAGTCGAGCATGGACGGGTGATCTGGGGATGCGCCTACGGCGACCCGGACCAGATGCCCCGCTCGCTGCAGGAAAGCGCCCGCGGCCCGTCCACGTTCGAGTCGCTTCCCTCACCCATGACGGACGAGTCGATCCGGACCCCGGAGCCACTTCGCTAGCTCCCCGTGCCCACGGGCAAGAAGTTGCCCGGCGCAATGCAGTGCTGGTGCTAGTTTCTCCCTCATGGAGGTGAGTCAGGAGGTCGCGCGGCGGCGGCGATCGCGCCGCCTGTGGCTCGCTGTCGGGCTGCTGGTGGCCCTGGTGCTGTTTGCCATCGACACCGGCACCGGCGGCCGCGTCACACTGATCGGCTTCTTCGCCATCCCGCCGTTCATAGTGGCGGCCGGAGCGGGACGCCGCGAGACGGCCCTGTCCGTAGTCGCATGTGTGACGCTGGCGCTGCTGGCCGGCGTCGCGGACGGCTTCTTCGGCAGCTTCCAGCACCTCTTCCGGGTCAGCCTGGGGGCCCTCGCCGGCCTGCTCGCAATCCGCGTCGCCATGATGCGCGAACGCGCCGAGCTCGTAACCAGGCTCGACCGCGACGTGGGTCGTGCACTGGCGGAGTCGCGGGACGTGGAAGAGGCGACGCCACGGTTGCTCGAGATCGTCGCTCGCGAGCTGGGCTGGGACGCCGCCGCCTTGTGGGAGGTCGAGGGGCGCGACAACACCCTCGCGCGCGTTCACGCCTGGCAGCGCCCCGGCTCATCACTCACGCCACCCGGCAGTGAGGCCGGCTTCGACGGCCTGGGGCTGCCCGGCCGGGTACTGGCGAGCGGCGAGCCGGCGTGGGTGGCAGACGTGGCAGAGGATCCTGGCTTCGCCCGCTCGGAACCAGCGGCGGCGGCCGGCATCCGCGCGGCGGCCGCCTTCCCGATCACGGGCACACGCGGCGTGCGTGGTGTGATCGAACTGCTGTCCCGGCGCCCACGCCGGCCCGACGCCTCGCTGTTACAGGCGATGACGAGCATCGGCCGGTACATCGGTCAGCACATGGAGCGCCGGCGCGCGGAGGAGGCCGTACGCCGGGGCGAGGCGGTGCGCGGAGCGGTGCTCGAGTCCGCCATCGACTCCGTGATCACGATGAACCACGAGGGACGCGTGGTCGAGTTCAATCCCGCTGCGGAGCAGACCTTCGGGTACCGGCGCTCCGATGCGGTGGGCAAGCTCGTACGCGAGCTGATCGTGCCCCCAGACCTTCGAGACGCCCACCAGCGTGGGCTCGAGCGGTATCTCGCCACCGGCGAGGGCCCGCTGGTCGGGAAGCGCTCCGAGATCACGGCGATGAAGGCCGACGGCACGGAGTTCCCGGTCGAGATCTCGATCACGCGCATCGGGCACGACGACCCGGCAATGTTCGCCGCGTACGTCCGGGACGTCACCGCGCGGAAGGCCGCCGAGGAGACCGTCCGCAGGCTGGCGGCGATCGTCGAGCACTCCAACGACGCGATCCTGGCCACCGACCTACGAGGGACAATTGTGGCCTGGAACCCCGGCGCGGAGCGGTTGTACGGCTGGACGGCCGGAGAGATCATCGGCCGGCACATCTCCGCAACGGCCCCGGAGGACCACCACAGCGAGGCCAACTTCCTGTCCCGCCAGGTCGCCGACGGCAAGGCGGTGTCGGGTCATCGAACCGTGCGGATGCGGAAGGACGGGAGCCTCGTCGACGTGTCCCTGACCATCTCGCCGATCTTCGGACCGGACGAGAACCCGGTGGGCATGGCCGGGATCGTCAGGGACATCACGGAGGAGAAGCGCATCGAGGGAGAGCGCATCCGGCTGCTGGACCAGGAGAAGGTCGCCCGACTGAGGGCCGAGGAGCTCGAACAGCGCGCATCGTTCATCGCCGAGGCGCAGGCGACGCTGGACAGCTCGCTGAAGTTCGACGAGGTCCTGAGGCGGCTCACCCGCCTGATCGTGCCGATGCTCGCCGACTGGTGCGTCGTGCACATCCTGGAGTCCGACGGCTCGATCAGGCAGGTGGCGATCGGCCACGTGGACCCTGCAAAAGTGCGACTCGCCGAAGAGCTCGAGCGCCGTTATCCCCAAGACCCCGACAGCCCGCAGGGAGTCCCGGCCGTGCTGCGCAGCGGCGAGCCCCAGCACATACGCGAGGTCACCGACGATCTCCTGGAAGCAGGCGCCCGGGACGCGGAGCACCTCGAGATCATCCGCAGCCTGGGGCTGTGCTCGGCGATCGTCGTCCCGCTGAGGGCGCGCAGTCAGACGCTCGGCGCCATCACCTTCGTGTCCGCGGAGTCCCAGCGCCTGTACGACGAGGAGGACCTCGCATTCGCGTCCGAGCTGGGGCGGCGGGCCGCGCTATCGATCGACAACGCGCGCCTGCACAGCGAGCTCGCCAGCCGCGGCACGGAGCTTGCGTTCCTGGCCGACGCGAGCGAGCAACTGGACGCAACGCTCGACTTCGAGGAGACGCTCCAGAAGCTTGCGAGCCTGACTGTGCCGTTCCTCGGCGACGGCTGCATCGTGGACCTGCTGGAAGCCAGCGACACCATCCGGCGCGTGGGTGTGGCCGTCTCCGAGGAATTCGGGCCAACCGTGCTGGCAAGACTGCGTCACCGGCAAATCGACCTCGACAGCCCACACCCGGTCGCGTTGGCGATCCGCACGGGAGAACTGCAACATCTTGAAGAGATCACTGAGGACGTGCTGAGAAGGTCGGGCCACGGACGACCGCTACGTCCCGCGCTGCCCGAGCCACCCCCGGGCAAGCCGCCGTCATCGTGCCGATTGCGGGCACGCGGCAAGACGCTGGGCACGATCACCGATTGTGTCGTTCAGCGACGCGCAGGTTCAGCGACGACGACGTGCGGGTCTCTGCGGGAGCTGGCGCGGCGGGCCGCCTTCGCCATCGACAACGCGCGCCTGTACGAGGAGGCGAATTACATCGCCGACCGGCTCCAGCGCAGCCTGCTTCCGCCGCACCTGCCGGACATCCGCGGCGTCGAAATAGCAACCCGGTTCCGCCCCGCTGGGGACAGGAACGACGTCGGCGGCGACTTCTACGACATCTTCCAGACCGGGCCGAACCGCTGGGCGATCACGATCGGTGACGTGTGCGGAAAGGGGCCCGACGCTGCTGCGGTCACTGCCCTTGCGCGCCACACGCTGCGGGCAACCGCGATCCGCGGCGGAGACCAACCCGACGAGCTGCTGCGCGCACTCAACGACGCGATGCTGGTCGACAACCCGACCGACTTCCAGTTCTGCACCGTCGCATTTGCAGGCCTCGAGGTCGGCAACGGGTTCAACCGGCTGGCAGTATCCAGCGGCGGGCACCCGCTCCCGATCGTGCTGCGCGCCGGCGGCGAGGTCGAGTCCGTCGGCGAACCGGGCACGCTGCTCGGCGTGATTCCCGACCCGGACCTTTCGTGCGCCCAGCTCGAGCTGTTCCGCGGCGACACGCTCGTCTTCTATACGGACGGGATCACCGAGGCGCGCACTCGGCGGGGAATGTTCGGTCAGGAGGGTTTGCTGAAGGCACTGCGGGCGTCGGCCGGGTGCGACGCTGCCGAGATCGCAGAGCGGATCGACCAGAGCGTGCTGGACGAGCAGACAGGGGGCCTGCGCGACGATGTGGCGCTGGTAGTCGTGCAGATCTCGGAGGGCGCGGGCTCGGCCGAGCGCGGCGAGCCGGCGCTGACCGCACTCAAGAGCTGACCTTACGCCACGGGCGCGGACTGGTTGCCGGGGAGGGCGCGACCTTCCGTGAGGGTCTCGTGCTTGTGGTCGACGCCGCCCGCCATCTGACTCAGCCGCGCGATTCGGTCCTCCGTGGCCGGGTGTGTTGCGAACACCTTCAGCGTGCGGCCACGAGCTGACAAGGGCGGCGCGATCATCAGGTGCGCGATTGCCTGGTTGCCGAGCCGCGCCGACGGCGTGTCCGCTGCCGAGATGGCGCGCAGCGCCGACGCCAGGCCCTGCGGGTAGCGGGTCAGCTCCGCGGCTGACGCATCGGCGACGTACTCCCGCCGGCGGCTGATCGCCAGCTGGATCAGGACCGCCGCCACCGGAGCGAGCACCAGGCCCGCGATCACCCCGATCAGCACGATCGGGTTGTTGTTGCGTCCCTGGTCACCGCCGCCGAACCACATGGCGCGCGTGAAGACGCTTGCGAGCAGGGCGATCGAGCCGGCCAGCACCGCCGCCCACGTCATCAGGCGGACGTCGTAGTTGCGGATGTGGCTCATTTCATGGGCGAGGACTCCCTCCAGCTCCTCCTCGTCGAGCCGTTCCAGCAACCCGGTGGTGACGGCCACGATCGCCTGCTTCGGTGAGCGGCCCGCGGCGAAAGCGTTGGGGCTCTCGTCGTGCACGATGTACACGCGCGGCATCGGCAGCCCTGCCGTGATCGCGAGGTTCTCGACCATGCGCCAGAGCTCCGGCGCATCCTCCTTGCGCTCGACCCGGCGCGCTCCGGCGACCGTTGTGATCAGGTCGTCGCCGGCGAACAGGTTCACCAGCAGCATCACGATCGCGACGCCGATCGCGACGAACAGCGCCGCGCTGCCGAACCACAGCGACAGCAGCCAGCCGAGCGCTCCATACAGGAACAGGAACCCGAACAGGAGCGCGATCGACTTGCGCTTGTTGGAGGCGATCTGTTTGTACAACGCGCTTACTTAGGCGGGCGCGGTACCGAACGATACGGTGGGGACCGCGCGCTCCGCGGGGTCGTCCAGCTCGAAGAATTCGCGCTGCTGCGCGTTTGCGAACCGGGCCACGATGCTCGACGGGAACTGCTCGATCTTCACGTTCAGGTCCCGCACCGTCATGTTGTAGAAACGCCGCGAGGCCTGGATCTTGTCCTCGGTGTCGGTGAGCTCGTTCTGCAGCTCGAGGAAGTTCTGGCTCGCCTTCAGGTCGGGGTAGTTCTCCGCCACCGCGAACAGCTGGCGCAGGGCGCCGGTGAGCTGGTTCTCCGCCTGGGCCTGCTGCTGCGGGCCGCTCGCCGCGACTGCGTTGGAGCGCGCCGCCGTGACGTTCTCGAAGACCTGCCGCTCATGCGTGGCATAGCCCTTGACCGTCTCGACGAGGTTCGGGATCAGGTCGTGCCTGCGCTTCAACTGGACGTCGATGTCCGAGAACGCCTCCTCCGCCTGGTTGCGAAGGCGCACAAGCCCGTTGAAGGTGACGACTGCGTAGATCGCAAGCAGCACCACCAAGACGATCAGGACGATCAGGACTATGGACATTTCCCACCTCTCGGTTTGGGTAAGGAGAAGCTTACGCGCCGGCCGACTGCCGACCGCCGACTACGCGTTTTTCACTTCCGCTACGAGCTTAGCGACGGAATCCTTCGCGTCGCCGAACAGCATCGCGGTCTGCTCCTCGTAGTAGAGCTCGTTCTCGATGCCGGCAAAGCCCGGGTTCATGCTGCGCTTCAGCACGACGACCTGGCGCGCCTTGTCGACCTCGAGGATCGGCATGCCGTAGATCGGGCTCGACTTGTCGTGGCGAGCGGCCGGATTCGTGACGTCGTTGGCTCCGATCACGAGCGCCACGTCGGTGGTCGGAAAGTCGGGGTTGATCTCGTCCATCTCCTTCAGAGCCTCGTAGGGCACGTCGGCCTCCGCCAGCAGGACGTTCATGTGCCCCGGCATGCGGCCGGCCACAGGGTGGATCGCGTAGCTCACCTCCACGCCCCGCTTCTCGAGCTCGTCGGCCAGCTCGCGCACCGTGTGCTGTGCCTGTGCCACGGCGAGGCCGTATCCCGGGACCACGACCACCCGGTCGGCATAGACGAGCATCGCCGCGACGTCGGTGGGGTTCACCTCACGGATTGTGCCCCCGACGCCATCTCCGGCCGCCCCCGGCGCCCCCGCGGTGTGGGCCCCGAACGCCCCGAAGAGCACGTTCGCGAGCGAGCGGTTCATCGCCCGGCCCATCAGGATCGTGAGCAGCGTTCCCGACGAGCCCACCAGCGACCCCGCGATGATCAGTGCGGTGTTGTCGAGCACGAAGCCCGCGCCCGCCGCCGACAGCCCGGTGAACGCGTTCAGCATCGAGATCACGACCGGCATGTCCGCGCCGCCCACCGGGATGATCAGCATCACCCCGAACACGAGCGCGCCGGCCAGCATCGCAACGAACAGCCCCTCGCTCTCCTGGCCCGTGGCGAGATACACGACCGCGGCGGCGATGCCGAGCACCAGGCCGCCGTTGATGAACTGGTTGCCCGGGAAAGATGATCGGCCGCCCTGTCATCAGCTCCTGGAGCTTCGCGAACGCGATCAGGGAGCCGGAAAAGCTGACGGCCCCGATGACGCACGCGAGCAGCGTCGGGAGCAGCGTGTCGAGCGGGATCTCGCCCGCCTCTGGAATCAGCTCGTGGTACTCCGACAGCGCGACCGCCGCAACCGCGCCGCCGCCGACCCCGTTGAACAGGGCCACCATCTGCGGCATCGCGGTCATCTTCACCGCCCGCGCCGAGACGACTCCGATCACCGTCCCGAGCGCGATGCCGAGGATGATCAGGCCGAAGTTCTCGATCTCGGGATCGAGCAGCGTCGCGACGACCGCGATCAACATCCCGATCGCCGCCAGCACGTTGCCCCGGCGCGCCGTGCGCGGGTGGCTCAGTCCCCTGATGCCGAGGATGAACAGAACCGACGCCACCAGGTAGGAGGCATCGATGAAGTCACGGTCCTGAAGGAAGCTCGCGATGACCATGAAGCGAGTTAGCCCGTGTCCTCCGGCTTGGGCTTTCGCTGGCCGCGGCCCTTGAACATCTCCAGCATGCGGTCGGTGACGAGGAACCCACCGACGATGTTGATCGTGCCGAACGTGACCGCGATCGTGCCGGCGACCTTGACGAGCGTGTCCGCGCCCTCCGCGCCCACGACCAGCAGGCCGCCGAGCAGCACGATGCCGTGGATCGCGTTCGTTCCGGACATCAGGGGCGTGTGCAGCATCGTCGGGACCTTCGAGATCACCTCGAAGCCGACGAACACCGCCAGCACGAAGATCGTGATCTCGTTGATCAGGCTCATGCGGGAGCCCCGACCGCTTCCTTTACGCGTTCGTTCACGATCTGCCCGTCGTGGGTGACCGCTGCGCCCGCGGTGATCTCGTCGTCGAAGTCGAGAGCCAGCTCGCCCTCGGGCGCGAGGTGGGTGAGCAGGTTCATGACGTTGTTTGCGTAGAGCTGGCTCGCATGCAACGGCATCTGGCTCGGCAGGTTGAGGGTCCCGTCGATCCTGACGCCCTCCTTCACCGCCACGGTGCCGGGCGTGGTCAGCTCGCAGTTGCCACCGGTCTCGGCCGCCAGGTCGACGATCACCGATCCCGGCCGCATCCGGCGCACCATGTCGGCGCTCACGAGCTTGGGGGCAGGGCGGCCGGGGACCGCAGCGGTCGTGATCACCACATCCGCCGCCGCAACGCGCTCGGCGAGCAGCTCCTGCTGGCGGCGCTGGACGTCCGCGGACAATTCCTTGGCGTACTCGCCCGAACCGGTTCCCTCTCCCTCCTGCTTCACCTCGATCTCGACGAACTTGGCCCCCAAGCTCTGCACCTCTTCCTTGACCGCGGGCCGGACGTCGTATGCCTCCACGACGGCGCCCAGGCGCTTCGAGGTCGCGATCGCCTGGAGGCCGGCGACGCCGGCACCCAGCACGAGCACACGCGAGGGCCGTACGGTCCCGGCCGCGGTGGTCAGCATCGGGAGGAACTTGCCGAGCTCCTGCGCACCCGCGAGCGCGGCCCGGTAGCCCGCCACGACCGCCTGCGAGGACAGCGCGTCCATCGACTGGGCACGGGTCGTGCGCGGGATCGACTCCATCGCGAAGCTGGTCACACGAGCCTCGGCGAGACGCTTCACGAGGTCCAAGTTCGTGAGCGGAGAGAGGAAGCCGATCAGGAGCTTGCCCTCACCGGGAGTCTCGGAGGGCTCCGGCGGGGCCACCTTCAGCACCGCGTCCGCGGCCCAGGCATCGGTCGCCGTTCCGAGGGTCGCGCCCGCCTCTTCGTACTCGGCGTCGGTCAGGTTCGCGTGCTCGCCCGCGCTCCGCTCGACGACGACCTCGAAACCCTTGCCCTTCAGCTTCTTGACAGCCTCGGGCACGAGCGCGACACGGCGCTCGCCGGGCTTCAGCTCTTTTGGTACGCCAACCTTCACGTGAGAAGTTCCCCTGCACGCCTGCGGGTTCCAGGCGCCCCGGGGGCGGTGGACTCTACCCCAACCGGGATGGCGACGACAGGCACAGGGACTAGACTGGGCCTGGTTATGCCGACCTTCGTCCACGCCGGGCAGCGACTCGCATACGAGGAGTTCGGAGAGGGTCGGCGGACCATCGTCCTGCTGCCGGGCCTGCTGCTCCCGAGCCGCATGCACCGCCCGCTGGCGCAGGATCTCGCGCACCGCGGCAACCGAGTCGTGACTCTCGACCTGCTCGGGCACGGCGACTCCGACATGCCACGCGACATGTGGCGCTACTCGATCCCGATCTTCGGTCGCGAGGTCGTGGCGCTGCTCGATCACCTCGAGGTCGACGAGGCAGTGATCGGCGGCACGTCGCTGGGTGCGAACACGACACTCGAGGTTGCGGCGCTGGCGCCCGCACGCGTGCGCGGCATGGTTGTCGAGATGCCGGTTCTGGACAACGCGCTGCTCGGGTGCGCGATCGCGTTCACCCCGCTGCTGATCTCGCTCACGTTCGGATCGCCGATCACGCGGCCCGCCGCTGCGATGCTGCGGCGCGTGCCGCGCGTGTTCGGTCATTACCCCGACGTGTTTCTCGACTGGCTCAGCCGCGAGCCTGGGCCGTCGTCCGCAATCCTGCAGGGCATCTTCTTCGGCCGCACCGCGCCTCCCAGGGAGGAGCGCAAGACGTTCGAGGCGCCATCGCTCGTGCTCGGCCACCCGCGCGACGGGATCCACCCCTTCTCGGACGCGAAGATGCTCGCCGAGGAGCTACCGAACGGCCGTCTGATCGAGGCCAACTCGCTGTTCGAGCTGCGCATGCGGCCGCGCCGGCTCACGAATGAGATCGCCGCATTCCTGGACGAGTGCTGGCGGCCCCGCCACACCTCCCAGCGGCGCCGTCGCGCGTCGGCGTAGAACGCCCGCCCGCGGGTCTTAGACGGCCGCGACCGTGACCGGCTCGGCGGCCGACGGCACTCCCGCGAGCGCCTCGCGCACCGCCCGCTCGCCGGACTGAAGCGCCCCGTCGATGTAGCCGTTCCAGACCGTCGCCGTCTCCGTCCCGGCCCAGTGCAACGGCCCGATCGGCTCCCGCAGGGCCGGCCCGAAGGCGGTCAGCACCCCGGGTGGCGTGTACCCCTCGTAGCACCCGCGGCTCCACTCCTCGTCGGCCCAGTTCTTGTCCAGGTAGCGCTCCGGGCGCGCGGCACGGGGGCCGAACATGCGACCGAGATTGGCCAGCACCGCGGTGCGGCGCTCGGCCTCGCTCACCCGCCCTAGCTCACGCGCCGAGCGGCCTTCCAGGAACCCGACCAGGATCCCGGGCCCTCCATCAGGGGGTGAGTTGTCGACGGTCAGCGTCAGAGGCCCGACCGAGCTGACCGCGCTGCCGCTGAGGCCGTCCGTGCGCCAGAACGGCTCGTCGTAGATCGCGAAGCACTTGATCACCGCGCCCATCGGCACCCGCTGGGTGAGCTGGTCGCGGTAGCCCGGCAGCGGGGGGTCGTACCAGAGCCGCCCCGCGAGCGTGGGAGGCACCGCCACGATCACCCGTTGTGCGCGTACCTCGACGCCGTCGGCATGCACACGAGCCGAGTCCGGGGTCCACTCGATTCGCCGCACGGGCGCCGACAGGACGAGCCGGTCGCCCAGTGTCGCGCCCACCGTCGCGGCCAGGCCTCCCGCACCCTCCACGAAGCGGTCCTGCTGCGCGCCGCCGTCGGTGTCCAGCAGCAGATCGAGCTTGCCGGCCGAGGCGACATAGAACAGGAAGTGCAGGAACGACACGTCGGCGGGCATCGCCGCCCAGACCGCCTTCACCGCAACCTCCATCAGGTCACGTCCGGCGCGCGTCGCCATGTTGCGGCGCAGCCAGGACCAGGTCGTCTGGCTGTCCCAGACATGAGCCTTCTGTGCTTCCCAGGGAGCCTCGAGCGGCACCTTTGCCGCCATCCGGTCGATGCGCAGCATTGCCTGGCCGACGTCGGCCAGGGCATGCGGGCGAAGGCGCGGGATCGTGCCGCGGTAGCGCACGAGCCGGCCACCCATCTCGAGCACGTTCTCACCGGCGGTCCATGTCGGGAAGGTGGCCGCGCCGTGCTCCCTAGCGAGCGCGTAGAGACGATCCTGCGTGGGACCGACCCACTGCCCGCCGACGTCGATCCACCGGTTCGGCTCGAGCTCCAGCGACTGCACGCGACCGCCCACTCGATCGCGCGCCTCCAGCACGACGAAGGACGCGTCGCGCCGCTTCAACTCGGTGGCCGCGGAAAGCCCGGCCATGCCCGCCCCGATCACGGCGACGTCCGCCTCGATCGTGCGGATGCTGCGCGAGCCTCTGCCGAGGGGAGTCATTGCACCGGACCCTACCGCCGCAGGACTGCGGGCAGCCATGGATAATGTCGGCCGCATGACGAGCCGCAGAGAGGAAAAGGACCAGCGTCGGGCCGAGCGCCTCGCCGCCGAGCGAGCGAGCGCTGAGCAGGCGAGGCGCCGGCGCCTCTACTCCATCGTCGTGGGGGGCGTGCTGGCGCTCGCGGCGGTCGCCGCGATCGTCGCCGTGGCGGCGACCGGTGGCGGGGACGGCTCCAACAAGGCCAAGGACCTCCCCACCCCTGACAAGAGCTTCGAGGGCGCCGCGACACCGCCGCAACAGCAGGAGACGAACCTGTTCGCCGTCGCGCGGGAGGCCGGCTGCGTACTGCGCAACCCGGTGATCGAGGGCCGCACCCACGTCCCTCCCGAAAAGGACGTCAAGTACAAGACCAACCCGCCCACGTCGGGGAACCACGACCCGGTATGGGCAGAAGACGGCGTGTACTCCACCTCGCCGACGGCCAAGTCCATAAAGCACTTCGTGCACTCTCTCGAGCACGGCCGGATCGAGATCCAGTACGACCCCTCGCTGGCCAAGCGGCGCATCGACCAGCTCGGTGGCCTGTTCAACGACGACCCCTACCACATGCTCATGTTTCCGAACCGCCGCATGCCCTACGCGGTCGCCGTGACCGCCTGGGGCCACCTGCTGGGATGCAAGAAGGTCGACGACAAGATGTTCGACGCGATTCGCGCGTTCCGCGACCGCTACCGCGACCAGGGGCCCGAGCAGGTCGCGTAGCCGCAACCGGCGGCTCGAGGCCGTGTTGGGTGTGACATGGGGTGTGAGCTAGGGAAGCCCTCCGGGGCGCGGCGCAGCCGGATCGGCGCCGCGGCTGTGACGGCAGGAACGATCGTGCTCCTGGCGTGGGCCGTCGCGCCCGCGCTGTCGCAGCGGCCGCACATCGCGGAACCGGTCGAGTTCGAGGCCGCCGGCCCCGTGCCCGACGCATACGCCGAGCGAGCGGGGGGCAGAGTCGTGCGACGGGCACGCAGCGCACGGTTGCCGGTCACAGGCGTGGTCCGGCCGGGCAAGCGCTTCAACCTCGTGGGTCTGCGCTGGCGCGGGGGCCGTGTCTCGGCGCTGAAGCTGCGGGTGCGCCGCGACGGAGGTCGCTGGAGCCGCTGGGTCGGCGTTCCGATCGACGCCGACCATGCTCCGGACCCCAACCGGCGCGAACACCGCCTCGCGCGCCGCGCCTCGGACCCGGTGTGGGCCGGCCAATCGGACGAGGTTCAGGTCAGCGCCTGGTCCGGGCATGCCGTGCGCGACGTGCGCCTCCATTTCGTCAACACGACCGGCACCGCCACGTCGATCGATCGCCTCCGCAAGACCGTCAGGGGCGTCGTGACCGGGGCCGCGGGCGCGATCCGCTCCCTGGTCGGCGCCGATGCAGGTGCCCAGACCGCGCCGCCCGCGATCGTGTCGCGCGAGGACTGGGGCGCCGCGGCATGCCCACCACGGGCCGAGCCCGCCTACGGCGAGGTGAAGTTCGCGTTCATCCACCACACCGTGAGCGCCAACGACTACGGACCGGAGGACTCCGCCGCGATGGTGCTCGGCATCTGCCGCTACCACCGCAACTCGAACGGCTGGAACGACATCGGCTACAACTTCCTCGTCGATCGCTACGGCACGATCTTCGAAGGCCGCGCGGGCGGCATCGCCGAGGCGGTGGTGGGTGCTCAGGCGCAGGGGTACAACAGCCAGTCGACCGGCATCTCGAGCATCGGCACCTTCAGCACCGCCGGCCAGACGGATGCGGGACTGCGCGCGATCGCACACCTCCTCGGCTGGAAGCTGGGCGTGCACGGGATCCCGGCTCGCGGACGCGTCTCGGTGGTGTCGGGGGGCGGCTCGACGAACCGCTACCCGGCCGGGTCGCGGCCCTCCTTCGAGCGCATCTCGGGCCACCGTGACGCCAACGGCACCGCGTGCCCGGGCAACGGCCTGTACGGGCAGCTGGAGCAGCTGCGCAGCATGGTGGCGCCCGGCCCGCCGCGCGCCACCACGGCGACCGCGGCCAGCGCGGCGCGCCGCAACATCCCCTACGGCCAGAAGGCCGTGATCCAGCTCGGGCTCGCGAGCTCGGGGACGCCGCTGGCAGAGAAGACCGTGAACGTGCAGCTGCTCGGCCGGGCCGGATGGCGCACCCAGCACTCCGTGAGCACCGACGCGGCCGGGAAGGCCCAGACGCGCGTGCGGATGGCCTCGAACCGGACTCTGAGAGCGCGCTACGCGGGAGACACCGGCCTGCTGCCGTCGAGCTCCCCGCCGATCGGGATCGGCGTGCGCCCGCAGGTGACTGTCTCGGTCGGGACCCAGTCGGTGGCGCCCGGCGACCCGGTCCGGGTCACCGGGGCCGTCGCGCCGCGCAAGACGCGCGCCGTGCTGTCCGTCAAGCGTCAGACCCGCTCGGGCGGGTTGATCCTCGTGTCGCGTCGCACGGTCGCGCTGCGATCGGGACGGTTGCGCACCACGCTACGAATGCGACGGCCGGCCCTCTACCGGGTGCGGTTGTCGGTGCGTCGTGACGCCCGCAATCTTGCGGCGCGCTCGGCAGCAGCGCCTTTCCGGGTCCGTTGAATATCGAGGCGGCTTCGCCGCCGACCTAAAGTCACGTGCTTCGCGCCTTCGGCGCTCGCTTCAATCGGACTACCCGCTGTCGGGGGCGCCAGCCGCCCGTCTCACCCCGGTACAGCCCCTTGCCGCTCAGCAGCATGCGCGCGGTCTGCAGCAGGATGCGGGCGTCGAGGCGCAGCGACCAGTGCTCGATGTACCAGAGGTCGAGCTCGATCCGCTCGTGCCAGGGAAGCGCGGCGCGGCCGGACACCTGCGCCCAGCCGGAGATCCCCGGCTCCACCGCGAGCCGGCCGAGCTGGCGCGAGTCGTACTGCTCGACCTGGCTCCGCACGGTCGGACGCGGGCCGACCAGGCTCAGGTCGCCATTCAGCACGTTGACGAGGTTCGGCAGCTCGTCCAGCGAGAAGCGCCGCAGCAGCGCGCCGATGCGGGTGATGCGCGGATCGCCCTCGTCCACCGCCAGTCCGGCTCCCATGGTCTCGGCACCGCGCACCATCGTGCGGAGCTTGAGCAGGTCGAACTCGCGGCCGCCCTTCCCCACGCGGCGCTGGCGATAGATCGCGGCGCCTGGGCCCTCGAGCCGGATCGCAGCGCAGGCCGCAGCGAGCAACGGCGCGGCGAGCAGGAGCAGCATCGCCGCCAGCACGACGTCGAGGCCCCGTTTGACTGCCCGCGGCCCGCGGGGGCGCGGGTCTGGGGGAATCGCGGCTATCGCACTCCCTCCCGGTCCCAGGTCGCAGGTGTGCCGCGGCGCGCCCAGTCCCACAGGCCGGCCGCCAGCGACGCGGTCATCAGCACGTAGTACCGGCACAGGGCCAGGATGCGGGGACGGCCGATCAGCGCGCCGGCCAGCAGGGCCAGCTGCGCGCCGAACGTCACGGCGTAGACCGTGCCGTGCCCGAGCAGGGCCACGTTGGTGCCGAACGCGATCACGTGCAGGAACGGCGTCGCGTAGCGCAGCCCGCGGTGGGAGTAGATCTCGAGCGCGTACAGCGGCCCGTAGCCGCGCGGGTCGAGCAGCCCGCCGCCCAGCACCGCCGGCCAGGCATGGCTCATCATGCGCCGCTTGCGGCGGAACTCGTTCTCGAGCGTTGCCACCGGGCGCTCCGCGGCCTGCGCGGCAGGCTCGTACACAGCCCGCCACCCGCGCTTCACCAGGTTGAAGGGAAACGCAAGGTCGTGGCTGGTGCGCGGGTCCAGGCGCAGGTACGCGCCCCGCCTCACCGCGTAGATCGCGCCGTTGCCGGCCGTCACCGACGCGAGCCGGCTCTCGAGCGCCCGGACCGCGTTCTCGTAGCGCCAGTAGACGCCCTCCTGATTGGAGCCGTCCGGAGAGAGATAGGAGAGGCACCCGCAGACGTAGCCAACTCCGTCGTCCGAGAACGGGCGCACCAGGGCCTGGAGCGCGCCGGGCTCCCAGAGCGCGTTCGCGTCCGAGAATGCCAGCACCTCGCCGGACGCCGTGTCCACGGCGGCATCCTGCGCGCGCACCTTGCCGCGCCGGTCGAGGTCCATCACGCGGACACGCGAGTCTCCCCCTGCCGCGGTGACCGCAAGCTCCGCGGTGCCGTCCGTCGACCCGTCCGAGGCCACGATCACCTCCAGCCGGTCGGGCGGGTAATCGAGCGCGAGCGCATTCTTCACCCTTTCCTCGATGACCTCCCGCTCGTCATGCGCAGCGATCACCAGTGATACGCGCGGCAGGTCCGCGGCCCGCCACAGTGGGCGGCGCCGCAACCGTGCAAGGCCGGCGAGCAGCAGCGGATATCCGGCATGCGTGTAGACGATCAGCCCCGCCGACACCCAGAACGCGATCTCGACCGCCTTCACGCGACGTCCTCCAGCAGCCGCCGGTACAACCGCTCGGTCGCCTCGGCCACGGCGTCCCAGGAGTGCTCGCCACGAGCAAGTCGCAGAGCAGCCTCCCCCATGCGCGCGACGTCGCCCGTCGTCGGCGAGCAGCTCGATCAGTCCGGCGCGCAGCGACTCGACGTTACCCGGCTCGACCAGCTGCGCCGCGCCGCGCGCGGCGATCTCGGGGAACCCGCCCACCGCGCTGAGCAGGAGCGGGCGAGCCGAATGCGAGCGCCGTGTAGAGCACACCGGACTGGTCGATCTCGCGGTACGGAAGCGCGACCACGTCGGCGCGGCGGAAGTACGACGGCAGCTCCTCGTCGGGCACGAAGCGCGGGACGAACCGCACGCGCTCGGCGATCCCGAGCTCCCGTGCACGGCGCTCGAGCGGCGCGATCGGCGTGCGCGGCATCCCGACCACGAGCAGCGTCGCGTCGTCGGGCGTGGCGGCAAACGCGTCCACCAGGAGGTCGACTCCCTTGTACGGCCGCACGAGGCCGAAGAAGAGCACGACCCGGCGGCCGTCGAGGCCGTCGAGCGCAGGTGGCGTCATGGAGGCCGGCGCGGTCAGGTGCTCGAACGCACCGTGGGGGATGACATGGATCCGCGCCGGGTCCACCCCGGCCTCGGCGACGAGCCGCGACCTGCCCGCCTCGGAGTGCACCACGACCGCATCCACCGCGCGCAACAAGGGACCGGCTGCCCGCACCTCCGCCGCGCCGTGCCTCCCGGGGCAGCACGTCATGCGCCGTCAGCACGACCGGGCGCGGGAACGCCCGTACCAGCAACCGGTCGAGCGCCGGTATCGGGAGCCACTGGAAGTGCACGACCCCGTGGGGCGCCCGGCGCAGCCTCCGCGCCAGGCGGGACATGTCGAGCGGATGCTGCACGGCCTTCGCCGCGGCGCTGCCAGGCCGCACCCGGTAGAAGCCCTCGGTGCGGCGGTAGCCCTGTGGCTGCGGCACGCCGCCGTACCGGAAGTGACTCGTGACGAGCTCCACGTCGAGCCCGCGCCCCGCCAGCGCGGCGCACAGCGCATGGTCATAGGGCGGCGTGTATGCAGGGGGGTCGACAACGGTCACGCGCATCGTGTCGGGGATTATCTTGGGGCCGGCCCGTGAATCCCCCTCCAGACATATCGATATGCATCGTCAGCACCGATGGGCGCGAGGATCTGTTGCGCTGCCTGGAGTCGGTGTTCCGGCATCCGCCGTCAGGCGAGTTCGAGGTGCTGGCGCTGGACAACGGGTCCACGGACGGCACGGCCGCCGCCGTCGAACGAGCGCTTCGGTGACCGCGTCGAGCTCATTGCGCTGAGTGCTCGGCGGGGTAAGGCGGAGAACGACTCCGCGCTCATGGCTCGTGCGCGCGGGAGCTGGTGCCTGCTGCTGAACGAGGACTCCGAGCTGACGCCGGGGGCGGCGGACGCGCTGCGCGATGCACTCCGGCGCGATCCACGGGCCGCCGTCGCGGGCGCCCGCCTCGTATCCCCGGGCGGTGCACCCCAGCCGTCGGCCTGGCGGTTCCCGGGTGTCCGGGCCGCGCTGGCCGGCGCCGTGTTCGCGCATCGCCGGCTCACCGTCCAGAGTCGCGGCGAGCTGACGCGGGAGGTGGATTGGGTGCAGTCGGCCGGGATGCTCGTGCGACGCGAGGCGTTCGAACAGGTGGGGCCGCTCGACCCCACCTTCTTCGTGTACTCGGACGAGGTCGACTGGCAGCGGCGCGCCCGCGACGCGGGCTGGTCGGTCCTGTACGTCCCGGCCGCGACGATCATGCACCGGGAGCAGCTCTCGTCAGACACCGGTTCCAGGCGCCGGATCGTCGAGTTCGCGCGGAACCGCGACGCCTACGTGCGCAAGCACCACGGGCGGCTCGCTGCGCTGGCGGTTCGCGCGCTGACGGCGTGGTCGTACGCGGTGCGCGCGCTGGCCGCCGTGGTGCTGCCCGGCCACAGCGCGCGGCGCTACGCGTGGCACGCGTACCATTCGCTGTTCCCGAGCCAGGGCGAGGGGCTGCGGGAGGCAGCGGACGAGCTGAACCGCAAGCGGGGTGCATCCTGAAGTCACACACCGTCTACCGCACGTTCGAGACCCGCAACAGGCGGGAGTTCGTGCGCATCACCGAGGACGTGCAGGAGGCGGTGGACGACTCCGGCGTGGCGGAGGGGATGGTGCTCGTGTCGGCGATGCACATCACCGCGGGCGTCTGGGTGAACGACGACGAGCCGGGGATCCTCGAGGACGCGCTCGAGTGGCTCGACAAGCTGGCGCCGCCCTCGTGGCGCGAGCCCGGCACCGACGTGGGCCGCGAGCTGCTGCCGGACGACGGCGACTATCGCCACCACCGCGGCGGTGAGGACAACGGCGATGCCCACTTCAAGAACCTGCTGGTGCACCACCAGGTCGTCCTCCCGATCACCGCCGGGCGGCTGGACCTCGGGCCCTGGCAGCAGGTCTTCTATGCGGAGTTCGACGGCGGCCGCCGCAAGCGGCTGGTGATCAAGGTGATCGGCGAGTAACGGCGACGCTCACCCAGAGGCGAGCGCCTGTTCGTACGGATGTGCCGGCGCCTATGCGGGCCCGGGCGTAGGCGTGACCTTCGGCTTCACCTTGGGCTCCGGCGCGCGGCCCTTCGGCTGCCGTCCCTGCGGCAGCCACTCGAGCCACTTCGGCAGGTACCAGTTCCAGTCGCCGAGCACCTTCATGGACGCCGGCAGGAGCACGCCGCGGATGATCGTCGCGTCGATCAGCACCGCCACCGCCAGCCCCACGCCCATCTGCTTGAAGTCGATGAACGACAGGGTCACGAAGACGGAGAAGACCACCACCATCACGAACGCGGCACTGGTCACCGTGCCGGCGGTCGAGGAGATCCCGTACCGCACGGCCTCCGTCGTGCTCATCCCGCTCAAATGGGCCTCCCGCACCCGGGACAGGATGAACACGTGGTAGTCCATCGAGAGCCCGAACAGGATCACGAACAGGAACAGCGGCAGCCAGTTGGTGACCCCGCCGTTCGAGGTGAAGCCGAGCAACGATTCGCCCCAGCCCTTCTGGAACACCAGCACCAGCACCCCGTACGCGGCGCCCACCGACAGCAGGTTCAGCAGGATCGCCTTGATCGGGATCACGATCGACCGGAAGGTGATCAGCAGCAGCATGAAGGTGAGCGCGAAGACGAAGGCAAAGATCAGGGGCAGCCGCTGTACCAGCTGATCCCGGAAGTCCTTCGACCCGGCGGCATCGCCGCTCACGTTGATCGTCACGCCGTCGATGCCTCCGATCGTGGGCGGGATGATGTCGTCGCGAATCTCCTTCAGAGCCGCCTCGGATTTGGCGTCGTTGCCGTTGCCGATGGTCGGGATCGCCACCTCGGCGACAGTGTTGTCGTCGCTGTAGTTCACCTCCGTCCCCGGGAGCACACGGTCCGAGTTCTCCGCTCGCCGCTGGAGCAGCGGCGATGCCCGCCGCCGTCTCGCCTCGGCGCACGTTGTCGGCCTCGATGGCGACGCTGACGCCCGTGCCCTCCTCCGGAAACGCGTCCCGGACACGGTCGTAGGTCTTGATCACGGCGAGGTCCTGGGGCAGGTCGTCGACGCTCGACGTCACTACATGCATCTGCAACGCCGGTACCGCCAGCGCCACCAGGAAGCCGCCTGCGACGGCAATGGCCAGCCACGGTCGCCGCATCGCGGCGTTCACGGTCGTCGACCAGAAGCGTGATTGGCCGGCCGCGCTCTGCCGCCGCGCGAGGAAGGGAATCCGACCCTTGTCGATGCGGGGCCCGAGCCACGCCAGGATCGCCGGCAGCACCGTCAGGGAGGCGACCATCGCGATACCGACCACCAGGATCGTCCCCTCGGCGAAGGAGATGAATGTCTTGTCGCCACTGAGGAACATGCCCGCCATTGCGACCATCACGGTCAGGCCGGAGATCAGGACGGCCTGACCAGAGGTAGCCGCGGCGACCCCGAGCGCGTCGCGCGGTTCGCGCCCGGCCGCGCGCTCCTCGCGCTCGCGCCGGAGGTAGAACAGCGAGTAGTCGACGCCCACCGCGAGCCCGATCAGCAGGATGACCGACGAGAGGTTGCTGTCGACGGGGAAGATCTGGCTCGGGATCGCGACCAGCGACATCGCCGCGGCCACGCTCGAGAAGGCCAGCAAGAGTGGCACGCCCGCCGCCACCAGCGAGCCGAAGGCGATCACGAGGATCAAGAGCGTGATCGGAAGCGAGAGCATCTCTGCCTTTGCAAGGTCACTCTGGAACGTCTCGTTCAGCTCCTTGTTGGAGCTGACGCTGCCGAACTGCTCCACGCGCAAATTGGGATTGTCTTTCTGAACCGCAGTCACCACGGCAGAGCTGGGATCGAGCCGATCGGCAGCCTCGAGCGCGTCGCCCGTTACGTCGAACTCGACCAGCGCGGAGTGGCGGTCAGACGACACCGCCGCAGCGCCCGTCAGCGGTGACTTGACGTTCTCGACGTGTTCGGCGCGGGCGAGGCGGCTCGTGACCTGCTCGACAGTGGCCCGGAACTCCGGGTCGCCGATCGTCAGCTTCTGGCTCTGCACCAGGACGAGCTCCTTGTTCGGCCGGAGGCCGGAATCTTCCAGCGCGTGCTCGGCGCGGCCGGACTCGCCGTTGAACTGATCGGCGCCGAAGATCGTCTTCTGGGTGACCATCTGGCTGACCAGGACCGCAAACAACACGAACGCGAGCCAGCCGAAGATTGCGGTCTTGCGATGAGTCGCGCTCCAATGAGCGACGCGTGACGCGAGGTTCCTACCCGAGGCCATACCTGTCCCTTCCGACGCGGTTCAGATCTGGACGGGACCTCTCAGGCGAAACCGCTCACGACATCCCCAATGCACAAACGGAGAGGGATGAAAGGAGGCGTCCACGAGCGACCTTAGGTGATTTGATCCACCAAGCGCAAGGCCCAGCTCGATTGCGGGCGGGTTACGCCAGGTATTCGGAAGCGAGCGCCGAAGGCGCGAAGCACGGGACTTTAGGTGGGGCGAAGCCCCAGATATTTGACGTACGCGACGTACCGCGGCAGCCCGCGCAACTGGCGCCCCACCTGACCCGGCTCGAAGCCACAGCTCTCGTACAGAGCTCGCGCAGCCTCGTTGTCGACTTCCGTCTCGAGCGAGAGACGACCAAGTCCGAGGTGCCGGGCGCGGTCCTCCGCGGCGGCGAGCATCGCGCGGGCCACCCCGCGGCGCCGGAACTCGGGCGCTGTCCCGAGGGCATCGATGTACAGCGACTCCGGAGCGGGAGCCGGGCTGGCGCGCTCCATGCGCCGCAGGAAGCGCAGCATCCGGGGCCGCCGCCAGACAGGGGCCGCGCGGAGGCCGATGCCCGCGTACGCGGCGGCGCGATCAGCGCCTTCCCACACCGGGTAACAGCAGACGACGCCGGCGGCGTGCGCGGTCACCTCGGCGACCTGCGTGACCTCCGTGCTGCCGCTCGTGCCGTCCCGCTCGAGCCCCGTCGCGATCAGGCGCATCGCCCGATCGCGCCCGCCCGCAAAGCGATCGTGCGCCTCAGGGCTGACCCCGTACAGCAGAGGCGCAAGCACATCGGCCTCATCCGGACGCGCGGGCCTGACCGTGATCTCCGCGGTCACGCGGCGAGGACGTCGCGAATCGCCGCTGTCACCCGCTCCTCGGAGGCGGCACCCTCGCTCAGGATCGTGTACCGGTCGGGGCGCATGGAGGGCGCCGCGCACACGGCGGCCACCAGCTCGTCCTCCGTCAATCCGAACCCGGAGGCCGCCTCCCCCATGCCGGCCGACAGCATGAACTCCCGCAGAGGCCCCCAATCCCCGCCCTGGAGCCGCGTCGCCACCAGCGAGCCGAACGCCACCTGCTCGCCGTGCTGGGCAGTACCCGGGCGCAGTGCGTCGAGTGCGTGACTGATCAGGTGCTCCGAGCCGGAGCACGGCCGGGACGAACCCGCGATCTCCATCGCGAGGCCGCTCAGGACCAGTCCGCGCAGCAGGCGATGCAGGAACGCGACGCGGGGAGTCCCGCTTGTGAGGCTGGGAGGAGCCGCGCCGTACACGAGGTCGGTGGCGCTCTGCGCCAGGAGCGCGGCGAAGTCGTCCACCTCTTCGGCCCCCGCCTCGGCCGCCAGGCGCCAGTCCACGAGCGCGCTGCGGTTGGACAGCAGGTCTCCGATGCCCGCGCGAGTGCGCTCCGGCGGCGACGCGGCGATCACGTCGATGTCGACGACGAGCGCGATCGGCAGGCGGCCGTGCCCACTGTGAAGCGTGCCGTCGGCACCGCGGATCACGCTCACCGGCGAGGCGATGCCGTCTGCGGTGAGCTGAGTCGGGACGACGATCAGGGGCAGACCGGTGCTCGCGCACGCGGACTTGGCGACGTCGATCGTCTTGCCGCCCCCGATCGCGACGACCACGTCTGCCGCTCCCACGCCCGAGCCTGCGACGCGGTCCACCTCGGCCTGGGTGTTGGCCTCGACGCGAACGGGATCCGGGGACACCGCAGTCAGCGCCGCCGCCAGGTCGGCCCCCATGGCGGCCGTGTGCGTCGCGCCGCTGACCACGCCCACCGTCTCGAAACCGAGCTCCGTTGTCACCTCACCGAGCAGCCGCACGAGCTCAGAGCGCCCGTGCACGGCGCGCAGGTAACGCGGCAGCTCCATATAACGGCGCTGTCCGTCGCTCACGCCACGCGCGCCAGCACGTCGTCGCGTGCATGTGCGAGGTCGTCCTGGTCATCGATCTCGACCCAGGCGAGCCCGTCCACCGCCACGGTCTGCACCGGCACCTGCGCGGCCAATTCGGCGAGCGCATCCTCGTAGTACACGTCCAGCGTCCCGCGCGCCACGAAGTCCTCGAGCGTCCGGGCCAGCAGCCCGCCGTGCGCGGGATCGATCCGGGTCAGCCCGATGTACTCGGGATGCGGCCCCACGGGAGCCTGCTTGGTGAGGTCGCGGAGCCGGCCCTCGACCACGACGGCCTTCATCGACTCCTCATCCACGCCATGATCCGCCGCGCACAGCACGACAGATCCCGTTGCAGCCACGAGCCGGCGCGCAATCTCGTCCTCGAACAGCACGTCGGAGTTCACGATGTAGCAGCCGTCGCGCACGACATCGCGGGCGCACCACAGCGAGTACACGTTGCCGTGTTCCGCAAAGCGGTCGTTGAAGCGCTCGCCGGACAGCAGGTCCCGCACGCCGTCGAAGGCGCCCGCGCAGTGCCCGGTGACAGCGACCACGTCCTGCACGCCGGCCCGGCGCAGGCTCTCGAGCGCGCGCCGCGCAAGTGGGACGTCGCCGACGTCGAGCATCGCCTTCGGGCGGTCGTCGGTCAGCGGGCGCAGGCGCAATCCTTCGCCCGCCGCCAGGTAGACGGCTGGGAGCGGTGCCATGGCCGGAACATACAGGGGAGTCCTCCCACCGAAATATCGTGCACTCCATGACATCCGTCCCGACCGTGCGCGAGCTCGAGGCAGATCTGTGGCGGCGAGGGCCGCGAGCCCGGGGCCCCACACGACTTCCGGATCGCCTATGCAGCGCTGGTCCGGCGGATCTCGATCCGCATCACCTGGGTCCTGCTGCACACCCGCCTGAGCGCGAACGGTGTCACGCTGCTCGGCATCGGGATCGGGCTCGCGGGGGCACTGTTGCTCGCCTGGAACGAGTTCTGGCCGCTCGTCGCGGGGTTGCTCCTGCTCCAGCTCTCCTTCGTCGTGGACTACTCGGACGGCGAGGTCGCGCGCTATCGCGCACACGAGCGCGGGACGGTGACCGACGCCGGGGGCGCCTACCTCGATTGGATCGGCCACTACTACGTACCGGCGCTCGCAATCGGAGCGCTCGCCTACGGCGTGTTTCTGGAGAGCGGCCACGACTGGCTGCTGGCGGCCGCGCTGGTGGCGATCCTGAGCGTGGTGCGGGTGCCGTACTCGGCCCGCGACCACGTCCTGCTGGGCCTGTTCCGCGACCGCCCGGACCTGCGCGAGTCGCCCGAGTTCATGCGCGCGGTGCTTGCCCGCCAGGGGGGCGACCCTGACCTGATCAACCTCCAGGCCGATTACGCCGGCCGGCGCTCAGGCGCCACCGGCGGTGGCTGGATGTGGCGGCGCTGGACCAACCTCGGCCAGGTGCTCGTGTTCCCCGGGTTCGTGAACCTGATCTGTGTATTCGTCGCGATCGACCTGGCGGCCGCCGCCATCGCCGGCGACTACCCGGAGGTCGCGCAGACCGCCGGCCGCGAGGTGCTGATCGGCCTATTGGGGATCGTGCACCTCGTCCATCAGGTCCGTGCGGGTGCGCAGGGCTTCCAGATCCTGCGACGGCTGCGCTGACGCGCCGCGCGCGCGCTCGAGTGCGCGCCGCATCGCGTCCCGTTCCTCGTCACCGAAGAAGCCGCTCGCCCACAGGAGCGGTAGATAGGCCAGCGCGACGCCGGCTCGTGTAAGGAAGCCTGCGAGGCCGGAGGTAGGCAGCAGCAGCTCACCGAGCGCGTACAGCGCAGCGGCGATCCCGATGATGCGCAGGAGCCGTCCCCATTCCAGGTCGAGGGGAAAGATGCGGCGGGTGACGCCGTACATCAGCGCGATCATCACGACGTAGGCGCCGACCAGCGCGATCCCCGCACCGACCAGTCCATACGGAGGGATGAGCACCAGGTTGAGAGCGATGTTGACCGCCAGGGCCGCGCCCGTGACCGGAAAGTTGAACGCCGTGCGGCCCGTGCGCGAACCGACACCGACAGCACCAGGTAAAGCGCGTACAGCGCGACCCCCGTCGAGACCAGCGGCACCGCCTTGTAGGCGTCGAAGAAGTCGGGCGCCGCAAGAGCCCGCACGACCCAGCGGGCCTCGAGTGACAGCGCCAGCACGACCGTGAACGCCAGCAGCAGGTAGTAGGTGATCACGACGGAGTACGTGCGCCGGGCGGTGTCGTCGTCGCGAATCGAATACGCCAGCGGCGGCCAGGCGAGATTGAAGCCGCGCACGATCACGGTGACGGCCTGGCTGAACTTGACGGCCAGGGCATACAACCCGGCCTCCGCCAGTCCGGCAAGGCGTGCCAGCGCGACGCGGTCGACGAAGTTGAGCGCGTACAGCGACAGCTCGGCCGGCATCGTCGGGAGGCCGAAGCGCAGCATCTCCCCAAGGCGCGCCCGCGACGGCACGAGTCCCAGCCGCGCGCGATGGATCCACAGCAGCGCGACCAGGACAAGCGCGGAGCCGCCGAAGTTGCCCAGCAGCAGCCCTCTCGCCCCCTCGTCCTCGAACACCACCAGCCACACGGTGAGCGCGATCGTGAGCAGGACGTTCGTGAGGCTGGCCGTGAAGTAGGCGCGCGCCCGCTCGTCGAGGCGAAAGAGCGCCATCATCAGCTCGTAGAGCGTGAACACCCACAGCCCGCCCGCGGTGATCAGCATCAGCTCCGTATCGCGCTGGTCGAGCAACGCCTCCGACAGCGGCCCCGCAAAGGCGGCGACCAGCAAGGAGCCGACGGTAATCGTCAGGAAGAGAAAGGAGACCGCACTCCTAACGACATCATCACGCCAGGTCCGCAAGCGGCCCTGGCGGTTGCTGCCGGGCTCCTCCTCTGGATTCCCGTAGTAGAAGCGCAGGAGGGCCTCCACGATTCCCAGGCGGAAGACGATGCTCAACGCGACCACTGTCGCGAGCAGCACCTCCGCGGCGCCGTAGTCGGCGCGCGTCAGGTGGCGCGTGTACACCGGCAGGAGGGCGACCGCGAACAGCTTGGAGATCACGCTCGAGGCGGTGTACGAAGCACCGGTCGACGCGAGCCGCCGCAGGTAGACGAGCACGACCTAGTGGCCCACTACGTCGTGGCCGGAACCGGTTGCGCGCGCCGGACGGTTGCCGGCCTGACCACTGGACCGAGCTGCGCGAGCGGCGCGAGCGATGCGCCGGCAGCCAGGATCACCCAGGTGAACGGGTCCTCGAGGAACGCCGCGTAGACCATCGTGTGCACCAGCAGTGCCACGAACATCGCAGCCAGCGCCGCGCGCGCGACACGGTACGGCCCACCCTGGGTGGACACGTCCTCGGCGAACGGCGCCCCGTCGTGGCCCGGCGGCGCGCGGCTGCGCATGGTCGCGCCAGGCGGCATCCCCGAACAGCGTCCACAGCGCCGCGACGAGCACGGCGACGTAGGCCGCCAGCCCGATCAGGCCCTGTTCGGCCGCAACGGTCACCGGCATGGTGTGCGAAGCCGACACGGCCTGCTGCTGGTTCCCCTTGCGTTCGAGCCGGTACGCGCGGCCGAAGGACCCGGAGCCGTAGCCCTGCAGCGGCCGCTTCGCGAACAGCTCGACGCCGCCTCCGATCAGGTCCGCGCGTCCGCTGGTGACGTTGTTCAACCCACCGGAGCTGCCGAGGTCGATCTTCAGGGTGTCCTGGAAGAGGACCGCGAACGCCCCGCCCACGAGCAGCGCGGCGGCGGCCGCGGCGGCCGCGCGGCGGACGTCCCAGCGAAGCGCGGCCAGCACCGCGAGGCCCGCCAGCAGCGCTGCGAAGCTGGACTGCGAGAAGGTCAGCACGAGGCCCGCCCACAGAACGGACAGCACGACCGCCGAGGCGAGCGCCACTCGCGCGCGGGTGCTCCACAGCATCAGGGCCGTGATCGCGAGGATGACGAGCACCAGGAACCGGCCATACACGTTCGGGTCCCAGAACACCGAGTTCACGCGGAAGTAGGACTCGAACTGGTTCGCCGCGATCACCTTCGGGTTCCAGAACAGCTCGCGCCGCTCGTACTCCCAGAAACCGATTCCGCAAAACACGATCGCGAGGGCGGTCAGCACTCCCACGCAGCCGAGCACGAGCTCGCGCGACCACCGAACCTCCCGCAGCAGCGCATAGAGGAGGGCGAAGGGGATCAGGAAGAAGGCGGCCTGCTCGAGCGCCGTGTCGAAGTCCTTCGAATACGTCGCCTGCAGCGCATAGAGAACGAGGAAAGCCGCGAGGGCGTACTCCAGCCGATGAGACCTTGACATCGGCGCATCGGTTCGATCAGCCGTCCATGTTTTCCACAGGTATGCACCGGCTCCACCGGCGATCACGAGATAAAGCGGCACGAGCAGGTTGGCCGTCTGCCCGGCCGCCTCGATCGGTACACGGAAGGGGAGCACCCCGACCACGAGCAGCGGGAAGGCCGCGGGCCGGCGGACGAACAGGATCGCGAGCAGCACGACCGTCAGAACGCCCGCGACGCAGAGTCCCCCGAACCTGAGCGGCCGATCGGTGAGCGAGCGAAACTGCTCGGTGTCGTCGATGTGGCCGACGAGGATCACTGCCGCGAGGGCCAGCGACATGCCCATCCAGACGGTGCGACGGCGGGCGTGAGGGTCCACGAGCGTGGCCGCCGCCATCACGGCGGCCAGCACGATCCCAAGCTTCGGCGCCGCGTCGACTACCGCGAGAGCAGGGCCCATAGCCTGCGCATTATCCGGGCGGCGGCGGGCGAGCTACGTAGCGCGCGGCCGAAGCCATCGATGCCGATCCGCGCGACGACGCCACCGTCGGTGCGGTAGACGACCAGGGCGCGCCGCGACTCCCCGGTCCCGGCGGAGGCGAGCAATCGCGCCCCCGGCGGCAGGCGCTGGGACTCCTCGAGGGGCCCGAACGGTCCGAACGAGCCCGGCACGCCGCGAAAGAACCCGATGCTGTCGCTCAGGACCGCGACCGGAACCGGCTGACGCTCGTATCGCAAGCGTTCGCCGAACAGGGCGCGGATCGTGGTGCGCCGCCCACGCAACAGGCTTCGGGGAGTGACATCGACGCTCCAGTCGAAGCCACCTCGGCCCACCCATGCAAGGCGACCGCCCCCTTTCACGTACCCGCGCAGCCGCTGCTGCGTGCGGATCGGTGAGAACCGCGGCGGTCCCGCATACAGGATCCCCCTGTATCGGTCGAGTCGCGGGACATCGCGCGTGGCGAGTGCGACGTCGGTCGTGAGCTCATATCGGAACCGCTCGCGATCGAGGAAGCGCAGCACACCTGACGGGTCGCCGGCAAATCCCGGTGGCGAGCCATCGTGCGCGTAGGGGCGCAGAAGGGGCACCTCGGTGTCCTCGGGCAGCAGGTCGGGGTATCCGTCCCCGTTCACCTCCAGCCGGTTGCGAGCCTGCCAGGTGGCGTCGGGCAACACCACGAGCACTCTCTGCCGCCGCCGGCCCTGTACCGCAAAGGGAGTCGTGTAACGGTGCCGTCCCACCCGCACCGTGAGCATCGCGACTCCTGCACGCTTCAACCGGGCCGGCACCTTGAGCGTTTCAGAGCGGCTGGACCCGCGAGCCAGCGACCGCCTGCCCCCCAAACGGCGGACGCTCCATCGATAGCGACGGCCGTCCGAACTGACGACGAACGAGGCGCGCTGCCCGAACTGGTCCACAGGTGCGGTGGCATAGGCGTCCACATACCGCACGGCCAGGCCCGGATGGCCGCGCACCGCCGAACGGCGTGGCGGCACTCGTCGGGGGCCCACGTTCCCCGCCGCGTCCTGTGCTCTGACCACCATCAGGTACGACCCCGAGGCGGCGGGGCGGCCCCCCTTCACACGGCCGTTCCAGCGCACGGTCGACTCGCCATCCGGAATCGCGCGGGTGGCGACCCGGCGCGGGCGCCGGAGGTCCGTCCGGTAGACGAGCAGCCGCGCACGCCGCGACGGGCCCGCGAACCGAAGCGTCGCGCTGTTGGCACCCCCCGCGCCGTCGGGCGAGATCGAGTCCGGCGAGACGTACCTCACCACAGGCCGGGGAGGCACGGTGTCCAGGAACAACTTGAGGCCGGAGGTCACCGAGCGCCCCTGACGGCGGAGACCGACACGAAGGTGAAACTCGCCGTTCGGCGCCACTCGCCCCCCCTCGTTGCGGCCGTCCCAGCGAAAACGGTGTCGCTGCCCGCCGCGGAGCAGCACGTCCGCGGCAAGGACGCGCACCTCGTCACCGTCGCGGTTGACGATGGCCACCGTCACCTCGTCGGTGCGCCGCAGCCTGAACGAGAACAGCGCGGTGTCGAAGCGGCCGTCGCGGTTCGGAGAGAAGCTGCGCCGGAACGTGAGCTGCTCGATCACCGGCGTCGAGCGCTTCAACCGCGTGGTGACGAAGAACGCACCCACCGTGGCGATTACGAGCGCCGCGAACACGAGCGCCGCCGCCGGTGCTTTCCTACCCACCCCGGTCGCTGCCGACCAGCACGATCACGTCGAAGGACCCGGCGATCTCCTCGTTCACGGAGTCGACCGGGGCGGTCTTGTCGACCCCGAGACGGTTGGCAACCGCACGAGCCGCCCGTGCCTCGCGGTCGCGGTAAAGCACCTGGGAGGTCGTTTGATCGATGCGCGCGGCGTTGCCGATCGTGCCCAGCTTGAAGCCACCGGCGCGCACCTCCTCGCCGACCTGGGCCGCGAGACCCTGCACCGTGGTCCCGTTCAGCACCGCAACGGTGACCTCCGACGGGTCGACGTTGGCGCCGGCCCGGCGCTCCCGGTCCCCGGATCCGCCCGACCCGGCCTGGCCCGTCTCGGACTTGCGGGTGGGCGCCTCCGAGCCGCCATCGCCCTCCGTGAGCTGAATCGCGCCATAGGCGGCGCCGGCCAGCACGAGCACGCCGAGAACCGCCATCCCGATGTAGCGCAGCTGCGGGATGTGGACGTTGCGGACCCGCTCACGCAGCGGCTTCCGCTTCTTCGGTGCAGATACCTGCGAGAGCGGTGTCGGCGGAAGCGAGTGCGCCGCCGCGGTCGCGGCGGTGGCAGCCGGCGTCGCGGGGGCGACCTCGGTCGCCCGCTCCACCTCCGTGGCCTGCCCAGTCTGCTCGATCTGCTCGACGGTACGCTCGGGCGCGCGGCCGGCCCAATCTCGCAGCCGCCGGACGTCGCGAGCCTGTGAGAAGTACAGCAGGGCAAGCACGGCCAGCCCCAGGAAGGCGGCCATACCGACGTACGCCCCGACGCGCTCGACCAGCTCCACGCTACTGCTGCGCGAGCGCCTCGACGTCCTTGCGGGCGCGGTCCTCCGTTGCCGTGCCGACCGCCGCGAAGACCTCGCGGGCGAGCTCAGCCAGCGCTTCGGCGAGATATGCCTCGTCCCGGCGCTTCACAAGCCCCTCGACCCGCTCGAAGACCTCCTCGACCCACTCCGGCTCGAGCTCGACACGCTCGGCGCGCAGGATGCGGTCCGCGTCCGTGGGAACCGCGCGCTCGCCCGGGCCGAACAGCTCCTCGCGCAGCTTTTCGCCGGGCCGTGCGCCGACGATCTCGATCGGTATCTCGTCGGGCTCGTGGCCCGACAACCGGATCATGTTGCGCGCGAGGTCGATGATCTTCACCTGGTCGCCCATCTCGAGGACGAATGTCTCCCCGCCGCGCGCCATGTTCGCCGCCCGGATCACGAGTTGCACCGCCTCCGGGATCGTCATGAAAAAGCGCTCCATATCGGGATGCGTGACGGTGACGGGGCCGCCCCGCTCGATCTGACGGCGAAACAGCGGCACGACGCTGCCACTCGAGCCGAGCACGTTCCCGAACCGCACGCAGCAGAAGATCGTGTTCGCGTTGCGGCGCCCGAGCGCCTCCACGATCCATTCCGCCATCGCCTTCGAGGCACCCAGCGCCGTGGCAGGGTTGACCGCCTTGTCGGTCGAGATCAGCACGAAGCGGCGCACGCCGGCCGCGGCTGCTGCCGCGGCGCACACCCGGGTCCCGATCGCGTTGTTCCGCACGGCCTCGAGCGGGTTCTCCTCGGTCAGGGAGACGTGCTTGTAGGCGGCCGCGTGGAACACGACGTCAGGGCGAAATCGCTCCATCACGTCGTGCATGCGCTCCGGCTCCTTGCAGTCGGCCAGGATCGACTCACAGGCGGCGAAATGACGCTCGCCGATCAACTCGCGCTCGATGTCGAAGAGGTTGTCCTCGGCGTGGTCGACGAGCACCAGCAGCCGTGGCCGCACCCGCGCGATCTGCCGGCACAGCTCGGCTCCGATGGAGCCGCCGGCACCGGTTACGAGCACGATGCGATCGCGCAGGTAAGCGCCCGCCTGCTCGATCTCGAACGCCACGGGCTCTCGCCCCAGCACGTCCTCGACCCGCACCTCACGCACCTGGCGCAGCAGGTCGACGGAACCGGAGATCAGCTCGAACACGCCGGGCAGCGTACGCACGGGGATGTCGCGCTCACGGCATGCGCGCACCACCTTCTCACGCAGCACACCGGGTGCGGAGGGGATCGCGATGATGACCTGGTCGGGTTCGGCGTCGTCGAGCAGCCGGTCCATCTGGCGCGTATCGCCCAGGACCTTCAGGCCGTTGATGCGCATGCCGCGCTTGCGCGGATCGTCGTCCACGAAGCCGATCGGGGTCTGGCGCAACCGGGGTGTGCGCTGCATCTCCCGCGCGATCAGCTGGCCACCCTCTCCGGCGCCGACGATCAGCACCTCCTGTCCCTTGGGCAGCACCGCGCCGCGGGGCGGGCGTTCGAGCACGCTCCGCACGGCCAGGCGCGACCCTCCGATCAGCGCGATCGTCAACAGCAGGTCCATGACCGCGATCGAACGCGGTAGGTCACTGTCAGTCGGAGACCACACGTAGAGCACGCCGACCATCACGAGACTGGCTGTCACGACGGCCTTCAGAATCGACTCGAAGTCGCGCAGGCCCACGTACCGCCACCACTTCTGGTAGAGGCCGAACGCGGCGAAGATCGCCACCTTGCCGACCGTCACGAACGCGATCGTCTGCCACAGCAGGTCGCTGTAGCGGTCCGGGATGCCCTGGTCGAACCGCAGCGCAAATGCGAGCCAGTACGCAACGGCGACCAGCACCGCGTCAGCGGTCAGCTGGAGGAGGCGGTGCCGGTAGACGGGATCGGTGACAGCCTTCCGCATCTTCCGCAGTTTACGGGCTGACCCCCCGGCCTCGCGAAGCTCTGACCCTTTGTGAAGGCCCTGTTTGCAGCGTGATCCGCGTCAGACTCCGGCCCGGCGCAGCGCTTCGACCACCTGGCGCGCGGTGTCCGCGGGGAGGGTGGGGCCCATCGGCAGCGCGAGGTTCGTGGCCGCGGCACGCATCGTGCCGGGCAGATCCTGCGTCGGGGCCCACGGCGCCATCGCGGGCTGCATGTGGACCGGAACGCGGTAATACGACCGTGCGGCGATGCCCGCGTCGGCCAGCGCCCGCGACGCCGCATCGGGATCCCGGGCGCGGACGGCGTACAGATGGTGCACGGGTTCCTCGTCCTGAGCGGCTTGCGGCAGGTCGACCAGCTCGCCGAGGCCCCCCTGCTCGTAGGCCGCGGCCAGCGCCCTGCGGCGCGCGTTCCAGTCGTCGAGGCGGCCCAGGGTGACCCGCAGCACCGCCGCCTGAAGGGCGTCGAGACGGGAGTTCCAGCCCACCTCGGTGAACGTGCTCTTGTCCCGGGAGCCATGGAACCGCAGGGTTCGCACGTTCTCTGCGACCGAGTCGTCGTTGGTCGCGATCGCTCCTCCGTCGCCGAAACAGAACAGGTTCTTCGACGGAAAGAAGCTGAAGGTCGCCGCGTCAGCGAGGCTCCCGGCGCGCTGCCCGGCCCATCGTGCGCCCGCCGCCTGTGCGGTGTCCTCGAGAATCGCGACGCCGCGGCCGTCGAGCAGCTGCCGCAGGCCGTCGACCGGCGCTACCCGCCCGAACAGGTGGACCGGCATCACCGCCTTGGTGGCCGGCGTGAGCGCGCGCTCCACCGTCTCCGCCGTGACGCAGAACGTGTCGGGATCGACATCGCAGAACACCGGCCGGGCACCCGTGTGCGGGATCGCCTCGGCGCTCGCATAGAAGGTGAACGACGGCACGATCACGTCGTCGCCCGGACCGACCCCCAGGCCCCGCAGGGCGATCGTGATCGCGTCGGTCCCGTTCGCCACTCCCACGACGTGGCGGACGCCCAGGTAGGCCGCCAGCTCGCGCTCGAACTCCTCGACCTCGGGCCCGAGGATGAAGCGGCCCGAATCGAGGACCCCGACGATCCGGCGATTGACCTCCTCCCGCACCTCACGTAACTGCGCGGCGGTGTCGAATAGAGAGATTGCCACGGCCGTGGACGCTACCCTGTCCTTCCGCCGGACATGGACGGTCCGGCCCCGCCTCCCTTGGCTGCCCTGCTCTACATAGCCTCCTCGATCACCGAGCCGGTCGTCGACTTTGCGACGAACGTCATCGGTGACCTCGGCCTGGCCGGGATCTTCATCCTGATGCTGCTCGACAGCGCATGCATCCCGACCTCCAGCGAGGCGATCATGCTCTTCGCGGGGTTCGAGGTCTCGGACGGGCGTTTCTCGATGACCGAGATCGTGCTCGCCGGCGTGCTCGGGCAACGTGGTCGGCTCCTGGATCGCATGGGGCATCGGCTGGTACGGCCGCGTCGAGCTGCTCGAGAAGCACGGCAAGTGGCTCCACATCACACCCAAGCACCTGGCCTGGGCGGACAACTGGTTCGAGCGCTACGGCGCCGCGACGGTGTTCTTCTCCCGGATGCTGCCGGTGATCCGCACCTTCATCTCGCTGCCCGCCGGCGTCGCCCGGATGCCGTTCTGGAAGTTCACGCTGCTCAGCATCGCCGGGATCATTCCCTGGGTGCTGGCATTCGGGCTGGTCGGCGAGGCAGTCGGCGACCGGTGGGACGAGTGGCAGAAGAACCTGCATTACGCGGACTATGTGATCCTGGCGGCAATCGCCGGCGGCATCATCTACCTGCTGATCCGCCGCCGGCGCGGCCGAGACCGAGGTCAGACTGAGCCGACGAATCCGGTGCCGGACACCACGACCTAGGTGGCGGCCGATCTGCCACTGAGTGAAGCGGTGGCGCTCGGCGCGATACAGGGACCGACCGAATTGCTCCCGGTCTCGAGCTCCGGCCATCTGGTGCTTGTGCCGAGCACGCTCGGCTGGCGCTACCGGGATCTCGACCCGGAGCTCCGCAAGTCGTTCGAGGTCGCGCTGCACACGGGCGGCGCGGTGGCGCTGTTGATCGGGCTACGGCACGAGGTTGCCGCGTACGCACGCTCGTTCGGCGTCGAGAACCTCGTCAACCTGGCGCTGTCGTTCGCGCCGGCCGCCCTGGCGGCGCTGGCATTCGAACGCCCGATCGAGCGGCACCTCTCCGAGCCGCGGCCGGTCGCGATCGCGCTGATCGCAGGAGCCGTGGCGATGGCCGCCGCGGACGGCTTCCCCGAGGAACGGGGTCGCGAGGAGGCGACGGCCGTGGATGCCCTCGCGATCGGGTTCGCCCAGGCGTGCGCGCTCGTGCCGGGCGTGTCGCGCAACGGCGCCACCCTGTCCGCGGCGCGCGTGCTGCGCTTCCGCCGCCCGGACGCGAACGTGATCTCACGCCAGATCGCCCTGCCGGTGATCCTCGGAGCGGCGGTGCTGAAGGGCGTGCGGCTCGCGGGGCGCGGCCTCCCTCCCGGCGTGGCGGCCGGGATGCTCGCCGGAGCCGGGGCGGCGTTCGCATCGACGCTCGCCTCGATGCGCCTGATCGCGATGCTTGAGCGCAGCCGCTCCCTGCTGCCGTATGCGGGCTACCGCGCCGCACTGGGCGCGGTCGCGCTGTGGCGGGGGCCGGCCCGATGACCGAGCCGGGAGGCGCATACGCCCGCTCCGGAGTGGACACGGACGCTGCCGCGAGCGGCATCGGCGCGCTCGTCGCCGCGCTGGGGCGGATCGATCCCGGCCGGCCGCGGCGCTCGATCCTCGGCTCCGGTCACTACGCAAGCGTGGTGGCGCTGGACGACAGCACCGCGATCGCGATCTGCACGGACGGAGTGGGTACCAAGCTGATCGTCGCCGAGCAGGCGCAGCGGTTCGACACGGTGGGCATCGACTGCGTGGCGATGAACGTGAACGACCTGGTGTGTGTGGGCGCCGAGCCGATCGCAATGGTCGATTACATCGCTGTGGAACAGGTCGACCCGCGCGTTCTGGCCGAGATCGGCGAGAGCCTCCGGACCGGCGCCGAGCGAGCCGGGATCGAGATTCCCGGCGGCGAACTGGCCCAGGTGCCCGAGATGCTCCAGGGCCACCCCTCGCCGCACGGAATCGACCTCGTCGGAGCAGCCATCGGAGTGGTGGCGCGGAACGCGGTCCTGACCGGGGAGGCGATCGAGCCCGGCGACGTCGTGCTGGGCGTGCCATCAAGCGGGCTCCACTCGAACGGCTTCACGCTCGCGCGACGAGCTCTCCTCGACGATGGCGGCCTGTCTCTCGAGGATTCGCCGCCCGAGCTTGGGCGGACCTTGGCCGAGGAGCTGCTCGAGCCGACAGAGATCTACGTTCGCGCAGCGCTCGACCTGCTGCGCTCAGAAGCAGAGGTTCGAGGCCTTGCTCACATCACCGGCGATGGGTTGCTCAACCTGACACGGCTCAACGAAAACGTCGGCTTCCGGATCGACGCTCCCCTGCCGCCCCCACCCATCTTCGGCCTGATCCAGGATCGCGGCGAGGTTCCGGATCAGGAGATGTGGGAGGTGTTCAACATGGGCACCGGGTTCTGCTGCGTGGTCGCGCCGGCCGGCGCCGGGCGGGCGCTCGACCTGCTGCGCCGCCGCCATGCAGGCGCCGCTGCGATCGGCGAGGTGACCGGCGAGGCGCGGGTGGTCCGGCTTCCCTCCATCGGCCTGGTCGGCGAACGAGGCGGCTTCCGCCCCTCCTGAGCGCGGCCCCGCAGGGGAGGGGGCGCGTCAGGCCGCCTCCCACAGCCAGCCCGTCAGCACGCGGACGGGACGCACGCGCCAGTTCTCGGCCAGACGCCACAGCTCGGCGTGCGCGACCGGGCCGGGCAGATCACAGAGCAACTCGACCTCTCCGGTGGTGACACGGCCGTACCGGCGCACGACCTCCTCGACACCGAGCCGGACGTCCTGCCGTCGTGCTCCGCAGGCCTCCCCCGCCTGCCGGTATGCGTCGAGCGGCTGCAGGCCGCGCAACCGTCTCGCGGCCGTCCTCTCCCGCAAACACCAGGGTCGGGAGCGCTGCACCGCCGGCGCCCTCCGAGGACTGATCGGGTCGTGCTCCCTGCTCGGCAGCGAGCGCGGCGGTGGCCTCGAGATCCACCCCGAACGCCTCGGTGATCGCGTGCGAACGCAGTCCGAGCCGGAACCGCTCGATATCGAGCCCGGCCTGGCGCGCGGCTTCGACGAGCGCCTCGGCATGATCCAGCTTCAACCGCTCGCACATGATTCCCTCCCGCAGCCGCCGCACGTAGGCGAATGCCACCTCCGTGCCCTGCTCGGCTGCAGCCCGCACCGCCATGCAGGCGGGATAGGTGGTGCGGATGCCGCCCTCCGCCCAGGTCAGCGGATCGAGTGGCGCCCCGGTATCGGCGCTCACCCGAAGCCATTCCTCCACCAGCCCGGCCCGCACGCCGGGCGGCAGGGAGGCACGGGGGCTGACGCCCGGGGCGACCTCGCGGGCCAGCCCACCCATCACCAGGCGCCATCTGAGGTCCTCTCCAAACTCCAGCCTCAGGGCGCGGATCAGGGGTTCCGCAGCCCACGACCAAGGGCAGGCCGGATCGGTGTGGTAGTCAACCTCCACCATCGGGGGAAAATACCGGCGTGCAGGGTGGCTGCCGCTGCCAGGGTGATGGACCTCCCGCGCGAACACCTCCAATGACGATGCCGCCTCCACAGAGCTCACCGCCACCTGCTGTCGGGTCACGACTGAACGGCCGCTACCGCATCGAGGACCGGATCGGCTCCGGCGGAATGTCCACCGTGTACCGCGCCTTCGACGAGACGCTCGAGCGCCAGGTCGCGATCAAGATCATGCACAGCGACATCTCGAGCGACGACGCCGCGCTCGAGCGATTCCGGCGCGAGGCCCGCACTGTCGCACGGCTGTCCCACCCGCATGTCGTGATGGTGATCGACGCCGGCGAGGACGGAGGCCACCCGTACATCGTCTTCGAGCACGTAAAGGGGGAGACCCTCAAGGAGCGCATCCGCCGCGAGGGGCCCCTGCCGATCGCGGAGGCGATCGCGTACGCGATCGAGGTCGGGCGAGCGCTCCAGGCTGCCCACGAAGAGGGGCTCGTCCACCGTGACGTGAAGCCGCAGAACGTGCTGATCGACGAGGAGGGTCGCGCGAAGGTGACCGACTTCGGCATCGCCCGCGGGCTCGAGTCCAAGCAGGCGAACCAGCTCACCGCGGCCGGCAAGGTGATCGGGACCACCGACTATGTCTCTCCCGAGCAGGCGATGGGTCAGGACGTCTCGGGCCAGTCCGACGTCTACTCGCTCGGGATCGTGCTTTACGAGATGCTCGTCGGAGAGGTGCCCTTCAGCGGCGACAGCCACGTGAGCGTCGCGATGAAGCACGTCCGCGAGGGGCTCCCGGACGTACAGCGGCGTCGCCCGGAGGTATCGGCTGCACTGGCGGCTGTGCTCGAACGGGCGACGGCCAAGGACCTTGAGACCCGGTACCGGACGATGGACCAGCTCGTGCACGACCTCGAGGAGGTGCTGACCTACGAGAGCGCGCGGTCGGGTGGCGCGACGGGCGAAGCGACCGCAGTTCTGAGCCAGCTGCCGGCGAGCATCGCGGGACGGCGGTCGCGCCGGCGGACACTCGGGCTGGCGGTGCGTGTACATCGCGATCGCGGCCGTGGTGGCCGTGGTGGCGGCGCTGCTGGTCAACGGCGAGTCCCAGCAGAACGAGCCGATCGCGCCGGGCGATCTGCGGGCGATCGCGCTGAACGAGTCAGACGCCCACGAATACGACCCCCCGCCCGGGGACGGCAGGGAGCGCGGCACACAGGGCCTGGCCCTCGACGGCGACCCCACCACCGCCTGGGAGACCGAGCGCTACGACAGCCCGGATCTCGGCAACCTGAAGAAGGGCGTCGGTCTGTACCTCGACGCCGGGCGACCGATCGTGGCCCGCGGGATGCGGATCGTGACGCCGAAGGAGGGCTGGACATACGAGGTGTACGTGTCCCGCGACAGCGTCCCCGCGACGCTGTCCGGCTGGACGCTGGTCGCGAGCGGCGAGATGGACGCGACCCGGAAGACGATCCCGCTCGACACGGCGGGCCAGCGCTCGCGCTACTACCTGCTGTGGATCACGAAGCTCACAGAGGGCGCGACAGGCGGCTCGAGCGCAGCGGTGAGCGAAGTGAAGTTGCTGAGCTGACGTCAGCGCCAACCGCAGGTCAGTACGGTGCGCTCGTTCGCGCGCGTAGCGCTCGACCGCGAGCGTGAGCAGGCGATCCAGCAGTTCCTCGTACGCGATTCCTGACGCCTCGAACAGGCGTGCGAAGACGCTCGTGGGTGTGAATCCCGGGATCGTGTTCAGCTCGTTCAGGAGCACCTGTCCTTGCGAGGTGACGAAGAAGTCGACCCGCGCGAGGCCGCTACAGGAGGAGTGCAGGAACGCCTCCTGCGCGATGCGGCGCACCCGCTCCCGCTGGGCGCCGGTGATCGGGGCGGGCACGATCAGGTCCATCCCGCCCTCGGTGTACTTGGCCTCGTAGTCGTACCAGTCGCCGTGGGCAATCACTTGACCCGGCTCCGAAGGGACCGGCTCGTCGTTCCCGATCACCGCACACTCGACCTCGATGCCGTCGGCTGCCGCCTCCACCAGTACGCGGGGGTCGTGCGCCAGCGCCGCCTCCACCGCGGGAGCCAGCTCCTCGCCGGCCGAGACCTTCGAGATCCCGACACTCGACCCGAGCCGGGACGGCTTCACGAAAACCGGCAGTCCGAGTCCCCGCAGGCGCTCCAGCGTCGCAGCCCGGCGAGTGTCCCACTCCCTCTCCGTGACCACCTCGTAGCGCACCTGTGGCATTCCCTCGTGGGCCATCAGCCCCTTGAACGATGCCCTTGTCCATGCAGACCGCTGAGCCCAGCACGCCGGCGCCCACATACGGCACGTCAGCGGTCTCCAGCAGCCCTTGCACCGTCCCGTCCTCGCCGAACGGGCCGTGCAGCACTGGGAACACCGCCTCCGCCCCGAGCACGCCGGCGCCGGGAGTTATCGCGAGGGGATCGGAGCCTTCGGCCTCCCGCCAGAAACCGTCGCGGCCGATCACGACCGAGACCGTCTCGTGCCCGGCGCGCTCGAGCCCGGCCAGGACCGAGGAAGCCGACATCAAAGACACCTCGTGCTCGCTCGAGCGGCCGCCACCGAGCACGACCACCCTCACGGCGCCGGCTCCGGAACGGGCGGCGCAGGCTCGCCGACCGTGATCGTGACCGTCGCGCCCTCCCGGCGCTCGACGCCGGCGCGCGGAGACTGCGACAGCACGATTCCCTCCTCGTCGGGCTGGTCCGTCTGACGGGTGCGCACGTTGACCCCGAAGCCGGCATCGTCCAGATCGGCCTCGGCCTCGCTCTGCGGACTGCCGGTCACGTCGGGGACCTCGCGCACCTTGCCGTTCGAGACGAAGATCGTCACAGAGGATCCCTCTTCGACCTCCTGCCCTGCCGCGGGCGTCTGCTCGATCACCGTGTCGACCGGCTCGCTGGAGGCGCGCTCGCGCACGATCGGGCTCAGGCCCTCCTCGCGCAGCCGCGTCACCGCATCCTCCTGGGTCTCGCCGATCACGCTCGGGACCGTGACCTGGTCCGGGCCGCTGCTGACGACCAGCGTCACGGCCGAGTCTCGCTCGGCGGGACGGCCGGGACCCGGATCGGTCCGGATCACGATCCCCTCCGCCACCTTCGTCGAGGCCTCGCGCTCGACATCCGGCCGGAGGTCGGCGCGCCGCAACCGTCTCCGCGCATCCGCCTCCTGCTGGCCGACGACGTCCGGGACCCGGACCGTGCTGGGCCCGTTCGACACGAACAGCGTGACGACCGATCCCTTGTCCACCTCCTGGCCCGGATTGGGCGACTGCTCGAACACGAAGTCTCGCGGCGCCTGGTCCGTGCGGCGCTTGACCTCGACTTCGAGGCCGGCGCGATCGACCCGCTGGCGGGCCTGCTCCAGGGTCTGCCCGACAACCGGGGGAACGGTGGCCTTGTCCGCGGACCCGAACAGCAGGAACGCCAGCAGGGCAAGGACGGCCAGTCCCCCGAGCAGCGCGACCGCGAGCCAGCGGCGGCGGTTGTCGTCCGGCCGCCCGTCCGGGCGGCTCCCCGACCGCCGGTGGAGGTGGAGGCGCCGGCTCCGCCTCGGGAGATCGAAGCGCCGGGGCCTCCGCGGCGGCAGCAGGCACGGGCGCGAGCGCGGTTGGTGCGGTGGTCGCGGCCATCGGAGCAAATACCGCCGTGCTCTCGACGTCCACGGGGCCCCGGCGCAGGCGCTCCTCGACCACCTCGAGGTCCTTGATGAACGAGTCCGCGTCGCCGTAGCGCTGCGCCGGGTCCTTGGCGAGCGCCTTCAGCACCACCGCCTCGAGCTCCGGGGGCACCGCCGGCACCAATTCGCGTGGCGACGGCGCCGGCTGATTCACGTGCTTCAGTGCGACCGCCACGGCACTGTCCCCGTCGAACGGCGCCTTCCCTGTCAGCATCTCGAACAGGACCACCCCGATCGAGTAGAGGTCGGACGCCTCTGTGACCGGGCGGCCCTGAGCCTGCTCCGGGGAGAGGTATTGCGCCGTACCCATGATCGCCCCCACCTCCGTGATGTCGGAGGCGCCCGCGCGCGCGATCCCGAAGTCCGTCACCTTCACGTTGTCCTCGGAGTCGAGGATCACGTTGTGCGGCTTCAGGTCACGGTGGATCACGTTGCGGCGGTGCGCGAAGCGAGTCGCGACCAGCATCTGCTTCGTGATCGCGATCGCGCGCGCTGGGTCGAGCGCCGTGCGCGCGACGATGTCCTTCAGCGTGCGCCCCTCGCAGTACTCCATCGCGATGTAGTAGGTGCCCTCGAATTCCCCCCGGTCGTAGACGCCGACGACGTTCGGGTGCTGCAGGCCGGCCGCGGAGGACGCCTCACGCCGGAAGCGCTCCACGAACTCCTGATCCTGCGCGAACCGCGCGTGCAGGAGTTTCAGCGCCACCTTGCGGCCGAGGTGCGTGTCCTCGGCGCAGTAAACGTCCGCCATGCCGCCCGCGCCGAGCTTGCCCAGCACGTGATAGCGGCCGTCGATCACCGTCCCCTCGGCGATCACCGCAGCAGCTCCTGCATGACCTGCTTGGCGATCGGAGCGGCCACCGTGCCGCCCTGACCGGTCGTCCTCTCGACGGTCACCGCGATCGCCACCCTTGGCCTTTGCACGGGCGCGAACGCGATGAACCACGCCTGGTTCAAGGTCCCGACCTCCGCCGTCCCGGTCTTGCCCGCCACGTCGATGCCCTCGAGCGCCGCGGCCGTGCCTGTACCCTCCTCGACCACCTTGCTCATCATCTGGGCGAGGGCGCTTGCGGTGGCCGGCTTCATCACCTCGCTCTGCTCGCTCGGTTTCTCGCGCCGCACCACCCGGCCGTCCCTGTCACGGATGTCGCGCACGATGTGCGGTCGCATCAGGCTTCCGCCGTTGGCGATCGCGGCCGGGACGAGCGCCATCTGGAGCGGCGTCACCTGGAGGCGCTCCTGACCGATCGCCACCCGGCCGATGTCGACCGCGTCGGAGACGTTCAGCAGATCCCCGTTGCGGTCGTAGACGCCGCTGGCCCGCATCTCGTCCCGCGGCAGGTCGAGCAGCGGCTTGCGGTTGAACCCATAGCGGCGCATGTACTCGTACATCGTCCTCTTGCCCGTCCGCTCCGCAACCGTCGCCCAGACAGTGTTGACGGAGTTCGTGAGGGCGTCGGTGAGACTGATCCGCCCGAAGCTCTTCCCGCCGAAGTTCGTCAGCGGCACGCCGTCGATCTCCTTCGGGGACTTCCCGTCGACGAACGATTGCGGCGTGAACCGCCCGCTGTCGATCGCGGCCGTGGCGGTCACGACCTTGAAGGTCGACCCCGGCGGATAGCCGCTTTGCACGGTGCGGTTGAGGAGCGGCGACCTCGGCGCGCGGCGCAGGTCGGAGAAGCGATCGGGGATGGAGTTTGGGTCATAACCGGGCACGCTGACCATCGTGCGCACACGTCCCGTGGACGGCTCGATCGCCACGATTGCGCCGGTGCGCCCCGCCAGTGCGTCGATCGCGGTGCGCTGCGCGCCCGGGTCCAATGTCGTGATCAGGTCGGAGCCCTCGCGCTCCTTGCCGCGCAGCTCGTCCAGAATCGTCTCGAACTCCTTGTGCTTGCCGGTCAGATCGTCGTTGTACTCCCGCTCCAGCCCCACGCGCCCACGCTCGACGAAGCTGTATCCCACGGGGTGTCCGAAGAGAGTGCCCGGGGGATAAACCCGCTCGTAGAACCGCGGCGAGTTGCCGATGCCGCGGTTTCGGGCAAGCACGGTGCCGTCGGCCGCAAGGATCAGCCCGCGCCTGATCTGCTGCTCTTCGAGCAGCGGCCGTTTGTTGGCCGGATTCGCCTCCAGCTCGTCGGCGTCGAACACCGACCAGTACGACGTGAACCCGATCAGCACCGCGAACAGCAGCACGACCAGGCCGAACAGGTTGCGTATCCGGGTGTTCACGACCCTGGCACCGCCGCAGGGTCACGCTGGGGGTTTGGGGTGCTCGAGATCCGCTCGACCACCGGGCTGCGCACGGCGCCGCGGGGCGCGCGCGCCTGCTCGGAGACCATCAGCAGCAACGCCAGCAGGACGAAGTTCGCAACGACCGAGCTGCCGCCGTAGCTGACGAACGGCAGCGTCACGCCGGTGAGCGGGATCACCCGCGTGACGCCTCCCACGATCACGAATGCCTGCAACGCAAAGACCGCCGTGAGGCCCGTCGCGAGCAGCTTCGAGAAGCCGTCCTCGGACATGATCGCGATCCGGAAGCCGCGCTCGGCGAAAAGCATGTACGTGATCAGGACAGCCGCCGCGCCGAACAAGCCGACCTCGCTGGTGATCACGGCGTAGATCAGGTCCGTGTCAGGCGCCGGAGGGATCCGCGCACCGCCGGGCAACTCGAGCAGCGCCTGCCCGAATCCCTGCCCGAACAGCCCGCCGTCGGCCTGTGCGAACAGGGCCTGGGCGATCTGGAACCCTGAGTCGTTCGGGTCCTGCCACGGGTCGAGCCAGATGTCGATGCGCTCCTGCACGTGCCCGACCGTGCCGGCGAAGAACCACGCTCCGGCGAGGAACAGGGCCAGCCCGGCGACCACGAACGAGGCGCGTCCCGTGGCCACGTACAGCAGCGCCAGGAAGGCGCCGAAGAACATCAGCGAGCTGCCGAGGTCGCGGATGAAGACCAGCATCACCATCGCCGCTCCCCAAACCACCAGGAGCGGCCCAAAGTGCTTCAGGGGTGGGATCGTCACCCCCATCACGCGCCGCGCTCCCACGACGAGCATGTCCCCGTGCTCGGTCAGGTAGCTGGCCAGGAAGACGACGATGCACAGCTTTGCGAACTCGGTCGGCTGAAACGCCAGGGGGCCGATGTCGACGCTCAGGTACGCGCCGTTCACCTGCGCTCCGATCCCCGGTGCCCGCGGCAACAGCAGGAGACCGATTCCCGCCGCGGCGATCACGTACCGATAGCGCTCCAGCACGCGTACGTCTCGGAGCCACAGGACCGTGACGGCGAACAGCACGATGCCGGCGACGAACCACCCTGCCTGCTGGCGCGCGAGCGCGTCGTCGATGCGGTAGATCATCACCAGGCCGAACGCCGCCAGCAGGGCGACGAGCGGGAACAGGTACGGATCGGCGTTCGGGAGCGTGGCGCGGATGAACAGATGCACCGCCAGGCACAGGCCTAGGAAGATCGCGCCGTAGGTGAGGCTGGCCGAGCCGAGGTCCGCCGACCGCGCCGCGTACACGCCGGTGAAGCCGGCGGTGATCAGCATCGCGACCGGGAACAGCCCGAGCAGCTCGCGGTTGCGCGCGCTCATTGCCTGCCGCGCTCCAACTCGCGCACGATGTCCGCCGCGTCCTCGCGCGATCGCAATTGGTGATCCAGCTGCCGGCGCCGTTGCGTCGGCGACAGCGTGCGCGCGGGCACCGAGCTGACGTACTGCGACTCGTACAGATCAATCCCCAGCGGCAGCTCGTAGGGCACACCGCGATAGAGCGTCACGAGACCGCGATCGTCCTGGCCCACGAAGTACACGTTGCGGATCACTGCCACCGCGCCCACGACCGCACCGGCCAGCACGGCGAGCACCACGAGGGTGACCAGCGCTCGCCTGAAGGTGCGTCGCGGGCGCCGGCGGTGCGCCGCGGCGCGAGGAGCAGGCTCAGGCGGTTCCGGAGCGGCCGGCACCGGCACCGCGTCCTGTTCACCGGTGTCGGCCTCCGGCTCCGGCGCCCGCAATCCCACCACCGTCTCGTCGACGGGCGGGCCATCGTGATCTGCATCCTCACCCTCACCACCGACCCGGAACAGGACCACGGTGATGTTGTCGCGGCCCCCCATCTCGTTGGCCTCGGCGACCAGCGCGTCGACGGCGCCCCGCAAGGACTCGTTCTCGGTGAGGATCTCGCGCAACCGGCCCTCGCGCACCATGCTGGTGAGCCCGTCGCTGCAGATCAGGTAGAGGTCCCCGCTGCGGGCCCGGTGTGTGTGGACGTCGAGCTCCACGTCGCGCTCGGGGCCGAGCGCCCGTGTGATGATCGAGCGCTGCGGATGCTCCTCCGCCTCCTCGGGCGTCAGCCTGCCCTGGCGGCGCAGCTCCTCGACGAGGGAATGATCCCGCGTCAGCTGCCGCAGCTCGCCGTCGCGAAATAGGTAAGCCCGGCTGTCCCCGACGTGCACGATCGCGACCTCGTCGCCGTCCACGAGCAGGCCGGTGAGCGTGGTCCCCATCCCGCTGCGACTCGAATCCTCTTGAGCCAGCTCGAAGATGCGGCGGTTGGCCTCGGTCGCGACGCGCGCGAGCTGCTGCTCGGGTGTCCCGTCGCCGGTGCGCTCGTCGAACGCCTCCGCGGCAATTCGCGACGCGACCTCACCCGCCTGCGCACCACCCATCCCGTCGGCGACCGCGTACACGGGCGCCCGTGCGTAATAGGAATCCTCGTTTGCATGGCGCTGGCGCCCGGCATCCGTACGCGCCGCCTCGTCGACGACCCTCAACACGGTCCGTTATTCACTTTCAAACCGGAGCTCCGTGTCGCCGATCCGCACCACGTCACCGGGACGCAACAGCTGCTGGGTACTGACGCGCGCGCCGTTCACGTACGTTCCGTTGGTCGAGTTCATGTCCTCGATGTAGACGTGGCCGTCGCGGTCGTAGAGGCGCGCATGCCGCCCCGACGCGTACGAGTCCTCGATGGTGACCTCGCACGCGAGGGCGCGGCCGATCACGAGCCCGGGTCCCACGCCGAACGCCTGCCCGCTCGAGAGGCCACCGCCGCGCACCACCACCAGGCGGCCCGCATACGGCCGCCCGCCGCCTGCCGGCTCCTCTCCCGCAAACCCGCCCGGCAGCTCGGTGGCGGGCCGGCCCAGGTCCCGCAGGGCACTGCGAGCCACCCACAGGAGAAACAGATAGAGCACGCCGAGAAAGGCGAACTGGAGCAGCACCTCGATTGGATCCGACACGTGGCGCTCCTCAGTCCAGGTTGAACCGCATGCGGGAGGTGCCGGCCACGATCTCGTCGCCCGGCTGCAACTGCGCCGACGGCACCCGCCGCCCGTTCACCGCGATGCCGTTGGTCGATTCCAGATCGACGACATACCAGTCGTCGCCGCGCCGCTGCAGCTCGAAGTGGCGCCGTGACATGTTCGGGTCCTCGACGACGAAGTCGCTGCGGCGGCTGCGTCCCACCACGGTGCGGGGCTGGTCAAGGACGAAGGTCTTGCCGTCCATCGTCAGGAGGGCGCGCGAGGTGGACTGTGCCGGCGGCTCTGCGACTCGCTGGGCGCGCGTGGCCGAGTAGACCATCGTGGCGCCGAGGTCCCCCTGCGATGCCTCCTCGCGCTCTGCCTCTGGCGGCTTCACGAGCCGCGGCTGGATGCCGAACTCACCCATCCGGAGGCGGCGATCCGTCTCGAACGACACCTTTGGGCGGGTGAGCAGAGCGAGGCCTTCCCGTGACGCATGCTCGAGCAGGTGTGCCGACAGCTCCTCCACCAGGGCCGGCTCATATCCCTCGAACTGGCGCCTATCCTCGCGGGAGAGGAAGACGATGTACTCGTTGGGCACGTATGTGCGTGAGACCGAGACCGTCTTGTAGGACTCCATCTCCTTGGCCAGCCGGCGCGCCAGCTCCACAGGCTGTACCCGGGACCTGAAGGCACGGTTGAACACGCCTTCCACGAGGCCTTCGAGTCTTGACTCAACAGTGCGCAGCACGCCCATGGACAGGGCTCGGTCGGCCTTCGGTGGTGCCTGCGGGACGGCCCGAACCACCGCGAAATGCTACGCAAAGCATCAGCCTGCGCCGCGCACCGTCTGTCCCGTGGCATCGATCCGGCACTGCGCCGCCGACAGGAACGTCATACTCTGCGCTCGAATACGGGCCTGTGGCGCGCCCTCAGCGCCACGAGGAGCGCTTGATCTTGTCCTCTACGCAAGGCAGGCGGCCCGGCCGCTCATCGAGGCCCGCGAGGTCCCAGGAAGCGGTCGACCGCCAGACATTGATGCTCCGCCGGTCGGCCGGCTTGGGTGCCGCCGTGGTCGTCGTGATCCTGCTGGTGATCGGGATCAACGGCTGCCTGGACAGCCGCAAGGAACGAGCGTTCGAGGACTACGCCTCGGACGTGCGTGCGCTCGTGGGTGGCTCGAGCGAGATCTCCGACCGGCTGTTCAACCTCCTTTCGCGGCCCAGCCGCTCGGATGCACTCGACGTGCAGACCCAGGTGAACGCGGAGCGCGCAGAGGCCGAACAGCTGGTGGAGCGAGCTCGCGGCACCGACCATCCTGACGAGCTGAACGATGCGAACGGCTGGCTCGTCGAGGCCCTCGAGTTCCGTGCGGACGCAATCGAGCGCATCGCCGCGCAGCTGCCGGCGGCACTCGGCGACGAGCGGGACAGCCGGGCGGCGATCAACTCCATCGCGGGCCAGATGCAGGCATTGCTGGCCAGTGACGTGATCTACCTGCAACGCACGATCCCCGAGCTGACTGCGGCCTATGACAAGCAGGGGATCAGCGAGCGGTTCCCGACCGACCGCTTCCTGCCGGACCTCGGCTGGCTCGACCCGGACACCGTCGAGACGCGGCTCGGTCGGATCTCGGGCGGATCGGGCTCGGCTGCAACGCCGGGGCTGCACGGAACGGGGCTCCAGGGAGTGACCGTCCGGCCCTCCGGTACGGAGCTGACCGACAGCGGCGTGAACCGCGTGCCCGTGGCGGATCAGATGACGTTCGACGTAACGGTCCAGAACCAGGGCGAGTCGGACGAGACCGACGTGGCGGTCTCGATCGCGATCACCGACGGGAAGGACATCAACGTCGAGCAGACCATTCCACGGATCGCTGCGGGCCAGGAGGAGACGGTCAGCATCCCGATCAGCGAACAGCCGGATACGCAGGGCGTCAGCAACGTGACGGTCGAGATCGCCCCCGTACCCGGTGAGGGCACGAGGGACAACAACAACGCCCGCTACGAGGTCGCGTTCACGGAGTAAACGCCGGAGCGATCGGGGGTCCGGTTTTTGGCCTCCCGCGGTGGGGATATCCTTCAAGCGTGCCCGATGACCTCACATCGGCAGCCGGCATCGCAGCGCTGGCCGCCGGAGGGGTGGCGATCGTCGCGCTGCTCTTGGCCCTGGTTCTGTTCGCAAAGCTCCGCAAGCTACGCGGAGCGCAGACCGTCGTGCTCGGCACCAGCGGTGAGCGCGACCTGGTCACCCATGCCGAGGGCATCGAGATCGCGTTCGTCGAGCTCCGCGAGCTGGTCGAGACGACCTTCGAGCGGGTACAGCGGCGGCTCGAGAGCCGACGAGGCCCGGATCAGTCGTGGAATCAGCCGCACCTCGGTGATCCGCTACGACGCGTACAACGAGATGAGCGGGCGTCAATCCAGCTCGATGGCGCTGCTGGACGAGAAGGGCACCGGGGTCGTGCTGTCCTCGATCCTGCACCGTGACCAGGCTCGTCTGTACGTGAAGGGCGTGCGCGACGGGTCCCCGGAGGCCGAGCTGTCACCGGAGGAGGACGAGGCGGTCAGGAGCGCCCTGGGTGGCCCCGCCGGCGCTGCACAGGAGGCTTCCACGCCGGCGGCCTCCGCCCAGGCAGCCTCCGGGTAGCCGGGCAGGTGCGGGTCGCATTCCTCGGGCCTGAGGGGACGTTCAGCGAAGAGGCCCTGATGGCCTCGCTCGACGGGTCCCAGCGACCCTTGCTCGAGCCCGTTCCGCTGCCGACGATCTACGACTGCGTGATGGCCGTCGAGGACGGGACCGCGGAGCGCGCGATAGTCCCGATCGAGAACTCCGTCGAGGGATCGGTCAACGCGACGCTCGATGCCCTCGTGTTCGAGACCGACGAGGTCAAGATCGTCGGCGAGGTTGTCCACCCGGTGCGCCACTGCCTGATCGCCCGCCGGCAGATGGCCCTGGACAAGGTCACCAGGGTCGTGTCCCACCCGCAGGCAAGCGGCCAATGCGCCCGCTTCCTGCGCGAGCGACTCAGCGGTGCAGAGGTGGTGTCCGCCGCCAGCACCGCGGACGCCGTGCGCATCGTCGCCGACTCGGATCAGCCGTGGGCCGCACTCGGAACGCGGCTTGCTGCGGATCTGTATGGATGCGTGGTGCTGGAGGACGGCGTCGAGGACCAGTGGAGGAACGAAACCCGCTTCGTATGGCTGGCCAAACAGGCCGGCGGACTGCGGACTGCGGACCGCGAACTGCGTTTCAAGACCTCGATCGTCTTCTGGGGCCTACCGGACTCACCCGGCTCACTGGTCGGCGTGCTCCAGGAGTTCGCCGGTCGAGAGGTGAACCTGAGCAAGATCGAGTCGCGTCCACGGAAGCAAGGGTTGGGCCGGTACGTCTTCTTCGCCGACATCGAGGGCGCGGAGACAGAGCCCGCGATCGCCGATGCGCTCGCGGCCGTGAAACGTTCGGTGGAAACGCTCCGCGTCCTGGGTTGCTACCCGGCCGCGTCACAGTCCGTCGCCTCCTGACCCGAGGGCGGTCGCTCGGCGCCGGTTACACTTTCGGCGACCGCAGTGGAAGCCGCGACCGCAAGAGCAGTCGCGCCGGCGGCGCCCGCAGGGAGCCGCGGCGCACAGCCCGGGGAAAGCGCTGGTCCCACCCCCGTCCGCGAGGGAGAGGCGAGCCAACCCGAGGGACCTGCACGCCCTGCGCGGGCAGCCGGCCCGCGCCGGGCTGACAGCGGCCGCGTCCTCGTCCTCAACGCCTCGTACGAGCCGCTCAACGTCTGCACCGTCCGGCGGGCGGTCGTGCTGGTGCTGAAGGAGAAGGCCGAGCTGGTGGAGCAGGCCACCCGCACCGTCCGCTCCGAGAGCGTCACCCTGCCCCATCCGGTCGTGATCAGGCTCGTGACCTACGTGAGCCTCCCGCGCGACAAGCGGCGTCGCCGGATCACTCGGCGGGCCGTCTTCGCCCGTGACTCCTGGACGTGTCAGTACTGCGGCACCGGGACGCACCTGACGGTGGACCACGTGGTTCCGCGCAGCCGGGGAGGAAAGACGAATTGGGAGAACATCGTCACCTCCTGTGCGCCCTGCAATCGCCGGAAGGGCAACCGCATGCCTGTCGAGACGGGCATGCGGCCACGCAAGGCGCCTCGCGCGCCCGGCCCAACCGTGTTCATCCGCGTCGCCGCGCCCGTGATCCCGGCGACGTGGAAGCAGTACCTGATCTAGTTCGCGGTACGGCCGTCGGCGAACTCGGCGTTCGTCGGCGTCCGGCGGAGAGGCGCCGTCTGACGGACAGCTCCGGCGTTGCGCCGTTCTCTGCCACGTCTGCGGTCAGATCCGGCTCGCTCTCGACCACGAGCGCCACTGCGCTGACCGTGTCGTCGCCGCGCACGTTCATGACCTTCACGCCCTGCGTGGAGCGACCCATGCGCGAGATCCCGCGCACGCCCGTGCGCTGCACCATGCCCTCCTGAGAGATGAAGAGCAGCTCCTGGTGCTCACGCACCACGAGCGCGCCGGTCAGGCCGCCCTTGCGATCGGTGAGCTGGATCGTCTTCACGCCCTTGGTGCCGCGACCCTTGACCGGATAGTCCACGATCGGCGTGCGCTTGCCGAAGCCGTTGTCCGTCACGACGAACAGCTCGGTGTCGTCGCGAGCCACGTCCATCGAGAGAACACGGTTGCCCTTCTCGGACACGTTCATCCCGCGCACTCCGGACGTGTCGCGCCCCATCGGCCGCACACGCGACTCGGCGAAGCGCGCGGCGTAGCCCGACTGGGACACCATGATGATGTCGTCGTCGCCGTCGGTTCCGCGGACCGCAACGAGCTCGTCCTTGTCACGCAGCTTGATGGCGATGATGCCGTCCGCGCGGATCGGGGTGTTGTACGCCTTCAGCTCGGTCTTCTTGATCAGACCATTCCGCGTGCCGAACACGACGTACTTGGTCTCGCTGAAGTCCCGGGTCGGGATCACCGACCGGACCGACTCGCCCTCACGCAAGGGCAACAGGTTCACGAGGGCGCGGCCCTTCGCCGTCCTCGCCCCCTCGGGCAGCTCATAGACCTTCAGCCGGTAGACCTTGCCGTAGTTGGTGAAGAAGAGCAGGAAGTCGTGCGTCGAGCAGATGCGCAGGTGCTCGATGTAGTCGTCCTCCTTCGTCTCCATCCCGATCACGCCCACGCCGCCCCGATGCTGCTTGCGGTACGTCGAGAGCGGCAGACGCTTGATGTAGCCCGAGTTCGTGATCGAGATCACCATCTGCTCCTCGGCGATCATGTCCTCGAGGTCCACCTCGTCCTCGGCGGCGATGATCTCTGAGCGGCGCGCGTCGCCGTAGATGTCCTTGATCTCGAGCAGCTCCTCCTTGATCAGCCCGTACAGGCGGTCCTCCTCGCCGAGGATCGCGCGCAGCTCCTTGATGCGCTCCATCAGATCGGCGTGCTCGGCCTTGATCTTGTCGGTCTCGAGCGCGGTCAGGCGCTGGAGGCGCATGTCGAGGATCGCCTGCGCCTGCTCTGCGGACAGCTCGAACTGGTCGATCAGGCCCGCGCGCGCAGCGTCGGGGTCGTTCGACGAGCGGATCAGCTTGATCACGGCGTCGATGTTCGACAGCGCGATCAGCAGGCCCTCGAGGATGTGCGCCCGCCGCTCGGCACGCTGAAGCTCGTCCAGGGTGCGCCGGGTCACGACCTCCTTCTGGTGGAGGACGTAGTAGCGGATCACCTCGCGCAGGTCGAGCGTGCGCGGCACGCCCTCCGCCAGCGCCACCATGTTGACTCCGAAGGTCTGCTGCAGCGAGGTGTGCTTGTAGAGCTTGTTGAGGACGATCTCCGGGATCGAGTCGCGCTTCAGCTCGATCACGAGCCGCATCCCTGAACCGTCCGTCTCGTCGCGCAGATCGCTGATCTCGGAGATCTTCTTGTCGCGGACGAGGTCGGCGATCCTGTCGATCAGGTTGCCCTTGCCGCCCTTCTTCACCATGAACGGCAGCTCGGTGACGATGATCGCCTCCTTGCCGCCCCGCAGCGGCTCGACGTGCACGCGGGCGCGCATCACGACGCGGCCGCGGCCGGTCTCGTAGGCATCCTTGATCCCCTGCCGGCCGACGATGTAGCCGCCGGTCGGGAAGTCGGGGCCCTTGATGTGCTGCATCAGGCCCGTCGACGTCGATGTCCCGGTCGTCGATGTAAGCGACCACCGCGTCGATCGTCTCGCGCAGGTTGTGCGGCGGAATGTTCGTCGCCATGCCGACAGCAATGCCGGCCGAACCGCTCACGAGCAGGTTCGGGAACCGGGACGGCAGGATCAGCGGCTCCTGGCGTGACTCGTCGTAGTTCGGAGTGAAGTCGACGGTGTTCGCGTCGATGTCGCGCAGCATCTCCGTGGCAAGCCGCGCGAGGCGCGCCTCGGTGTACCGCATCGCGGCCGGCGGGTCGTCGTCGATCGAGCCGAAGTTGCCCTGCCCGTCGACGAGCGGATAGCGCATCGCGAAATCCTGCGCGAGGCGCACGAGGGTGTCGTAGATCGACGCGTCGCCGTGAGGGTGGTAGTTGCCCATCACGTCGCCGACCACACGCGCCGACTTGCGGTAGGCGCGGGTGGGCTGGAGGCCCGCCTCGTGCATCGCGTAGAGGACGCGGCGGTGGACGGGCTTCAGGCCGTCGCGCACGTCGGGCAGCGCCCGCCCGACGATCACGCTCATCGCGTAGTCCATGTACGAGGAGCGCATCTCCTCGCGCAGACCGCGCGGCTCGATGTTGCCTGTCAGTGCGTCAAGAGTGGCCATATCTCAGTTACGCCGTTCCGCGGTACGCCGGCGCCGGAAACCCTGCGAACGGCGACTGCGATGCCGATGTCCTTTCTACACATCAATGAACTGAACGTCCCTTGCATGCTTTTCGATGAAGGCGCGTCTGGGCTCGACCTGATCGCCCATCAGCATCGAGAACAGCTGGTCGGCCGCCGTGGCGTCGTCGATCGTCACCTGCTGGAGCGTGCGTGACGCAGGGTCCATCGTCGTCTCGCGTAGCTGGCCGGCGTTCATCTCGCCGAGGCCCTTGAACCGCTGCAGCCGCACACCGCGCTTGGCGAGGGCCAGCACCTTGGTCCGCAGGTCCTCGAACGAGAGCGCCTCGGACTCGTCGTCGCCGTGCTTCAACTTGAACGGCGGCGTGCCCGCGAGGTTCTGGAGCTCCTGGTGGACCCGGACGAGCTGGCGGTACTCCCGGGAATCGAAGATCTCCCGCCCCAATGCGTGGGTCGTCGCCAGGCCGCTCTTGCGCTCGATCACCTTGACGTTGATCGAGCCGTCGCCGTTGTGCGACAGCACCTCGGTGTCGTACGGCTCGGTGGGCGGCGCCTTCTTCTTCAGCAGGTCGACGACCTTGTCGGCATCGCTCAGGCCCTGGTCCAGGACCTCCGACTCCTCCAGGAACGTGATCACCTCGTGCCCGTGCTCGGCGCGCAGCACCGAGGCCCAGCCCTCGTACTCCTTGACCAGCCGGGTGAGCCGCTGCCACCGCTGCTGCGTGAGGTTGAACGTCGGCGTCCGCGCGGTCGAAGACCTCGATCTGCTCGAGCTTGTCGCGGAGGAGGACCTCCTCGAGCTCGCTACTCCTTCTCGATGTACTGCTCGCGGCTGCCGGCCTTCAGCCTGTACAGCGGCGGCTTCGCGATGTAGACGTAGCCGGCCTCGATCAGGCCCTGCATCTCCCGGAACAGGAAGGTCAGGACGAGGGTACGGATGTGCGCGCCGTCCACGTCGGCGTCGGTCATCAGGATCACCTTGTGGTAGCGCAGCTGCTCGAGGTCGAACTCCTCGCGGATCCCGGTGCCGATCGCCGTCACGAGTGCCTGGATCTCCTCGTTCGACAGGACCTTGTCGATGCGGTTCTTCTCGACGTTGATGATCTTGCCGCGCAGCGGCAGGACCGCCTGGGTGTGGCGGTCGCGCGCCTGCTTGCCGCTGCCGCCGGCGGAATCGCCCTCGACGATGAAGATCTCGGCAAGCGACGGATCCTTCACCGAGCAGTCCGCAAGCTTGCCGGGCAGCGTCGAGTTCTCGAGCGCCGACTTCCGGCGCGTCAGGTCCCGCGCCTTGCGCGCGGCGTCGCGTGCGCGTGAGGCAGCGATCGCCTTGCCGATGATCTGGTTCGCCTCGGCGGGGTTCTCCTCGAGGAACTCCCCCAGCTTGCGGTTCACCGTCGACTCGACGAAGCCCTTCATCGGAGGGTTGCCGAGCTTGGACTTCGTCTGGCCCTCGAACTGCGGGTCCTGCAGCTTCACGGACACGATCGCGGTGAGGCCCTCGCGCACGTCCTCGCCGGCCAAATTTTCATCCTTTTCTTTGAGCAGGCCCTTCTTGCGCGCGTAGTCGTTGAGCGTGCGCGTGAGCGCCGACCGGAAACCGGACAGGTGGGTGCCGCCCTCGGTCGTGTTGATGTTGTTGGCGAAGCTGAAGATCGACTCCTGGTAGGAGGAGTTCCACTGCATCGAGACCTCGGCCAGGCCGTCCTCCGACTCGCCCTCGAAGTAGACGATCTTGCGGTGGATCGGCTCCTTGTTCTCGTTCAGGTAGGCGACGAAGTCGCGGATGCCGCCCTCGTAGCGGAACTCGACCCGCTCGCCCGAGATCCGCGCTCGTCGATCAGCTCGATGCGCAGGCCGCGGGTGAGGAAGGCGGTCTCGCGCATGCGCTGGGAGAGCGTCTCGAAGTCCATCACGATCTCCTCGAAGATCTCGAGGTCGGGCAGGAAGGTGATCGTGGTTCCGTGGTCGGAGGTCTCGAGGACCGCGCTCCAGCGGCGCCCTGCGGCACGCCGCGCTCGTAGGTCTGCGTCCAGACGTGACTCGTCGCGCCTGACCTCCAGCTCGAGCCGCTCGGAGAGGGCATTCACGACCGAGACGCCGACGCCGTGCAACCCGCCCGAGACCTTGTAGCCACCGCCCTCGCCGAACTTGCCGCCGGCGTGCAGGACGGTCAGCACCACCTCGGCGGCGGGCCGCTGCTCCTTCTCGTGCATGTCGACCGGGATGCCACGGCCGTTGTCGCTGACCGTGACGCTGTTGTCCGGGATGCAGCTCGATGCGCACGGAGTCGCAGAAACCGGCCAGCGCCTCGTCGACCGAGTTGTCCACGACCTCGTAGACGAGGTGGTGGAGGCCGCGCTCGCCGGTGGAGCCGATGTACATGCCGGGCCGCTTGCGAACCGCCTCGAGGCCCTCGAGCACGGTGATGTTCGCGGCCATGTAGCTGGCTGCGCCGTCCTTGCGTCGACTTCGGCCCGGCGCTTTCCGGCCCCGTCTCCGGCCGTACTTTCAGGCGACCCGTTGTTCGGCAATGCAATCCTCCTGGTATGACGGCCGTAGCCGCCGATGACCACGCCTTCTCGAGAGCACGCACGGCGCCTTTGCCGACTGCTGTGTGCGCGTGGTGGAAAGCGCGAAAGACTGTGCAGACGATTCTAACAGATCATGGCCCGGATCCTGGCACGCTAAGACGCGCAAATTTCCCTCTACAAAGCGAAAAAACAAGCCCCCGATACCTGTCGGAGTTGGACCGGCGGAGGGGCTTGCAGCCGACCCCCAACTCTAGTCTGACGCGACAGACGGTCTCGGGCCCGGCGCTACGGCTGTGCAGCAGCCATGGGCAAACACTCACTACGGCCCGGGGACCAGGCTGAATTCGCCCTCAACGAACCGTGAAACGCAGGCCCGCGATCGGCGGGGCGTTCGGGCGGCCGGCCATCGTTGAGACTCTGCAAGAGGCGCGGCGCCATCAACGAAAGCTCCGCGGCCCACACCGGAGGACGTACACCGGACGATCACGACGCCCGCCCGCTCCGACGCCGGCTGTGCCTGCCGGGCGATCTCCTCGCCGGCGACCTCCGCCCACCGCGTCTGAACGTCTGCCAGAAGCGTGACCGGCGCAAGGCGAGACCGGAAGTGCCGGCAGGACGTCGACCGAGTTGGCGAGGAAAGCGTGTCAAGCAACCGTCTCCGCGGGCCGGTCGAGACGTACCGTCGTGCCGAGCTCGAGCGGCAGGGCCCCTTCGTCCGCGGTCGTGATCAACGTTTGGCCCGGCGACGCGAGGATGTCGAGCAACAGCCGGCGGCGGGCCGGATCGAGTTCGCTCATGACGTCGTCGAGCAGCAGCACCGGCAGCGAGCCGTGGGCATCCTCCATCGCGTCACGCTCGGACAGCAGCAGGGAGAGCAGCGCCAGGCGTTGCTGTCCCTGCGATCCATACTTGCGCAGGTCCCTGTCTGCGGCCCTCAGGACGAAATCGTCGCGATGCGGTCCGTGGGTGGTGAACCCGCGCTCCAGATCGGACGCCAGCCGTTCACGCAACTCCACTTCCAACCCGGACACATCGGAGGCCTTCGAGCGCGGACGGTAGGTGACCGTCGCGGGTGCCGGCAGGCCGAGGTCCTGTGCCCGCGCCGTGAAGGGATCGGCAAGCAGCCCGATCGCGTCGGCACGGTGGCGCATCAGCTCGATGCCGTGACGGGCCAGCTCGTGGTCCCAGGCACCGAGCGCTGCGGGAGCAGCAAGCCCGGAGCGAACGCGGCCGAGCAGCGAGTTTCGCTGCGCCAGCGCTTTCGCATACGCGAGCCGCGTCGCACGGCGGGCCGGCCAGAGAGCCGCCACGAGCTCATCGAGATGGGCGCGGCGGATTCCGGCCGGGCCCTTCACCAGCTCGAGATGGTCGGGAGCGAACACGCAGACACGCGGAGTGGAGGGATCGGCGCGCAGCACGCTCAGCTTCACACCGTCCCGCTTGATCTGCTTCGAGGCGCCCGTCTGCAACACGACCTCGATGCGATGCGCTCCTCCCTCCCCCCGGCACATGAGCTCGACCCGACCCGCGCCGTCTGCCGAACCGCACCATCTCACGCTCGTTCGAGGTCCGGAACGAGTGGCCGGTGCAACCCACGTGCAGTGCTTCGACGACACTTGTCTTCCCCGAGCCGATCGGACCGACGAGGAAGTTCAGCCCCGGCGCGAGATCGACGGTCAGGCGCTCGTGATTGCGAAAGCTGCGGAGCTCGATACGGGTGACATCCATCAGCTCCGCGAGGGACGGCTGTGAGCGCGCTCAGACATTCAGGCGCACCGGCATGATCAGGTACAGGAAGCTGTCGGCCTCGGCGGCATTCGCCTCTTCGAGCAGGCCGGGACGCAGCGCGCTGATGAGACGCAGGCGCACCTCGTCGGTGGAGATGCTCTCGAGCCCGTCCTGCAGGAACTGGGGGTTGAATCCGATCTCCAGCTCCTCGCCCTGATAGTTCACGGGTAGCGATTCCGCGGCCTCACCGACGTCCGGCGTCTGTGCCGACAGGGTCACCGAGCCCTGCTCGAACCGCAGGCGCAGCGGCGCGTTCTTCTGCGCCATCAGGCTGACGCGGCGCACAACGGCCAGGAATTCGGTCCTGCTCAGTGTCACCTCGTGCTCATATGACTCGGGTAGGAGCTGGCGATAGTTCGGGAATTGACCATCGATCAGCCGCGACGACAGAGTCACGTCGCCGGCGCCGAACACGATCTGGTTCTCGTGCGTGGACATCGACACGGTCTCGGCCTTGGTGTCGCTCACGATGCGGCTCAACTCCTGGAGCGCTCGAGCCGGCACGTTTGCCGTGAACGTGTCGTCGAGGCCGTCCACCGCGGTCTCCTTGACGCTCAGCCGGTAGGAATCGGTTGCGACCATGCGAAGTGTCTGGCCCTCGATCGATACGAGGATGCCGGTCAGCACCGGCCTCGTCTCGTCGCGCGAAGCCGCCTTTGCGACACGCTCGACCGTCGCGGCGATCACAGCGGCGTCGAGGGTCGCCGTCTGCTCCGGATCAAGGCCCGGTAGGCGCGGGAAGTCCTGCGCGGAGAGAGTGCGGACATTGAAGGAAGCTCTGTCGGAGGTGATGCTCGCCCCCGAGCCATCGCTGGTGGCCTCGAGCGTGACGGTGTCCCCGCTGGTCACCCGCACGACATCGAGCAGAAGACGGGCAGGAAGGAGCATCGAGCCGGGCTGGTCCACCGAGGCCTCGGTCGTCGACGTCAAGGCCATCTCGGTATCGGTGGCGGCAAGACGCAGGGAACCGTTCTCCGCATTGAGCAGGACCCCGCCGAAAGCCGGTATGGCAGAGCGAGTCGATGCGGCTCGGGTGACGAGCTGCAGCTCGGACAGAAGTGTTGTGCGGTCGGCAGAGAACTTCATTCAGCTGATATGTGATCTCACCATGTATGTGGATAGATGAAGTAGTGCTGTGAGGACTGTTGGGAAAGAGGCGTTGAGGCTGCAGGGAACCGAGATCGGCCTGTGAGGGGGCGCTGTGAGGTGTTGGGGATCGTGAACGAGCTTTCCTGACCGACCGTCTGAGTCACGACATCTGAGTCATGGGGAGTGCAGGCCCTCCACAAGCTTGTCCACAAGGTCCTTGGTGGACGAGTCGGTCAGCAGCTCGCGCTGGATCTTGCGGTGCGCATGGAGCACCGTGGTGTGGTCACGCCCACCGAATTGCTGGGCGATGGCGGGCAGCGAATGGTCGGTGAGCTCCCGGCATAGGTACATCGCGACCTGGCGAGCATAGACCAATCGACGGTTGCGTCTGGGTGACAGGAGGTCGCGGTGCGGGAGCCCGAGGACGGTCGAGATGCGCTGCTGAATCTCGTCGATCGAAGTCGGCGTACCCGCGCTCACGGAGGTTTTCTCGTGCGGTTGAACAGCGCCCAGGACCTGCTCGACGAGGCTGAGGGTGAGGGGTTGCTGGGTCAACGAGGCAAATGCACGGGAGCGGATCAGCGCGCTCTCGAGGGACCTGACGTTCGACGAGGTGCGCTGGGCAAGAAGGTCGAGAACGCCGCTGCGAGTCAGCTCGTCGGCTTCGGGTCCGCAACGTTTGCGCAGGACCGCGAGCTTCAGCACAGGGTCCGGGGCGGCGATGTCGACCAGGAGCCCGCTCTCGAACCTTTCCTTCAGTCGGCTGTGGAGAAGCGGCATGGCGGAAGGTGGGCGATCGGCCGAGAGCACGAGCTGCGCGCCGCTGTTGATGATCGAATCGACCGTGTAGAAGAACTCCTCGGCGGTCTTGTCCTTGCCTTCCAGGAACTGGACGTCCTCGAGCAGCAGGACGTCGACCTGGCGATAGCGCTTCTTGAACGCCGGCAGGTCGGACCGCTGGAGGGCCGCCATGAACTCGCTGGTGAACGTTTCGGCCGTCGCATAGCGCACCGCGAGGCCTTGGACGCAGAGCGTCACGTAGTTGCCGATCGCCTGCGCGAGGTGGGTCTTCCCGACGCCTGCGCCGCCACAGATGAAAAGCGGGTTGTATGCCTGGCCGGGGAGCTCTGCGACGATCAGCCCGGCTGCATGGGCAAAGCGGTTGCCGCCGGCGATCACGAAGCTTTCGAACGTGTAGGAGGACTTGAGCTCCGATGCCGTCTCGCGCCTGGCCGGCGTCTCGGAGCCTGACGTCACCTCGATCCGCCGGACAGCTTCGTCTGCCGAGGCCGCTGCTTCCAGGAGCCCGCCGAACCGGCGCTCGATCCATTCGCCTTTGCGGTTCGGCGCCTCCAGGTAGAGGATGCCGTCACTGAACCCGGCGGGGTGCAGCGGCTTCAACCAGGTTGCGTATACCTCTTCAGGGACAGCGGCGCGCAGCGCGTTTTCGACGTTTGTCCATATCTGGCCGAGTTGATCTTCCACGGGTACGCCACGATTTCGACCGGACAGGGTGGAGCGCCCAGCGCTCCTGGCACCGACCCGGCGGCGCGCGATCATAACTGCGTGGAGATGCTTCTCGGAGGTGGCGGATCTCGTGGTTCGCGCATTACGCGTCCAAAAGATCCGGCCGCTCCCGACAGGCGAAATCCTCTTTCCGGGAAGCACCCGCCCACCTCCGGCCGGACCCGATCCAGGCCCTAGATCCAGGCCCTATACTCACGGCTCGTAGGCCCTGTGCCCCGCAGCAATCTTCGATGAAAAGGACGTACCAGCCCAAGAAGCGCAAGCGCGCCCGCACGCACGGGTTTCGTGCGCGTATGAGCACGCGTGCCGGTCGTCTGACGATCAAGCGGCGGCGCAGGAAGGGACGCTCGCGCCTGACCGTCTAGGGCTCCTGGTTTGAGCGGATCTACGGGCGGCATGCGACACAGGCGGCCGCGGCTCACCCGCAGCGCAGATTTCGACCGCGTTTATCGGCGCGGCCGGTCCGCTGCGAGCCGCTCCTTCGTCGTGTATGCGTTCAGCGCCGGCTCGGACGAGTCGGCCGAGGCTGAGAACGCCGGCCGGGCCCGGCTGGGCGTCTCGGTGGGCCGGCGCGTGGGCGGCGCGGTGGAGCGCAACTCCGTCAAGCGGACCTTGAGGGAGGCGTTCTGGTCCATGGAGAGCAACCTTCCGGATGACCACGACTTCGTGGTCGTCGCGCGGGCGGGCGCGAGCGACGTGGTGCGCCGTGATGGCCTCGAGGGTGTACGGCGCGAGCTGGCGGAGCTGCTCGGCCGGCTGGGCTGGTCCGACACCGGCGTCGAGGGCGCCGGGGAGTCGGCTGAGGAAGCCGTTCCCGGGCGGAGCCAGGAATGAGGCGTGCCGCCCAGGCGCTTGCACCGCGCCCATAAGGCTCTACCAGAGGTTCATATCGCCGCTGCTTCCGCGGCGCTGCAAGTACGAGCCGACCTGCTCGGCCTATGCCGTCGAGGCGGTGCGCTCGTTCGGCGCCGCGCGCGGGAGCGTGCTGGCGATCTGGAGGCTGCTGCGGTGCAACCCCTTCAGCGACGGGGGGCATGACCCGGTCAGCTCGCAGCAGGTGTTCAGGCGCACATGATCCTCGCGAACATACTTCCAGCCGCTGATCGACCTCGCGGATTCCGCTGATCGTGTTCCTGCACGACGACGTCGGTCTCGGCTGGGGCTGGTCGATCGTCGGGCTGACCGTGATCGTGCGGCTGGCGATCCTTCCCGCTCACGATCAAGTCGATCAAGGGCATGAACGCGATGCGCGCGCTCCAGCCCCAGGTCAAGCAGATCCAGGAGAAGTACAAGGGCGACCGGCAGCAGATGAACGAGGCGATGATGCGCTTCTACAAGGAGAACAAGGTGAACCCGTTCGCCTCCTGCCTGCCGCTGCTGCTGCAGCTGCCGGTCTTCTTGGCCCTGTTCTACCTGCTGAACGGGCGACGAGTTCAAGGAGCAGGTGGGGGCCTCCGGAGAACTTCCTGGTCATCACCGACATCACCGCCAAGGCGACCGGTGTCGAGCTGATCGTGCTGATGGTGCTGTTCATCGGCTCGCAGATGGCGTCGACGCTGGTCATGTCGGTGACCGCGGACAAGACCCAGCAGCGCATCATGCTGCTCCTCCCGCTCGTGTTCGTGGCCTTCATCCCGAACTTCCCGGCCGGGCTGATCATCTACTGGATCACGACCAACTTCTGGACGCTCGGGCAGCAGCTCGTGGTGCGGCGTCTCTCACCCCCGCCGCCCGCGGTGGTTCCCGGTGCGCCGGCGCCGGCGGTCGCCCTGGCGGATGGAGGCACGGCGCCGGCCGAAGAAGCCTCCTCCACCGCCGCGCAGGAAGAAGAAGCGCCGGCGGTAGGCATGACCATGGCCGAGCGACCGCCGACAGCTCAGCGCGGAGAGGCTCGGGCAGAGGCAGAGGGCTCGAGCGTCGGGCGCGGCCAAGTGGGCCGCGATGAAGGAGCTGGAGCGCATGCATCCGGGGATCACGGTGGACCACGTCGAGTTCGAGGTGGTCGAGGAAGGTCTCGGCGAGGATGACGACGCGCGCGTTGCAGCGACGGCGGACCTGAGCGCCTGGCGCGAGGCCGAGCGGGAGTTCAACTGGCCCGACGAGCCGACCGAGCGCGTGCGGGAGGTACTGAAACGACTGATCGCTCACCTCGGCCTGCGCGGCAGCGTCGACGTGGTGGAGCGCGAGGAGGAGATCTTTGCGGATGTCAGCGGACCGGAGCTGGGCCTTCTGATCGGAAAGCATGGGTCCACCCTGGACGCGATCCAGTTCATCTGCAGCCGGGCCGCTTTCCGGGGTGCGGCCGATCAGAAGCGCGTGATCGTCGACGCCGCGGGATACCGCGAGCGGCGGGAGGCCACGTTGCGCCGCCACGCGGACCGGGGCGTGGCCGATGCGCTCCGCTATGGGCGATCCGTGGAGCTCGATTCCATGGGGGCGCCGGAGCGCCGCGTGGTGCACACCTATCTGAAGGACCGCCCGGACGTCGATACGCACAGCGAGGGTGACGAGCCCTTCCGCCGCATCGTGATCACCCCGCTGCGGACGAGCTGATCTCCCGGCGTAAAACGTGAAACGGGGCGCTGAGGCCTCCGACGGGGGGCGCTTCGAGGCCGTTGTGGCCGAGCACGGCCTGGAGGATCATCAGGCACAGCGGCTGCGCGACTTCCTTGCCGTCCTGGCGGAGGACCCGCACGCACCCACCGGGGTCCGGGATCCCCGCGAGGCGATCGACATCCACCTCGCTGACAGCCTCGCTGCCCTTTCCATGCTGGATCAGGCGCTCGACCAGGAAGTGCCTCCGCTGGTTGCCGACCTCGGTAGCGGCGCCGGCGTGCCGGGCATCCCCCTGGCCGTCGCCCGTCCGGCTGCCCGGTTCGATCTCGTGGAGGCCTCGGAGCGCAAGGCCGCGTTCCTGAAACGCGTCGTGGAACGGCTCGACCTCTCCAATGCCGGCGTGCTGCGCGCGCGGGTGGAGGAGCTGCCCGGCCAGGGGGGCCGCGAGGCCTATGGCGTCGTCGTGGTCCGTGCCGTGGCTTCGCTTGCGACGCTCGTGGAGTATGCGGCCCCCCTGCTCGCTCAGGGGGGGCGGCTCCTGGCGTGGAAGGGAGCGCGGGACGCGGACGAAGAGGCGGCCGCCGGTCGCGCGGCGCCGCAGGTCGGCTTCGAGCCGCTCGATGTGCGGAGCGTGACGCCGTACAGCGAGAGCCGGAACCGGCATCTGTACCTCTACCAAAAGGTGAGGCCCTGTCCGCCGGAGTTTCCTCGCCGAGCCGGTGTGGCACAGCGCAGGCCTCTCGGTCAGCGGCTTGGATCGTGAGTCGTTCGTTCCCGAACCGTGAATCCTCGAGCAGGACTCGATCGGTTCGGCCCCGAACCATGCAACGTGCGGGAAACAGGGGCAGACCGAGGCGAGTACGACCTGGGGCGCCGGTATCGTCGGCGCTGAGGCTATGGCGACCGTATATGCAGTGGCGAACCAGAAGGGCGGCGTGGGGAAGACCACGACCGCGGTCAACCTGGCTGCATGCGTCGCAGAGGCCGGCTGTCGCACCTTGCTCGTCGACCTGGACCCCCAGTGCAATGCCACGGTGGCCCTCGGCATGCCGAAGGACGTCGAGCCGAATACGTATTCGTGCCTCCTGGAGCAGGCCGACCTCACCGACGCCGCACGGCCGAGCGCGATCGACTCGTTGAGCGTCGTGTGCTCCACCCCCGATCTCGCCGGAGCGACGGTGGAGCTACCGCGGCTCGATTCGTCCGAGCAGCGCCTGCGGACGATCCTCGAGCCGGCCAAGTCCCACTACGACCAGATCGTCCTGGACTGCCCGCCATCGCTAGGCCCTCTGTCGGTCAACGCGCTGGTGGCGGCAGACCGCGTGCTCGTCCCGGTCCAGGCCGAATACCTTGCCCTCGAAGGACTGGCCCAGTTTCTCGAGACACTCGCGCTGATCCAGCGCGAGTTGAACCCGCGGCTGGAGGTGGCGGGGATGCTGCTCACGATGTACGACGGTCGGACCCGGCTCGCCCATGACGTCGAGGACGAGCTGCGACGCCACTTTCCGGGCCTGGTCCTGCAGACCGTCATCCCGCGCAACGTGCGGATCAGCGAGGCCCCGAGCTATGGCCGTCCGGTGATCCACCACGACCCGCACTGCGCCGGATCGGATGCATACTTCGACCTGGCCAAGGAGGTCACCGCTCGTGGTTGAGCGTGGCATCGGCCGGGGTCTCGCGGCCATCCTTCCGGACGTGAGCGGCAAGGAGGAGACGCTGCTCCAACTGCCACTCGACCTCGTGGCGCCCAACCCCGATCAGCCACGCCGATCCTTCGGCGCCGCCGAATTGGAGGAGCTCGCCGGCTCCATTCGCGTGCACGGCGTGCTGCAACCGGTCCTCGTCCGGCCCCTTGCGGGCGGCCGCTATGAGCTGCTGGCCGGTGAGCGCCGGCTGCGCGCTGCGCGGCTTGCCGGCCTGGAGCGCATCCCCGCGGTCGTTCGGTCGGCGCCCGAGGGTGAGCGGCTCGAGCTGGCGATGATCGAGAACATGGCGCGCCAGGATCTGAACCCCGTCGAGGCGGCGCACGCCTGTGCTGCGCTGGTGGAGGAGTTCGGTCTCACGAAGGAGGAGGTCGGCCGCCGCGTCGGGCGTAGCCGCGTGGCGATCTCGAACCTCGTGCGCCTGCTGGAGCTGCCCGACGAGGTGCTGTCGATGCTCGAAGCGGGTGAGCTGTCCGAGGGGCACGGTCGCGCTGTGCTTCAGGCGCCGGACCACAACGCCCGCCGCAGAATTGCCAAGGAGGCACGGGAGCGCTCGCTGTCGGTGCGCCAGACAGAAGCGCTCGCGCGCGGCACCGCGACGGAGCGGCCCGTGCGCCGGAGGAAGGCACGCCTGCACAGCGCGGACGCGATCGACGCGGCCCGCGAGGCGGAGGAGGCGCTCACGACCGCGCTCGGCGCGGAGGTACGCGTGCGCCTCGGCCGCCGCGGCGGCACGGTCGAGATCCCCTTCGAGGAGCTCTCCGAAGTACGTGCGCTCGCGCGCCGCATCGGGCGCGACCAGGCCGCCTGAGGGCCTTTGGCCCTTCGCTAGAATCGGCCCCCGGCCGCACGGCACGGGCGATTAGCTCAGTCGGTCAGAGCGCCTCTCTGATAAGGAGGAGGTCCCTGGTTCGAGTCCAGGATCGCCCACTCATGCCGGCCCTGCTGCGATGTGGCAGGAGTGCGGCTCGACCACTCGTTCCGGCTAGTCGACCTGTGCCATGACCAGGATCAGGGCGAGCAATGCCACCAGGAGCCCGATGCCGATTCCGGCGACGTTGTTCCACTTCGTTCGCGATACGAGTGCGGTTGCCAGCATGAGCACTGCCCAAGAGGCGCACAGGGCGATCCCGTAGTAGAGGAAGATCGGGGCGCCTCGCTCTCCCTTCCCGGGCTCTCTCAGCAGGTAGCCCGACGCCGCTATTACGCAGAGCAGGCCGACGACGGGCAGCGCGGACACCAGCGCCTCCCGTGACGACCGCGCCTGTTCCCGGATGCCGATCGCGGCCAGACCTGCGAGAACGGCGTACACCGGCACGAGCATCGACACGTCCCTCTGGTCGATGTCGCCTTCGTAGCCGGAAGCCAAAACGATGCCGATGCGATGAACAGGAACCAGAGTAAGAGGAGCAGGAACCTCATTCGTTTCGGAAGGCTAGATGAGCCACACAGGCCCGGATCGCCCCCTGGAGACCACGGCCGACCCGCCGCGCGTCCTGCTCCGCGCATCAAGGCTGGTCGGTAGCCACAGACCGGTTCCTATAATGGCCCGTCTAGCGGCACAGCCGCGGCTACAGGAGCGTTCAGATGCAGGAGATGGTCATATACGGGGTCAGTTTCGACATGGTCGGGAAACAGCCGATCGTGCTCCTGAAGACCATCGACGGCAACAAGTTCCTCCCGATCTGGATCGGCCACCCCGAGGCGGCGGCGATCTTGATGAAGCTCCAGGGTGCTTCCACGCCGCGCCCCATGACGCACGACCTGATCAGCGAGATGATCAACGAGCTCGATGCCCAGTGCGCCCGCGTGTCGGTGACCGAGCTGAAGGACAACACCTTCTTCGCCTCGATCACGCTGCGCGTCAACGGCCAGGAGATCGAGATCGACTCGCGTCCTTCAGACGCCTTGGCGGTCGCGGTGCGGACCTCCGCCCCGATCTTCGCCGCGGAGGACGTGATTCAGGAGAGCGCGATCGAGTTCGAGCACGAAACCGAGGACACCGAGGAAGTCGTCGACCAGTTCAAGGCCTTCCTCGACGAGGTGACGCCCGAGGACTTCGCCAGCGGCTCCGGTTAGGAATATGGGCCGTAGATCTGCAAGCAGATCGACGGGTTTGCTACAGGATCGCGCGCGCCGTCTCGCGCGAGGGCCTGTTCCAGCATTCGCAGGACCAGTTGCTCGAACGTGATTCCGGCTGCCTCGGCGGCCTGAGGTAGCAGGCTGGTCTCGGTCAGTCCGGGGATCGCCTGGGCCTCCAGGACCTGCGGGTCTCCGCCGCCCGACAGGATCATGTCGACGCGCGCGAAGCCGTAGCACCCGAGCAGCCGGTACACGTCGACGGCGACCTGCTGCGCGCGCGTTGTCACGTCGGCGGGGAGATCGGCGGGGCAGACGTAGTCGGTCTTGCCGATCTCGTAGCGGGCCTCGAAGTCGAAGAAGTACTCCTGTCGTGGCTTGGCCTCGACGATCGGCAGTGCTTCCACGCCGGCGTCTCCTTCCAGGAGGCTGACCGCCAGCTCGCGTCCCTCGACGTGGCGCTCGAGCAGCACCCGGTCGTCGTAGCTGAAAGCCGCGATCAGCGCCTCCGGTACGTCGCGGGCGTCGCGCGCGAACTTGATCCCGAGCGCCGACCCCTGGGCGGCCGGCTTCACGACCACCGGGAAGCCGAGGCGCTCCTCGATCGCGGGCAGGGCCTCGCCGGCCCCGAGCTCCTTGAACGCGATCTCGCTGAACGCGAAGAAGTCTGGCGTGGGCAGCCCCGCTTCGCGCAACATGTGCTTCGTCAGCACCTTGTCCATGCACCGCATGCAGGCGAGAACCCCGGAACCGGTGTACGGAATGCCGACGATCTCGAGCAGCTCCTGCACGGTTCCGTCCTCGCCTCCGCGCCCGTGCAGCGCAACGAAGGCAACGTCGGCGTCGGCCGCGCGCAGATCGTCGACCAGCGTGCGGCCCACGTCGATCGAGACGTGGTCCAGGTCGAGCCGCTCGAGCGCATTCTCGACCCGCGCCGCAGAACGCATCGAGACCTGCCGCTCCAGGGACGGTCCACCCTTCAGGACCGCGACCCGCCGCGGTGTCACGAGCCCTGCGCGCGCCGCTCGTCGCGGCGCCGTGGCAGCTCGACCACGTCAGCCATGGGCTCGTCGGAGGACGTGGTTCCCGAAACCTCGTCCTGCCGGGAACCGGCGATTCCGCTTGCGGAATCGCCGCTGTTTCTCTTCACGAACGTCGAGAAGAGGGCCATCTGCTCGTCCACCACCTTGCCGATGCGGCGGACGCCCTCGACGATGTCGTTCACGTCCGCGCCGGAGAAGTTCAGTCGCATGGAGCTTCCGCCACGGCTGTCGACGTATGCGGCCGACCCTGGTACGAACGCCACGCGCTCCTCCCGTAGGGCCTTCGCCAGCAGGTCACCGGTGTCGATGAACTCGGGCAGCGTCGCCCAGATGAACAGGCCTCCGCTGGGCTGCGTCCATTCTGCCTCGCGCGGGAAGAACTCGGCCAGCGCATCGAGCATCGCATCGCGCCGCTGCCTGTAGATCGCGCACAGGTCCGAGACGTAGCGGCGCCAGCGACCCTCGTCGAAATACGCGTCGACGAGAAATTGAGAGAGCGAGGATGTACAGAGGTCCGCGGCCTGCTTGCCGAGCTTGATCTTCGACAGCACCGGGGCGGGCGCGCATACCCATCCAAGCCGGATCCCGGGCGACAGTATCTTGGAGAAGGTGCCGAGGTAGAGGACGTACTCGCCGCCGTCGATCGCGTACAGCGGCGGTAGCGGCTCACCCTCGTAGCGCAGCAGCCCGTACGGGTTGTCCTCGAGCACCAGCAGCTCTCGCTCCCGGGCGATCTCGACCAGTCGCTGGCGCCGCGGGGCCGAGAGCGTCACGCCGGCGGGGTTCTGGAAGGTGGGCACCGTGTAGACGAACTTCGGCTTGCGCCCGTCCTGATCGAGCATTTCGAGGGTCTCCTCCAGCAGATCGACGCGCATCCCGTCCGAGTCCATCTCGATCTGGATCACGTCCGCTTCGTAGCTGGAGAACGTCGGGACGGCGCCCGGGTACGTCGGCGCTTCGCAGATCACGACGTCGCCCGGGTCGACGAGCGTTTTCGTGACCAGGTCGATCACCTGCTGGCCGCCGGTCGTGACGACGATGTCGTCCGGATCCGCGCGCATGCCCTCCGCCGCCATCACCTCGACGATCCGGGACTTGGTCGTGTCGAATCCCTCCGTGGGGCCGTACTGAAGCGCCGCTGCGCACGAGTCGCGCGCGATCCGGTCGGTCAGAGCGGCGAACGTCTCGGGTGGGAACGAAGAGGTGTCGGGGAGACCGCCGGCGAGGGAGATCACGTCGGGCCGCGCTGTGATCGCCATCAGGTCCCGCATCGCGGAGGAGCGCATCTGCCGCGTACGCTTCGCGAACAGGCCCGCGTAGCGCTCGATCTCGTGGCTTGTGGTCTGGTGCCTGTCCTTCACGCTGAAGTCCTTCGCCCCAAGGCCGAACGAACCTCTGCGGCGAGCGCCGCGGTGCACGCGTTCCGGCGCCTGGCATGCTGGATGGACCGCTGAGGACGCTGGATGGTTAGCTTCGCTAGCTGGCTCAACCGCTTCGCCTGCCGAACCGTGACAATGGACGATAGAGCATAGTCATGGACCTCTTTCTGGCAATCTCACAGGGAGTCGGCACGTCGCTCGCAGCCGGCGTGCGTGCCTTCCTCGCGCCGCTGATGGTCGGCGTGCTCGCCCGCGCGAACGTCGGGGTGAACTTCGAGGGCACCGAGTACGAGTTCCTGGAGTCCATCGTCTGGTTGGCCATCCTGCTGTCGCTGATCGTGGGCGCCTGGCTGATCGAGCGCGCGGACGTCCCGGTGTCACCGGCCACGTGGGCGATCGCGGGAGCGGCGATCGGCGGCGTGCTGTTCGCCGGGTGCCTCGCGGAGCGGGACTACATGTCCGAGCCGGGCCTGCTCGCCGGCGCGGTCGTGGCGCTGGTCGCGTTCGCCGCCGCGCGAGTGTTCCTGGGTGGGGCGGAGGAGCGGCTGGCCGCACGGGGTGAGAGCGGCGCGGGCACGACGTTGGGCATGATCGCCGATGCAGTTGTGCTCGCTGTCACGGCTCTCGCGGTGCTGGTCGAGCCAAGCGCGTACCTGGCGCTCGCGTTCTGCGCGTGGGTCTTGCTGGTACGCCGCCGCCGCGCCGGCCAGAAGTACGAAGGTCTCCGAATACTGCGTTGACCAAGCTGGTTCTCGTCCTCGTTGACGCCTTGAAGCCCGCGATGCTCGAGCGGGCTGTCGCCGAGGGCCGGGCGCCGCTGTTCGGCGAGATCATGCGCCGCGGCCAGTATCGCTCCGAGTGCGTGAGCGTCTTCCCCTCGGTGACTCCTGCGGCGGCTGCGTCGATCACGACGGGCACACTCCCCGACGAGCACGGTGTGCCGTCCATCTGCTGGTACCACCGCGGCGAGGGCCGCTACGTCGACTACGGGTCCTCCAGTGCGGCAGTTCGCACGTTCGGCGTGCTGCGCACGATCACCGACACCGTTCACAACATGAACTTCGATCACCTCAGCCGTCGCACCCCGACCGTGTTCGAGCAGTTGGAGGACGCCGGCGTGCGCACGGCCTGCACGCCCTTTCTGATCTATCGCGGACGCACGCGCCACGAGATGGGCCTGCAGGGCTGGATGCGCCGGGTGGCCCAGGCCGCGAACCTCCGCCAGGCGGTCTACGGACCGTCCGAGCTCTTCTACGGTGAGCTGTACGCGTCTCAGGAGGTCGACTGCCAGGCATCGCTTGCGCGACCCGGCACGCGTGACCCGTACTCCGGGTGTGTCGCCGCGTACATCGAGCGCTACGACCTGTACGACTTCCTGCTGCTCTCGCTGCCCGACAACGATCACTTCTCCCACCGGTACGGGCCGCAAGCGACGCTTGCGTCCATCGAGCGCGCGGACAGTTGCCTGCAGCAGCTCGCGGATGCGGCGGGGGGACAGGAGCAGTTCCTGGCCGACCACGCCGTGATTCTGATGTCCGACCATGCGCAGATCGCCGTGTCGCGTCGCGTCCATCTTGCGGAGTCGCTCTCCGATTGGCGCGTGCTTCAGCCCAATGACCCGGATCCCGATTCCGCCGATCTCGCGGTCGCCCCCGGGGCGCGCTCAGCGATGGTCTACGCGCTCGCCGAGGACGGTGTGCGAGCGCGTCTGCGCGGGCGCGTGCTGCGGCGCTTGCGCTCTCTCGAGGGCGTGGATCTGCTGGCCTGGATGGACGGTGACGAGGCGTGCTTGTGGAGCGATCGCGGAGAGTTGCGATTCGCGCCCGGGTCGCACCTGACCGATCGCCGGGGGATGACCTGGGACGTGGACGGGCACCTCGACACGATCGAGATCGAGGATCACGACGGGCTCATCACGGGCCGTGCCTACCCGGATGCGCTGCGCCGCGTCTGGGCCGCATTGCATTGCCCCGGCTCCGGCGACGTGCTCGTCTCCGCGCAGCGTGAGTACGAGTTCGTGGATTGGGGCGGAAGCGATCACGTTGGCGGTGGGAGTCACGGCTCACTGCGACGCGGCGACTCGCTGGCCGCGCTCGCGTTCCTGAACTGCGGCCCCGACGTGGACGACTCCGAGGAGGACGGACGGCAGTGGTCGATCACCGACGCGGCTCAGGTCGTGCTGGATCACTTCGGCGTCTCCTCCTGAGCCGCGCACGCGTGGCAGCGCAGGGGGCGGGGCGCACCGCATCGTCGGCTATCTTCTCCCGGGTGCAGCGCGACGCCCCACTGGCCGCACCTCGTGGCCGTGCAAGCGACCATGCCCAGCGTGTCGGCCGCGGCCTTCGGAAGCCGGCGAACTGGGTGCAGCTGGTCAAGTTCTCCGCGGTGGGCGCAAGCGGCTACGTCGTCAACCTCGCCGTCTATACGACGCTCGTGCACGCGCTCGACGCCCACTACATCCTTGCGGCGGTGCTCGCGTTCTGCGTGGCTGTGACGAACAACTTCCTCTGGAATCGTCACTGGACGTTTGACGCCAAGGACGGGCACATGGGATTCCAGGCCGCGCGGTTCCTGATCGTGAGCGTGGTCGCGCTCGGCTTCAACCTGATCGTCCTGGAGCTGCTCGTGACCGTCGGGGACCTCGAAAAGGTGCTCGCGCAGGCGATCGCAATCCTTGCGGCGACGCCGCTCAACTTCATCGGCAACAAGCTGTGGAGCTTCGGCGACCCCGCGGGACCGGCCGCCGGCCGGCCGGGCAGCTAGTCCGCCTCGCCGCACGGGTTGCGGCGACCGCGACCGCGGCGACCGTGCTGTGCGGGCCGTTGCCCGCGCACGCGCAGGAGTCGCGAGACCGCCCGCCCAGCCAGGCGGTGGAACCGTCCGCGACGCTGACGCGGCCCAGCTCTCCCACTCAACCGCCACGAGACCATTTCCTGAACTCGGTGCAGGCGATCCGCATCGCGGCCCGGCACCCAAAGGTGAGGGACGAGATTCGCGGTCGCGAGGGTGTCACGCGTCGCGCATTCGCCAAGGGGCCCGGCCGCTGGCAGGTGAGCTGGTATGCCGGTGGCGAGGAGGTCGCCCAGGCAATCGTCGACGAGCGCGAGGGGCGCGCGGTCGAGGTCTGGACCGGGCCGCAGGTCGCGTGGCAGATGGCCCGCGGACTCGAGGGGGCGTTCGGCCGCAGGGTCAACTCCCCGTGGGTCTGGATTCCGCTGATGGTCGCGTTCTTCGTGGCGTTCTTCGATCCCCGCCGGCCGCTGCGCTGGCTGCACCTGGACCTGCTGGTCCTGCTCTCCTTCTCCGTCTCGCATCTGTACTTCAACCGCGGCGAGATCTACACGTCCGTGCCGCTCGTGTACCCGGTGTTGGCCTACCTGCTCGTCCGCATGCTGACGGCGGGCTGGGGCCGTCGCGCGAATGCCCCGGGCGTGCCGTTCACGGTGGTGCCGATCCAGTTCCTCGCCCTGGCATTGGTCTTCCTGGTCGGCTTTCGCGTGGGGCTCAACCTGACGGACTCGAACGTGATCGACGTCGGGTACTCGGGCGTGATCGGTGCGGACCGGCTCACGCACGGCGAGGACCTGTACGGGAACTTCCCCGACGAGAACGGGTCCGGCGACACATACGGCCCGCTCGCCTACTACTCGTACGTGCCGTTCGAGCTGGCGTTTCCCTGGTCCGGCATGTGGGACGACCTGCCGGCGGCCCACGCGGCGGCCATCGCGTTCGACCTCGCCACGATGCTGGCGCTGTTCTTCGTCGGCCGCCGGCTGCTCACCGGGCCGGGAGGCAACAGGCTCGGGCTCGTGCTCGCGTACGCATGGGCCGCCTATCCGTACACCACCTTCGTCCTCAACTCGAACGCAAACGATTCCCTGGTGGCGCTGCTCGTGACGCTCGCCTTCCTGGCGATCTCGTCACCACGAGCACGGGGCGCGGCGGTCGCGCTCGCCGCCGCCGCAAAGTTCGCGCCGCTCGCGCTGGTGCCGCTGTGGGCGTCGTATGACCGCCGCCGCGCCCGCGACGCCCTCGCATTTGCGCTCGCCTTCGGGGCGCTCACCGTGCTGCTCTGGCTCCCGGTGCTGCCGGACGGTGGTGTGCGCGAGCTGTGGGACCGCACCGTCGGCTTCCAGCTCGGCCGGGACTCGCCGTTCAGCATCTGGGGCCTCGAGGATCTCGGCTGGGCGCAGGACATCGTGAAGGTCCTCGCCGTGATGCTCGCCGTGGCGGTGGCCGTGCATCCGCGAGTCAAGACACCGCTGGTGGTCGCGGCGCTCGGGGCAGCGGCACTGATCGGGCTGCAGCTTGCCCTGTCGCACTGGTTCTACCTCTACATCGTGTGGTGGCTGCCGCTGGCGCTTGTGGCGCTGTTGGCCGTGGCGGATGTCAGGCCGCGCACGGCACCATGATCTGCTCGAACGCGCCGGCGAGGCCGTCGTCGCGCACGTCGATCACGCATCCCATCACCCATGGGTCCTCGTCGGCGGTCTCGAACTTGACTGGCATCTGGGTCACAAAGCGCTCGATGATCTGCTCCCGCTTCACGCCGATCACACCGCCCCGTGCGCCGGTCATGCCGACATCCGAGATGAAGGCGGTGCCCTGCGGGAGGACGCGTCCGTCGGCGGTCGGGACGTGCGTGTGGGTGCCCAGCACGGCGAGCACTCGGCCGTCGAGGTGCCATCCCATCGCCACCTTCTCGCTGGTCGTCTCGGCGTGGAAGTCGACCACCACGACGTCGGCCTCGTCGCGCAGCCGGGCAAGCACGCGGTCGACGACGTGGAACGGGGAGTGGGCGGCGTGCATGAACACGGTGCCGCTCAGGTTCACGACGCCCCAGCGCAGGCCGTCCTTCTCGACCACGGTATGCCCGCGCCCGGGGTTGGACTCCAGGTAGTTCGCCGGTCGCACGATGCGCTCGTTCTCGTCCAGGAACGGATAGACGTCGCGATGCCGGTAGACGTGGTTGCCGGTCGTCAGCACGTCGATGCCGGCGTCGTAGAGCTTCAGCGCGGTGCGCTTCGTGATGCCGAGCCCACCGGCCACGTTCTCGCCGTTCGCGATCACCAGAGTGGGCTCATAGCGCTCGACCAGCGTGGGAAGCGTCGTGGTCAGCGCTGCCCTGCCGGGCTCGCCGACGATGTCGCCGATGAACAGCACACGACGCGGGGGCATGTATGCACGATATATCGGAGCGGCGCGAGCGCCGATCCGAGGATGCGGAAGTGCATGGCCACGCCACCTGGCTCGTTAATCTCGCGGAATGCAGACGCAGCCCCCCGTGGTGCTCGAAGCGGTCGGGTTGCACAAGACCTTCGGCACACATGAAGCCCTGCATGACGTGTCGATCGAGGCGCGCGCAGGGGAACGTGTCGCCTGCATCGGGCCGAACGGGGCCGGCAAGACAACGCTGCTGACCATCCTGGCCGGGATTCAAACGGCCGACGCCGGCACGGTCGCGGCCGCTCCCGGCCGGGCGGGCTGGGTGCCCCAGGCGCTCGCGCTCTACCCGAAGCTGACCGTCGCTGAGAACCTGCGCTTGTTCGCCCGCCTCGAACGTGCCGGTGACGTCGAGGCGACGGTCGACCGGATGCTCGAGCAGGCCGGGCTGCTCGACAGCGAGAACGAGCGCGTGGAGCGCCTCTCGGGAGGCAACCGGCAGCGCGTGAACGTCGCGATCGGCCTGCTCGCCGACCCGCCGATGCTGCTCATGGACGAGCCCAGCTCCGCCCTCGATCCGCGCCAGCGCGAGCGCCTCTGGGAGCACATCGACGGGCTCGCCGGCGCCGGCAAGACCGTCGTGTATGCGACACACACGCTGTCGGAGGCGGAACGGTACGCGGACCGGGTGCTCGTGCTGGCCGACGGCCGGCGCCTGTTCTGGGGCGCTCCCGCCGAGCTGGCACGCGAGGTGGGCGCGGGTGGGGACCTCGAGTCGTCGTTCGTGGCCTTCCTGCGTCAGAAGGGCCACTGATGACAGGAAAGGCCCGCTAGGGGGCGCCGGCGTATGCGTCACCCTGCTCGTAAAGGACCTGCGCATCCTCGGGCGCTCTCCGTTGCTCGTGGCGCTGCTGGTCGTGTACCCGCTGCTGGTCGCCGCCCTGATCGGGATTTCACTCAGCCGCGCGCCGGACAAGCCGCGGATCGCGTTCGTGAACGAGGTGCCCGCCGGCGAGGGGTTCACGATCGGCGATCAGAGCTTCGATTTCTCGTTCACGGAGCGCCGCCTGCGCGAGCACGCGCAACCGGTCGAGGCAGCCTCGCGCACGGAGGCCGAGCGCATGGTGCGTGACGGCGACGTCCTGGCCGCGCTGATCGTTCCCTCCGACACGGTCCAGAAGCTCGACTCGGGGCTCGACCCACCCGAGCTCGAGGTGCTCGTGAACGAAAAGGACCCGCTGAAGGCGCGCGTCGTGGACGATGCCATCGAGGCCGCGATCGCCGATGCGAACCGGCGTGTGTCCCGCGCTCTCACCCGCACCTCGATCGAGTATCTGAACCTGCTCCTCGACGGCGGGAACGTCAACGTGCTCGGCCGCGAGTTCACGGTGCTGGGGTTGCGCCGGATCGGTGAGGCGATCGAGGCGGCGCGCAAGCGGCTGCCGCGCGGATCCGAGGAGCGCCAGGCTCTTGACCAGGTCCTGACCTTCAACCGGCTCGCCCGTGAGAACTTTGGCCTCTCGGCCCGTGCTCTGACCTCGATCAGTCAGCCGATTCGTGTGGACAAGCGAACGGTCGCCGGCTCCCGCGTGCCGCTGACGACGTTTGCGGCAGCCGTCGCCGTGGCCGTGTCGCTGATGTTCGTGACGGTGATGCTGGCGGCCGGTGCGCTTGCCCTCGAGCGGGAGCAGAACACATTCACGCGACTCGTGCGGGGGCCGGTGTCACGGGCGAAGTTGCTGGCCGAGAAGATCGTCTTCGCGGTCGCCGGCTCGGTGCCGCTCACCCTGCTGATGCTGCTGGCCGTGTCCGCGTTCGTACCCGTGGAATGGGATCGGTTCCACCTGTGGCTGATCGCCGCGGTGGCCGGCGCGGCGGCGTTCGCCGCGATGGGGACCCTGGTGGGAGCGCTCGCACGCGAGGTGCAGACAGCCTCCCTGCTTGCCTTCACGTTGCTCCTGCCGGTCGCATTCCTGGCGCTGGTGCCGGAGGGAGTCCTGAGCTCCGCGCTCTACGACGCGACGCGGGTCGTCTCTGCGCTGTTCCCGTTCGACGCCACCGTTGACGCCGCCACCTCCGCGCTCTACGGCGAGGGTGGGTTGCTGGGCCCGTTGGCGCATCTGGCGGCGCTTGGCCTCGCCTACGGCGTCGCAGCGCGCGTGGCGATCTCGCGGCTCGGATAGGGCCGCCGGTGGGGCAGGGATATCCTCTATGCGTATGTCCTTCCCGGCCACCCGGCTCAGACGGCTGCGGCAGACCAGCGGCCTTCGCGGCCTGGTCCGTGAGACCGAGCTGTCGGTCGGTCATCTCGTGTACCCGTTGTTCGTCACGCATGGCGAGGACCGGCGCGATCCGATCGAGTCGATGCCCGGCATCGAGCGCCTGACGATCTCCCACCTCGAGTCCGAGGCGAGCGAGATCGCGGCGCTGGGAATCCCCGCGGTGCTGCTGTTCGGGATCCCGGCCGACAAGGACGATGCGGCCACGGGGGCCTACGACGGCGAGGGAATCGTGCAGCTGGCCGTGCGCGCCTTGAAGCGGGCTCAGCCGGAACTGATCGTGATCACGGACGTCTGTCTGTGCGAATACATGTCGCATGGCCACTGTGGAGTCGTCCGCGACGACGGGGTGGTCGACAACGACCTGACGCTGGAGCTGCTCGCCAAGACCGCGACGTCGCACGCCGACGCGGGCGCCGACGCGGTCGCGCCCTCCGACATGATGGACGGGCGCGTGGCAGCGATCCGGGCGCAGCTCGATGCGGAGGGTCACAGCGACCTGCCGATCGTCGCCTACAGCGCGAAGTTCGCGTCCGCGTTCTACGGGCCGTTCCGCGACGCTGCCGATTCGGCGCCTGCGTTCGGGGACAGGCGCGGGTACCAGATGGACCCGGCCAACGCCCGCGAGGCGGTGCGCGAGGCGCGCACGGACGTCGAGGAGGGCGCCGACGTCGTGATGGTGAAGCCCGCCCTTCCCTATCTCGATGTCGTGCAACGGGTGCGCGAGGCGGTTGACGTGCCGGTCGCGGCCTACAACGTTTCGGGTGAGTACTCCGCGCTGAAGGCCGCTGCCGAGCGCGGCTGGATCGACGAGCGGGCCGCCGTGCTGGAGGCTCTGACGTCGATCCGGCGCGCAGGGGCCGACGTGATCGTGACCTACCACGCGAAGGAGGCCGCCGAGTGGCTTCAGGAGTGAGAGCTGCCGTTCCCAAGCTGAGGTCGCGCACGCAGGGCGCGGCGGTTCCCCTGGACGAGACCGACAAGCGCCTGCTGAACGCGCTGCAGTCACGGTTTCCCCTCGACCCGCGCCCGTTCGAGGCGGTGGCCCGCGAGGCGGGCATGGACGAGGCCGAAGCGATGGATCGCTCGGCACGGCTCCTGCAGGAGCGCATCATCAGGGAGATCACGCCGATCTTCGACACGACGGCGCTCGGCTACAGCTCGATGCTCGTGGCCGCGAAGGTCGACTCGGAGCAGCCTCACCGCCCCGCGCAGATCATCAACGAGCACCCTGGCGTCTCGCACAACTATCTGCGGAACCACGAGTTCAACCTCTGGTTCACGATCGCGACCGCACCCGATTCGAAGCTCGGTCTCGATGGCACCCTCGAGGTGCTGCGGGATCTCAGCGGCGCCGAGTCGATCCGCAAGCTGCCCACCCTGACGATGTTCAAGATCAACATGAACCTGGAGATGGAGGGCGGGACCGACAAGCTCGCCGCCCCCGTCGAGGCGGTCGACCCCCAGCCGCGCGACCCCGTCCCGATCGACGACTTCGACGTGGCCGTGATCCGAGCGCTCCAGGGCCCGATGGAGGTGCGGCCGGATCCGTACGCTCCCGCCGCCGAGCGCCTCGGTGTCACCCAGCCACGGTTGCTCGAGCACCTGGAGGGCATGGTCGGGCGGAAGATCCTGCGTCGCGTCGCGGCGATTTTGTTCCATCGTCGCGCCGGCTTCTCGGCCAATGGCATGGGCGTCTGGAAGGTGCCCGAGGACCAGATCGCCGAGATCGGTCCGCGGATGGCAGCGGTCCGCGGGGTTTCGCACTGCTACCGCCGGCCGACCTATCCCGACTGGCCCTACAGCGTCTTCACCATGGCTCATGGCCGCTCGAAGGAGGAGTGCGATGCCGTGCTCGACGGCGTCGCCGCGGTCTGTGGTCTGAGCGGTGAGGATCGGTCGACGCTCTACTCATCGACCGAGTTCAAGAAGATTCGCCTGCACTACTTCACGCCGGACTATGCAGATTGGGAGCGGCAGGAATAGCTAGCAGTCGGCAGTCGGCAGTCGGCAGTTCGCAGGAACTCTTCGCGCGTGCGCAGGCGACTGATCCCGGGGGGAGTCAACAGCCCTGTACGGGCTATGCGGTCAGTCGGGCGCGATCCGCTGTTCATCGCCTCCGCCGAGGGCGCCGAGATCGTCGACGTCGACGGCAACCGCTACCTCGACTATGTCTGCTCGTGGGGTCCGATGATTCTCGGGCACGCGCACCCCGAGGTGGTGGACGCGGTATGCGCCGCGGCGCAGCGCGGAACGAGCTTCGGCGCGCCCACCGAGGCGGAGGTCGACCTGGCGGCCGAGGTCGTCGCCCGCGTGCCGTGCGCCGAGATGGTGCGGCTCACGTCGTCGGGCACCGAGGCCTCCATGACGGCGCTGCGCCTTGCCCGTGCGGCCACGGGTCGCGCGAAGGCGATCAAGTTCGCCGGGGGCTATCACGGTCACGTCGACGGGCTGCTGGCCGAGTCCGGCTCCGGACTTGCGACGCAGGGCATTCCTGCCTCGCCCGGCGTGACCGAGGCGCAGGCCGCCGACACGATCGTCGTGCCGTGGAACGACCCCGGCGCGCTCATCACGGCGGTCGCGAATGCCGACGGCGACCTGGCCGCGATCATCGCCGAGCCGATTCCGGCCAACATGGGACTCGTCCCACCGGAACCGGGTTTTTTGGAGCTGTTGCGCTCGGCCTGTGACGAGTCTGGGGCGGTACTGATCTTCGATGAGGTGATCACGGGCTTTCGCGTGGCACGCGGAGGGGCCCAGGAGGCACTCGGCGTGCGTCCGGATCTGGCCGTTCTCGGCAAGGTGCTGGGCGGCGGCCTGCCGCTCGCTGCGGTCGCGGGTCCGCGGGGGCTGCTCGAGCAACTGGCGCCGGTGGGCGAGACCTACCAGGCGGGCACCCTGTCGGGCAACCCGCTCGCGACCGCGGCCGGGCTGGCAACGCTGCGCCGCCTGGACGCCGGTGCCTACGAGCGCCTCGGCGGGGCCACGGAGCGGCTCGCGACCGGCCTCGAGCAGGCAGCCGCCGCCGCCGGGGTCTCGGTGCAGGTGCCGCGCGTGACGGGGCTTCTGACCGTGTTCTTCTCCGCCCGGCCCGTGAGTGACTACGACGGCGCACGCGACGCCGACGCGGCCGCCTTCGCGATGTTCTTCAACGAGATGCTCGCCCGGGGCGTCTATCTGCCGCCCTCGCCGTTCGAGGCCTGGTTTCCGTCATTGGCACACGATCACGATCACGTGGACCGGACGGTCGACGCCGCTGCGGGCGCGTTCGAGGCCGTCGCACGCGCATGACCGAGACCGTGAAGACGGATGAGACGCTCGAGCGCCTGCGGATGCTCCTGGCCCGCGAGGGTGAGGCGATCGCCCCGGCGCTCGCTGATCCCGGCGCGGAGGACGTGATCGGGCCGCTCGTATGCGCGTGTGCAGCTCGGGGAGTGGGTCAGGAGAACGGCCGGTCCGGCCCCGAGCTGGCGCTCGTGCTGGAGAGCATCCTCGAGGGCTATCTCCTGCATTACGGCCGCTCGCGGCTGGTCGACACTGCAGACGAGGATCTGCGGCTGCTCGCGGGCGACCACCTGTACGCGGTCGGCCTCAGCCGCCTTGCAAGCCTGGGGGATCTCGACGCCGTGCGCGCGCTGGCCGATCTGATCACGCTGTGCGCCCGCGCCCATGCGGATGCGGGCGCGAACGGCGATCCCGCACGTGCCCCGGCGGCGCTCTGGCTGCTGACCGCCCTGGCCGTGGGCGGGGGCCGATGGCCGCAGTACGAGCACTCGCTCGAGGCGGCCCACCTCGGTCGCGCCGGAGCCGACGAGCTTCTCTCCGAGGCCCAGCGGCGGGCCGCCGAGCTGGGCGTCGAGCTTCAATCGCAGGCCGCCTTGATAGCTTTTGAGCGCGCGGTCGCCGACCGCCCCCATGCCTAGTAACAGCGGCAACTTTTCGCGCTAATGGCTGACCACACGGAGACGGAACGCCGAACCGGCACGCCCGGTGGCGACGGCGTTTCTTCGGCAGGAGCGGGCCGGGGGGCCGCAAACGGCCGCGAAGCGCCGCGCCTGGCAAAGCCGAAGCCGCCCGGTTATTTCGAGGGCGAGACCATGACGCGGCGGGCGGTGTTCACCGGCGGCGTGCTGGCCGCGGGAGGCATCGCGACGACCGCGATCTTGCTGCCGGCGATCGGTTTCGCGCTCGGCCCGGTGTTCGAGGAGAAGGACTTCCCCTGGCAGGACGTTGGCGCGCCGGCCAACTTCGTCGAGGACAATTACACGCCCGTCACCTTCTCGATGGTCACCGACGTCAATGAGGCTGGAAAGACGCTCGCCTATGTACGCAAGCGCAACCCGAGTCTCGACACGGACAACCCGGACGAGTTCATCGCGATCTCGACCCGCTGCGCGCACCTCGGCTGCCCGGTGCGCTGGGTGAGCCCGGCACAGCGGTTCGTGTGCCCGTGTCACGGCGGCGTATACGACGCCCGTGGCCAGGTCGAAGGGGGTCCGCCGGTGCGGCCGCTGGACCGGTTCAAGACCCGGGTGCAGAACGGGCAGGTGCAGATCGGCCCCCGCTACAGCGTCAACTCCGATCTGAAGCGCTTCTCCGCGCGCGACCCGGGTGAGCCCATCGACGGGCTGTGGCAGTACCTGTACCCGAAGCGTTTCTCGGTTCCTTCGGTGTCCGGCTAGCCCATGGCGATCAGGATCCCCAAGCCGCCGATGCCCGGGCGCCGCAAGCCGCCGCCCCCGAGCGATCCGAGCGAGAACGGCAGCGTCGCGCTGAAGGATCAGGCGGCCGAGGCCGGCGCGGGCATAGTCGGCTGGGTTGACGAGCGGACGGGTGTCGCCCCCTTCACCAAGGCGATGCTGTTCCGGAAGGTCCCGAAGGGCACCAACTGGTTCTACACGCTCGGCTCGGCGACGTTGTTCGCCTTCCTCTCGCAGGCCGTCACCGGGGTCTTTCTGGCCATGTATTACGACCCGAGCCCCGACAGGGCCTACGACAGCGTTCAGCACATCACCAACGACGTCTTCCTGGGCGACTTGGTGCGCGGCATGCATCGCTGGGGCGCGACCGTGATGATCGTCCTGATCTTCCTGCACATGGGCCGCGTCTTCTTCTTCGGGGCGTACAAGTACCCGCGCGAGCTGAACTGGGTCGTGGGCGTGGTCCTCCTGGTGCTGACGCTCACCATGGGCTTCACCGGCTACCTCCTGCCGTTCGACCAGAGGTCGTTCTGGGCCACGGTCGTGGGTGTGAACATCAACGGGACGGGGCCGATCATCGGGCCCTATCTGTCCGACTTCCTGCGCGCGGGGCCCGAGTTCGGGGCGACCACGCTGTCGCGCTTCTATGCCATTCACATGCTGTTGATCCCGGGGTTGATCGCCGCGCTGATCGGCATCCACCTGTATCTGGTCGTGAAGCTCGGGACGACCGCCCCGCCGTGGCTGAAGGCGAAGTTGCCGGAGCCGCTCGAGAAGGAAAAGGTCTGACCCGCGCATGAAGCCCCGCGAAAAGGAGGCATACCTTCGGGACTACCAGATCCTGAAGTCGCAGGGGAAGCCGTTCTTCCCCTACGCGGTGCTGAAGGACTCGGTGATGGCCGCGATCGTGCTGCTGGTGATCATCGCCATGGCGGTCGTCCTCGGGGCGGGAGAGCTGTCGAACAAGGCTGACCCGACCACGGCCACCTACACGCCGCGGCCCGAGTGGTACTTCTTCTTCCTGTTCGAGGTCCTGCGCGTGATCAAGCCGCCGGAGCTGACGCCACTCGCGACGATCGGCGTTCCCACGATCGCGATGGTGCTGCTCGCACTTCTGCCGTTCTACGACCGCAACCCGGAGCGCCGCCCGGAGCGCCGCCCGATCGCGACCACCGCCGCACTCGCCACGATTGGCGCGATGGCATACCTCACCTACCTCGGCGCACACGCCGAGGCGCCGGACAAGATCGATCTCAAGGTTTCGGCCAGCCTGGAGGCGGGCCAGACGGTCGCCAACCAGTCGGGGTGCGGCGCGTGTCACAAGTTCGGCGAGGCGGGCAACGCGACGCTGGGCCCGGACCTGACCCACATCGGGTCGAAGCTTCCGGCGCCCGCGATCGAGCGCACTCTGCGCAACCCGACGGCGCCGATGCCCTCGTATGCCTCCCTGCCGCCGGAGAAGTTCAACGCCCTCGTCGAGTACCTAGCGGCTCTGAGGTAAACCGGTGAGCGGCGCCACGGCCGCGCGTGTGACACACGAGCGACAGGTCCGATCGATGTTCGACCGGATCGCGGGACGCTACGACGCGATGAACTCCGTCATGTCGGCGGGGCTGCACCATCGCTGGCGCTCCCGGACCGTGGACACGGCGCAGGTCGGCCCCGGGGCGTCGGCGCTCGACGTGTGCTGTGGCACGGGCGACCTCGCGCTCGAGCTGCGACGGCGGATCGGCCCCATGGGGCGCGTGGTCGGGCTCGACTTCTCCGCTCCGATGCTGGAGCTCGCGGAGCGCAAGTCGGCCACGGCCGGCGCCGCGGTCGAATGGGTCCAGGGCAATGCGCTCGAGCTGCCGTTTGCGGATGCGACCTTCGACGCGGCGACCGTCGGCTTCGGCGTTCGCAACGTCGCCGATCTTTCACGCGCGATCAGCGAGATGGCACGCGTCGTGCGCCCCGGCGGCAGAGTGGCGATTCTCGAGATCACGACACCGCAGCGCCCGCCTCTGAAGTGGTTCTTCTCGATCTGGTTCGACCGCATCGTCCCGCTGCTCGGCACCGTGGCCGGCGACCGCGAGGCCTACACGTACCTGCCCAGCTCGGTGCGGCGCTTTCCGCCCGCGCACGAGCTCGCGCAGATGATGCACTCCGCGGGGTTGCGCGACGTGCGGTACGTGGTTCTGGCTGGGGGCATCGTCGCGATCCATTCCGGCCGCGTGCCTGCGGCCGCACGCCCGTGAGCGCCGTCGATGACCTCGTGCTCCTCGGCGGGGGCGGGATGCCCGAGCTGATCGAACGCACCGAGCGCCGCCTCGAGGGGATCGCGTCCGGCCACGGCGAGGCGCTGGCCGACGCAGCGGCGGGGACGCTCGCCGCCGGGGGCAAGCGCCTGCGGCCGCTCCTCGTCCTGCTGTGTGCCGGCGGGAACGAGGGCGAGGGCCCGGTGCGCGCCGCCGCCGCGGTCGAGCTGGTCCACATGGCCACGCTGGTCCACGACGACGTCGTCGACCGTGCCGCCCTGCGGCGGGGGCAGGCCACGGTGTTCGCGACCCGGGGCAGGCAGACCGCCACCGCAACAGGCGACTTCGTGTTCTCGCGCGCGTTCTCTCTTCTCGCCGCGAACGACGACGATCGCCAGGTCAGCGTGCTCGCCGACGCCTGCCTGGCGCTGGCCGTGGGCGAGCTCGCGCAGCGCCACGATGCCTACCGCGACGACATCTCGGAGGAGCGCTACGTGCTGCGCTGCCGGCTGAAGACCGCGAGCCTGTTCGCGGCCGCGTGCCACCTGGGCGCGCTCGCGGCCGGGCGCTCGCCTGCCGAATCGGAGGTGCTGGAGGCGTTCGGCCAGGACCTGGGGGTCGCATTCCAGATGCTCGATGACCTGCTGGACGTGAGCGGCCCGGCCGCCCGCACCGGGAAGCATCGCGGGACGGACCTGCTCGACGGCACGGTCACGCTGCCGTTGATCCTCGCCCGCGAGCAGGATCCGGCGCTGGCGGCACTCGACCTGCGGGAGGTCTCGAACAGGGAGCGGGCCGAGGAGGTGTGCGACCGGATTGCCGCCACGGACGCGCTGAGCGCCACGCGCGCCCGCGCCGGCGACCTGGTGGCTCGGGCCAAGGACGTTCTTCGCGGCCCGGTGGACGACCGGCTCGAGAGCGTGTTGTGCTCGGTGGCCGATCGCGTTGCCGATCGGTATGCCTGAAAAGGAACCGCCGGCCCTTTCGGGCCGGCGGCAGGGGGGAGGGATGTTGGGAGGAAGTTTTGGGCCGGTGGCCTAGAAGTCTTCGGGCAGGATGTGGTCGGCGCTGAGCGCCTCGGCAAACCGATCGATTTCCTCTTCCATGTTGGCGCGGATCAGGCGCTTGAGGTCCTCGACCAAGTTGTCTGTCCCGCGGTCGAGCTCCTCGTCGAAGCGCTCGACGGTGTCCTGGTCGAACACGTCGGTGTGCGTCCATTCGCAGTTGGGGCAGCGCAGTGCGACCTCCCAGCGTGCGCGGTCGACCTCGCTCCAGTTCGTCGGGTACACCAGGTCGGCGTCGCAGTCGGGGCACATGTGCAGAAGCTGTGTCGCGGCCACGGGCTCGTGGATCTCCTCCCGGGCGGCTGCGTCGTCGAAGTACACGACCTCGATCGTTTTGCCGCTCGGCAGCGCAACGCGCTTGACGCGATGGTTCTGCTGCTGTCCCCCGGAAGTCGCCATTGCTTCTGGCGCAGGTATCGGCCGCGTGGCGGGCAAGCTTTAGGGCCGGGCGCGACGACTAGACTGCCCGTCGCCGTGGTCTTGTCCGACCGCACCATCAAGTCCGAACTGGCGGCCGGCCGGATCGTCGTCGACCCATACGACCCTGGGCTCGTCCAGCCCTCCAGCATCGACGTTCGCGTCGACCGAAAGTTCCGCGTCTTTCACAACGCGCGCTACCCCTATATCGACGTGCGGGCGCCGATGGAGGGGCTCACCGAGCTGATCGAGGTGGGCGACGACGACCCGTTCATCCTGCACCCCGGCGAGTTCGTCCTGGGGCAGACGCTGGAAGCCATCACGCTGCCCGAACGACATCGTGGCGCGGCTCGAGGGCAAGAGCTCGCTGGGCCGGCTGGGGCTGTTGATCCACTCCACCGCCGGGTTCGTGGACCCGTCATTCCAGGGCAACCTGACGCTCGAGCTGTCCAACGTCGCGAATCTGCCCATCACGATCTACCACGGGATGCCGATCGGCCAGATCTCCTTCATGCGGATGGACGGCCCGGTCGACACGCCGTACGGGGCCGAGGGGGCCAAATCCAAATATCAAGGCCAGGACGAGCCGACCCCCTCCCGCTTCTACCAAAACTTCGAATAGCCGCATCCCTGCCCGGTCGCCCTCACGCGGCGCTACCATTGGTGCTTCGCTCATAGGAGGCACCAATGCCGAACATCGGCCCGCTCGAGATAGTCATCATCCTGATCATCGCCCTGATCGTCTTCGGGCCGAAGCGGCTGCCCGAGCTCGGCCGCTCGATGGGCAGGGGAATGCGCGAGTTCAAGAACTCGCTCACCAGCGACAAGGACGACGACGACGATGACGTGCGCGAGCTGGAAGGCACGCGACCGGCGGCCGAGGAGCGGCCGCTGGAGGGCGAGGTCGTTCACGATCGCAGGTCGTAGCCCCGTGGCGCACCGCGGAGCGCCGCCCGTCCCATAGGAAGCGATGGCAAGAGTTAGGCCGGTAAGCCACGATGACCGGCTCACGCTCATCGAGCATCTCGACGAGCTGCGCACGAGGATCATCATCGCCGTGGCCGCATTCGTGGTCGGGGCGGCACTGTGCGCATGGCAGAACCAGGAGATCTTCGATCTGCTGAACAGGCCCTTGCCGGAGGGGCGCCATCCCATCACCCTCGGCGTGACCGAGCCGTTCTTCACGACCCTCACGGTCTCGGCCTACGCGGGGCTGCTGCTGGCGCTGCCCGTCATCCTCTATCAGGCTTACGCGTTCCTGCTCCCCGCGTTCAGCCCCAGCGAGAGACGCGTCGTATTGCCGCTGATGCTGCTGGCGCCGGTCCTGTTCATCGCCGGCGTGGTGTTCGGGTACCTGGTCGTGCTCGACCGGGCGGTGGACTTCCTGCTCAACTTCAACGACCAGCAGTTCAACATCCAGGTCCGCGCCCGCGAGTACTACACGTTCGTCGTGCTCACGCTGATGGCGATGGGCCTGGTTTTCCAGGTCCCGCTGGCTATCCTCGCCATTACCCGGCTGGGCATCATGTCGCCTGCGCAGCTACGCACCAACCGCCGGTACGCGTACCTCGGGATCGCGGTCCTGGCGGCCCTGCTGCCGACCGTCGATCCGGTCACGATGCTGATCGAAATGGTGCCGCTGATCGTGTTGTTCGAGTTGAGTATCGTCCTGGCGGCCCTCCTGGGCCGTCCCCCCGCAGAACCGGCGCCGTCGGAGTCGCGCGCCGAGGGCTCGCCGTGAGCCACGAGAATTTCCACCATCTGGACAGACCTGAATGCTTTTTGACCTAAAGGGAAAGCGCAAGCGACTGGTGCAGGTCGTGTACCTCGGTCTGGCCATCTTGTTCGGAGGCGGGCTGGTGCTGTTCGGCGTGGGTGGGAACGTCAGCGGAGGCCTGATCGACGCCTTCAAGGGCACCGGCAGCGCAAACACGAGCGCCTTCAACGACCAGGTGGAGCGCGCCGAGCGTCAAGCAGCGGCCAAGCCGCGTGAGCCCGCGGTCTGGCTCGCCGTACTCCGGGCCCAGTTCAACCTCGCGTCCTCTCCGGAGGGCTCCGATGCTGACACGGGTCAGCTGACGGATCGTGGGCAGCAGGCGATCATCGAGGTCGCGCAGGCCTGGGAGCGCTACCAACGTCTGAAGCCCGAGAAGATCGATGCGAGCGGCGCAGCCTTTGCCGCCCTTGCCTATGGGGCGCTCCAGGATTACGACAAGGCCGTTGAGACGCAAGCCCTCTCGGTGAAGTCCCGACCGAGTGCGAATGGCTATTTCCAGCTGGCCGACTTTGCCTACCGCGCGGGGCAGGTCAAGACCGGCGACGAGGCGGCCAAGGAAGCCGTCAAGCGCACGCCGTCGGACCAGCGCAACACGGTTCGTTCGCTGATCAAGGACACGAAGAAGTCGGGCGCCCAATTCGCCAAGGCGCTCAAGGAAGCAAAGAAGGCCGAGCGGGAACAGCAGAAGGCCGGTGGTGAGGGCGGCCAGGGCGCGCAGCCCGGCCAGAGCTTCGGCCCGCTGCCGGGAACCGGCGCAACGGGCAGCGGCGGGGCGGCGTCGCCTTAGCGGCGAAGCAAGGCCACCGCCCCTACCTATAATCGCCGCGCGCAGGCACATGCAGATGCAGGTATGCGCGGGCCGTTAGCTCAACTGGCAGAGCAGGGGACTCTTAATCCCAAGGTTGAAGGTTCGAGTCCTTCACGGCCCACTGAGAGTCGGTCGCTGTCAGCCACCGCTCCATCGACCCCGGCGGATTCCCGCAAATTCCGGCTTTCCCTAGGCCTCTCGGGACCCGGCGTAACCGGCACTTCTGGAACCATGCACCGCTTGCTCGGCCCAGGGAGGCTCCGGTACCCCGCCGGCGCCCGAGACGGATCGGAGGGCCATGGATCCACGCAAGACGCAACTCGTCATGCGCTGCGTGCGCAGAGCGGCATTGGTCGCCGCCACCGCCGCGGTGGTCGTCGCATCCGCGCCTGCCGGCGCCTCTGCGGCGTCGGGCTGCACCCGTGTCGCCTCGCCTACCGGCAACGACAAGGCCGCCGGCACGGAGGCCGCGCCGTTTCGGACCTTCAAGCAGCTGGTCTCGGTCCTCAAGCCGGGGCAGTATGGCTGCCTGCGGGGTGGGGTCTACGACGAGGACCCGACGATCCGCGTGTCCGGCACGCCGGCCGCTCCGATCTCGATCACGAGCTATCCCGGCGAGTGGGCGACCCTCTACGGCCGGCTTTCCGTCGAGGACAACGTCACGCGGGTGATCGTCCAGCACATGACGCTCGACGGCGCCGGGGCCCCTGACGACGGCTCGAGCAAGCTCCCCAGCCCGACGGTTCACGGCGACAATGTCGCGTTCATCTCGAACGAGGTGACAAACGGGCACACGGCGATCTGCTTCGCCGTCGGGAACGAGTCGCACGGCCGTGCCTACAACGTCGAGATCCGCGGTAACCGCATTCACGATTGCGGAGTCCTGCCGCCCACCAACCACCAGCACGGCATCTATCTCCATTCGCCGTGCTGCGCGCAGGTGACCGACAACTGGATCCACGACAACGCGGACACCGGCGTGAACCTGTACCCGAACGCCGACGACAACTACTTCGCCCGCAACGTGATTCATGGCAATGGCGACAACCTGAGCTTCGCCGGCAGCAGCAAGGGCGGTGTTTGCCAGTCGTCCGACAACAACCTGATCGAGAACAACGTCATGACGGCCCCGCGCGTGCGCAAGAACATCACCTCCTGGTCGCCGTGCGGGAATCACGGGACAGGCAACGTCCTGCGACGCAACTGCATCTACCCGCCCACGTTCGAGGGCACCGAGGGCTACTCGCTTCAGAGCAACCTGCACGTGGATCCGCAGTACGTCGACGCTGCGAACGCCGACTTCAGACTGCGGCTCGGCAGTCCGTGCGCCTCGCTGCTCGACCATCCCGACCTTCCCGGCACCGGTCCCTTGCCGGTGCCGGGGATCCGCCCGGTTGCCCCGCCGATCGGCCAGCGGTTCGGCCTCTCACAGGGTCAGCTGCCCGGCGGCAAGCCGGTCGGCGGTTCCGCAGCCTCCGTGACGCTGCGTTCCCTGCGCCGCTTCGTCCGTCCCGGCGGCCGGGTGGTGCTCGTCGGCAGGGTCTCCGTCCCGGGTTCGCAGAAGGTGCGGATCATGCTTCGGCGCCGCGGCGGATGGGCCCGCGTCCGAGCGGTCCGCATGACGAGCAACGGGCGCTTCCGCGCCGGGTTGCGATTGCGACGGTTGGCCGGTGGGTCCACCGGACGGGCCCCGCTTGCACTGCGACGTCTGCGCATCCCTCGGCAGGCGCGCAGGCTGGTGCTGCATGCGCGGGTCCCGGGCGTCGGGCGCTCGACGTCGGTGCGCGTGCGGCTGCGCCGCTGACCTGGTGGCCGTCTTAGCGTCCGAGCGCTTGCGCCGGGGCGGGGCTACCGCGGTAGGCGTCGTACACCGCCTGTGTCACGTCCAGCGCCCGCAGACTGACAAGCTCTTCGGGCGCCGCCGGATCCTGTTCACGTGCCACCGCCCAGGCGACCCCGAACGCGAAGCCCCAGTCCATCATGTCGACCTCACGGTCGGACAGTTCGGCCGCGCGCGGGCCGAGGACGCTCATCATCCGGCCCTGCGCCGTCGAGTTGCGAAGCGCCGCGGACGGGGCCACCACCAGATCGACCTGGTCGGCGAACGCCGATCGCTCCGGCTCGGCATGCGTGGCGTCCGAAACGCGGAGGTCCGGCGTCGCATAGCGGAGGAGGCTGAACAGCGTCAGCCACACCAGCAGCACGACGCCCGTGGTGATGCTTCCGTAGGCGTCCCTGAACGAGTCCGTGCTTGCGAGGTAGATGACGAAACCGGCGCTCGCCAGGCACCACGCGATCAAGGCAGCGACCTGGCTCGGTCTCATCCTGCGGAACAGCACCACCGCTCGGCTTGCGCGGCGAAATGCCCGCACGATCGCGCGCTTCGCGACGTGGGCGCGCGCGGGTCCCCCGGAATGTCCTTTGTAAATGGCCGGCCGTCCTTTGCCCTGAGACACCTGCTCCGGTCCAGGAGCTGGACCGGAGACGCATCGATTCTTCACGCAAGGGGGGGCCTTTTCAATCTTTTCGCCTCCAGATTCCCGCTATTTGCCAAAAGGACCGGCCGTGAGTACGCTTGCTGCTGCTCGCACGGAAGGGTGCGCCATGCCGGAAGAGAAAAAGCTCGTTCCCAAGGGATCGGACGGGCCGGCGGCGCGAGAGTGGGATCGCAGTAGCGCGGGAGTGCCTCCCGGCGAACGGACCACGTCGCTGTCGCAGGTCTCTCCATTGGATCCAGGCTCTCTGATGCGTGTCTTCGGGGGGCTGCACCGCAGAGTCCAACAGTCGCTGCTGGACATGCTGCTGCCTGGAGAGGAGCCACGCGTGGTGGTGCCCGGCGCGGCCGGGTCCGCCATCGTGGCAACGGACACGCGCGCGCTGGTCCTGAAGGCGGGCACTCGCTTCGGCGCGCCGTTCGGAGAGCGGACGAAGGCGTTCGAGTACGAGAGCGTGATCGGCATCCGCCTCGACACGGAGACTTCGCCCGCGGTGGTCGCCATCGATGCGCCACACAAGATTGCCTCCTGCCGCGTCTACTGGGCCGACGCGCGCGACGATCCGTGGAAGGCCCGCAATGCGATACCGGTCGAGGCGTCCTCGTTCGGGATGGTGTTGGAAAAGGTCGTCGAGTTGCGAGCGCTGGTGCTCGCCTTCCGGGAGAGTCATCCGAACCTGCCGCAGCACCCCGAGCCGGCGCATGCCGCCCCCCAGGTCCTCCCGCTCCCCGTGTTGACGGGCCGCTGCCACCACTGCCGCGCCGAGCTGCGCCCCGGATGGCGGTTCTGTCCCGGTTGTGGCTCGCCGTCGGAGACGGCGAGCAGCGAGGCTTAGTAGAAGCGCGCGTAGTAGTCCGCGAGCGCGAGCCGGTACTCCTGCTCCGCGTACCCCGAGGGGTCATGTTCGGGAGCACTCTTGATCTCGTCACGGCTGCGGTCGACGAACACCTCGCGGGCCTCCGGGTCGATCGATTTCACCGTCCCGGCCGGCAGCAGCACCTTCTTGCCGAGGATCCACGGGCCGGTGTCGACCACCAGCCAGCTCGCGCCGAGCTCGTAGGCCGCGTCGACGATCTTGCCGACCTCACCGTCGGTCGCCTCGACCTTGAAGTCCGTCAGGTCGAGCTCCTCGACCGGGTCCACCTCACCGCGGTATGTCCACATCTCTACCTGCACGTCTCACCTCCGCGTTCGGATCTCTCCGGCTCTCTACCCGCCGACGGCCGGGTGAAACGAGGCATGGACGCATGGGGAGAAGTGGAGCCCGGAAGCAGGCGTTGCACTAGCATTCGGCGCCAGTGGCACCTGTGCGCCGCACCGGCGGCGTGGCTCTACTGCAGGGAGGAATCGAGCTTCAGTGAAGAGAATCATCGCCGCAGTCGCCGTGCTGGCCTCATTGGGGGCGGTGGCCGTCGCGCAGAGCGTGGTCGTCCAGGAGTTCAGCTTCCAGATCAAGGACATCAAGAAGTGGGGCGCCTACACGGTCGTCTTCAGCTCGCGCAGCTACGACCCCAGCGGCGGCATTCCGGACGAGCTCGACCAGAACTACCTGCGCCTGCCCAAGGGCGCCAAGGTGAACAAGGTGTTCAAGAACAAGCGCTTCTACTGCGAGGCGAAGAAGCTGGTCGACAGGGTGCGCATGGACAAGGGCAGCGGCCGCTTCACTCCCTACCTGGAGAACCTCCTGAAGGGCAAGAAGAAGCCGCCCAAGAGCGCGAAGAACCTGATCGACGTGTGCAGGTTTGCGCGCATCGGCAAGGGACGCGTGCTGGTGGACGCACGCCCGTTCGAGGAGCGGCCGATCCCTGCCGACCTCCAGATGTTCTGGACCAAGCCGGCAGCCGGGAGCGGTGGCCGCGTTCGCGATCGTCGGCATCCCCGACGAGACGGTCCCGGTCGTGAAGGAGAACCCGACCGTGCGCGAGACGGTGCCGACCATCAACGTGAACTTCTACAGCGAGCCGACTCCCGACGGTCTGTACGACTACAAGCTCGTATTGCCGACCGGGCCGATCAACGGCATCCGGATCTCTGTTGCCGAGGTGAAGGTGACGACCACCGGCCTCTCATACACGAAGAAGACCTGCACGAAGAAGCGCCGCGGGCGGTGCGTGAAGACGAAGACCAAGCGGTCGTTCTGGTTCACGGAGCCGCCGTGCCCGCCCAGTGGGCAGCTCAACTTCGAGGCGTTCTACGGCTACAAGAACGAGCCGGATCAGCTGAAGAAGATCGCGATTCCCTGTCCTGACTTTCGCTGAGTCTGCCGCTCTGTTGGGCCTGCAACCGAGTGGGCCCGCTCCCTAGCTGAAACCTTTTACTCGGTCGCGGACCCACTCGGTCTCCGGCCTGTGCGCAAGCGCTGGCCGGCCATGGAATCGCCCTCGTTCAGTGAGTTGAGATGCGGGGGAGGATGCGGTCCAGCCACGGTGGGACCGCCCACGTCCGTTCGCCGAACAGCCTGATCAGGGCGGGGAGCATGATCAGGCGGACGACGGTCGCGTCGAGCACCACGGCGACCGTCAGGCCGATCCCGAACTGGCGGGTGTTGGCGACGGGTGAGACGGCGAAGGCCAGGAACACGAAGGCCATCACGGCCGCCGCGCCGGTGATGATCGTGGCGGTCTTCTCGAGCCCGTAGCGGATCGCGCCTTCGGTGGTCCCGGTCAGGGCACGCCCCTCAACGAGGCGGCTGATCAGGAACACCTCGTAGTCGATCGAGAGCCCGAAGATGATCGCGAAGATCCCGCTGAGGGCGATCGCATCCAGGTAGCCGGGCCCGCCGAGCAGGGGTGGGTCGGTCTGGAATCCCAGGATCAGCACGCCCACCGCGGCGCCGACCGTGACCAGGTTCAGGAGCACCGCGACCAGGGCCAGCACGGGAGCCCTGAACAGCAGCAACAGCACGACGAAGGTGACCAGCACGAGCGTGATCACCAGGAACGGGAAGCGCGCAGTCGTCGCGGCGTCGAAGTCGTCGAGCAACACCGCGGGCCCACCGACCACATCGCGCGCGCCGATGTCCTTGGCGGCGTCGTTCGCAAGGCGCTCCAGCACGGGGCGCAGAGCCGCGGTCTCCTTGTCGAACGGGCCCTTCTCGGGCACCACGATCACCCGCGCCGTGTTCCCGCCCCGGTTGGTGTTGATCGCGAAGGAGGCGTTGCGCTGGCTCTGGGGCTGAGCTCCCTCGATGCCGGCCAGCACGAAGTAACCCGACGTCGCGGCGCGGTCGACGTCCGTCCCCTGGCGGCGCAGCGCACGTGTCTGCGCATCGTTTGCCGAGCGCACGGCGACGACCGCGTCGAGCAGCCGGTTGATGCCCCGCCCGATGCGCTCGCTGCCATTGGCGGCGGCGTCGATGCCCGTGGCCAGCTCACCCGACCCGGCCAGCAGTTGGTTCAGGCCGTTGTTCAGAGCTGAGGTGCCGAGGCTGAGCTCACCTGCCGCGCCGGCGAGCTGAGCGGCGCCGGCGGCGGTCTGCGCAATGCCCTCGTCCAGCTGCCCGCTTCCCGTCGCGATGCGCCCGAGCCCGACCACGAGCCGATTGAGACCGCGGGAGATCTCCCGCGCCGCCACCTTGTTCGTCTCGAACTCGGTCGCGTAGTCGTCGATGTTGCCCTTCAGGGGGCCGAGCGTGGCGAGTGCCTGCTGCACATCGGCACGCGCACGCGCCACGGCGGGATCCGCGGCCGCCGCGGGGCCGACGCTGCCCAGGTTCCGAAGTGCCGACTGGACCGAAGACTGGGCGCTGTTCACCGGGTCGATCAGCCGGGACTCGGCATCGTCGGCCTGCTGCACGATCACCCTTGTCAGCTCCTCCATCGCGTCGTCGAGCTCCCGCGCACCCTTGCTGGCCCGCTGTGCGGCACGGCTCAGCTGCTTGGCGCCCGCACCCGTCCGGGAGACGCCGTCGGATAGCTGCTGGGTCTGTGGCACCGCGGCTTTCGTCCCCTCGGCGATCTGGCCCGAGCCGTCGGCAGCTTGCCCCAGGCCCGCGTTCAGCTCGCCGGCGCCGGCGGCGCCCTGCTCGAGGCCTCTGTTCAACCGCCCTGTGGCTGCCAGCAGCCGCTCGAGACCGTTCTCCAGACGCACCAGCTGGCGGCCGCCCGAGGCGATCTGCCTCGTCAGCCTGCGCAACACCGCGGTGCGCTCGAGCAGCGATGCCGGACCCAGCACAGCCTCGATCCCGGGAAGCCGGGCCGCGTCGTTCTGGAACCGCTTCAGCCGCCGCAGCCGCTCCTCGGTCGTGATCGGGCCCTCGGTCTGGAAGTCGACCTCGAAAGGCGTTGCCCATCCCGCGCCGCGGTCACGCTGGAAGGCCTCGAAGCTCTTTCGCGACGCGTTGTCCGGCGGCAGGTTCTCGACGTTCGGCGGCCCGGTGTCGAGGGCCACCGCCGGAGCCGAGAGCAGCAGCAGCGGGAACGTGGTGAGCAGCACCGCCGCCATGGGCTTGCGCGACACGCGCTCGGAGAGGCGCACCCACGGGTTCTGCCCCGAGCTCGACCACAGCTGCCAGCGGTTGACATTGGTCCCGAGCGCCGCGAGCCCGGCCGGGATCGCGAACAGGGCGGTGACGACGGCGAGCACGCAGGCGACCACCACGCCCAGGGTCGCCGATTCGAGCAGCGCTCCCGGCGCGATGAAGAGCGCGCCCAGCATGCCCACGGCCAAAGCGGTGCCGGCGAACACGACAGTTCGGCCGGCTCTCATCACGGCCTGCTCGACGGCGTCCTCCACGTCACGTCCGGCGGCGAGCTCCTCCCTGAAGCGGGACACGATCAGCAGCGAGTAGTCCACCCCCAGCGCGAGCCCGATCATCGTCAGCATGTTGAGCGCCAGGGCGTCGAGCTGGAATGCCTCGTTCAGCGCTCCCATCAAGGCCATCCCGATGCGCGTCACGAGCAGCCCGCACGCGAGCGGTATCAGCGCGGCGATGGGTGACCGGAAGACGAGCAGCAGCAGCACGACCAGAATCGGGAACGCGATCCGCTCTCCCTTGTCGAGCGAGTCGAGCGATGCATCGTTCAGCGCCTGCACGAGCGGTGCGCGGCCGGACATCTCGACCGTTGAGCGGCTCCGGCACGTCGTCGAGCACGCGCTCGACAGCGGGAAGAGTCTCCCTGGAGATCTCCTCGTTGGGTTTTCGCACCTGCAGCGTCAGCAGTGCCTGGTTGGGCGGCTCGCGCAGACGGCGGTCCCCGCCGACAGCGAAGGGGCTCAGCACGTCGACATCCGGAATCCGCTCCAGGCGGCGCACCACCTTTGGCCCTTCCTGGCGGATGAGGTCGGCGCGTCCCTCGGGCGCCTCGAGCAGGATCGCCATCGCGATCGAGCCGCCGAACTGCTGCTCGCTCAGCTCGGCGGCTCGCGCGGCGGCGGTGCCCGGAATCTCGAGCTGGGTCTCGTGGAGGTTGTCGCGCGCCTTCCCGACGAACAGCAGCGCCACAAGAAAAGCGCCTACCCAGAAGATCAGGATAGGCACCGGTCGGCGTATCGCGAGGCGTGCGATGAGCCTCATGCAGGTGTCCTGCGAGTCATTCGGGTCTCTTTATAGCCGGGAGGCCCGCGGTGCTCGCCGATTGGGCCGGCGGACAGGGTGCCGGCGACCACGGAAAATGCTGACTGCCTAGCGGCTCATGTGGTAGCTCAGGTACCGGAAGATGTGGCGGGCCGCCTTGATGCCGGTCTTCACGGTTTCCTCTGCAAACTCGCGCATTTCCCCTCCTGCCCGTTGCGTAGGCCATCCTAAGGGAATGCGGGTGCTCACGCTAGTCGGCAACAGGCCGCAGTTCGTGAAGGCGGCGGCGGTCTCGCGCGTTCTGCGCGAGCGCCACGAGGAGGTGCTCGTGCATTCGGGCCAGCACTACGACGACGATTTGTCGGCCGTGTTCTTCCGCGAGCTCGGCGTTCCCGCACCCGATTACGAGCTGCAGGTCGGATCGGCGCCCGACGGAGAGCAGATCGGGCGGATCATGCACTCGTTCGAGCCGGTCGCTGCCGGCGCGCGAGCCGATATCGCGCTTGTCTACGGCGATACGAACACCACCCTTGCAGGAGCGCTGTCATGCGCGCGCATGCGCCTCCCGCTGGCACACGTGGAGTCCGGGATGCGGTCGTTCGACCACTCGATGCCGGAGGAGCGCAACCGCGTCCTGACCGACCACCTCTCCGACCTGCTGCTGTGCTCGACCGAGGTGGCGGTCACGAACCTGGAACGCGAGGGCATCACCGAGGGCGTCGAGCTGGTGGGGGACGTGATGGCCGACGTCGCGCTGGCCATGGCGCCGGTCGCGGCGCAGACGTCGAAGGCCGGGTCGCGGCTCGGCCTCCAGGCGGGGCGCTACCTGCTGGTGACGGCGCATCGTGCCGGCAACGTGGATGATCCTGAGGCGCTCGGCCGGCTCGTCGAAATCCTGGTGGCCCTGCCGTTGCCCGCGGTCTTCCCCGTGCATCCCCGCACGCGCGAGCGGCTCGCCGATGCCGGCCTGCTGGAGGGGCTCGAGCAGTACGACTCGCTGACCCTCACGCAGCCGCTGGGCTATCTGGACTTCCTCGCGCTGCTGCAGGAGTCCGCCGCCGTGGTGACCGATTCGGGCGGTGTGCAGAAGGAGGCCTATCTCGCCGGCATCCCGTGCGTGACCTTGCGGGACACGACCGAGTGGACCGAGACCGTGGAGCTGGGATGGAACCGGCTGGTAGGTCTCGATCCCCAGCAGGTGCTGGCGGCCCTCAACGGCCTGCAGCCCCCCACCTCGCGTCCGGAGCTGTACGGGGGCGGCCACGCCGCCCGTAGGGTCGTCGAGGCGCTCGAACGCTGGGCGAGCCGCACAGGCCCCTAGACTTTCGCCCGAGTGGATCCCGCCGCCGAAACTCACCAGGTCGGAGTGATCGGGCTGGGCTATGTGGGCCTGCCCCTCGCGCTTGCCTTCGCCCAGGCCGGGAGCACGGTCGTCGGCCTCGATTCGGATTCCCGGCGCGCAGATGCCGTCAACTCCGGCTCGAGCCATGTCGAGGACGTGTCGTCCGGTGATCTGGCGGAGGCCGTCGCGGCCGGCCGGCTACGCGCCACCACCAACTACGACGAGCTCTCGGGCGTCGACGCGATCGTGATCTGCGTCCCCACGCCGCTGACCGAGAACCGGCAACCCGACCTGGGGCCGATGGTCGACGCCGCCACCTCGCTGTCACGTGTGCTGCGCCAGGGCCAGTTGGTCGTGCTGGAGTCGACGACATACCCGGGCACGACCCGGGAGCGGCTCGTGCCGCTGCTGGAAGAGTCCGGGCTCGCGGCCGGCCGCGACTTCCACGTGGCCTTCTCTCCGGAGCGGGTCGACCCGGGCCGTTCGGACTTCACGCTGCGCAACACCGTGAAGGTGGTCGGCGGGATCACCGAGGAGTGCGCCGCCGAGGCGCGTTCCCTGTATGAGCGTGTGTGCGACGAGGTGCTGGTCGTCTCCGCTCCTGAGGCGGCGGAGCTGTCCAAGCTGCTCGAGAACATCTTCCGGTCGGTGAACATCGCGCTGGTGAACGAGCTCGCGGTGCTGTGCGACCGCATGCAGATCGACATCTGGGAGGTGATCGACGCCGCAGCGACGAAGCCGTTCGGCTTCATGCGCTTCGATCCCGGCCCGGGCATGGGCGGCCACTGCCTGCCCGTCGACCCGTTCTACCTGTCCTGGAAGGCGCGCGAGTACGACTTCTACACCGAGTTCATCGAGCTGGCCGGGAAGATCAACCAGAGCATGCCCTACTTCTGCGTGGACAAGATCGAGCGCACCCTGAATGCCCACGGCAAGCCGGTTCACGGCTCGCGGATCGTGCTGCTGGGCATCTCGTACAAGCCCGGGGTTGCCGACATCCGCCAGTCTCCGGCGCTGAAGATCCTGAAGCTGCTCGGCGAACGGGGTGGTGACCTCGCCTACCACGACCCGCACGTCCCTTCCCTGTCCGAGGCGGGCCTCCAGTCCCTCCAGTCGACGCCTCTCGATGAGGCGCTCGAGCAGGCGGACCTGGTCGTGATCGTGACCGCGCATCGCGAGGTCGACTACCGCCGGGTCGTCGCCGACTCCCAGCTGGTGCTGGACTTCCGCGGCGTCACGCGCGAGATCGACTCCGCCAATCTGGTGCGGCTTTGACAGTCCCTATTGAGCGAGCGCCGCAGGCGCGAAGCAGACGACTTTAGGTGGAGCGAAGCTCCTCGATATCAGTGGCCGTCGTCGGGCTCGGTTACTGGGGCCCCAACCTGGCCCGCAACTTCGCTGCCCTCGACGATTGCGAGCTGCGCTGGTGCTGCGACGTCTCGGAGGAGAAGCGGCAGCGGTTGCAGAGCGCCTTCCCGGGCACGCGGTTCACCGCCGACCTCGGGGACCTGCTGGCCGACCCGGAGCTCGATGCCGTTGTGCTCGCCACCGACGTGCCCTCTCATGCGCGGTTGGCGATCGAGGTCCTGCGGGCCGGCAAGCACTGCTTTGTCGAAAAGCCGCTCGCCCGGTCTGCGGCGGAGGCCACGGCCGTCGTCGACGAGGCCGCTGCGGCAGACCGCGTCCTGATGGTGGGACACCTGCTCGAGTACCACCCCGGCGTGGCGAAGCTGAAGGAGATGGTGGACTCCGGCGAGCTGGGCGATGTCCGCTACGTCTACTCCAACCGGCTGAACCTGGGGAAGGTCCGTGAGGACGAGAACGCGCTCTGGAGCCTGGGCGCGCACGACGTCTCCGTGCTTCTCCACCTGTTCGAGGAAGAGCCGGTCGAGGCGCTCGCGCACGGCGAGTCCTTCGTCCGCGACGGTGTCGAGGACGTCGTGTTCTGCTACCTGCGCTTCCCTTCGGGCCGCGTCGCCCACATGCACCTCTCCTGGCTCGACCCGCACAAGGAGCGGCGCTTCACCGTTGTGGGCTCGGACCGCATGGCGACTTTCGACGACATGGCCCTGGAGCGGAAGCTGACGATCTACGACAAGGGAGTCGACCCGCCGACCCGCAACTACGGCGAGTACATCACCCGCTCGGGTGACGTGATGAGCCCGCAGATCTCCAACGAGGAGCCGCTGCGGATCGAGTGCCGGCACTTCGTGGAATGCATCCGCGACGGCGTCCAGGCGCGCTCCGGCCCGGCCAGCGGCCTGCGCGCCGTGCGGGTCCTGGAGGCATTGCAGCGCTCGCTCGAGGCGGGCGGGGTGCCGCAGGCGCTGGAGCCGGCGGCGGCGCCCGGCAGATGAAGCATTGCGTGCACCCGTCCGACCTGGCGCCGGGCTTGATGCTGGGCCACGACGTGGAGCTGGGCGATGACATCGAGCTGGGTGCCTGGGTCGTGATTCACAGCGGCACGGTCGTGGGCGACGGCTGCGAGATTCAGGATGGCGCCGTGCTCGGGAAGCGCCCCCGCCTCGGCGCGCGATCCACCGCTTCGCGCGAGCCACTGGCACCGCTGCGGGTGGGCGCCGGCGCGGTCGTCTGCTCCGGCGCGGTCGTGTACGCGGGCGCGGAGTTGGGCGAGGGCGCGATCGTGGGCGACCAATGCCAGGTGCGGGAGCGTTGCCGGATCGGCGCGGGCGCGGTCATCGGCCGCGGCTGTGGACTCGACAACGACGTGCAGATCGGCGCCAGGGCGAGAGTTCAATCGAACTGCTACCTGGCCGCCACCGCGGTGATCGAGGAGGACGCGTTCGTCGCTCCCGGGGTGGTGACTACGAACGACGACACGATGGGCCGGCATGCGCCGGGCGAGGCGATGCGTGGACCTCGCATCGGCCGCGCGGCGCGAGTGGGAGCCGGCGCCGTGCTGCGCCCGGGGATCACGGTCGGTGAGGAGGCCTTCGTCGCGGCCGGCGCCGTAGTGATCGACGACGTGGACCCTCGCACGGTGGTGATGGGCGTGCCGGCGCGGGCGGTGCGGGATGTCCCGGAGGCGGACCTGCTGGGCTGAGCCGCCCGGTCCGCCACAATTTCGCTGTTCCGATGCGCCGCCGCTTCCAAAGACTCGACCGACTCGACCAGCGCACCCTCGCGATGGGCGTCGTCGCGCTCGGCACGGTCGGAGCGGTGGCGGTCGGTGAGGTCGGGCAAGCTGTGGCGCAGGCGCGTCGTGGCCGAGGACGCGGGCACAGCGCCCGAGGTGATCCAGAAGGGCGCCCGCGCCGCGCTGGACACGGTCGCGGTGGCGCGCCGCGGCTACTCGCAGGCCGCGCCCGGCGAGACCGCGCTGTTCAACCTGCTGTCGGCGTTCGTGATCTCGTCGAGCGTCATGCGCCTGACCACCTTCGGCGTGCGGCGAGGCGTTCCGCTGCTGTTCGACGTGCGCATCGGGCGCCGCCACATCCATCACTTCGTGCCGGGCATCATGCTCGCGTTCGCCTCCGGCACCGTGGCGCTGTTCGTGTCGCGACGAGAAGGTGCGCGAGACTCTCGCGATTCCGCTCGGGATCGGCATCGGGCTGACGATCGACGAATCCGCGCTGCTGCTCGACCTCGAGGACGTCTACTGGTCGCGCGAGGGCCTGGTCGGCGTCCAGATCACGCTCGCGACCGCGTCGCTGATGGCGGCCGGCATGCTGGCGCTGCGCATCCTGCGCCGGGGCGAGCGCAGCATGGAGGAGCAACACGAGCTCCCACCGCCCGCTGCGCGAGCTGACGATCAACTGGACAAGCTAAGCGGCTACGCGCAGCGGCCGCTCGCCGTCGGCCCAGATGACCTGGTCCCGGCCGGGGCCGACTCCGACGAGCTTGACCGGGACGCCGACGAAATCGGCCACGAACGCGAGGTAGTCGCGCGCCTGCGCGGGGAGGTCAGCGATCGTGCGGCACTCGCTGATGTCGTCCTCGAACCCCGGCAGCTCTTCCGTCAGCGACTCGGCGCTGTGGAGGATCGACTGGTGGTAGGGAAAGTCGTCGAACACCGCGCCCTCGCCGTGGCGGTAGCGGGTGCAGATCTGTAGCGGATCGATGCCCGCCAGCACGTCCAGCTTCGTGACCGCGAGGCCCGTGAGCCCGTTCACCCGGGCGGCGTAGCGCAGCGCGACCAGATCCAGCCATCCGGTAGCGGCGCTGGCGGCCCGTCGTGGTGCCGTACTCGTGCCCGCGCTCGAGCATGTGGCGACCGACGTCGTCGTGGAGCTCGGTCGGGAACGGACCCTCGCCGACGCGTGTGACGTACGCCTTGGCGACACCCCACACCTCGTCGATCGCCTTCGGCCCCACGCCTGCGCCCACGCATGCGGAGCCGGCCACCGGATTGGACGAGGTGACGAACGGATACGTGCCGTGGTCGATGTCGAGCATCGTGCCCTGGGCTCCCTCGAAGACCACCGTCCCGCCCTGCTCGAGCGTCTGGTGGCACAGCAGCGCGGTGTCCGTGATGTGCGGCTCGAGCCTGTGGCCGTACGTCACGTACTCCTCGGTCATCGCGTGAAGGTCGAGCGTCGGGTCCTTTGCGAAGGGGCGCAGGGCGTGGCGCTTGGGCTCGAGCGCGGCCATGATCTTCTTGCGCAGGATCGCCTCGTCGAGCAGGTCCTGTACGCGGATGCCGAGCCGCGACGCCTTGTCCGCGTAACAGGGGCCGATCCCGCGCCGGGTCGTGCCGATGCGGAGCTTGCCCAGCCGCGCCTCGCCCGCGCTGTCGAGCAGCACGTGGTAGGGCATGATCAGGTGTGCGTTGGCGGAGATCTTCAGCCCGCCGACGTCGATGCCGCGTCGCTTCAGGCCCTCGATCTCGTCCGAGCAGCACCCGCGGGTCGATCACGACGCCGTTGCCGATCGCGCACAGCTTGCCGGGATACAGGATGCCCGACGGGAGCAGGTGGAACTTGAACTCCTCGCCGTCGCGCACGATCGTGTGGCCGGCGTTGTTGCCGCCCTGAAAGCGGATCACGAGGTCGGCGCCGCTCGGCGAGCAGGTCGGTGACCTTCCCCTTGCCTTCGTCGCCCCACTGGGCGCCCACGATGACTATTCCGGGCATATAGGTGGGAAGTGTAGGGCGGGGTCGGAGTTAGCCCGTGGCGGTGCGGGCCGGGTCCCAGGCGATGCGGCGGTCTTCGCCGAAGAGCGGCACCGGGTCGCCGCACATCTCGACGATGCGCGAAGCCGTGCGCTTGACCGATCTGCTCCTCGAGCTTCTCGAACGGCAGGTTGGTCGTGACCAGGACGGAGCGCTGTTGCTCGTAGCGCTCGTTGACCAGCGAGTAGAGCTGCTCGAGCACCCAGTCCGTCTGCTTCTCCGCGCCGAGATCCTCGAGGTGCAGCAGGTCGACCGCGGCCAGGCGGTTGAAGAAGTCCATGTAGGACCGCTCGCCTGGGTCGCGGTCGTAGGTGTCGCGGATCTCGGCGAGCAGATGCGGCACCGAGTAGATCGCGACGGAATGACCGGCATCCAGCGCCGCCTTGGAGACGAGCATCGCGAGCGTCGTCTTGCCGGTGCCGACGTCGCCCATGAACCACAGCCCCTGACCCCGGCGAGGTTCTCCGAGAGGCCGTGTATGAAGCGACGCACCGGCCGCACCGCCGTCGGCGTCAAGGTTCGTGACCGGCGCGCGATCGAACGACACGCCGCGGTACTTGCGCGGGATCACGGACGAGCCGCCCGAGGACCTGACGCGCCGCAGGCGCGCCGCGCGGCACTCGCAGGCGATCGCGTCGCCGGTCTCGTCCAGCACGAACCCATCGCCGCCGCACTTCGGGCAGCGCCACTCCTCAGCTTGTCCGAATCGCGGCGCTCAGCTCGGCCGGACTCGCCTGCTCGACGGCGCTGCTCGGCACCGCGGTCGACGCGGGCGATGTTGGCGAACTTCGGGAACCGCGACAGGAACGACAGCTCGACGTGCACGCCGGCGGGGCCGTTGCGGTGCTTGGCGATGCTGATCTCGGCGACGCCCTGCTTCTCGGTCTCCTGGTTGTAGTACTCGTCGCGGTAGATGAACATCACGAGGTCTGCGTCCTGCTCGATCTGGCCGCTCTCGCGCAGGTCCGACAAGCAGGGGCCGCTTGTCCGGGCGCTGCTCGGGCGACCGGTTGAGCTGCGACACGGCGATCACCGGCACCTCCAGCTCCCGCGCCAGGATCTTCAGCCCGCGGCTCATCTGGCCGACCTGCTCGACCCGGCTGTCGGCCGACGGATCGGCGCGCATCAGCTGCAGGTAGTCGACGATCACGAGCCCCAGTCCGCCGCGACCGGCCTGGATCTCCTTGGCGTGCAGGCGGCGTGCCTTCGCGCGCAGCTCCAGGATGTCGAGGTCGGAGGAGTCGTCGATCCACAGCGGCGCGCGCTCGAGCGCCTGGCAGGCCTTCAGCACCTTCGGCCAGTCGTTGCGTGCGACCTGGCCCTTGCGCAGCTTGTCGCCCGGCATCCGGGCCTGGCTCGCGACGAACCGCTGGGCCAGCTCGGTGACCGACATCTCGAGCGAGAACAGCGCCACCGGCTTGTTCGACTTGAGCGCCACGTTCTCCGCGATGTTGGTGACGAGGGCGCTCTTCCCCATCGACGGCCGGGCGGCCAGCACGATCAGGTTGGAGCGCTGGAAGCCGCCGGTGATGTCGTCGAGGTCGCGAAAGCCCGACGGGCGTGCCGGTGACCGACTGCCCGTCGCGCGAGAGCTGCTCGAGCTTGTCGATCTCCTCGTGGAGGATCTCGTCGATCGACCGGAAGTCGCCGGTCGTCTCGCTGTGGGCGACGTCGAACAGCTGTCGCTCGGAGTCCTCGACCAGCTGATGCGCCTCCCCGCGGCGCTCGGCGACGCGGACCTCGATCGTCTGCGCCACGCCGAGCAGGCGCCGCAGCGTGGCCTCGTCCTTGACCAGCTTCGCGTAGTGACGCGCGTGGCCGACGGCGGGCACCACCGCCGCCAGCTGGTGCACGTACGGCTTGCCGCCGGCTCCCTGCAGCTCGCCCCGCTTCTCGAGCTCGGCGCTGACCGTGAGCGGGTCGACCGCTTCGTTCTTGTCGTTGAGAGACAGGATCGCGCGGTAGATCGCGCGGTGGGAGTCACGGTAGAAGTCGTCGGGCCGCAGCCGCACCTCGACCAGGACGGAAGAGATCGCGCTCGGGGCGACGAGCATCGCGCCCAGCACCGACTCCTCGGCCTCGAGGTTCTGCGGCGCGACCACTCCGCCGCCGCGGGTGGACTGCGCTACCGCCAAGGAAGGCGCCGGAGATGAGGCGACGCCGTGCGGCGGCGGCCGCTGAAGTGCTGTGTCTTTCCCAGTGTCGTCACTTGGCCTCCACCACCATGGTCTTGACCGCGGTCGTCACGCCCGGTGCGACCTCGATCTCGATCATGTGGGTGCCAAGCTCGCGGATCGGCTGCTCCAGCCGCACCTTGCGGTGATCGAGCTTCAGACCCCGTGCTTGGCGCACGGCGTCGGCGATCTCCTTTGCCGTGACGGACCCGAACAGGCTGCCGTCCTCACCCGCCCGGTGCGAAATGGTGAGCACCGTCTTGCCGAGCAACGCGGCGGTTTCCTGAGCCCGTTCCTCCGTCTCGCGAGCCGCATTGGTGGCGCGCTCACGCTCACGCTGAGCGGCCGCGACCGATGCGTCGGTGGCAGCCTGCGCGAGCCTGTTCGGAGAAAGGTAGTTACGCAGGTAGCCCGGCGAGACGTCCACGACCGAGCCGGCCTCGCCAAGGCCCTCCACGTCCTTCAGGAGGATCGCCTGCGGCATGAGCCTCAGCGCTCGCTGACGTACGGCAGCAGCGCCAGCTCACGGGCCCGCTTCACGGCCTGGGCAAGCTGGCTCTGGTGGCGGCGACAGGCACCCGTGATCCGCCGGGAGCGGATCTTGCCCTTGTCTGACAGATAGCGGCGCAGGGACTGGAACTCCTTGTAGTCCACGTGGTCCACCTTGTCACGGCAGAAGGCGCAACTCTTCCGGCGACCGGGAGAGAACGTTGCTTTCTGCGGGCGTCTGCTGTTTCGCTTGGCCAATCTGCTTCACCTATCCGGGGCCGCCGGCCCCTTCCGCTAGAACGGGATGTCGTCGTCCTTACCGCCACCGCTCGCCACCCCGGCCTGCTGGAAGTCGGAGGTGTCGGCGGGCAGATCGGACTCGACCGCCCCGTTGCCACCCTGGGGAGCATCTCGCGAACCCAGGAACTGCACCGAGTCGGCAATGATATCGACGGACTGCCGCTTGGAGCCGTCCTTCGCCTCCCACTCGCGCCAGTCGAGGCGGCCGTCGACCGCCACGGGGCGGCCCTTCGCGAGGTACTGGGCGCAGTTCTCACCCTGCGCGCCCCAGACGGTCACGTCGAAGTAGTTGGGCTTGTCGACCCACTGACCGGATTCATCCTTACGACGGCTGTTGACCGCGATGCGCAGGCTGCACACCGAGGTGCCACCGGGGGTGGATCGCAGCTCGGGGTCACGCGTCAAATTGCCGGAGACGACGACTCTGTTGATGTTGGTTGCTGCCACGGGTTCTCCCTTCGAAATATCTGGGCTTCGCCCACCTAAAGTCCTGTGCTTCGCGCCTCCGGCGCTCGCCGATTGAAAGATCTCACGAAGTGTAAGGCGGCCATCACAGGACTTTCACCCCCCGCGGAGCGAAACAAGTCGCAAACTGACGGGATCGTGTGGGGCTCAGCCGGCGGAGGGTTCTTCGCTCGCCTCGCCGGCGCTCGCATCGGCGGCCGGTTCGGCCGGCGCATCGGCGACAGCGGTCTCCCCGGACGGCACGTCGGCGACAGCGGTCTCCGCGGACGGTGCATCGGTGACCGTGGCCTCCTCGGCGCGTGCCATCTCGGCGTCGGCCTCCGGAGCGGGCGCCTCCTCAGGTTGCCGGGAGGGTGGACGATCGCCGGAGTCACGGCCACGGTCGTCCCGGCGGCCACGGTCGTCCCGGCGGCCGCGGGGCTCGGGCGCCACGTGGGAGGGCGCCGGCGGCGTCACCTCCGGTGCCTCGCCGGGCAGCCGGATCGTCCGGAACCGCAGCACGATGTCGTCGATCGACAGCGTGCGGCCGAGCTCGTTCAGCACCTCGGCGGAGGCCTGGAACTGGAACAGGTGGTACTGCGCCTCGCCGCGGTGGTCGATCTCGTAGGCCAGCCGCCGCATGCCCCAGTCGGCGTCGCCCTTGAGCGTGGCGTCGCCGGACTGCGATCTGGCTCTTGACGCGCTCGAGGACTCCCGCGCGGGCGTCCTCGGCCGCCTCGGGATCGAGCAGCACCATCAGGTCATAGCTTGGTTGGGGCGGCATAGAGGGCGCGCGAGGACCGGGGCCTCGGGCGGCGGTCGACTATATCAGCGCTTTGCAGGCTGTCTGGCGCCGGCAGGGGGCGAATTCAGCCGTCGCCGGCGCTTGGTCGGATATGGACCAGCTTGCTGGAGAGCCGCGCAAGATCCCCGACGGACTGCTGCAGCGCATCCGGTGGGCCAATGTGGCGCGCCTCGCGTTCGTCGTCGTGATCGCGGCGGTGCTGGCGGCAGGGGCTCCCCTCCGTTGGGGGCGAAGCCCGGCCCGCGCCCGATCTGGGACTTCCCGAATCGGTGCTGCGCCCGCCCGCCCCCGTCGCGGCACCCACGTCTGACGTCACGCGGCCCCCGCCGTTGAAACGCACGTCGCCAGAAACGCCCGTCAAGCGAGCCTCGGCGCGGCGCTCCGTGCGCCGGCCCAGCAAAAGGCCACGCCCCGCGCCGCGCGCGGCCGATGCGACCACCGGCCACATCCCCGCCGCTCCGGCGTATGTGACCCCGCCTCCCGTGGGCCCGTCGGCAGTGGGGGAATTCGGCCCGTGAGCAGGGCCCTACGGATCGCTAGCGCCGGCCGGCGGCGCGCTTCAGCTCGATGTCGGCGAGTTGCTGGTCGATCCAGTCGGCCGGGGTGCGCGAGGTGATGATCCGCCGCAGCGCCGTCATCCGCTCCCGGCGCTCATCGGCGGAGGCGGTCAGCGCGTGGTGCATCGCGTCGGCCTGCTCCTGCACGTCGAACGGGTTCACCGACAGCGCGCACTCGCCGAGCTCCTCGTGGGCTCCCGTGTTCTCCGACAGCACGATCATCCCGTCGCGCGTGTTCACGAGCGGCCCTTCCTTGGCAACGAGGTTCATCCCGTCCCACATCGCGTTCACGAGCAGGAGGTCGTAGTGCTTGTAGAGCGCCACCGCCTCCTCGAAGTCGTCGCGCAGGCGCAGGTCGATCGGCATCCAGTCGGTCGTCCCGTGGCGGTGGTTGATGACGGCCACGAGCGCCTCGATCTTCTCCAGGTACTCCACGTACTCCGGAACGTCCTGGCGGGACGGCTGGAGATGAGCGATGAAGGTCACGCGCTCGCGGAACTCGGGGTGCTGCTCGAGAAAGATGTCGAACGCCGTGAAGCCGCGCAGCACGTTCTTGGACAGGTCGGCGCGGTCGACCCTCAGGATCAGGTGATCGCGCCGCCGCCGCAGGATCTCGGCCTCGTAGCTCGCCACCCCTTCGCTCGCGGCGATCTTCTCGAACCCGTCGGAGTCGATCGCGAGCGGGTAGGGCCGCACCCAGGTCTCGTGGCCGTTGGGTGAGATCACGGCGGATCGTTCGAAATCCGTTCGTAGGCCCATCAGCTGGCGGCAGCACTGCAGGAAGTTGTGGCAGTAGGAGCTCGTGTGGAACCCGACGATGTCGTTCGAGAGCAGGCCCTCGAAGATCTCGCGGCGCACGTCCTCGGGCAGCACCCGCCACGCGTCGGGATGGGTCCACGGGATGTGGACGAAGTGGTGGAGGAAGACGTCCGGGCGCTCGCGCCGGATCAGAGCCGGACACGTGTAGAGGTGGTAGTCGTGGACCATCAGGATCGGCGACTCCAGGTCCGCGATCTCCTCCAGGGCGGCACGCGCGAGGTCCTCGTTCACGCGCTTGTAGCCGTCGGTCCAGGCCTGCCGCTCGATCCGGCGGAAGTCCGGGACGTTCGACAGGTCCCACAGGTAGTGCTGGATGAACCACAGGAGCGGGTTCGCGATCAGGTTGTAGAAGCGGTCGTACGCGATCGGGTCCGAGGCCACGAGCCGGATCCTGTAGGTGAGCCCCTCCATCTCGACCTCGAAGCCGCGCTCGCTGTGCTCGTGGCTCGCCTCGTAGTCCTCGTCCGTCATCGCGGAGGCGATCCAGAGGGCATCGCGGTGGCGCAGCAGGCCCATCAGCGCGGTGACCAGCCCGCCACCTCCGCGGCGCGGCACCAATGCTCCCCGCTCGTCGCGGTCGAACGTCGCCGGGCCCCTGTTGGACAGCAGGACGAGGGGCTGCTCCATCGAGGCGTCCCGCCTTATGCGAGGTCGGTGAAGATCCGCAGCCAGTCGCGAAGCAGGCGCGGCATCAGGAAGTGCGTGCGGACGTATTCCTTGCCGGCCCGGCCCAGCCGCTTACCCAACTCGGGGTCCGAGAGCGCCTCGATGCAGGCCTGAGCGGCTTCGTCGGGGGAGTTGACCAGATAGCCGGTCTCGCGGTCCTGGATCTGCAGGGGAATCCCACCCACGTTGCCCGCAATCGTGGGCCGGGCCTTCCAGAGCGCCTCGGAGACGGTCAGCCCGAACCCTTCGCGGATCGACTTCTGCAACACGACGTCTGCCTGGGACTGGAACGCGTTCACCTCGATCGCGCCGACGTTGTTCAGGTTGTTGAGGATCTTGATGTCCTCGTCGCCGGCCGCGTGCTCGTGCGTCTGCTGGAAGAAGTCCCAGCCCTCGGGATCGTCGGTCGCCATCGAACCCACGAGCGCGAGCTGCACGTTGTCGACCTGCTGCTTCACCTGCCGGTAGGCATCGATCACGCCCAGCGGGTCCTTCCACGGGTCGAATCGGGAGACCTGGCACATCAGCGGCCGGTCGACGTCCACCCCGAACTGGTCACACACGAATGCTGCGTCCTCGGGCGACAGGGCCATGTTCTTCGGCGACAGCGGGTCGATCGCCGGTGGCAGGATCTCCACCTTTCCGTCGACTCCGGGCGGCACGTAGTCCTGCAGGTGGAACACCTTGCAGTCATAGGGCTCGACCATCGGCACCATCCGCTCGATCACCTCTGGGTTGGGGGTCGAGAGGTCGATGTGGCAGCGCCAGATCCAGCGGCCCGGGCGGTCGGGCAGATAGCCGCGCATCGCGGCCGGCTGCGGATCGTGCACGATGATGTAGTCGTAGTCGCCGTCGAGCTCGGCGGCGTTGAGCTTGTTGTAGCGGTCGAAGATCTCCCAGTCCTCGTCGGACAGCCCGTGCGGGTTGCCCTGAAGCGCGTTGTGGAGCATCTTCGTGACGTTGAAGAACTCCTCCCGGCCGAGGATGATCTGCCAGTCGCACTCGAGGCCGGCGTCCCGCATCAGCGGGACCAGCGCGTACAGGATCTCCGACACCCCGCCGCCCATTGCCGTCGCGCTCAGGTGCAGGACGCGCTTGCCCCGCAGCGGCTCCGACAGCGCCTGGATCTCCTCCACGAGCGCGCGGCCGATCAGATGCCTGTAATCGCCTAGGGCCTTGTGGCCAACGCTGACCGGTTGTAGCAAGGTGAGTGGAGGGGGTAGGTGGGGGAGTGAGGGGGGATGTTCCGAGCGGCCTTTGCGCCCGGGACCGGGGATCCTGCTGGCAGGACCGGCGTAAGTTACCTCAGCAGTTCATCGGGCACGGCGGCCGGCAGAACAATTTCCGCAAGCTGGGATGCGGGATGCCCGATTCGGGGCAGATTCAGTCCCGATCCGCAAGGCGTGCGATCCCGCGTTCGACGAAGGGCAGGATACGCGCGTGCAGCTGCGCGTTCGCAGCCGCGACGCAGGACATCTGGAAATCGTGCCCGGAGCCGAGCAGCGGCCGGTCCGCCAGCGGCTCCCCACGGGCGCCGGTGACGACGCCGCCCGCCTCCTCCAGGCAAAGGACCGGCGCCGCGAGGTCGTAGGGGGAGTTGTTCAGCACCGCCCCTCCGCCGACCTGCTCGAACAGCGGGCGCAGCGCAGGTGCGTCCTCGATCATCCGGGAGCCGACGTCGAGATAGGCGTCGAGCTGGCCGGTGACGAGCCTTGTGAGGTCGAACGCGGCCGAGCCGAGATCGAATACCGCCCCGCCCACCGAGGAAGCGTCGATCAGCTCGCCCAGGACCTGGACCAGTGGGACCGCGGGGCGACCCCGGAAGCCGAGTGTCCAGAACATGCGGGAAACGTCGGTGTTGGAGCTGAGGTCGGCAGTCGGCAGTCGGCCGTCGGCCGTGCGGATCTGCACTCCAGAGCCTCGCTCTGCGATGAACGTGGTGCCGCTCTTGATCTCGGCGACGCATGCGACCTCCACGTCGCCCATGGCGGGCGCGCCGTCGCCCAGCGGGGCCGCGGCGACTGCCACGCAGCACGACTCCAGGCCGGCCATTGCCGGTCGCGTCCCATCGATGGGATCGACCAGCAACACGGAATTTCCTTGGCGGAAATCCGGGAGCTCCGTGGCCGCGGGCATCACGAGTCCCCGGTCCTCCGAGTAGTAGGCGACCCCGGGGGCGCGCTCGGCCAGGAAGCGCTCGAGATATGCCTCTGCCTCCTCGTCGATCGCAAATGTGACGTCGCCGCCGATGCCGGTCTGGTGGTGGGCGCGACCGGCGTGCGAGCCGAGGTGCGGCAGCACGTGCTCGCGCAGGCCGAGCGCGAGCTCGGCGACGAGCTCCCTCATCCGACGCCGATGGCCGTGGCCACTAGCCCGTGGGGACCTTGTCGGGCCGCTCGCCGAGCGTCACGGTGGCGGTGCGTCGCTCGTCCCCGCGGTACAGCTCGAGGGCGATCTTGTCCCCGGGCTGGAATCGGGTGATCAGCTCGCTGAAGTCGTTCTCGCGGGTGACGGCGCGACCGTTCACCTTTGTCACGACGTCCCCGCCGGTGCGCACGAGTGTGGCCTGGAAGCGGACCTCCTTCCCGCCGCCCTTGATGCCCGCCTTCGCTGCCGGGCCGTCCTTCACCACCTCGGCCACCACGGCACCCTCATCCACGGGCACGCCCAGCTTGCGTGCGAGCTGCGGATACAGGCGCTGGGAGCTGATTCCGATGTACGCGTAGCTGGCCTTGCCGCCGGCGCGGATCTGCTTGATCGAGCGGCGGACCGTGTCGCCGGACACCGCGAACCCCACTCCCACGCTGCCGCCGCCGGAGGAGCGGATCTGGGAGTTGATCCCGATCACGTGGCCGCGGGAGTCGAGCAGCGGGCCGCCGGAGTTCCCACGGTTGATCGCCGCGTCCGTCTGGATCGCGTCGCTGATCGAGAAGTCGGTCAGCGCCTCGATGGTGCGGTTCTTGGCCGACACGACGCCGATCGACAGAGAGCCCTGCTCACCGAACGGACTTCCGATCGCCGCCACCGGCTCGCCGACCTGGACGTCGTTCGTCCGGGCGAACGACAACGGGACCAGCTCCAATCCCTTCGGGTCGACCTTCACCACGCCGACGTCCGCGTTCGGGTCGTAGCCGACGATCTCGCCCTTGACCTGGTTGCCGTCCTCGAACTGCACGAAGACCTCTCTCGCCCGGCTCACGTTGCTGCCGGTCCCGTCCGTGACAACGTGCGCGTTGGTGGCGATGTAGCCATCGCCGTCGAGCACGAACCCGCTTCCCTGCCCGGCGCTTCCCTCGCCGCCGAGGATGTCCCGCAGGCTCTGCTTCCCGAACAGGGAGGTGACCGTCACGACACCCGGCGACAACCGATCGTAGATCGCGGCCGGGTTGAAGCCATTCTTGCCCCCGAGCCCCTCGACGACCTCCACGCGCGTGCGTTCGACGGTCGACGACTTGTCGCCGTCGCCGTCGCCACCGCAGCCCGCGAGCGCCGCTCCTGCGATCAGCAGGAGAAGCGCCATTGATGCTCGCCGCCTCACGCCGGCAGCGGCTCCCGCGCGGGCCTGCGTGGCCGCTGCTCTCGCTCGGGTGCGAGCGGCAATGTGAGGGTGAAGACCGTGCTTCCGGGGCGTGAGCCCACCTCCAGGGTCCCCTCCATCAGGCGCGCGAGCTCGCGCGCGATTGCGAGCCCGAGTCCCGAGCCCTGGCCCGAGTCGCTGCTGTGGAAGCGCTCGAACACGTGCGCCAGCTCGCGTCTGCGGATTCCTGGGCCGTCGTCGGTGACCAGCAGCTCGGCGACGGGCGCCGACTCTGGCTCGCGGCGGGCGCGGGCGACGATCGAGACGGTGGTTCCTGCGGGCGTGTGCACCAGGGCATTGTCCACCAACACCCGCACGATCTGTGCGGTTCGTTCCGGGTCGCAGACGGCTTCCACGTCGACCTCCGCGTCGCGATCGATGACATCGATCGTTGCGTCCTTGCGCGCTGCGGCGGCAGCGAACTCACCCACCACCTGATTCGCGAGCGTGCGCAGCGGGACCGGCTCCAGCTCCAGCTCCAGCGAATCGGCATCGAGCCGCGAGAGGTCGAGCAGGTCGGTGGTGAGCTTCCCGAGGCGGTCCACCTGCTCGCGCATCGTGGTCAGGAACTCCTCGCGCGTCTGGTCGTCCAGCTCCTCGTCCTGGAGCAGTTCCATGAAGCCGCCGAGAGAGAAGATCGGCGTGCGGAGCTCGTGCGATGCGTTGGCGATGAACTCCTTGCGCGCAGAGTCCAGCCGCGCGAGCCGGCGCTGCATCTCGTTGAACTTCTGGGCCAGCTGCCCCAGCTCGTCGGCACTGTCGACCGGGATCGGATCGGAGAAGTTGCCGGCCGCCACCTCGCCCACCGCCCGCTCCAGGCGCTTCACCCGCCGCGCCAGCACGCTCGCGGCGTAGTAGCCCGTCACGACGGCGAGCACGAGCGCGATCAGCCCTGCGATCAGCACCTGGCGCTGGATCAGCCCGACCGTGTCGTGCACCTCGTCGAGTGGCTCCGAGAACACCACCACCCACGACGGCTGGCCGGCGTAGAAGATCGGTCGCGCCGCCTGTGCGAGTCCGTCCCCGCCCTCGCCATGTGTCGACGTCTCGGCCTTTCCCGTGCGGAATGCCTTCAGGATCAGGTCCGTCGAGGGTTGCAGCTTGGCGTCGGCGCGGCTCGAGTCGGACACGGTGTAGGGCTGCGAGGACCCCTGGTTACCGGGGTCGAGCTCGTCCACCGGTATGTCGAGCAGCGTCACCCGCGCGCCGGTCTGTTCGCTGAGCAGGCTCGTCAGCGCGTCCAGCTGGGCGGCCGTGACCTCACGGCCGATCGCATCCTCGAACGGTCGCGAGTACGTGGCGGAGTCACGCTGGAGCGCGTCGATCTTCTGTGACGTGAGCTTCGACTCCAGCTGCGGGACCACGTAGAAGTAGAGGACCATGATGGCGCCTGCAGTGATCGTGAAGAACAGGAACGTGAGCCTGTTCTTGATCGAGGTGTGCCAGATGCGCTCCCAAATGGACATATCAGGCGGCTTCGCCGCGCCCTAAAGTCATGTGCTTCGCGCCTACGGCGCTCGCCTCTATCACTGCTCTATCACTGCCTGAATCATTCGTCTCTGAACCGGTACCCAACCCCGCGGACCGTCAGCAGATACTCGGGGATCCGCGGATCCTGTTCGAGCTTCTCGCGCAGGTGACGGATGTGCACGTCGATGGTTCGCTGGTCACGAAACGCGGAGTCCCCCCAGATCCGGTCCAACAACATGTCGCGTGTATAGACGCGGCCGGGATGGCGAGCCAGCACCGAGAGGATCTCGAACTCGACGTACGTGAGCTGCACCGGCTCGCCATTCAGCTCGGTGGAGCGCTTCGCCATGTCGATGTGGAGGTCGCCGCGATCGAGTGGCTCGTCGCCCGCGTCGAGCTGTCCCATCTCGGCCCGGCGCAGCGCGGCCCGCACACGGCTCCGGAACTCGCGCATCGAGAACGGCTTGGTGATGTAGTCGTCTGCGCCGATCTCGAGTCCGAGCACCTTGTCTATCTCTTCGGCTTTTGCGGTCAGCATGATGATCGGCACCGAGCTCTTCGCACGCATGCGGCGGCACACCTCGAGACCGTCCATCTTCGGCAGCATGATGTCGAGCACCACGAGGTCGAACCGCTCGTTTTCGAAGCGCTTCAACGCCTCCTGCCCGTCGAGCGCGGCCACGACCTCGTAGCCCTCCTTCTCGAGCGGGAAGCTGAGCAGCTTCTGCACGGGCTGTTCGTCGTCGACCAGCAATATCCGTGCGGGCCTCCCGCCGGGCCCCGTCCTGGTCGTTGGATCCTGCAAGCGCCATTTGACTCTAGAGCGATTGTAGGCGGCATCTGGGCCGGTCCCGCCAGGCCGCGTGGTGGTAGCGCTGGCCTGTCGCGGTGCTATACAGAGCCACACCGGTGGTCGATCCGCGCATTTACAGGGCGTCGTTCGTGCCCGCCCTGCTGGCGCTGATCGTCGCCATGTTCTCGCTCGGCTCTCGCCCGGCGCCGCACGCGTCCGATCTGGCGCCGGACGCATTCAGCGGCGCGGACGTCCTCACGGACACCCGCGCGTTCACGCAACGGTTCCCGGACCGGCGGGCGGGGAGCCCAGGAGACATGGGACTCGCGGACGTCGTCGAGACGCGCTTTCGGACCCTTGGCCTCGAGACCTCGCGGCAGCGGTTCTTCACGGACGTGGACGGCGACGAGCAGGAGCTGTCGAACGTCATCGGGAGGCTGCGCGGGCGCTCCGACCGTGAGATCGTGATCATGGCCCACCGCGACTCCGCCGGCCGGCCGGGGGCGGCCTCGGCCTCCGGAACAGCCGTGCTCCTCGAGCTCACGCAGGCGCTCGACGCACTCGATCGCACCAAGACGATCGTGTTGGTGTCCACCGACGGCGCGACGGTGGACGATGCCGGCGCCCGGCGCTTCGCCGACCACTACCGCGGGTCGGCCAAAGTCGACGTCGCCCTCGTGCTGGACGACATCGGCGCGGCGGGCCCGCGCCACCCGTTCGTGGTGCCTTGGTCGACCGACTCGCGCCGGGCGTCGCAGGTCACCGCGCGCACCGTCGAGGCGGCGCTGCGTCGCGAGACCGGATCGGCGGCCGGCTCGGAGTCATGGCTCGGTCAGTGGATGCGCCTGGCGTGGCCGCTCACGCTTCGCGAACAGGGACCGCTTGTGCGCTCCGGCCTGGACGCTGTGACGCTCACCTCCCGGGGCGAGCTTCCGCGGCCCGCGGGCGACGACCCGGTCAGTGGAGTGTCGCCGGACCGTCTCACGCGCTTCGGGCGGGCCGGATTTGCGGCCGTGCTCGCGTTCGACTCTCCGCGCTTCCGGGCGGCCGAGCCGAACCGCGATCTGGTCATCGGGCGGAACGTGCTTCCGTCGTGGTCCCTTGCTCTGCTGGCCGCGGCGCTCACCCTGCCGGCGCTCGTGGCGGCCTTCGACGCGGTCGCGCGGGCGCGTCGCAGGCACGCGCCCATGGGTGACTGGTTCGGTTGGGCGCTCGGCGCCGCGACGGCGTTCGGGATCGTGTCCGTGGCAGCGGTCGCCTTCGAGTGGGTCAACTGGCTGCCGGGGTCGATCGAGGAGGCCGTGGCGCCGGCCACCGCTCCCTCGTTCGGTGAAGCGGTGCCCCCGCTCGTGGCGCTCGCCCTGTTGCTGGCGCTCGCCTGGCTCACCGTCCGCCGCCTGTTCATCGGCGTGTCGCAGCGCCGCGACCCGGTCTCCGGCGCGGCCGCGATCGCCCTGATGCTGGCCGTCGAGGTGATGGTGCTGTGCGCCCTGAACCCCTACGCGGGGCTGCTTCTGGTTCCGGCGGCGCATCTGTCGCTGGTGGTCGCGTTGCCCCAGCGACCACGGCGCTCGCTGCTCACGCCGGCGATCGTGGCGGCCGCTCTGGCGCTTCCCGCCCTGGCACTGCTCTACTACGGCGCCCGGCTGGACCTGGGTCTCTCGCTGGACACCTATGCGCTGATGCTGGTGAGCGCGTTCAGCGGCTCGCTCACGAGCGCGATACTTGGGTCATTGCTGGCGGGAACGCTCACGTCCGCTGTGCTGGTGGCGATCAGCGCGGGTCGCCCCGAGACGCCGTCAGGCGTGACAGTCCGTGGTCCGGTGACGTACGCGGGCCCCGGATCGCTGGGCGGAACGGAGTCGGCGCTGCGCCGGTGAGGCATGCGCGACGCGCTGGACGCAAAACGTATGCCGTCCCGGGGAAACGGGGTCGATAGGGAGCACATGGGCGCATGGATGCGAGACACCCGGCACAACCAAAGGCACAACCAAAGGCAGGACAAGACGACAGCACCGGAAGCTGAAGCGGCAGGTCGCCCACAACTCCTATGCGGTCGACCCTGAGCGCGTCGCGACAGCGATCATCGTGAAGCTGGCCCAGGAGGGGGACCCTTTTTCTCCCGACCCCTTCGCAGATGGTCCCAGCCGGCCAGTCGGCAGGCTCGGCCCGTTTCGTCAAGCAGCGTAACCGCCTCCTGATCGTCCGCTGAGCCGGCGGATACCCGGCCGATCCAGGTCACCGGCGACCCGCTTTCCTCGCCCGCCCGCTCGACCGCCGAGCGCACGCCGGCGGGAGCGGTGAACAGCAGCTCGTAGTCCTCGCCCGCACCCGCGGCGAGCTCGAGCGGATCGACGCCCGCCGCCGCGGCCACTTCGGCAACGCCTTCGTCCATCGGCAGCGCCTCGAGCTTCGCCTCGATGCGGACCCGGCTCTGCTCGCACAGGCGCTCCAGGTCCGAGGCGATACCGTCGCTCACGTCCAGCATGGAGGTCACCCCGGCCGCCGCCAGCGCACGCCCGGCACCCAGGAGCGGACGAGGGCGCAGATGGCGGTTCAGGAGTCGCGCTCCCGTCTCCAGGTCGATCGCGGCCGGCTTTCGCTCCAGCAGAAGCAGGCCGGCGCCTGACCCGCCCAGCGTCCCGGTGACGCCGACCAGGTCACCAGGAGCGGCGCCGCGGCGTGTGACGATCGAGTCCGCGTCCTCCGCGTAGCCCACGACGGTCACCGCCAGGAAGAGCTCGTCGGCGCGGGTCAGGTCGCCACCGCAGATCGTGACGTCGTGCTCCTGCGCGAGCGCCTGCGCACCGTCGGCCAGTTCGAGCATCTCCCGCTCGCCCAGGTGCTCTGGCAGGCCCACCGTGATGTAGGCCTCGCCCGGACTGGCAGCCATTGCGGCGATGTCGGACAGCGCGGCCGCGAGGCACTTGTGGCCCAGGTCGCGCATCGAGGTGGTCGCGAGGCGGAAGTGCACGCCCTCCACGAACGCGTCCACGGAAGTGACCGACACCGCGCCGCCCACGCGCACCACCGCGGCGTCGTCGCCGGAGCCGATCACCACTCGGTCGCCGACAGTTCCCAGCCGGGCCCGCAACTTGGCGAGTAGGTCGAACTCACTCAAGGGATCACTCGGGTCACTCAATAGGGGGAGAAGGGCTCGAGCGGCATGGCGATCACCATCATGTAAGCGCAGAACGCGATGCTCGCGACGAGGAGCCTCCGGTCCGCGCCCAACGCCGCGAGCGGCATCAGCCAGATCGCGTACCAAGGCACCAGCCAAGCCGAGGCGACAAGTAGCGCGAGGGTGGCCCATCCGGCGGGCGCGACCCATCCGGCGACGTCGGCCCGGCGCCTCCACGCCGCACGCAGGAGTGCTGCCAGCGCGAGCAAGAACAGGCCGGCAAATGCCACGCGCGTGTAGTCGACGATCGACTGCGCCGAGCCGCCCGTGAGCGCGGCGAGGCCGTCGGCGGCCCGCTGCGGAAGGCTCCAGTGGCTGGTGCGGTCCTGGTTGTCACTGAGGACACCGAGCGACTCGAGCGCACCGTCCCCGAATGCGATCACAGCCAGGATCGCCACGCCGAGGGCGGCTGCCGCCGCGCCGGCGACGAGTGCCCAGCGGCGGCGCGCCCCGATGAACATGAACGGGGCGACCAGCCCCGCCGACGCCTTCACCGCGCCCGACGCGGCCGTCAATGCGCCCCCGAGCGCCTCGCGAGCAGGGCGCGCCGCGAGCAGGGCGGCGACGCCGCCCATCCAGAGCAACACCGTGAGCGCGTCGTTGTGAGCGCCGCCGACGACGTGCACGAGCACCAGAGGGTTCAGACCCACGGCCACGGCCGGCAGGCGCGGGTCGCGGCCCAGGCGACTGGCACATTGCCAGACGAGCGCGACCACGCCCAGGCTTGCCAGCGCGGCTGTCGCCTTCAGGGCCCAGAACGCGAACGGGACGCTGGTCTTGGCAAGCGGGAACGTGGCCACGGTGAACAGCGGGCCGTACACGCTGGTGAAGTCCTTCGACCCGGCGTAGGGGAACACCGGGTCGGCCGGAATGTCGGACGGGCTGTGCGTGTAGGGGTTCAAGTCGTGAACCACGTCCAGCCGCGCATACGCGATGTAGCTGAACGCGTCCTGTGACAGCAGCGGCGGCGCCAGGGCGAACAGGATGTGCGCGCCGGCGATCGCGGCGACGACCGACCCTGCGCCGAGGCGCCGGGCGCCGAGGAGCACACCGCAGTAAAGGATCAGCGCGGCCCACAGCCCGGCGTAGAAAAGGGGACCGGACAGGCTCCCGTCGGCGAAGCCGGCGCCCAGCGGCTGGAGCGGGCCGAGCAGCCACCCCGGCGACCCGCCGCTGGTGGCCAGCACCACGTCCGAGCCCGGCTCGGCCCACAGCGCCGCCAGCGCGGCGTATAAGAGGAGCAGCAACGCGAGCGCCGCCGGCGCCGCCCTGGCGCCCCTACTCCGGGCCGCCTCCGCCTCCCAGGCCGGCGCCTCCGCCTCCTCCGCCGTTCCCGTTTCCGGGCCCGTCGTTCCCGGGTGCCGATCCCGGCTGCTGGTCATTCGAGGGGGCCTCCCCGCTCGGCTCGTCGTAGAGGCGCGGATCGTAGCCCTCGTAGCCGCCGCCGGTGGTGTCGCCCGAGCCGTCTCCGCCGCCGTATCCGTATCCCGTCCCGCCCTTCGAATACCTGCCGAAGAAGGGCGACCAGGAGATCTGTGTCTTCGGCTGGGGGAAGTCGGCGCACTTGTCCGCCTTGGCGACGTCCATGAACTTCTTCCAGATCTCCGCCGGGAACGTGCCTCCCGCGACCGAGATGCCGTGCACGCTGCGCATCTCCCGCAGCGCGTCCGGATAGCCGACCCAGACGGCGGTGGCCAGGTGCGGCGTGTAACCGTCGAACCAGGCGTCGTTGAAGTTGTCGGTCGTGCCGGTCTTACCGGCCGACGGGCAGCCGATCTGGGAGCGCGTGCCGGTGCCGGAGGTCACGTTCTGCTTGAGGATCTTCGTGACCTCGTATGCCTGGGCGTCGGAGAGCACACGCTCGCGCTTGGGCTTCCCCAGGTCCTCCTCTTCACCGTCGGGGAACCTGACGCGCAGGATCGCGATCGGCTTGTTGCGCATCCCGCCCGAGGCCAGGGTCGCGTACGCGTTGGCCATCTCGAGGGGAGACACACCTCGGGTCAGTCCGCCCAGCCCTTCGGCCGGATAGCCGTCGAGCTTCGTCGTGATGCCCATGGACTTAGCGGTCTCCGCGACGCTCTTCGGGCCGAGGTCGAGGTCGAGCTGCGCGTACACGGTGTTGTCCGACTTGAGCGTGGCCCGCACCAGGTCCATCGACCCCCCGTAGCTCTGGTCGTAGGTCTGGACCTTCCAGGGGCCGTAGTCGTCCGTCTTCAGGTCGAGCGGTCGCGAGACGTAGCTGGTCGAGTAGGGATTCACGCCGCGCTTGATCGCGGTCGTCAGAACGAAGGTCTTGAACGCCGAGCCGGGCTGGCGGTGACCCTGCGCGGCGAGGTTGTACTGCGCGTGCTTGTACTTGGAGCTCGACGCCATCGCGCGGATATAGCCCGTGCGCGGGTCGATGGCGACCACCGCCGAGCTCGGGTCGCCCGGATAGGGGAGCGTGGAATCGATTGCCTCGCGGCCCGCCTTCTGCAGCTTCGGATCGATCGTCGTATAGACCTTCAACCCGCCCTTGCGAACGGTGTTCACACCGAAGCGGTCGATCAGCTGCTGCTTCACATAGTCGAAGAAGAACGGCTCACGGATCTTGATGTAGAGGTCCCCGCGCCGCACGCCGAGTGGCGCGCGCCGCGCTTCCTGTGCGCGGGAGTCGGAGATGTACCCGAGATCGGCCATCTTGGCGAGCACCTTGTTCCGCCGGTCCAGTGCCTCACGCGGATTCTGGAACGGGTTCAGCCTGCTCGGCGATTGCGGCAGGCCCGCCAGCAGTGCGGAGTCCTCGAGCGTGAGGTTCTTGGCGGCCTTGGCGAAGAACGTCTGCGCGGCGGCCTGGACGCCGACAGCGGTCTGGCCATCCACCGTTCCGTAGGGAACCGAGTTCAGGTAGCTCTGCAGGATCCATCGCTTGGAGTGGCGGTCCTCCAGCTCCTCGGCCAGGCGGGCTTCGCGGATCTTGCGCTCCAGCGTCCGCTCGCGGCCGACGTACAGGTTGCGCACCAACTGCTGCGTGATCGTCGAGCCTCCCTCGACCGCCTTCCCGGCCTCCAGGTTCTTGAAGGCGGCGCGTGCGATGCCCTCGTAGTCCACGCCTCCGTGCCTGTAGAAGCGCTCGTCCTCGATGGCGACCGTTGCGGCCTGCATCGACTCCGGGATTCGCTGCAGCGGGATGGGCGTCCTGATCTCGTCGGACTGGATGAACCCGAGTCGGGTCCCGTCGGCGGCGTACACCGCCGAGCTCGTGCCCTGGTCGACCGGTTTGAGCGAGTCCAGCGGTGGCGCCGACGAGGCAACCGACAGCACGTATCCGGCCAGCGACAGCACCGCGACCACCCCCGCCAGCAGGACCACGAACAGCGCCAGGAAGATCTTGCTCGGCTTTCGCGTGCGCCGGTAGCGCTTTCGCTCGCGGTAGGTCATTGGAGAGGTTGCTTCATGCGCATGACCCCGCTTCGGATCAGGCGTCGAGGTCCCTGCCAGGGGCGCCGCGTACGAGTATATCCCTGCATTTCGAGCTGCCCGCCGGGTCTTCGCGGCCGGTAGACTCAGGCTCGAATGGCGGTCGAGGAACGCGTCACTTTTTGCCGCATCTGTGAGCCGCTGTGCGGCTTGGTCGCCACGGTCGACGACGGCCGCCTGACCCAGCTCCGCCCCGACCGCGACCACCCGCTCTCGCAGGGCTACGCGTGCCCGAAGGGGATCGCGATGGAGGGAGTGCAGAACGACCCGGACCGCGTCGTGTACCCCCTCCGGCGCAGCGGCGGCCCGGGCGAGTTCGAGCGCGTCACCTGGGAGGAGGCCATGAGCGACATCGCGGCGCGCCTGCGCCGCATCCTCGGGGAGCGCGGCCCGGAGTCGGTGGGCTGGTACATGGGCAACCCGGGCGCGTTCAGCTACAGCCACACGCTGTGGGCGAAGGGCTTCCTCGACGGGATCGGCAGCCCGCACTACTACTCGGCCGGCTCGCAGGACGTGAACAACCGGTTCGCCGCGTCGGCGTTGCTGTACGGCTCGCCGTTGCTCGTGCCGATTCCGGACCTGAACCGGACGCGCTTCCTGTTCATGGTCGGCGCAAACCCGCTCGTCTCACATGGGTCGGTGCTGTCCGCGCCGCGCGTCCGGGAGCAGCTGAACGATGTCGTCGATCGCGGCGGGCGCGTGGTGGTGGTGGACCCACGCCGCACGGAGACGGCGCGCCAGTACGAGCATGTAGCGATCCGTCCCGACACGGATGCGTGGCTCCTGCTCTCGATGCTGCAGGTCGTGTTTGCCGAGGGGCTCGAGGACCGCGGCTGGCTGGAGCACGGCGGGCGGGGCGCCGAGACACTGGCCGATCGCGTGCGCGACTTCGACCCGGAGCGCACGGAGGGGATCACCGGCGTACCCGCCGCAGACGGTGCGCGAGCTGGCGCGGGCGTTCGCCGCCACGCCGGGGGCGGCCGCCTACGGGCGCACCGGCTCCTGTCTGGGCCGCTTCGGGACACTCGTTGCCTACCTCCTCGATGCGCTGAACGCCGTCACCGGGAACCTGGACCGCCCCGGCGGTGCGGTCTTCGGCCGGCCGCCGATTGCGCTGGACGAGGTCGCCGAGAAGGCGGGGCTCGCCACATATGGCAAGGTGCGCTCGCGGTTCGGGGACTACCCCGACGTGATCGGCAACCTGCCGGCGACGCTGATCCCGAAGGAGATCACGACCCCGGGCGCACGCCAGATCCGCGCGTTCTTCGTCTCCGCGGGCAACCCGGTGCTGTCCGTGCCCGACGGCGACGCGCTCGAGGCGGCATTCAAAGAGCTCGATCTGCTGGTGTCCCTCGACTTCTATGTGACCGACACCAGCCGGCACGCCGACTACATCCTTCCCACCACCACGTTCCTCGAGCGGGAGGACGTCCCGGTCGCGCTGATGGGTTTCTTCAGCACTCCGTTCATGCAGGTGACGCCGGCGGTCGTGACGCCGCGTGGCGGCGCGCGTCAGGAATGGCGCATCATCGAGGACCTCTCCCGGCGGATCGGGATCGCGCCCTACTCGTTGAAGCCGCTGCGGACACTCGCCCGCCTCGGGCTGCGCCTGTCGCCATGGCGCCTGATCGATGGCCTGCTGCGGATCGGACCGGCCGGCGACTGGTTCGGCCTGAAGCGCTCCGGTCTGTCGCTACGGAAGGTGGCGCGCTCGCCACACGGCGTGGTCCTGGACGACCAGATCGCAACCGGAGTCCTGGGGAGCCGCATACGTCATTCCGATCGTCGTGTGAACGTCGCCGACGCGGCCGCGCTCGGTGAGATCGATCGCTTGGAGCAGTCGGGCCGCCCGGCGGGCGACTATCCGCTGAGCCTGATCGGCCTGCGCGAGCTGCGCTCGCACAACTCCTGGATGCACAACTCGCCCCTGCTGATGCGCGGTGGGCGAACCCACGCGCTGCGGATACATGCCGACGACGCCGGGGCCGCCGGGCTCGAGGACGGCGAGGTTGCCCGGCTCACCTCCGAGTCCGGTTCGGTCGAGGTGCCCGTGCTCGTGACCGACGAGATGACTCCGGGCACCGTCGCCCTGCCGCACGGGTGGGGACACCGCGGTGGATGGCGACTCGCGAACGAGGCCGGCGGCGTGAACGTGAACCAGCTTGCTCCGTCCGACCCGGCGGGACTCGAGCGCCTGGCGGGCATGGCGCACCTGAACGGGATCCCCGTACGCGTCGAAGCCGTCGCACCGCGGGCCGGCTCGGTCGCTCGGGCAGAGAGCCCGGCTGTCCCTGCCTGACTCACACGGCCTCTCTCACGAGGCCGTCCTGTTCGATGCCCTCGGCACGCTGGTGGAGCTCGAGCCGCCGTGGCCGCCGCTGCGCGAGGGGCTGCGATCCCGCGGCATCGAAGTGCCGCAGGAGGACGCGAAGCGGGCGATGCTGGCCGAGATGACCTACTACAAGGCCCACCACCACGAGGGGACGGATCCCGCCGCGCTGGACGCGCTTCGCAGGCGCTGCGCGGCCGTCCTTCGCGAGCAGCTTCCCGAGGCCGCCGCGCTGCCCGAGGACGACCTCGTCGAGGTGCTGCTCGCATCGCTGCGGTTTCGCCCGTATCCGGACGCCGCTCCGGCGCTGGGCCGGCTGCGGCTACGGGGCATCCGGTCCGCGGTCGTCTCGAACTGGGACGTGTCGCTGAGAGGGGTGCTTGCCGAGGTGGGGTTGGGCGGTCTCGTGGACGAGATCGTCGTGTCCGCCGAGGTGGGTGCCAAGAAGCCCGACCCGGCCATCGTGGAAGCGGCACTGCGGCGGCTACGATGTCCGGCCGGGAAGGCGCTCATGGTGGGCGACTCGCCCGAGACGGATGTGGCCGCCGCCCAGGCGGCCGGGGTGCGTGCGGTCCTGGTGGACCGCGCGGGCACCGCCGCCGATTCTGAAGGGGTCGAGCGCATCTTCACGCTCGAGGGGCTCGACAAACTCCTCCTGGCGCCGTCCTCCCCCTGACCCTCGCCACGCAAATTTGACGGAGACCTTCGAGACCTGGGGCACCGATCCCCGACCGGCCGAGCCCAGCGGGGACGAGGTGGGCCGGAGGCTGACGGCCTCGAAGGGGTTCATCGGGCTGGGCGTCGGGATCGTGGGCGTGATCGTCGCCTCGGGCCTCGCGGCGATCCCCTTCGCGCTCGCGGGCGCCGACCTCGACGGCGCCGGTTTCATCATTGTCGGCACCATCGTCCAGGACCTCGTGATGATCGGCGCGGCCTATTTCGTGACGGCGGACCTCGGCTCACCGAACGCGCGCACCTTCGGGCTGCGGCCGTTCAAATCGTCGGCGTTCGGGTGGATCTTCGTTGCCCTGGTGACCTATCTGATCCTGACCAGCATCTATACGGTGCTCGTCGATCCGCCCTCCGAGCAGCTGCCGAGCGGACTCGAGGATGCCGATCAGAACCTGCTCGTGGCGATCGCGACCGGCATGCTGCTGATCGTCGTCGCGCCGCTGGCCGAGGAGATCTTCTTCCGCGGCTTCCTTTACCAGGCCTTCCGCAACAGCTTCGGCGTGCTGCCCGGAGCGCTCCTCAGCGCTGTGATCTTCGGCGCCATCCACTTCGAGTTCTTCAAGCTCGTGCAGCTCGCGATCCTCGGCGTGATCCTCGCGCTGCTGTTCGAGAAGACACAGTCGCTGTGGTCACCGATCATGTTGCATGCGTTGAACAACTCGCTCGCGTTCGCATACCTGATGTCCCAATAGGGAAAAAGGGGGCTACTGGGTGGCGACGGCTTGCGGCCGGCTGCGGCGCTTGCGGGCGGCGCTCGAGCGGCGGTAGCGGTCGAGCACGGTGGTGGCGTGCTCGTAGCCCTGCATGATCAGGCGAGGCCACTTGCGCCGGTCGATGAACAGATCGTAGAAGCGCCAGCCGTGCACCTCGGTGTAGTCGACCGGGTCGATCAGGATCAGCTTGCGGCCAAGGCGGCGCGCACTGCGGCGGGCGAGCTCCAGGTGACCCGCGTAGCTGATCTGCCGGCTTGCGGTCATGAATCCCATCGTGCGATCCGGCCAGCCCGAGATGTCCTCTCCCTCGAACCCGCGCGGCAGGATCGTGTTGACACCCACGACGAGGTCGAGCTTCTCGTGCTCGAGCAGCGGCTCGGCAGGGAACACGTCCACCACGCCGCCGTCGGCGTACAGATGGCCCTCGACGCGTACGGACTCGACCAGCATCGGCAACGCGATCGCGGTTCGCACCAGTTCGGCGATCGTGAGGTCCGGCGTCAGCTTGGAGCCGAACACCTCGAGGCGGTTGAGGTCGATGTTGTAGACCTCGGAATAGATCCGGACCGGCGTCTCGCCGAGCGTCATGTGCCACAGCTGGCGATCGAACAGCTTCTCGATCGCCTCACCCTTGGCGAGCCCGGTGAAGCCACGCATCGCGGCCAGCGCGAAACGGGGGATCCGGGTCCACTGGATGTCCAGGTAATCCTCCGGCTGCCAGTTGAGCGACTGGTCCACCATCTCCTGTGCGGTCAGCCCGGCGGCCATCATCGATCCCCAGAGCGCCGAGCCCGAGCAGACCGAGATCGCCTGAGGCTCGATGCCTGCTTCCTCCAGCGCGCGCGCCACGCCGCAGGCGGCGACGCATGCACCGCTGCCGCCAGACAGCAGCAGTCCAACCTTCTTGTTCCGCAGCGACGGGATGGGCCGCGCCTTGAACGGCGGGAAGATGTTCGTCTGGGCGCGGTCGGCGCGGTCGACCAGCGGCAGTGGCAGCAGGGCACGGCGGGCCGTGCGCGCGGCGTCGATGTTGGAGGTGAAGCGCTCACCGAGCGACCGCATGTCATCGAGTCGCGCGACCTGCTGCTTCAGGTTGAAGGGGTCGAGAGTGTTGAGGAGTGACGCCATGGGACCGGGCTAGGATAGCCGCCGTGCAATCGCCGGAGCCCCAGCCATGAGCGCCCGCGAGAGGCTCCTCGAGGGGCTGCGCAAAGACGGGCTCGTGATCGGCGAGGTGACCCTCGCCAGCGGTCGGACCGCCCAGTACTACGTCGACGCACGCCGGGCTCTGCTGCGCCCCGCGGCATTTCGCGCCACGGGCGAGCTGGTCGCGGACGAGGCGCGCCGCCTGGGCGCTGTCGCGGTCGGGGGACCGACCCTGGGCGCCGACCCGGTCGCCTGCTCGGTGCTGGCGGCGGCCGGCGACCTGAACGCGTTCATCGTCCGCAAGGAACGCAAGGAGCACGGTCTCCAGCGCTGGATCGAGGGACCCCCGATCGAGCCCGGCGACCGCGCACTGGTGGTGGAGGACGTCGTCACCTCCGGCGGGTCGTTGGTGGCCGCGATCGAGCGCGTCCGGGAGGAGGGCGTCGAGATCGCGGGCGCCCTGGCCGTGCTGGACCGGCTCGCGGGCGGTCGCGAGGCGATCGAGGCCGCTCTCGGTGACGGCCTTCCCTATGTGGCGCTGCTGACGATCGACGACGTGTACCCGGACCGCCCGGACCGCCCCGGCGGCACCTAGAACTCGTAGTCGTACCGGTCCACGATCAACCGCGCCTTGTGCGCGACGAGGTCTCGCAACCGGTCGTCGTAGTACTGGCGATACTGGCCGCGGTCGCTGGTGTTCGTCGCCGGCATGGCGCGCACCGCGTCCAGGAACGCAGCGCCGACCGGCACGTCGTGGCGCTCCAGGAACGCGATGAAGTCCTCGCGAAGCGTCTCGACGCGCCCCACCTCCACCCTTCCCGCGTCGACTCCGCGACCGGCCAGCTGCCAGTACCAGAGCGTGTAGAGGTCCCAGTCGCGCTCTCGCATGGCGCGCATCCACTGTGGCGGGGGGTCGGGCGTGGCGGAGTTCCCCTCGCAAGCTGCCGTGACCGCTTCTTCAAAGCTTCGCCCGCCGCGGTCGAACAGGCGCACCCACAGCGAGTCGGGTTCCTCGTCGCGCTCGCCCTGCGGGCTCTGGATCGCGAAGTGGTACCAGGACACGTACCAGTCCCACGGGTTGCGGATCAGCGAGAACACCGGGAGGTGCGAGTGCTCGGCGGGGATCCTGTGGAACGACGTGTGGTCGTCGAGGTCGTTCGGGACGAGCCAGTCCGGCGGCAGGCGTTGCTCGCAGACCGCCTTGATGAAGTTGCCACCGGTCTTCTGGAGGTGAACGAAGACGAAGTGCTTGGTGATCAGCATGGTGGCCCGTTGAAGCGCCCCCGAGGCGGCGGCCCGCCCCTTTCTTTTGGGGCACTCACGGAGTAGATTGAGCCCATGGGGAGACGTTGGGGCGCCATCATGGCATGCGCCGCACTCTGCGCGACGCTGTGGGCCACGCCCGCGAACGCCGCCTTCCCTGGCCAGAACGGGAAGATCGCCTACTCCCACGGCGGCGACATCTGGACGGTCGATCCGGATGGCACCAATGCCCAGCAGATCACGACCGGTCCGGCGCGGGAGGACCAGCCGAACTGGTCTCCGGACGGCACGCAGATCGCGTTCGTGACGACGCGCGCCGATCCGAATCCGGGAACGTGCTCCCGGTGCATCTGGGAGATCGACGTGATGGACGCGGACGGGACGGACACGCGCGTCGTGGTCCCGGGATCGGCGTTCCCGGCGACGTTCTCCGGAGGGGATGCGGCATGGTCACCGGATGGCACCAGGATCGCATTCTCCGATGGCCTCAACCTCTGGACAATCGCGGCCGACGGCACGGACAAGCGGATGGTGCCCTCGTCGACTACGGCCGAGTGTCTGGCGTTTCACGGCCGAGCCCCTGTGGCATGGTCTCCAGATGGGACGCGGCTGTTGAGCAACGGCGAATACGAATGCTTTGACCACCCAGACCCCGCAAGCTTCATCGTCACGATCGCCACCGGTCTGACGTCGGTCACCTACAACGCCGGCGAGCTGACGCACGACGACTGGTCTCCGGACAGCGGCAGCATCCTGCTGGGAGCCTATGCGGGAGGGCTTGGGGGCCTTCAGACGCGCGGACCTGGTGGCATCACGTACCTCACTCCCTGCTGCACCGCGTATGCGGACGGAGGCGGGAACACCGCTTGGTCCCCGGATGGGACCACGGTCGTCTTCCGCCGCGACGACGTGTCCGGCAACTCGCCCAGTGTGGTGTACCTGATCGACGCCGACGGCGGTGGCAACCTGCGGCCGCTTGGCGGGCCGCACGTCGGCAGCCACTACAACTGGCAACCGATCTCTGGCCCGCGGCGCAGCGACTACAGAAACGCGGCGAAGTTCTGCAAGGCCGAGCGCGAGTTCGTCGGAGACGAAGCCTTCAGGCAGAAATACGGCGGCGGCGCGAACGCTCACGGGAAGTGCGTCAGCGGCAATTAGTTCGAAGCGGCTGAGAGACGTCAATGTGCTGGTCGAGGCGTTCCACGCGCATATCGCTTCATCCTTGCGGGATCTCCGGCACGGTCCTACACTCCTCTCCTCGCAGCAGTCCATCCCACGAAAGGGTCTGTCTTGGCCGTCCGACTCCTTGGTTCGGTTGCTGCCCTCCTAGGGCTGCTCGCGCTTGCTCCCACGGCGAGCGCAACGCACATCCAGTGCGGTGACGTGATCACCGAGAGCGTCAAGCTGGACAGTGACGTTGTTTGTCCTGCCGACTTCGAGGGGTCTGCGCTCGTCATCGGTGCAGACAACCTCACGGTGGACCTACGCGGGTTCTCGGTACTCGCCTCAACTTACGACGCGGAACAGACCGCAATCACCACGGATCGTCCGCATCGCAACGTAACGCTTCGGCGTGGAACGCTAGCCGGCGTCTCATGGGAGGCAACCCCGCTTTCGGTTGAGCTTTCGGACAGCGTCATCAGCGATCTCGACGCCGAAGGTCTGGGCGGCTTCTACGTGTTCGGTGATCGCAACGTAGTCCGGGACAACCATGTCTTCGCGAGCTTCAGCGGCATGGGGATCAGAGGCGATTTCAACCGCGTGGTTGGCAACGAGGTGCGGGCCGGAGAGGGCTACGGCATCGGTGCCTCAGGACAAGGGTTCGAGCTTGCGCGCAACAACGTCACGTTGGACCGTGGCTATGGATTCCACGACGCCATAACGGTCTCGAACTTCGAGGACATTGAAATCCAGCGCAATGTCGTCTCCGCGTTCGCTAGTGACGGCATAGAGATCGGTCGCGGCAGCGGCGCGCTGATCGACCACAACATCGCGGTCCACAACGTAAACGGAATCCGCGTGGACGAGCTGGCCAGCGAAGTCGTGGTGCGCCGAAATCAGGCCAACGACAACTACAGCAGCTACTCGGAGAGCGGGACCGGCATCCGCGTGGACAGCGCTTCTACTGTGATCGAGCGAAACACCGCCAACAACAATTTTGACTACGGAATCTGGGCCGTACCGGGTGTTACGGACGGCGGCGGCAACCGTGCCTCCGGGAACGGCATAGCCGACTGCGTGAACGTGGCGTGTCGATGGAGAGCATCCCCTTGAGCGCCTTGCGGTGTGCCTGAAGGCTTCTAGGTGTGCCTGCTAAATGGGAACGCCCCGAGCAGGATTCGAACCTGCGGCCTACTCCTTAGGAGGCGGTGCTAGGGGGCGAACAGCAGGATAAGAGAGGACACGAGAGGCCACGCATTCCGCTGCACTCAGCGCACATCGTACCCGGGAGGCCGTGTCCTCTTGTACCGGCAGTTGGCGTATTCGATGTGTCTGTTTTGCTCCCATGGGGAGGGCTGCGCATCGGAGACCGCGAATTCGGTGCGTCGATCTTCGCGCTCATCGTGCGCTCGAAGCTGACATCGCCTACTCCGACCGCCCCAGCGGCTTCGAGGGCTTCGGCCTTGCTCTGGTACGCCCGTTATGTGAGCGATCTTGCCCTCGCGCACCGTCGATGACCAGTACCGCGTGGGCGATCCGTCTCGACATCGCTCCCTGCCGATGCTGACGATCCGAATCGGGACGATGACCTGATCCTTACCGACAGGGATGAACTCCTTCGGTTCGGTCTGTCGGTGCTTCCACGATCCCGCGATGCAGCGACAACCACTCGTGCAGCCCATCGTGGCCGTGATAGACAGTGCCGTCGAAGAGTCGCGGCCCGGATGTCCAGCGTGACGTCGGGAGCGAAAGCAACTGAGATCGACTTCCGGAGTCTCGAAGTGCCGGTTGAAAGGCTCCATCCCTCGCCGCACGATCTCCACGTTCTCCTGCGACATCGCCCGCGCAGTATCCCGCAGGCGTCAGGAGTCGGCGTGAGCGTCTTGCTCCGACAGCCCCAGCGGCTTCGAAGGCAGCTCGCCGCGGTCTCACCGAAGTACGTCACACTCGACGAGCTTGCCATCGCTGGTCCTGCACACGGCCCAGACGTGGGCTTCGACGGGACGCCGCTCGCCTTCCCCCGAGCGCTTAGCCCGAACGAGCGCGAGCACCTTGTCGCCTGCGTCGATCAGACTCTTTCGGCTCGAAGCCGACGTGGTCCGTTCCGACATCTGCCGCTCGCGCTCCATCCAGGCCCGCATCTCGTCGCGTCCACGCAGAACCACCGGGTCATGAGCCGCCGCGAGAAGTCGAAAACAAACTCGGGTGGCATTTCGTCCCAAGCTGCTTCGTCTCCCTGGCTAAGCAAGGCCAAGGAGCGCCGCGCGATCTCCACGTTCTCCTGCGACATCGCCCGCGCAGTATCCCGCAGGCTAAGGAGTCGGCGTGAGCGTCTTGCTCCGACAGCCCCACGGCTTCGAGGGCTTGGGCTCGCTCCGGGTAGCCGATGAAACGCACGCACCTACCGGACCTGTACGTCAGCAGATCTGCCACGCGGCGACGTACGCATGCGGCATCGCTCCTGATGGACAAGTCGATCGGTCGTGGTCGGCCAGACCTACTGGAACCCCGCAGCTCCGGTGCCCCCCGGTTGAAGGCGTCGATAAAGGCTCGCACAATCTCCACGTTCTCCTGCGACATCGCCCGCGCAGTATCCCGCCAGGCTTAGCCGAGTCGCGCTGTGAGCCGTCTTGCGTCCTGCACAGCACCCGTCGGCTCTCGAGGGCTTCATCCCGGTTCGGATAGAACTAGACCGGAGCGAAATGCCTGCTAAATGGAAGCGCCCCGAGCAGGATTCGAACCTGCGGCCTACTCCTTAGGAGGGAGTCGCTCTGTCCTGCTGAGCTATCGGGGCCTGTGCTCGACGGATAGATTCTAGGCCGGTGGTGGCTTCCCTCAGCAAGCGCGCGGACGGCATCGCCTACCGCGAGGCGCTGCCCGACGGATGGGACGAGTCCGGCCGCACGATTCTGCTGCTGCACGGTTATCCGACCTCGTCGTACCTGTGGCGCGACGTGATGACCGAGGCCGCACAGGCCGGCTGGCGCGCGATTGCACCCGACCTGCCTGGCTTCGGCGACACCCCGGCGGACCTGCCGGGCACCTGGGAGCGGCAGATCGAGCACGTCGAGCGCTTCCGCCGCGCGCTCGAGCTCGACGGAGTCGCGCTCGGGGTCCACGACTGGGGCGGCCTGATCGGCCTGCGCTGGGCCTGCGACAACCCGGACGCGGTCAGCGCGCTGTTCATCACCGACACCGGGTTCTTCCCCGACGGCCGCTGGCACGGAATGGCCAAGACACTGCGGACCGAGGGCGAGGGAGAGCAGGTGCTGGACAACATCAACCGCGATCTGTTCGGGATGGCACTGCGGCAGATCAGCCCGGCGGTGCCCGACGACGCGATCGACGAGTTCTGGAAGGCGTACGGGGACGACGAGCGCAAGCGGAGTCAACTCGACCTGTACCGCTCCGGGGACTTCTCGAAGCTGGAGCCATACAACGGCCGGCTCGGCGCCCTTGGCCTGCCGACCCTGATCGTGTGGGGCGCAAAGGACGAGTTCGCTCCCGTGGGCGGGGCGCACCGGTTCCACAAGCAGATTCCCGGATCGCGGCTGGTGGTCCTGGACGACGCCGGTCACTTCGTGATGGAAGACGCCTCCGAGCGGGTAGGCAAGGAGTTGAGGAGCTTCCTCGAGTCGCTCTAACTGCCATACAGGGAGAGGACTGGTTCGTTCCTCCTCGAACCATCAGAAGTTAGACATGCCCCATAAGCCCTTCTCTCCGCCTTGAGCACGGGCGCCGTAGACCTCTCGCGTGGTCCGGCCACCGAGCCCGAGGCCACCGCGATCGCGGCCCGCTCGCCGTTCGAGCTGTTCTGGCGGCGGCTGAAGAAGGACAAGGTGGCGCTCGCGGCGGGGGTGTTCGTCCTGCTTCTGGTGTTCGCGGCTGTCTTCGCACCGCTGATCGTCAAGCTGGTCGGCACCACCGGCCCGAGCGATCAGAACCCTCAGGCGCTCGATTCGTTCGGGACGCCCACGGGTCCGACGGCGGACCACATCTTCGGCGTGGACACGCTCGGCCGCGACGTGTTCGCACGCGTGCTCTACGGCGCTCGGGTGTCGCTGCAGGTGGCGATCATCGCGACGGCGATCTCCGTCTTCATCGGGGTCATAACGGGCATGATCGCCGGTTACTACCGCGGCTGGACGGACACGGGGCTCTCCCGCCTCGTGGACGTGCTGCTCGCATTTCCGATCCTGCTGCTCGGAATCGGCCTGGCGTCTGCCTGCTCACTCGGCGATGGCTGCGCGGGCGGCCTGATCCAGCCCGGACTGTCGGTCGTGATCTTCGTGATCGCGTTCGTGAACTGGACCTACATCTACCGCATCATCAGGGGCCAGGTGCTGTCCCTGCGCGAGAAGGAGTTCGTGGCTGCGGCGCGCTCGCTGGGGGCTTCGAACCGGCGCATCCTGTTCCGCGAGATCCTGCCCAACCTCGTCGCCCCGATCATCGTCTACAGCACGCTGATCATCCCGCAGAACATCCTGTTCGAGGCCGCGCTGTCGTTCCTCGGGATCGGCGTTCAGCCGCCCGACGCGAGCTGGGGCGACATGCTCGCCGACGCGACGGAGATCTTCGACACCGCCTGGTGGTTCATGTTCTTCCCCGGCGCTGCGCTGCTTTTGACCGTGCTGGCCTTCAACCTGCTCGGGGACGGCCTGCATGACGCACTGAACCCGCGGGCAGGAAAGTGACGTTTTCGGGGTAATACCGTAATGGGGAAATTTGAGCGAATTGACACGATCGGAGAGCGCATGACAACCAGGTTCATCAAAGTCTTGCTCGTGTTCGCCCTCGGCGGGCTTGGGCTGGTAGCGGTCTCATGTGGTGGAGGAGACGACGAGTCGTCGGCGCAGGCCGGCGGCACGCTGAACGTCCTCGACACCGCCGGCGGTGTCGACAGCCTCGACCCCGGCTACTGGTACTACCAGACCGACTATCAGGAGCTCGGAAACACCGTGCAGCGGCAGCTGTACGGCTGGAAGCCCGACGAGACCAAGCCGACCCCCGACCTGGCCGAGGACCTGCCGGAGGTCTCGAACGGCGGCAAGACGGTGACGGTCAAGATCAAGCCGAACATCAAGTACAGCGCTCCTCTCCAGAACCGCACGGTCAAGTCAGCTGACGTCAAGTACTCGCTCGAGCGCTGCTTCCTGCCGCAGGTCGGCAACGGTTACGCAAACGTCTACTACAGCGGCATCGAGGGCGTGAAGGCGTACACCGACAAGAAGGCCGACGAGATCTCGGGCATCGAGACGCCCGACGACCTGACGCTCGTCATCAACTCGACAAAGCCGTCCGGCATCCTCGCCGACGGCAGCGCGCTTGGCATGCCCTGCACCGTTCCGGTCCCGAAGGACTACGCGCAGAAGTACGACGAGGGCAAGCAGTCGACATACGGCCAGCACTCGGTGTTCACCGGCCCGTACATGATCGAGAACGACGGGAAGGGCAACGTCACAGGGTATGAGCCGAGCAAGAGGATGGTCCTGGTTCGGAACCCGAGCTGGGAGAAGGGCACCGACTTCAAGCCGGCGTACTTCGACAGGATCGTCGAGACGTGCTGCAGCGACGCGACCGTCGCGGCCAGGAAGACGCTCTCCGGACAGGGCTACCTGAGCGGGGACTACGCGGCCCCGCCGACGGCGGTGCTGAAGCAGGCGCTGTCGTCGCGCAAGGACCAGATCTCGGTCGAGCCGAGCGGCGGCAACCGCTACATCTCGCTGAACACGACGGTGAAGCCGCTCGACAACGTGAACGTGCGTCGCGCGATCAGCGCCGTGATCGACAGGGAAGCGCTACGGCAGACCCGCGGCGGTCCGACGCTCGGCACGACCGCCACCCACTTCCTGCCGCCGGGCATCGCCGGCTTCGAGGAGGCGGGCGGCGAGGAGGGCCCCGGCTTCGACTTCGCGTCGAACCCGAAGGCGGACGTCGCGCTCGCGAAGAAGTACATGCAGAAGGCGGGCTACGAGAACGGCATGTATGACGGTCCGCCGCTGCTGACCGTCGGCGACAACGAGTCGCCGGCGAAGGAGACGGCGGAGGCGTTCCAGAGTCAGATCGCCAAGATCGGCATCAAGCTGAAGCTGCGTCAGCTGCCGCACGCCACGGCGAACTCGAAGTACTGCCTGGTGCCGAAGTCGAACACGGCGATCTGCCCGAACCTGGGCTGGGGCCACGACTTCTTCGCTGCGGAGAGCTTCATCGATCCGCTGTTCAACGGCGCGAACATCGTGCCGAGCGGCAACGTGAACACGGCTGAGGTGAACGATCCGAAGCTGAACGCTCAGATCGAGAAGGCGAAGCAGATCACCGATCCGGCCGAGGCGGCGACAGGCCTGGGGCGACCTCGACAAGGAGATCACCAACCAGGTCTACTTCATCCCGTGGCTGTGGGACAACAACATCGGCCTCCAGTCGAACAACATGAACGGAGTCAGCAGCAAGTTCAACTCCGGGGCGTACGACTGGGCGTTCAGCTCGTTCAAGTAGAGCTGGTGGGACGAGCGAGCGAGGGAATGCGATGAACTCGAGACCCCGGCGCTCTCGCGCCGGGGTCTCGGCTGTCTGCGGGACACGGAAGGATCGGTAGAGGCAGATGGTGCGCTACATCATCCGGCGCCTGCTGTGGGTCGTCGTCCTGCTCGTTCTCGTCAGCTTCCTGACGTTCATCATCTTCTACACGTTGCCGTCGACCGACCCGGCGGAGCTGCGCGCTGGTCGTCAGCCGAACCCCGAGCTCGTCGAGCAGATCCGGCGAGAACCTCGGTCTCAACGATCCCTGGTACCAGCAGTACTTCCACTACATGGAGGACCTGGTGCTGCACTTCGACCTCGGCTACAGCTACCAGAACAACTATCCGGTCAAGGACCAGATCTTCGACCGGCTGCCCGCGTCGATCTCGGTTGCCATCGGGGCGGCCGTGATCTGGCTCCTGCTCGGGATCACGATCGGGGTCATCTCCGCGGTCAGGAGCCGCACCGCGCTCGACCGGGTGACGATGGGCGTGGCCCTGGTCGCGATCTCCGCGCCGGTCTACTGGCTCGGGCTCGTCGCCCTCTATCTGTTCTCCGAGGACATCGGGAGGTTTCACCTCTTCAAGGGCGCGGGCACCTACGTCCCGCTCTCACAGGATCCGTGGCTTTGGTCCCAGTCCCTGATCATGCCGTGGTTCGTGCTCGCGGCCGCATTCGCGGCCTTCTACGCACGGCTCGTGCGCGGCAGCATGATCGAGGTGATGTCCGAGGACTACATTCGCACGGCGCGCGCGAAGGGGCTTCGCGAGCGGCGCGTGATCTTCCGCCACGGGCTGCGAAGCGCGATCACGCCGGTCGTCACCGCCGCCGGGCTCGACATCGGGATCCTGCTCGGCGGCACGATCCTTGTCGAGACCGTCTTCAACATTCCAGGCGTCGGCAGGCTCGCATACGACTCGATCGTGAACGCCGACCTGCCGATGATCCAGGGCACGGTCCTGATCGGCGCGTTCTTCATCATCATGGCCAATCTGGTCGTGGACGTGCTCTACGCCTTCCTCGACCCGCGGGTGCGCTACTGATGGCGCTGCTGGACGTTCAAGACCTGCGCGTGCGGTTCGCCACGGAGGACGGCGTGGTGAAGGCGGTGGACGGCGTCTCGCTCTCCGTCGAGGCCGGCCAGATGCTCGGCGTCGTCGGTGAGTCGGGGTCCGGCAAGAGCGTCTCGATGCTCACGGTGATGGGCCTCACGAGGGCGGCGAACGCGACCATCTCCGGCGCGGCCGGCTTCGAGGGGCGCGATCTGCTCTCGATGCCCGACGATGACCTTCGCAGGGTGAGGGGCAACGACGTCGCGATGATCTTCCAGGACCCGCTCTCCTCGCTGCACCCGTTCTACAAGGTGGGCACCCAGATCGTGGAGGCGATGCAGGCGCACCGCGACATCTCGGATGCCGCCGCCCGGGATCGCGCCGTGGAGCTGCTCGGCATGGTCGGGATCCCGGATCCGCGGCAGCGAGTCGACGCCTATCCGCACGAGCTCTCCGGGGGCATGCGGCAGCGCGCGATGATCGCAATGGCGCTGTCGAACGAGCCGAAGCTGCTGATCGCCGACGAGCCGACGACCGCCCTCGACGTGACCGTTCAGGCACAGATCCTGCAGCTCCTCGCGCGCCTGCAGCGCGAGCTCGGCATGGCGGTCGTCCTGATCACGCACGACCTCGGGGTGGTCGCCGAGGTCACCGATCAGATCGTTGTCATGTACGCCGGCAGGATCGTCGAGTCTGCCTCGACCGAGAAGATCTTCCGCGCTCCGGAGCATCCCTACACGTGGGGTCTGCTCCAGTCGATCCCGCGCCTCGACAAGCCACGCGACGAGCCGCTGGTTCCGATCGCGGGCCTGCCGCCGAGTCTGATCAACCTTCCCAGTGGGTGCTCGTTTCATCCCCGCTGTCCGTACGTGCGCGAGCGGCACCGCCGTGTCGAGCCAGGATTGGAGCCGCTGCCCGGCGACCCGTCCCACCAGGTGGCGTGTCTGCTCGACAGCGACACGCGCAAGCGGATCTGGGAAGACCTGCGCGCCGGCATGGACCAGCAGCAGGCCCGCGCGGCCGTCGGACTCGAGGAGGAGCCGGCATGAGTGCCAAGGGTGAGCCGCTCGTCGAGGTCCGCGACCTCGTGAAGCACTTTCCGCTCACGCGCGGGATCGTGTTCCAGAGAAAGGTCGGCGCGGTACACGCCGTCGACGGGGTGTCCTTCGACGTGCTGCGTGGCGAGACGCTCGGGATCGTCGGCGAGACGGGATGCGGCAAGACGACCACGGCGCGCCTGATGATGCGGCTGCTCGAGCCGACGAGCGGCACGATCCGGTTCGAGGGCGACGACGTGACGCACCTGCGCAGAGGCGCGCTGAAGCCGCTGCGGCGGGAGGTGCAGATGATCTTCCAGGATCCCTACTCGTCCCTCAACCCGCGCAAGACGGTCGGCGCGATCATCGGCACGCCGTTCGCGATCCATGGACTGGAGGAGGGCGGCGCGCAGCGCCGGCGTGCGGTGCAGGAGCTGATGGAGCAGGTGGGCCTGAACCCCGAGCACTACAACCGCTACCCGCACGAGTTCTCCGGTGGTCAGCGCCAGCGGATCGGCGTGGCGCGCGCGCTCGCGCTGAAACCGAAGCTGATCATCGCGGACGAGCCGGTCTCGGCCCTCGACGTCTCCATCCAGGCACAGATCCTGAACCTCCTCCGCGGCCTCCAGCGCGATCTTGGGCTGACACTGGTGCTGATCGCCCACGACCTCTCGGTCGTGAGGCACATGTGCGACCGGGTGGCCGTGATGTACCTCGGCAAGATCGTCGAGCTCGCGGACAACGACTCGCTGTACAAGCGCCCGCGGCACCCGTACACGGGCGCGCTCCTGTCGGCGGTACCCGTGCCGGAGCCCCGCCTTGCCGCGAGCCGCCGCACCGAGGTCCCGGCCGGCGACGTGCCGAGCCCGACCAACCCGCCAAAGGCCTGCCGCTTCCACCCGCGCTGTCCCAAGGCGCAGGAGGTTTGCAGCCGCGATCGAGCCGCCGCTCGAGCCCAAGGGTGCGGGCACGATCGCCGCCTGCCACTTCCCGCTCACCCAGCAGGAGGCCGCAGAGCGGGTCCCGACCGCCGCCTCCGGCTAGGTAGGGCCGTGAGGGGATTTGCTCAGCCGGTGCGGACGATCAGCACGCTGCAGGGAGCGTGGTGCGAGACCTTGTCGGGCACGCTCCCGAGGAGGAAGCGCCGGTTGCCGTGCATGCCCTTGTTGCCGACCACGATCAGGTCGGCGCCCTGCTCCTCGGCGACGTCGAGGATCGCTTCGGCAGGGTCCCCCCTGCGCGCGTAGCAGTCTGGCTCGACGCCGATCGCGCGTGCGGCGCCGGCAACCCCATCGAGCACCGCGTCGACGTTGATGGTCGGGCTCACCACCGTCCCGCCGCGTTCGGGGTCGGCCTCGGCACCGGAGACCTGTACGCCGGACAGCGGCCGGTAAGCGCTCACGACGTGCAACCGGGCACCGAGGCTCTTTGCGAGCTCGGCCGCGTTTCGCACCGCCACCGCGGCTGTGTCTGAGCCGTCGCTGCCGACGACGATGTTCTCGATCAAGGTTGCGCCCCCCGGGTGAGCACGAGAGTCAAATGTATCGGCCCTGTCCCGGATGGCACTGTGGGAAGCTAGTCGGCCTGCCCGCCCGGGCGCGATTTCCGACACAGTGTCAAGAAGCGCGCGCGGACCGCCGCAAATTCGTATGATTGGAAAAAGTTCGTCTTCAGGGACCGGGATTTTTCGCTTGGGCCCCCTTACTCCAGGAAGAGAGAGGGTTGATGGAAGCTGCTGCTTCTAATAGCCGGCCAACGCCGTCGCGACGGCGCATCAGCGGTGGAGAGCGCCGCGAGAGCATCCTTGCACTGACGTCGCGCGCATTTGCCGAGCGCGGTTACGACGGCGTGCGCACGGCCGAGCTGGCCAAGAGCGCCGGCGTGTCGGAGGCACTCATCTATCAGCACTTCCGCACGAAGGCGGAGCTGTATCGCGCTGCCGTCGATCGCAGCGCCGAGATACTCGAGGACCACCTGACCACCGTCGTTGGCGATTCCGGCCCGGCCGACGAGCGGCTCGAGCGCGCGGTCGACGCATTCCTCGAGTTCGTGTCCGACGGCTCCAACGCCTGGCGGGTGCTCGCCCTCCATGTGAGCGACCCCGGGCTGGCCGAGTACCAGCGTGGATTGCGCACCCGGGCGACCGGCGCGCTGGCGGGGCTGCTGGCCGCCGATCCACGGTCGGTCGGCAACGGCCTCACCCGCGCGCAGCTCGAGCAGCTGTCAGAGGTGATCGTCGGAGGCGCCGAGGCGCTCGCGAACTGGTGGTCTCAGAACCCTCGCGCCGAGCGGGCCGAGCTGGCGTCGCTGCTGACGGCCTTTGCGTGGAGCGGCTTCGAGCAGCTGGTCGGCTCGAACTCGCGCTAGACGGGTCGCTAGGCCGCGATCACAGTCGGGGCCGGTTGGGCACTCGCGGGCCCGAGCTCGATGATCTCGTCGTGCACGGTTCTGACGGCCGCAGCCACGACCACGGGATCGAGCTCCTGTCCGGCTCGCACACGCAGGTTGACGAGTGCCTCTCGAGGCGTGAGGCCCGGTCCGCCCTGGGCTGTCAGCGCCGCCCAGGCGTGTGCCACCGCGAGGACCCGGCTCTCGACCGGGATGTCCTCACCTGACACGAGGCCGAGCCCGCCCGGGCCCGACCAGTGCTCGTGTGAGTAGAGCACTGTCTGCATCACGGCGTCGAACTCGTCGAGACGGGTGAGGCGTGCCCTCCCGCCGACGTGGGTGGCGGCGTCGCGCAGGATCCGGCGCTGCCCTGAGCTGAGGCCGAGCACCTCGGCCAGCCCGCCCGCATAGCGCGCCGTGGCCTCCCCGATGCTGAGGTCCCAGATCGGGGCGTCGCGCAACATGATGGGCACCAGCAGACGCGGCAGGAACACCACGCCGAGGAGGGGCAGCAGGCCGGCCAGGCCGATCTCGGTGTAGAGAAAGGCCGTCACGACGCCCGCGGCAATCACCGACACGTCGACCGGCATGGTCGGGATCAGTTCTCGGCGGGTCAGTGTCCAGAGACCGATGCCGTTCTTCAGCGGACCCGTGATGATGGTCATGTAGAAGTAGTTGACCAGGATCAGCGCGAGGCCGGCGATCCCAACCGCCGCGTACGAGTCCAGGCCGCCCAGCTCTGTGGGCGACGCATGTCCCAGCGCTTGAAGCGTCCAAGCCGCTGCCAGGCAGGCCCAGGCGAAGGACGCGAGGTTGGCCAGCATCGACGTCAGCCGCCGGTCGTTGGCGATCCGCGTCAGCTCGGGCGCCGCGAACACGAGCGCCCCGGCCAGCGGCCCGATCAGCACTACGCCCAGCAGCGCTGCGGCGAAGGTGGCATCGAGTGATGTGGTGTCGCGCAGGTGCGCGGCGCCGACATAGGCGTAGAAGCTGAAGACCAGCAGCACGATGAGTACCGGCTCGTCGTGCCATTGCGAGGCAGGCGCCAGGAAAACGAACGCCGGCACGACGGCCGCAAGACCGATTGCCGCGACCATGAGGGCAAGCCGAGGGCGCCCTGCGACCAGCATGGGAAGGCTGCCCAGCGGACGTGGCAGCAACCAGATCGGTGGTCGCTCCGTGATGCTTCCCACTTGCCAACCATAACCGGCGCCGCCGTCGCGGTCGAGGGGGTGTTCACCTGCTCGGCCGGCCTACCGGGCGGCCGGATTTCGGCTCAGATGTTGGCCGGCTCGGCGGCCTCGCCCGGAGGCGATGCGCCGGCCTTGGGAGGACCGCCGCCGGTCCATTCCACCCGCCGCAGCAGAGGCATGGCGATCGCCAACACGGCCAGCGCTCCAACGCCCGCGACCACGAAACTGGCTCTCGGATCAAGCACCTGAGCAATCACGCCGCCGAGGATGAACCCGACTCCCGGCATCACCCTGCCGATCGACTCGAGCAGGCCGACGACCCGGGACTGAAAACGATCCTCGGTCAGCTCCTGCACAGCGCTCATCAGAGTGACCCACTGCATCCCGTTGCCGATCCCACCCAGGCACGCGGCCGCACAGGCGACAACCAGGTTCCCCGCGGCCGCCATCACGAGGTACGCCATCCCGATCAACGCCGTGCTGTAGAAGAGCTGAGGCCGCAACGGTGCTCGGCGGGCCACCGCCACGAACAGCAGGCTGCCGCGCCACCATTCCGACTCCCCATGCCGATAGCAGCGCGCCGTACCCGGAGTTCCCCGCATCGAGCGTCTCCTTCGCGTAGACGATCTCGACCGGCAGCACCAGCGTGAAGAAGACGAACGCCGCTGCCTGCATCGCCAGCAGCCAGAACAACACGGGCATCCCGCGCACGTAGGCGAACCCCTCGCGCAGGCGCTCCCGCCAGGGCTGAGGCTCGCCCCTCACCTGGGGGAGAGACCTCGTGGCCGCAAGCACGACAGCGACCGCCACGAACGAGCCGGCGTCGATCAGGAGCGCCGTCTGCACGCCCAGCGCGGCCACAACGACACCGGCGATCGCGGGGCCGGCTGCGCCGGCGGCGGTGAATCCCACGTTGATGATCGCGTTTCCCTCCCGCACCTGATCGGAAGGGGACAACACTGCGGCCGCCGACGCGCGCGTGAACGTGCGGGCGGCGATCGCGAGGGTGCCGTCCAGGGCCGCCAGCGCGATCACGAGCGCAAGCGAGAAGTTGTCCACTGTGGCGGCGAGGGCTACGAAGACCGCGGCCTCGCCGAGGTACAGGGCCGGCAGCACCGCACGGGTGCCGACCACCTCGAGCCGGGCAATGATGCCCTGCGCGATCAGGGAGGGCGCGAACTGCATGCCCAGGAAGAGCCCAGCGGTTGCGAGGGGGCTTCCCGTCTGGTCGTAGACGAGGATGGCCAGCGCGATCTCCCCGACCCAGTTCCCCAACTCGTTGACCGTGTAGGCGGAAGCGAGCTGCGGAAAGCCACGCAGTCGCAGTGGTGAGAGCGACCTCCTCATCCGTGATCAGGTCGGGTACTAGTCGACTGTCCAGGCGAAATCAAGCGAAAACGGCCCTCTGCCGATAGGTGGTTTCAGGAAGTGTCACCTGGAGGTCCCCCCTGCACGGTCGCCGCCGACCCGGCCCATTTGTAGTCCTGTTCGAAATCGCCGCGCTGGCCGGTGCGATCACGCTCGGGGTGCTGGACGCAGGCAACGCGAACTGGGATCTCGCGCTGCTCGCCTCGTTGCTCGCCTTCTCGATCGTCAGCGATATCTCCGCGGCGACCACGTCGGCCGCGGTCAAGATCTCCGGAAGCTTCCTGTCCCTGGTGCTGGCGATGGTCTTCCTCGGCGGCACACCCGCGGCGCTGATTGGTGTCGTCACGATCGTCGTTGGCTGGGTGCGCTGGCGGGACACCTGGTCTGGCCTCCTCAACAACCTTGTCGCCTATGCCTGGTTTCCGCTGGTCGGTGGGCTGGTGTTCACGGAGGTGTCGAGCCGGGCCGGCTTGACTTCGCGGGACGGGTTCTTCTACCTGCTCGTGTTCGCCGTGTTCGTGCTCGCGCTGGCGATCAACTTCCTGATCATCGCGTTCAACACACGGTACGAAGAGGGCACGACGATCCTTGCGCTGGTCCGCAAGCTCGTTGTCCCCGTGCTTTCCTCGGAACTCTTCGCGGCGCTGCTGGCGGTCGGGGTCGTGTACCTCTACACGGCCGTCGGGCTTGCGGCGATCGGGCTCTTCGGAGCGGTGCTGTTCACCTTCCAGCATCTGCTCGGCCAACTCTTGCTGTCGGAGCACCGCGCGGACGAGCTCGAGCGACGAGGCAAGCAGCTCTCGACCAGGACGCGCCAGCTCGCGACGCTCCAGGTGGGAATGCTGTCGGCGCTGCTGCGCACGCTCGACCTGCGGGACCGCATGACCGCCCGGCACTCCGCGGCGGTGGCGCGCTACGCGCGCGAGATCGCGATCGCGGCAGGTTTCTCGAAGGAGGAACAGGATCTGGTCCACACCGCCGGTCTGCTCCACGACCTTGGCAAGTTCATCTTCCCGGACCGGATTCTGAAAGGGGACAGCAAGCTCACCGACGAGGACTGGAACATCATCAAGATGCACCCGTATCAGGGGGCGCGGGTGGTGGCCCAGATGGAGGGCTACGGGCCGATCAGCGAGATCATCCTGGCTCATCACGAGCGGATCGACGGCAAGGGTTACCCACGGGGCTTGAAGGGACCAGACATCCCGGCACTGTCGCGGATCATCTCGGTGGCGGACACCTACGACGTGATGACCGCGCGTGACTCCTACCGCAAGCCGATCTCGTCCTTCGAGGCGATCCAGGAGCTGAAGCGCGTGGCCGGCGCACAGCTGGACGCGGACTTCGTCGAGCTGTTCATCAAGATCCTGGCGGGTAAGGACGTGCGCTTCAGGCACGGTGAGGACGCAGACTTCGACGCCGAGCTGGGGCTGGACAAGCGCGTCGCCGAGTACTCATTGCCGCTCGAGCTCGAGGAAAACCACTCCGACGAGCAACCGGCCGGCGATGAACCCGCGGTCGACGCAGAGCGTCTAGACGGAGAGCTCCTGGGCGACGCGCTCGGGGGGCACGATGTTGACTCCCAGCCCTGTGCCGAGCTCGAAGCCGGCGAGGCGCGTCAGGCGTGGCACCACGTCGACGTGCCAGTGAAAATGCTCCGCGCCGCGCGGGGCGGTGCGCACCCAGAGGTTCATGGGGGGCGCGGCGCCGAGCCGGTCCTTGAGCTTCAACAGCCCCGCGCGGAGGAGCCTCGCGCTGGACTCGGATTCGGCGAAGCTCGGCTCGTGGCGGCGGGGCACGAGCTGTAGCTCGTACGGCGACCGGGACGCGAACGGCGCCAGCAGGACCGCATCGTCGTCCACCGCGACAACTCGCTCCCGGCGGCGGACCTCCTCCTGGAGGACGTCGCACAGGAGGCAGCCCCCCATCGTCCGGGTGTTGTGCGCGGTGAAGCGCTCCCGCTCCCGGGCGATCAGGGCGGGGACGAAGTCGAGTGCGTACAGCTGCGCGTGGGTGTGCTCGAGCGATGCGCCCGCGGCAGCCCCCTCGTTCACCATCACGTGCACGCAGGCTGCATCGGAGTGGGCCCGGGAGCGCACCCGCCACCCCGTGATGGCGCGCTCGAACTGCGCCTCGTCGAGTTCGGTCATCGATGCCCGATGCTCGGGCGTGTGGACGATCACCTCGTGATGTCCGGTGGCGGTGCCGGCCACCAGCAGCTCGGGGTCGCCGCGGCCGCTTGCGAGAGGATCCTCGGGCGGCGCCGGCTCGCCTGGCTCCAGCAGGGGGTACTTGTTGGGCACCGCGCGCACCGTCCAGCCGGGCGTGTCGGGCTCGCCGTCGCCGGGTCGCACGGCGTAGGTCTCGGGCGGTGTCCAGCTTTCATGGCCCTCGCACAGTGGGCACTGCTCGCGGGCACCCTCGTGCGCCGTGGACGACTCGAAGCTGAAGGGTCGGTCCGCCCGTGCCGGCGCCAGCACGACACGCAGACCCGTGAGCGGGTCGATCCGAAGCTCAGGTACGGCCACTCAGCCGGGCTGCCCGCGATCGTCCCCGCGCTCGCTGCGCGCGGCTTCGATGAAGGGCGTGAAGAGGTCGATCGGGACGGGGAAGATCGTGGTCGAGTTGCGCTCGGAGCCGACCTCGATCAGCGTCTGGAGGAAGCGCAGCTGGATCGCCACCGGATGCTTGCCGATCGTGGCGGCCGCCTGCGAGAGCTTGTCCGAGGCCTGGAACTCGCCTTCGGCCGCGATGATCTTGGCGCGCCGCTCGCGCTCGGCCTCTGCCTGTCGCGCCATTGCCCGCTGCATGGTCTGCGGGATCTCGACGTCCTTGATCTCGACCGTCGTGACCTTGATGCCCCAGGGCTCGGTCTGCTCGTCGATGATCCGCTGCAGCTCGTCGTTCAACCGGTCGCGCTCGGAGAGCAGAGTGTCCAGCTCGGCGCGGCCGAGGACCGCGCGCAGCGTCGTCTGGGCGATCTGCGAGGTGGCCATCAGGTAGTTCTCGACCTGCACGATCGCGTCGCTCGCGTTCACGACGCGGAAGTAACACACGGCGGTCACGGAGGCCGGCACGTTGTCGCGGGTGATCACCTCCTGCGGCGGGATGCTGAGCGTCACCGTGCGCAGGTCGACCCGCACCATCCGGTCGATGAACGGGATCAGGAGGATCAGGCCCGGCCCCTTCTGTGCGATCAGGCGGCCCAGGCGGAAGATCACGCCGCGCTCGTACTCCCGCAGCACCCGCACCGCGCTTGCCACCACGATCACGGCGATGAGCGCGAGAACTCCCAGGATCACCAGGACGGCGGTCACGTCGCGGACTGTACCCCTTCCGATGACCCGGCAGACCGCGGGTCCGCCGGCGCCACCGTGAGCGTCAGGCCGTCGACTTTCTCGACCACGACCTGGTCGCCGACCTGGATCCCCTCGTGCTCGGACCGGGCTCGCCACAGGGCCCCTTTCACGAACACGTGTCCCAGGGGCGCGAGGGGTGAACGAACCTCGCCATGTGCCCCGATCAGATCCTCCGTGCCCGTGAGCACCTGCGCGTTCCGGGCCTGCACCGCCTTGGCGATGATCCACGCGAAGAACCCGCCCAGGACCGCCGCGGTCAACAGGACCAATGGGACGGAGATCTCGAACGCCTCGCTGTCGGTGTCGAACAGGAGCAGGCCACCGAACGCGAGTGACACCACGCCACCCGCGGCGAGCGCCCCATGGCTGATCACGAAGGCCTCCGCGGCGAACAGGCCGAACGCGAGCGCGATCAGCAGCAGCCCCGCCACGTTGATCGGGAGCTGGGCCAATCCGAACAGAGCCAGGATCAACGACACGCCCCCGAGGGTGCCGGGCAGGATCATGCCCGGGTTGAACAGCTCCAGCCCGATCAGGATCAGGCCGATCGTCAGGAGCAGGAACACCGTGTTGGGGTTCACCAGCAGCTCCAGCGCCGCAAACTTGAAGGGCACTCCGACCGAGTCGATCCGGGCGCCGGTCGTCTCGAGCGTTTGGGCCTTGGGGCCCTGCACGCGGAAGCCGTCCAGCTCGCGCACCAGCGCCTGCTGGTCCTCGGCCACGATGTCCACGAGGTTCCGCCGCTCGGCTTCCGTCGCGGTCACGTTCACGGCGTCCCGAACCAGCTCCTCCGCGAGGTCGCCGTTGCGGCCGTGTCCTTCCGCCAGCGCGCGGATGTAGGCGGCCGCGTCGTTGCGGATCTTCCTGCCCAGCACCTCGTCCTGCTCACCACCCCCGAGCGAGATCGGGGTGGCTGAGCCGATGTTCGTCTGCGGTGCCATCGCCGCCACGTCCGCGGCCTCGGTGATGTACGCGCCCGCGGAGCCGGCGCGTGCTCCGTTCGGAGACACGTACACGACCACGGGCATCGGCGCCGCGAGGATGTCCTTCACGATGTCGCGGGTCGAGTCGTCCAGACCTCCGGGTGTGTCGAGGCGGAAGATCACGATCTCCGCGTCGTCGTTCTCCGCGTCGTCGAGCGCCTGATCGACCCATCCCGCCGAGGCGGGGTTGATCGTCATGTCCAGCTCGACCGACCGCACGAGCGGTCCCCCGTTCTGCTGGGCGTCGCCGGTGCCCGGCAGCAGGGCCATGGTGGCGAGGGCGGCGCACAAGGATGCCGCAACTGAGGAGAAGCGCATCACCCGCTCATTGTCCCTCCCGCGCACCTGCAATTGCGTATTCGCGGATGTCGTCCTCCAGCGCCGCCTCGGAGGCGTAGCCGCCGGGCTTGGTGTAGACGAGCTCGCCGCCGGGGTCATAGAACGTGGTGGTCGGGAAGTTCCGCTCGGAGCCCAGGCGCTCGGCGATGTCGCTCTTGGGGTCGAAGAAGCTGGGATACGGGACCGGGAACTCCTCCAGGAACTCACGCGCCTGGTCGCGCGCGTCCTCGGAGTCGACGGCCAGGAACGCGACCTTCGTGCCGTGCTTTTCGACCTGCTTCTGGAAGAACGGGAACTCGAACCGGCACGGCCCGCACCAGGAGGCCCACTTGTTGACAACGACGGGACGGCCGCGCAGGCTCCGGAGCGTGCGCTCGAAGGCCTCCGGACCACCGCTGAGAAGCTCGTTCGGACGTGAATACAGACGGGCCAGGGGCGGCGGAGCATCCGCGAGGGCACGCTCGTAGTCGGCCGGCGACGCGGCGCTCTTGGGCTCTTCGGCCCCACATCCGGTCGCTACCAGAACCGTGGCGGCAATGGTCATGAGACGCCCGATTCCCCGCATCCTCAGCGAAATTACCGCAACAACGCCCCCGCGGCGGCGATGCGGGCGCGCCTTCGGTTATCGGCGCTGCTTTAATACTGTGTGTACCGCGCCCGGGGGCACCGGGAGCCTGGAGGGCATCACGTCAGCCAGGCCTCTCGATCCCGCTGGCCGCGGAGGTGCCGCCGACAAGGACGCTCTCGCCGGTGGCAGACCAGGGACGAGCGTTGCGCCGCCGTCGTGCGTGTGACGGCGTCCAGGTATTCCGACAAGCCTCGAAATGGCTGAGACCACCGAAGTGGCCGGCAGGGCTGCGGCCATTCCAACCCGCGAAGAGCTCGACCACGTCGAGCGGTTCACACGTGAGCCGTTCGCGGCGGATCCGGACGCCCTGCGCCCGGGCACCGCCCGCCGGCGCGCGCTGGACGCCGCGCTTGCCGAGATCGCGGCGGGCCGCGAGGAGCCGAGCATCGAGTGGCGCCAGGAGTTCGCGCTGATGCTGGGCCTCGAGCGGCTGCTGGCCGACGACGAGCCGAAACTCGCCGACGGCACTGTCCTGTCCGCACACCAGGTCGATGCGCTGTCGGGCACCCTCACCGCGCTGATCGCCGAGGCCGAGCGCCAGAACGGCAACGGCGCCCTCCAGGCCTACGACGAGGTCGACGAGGTGGACGACGAGGACGAGGACGAGCTCGATGCCGTCGAAGAGGATGACGAGGACACCGACTTCGACGACGACGATGACGAGGTCGACGACGAGGAGGACGAGGCCGACGAGGCCGAGGCGGCGGATTGGCCTGACTCTTCCGAGGCGAACGGAGCCGGCGACCTCGAGGACGACCAGCTTCCCGAGGCGCCCGAGGACCCAGGCGCCGCCCGCCGTTTCTGGTTCGAGCACGCTACGGGCGCCGGCAAGACTGTCGCCGCGCTTGGCTTCGTGGAGGGATCCCGGACCGGCGGCACGCTGATTCTCACCCACCGTCGCAACCTCGTCGAGCAGTTCCTCGGCGAGTTGAAGGATCGCGGCTATTCGGACCGCATCTGCCCGCCGCTCCTGCGCGGCAAGGATCGCGCCGACGGGCCGGTGACGGTCGAGACCTACCAGTGGTTCGTCCGCAACGCCGGGAACATCTCGGACGCGTACACGATCGTGATCTGCGACGAGGCCCACACGGCGCTGGGCGAGAAGACAAGCGCTTCGATCCGCAACTGGCTCGGTCCCGTCTTCATCGGCATGACGGCGACGGGCGCGCTGATCGCGCGTCACGTCACCGACCTCTTCCCGACCCAGACGAGCCGCTTCGACCTTGCCCAGGCCGCCCGCCGTGGCGTGATCGCGCCGCTGCGGTGCATCCGGATCCCGCCGGGCCCGAACGTGCGCACGCTGGCGAAGGTCCCGCTGCGCAAAGGCGAGGTCGATCAGGACTTCGACCTCGAGGAACTCGCCGCGCTGCTCGACCAGGGGCCTTTCAACGCCGCCGTGGCCGACCTCTACCGCGTGCGGTTCAAGCACCTGCCGGGCATCGTGTACAGCGCAGGCGTCAAGCACGCGCACAACGTGGCGATCGCCTTCAAGGCCGCGGGCATGCGCGCGGAGGCCGTCTCGGGCGAGACGAAGAAGCGCGAGCTGGCGCGCATCCTGGCCGATTTCGAGCGCGGCGAGATCGACGTGCTCGTGAACGCGATGCTGCTGGCCGAGGGGTGGAACTCCCCCCGGGCGACCGTCTGCATGCACCTTGCGCCGACCGCATCGAAGCGGGTCTACCAGCAGCGCGTGGGCCGTGTGACCCGCCGCCATCCCGGCAAGGAGGCGGGCATCGTGATCGATTTCGTTCACCCGGCGACGATGCACGATGAGCCGATCGTGACGCTGCACAAGCTCCTCGACCGCGATGTCTACCGAGGCGGCGCGATCGTGGTGGGACCGGTGCGTCGCGGCCGCGGCCGCCGGCTGCGAGTCGAACGGCGGATAGTGCCCGTGACGGCCGAGCCCGATCGGCGCCTGCGCGTCTTCGAACGTGAGCTGTGGCGGATCGCGGTCGAGTATCTCTTCCCGGACGAGCAGCACGCATGGGCCGCGCTCGCCGGCGCGCGCGTCGCCGCCAACGGCTGGCGCCGCGCGAAGGCCACGCTGCACCACGACGCCGGTGGAGAGCTGCGGCGGCGGTTCCTGCTCAGCTGCGTACAGCGCAACCGCAACGCGCAGCTGCGCCAGCGCGCGCTCGCCGAGATCGCCGTGCGCCGTGACGCGGAGGGCTTCGAGCAGGCGATCGACATCATGGGCACCTGGTCGCGCGAGGAGCGCCGCGAGGGGGCCCGCACCCTGCTGCAGGCGCTCGCGGAGCGCCGGATCGGCCGCCGGGACCAGGCGCAGGCATGGTTGTGGCGCCTGGCGGAGTACTCCCGCGACGTGCACGAGGAGTACGCCGTGCAGCGCTGGCCCGAGACCAAGCGCCTGCTCGGGCTGCTTGTCAACTCGTCCGGCCCTGCACACGGTCGTAACGCACGCCGGCTGGTCCATGCCGCGCGTAAGCACGACCGTCGCCTGTCCGCGGCGCTGCTGGCGGCGGCGGTCGGCCACACGCCGGAGGCGGAGGAGGTGCTGCGCGGTGCACGGAACCGCATGGCGCGCAAGCCGTCAGCCCTGGCGCGCGAGCTGGTGCGGAACTTCCCGAAGGGCAAGCGCAGGCGCAAGCAGCGCAGTGGCCGCCCCGACGCGGGCCGTCGTTCCAAGGCCGCGAAGAACGGTGCGGCCGCGAAGGCTGACGACCTCGCCCGGCGCAAGCTGGCCGCGCTGGAGGTCAAGGCCACGGGCGCAAACGGCGCCGAGGCGGCCGATGCCCCGGCCGTCGAGGACCCCGAAGCGGCCTGAGCGAGCGGTAGCTCCCTAACCACGTTTCATCCGGCCCTTCCTCGGAGGCCGCGGGCCACATCCCATCCGTCATTGGACGTGCCCGACTGGATGCCCGCCGTGCGCGGGTGCAAGCGAAACCCGGGTGGGGTAGGGAGGGTGTGATCGAGGCGGCGTTGGGCTGCCGCGGGCGGTATCTGCACGAGAGTCGTGCAAACGTCACGCATCGGGCCTGATCGGAGGCGTATGCCGCGACCCGCGACAGGGCCCGCATTCGGTTGGTGAGTTATGCCTGCTATAGGGGGTAAAACTCCCCAAACGATCGAAGGGCGCGATACCAATCACGCGCACACGGGCCGTTTTCGACCAACGCGTACACGGCGCATCACAAACAGCGCGAGGCTCGTGAACCCTCCTACTGCGTCCGGGACCCACTCCCCTTACCTACCTGCTTTTCGAACCCCGGTACCCTCGCCACCCCCGACGCCCCCAAAGTTCCGCACAACTCCGAACGAGGTCGTTGGGAACTACAACTAGCCTTGGGCGCCCGCGTCTATGGGGCCTCGAGGTGGACCTCTCCGGCATCGAGCCGCACGCGCTCGCCGGCGTCGGTGAACACCACCAGCGCCCCATCGTCGTCGATGCCGTGCGCCTCTCCCTCTCGTCGCGCCCGGCCTGAGCCCCAGGCGATGCGCTGTCCCTGAAGGACATCGCGCTCGCGGAAGGCTTCGACGATCAGGGCCGGGTTCCCCAGGCGCTCGATCCACGCCGGTAGGCGTTCGAGGAGCGCGTCCAGAGCGGCTTCACGATCGACCGGCCCGCCGGAGGCGATGCGAAGCGACGAGGCGGTCTCGCGAAGATCGTCCGCGAGCTCGTCGAGCGTCGTGTCGACGTTCAGCCCGATCCCGATCACGGCCCACTCCTCCTGGGGGCGCGCCTCGATCAGCACTCCGGAGACCTTCAGGCCGTCGATCCACACGTCGTTGGGCCATTTGATCCGGCAGGTCACCGGCGCGACGGCCTCACATGACTCTGCGACGGCGATCGCGGCTGCCAACGGTAAGAGCTCGAGCGCAGTGCCCGGGAGCCGCACGAGTGCGGACAGCGTGAGAGCCCGGCCCGCGGGTGCCGACCACGTGCGGCCCTGTCTGCCGCGGCCCGCGGTCTGCCGCTCGGCGGCCACCACCGTCCCGTGCGGCGCTCCCGCGAGCGCCAGCGCCCGCGCATGGTCGTTGGTCGACCCCACGATGTCCAGGTGAACCAGCGGGCCGCCGAGCGGACCGGTTCCGGGCCGTGGCCTCAGCGAGCGCATGGCGACAACGTGAGCGGCGAGCCGGCTTCCACGGCCAGCGCGGCGCCTGCGCTGCCGCCGTTCACCGCCGCGGCGATCCATCCCGAGGAGTCCTCGTACACGACCATCCCGCTCTCCGCCACGTCCGTGAATGTGCTGCCGCGCGTCGCCTCGAATCGACCGGCCACGTCCACACACGCTCCGAGCGGGAGGCCGGCCCGCTCCAGGTCCTGCGCACGGGCCTGTAGCTGCACGTTGCCGAACCGGTCGACGAGGCGCACCTCCGCCCGCAGGGTCCCATCCTCCACCTCGGGTGCCGCCGCGTGAAGGCGGACCAGCGTTCCGGGATCGATGGGGTTGCCGGCATCCTCCGGCGCAGCGCCGAGCGCGAGGTGGGCCGCGACCGGAGCGAACACGTCCCGGCCGTGAAAGGTGGCCGAGACGGGATCCAGGCGAAACGGCGTCGCGCTCAGGTCGATCGCCGATTCGACCCCTCCGGCCGCCAGCGCCGCGGGCCACAGCAGGCCGTTGTCCGGGCCGACCAGCAGCGTCCCGCCGCGGGACCGCAGCGCAACGCCACGACGCCTGCTGCCGACGCCGGGATCGACCACCGCCAGCACGACTCCGGCGGGAAGAAACGGCAGCGCGTTCTCCAGCACGAATGCGGCGTGCCGGACGTCGGTCGGCGGCAGATCGTGCGCGATGTCGATCACGGTCACACCGGAGGCGATGCGCTCGATCACGCCATGGCAGACGCCCACCCACTCGTCGCGGTGCCCGTAGTCGGACAGGAAGAAGATCGGCAGGGCCACTACGCCGCCGGCGCGGCGGCTGGAGCGTCGCGCAGCAGTGCATCCACGAGTCCTGGCACGTCGTGGCGCTCGGCCTCCACGTGGACCTCGAGACCAAGCTCGCGTGCGGTCTCGCTTGTCACGGGCCCGATCGACACGACGCGTGCCCGCTCCGGGAAGTGCTCGACTCCGCCGATCGCCTCGAGCAGAAACCGCACCGTCGATGAGCTGGTGAAGGTGACGTAGTCGGCGGCCGAGAGGCGCTCGAGTTGCTGCTCGTCGAGGCGCTCACGCACTGTCTCGTAGATGGGGATCACCTGCACGTCGGCGCCGGCCTGCTCGAGCTCACGTGGAAGCACGTCGCGCGCATCCGCTGCCCGCGGGATCAGGACGCGCTGGTCCGCGACGCCCTGCGCGACGAGTTCCGCGGCAAGCGATTCCGCGATCGCGCGCGCGGGCACGAGGTCTGCGGTGATGCCCCATTCCCGCAGCACCGCCGCGGTGCCTGGACCGATGGCGGCGACCCGGGTGCCGGCCAGCACGCGAGCGTCGAGCCCCTGCCGGTCGAGCCCATCCATCAGCAGCTCCGCGCCGTTGGGACTCGTGAAGCACAGGACGTCGCAGCGGCCCGTGCCCAGCTCGTCGATGGCCGCCTGTACGCCGTCGGCCCGTGGCTCGATCCGGATCGCGGGCGCCTGGACGACCTCGGCGCCCAGCTCTTCGAGGCGCCTGGCCAATCCGCTCGCCTGCGCCCGCGCGCGAGTGACGGCCACCCGGCGGCCGAACAGCGGTGCGCGCTCGAGCCACGCCAGACGGTCATGCAACGCGGCGACGGGCCCGACGACCGTGATCGCAGGGGCGCTGATGCCGGCCTCCTGTGCAAGCGTCGCGATCTGCTCCAGCGTTCCGGTCACCGTGCGCTGGCCGGGCAGCGTGCCGCGCTCCACCACGGCGGTCGGTTCGGTGGACGCGCGCCCATGCTCGACCAGCGCCGCGGCCAGCGTGGGCAGCCCCCGCACGCCCATGTAGAAAACCAGCGTGCCGGGGAACGCTGCCAGTGCCGCCCAGTCCAGCGCGCTCTCCGGCTTGGCGGGATCCTCGTGCGCGGTCACGAACGCCACCGCGGAGGCCTCGTCGCGGTGAGTCACGGGGATCCCGGCGTAGGCGGGGGCGGCGACGCCCGCGGTCACGCCCGGAACGATCTCGAAACGCACTCCGGCTTCGGCCAGCGCTTCGGCCTCCTCACCGCCGCGGCCGAACACGAACGGATCGCCGCCCTTCAGGCGAACCACCACCCGGCCCGCGTTTGCGTGCTCGACCAGCATGCGGCTGATCTCCTCCTGGGGCACCGATGGCCTGCCCGGCTCCTTGCCGACATAGATCCGCTCGGCGCTGGACCCCGCATGCTCGAGCAGGGCCGGCGCCACGAGGCGGTCGTAGAGGATCACGTCCGCGGCCTCGATCAGGTCGAGCGCGCGCACCGTGGCCAGCCGCGGATCGCCCGGGCCGGCGCCGACCAGGTAGACGATCCCGTCGTCGGGGCCGTTCATGAGCCGAGCGTACTCTCCGCCCGGCGCAGCAGTTCGCCGGCGCCGGCGGCGAGCAGACGGCGGGCAAGCTCGCGACCGGCGGCCCGCGGGTCGTCAGCCGGGCCTTCCAGCCGGTCGGTGATCCACTCCTTGCCGTCCGGCAGTCCCACAAACGCGTGCACAGCGATCCGCTCGGCGTCCACACGCGCATGCGCGCCGACCGGCGTGTGGCAGCTCGCGTCCAGCTCCTCGACGACCGCGCGCTCGGCCTCGAGCCGGCGGCGCGCGGCCGGGTCCTCGAGCGCGGTGACCGCCGCTGCCTCCCGGTCCTCCGCGCGCGTCTCGAGCGCCAGCAGGCCCTGGCCCGGCGCGGGCACGAACTCGTCCAATGACAGAGGGTGCGATCCGCTCGTCGCGTCCCAGCCGGCGCAGGCCGGCCAGCGCGAGGACCACGGTGTCGTATTCGCCGTCCGCGAGCTTGCGCAGGCGCGTGTCGACGTTGCCTCGCATCGGCAGGACCTCGACGTGCGGATTGATCGCGAGCAGCTGCGAGCGGCGGCGAAGGCTCGACGTACCGACGCGCGCCCCGTCGCGCAGCGAGTCGATGCCGCTTGCTGGGCCGACCAGCGCGTCGCGCGGGTCCTCGCCCCTCGGCACGGCCGCAATTTCCAGGCCGTCGGGCAGCCGCCCGGGAACGTCCTTCGCACTGTGGACGGCGAGATCCACCTCACCGGCCAACAGCGCGTCCTCGATCTCCTTCACGAACCGAGACTTGTCGGCGGGCGCAGCCCGTCCCGTGTCCCCGCTGGTCGTGATCGGGACGATCTCGACCTCGGCGCCCAGCTCTCCCAGGGCGGTTGCGACCGCATTCGCCTGCACAAGCGCGAGCGCGCTCCCACGAGTGCCGATGCGGAGGGGCTTCAGCGTTTCCGGTGCTGGCGGCGCGAGCGGATCGAGGTGACTTCGGCCGCCGGCGTGTCGCTGTCGTTTGCGGCCTCGCCCGCGGGAACGTCGCTCTGCCGTGCCTCGAAGGCGGACAGCTTCTCGGTGTCGAGACCGAACAGCTCGCGGAGCGCTTGCACGTATGCGTAGGTGCCGTCGTCGTCGGCGCTCGCCTTCAGGCGCACGGTCGGCTGATGCAGGAGGCGCCGCACGATCGTCCCGGCGATCAGCTCCACGCGGTCCCGATCGGCTTCGCTCAAGGATTCCCAGCGGCCGTTGTTCTCCGCCAGCACCTGGCGCGCGACGGCCTCGCCGCGGCCGTGCAGGGCGGCGATCGTGGGCACGACGTCGAGCGTCCCGAGCCAGCGCTCGAAGCGGTCCAGCTCACGCTCCAGCAGCGCCTCGGCGCGGCGCGCCTCGGCTTCACGCCCGGACAGGTTGCGCTCCACCATCCGCTGGAGGTCGTCGATGTCGCGCAGATGCACGCCGGTGAGGTTGCGTACCGCCGGATCGATGTCGCGCGGTACCGCGATGTCGATCAGGAGCAGCGGGCGCCCCCCGCGCGCCTCCATGACGGACTGGAGACCCTCGCGTTCCACGATGTGATGTGGAGACCCGGTCGACGAGACCACGATGTCGGCTTGCTCGAGCTCGGCGGGCAGGGTGTCGAACCGGACGGCCTGGCCGCCGAACCGCTGGGCCAGTCCGATCGCCCGGTCGTAGTGTCTGTTCGCGACGAACACCGAGCTGACGCCGCGCTCCATCAGGGAACGCGCGGTCAGCTCGCCGGTCTCCCCGGCGCCGATCACGATCACCCGGCGGCCGCTGAGGTCGCCGAGCGTCTCCTGCGCCAGCTCGACCGCGACCGAGCTGAGCGATACGGAGTTGCTGCCGATGCCCGTCTCGGTCCGGACGCGCTTGCCGGCCGCCAGGGCCTCGCGGAAGAGGCGGTTCGTGAATGCGCCCGTGGTGTTCTCCACCAGGGCGAGCTCGTACGCGCGCTTCACCTGCCCCTGGATCTCCGCCTCACCGATGATCATGGCGTCCAGCCCCGCCGTGACCCGAAACAGGTGGCGGGCCGCGAGGCCGTTGCGCAGTGAGTACAGGTGAGACACCAGCTCGGTCGGCCGGATGTCGGCCTCGCGAGCGAGGATTCCGAGCGCGGTGCTCTCCGCGACCACGTCGTCTCCGACCACCATCAAGAGCTCCGTGCGGTTGCAGGTCGAAATCGCGACCGCTTCGCGGATCTCATCCGTGGAGACCAGCTCGCGCATCACGCTGACCGCCTTGCCCTCGGGCAGCGCGACGCGTTCGCGCAGCTCCACCGGCGCGGTCTTGTGCGAGATGCCTATCAGCAGGAGCCCGTTCATCTTCCGTTTACGGTACCGCCGAGGTGCTCGATCTCCAACGGCTGGAAGCGCAGCTTGCATTCCGCGGGCGCGGACTCGAGCATCGCTCTGTGCTCCTCGGGGGTGGCATAGCCGGGTCCCTCGTCGATGCATCGCTGGACCCAGGCCTCGATCCGGTCGGCGTCACCGGCACGAACCATGTCCATGAAGTCCGAGTAGACCATCCGCTCGAACAGCACCTTGCGGTCCTCGGGTGACGGATACATCTGCTTCAGCTCCTCGCGGAGCGATCCCAGCAGCTGCATCGCAACCGCATACTCGTCGCCATAGCATTCGGCCAGCGAGAGCCTGATGCGGCGCGCCATCGCGGGGCTTGCTCCGCCGGTGGAGACGGCGATCGCCAGATCGCCATGGCGCACGATCGACGGCAGGATGAAGTTGCACAGGTGCGTGACGTCGACCACGTTGCAGAGCATCTGGCGGGCCTCAGCGTCCTCGAACACGCGCACGTTGGTCGGGTTGTCCTCCGTGGCCGCGACGACCAGGAAGGCGCCGTCGAGGTCCGTGCTCTCGTACGCGCGCAGCTCCAGGTCGATTCGCCCATCCGCCGCCCAGCCGCGAACCGTTTCGGTGGCCGTCAGGGACACGACGCGCACGTTGGCGCCGGCGCGCAGCAGGCCTTCGATCTTGCCCTCGCCGACCTTTCCGCCCCCGACGACGACTGCCGTGCGCCCGGCGATGTCCAGGATCGCCGGGTAGTAGGGGCGGGTGTCCCACTGCCGGCCACGCTTGCGCCAGCGCGCCAGCAGTGACTCGATCCTCGAAGCGGGGCGCTCCCGGGTGGCCATCAGCCGCGGTCCTGGAGCCGGTCACGCGCCAGTTCGGTGAGCGACTGGATCTCGCGCTCGATCCGCTGGAGCTTGGCGGCCATGATGGCGACGTAGATCAGGATCAGGGCGACGAACACCCCGTACGCGCCGGCGACATACTTTCCCGCCTCGTCGAGTGGCAGCGCGGGCATGTCTACAGCGGCTTCGCCGGGACCGTGGCGATCGGTGGTGGCGCCGCGCCGCCCGAGGGCTCTTCCTCGAGCAGCCTGCGGAGGCGGCGCAGCTGGCGCCGTGCGTTCTTCGATGTCAGCTCCAGCTTCACGAGGGTCGTGTACAGGAGTGCCATCCCCGCCAGCGCGACCAGGAACGTGAGGCGCATCTCGCCGGGCATGTCGCCGGCGGTCTGGTTCAGCACGCGCGGGTGTACGAGGCTCTCGGCCATCCGCACCGCGATGAAGTTGATCGGCACGAACGCCCCTGCGGTGATCGCGAACACGGACGCGTACCGCGCGCGCCGCTGGGGATCGTCGATCGAATAGCGCAACGGGTAGTAGGTCACGTACAGCAGGAAGACGATCAGGAAGCTGACCAGCGTCGGCTCATCCCAGACCCACCACTTCCCCCAGCTCGCCCGCGCCCAGATGGCGCCCGTCGCCAGCACGCCGACGCCGAAGATCACGCTCATGTGGATTGCGACGTAGGAGCGCGCATCCCAGGTGTCGTCGCGGGTGCGCAGATGCATCGCCCCCAGCACGCCGGCGACGATGAAGCCGATCAGGGCGACGATCGCCAGTGGCACGTGGACATAGAAGATCTTCTGCACGAAGCCCTGGTCCGCGTCGTTCGGCGCGTAGAAGAAGACCAGTGCAAGTGCGGTCGTGATCAGCACCACAGAGGCGACCGCAAGCGGTCTGAGGCCCCTGCCAAAGAGGGTGGAGTCCAGCTCAATCCTCCATCAGGAAGTCGAAGACTGCATAGGCCAGAAGGCCGAACACCAGATCATAAAGGGCCAAAACAGCCAGCCATTTCCCCACGCCCGAGGTGTCGAGCGGGATGGACAGGAGCGGCTTTGTCGCTGCGGCTGCCGCGATCACGACCGGAACGGTGAGCGGCAACAGCAGAATCGGCAGCAGCAGGTCACGGGCGCGTGTGTGGATCGCGATCGATGCCAGCATCGCGCCCACCACGGCCAGCCCGACATCTGCCAGGAGCATCACCACGGCCAGCCGCGGGACCGCCTGCCAGAACCCCTCATCGATGAAGAAGAGGGCGAACACCGGCAAGGCGATCAGCTCCAGGGCGACCAGGTAGACGATCAGCGCCCCGGACTTGGCGATCAGCAGCGAGGTGCGCTCGATCGGGGCCATCAGGATGCCGTCGAATCCTCCCTGCTCGCGCTCGGCGACAAACAGGCGGTTGATCCCGAGAATCGCCGCGAACAGCAGCGTCACCCACAGGACACCGGCTGCAAGTTCTCCTTCGAGGCGGTTGCGATCGAGGCCGAAATGGAAGATCACGAAGGTGGTCACCGCGAACAGGGCCATGGCCGGCACCGACTCCTTCGTGCGCAGCTCCACCAGCAGGTCCTTGCGCGCGATCGCCACGACGGCCCTCATGCCGGCGCTCCATATAGAGCGCGCACGGCGCGCGGGTCCAGCCCCGCCGCGGGGACGTCGATCGCGACTGATCCCTCTCGCAGGCCGAGCACGTGGTCGGCCTCGGCGAGCCCATGCTCGATCTCGTGCGTGACGAGGATTCGCGTGACGCCTGTGTGCGCGCCGATCAGGGGCTCCGCCATTGCGGCGGCTTCCGGGTCGAGGTGCGCGCGCGGCTCGTCCAGCAGCAGCAGCTCGGGCCGATGCAGCACCGCACGGCAGATCCCGATTCGCTGCGCCATCCCGCGCGAGAGGTTGCGCACCGGCTCATCGGAACGTGTCGTCATGCCGGTGCTCTCCAGCAGGTGGGCGATTCGCGCTTCCGGTTCCTCGACGCCGTACAGGCGGGCATAGAAGCGCAGGTTCTCCCGACCGGAGAGATCGCGGTAGAGGAGCGGTTCGTGGGCGAGCAGCCCGACCCGCGGGCGGACGTGATGCGCGTCGCGCGGCAGGAGGTGGCCCAGCACGCGCACCTCTCCCTCGTGGGGTACGAGCAGCGTCGCCAGCATCCGCAAGAGCGTCGTCTTCCCCGCGCCGTTGGGCCCGAACACGGCGAGGGTGTGGCCCTGCTCGAGCCGGAGCGTCACCTTCCGCAGGGCGGCGCGCTCGCCGTAGTAGCGCACGACCTGGTCGAGTGCGACGGCGTACGTGCGCGATTCCGAGCGGGCGTGCTGGGAGCCTTCAACGGCCGGCTCAACGGCCACGGTCATGTCCTGTGGGTTGCCCGGAGAGCAGTGCTACGGCATGCGGGATCGCCGGCCCGATCTCGTCGCCGACCTGGCGGATGCTCTTGGGGCTGCCGGGAAAGTTCACGATCAGGGTCTGTCTGCGGATGCCGGCCACCGCCCGCGAGAGCATCCAGTTAGGGGTGTGCGGCCGCGACGCCGCGCGCATTGCCTCCGCGATGCCCGGTGCCTCGCGCTCGATCACCGCGCGGGTCGCCTCGGGGGTCACGTCGCTGGGAGCAATGCCGGTGCCCCCGGTCGTCAGCACGAGGTCGCACCCGGCGGTGTCGGCGTAGTGGCGCAGCGCCCACTCGATCTTGGGTTGCTCGTCGGCGACCACCTCGATCGCGGTCACCTCCGCACCGATACCGCGGGCCCAATCGGCCAGCGCCGGGCCGCTCTCGTCCTCGCCGCGGCCCTCGCTCAGTGAGGTGCTGATGGTGATGATCGCCGCGCGCATCCCGCCAACGTTAGGGCGCTCGGCGCCAATCCTCCTTGCCACCCGTCTTCTCGAGCAGCGCAACCTCCTCGATCACGACCCCGCGCTCGATTCCCTTGACCATGTCGTAGGCGGTCAGCGCGGCGACGGTACAGGCGGTCAGCGCCTCCATCTCCACGCCGGTGCGCGACGTCGTCCGTGCCTCGCCGACGAAGGTGATGGTCCCTTCGGAGGGATCGATCTGTGCCTCCACGTCCACGAACGTGAGCGGGAGCGGATGCGCGAGCGGTATCAGCTCGTCCGTGCGCTTCGCGGCCTGGATGCCGGCGATCCGCGCGGTGCCCAGCACGTCGCCTTTGGGGGCGTCGCCCTGTGCCACGACCGCGGCGGTGTCCGGGGTCATGCGGACCACCGCGCGAGCGCGCGCCCGCCGATCGCTCTCGCCCTTGCCCCCGACGTCCACCATGCGCGCTCGACCGGCGCTGTCCAGGTGGCTGAGTTGCGGAACATCACCCACCGGGCAACCGTATCGGGTGGTGGGCCGGTGGCTTCGGGTGGTGGACGCCGGGCGCTTCGGGTGGTGGGCCGGTGGTTTCGGGTCGGGAGGCCGGTATCCGGCCACTGTGCTGACTTTTCCCCCCAGGAGAGGGAAAAGTCAGCACGGTTCGACGGCTGGCGCCGGCTCGTCAGCTGGGGGTCGTTGCTGGCCCCGCCGGTCCGCCAGGGGGGTCGTTCATCCGTCTAAGCGGCGCAGGTTTGATCCGGTCACATCGTCGTGCCGCTCATGGGCACTTTTCGCTTGACCAAACGGTGGGTCAGTTACGCGATTGTGGCTGCTGTGTCGGGGCTAGCCGTAAGCGGGATCGCGGCGATCGCAGCAAAGAAGCCCTCGGGCAGCCAGATCACAGCCTGTTATGCGAAGAAGAGCGGCGCCCTTCGTGTCCTAAAGGCCGGAAAACGATGCAAGCGTGGCGAACGCAAGATCGCGTGGACGAAGAACGGCGCACGAGGCACGCGAGGCATCCGAGGTGCGCGAGGCAGTCAGGGCCCGGAAGGCGGCAACGGAGCTCGTGGTGCTACGGGTCCCGCCGGAGCAGCGGGCGCACCAGGGGCCAACGGGTCGCCTGGGGCAACGGGTGCAATAGGACCATCGAACGCGCTTACGAGGCGGTAAACACCGGTCCGGTAACCATTACCGGTACCGACACCGAGTCGGCCAATTCATTGGCAACACTCCCCAAGTCATTGCTGCTGGAGGCTATCTATTGCTTCACGCACGCAGATCAATGGGCCACGACTCGGCTGATCGATCCGTCTGCGCGTTGCAGGCGGTTGCACCGCCATCGCGGAATCGGAACACCTCCGGCACGTGATCGCATGAAGTGTCACCCTCACATCCAGGTGTCACATTGTCTCGGCTGACAGGAGATCTGAGGTGCCACCTAGACTTGGCTGGTGCCGCGCCTTCGACGTCGGAGGCCTACCTAGAGTTGCTGAAGTCGGCCCTAGCCAGCTCGCTGTCGTGACCAGCTAGCGGCGCAACTCTGATCGAACGGAAAACGGCCTACCGCCGTGACTTAGTGGTCGGACGGCAACCATTGGTCAGCGACGGTTCCCCAAAAACGCCCGGCGAAGAGCGCGGCGCGAACGGCGTAAGACCGGCGCGTGAAGCGAGGGGGCTCCCGAACGCCTCACCCGCGCCGCATCGACCGCCCGAGCACCCGCAGCAGGGGCACCGTGCCTTCTCGCACCGCGTCCCGGCGCATGCCATCGCGGCCGTAAAGCAGCTTGGCTGAGGCGCGGATCGCCTTGCCGAGCACCTCGTCGTACGGATGCCACCAGGTGTCTCGCATCCTGGACGGCTCCCACGACACCAGCTTGATGTTCGTGCACTCGTAGAACCCGAACTTGGAGTGTGAGCGGCCGAGGCCTGACTCCTTCACTCCGCCCCAGGAGCACTGGCACGCGCCGTGCGTGTAGGAGTGGTCGTTGATCCAGACCATGCCCGACTGGATCTGCCGCGCCATGCGCTCGCCCTTGTCCCGGTCGAGAGTCCAAACGGAGGCGCCGAGCCCGAACCGCGAGTCGTTTGCGAGGTCGATCGCCTCCTGCTCGCTGTCCACGGTCATGATCGGAAGCACCGGTCCAAAGATCTCCTCGCGCATGATGCGCATGTCGTGCGTCACGTCGGTCAGCACGGTTGGAGCAATGAAGTGGCCGCTGAAATCCGGGACCTCGCGGGGCCCGCCACAAAGCCGTTTCGCGCCCGACGCGATTGCGTCGTCGACCAGCTCGCAGACGATGTCGTACTGCTCCTTGGACACCATCGGCCCGATTGCGGTGGTCCACTCGAGTGGGTTGCCGACATCGAGACGGCCGGCCTCCCTCACGACTCCGTCGATGAAGCGGTCAGCGACGTCTCGCATCACATAGGAGCGCTCGATGCCGGAGCAGGTCTGCCCGGCATTGGCAAAGCCACCCCAGACGGCGCCGGAAATGGTGTTCGCCAGGTTCGCGTCCGAGCACACGATCTGCGGATCCTTGCCGCCCAGCTCGAGCACGCAGCCCTTCATGCGCCGGGCGCATTCCTCGCCCACCCGGCGGCCGACTTCCACCGATCCGGTGAAGAGGATCTTGCCGGCGCTCGACTCGACCAGCGCCTGGCCGACCGCGCCGCCCCCGTGGACCGTTTGCACCAGTCCTTCGGGAAGGCCCGCACGCTCGAAGATCTCCTGGATCTTCTGCCCGATCAGCGGCGTCAACGAAGCCGGCTTCAGCACGACGCCGTTGCCGGCCATCAGCGCAATGGCGACCTCACCGAAGGGGATCGTCCATGGGTAGTTCCAGGGCGCGATGACGCCAACCACGCCGATCGGCTCGTACACGAACTTGCTCTTCTTTTGCTTCAGCATCAGCTGCGGGTGGGGGATGCGCTCGTCGGCGAGGATCCGCGGGCCGTTGTTGGCGATCCAATGGAGCGCGTCGATCGTCGGCAGGAGCTCCATCGTGTACGACTCGAGCCGCGGTTTCCCCTGTTCGCGGGTCAGCAGTTCGGCCACCTCGTCGGACTGATCGAGGAGCACCTGTGCTGCCCGGCGCATATAACGCGCCCGGTCCGCGAGCGAGAGCTGCGCCCAGAAGGGCTGGACCCCGGCGACGTCGTCCACGACCGCCTGCACCTGGTCGGGGGTGATCGTCGGCACTGCTCCGAGCAGCTCGCCGGTCGCGGGATTGAATGACTGCAGCTCCTGCGCCGCCGCTCCGTTGCTGGATGCGCGCTGCGACTGGCCCTGTGCGGTGACGGCCATGCTGATCCTCCTCCTGGGCTCGGCTTCCGGCCGGCGATTCTACTCGCCGGCGCGAGTCCCGAGAGAAAGGCTCAGCGTGCCTTGAGGATGAAGATACGCGTCGAGATGCGCGGGTTGCCGCGCGAATCTATCTCGCGGATCACTGCCTTCGCCTTGAATCGCTTCAGCCGCTTGACGAGGCGCATCTTCGACTTCGAGAAACTCACGTTGATCCTGCGCTTCTTGTTGGCGGCGATCGTGAACTTCTTCGCGCCGAGCGTGACCAGCTTGCGGCTCTTCTTGCTGACCGGCTCCGCGGTCGTGATGCTGAGACGACCGCTGCACTTGGTCGCTCCCGCGCACGTGAGCGAGATCGGCACCCGCCCCTTGCGGGACATCTTCACGGCATTGCCGGAGATCAGCACCAGCGACCCGATGATGATCTTTGCCTGCTGCACGGGCGCAGGCTGGGGATTCGGCGCGGGCCCGTCGCCTGGACTGGGGCCTGGGCCGCCTGTGGCGACACGGAAGTTGACGCTGGCAGGGGTCTGGTCGAAGTTCCCGGCCGCGTCGATTGCAGCGACCTCCAGCGTGTGCTCGCCGTCGCTGAGCGGGCCCGCCGTGAAGGGGTTGGGACATTCGAAGAAGTTGCCGAGGTCGAAGCGACAGAGGAACCCTGCGCTCGGATCGGGAGAGGAGAAGAAGAACTGGGGCGTGGAGGTCGTCGTCACGGCGCCGCCCGAGGGACCGGAGTCGATTGCGGTGCCGGGCGCCACCGTGTCGACAGAGAACGCGCGCGGGTCGGGCGTGGGGTCCTCGTTCGTCTGATCGTCCACCGCACGCACCGCGAAGACCTTGGAGGTTCCCTCGGCAGGAGTCGAGATCGTGTGGCCCGAAGTGCAGAAGTCCCAGCTGGTCGCCGGCGAGCTCACATCCTCCAGGGTGTCCACCACGGTGCATTGGAAGTCGGCCCACGGCTCGTCCGACGTGAACTCCCATCGCAGCGGGTGCAGCGGGTCGTTCGGGTTGGTCGGCCCGGACGGACCGCTCGTGATCGTCGTGTCGGGAGTCATCTGGTCGTCCACCGTCTCGCACGCGGATGCCGCCGCCGGCGTCGAAGCGATCCAGCGCACGATGTCGAGCGGTCCAGCAACACCGTCGTCTGACGCCGTCGCTTCCGACGTTACGTCGTCGCTCCCGCCACCGCGCGATCGGAACAGGTCGTCCCCGCCGCTGCCGATGAACGTGTTCGGTCCGGCGTCGCCGGTCAGGATGTCGTCGCCGGTGGTGCTGCCGTTGACGTTCTCGATCTCGCTGAGAGAATCCATGCCGGCGCCGGTGTCCTGCGGAGCGGTGACGTTGAGGTCGACCGTCGCACCGCTCGATGCTCGCGTAGTTGGCGATGTCTGACACCGGCGCCGCCGTTGCAGTCTGGTCGTCGCCGCGTCCTCGCCGAGCAGGACGTCGTTGCCCGCGTTGCCGTTCAGGATGTCGTCGCCGTCGCCGCCCTTGAGCAGTCGCGGCCGTCGCCGCCGTTCAGCGTGTCGGCGCCGTCCTGGCCCGACACCAGCGGACAGCAGAGACGTCGGCAGCGTGACGGTGTCATCGAGGTCCCTCACGTTGACCTCGATCTTGTCGGCGCCGGTGCACGTGACGGTCTGTGGCGTCGACTGCCGTGCACCCGTTGTCCGGGCATCGATCGCGTCGGTCCCGGTGTCGGTCACCGTGAGGGAGTTGCTGTCCCCCGAGATGGTGAGCTGGTTCACCTGATCCTGACGGCAGCGTTGTAGAAGAGCGCGCCATTGCCGCCCACGTCGACTCTGCTGGTTGCGGCCAACGCCGGCGCCACCCCCAGGAGCGTCACGACAATCGCCACGAGTGCGGCGATTCCAAGTCGGGAGGTTCTGCGGGCAGACGAAAGCGTGGCCGATCCCTGCTTGCGAATGCTTTCCATCGGCTGGATAAGAGCGTAGTGGCTATTCGCCGTTTTTGCGCTGCTTTTGGCGCACAGAGTCGATCCGCTCCCGCAGTTGTTTCTCGAACCCGCGGTCGGTCGGCTCGTAGTAGCGGCGGTCTTCCATGCCCTCCGGCAGCAGCGACTGGTCCGACACGCCGCCGGGGACGTTGTGCGGGTATTCGTAGCCCACGCCGCGCCCCAGCTTCTTGGCCCCGAAATAGTGCGCGTCCTGAAGGTAGGAGGGTGGATCGGCGGCGCCTTCGCGCTGCACGTCCGCGCGGGCCCGTGCAATCGCCTTGGTGCTGGCGTTGGACTTCGGCGCCAGCGCCAGATAGGCGGCAGCCTGGCTCAGGTTCAGCGCGCACTCCGGCATGCCGACGTGCTCAACGGCCTGGCCCGCCGCGACCGCGACCACCAGGGCCTGCGGGTCCGCGTTGCCGATGTCCTCCGAGGCCAGCACGATCATCCGGCGCGCGATGAAGCGCGGATCTTCGCCACCCTCGAGCATCACCGCGAGGTAGTAGAGCGACGCGTCCACGTCCGAGCCGCGTGTGGACTTGATCCACGCGGAGATGTAGTCGTAGTGCTTGTCCCCCTCGCGGTCGTAGAGCAAGGCCTTCTTCTGCATCGCGTCCTCGGCCAGCTCGACGGTCACCGGTCGCTGCAGCCGCTTGGCGGTGTCGGCGGCGAGCTCGAGTGCGTTGTACGCGGCGCGGGCGTCTCCGCCCGACCGCGCGGCCAGGAAATCGATCACGTTGTCGGGCACCTCGGGCGGATCCGCGATGCCGCGCTCGGGATCCCGCAGCGCGCGGCGCAGCAGGTCGGCTACCTGGTCGGCCTCGAGCGGGCGCAACTCGTAGATCTGGGAGCGCGAGAGCAGGGCCGAGTTGACCTCGAAGTACGGGTTCTCGGTGGTCGCCCCGATCAGCACCAGCAACCCCTGCTCGACCGCGGGTAGCAACGCGTCCTGCTGTGCCTTGTTGAACCGGTGGATCTCGTCGAGGAAGAAGATCGTGCCCGCGCCGGAGGCTCGCCGCCGTTCCTCGGCGCGGGCGATCACCTCGCGAACCTCGGCTCGGCCCGCGTTCACCGCGCTGGCCTCTTCGAACGCCGCTCCGGCCCCGGCGGCCGCGATCCGGGCGAGCGTGGTCTTTCCGGTCCCGGGCGGGCCGTAGAGGATCATCGAATGCGGCTGCCCGGTCTCGATGGCCGTGCGCAGCGCGGACCCGGCTCCGAGCAGGTGCTCCTGGCCGATAAAGTCGCCCAGCTCCAAGGGCCGCATGCGCGCGGCGAGCGGCTCGTCCTCCGGGGGGACGGTCGCGCGCCGAGGCGCCTGGTCGCCCGTGTCGAACAGCCTTTCCACCGAGGTCAGTATCCCCAATGGACTACGTGCTCTTCGCAGCGTGGTGCTTCCTGGTCGCGCTCGGCGGCGGCCTGGTCGGCCTCGTGCTCGGCAACATCCGGCTGCCGGCGGTGCTGTTGCTGTCGTCGTCTCCGGCCGCGGGCACGGGCGCGAACATCGGGATCAGCGCCGTCGCCGCGGGAACCGCGTCCATCGCGCACATCCGTGCGGGTCGGGTCAACTGGCGGCTGTTCGGTTGGATGGCGCCACCGTCGATCGTGGGCGCGGTGGCCGGCGGCTACATCTCGGGCGTGATTCCGGGCGATGCGCTGCTGCTCGCGATCGCCGCGGTGCTGCTCTACAGCGCGTTCGAGCTGCTCGCCAGGCCGGACGTGAGCCGCAAGCGACCGGGCCGGGAGGGGCTCGACATACCGGTGGCCGTGCTGACCGGCGCTGTGATCGGCCTGCTGGGAGGGATCGTCGGTCTGATCCTCGGCTCCTTGCGGATGCCGGCGATGGTCCGACTCGTCGGGGAGGAGCCGGCCCGCGCCGTGGGAACGAACGTAACGGTCGGCTTCCTGGTCGGCATCGCGGGGGTGATCGGGCATCTCCCGTCGGACCCGCCGGACTGGGATCTGCTGGCAGTCGGCGCGGCGGCCTCGATACCGGGCGCTCTGCTCGGTTCTCGGCTGACAGGCAGACTCTCCGAGCGCGACCTGCTGCGCGCGATCGGGGTGGTGCTGTTGATCGCGGCAGCCACCATGATTGTGGACGCTCTCACCTAGCATTAGGGCATGAGCCCACAGGAGCTCTCCGCCGCACTCACCGAGGACCCCGCAGCGCCCCCCGTCCGGCTCGGCGGGATGGCGCTTCGAAACGGATTGCTGGTCCACGGCCCGGATCACTGGGCGGTCGCCCTGCGCTCCGGCAACGGCCGGATCCAGGTCGAGTCGGGTCGGAAGCCGCGGGTCCGGGGCGCGGCGTCCCAGCTCCCCGGCCTGCGCGGCCTGGCGCGGCTGGGCGAGGCGTTCGCGCTCCTACCGGTCATCAAGCGCAAGGTGCCCGAGGTGCAGCTCCCGTTCGAGGACGCGAAGGTGATCGCCGCGATGGCGGGCTCGTCCATGCTGTCCGCCGCCTTCCGCCGCGTGGGCAGGCGCAGCGCCGGGAACGAGCTGATGGTCGCGGTGCTCGGGATGGCGCCCGCGGCACTCGCGCTGCGCGACTCCCAGCTTGCCGCCTACCACGGCGTGGAGCACAAGGCGATCGCGGCCTACGAGCAGGGCACCGACGCAGCCGATGCGGCGAAGGAGCATGACCGCTGCGGCTCCAACCTCGTCGCCCCGATGCTGATCTCGACCATGTTGGGGAACCTGATCGTGCGCTCCGTGCTCGGTGCGCGGGGGCCCGTCGCGGGAGTGGGTGTGACGCTCGCGGGTGTCGCCGCCTCGGTGGAGATGTTCGCGTGGTCCGAGCGCAACCACGAGACCTCCCTCGCCCAGGCATTTCGCCGCCCGGGCTACGAGATGCAGCGTCTGTTTGCGACGCGGGAACCCACCGCGGAGCAACTCGAGGTGGGGCGCGCGGCGCTGGCCGAGATTCTCCGCCTGGAAGCACCTTCCTGAGGCTCGAAATTAGTCGCGCATTCCGCGCCCCGCCGGGCTAGTCTGGCATTGCGGGTCCTCCCCCGGACCCTCTCTTCCTCCCCCGAACGCATGGAGCACGGATGCTGCCGCTAGCTGTCGACACTCCCTTCCTAGAGCAGGTTCAACAGTGGGCGATCACCTGGCTGCCCATCCTCCTGATGTGCGCGCTGGTCTACCTGATCTGGCGCACGCTGAAGTCCATGCCGCGGACCAAGCCGCAGCAGATCAAGCCCGAGGGATCGGGCTCGATTCACTGGGACGACGTCGCCGGCTGCGACGAGGCCAAGCACGAGCTGCGCGAGGTGGTGGAGTTCCTGCGCGACCCGGACCGCTTCAAGAAGCTGGGCGCAAGCGTTCCGAAGGGCATCATGCTGCACGGGCCTCCCGGCACCGGCAAGACGCTGCTGGCGAAGGCGGTGGCGACCGAGTCCGGCGCACAGTTCTTCAGCCAGTCCGCGAGCTCCTTCGTCGAGATGTTCGCCGGCCTCGGGGCCGCGCGGATCCGCCGTCTGTTCGCGATCGCGAAGAAGCACAGCCCGGCGATCCTCTTCATCGACGAGCTCGACGCGATCGGGCTCCAGCGCGGATTCGATCTCTCGCGCGAGAAGGACCAGACGCTCAACCAGCTGCTGGTCGAGATGGACGGTTTCGAGGACCGCGGCAACCTGATCGTGATCGCCGCCTCCAACCGCATCGACGGACTGGACCCTGCGCTGCTGCGCCCGGGCCGCTTCGACCGGCAGGTGCTGGTCGGGGCTCCCGACCTGCAGGGTCGCCAGCAGATCCTGAAGGTGCACACTCGTACGAAGCCGGTCGAGGACGTCGACCTCGAGATGGTCGCCCGCCGCACCGTTGGGCTCACCGGCGCGGACCTCGCCAACCTCTGCAACGAGGCGGCGATCTTCGCCGGCCGTGAGGGCCGTGAGACGATCGCCCAGTCCGACTTCGACGGAGCGCTCGAGCGCGTGGTCGCAGGTCTGCAGACGCGCCGCGTGATCACTCCGAGCGAGCGGAAGATCATCGCCTACCACGAGGCTGGGCACGCGCTCGTCTCCGAGCTGCTGCCAGCCGTCTCGACGCTCCACAAGATCTCGATCGTGCCGCGCGGGCGAGCCCTGGGCTACACGCTGAACCTCCCCGAGGAGGACCGCTACCTGATGTCCAAGGAGGACCTCCTGGACCACATGTCGATGCTGCTGGGCGGCTTCGTCACGGAGCAGCTCATCTTCGGACGCACGACCACCGGAGCGTCCGACGACCTGAGGCGCGTCGCCGAGGTCAGCCGCGCGATGATCAGGGAGTACGGCATGGGCAGCAAGCTGCTCGCGCATCTAAACGCCTCCACCGCCGTGGACGGAGCCTCACAGGCGAGCCTCCAGCGCCTCGACGAGGAGCAGCAGCTCCTGATCGACGACGCGCTGTTCACCGCTCGCACTGCTGATCGCCGAAAACCGTGATCTGCTCGACCGCATCGCCGAGGAGCTGCTCGCGAAGGAGTCGATCGAGCGCAACGAGATCACGGCGATCGTGGATGCGGTGAACGCGGCACGAAACGGTGTTGCACCCAGGCCGCCGGCTGTCGACCCGGTGATCGTCGGACTGCCCGCGATCGGTGAAACGCCGGTCGAGCAGGAGACGGCTCCCGAGCCGGACCTTGCCCGCCACGTCGTGGTGCCGCCCGTGCGACTGCGCAGTGTTCCGCCTCCCGGCAGCAGCGCGCCCGAGAGCGTCGCTCCGCCGGTGAACGGCAACGGGCGCGCGCAAGCTCAGGCAGCCGAGTCGGTCTAGGCGCCTCGCGGGCGCTGCCCGGGAGCGCCGAACTCATCATCTAGACTGCGCCGAATGTTCGACTCGATCGACCATGTCGGCGTGGCCGTCGACGACCTCGAGGCCGCCGTCGCGCTGTACTCGGACAAGCTGGGCATGCCGATCCAGCACCGCGAGACCGTCGAGGAACAGGGCGTCGAGGCCGTGTTGCTGGGCGTCGGCGAGTCCCACGTCGAATTGCTGTCCCCGTTGGGGGACGAGACCCCGGTCGGCCGGTTCCTGGCCAAGAAGGGCCCGGGGATGCACCACACCGCCTACCGGTGCGCCGACGTCGCGGGCGCGATCGAGCAGTGCCGTTCGCGTGGTCTGCGGATGATCGACGAAGAGCCGCGGCGGGGCATCCGGGACAGCCTGGTGGCCTTCGTGCACCCGGCCTCCACCGGCGGCGTCCTGACCGAGCTGGTGCAGCCGGCCGCAGGAGCCCACTGATGGCGCGCGACTCCGGCGAGGTACGCCGCGTCGAGGTCGGTTTCTCCGGCGGCCAGGTGATCCTGATGCGGATGCCCGAGAAGGCGTATGAGCAGCTTCGGCGCGGGGTTCAGGACGGGCGCAACTGGTACGACGTGGAGACCGCCGACGGCGTCGTGGCCGTCAACCTGGCGCAGGTCGTGTTCGTGAAGCTCGAGTCGTCCGAGCACCGGGTCGGGTTCTCAGGCCTCTAGATGCGCAGGCTCCTGGCGCTGGCAGGGATCGGAACGCTGGTTGCCGCCCTGTGGTGGCGCAAGAACCCGTCCGCATGCCCCTACAGCCAGCGGTTCTTCATCGAGCTTCCACATCCAGGCATCACACGCGCGCGCCTGGTGGAGATCCTCGAGCCGCGTCCCGGCGAGCGCGTGCTCGAGATCGGCCCGGGCACCGGCTACTACACCTTCGAGATGGCCGGGCGGCTCGACGGCGGACAGGTGGACATCTTCGACATCCAGCAGGAGATGCTCGACCACGTGGTGCGCGAGGCGAACAAGCGCGGCGTGACCAACGTGCAGCCCGCCCTGGGAGACGCGCAGGCGCTCCCCTACGGTGACGCGAGCTTCGACGCGGCCGTTCTGATCACAGTGCTGGGCGAGATCCCCGATCAGGACCGGGCGTTGAGCGAGATCGAGCGCGTTCTGAAGCCCGGTGGCCGCCTGATCGTGGGCGAGATGATGGTCGATCCACACATCGTCACCTCCGGAAAGCTGCGCGAGCGTGCCGCCCGGGCCGGACTGTCCTTCGAGCGTCGCCTGGGCAGCCCGTTGGCGTTCTTCGCGCGGCTCGAGAAGGCGCCGGCCACGGCGCAAGCTTGACCCGCCGCGCGCGCGAGGCCGACCGCCGCGTGCTCGTGCTGCTCAGGACGCGCCTGCGCCGGCGCTCTCTTGAACGAGCGATGGCGGCCTACACCCGGATGGGCGAGTCCGGCCGCGTATGGATCGCCGGCGCGCTCGTGGGTGCGATCGTCGACCGCCGCCGCCGCGGGCGCTGGTTGTGGGCGGCGCTCGGAGTGCCGCTGACGCTGGTCGCGAACTTCTGCGTGAAGGTCGCGGTGCGCCGAGAGCGGCCGCGGCTGGAGGGCATCGAGCCGTCTGGAAAGGTGCCGACCTCGTTGTCATTCCCGTCCGCGCACGCGGCGACGTCGTTCGCCGGCGCGACGATGATCGGCTCGCTCGCGCCGCCGCTGCGGCCGGCGCTGTACGCCGCGGCAGCCGCTGATGGCGTTCAGCCGCCCGTACCTCGGCGTCCACTATCCGTCCGACGTGCTCGCCGGTGCGGTCGTCGGGACCGCGCTCGGCCGGGTGATGGCGAAGCGCCGATGAAGGTCGGGATCGTCGGCCTGCCGAACGCCGGCAAGTCAACGCTGTTCAACGCGCTCGCCGGCGGGGGCGCGGAGGCGGCCGAGTATCCCTTCACCACCGTGGACCCCAACGTCGCCGTCGTCCCGGTCCCGGACCAGCGGCTGGAGCGGCTGGGTGAGACGCTGGCGATCGAGCGCCTGATCCCCGAGCACCTCGACATAGTCGACATCGCCGGGCTCGTGCGCGGCGCCCACAAGGGGGAAGGTCTCGGCAATCGCTTCCTCGGCCACATCCGCGAGGTGGACGCCGTGGTGCACGTGGTACGCGCGTTCGAGCATCCTCAGGTGGCGCACCCGCACGGCGCCGTCGACCCCCTGCAGGACCTCGAGGCGGTCGAGACCGAGTTGCTGCTGGCCGATCTCGAGACCGCGGAGCACCGGCTGGAGGCGGCGACCAAGGCTGCTCGCAGCGGCGACCGCACCGCGACCTCCGAGCGCGAGATGTGGGAGCGCACCGTCGCGGAGCTGTCCGCCGGACGGCCCGCGCCGCCGGAGGTACCACCAGAGCGGCTTCTGACCTCCAAGCCCACGCTCGTGGTCGCGAACGTCGGCGAGGGAGCCGACCTTCCTCCGGCGCTCGCCGCGCGAGCCGCAATTGCGGTCTGCGCCCGCGACGAGGCGGAGCTGGCCGAGCTGGAGCCGGCCGAGGCGGGTGCGATGCGCGCGGAGCTGGGGCTGGAGCAGGGCGCGCTCGAGGCGCTCGTGCGCGCGATCTACGGACTGCTCGGCCTGGTCACGTTCTTCACCGCGGTCGGGGGCACCGAGATCCGCGCCCGCAGCCTGCGCCAGGGAAGCACGGCCTACGACGCGGCGGGGAGCGTGCACACGGACATGCAGCGCGGCTTCGTGAGGGCCGAGGTGATCGGGTGGGACGACCTGGTGGCGGCCGGGTCGTTCGCGGCAGCCCGGGATGCGGGCCGGCTGCGAACGGAAGGGCGCGACTACGTGGTGGCCGACGGCGAGGTCATCACGATCAAGTTCACGCCGTAGGGGCCGGGAGGTCGCTAGCCGATCGCGGGCGGGTCGACGCGCACGGCCGGCCCGGGCGCCCATCCCGCCGTCACCCGGTACGTGCCGGGTGTGCCGACGTGGACGCGATAGCCGCCGTTCAGGACCGGGTAGGTCCCGACGGACTTCCATCCACCGGACGTGCGGCGCTGAAGCCGGACCATTTCCGTGCCGGGGGCGTCGATCGTTCCGTGCAACGCGATCAGCGGCCGCGCGCCGCGCAGCGTGCGGGCCTCCGCGGGCGACTTGTTGGTCGTCACCCGGCGCAGGCGGAACCAGGTGTCGCGCAGGCCCATGCGGGCGCGGATCTGCGGGCCGGTGACGACCGTGCTGCCACGCGACCCGACGATGCGGGCCTTCACGACGCGCGGCGACACTCCGCGCTTCAGCACCTTGATGGCGCGGAAGCGGCCCTTGACCCAGTTCCCGAGCTTCGCACCCAGCGTTGCACGCGAGAAGTCGAGCTTCCACCGGTGGTAGGGGGAGGGATCGTCATACGGGTCCTTGACGCCCTTCAGCCACGGCCGCGGCTGCGCGCCGACGAAGGCGTTCTCGATGTTCTCGGTGTAGCCACCGGAGGTCGAGAAGAAGAACGTGGTTGCGACGGTGCCCGCGTAGGTGACGATCTGCCCGGCGGTGGCTGCGACGGCCGAGGTCGTGGAGGGCGCCTCGCCGAGGTAGCCGCGGTACATCTGGCTGCGTGTGTCGGCGTACTGGTTGAAGCCCTTGCCGTTCACGTTCGAAGCGAGCGCATACGAGCGCGCCACGACAGCCTGCGCCTGGAGTGCGGCGGCAGGCCACGAGGACGGGCTCTCGCTCGGGACGACACCGAGCAGGTAGTCCTCCATGGCGATTGCGTTGATCGCGTTCAGTCCCGAGCCGGCGGAGGTACGGATCTCGATCGCCCCTCGGTAGAGGCCGTCACGCACGCCGTTGTCGGCCCGCCCGAGCACCCGGACGTGCTTGCCGCCGACCACACGCACCATGCCGTCGAACGTGCTCAGCTTTCTCCCGCTCGCGCTGCGCAGGACGACCTGGTCGCCCGATCGGGTGGCCTTGTAGAGCGCCTCCTCGTCGAGCATCCGGTCGCCGGCCTGGGTGGCGTGCCGGATGTACACCGTCGGGCGGTTCGGTTGCAGCAGTACTCGCACCACCCCGCCGTCACGCGTCTCGATCTTCGTGTCGCGGTAGTAGTGGTCGACGATGTCGCGGTAGTTCACGCCCTGCTTGGCGTATCCGTAGGAGCCCCACTGGCTGAGGCCGATGCCATGGCCCCAGCCGGCCCCGCGCATCGACCAGCGCTCGGCCGCGCCGGCCGTGCCCGTGCCGGTTACGACCAATGCGGCGACGACGAGGACGGTGAATGTGGCTGCACGTTTGAACATGCTCGGTCGAGGCTGGTAACTCCCCAAGAGCCTCGAAGTCGCGCTCTGGAAGGGGGAGTCAGGCGCCAGTATCCCGCGCGAGCGGGCCATCTGCGCTGATCCTCTAGATTGAGGATCGACATGCTGGCCGCGGACTTTAGGACCCATGGCAGTAGCCGCTGATCCCCGTGAGGCCGCGGTCGCTGCAGGCGGTGCCGAAGCAGCTGCTGATCGGCGGCAGGTGGGTGGACGGCTCCAAGGGCACCACCTTCCCGGTCGAGGACCCGGCGACCGGCGAGACCATCGCCGAGGTCGCGGACGCCACGCCCGATGACGCGCTGGCCGCGCTGACCGCCGCCCACGACGCCCAGCCCGAGTGGGGCGAGCACCCACCGCGGGAGCGCGGAGAGATCCTGCGCCGCGCATACGAGGTCATGATGGACCGGGTCGACGACCTCGCGCTGCTGATGACCCTCGAGATGGGCAAGCCCATCGCCGAGTCGAAGGCCGAGGTCTCCTACGCGGCCGAGTTCTTCCGCTGGTTCGCCGAGCAGGCGGTGAGGATCGACGGTCGCTTCCAGGTCGCGCCGAACGGTCAGGGCCGCCTGCTCGTGATGAAGCAGCCGGTCGGGCCCTGCTACCTGATCACGCCGTGGAACTTCCCCGCGGCGATGGCGACGCGGAAGCTCGGGCCGGCGGTGGCCGCCGGTTGCACGACGGTGCTGAAGCCGGCCGGTATGACTCCCCTGAGCGCACTGGCGATCGCGAAGATCCTCGAGGAGGTGGGGCTGCCGGCCGGCGTGCTGAACGTGATCACCAGCTCGAGCTCGAGCGAGGTGTCGAAGCCGGTCATCGCTGACTTCCGCCTGCGCAAGCTGAGCTTCACGGGCTCCACCGAGGTGGGCCGCAAGCTGGTCGAGCAGTCGGCCCAGCAGCTGCTGCGAGTGTCGATGGAGCTGGGCGGCAACGCGCCGTTCCTGGTCTTCGAGGACGCCGACCTCGATGCCGCGGTCGAGGGCGCGCTGATCGCGAAGATGCGCAACATCGGGGAGGCCTGCACGGCCGCGAACCGGCTGTACGCGGCGGACTCGATCGCGCAGGAGTTCGCGGAGCGGTTGGCGGAGCGCATGGGCTCGATGAAGGTCGGCCGCGGTACCGGCGACGACGTGAAGGTCGGGCCGCTGATCGACGAGAATCAGCGCTCGAAGGTCGAGGAGCTCGTGCAGGATGCGGTTCAGAAGGGCGCGCGGACGCTGTCTGGCGGCGAACGCCTGGACGGGCCGGGCTACTTCTACCCGCCCACCGTCCTGACCGACGTGCCCGACGATGCGCGCCTCCTGAAGGAGGAGATCTTCGGCCCTGTCGCGCCGGTGCGCGGCTTCTCCTCGGAAGACGACGCCATCGCTCAGGCGAACGCGACGGAGTTCGGTCTCGTCGCCTACCTCTACACGCGTGACCTGGGCCGCGCGTTCCGGATGATGGAGCGGCTCGAGTACGGGATGGTCGGGCTGAACCAGGGCTTGGTCTCGAACCCGGCCGCGCCCTTCGGCGGCATCAAGCAGTCCGGCTTCGGGCGCGAGGGCGGCTACGAGGGCATCCAGGAGTACCTCGAGACGAAGTACTGCGCGATCACGCCCTGACTGGGTCTGATGAGATGGCCGCCTAGGCCCCGAGCCTGAACCCAGTTCTCATCGAACAAACGTCCAGACCGGCACCTTTCGCTCAAGTGGCCGGCCTCGGGGTCGAGCAAGGGCCCGTGTCCTCCCCTCGCCGCATCACACGCGTGTCGCTGGTCGCCGCCACCCTGGTCCTCGCCTGCACGGGCGTGGCACTCGGCAAGGCGAGCCACGACGGGTGGCCCACGATCGACGGGGAGCTGAAGATGCACACCTACGACGGCAACGGGCACATGTTCGGCACCGACCGCAGCGACGAGCTGCTGGGCGGGCACGGCCACGACACCATCCGGGGCCGTGGCTCCGCGGACGTGATCTGGGGGGACTACAAGCCCTGCTGCCAGCCCGCGCGCCAGCGCGATGTGCTGGACGGAGGAGCCGGCAACGACCACATCTATGCAGCCACGGCTGGAACCGTGTCATCGCCGGGTCGGGCCGCGACCTGATCCACGGGCATTTCGGACGCGGGAAGATCGACTGCGGCCCCGGCCGGGACAAGGTCTATCTCTCTCACCGCAGCCGCCCCGGGTATCGCCTGCGCCGCTGCGAGGCGATCGACTACCGTCCTGAGCGCCTCCGGCGCTGAGCGGCTCGTCCCGCCCAGCGGCGGAGCTGGCTTACCATCACGCCATGAGCCCGCTCGACCCCGTGCCCGAAGCTCGGCTCGCCGACTCCCCGGCCGGCCGTGCCGCCGAGACCGACGGCTGGTTCATCGTGAACGTCGCCGAGGCAGCGGGCATGCACACGGACCGCTTCGGTGACGCCTGCCGCTTCGAGGTCGCCGCGGCGCGGTTCCCGAGTTCGGCATCAACGTGCGGGTCCTGCAGCCCGGCCAGCCGAACTGCCTCTATCACCGGGAGAGCTCCCAGGAGGCCTTCCTGGTCCTGAGCGGGGAGTGCATCGCCGTCGTCGAGGAACAGGAGCGGCCAATGCGGGCCGGCGATTTTTTCTATGCGCCGCCCGGGACCGCGCACGTGATCGTGGGCGCGGGAGAGGGTCCGTGCGTGGTCCTGATGGTCGGCACCCGGAAGAGACCCCGAAGAGCTGCTCTACCCGGCCAGCGGTCGCCGCCCGCCACGGAGCCTCGGTGGAGCGGGACACCAGCGACGAAGAGGCCGCGTATGCCGGGGTCGAGGCGCAGGCGGGCCCGCTCGGCCGGCTCCCCTGGTAGCCGGGCTGGGCCGGGTCAATAGGCTTTGTTGCTGACCCCGAAGGAAGGAACGAAGTGAGCGTCATGCACGAGCTCTGGGGCGCGGAGACGCGCAAGGCCGTTGAGAACTTCCCCGTCTCAGGGGAGCGGGTGCCGACGCCCGTGATCCGCTGGCTCGGCCGCATCAAGGCCGCGGCGTGCGCGGGTGAACGCGGAGCTGGGGCTGCTGGACGCCGACCTCGCCGAGCGCATCGCCACGGCCGGCGACGAGGTCGCGAACGGTGAGCATGACGATCAGTTCCCGATCGACGTCTTCCAGACGGGCTCGGGCACCTCTTCGAACATGAACGCCAACGAGGTGATGGCCAGCCTCGCCGGCGCCGAGGTTCACCCCAACGATCACGTGAACATGGGGCAGTCGTCAAACGACGTGTTCCCCTCGGCCGTGCATCTCGCCGCACTCGGAGAGGTGCGAGAGAAGTTGCTGCCCACGCTCGAGGCGCTGGAGCGCGCGCTGGCGGCGAAGGCGGAGGAGTTCGCGGACGTGGTCAAGACGGGCCGCACGCACCTGATGGACGCCGTGCCCGTGATGCTTGGCCAGGAGTTCGCCGGCTACGCGGCGCAGATCAGGCTCGGCCGCCAGCGGATCGAGGACGCGCTGCCGCGCGTCGCGCAGATCCCGCTCGGCGGGACCGCGACCGGCACCGGCCTGAACACCCACCCCGAGTTCGCCGCCCGCGTGCGCGAGCGCCTGGCGCGCGACACGGGCCTCGAGATCCGGCCGCCGGAGCATCCGTTCGAGGCCCAGGGCAGTCGCGATGCGCTGGTGGAGCTGTCGGGAATGCTCAAGGTGCTCGCGGTGTCGCTGACGAAGATCGCGAACGACATCGCCTGGATGGGCTCCGGCCCGCGCGCCGGCCTCGCCGAGCTGATCCTGCCCGAGCTCCAGAAGGGCTCCTCGATCATGCCCGGGAAGGTGAACCCGGTGATCATGGAGGTCGTGCTGCAGGTGAGTGCGCAGGTGATCGGCAACGACACCGCGATCACGGTCGCGGGCACGCAGGGCAACTTCGAGCTGAACGTGCGCATCCCGCTGATCGCGCGGAACCTGCTCGATCAGATCCGCCTGCTGACGAGCGCGTCGACGCTGCTCCGCGAGAAGTGCATCGAGGGCATCGAGGTGAACCGCGAGACGACGAGTCGTGACGCCGAAGCGAATCTCGTCGCGGTCACCGCGCTGAATCCGTACATCGGCTACGACCGCGCGGGCGAGATCGCCAAGGAAGCCGCCGCCACCGGCAGGACGTTGCGCGAGGTGGCGCGCGAGAAGGGCGTCGACGAGGAGACCCTGAACGAGGCCCTCGACCTGGCGAAGATGGCGCGCGGGAACCTGGGCTAGCCCTATATCGGAGAACGTCGACAAAGCCCGAGACTTCATCGCGGCCTACAACCGGCGTGACTTCGACGCCGCCGTTGAGTTCTTCGATCCCGAGATCGAGTGGGTGCTCCCCGCGCGCCAGAGCTCGGACTCGTGCCAAGGCCCGGACGAGGTCAAGCGCTTCTGGCAGGGGCTTGACGAAACGATGGAGGAGCTGAGGCTGGAACCGCAGGAGTTCGTCGATGCCGGTGACCGCGTCGCGACCCGGCTTCGCCACCACGGCCGGGGCAAGCTGAGCGGGGCAGAGATCGACGAAGAGATGTACCACCAGGTCGCGACCTTCCGGAACGGATGGATCGTGCGAATGGAGTACTTCGGCGAATGGTCCGAGGCGCTCGAGGCCGCCGGGGTGCGCCAGGAAGACTCTTAGGGGCACGGCCTCGTCCGCTTCTGCGCCTACCGTCACGGGTGGTGGCCGACCTCTCCGCGCTGCTCCAGGACCCGCTTGCGCACCGCGCGCTCGACGCCCTCGTGCGCGCCGAGACGCGGGTCACCCGCTCGCTCGGGCACGAGATCGAGCGCCGCGGCCTGTCGCCGACCGCCTTCTCGATGCTGGTCGTGATCGAGTCCGCCGGCGGGTCGCTGGAGCTGCGCACGCTGCGCCACCGGCTTTCCCTGAGCAAGGCGAACGCGAGCGAGGTGACGTCCGCGCTCGAGAGCCGTGGCCTGGTCGTACGCGCGCGCAACGTGCACGATCGCCGCGCGCTCGACCTGACCATCACCGAGCCCGGCCGGAGGATCGTGGAGGAGCTGTTCCCCGGCCACGCGCGCCGGGTGCGCGTCGCGTTCACGTCGCTGGACGAGCAGGAGAAGCGCGAGCTGGCGCGCCTTTGCCGCAAGCTCGAGCGTGCGGCCTAGAGCCGCTCAGCCCAGCTCGACCAGCCCGCCGTACAGCTCTTCCTCGATCGCCGCCCAGGCAGGGTTGCGCTCGTACATCCGCCGCACCTGGTCCGCCGTGAACCATTCCTCCAGCCGGTGGTCGTACTCCTGCGCGTTCACCTGCCCGAGGCCAAGGACGGCGTCGCGCTGCTCGGCGCTCACGTCGGTGAACTCCGACGCGAAGCGCAGGAAGTCCTCGGCCAGCGACTCCGTCCGTAGCCAGCGCTCGATCGTGAACCGCCCGTCGTCGGTGTAGAGGTGGATGCGGCTGTCGGGGAACGAGCTCCCGGCCAGCTCCTCCGCGGGAGCCATCGGAATCGGGTCGTAGTCCGGCCAGATGCCCTCCCGGGACACGTACTGTGCGCGACTCAGCACCCAGAAGGGAAGCCGGCGCAGGTTCATCGCGAGCAGCTTCCCGTCCAGCATCCGGCGGCGGGCCCGAAACGTGGCGTGCTTCTCGTCGGTGTCATCGGGATCGGCGAACACGATCAGCGCCGGGAACAGCCGGAACATGCGCTCCGTCGCCATGCCCCCCGTCTTGGGCAGGTGCGCCCAGGCGAAGCGCTCGCCGATCACCATTGCGCGGTGAGCGGCGCGGACGCCGATCCGGCGGCCCGGCGCTCGATCAGCTCTCCGTACAGGCGGGTGAGTGCCGCGACGTGCTCCTCGATCGGCCTCACCGGGGAGATGCCGTCGCGCAGCCGGTACCAAAGGCGCGGGGTCATCGCGGCGCGCTCGATCGTCTCCGCCAGGCTGGCGGGGTCGCCGACCCGGAAGTGCAGCCCATCCACACCATTTCGCACCTGCTCGGCCATGCCGCCGATGTCGCTGCAGATCACCGGACGGCCGTGCTGATGGGCCTCCTGGATGACCAGCGGGGAGTTCTCCCACCACACGGATGGCACGAGCACCCAGTCGATCTCGCTCATCAGGCGCGCCAGGTCCCGGTCGTGGTCGTAGGGCCCGGCCCACGTGACCGTGGCCGACGTGGCCTCGAACAGGCGATCGAGCGTCTCCTGCATGTCGGGCGGTTGCTCGCTGTAGTTCGCTCCGTGGACCGATACGTGGCCGTCGAAGCCGGGCCCGAGCCGCTCCATCGCACGAAGCAGCACGTCGATGCCCTTGAACGGTGTCATGACGCCGAAGAACGCGAACCGGTTGCGCGGATCGCGACCCGGCGCCTCGACTTGCTCGGCGGGCGGAAAGCCATGGTGCTCCAGCAGGATGCGGTCCCGCGGGATCCCCCAGTCCACATAGCGCTCGAGCAGGAACTGGCTGGGCGCGATGAACATGTCGACCTCGGAGAACTGCGACCGGATCAGCCGCTGCCTGAGGAAGAACGCCTGCGGCGGGATCTCCGGATAGCACTGGTGGCAGCGCCGCGGCGAGGCCTGCAGGCACAGCTCGCCGTTGAAGGTCCGCACGAGCTGGCCGTAGTGGTTGCAGATCGGGAGGTACTCGTGCAGCGTGTGGACGATCGGAACGTCGGGCAGCAGGCGCCGCGCCAGCCCGAACAACTCGGTGCCGACGAACAGGGTGTGCTGCACATGGATCACGTCGGGGCGTTGAGCGCGGAGCACCTCGGCGAACCGGTCCGTGTAGACCCCCTTGTCCCGCGCCGTCATGAGGAACTTGTCGAACTCCTCGTCTTCGACCAGCACGATCGCCTGGTTGGGGTCGCCCTCGACCGTGCCCACCCGTTGTCCCGGGCGCAAGCCCAGTTCGGCTGCGGCCTCGGGGCCGACCCGCGCGACCAGCATCGGCTCCCAGTCCGGGGAGCGCTGGAGCGCCTCGTAGACGTTCTGGGTGTAGGCCTCGGTCCCGCCCGGCTGGACAGCCGGATGGTTGTGCAATACGAACAGGACCCGCTTCGCTGCCACGCAAGCCGAGGATAGCCGCCGTGGTCGCGGCCTAGAATCACCGCTCATGCCGCGCTACCGCCCCGTGGACACCGATCAGAGCTTCCCCGCGCTGGAGGAGGAGGTCCTGGCGCGCTGGCGCGAGCACGACGTGTTCCACGAAACGCTGCGCCGCCGCGAGGGCGCGCCTCTGTACGTGTTCTACGAGGGGCCTCCGACGGCCAACGGCGCGCCCGGCGCGCACCACGTGCTGTCCCGCGCCTTCAAGGACATCTTCCCCCGCTACAAGACGATGCGCGGGTTCCAGGTCCCCCGCAAGGCGGGTTGGGACTGTCATGGACTGCCGGTGGAGCTCGAGGTCGAGCGCCAGCTCGGCATCACGTCGAAGCACGAGATCGAGAGTTACGGCATCGCGGAGTTCAACCAGCGCTGCCGCGAGTCGGTGTTCTCCTATGTCGAGGAGTGGAATCGCCTCACGGAGCGCATCGCGTTCTGGATCGACCTCGACGACGCCTATGTGACGATGGCGAACGAGTACATCGAGTCGGTGTGGTGGGCGCTGAAGCGGATCTGGGAGGACGATCTGCTCTACGAGGGCCACAAGGTCGTCCCTTACTGCCCGCGCTGCGGGACCGCCCTGTCCTCCCATGAGGTGGCGCTCGGCTACCACGATGTGGTCGATCCCTCCATCTACGTGCGGTTCCCGGTCCGCGCGCCGCGCGGCCCGCTCCAAGCGGGCGATGCGCTGCTGATCTGGACCACGACGCCCTGGACCCTGGTGTCGAACGCCGCGGTGGCGATCGACCCCGAGCTCGAGTACGTGCGCGCCCGTGTCGGCGACGAGGTGCTGGTGGTGGCCGCCCCACGCGTCGAGCCGGTGCTCGGGGAGGACGCGGAGGTGCTCGACCGGTTCCCCGGCAACGAGATCGCCGGCACCGGCTACGAGCCGCCGTTCCCGTTCATCCCCGCGGAGGAGTACGGACCGCGGGCACACACCGTGCTGGAGGCCGACTTCGTCAGCGCAGACGACGGCACCGGCCTGGTGCACACGGCGATCGCGTTCGGCGAGGACGACTTCCGCCTCGGTGAGCAGTACGGGCTGAACGTGGTCAACCCGGTGCGGCCCGACGGCACGTACGACGAGCGGATCGGCCCGTATGAGGGGCGGTACGTGAAGGACGCCGACCCCGACCTGATCGCCGACCTCCAGGGCCGCGGGCTGGTGTTCCGGGCTGAGGAGTACGAGCACCCCTATCCGCACTGCTGGCGCTGCGACACGCCGCTGCTCTATTACGCCAAGGCGGAGTGGTACATCCGCACGACCGCGCGCAAGGACGACCTGCTGAAGGCCAACGAGTCGATCGAGTGGTACCCGTTCCACATCAAGCACGGCCGATTCGGCAAGTGGCTCGAGAACAACGTCGACTGGGCCCTGTCGCGCGAGCGCTACTGGGGCACGCCGCTGCCGGTGTGGCGCTGCGAGGAGGGGCACGACCGCTGCGTGGGCTCGATCGCCGAGCTGCGCGAGCTGGCGGGCAACGTCCCCGACGATCTGCACAAGCCCTACATCGACGACGTCGCGTTCGCGTGCCCCGATTGCGGCGAGGAGATGCGCCGGGTGCCCGAGGTGATCGACGCCTGGTTCGACTCGGGGGCCATGCCGTTCGCGCAGTTCCATCATCCGTTCGACAACGAGGAGCTGTTCGAGCAGCGTTTCCCGGCCGACTTCATCTGCGAGGCGCTCGACCAGACGCGCGGCTGGTTCTACTCGTTGCTGGTGGAGTCCGTGCTCCTGTTCGGTCAGGCCAGCTACAGGAACGTGCTCTGCCTGGGCCTGATTCTCGACCCCGACGGCCAGAAGATGTCGAAGAGCCGGGGCAACGTGATCGCGCCCTGGGACGTGATCGAGCGCCACGGCGCGGACGCCTTTCGGTGGTACTACTTCACGTCCCAGCAGCCGTGGTCGGGATATCGCTTCTCGCTCGAGGCGGTGGGGGAGAGCGTGCGCAAGTTCCTGCTCACGCTGTGGAACACGTACAGCTTCTACGTCCTGTACGCGAACGTCGACGGATTCGACCACGAGGCCCAGACCGTCGCGCCCGCGGACCGGCCGGCGCTCGACCGCTGGGCCCTCTCGCGGTTGCAGAGCACGGTCGCGGCGGTGCGTGACGAGCTGGACGACTACGACACCACGACGGCCGGCCGCTCGATCGCTGCCTTCGTCGACGATCTCTCCAACTGGTACGTGCGCCGGTCCCGCAGACGTTTCTGGAGGAGCGGTGAGGAGAGCGAGGCGGACAGCATCGCCGCCTATCTGACCCTGCACGAATCCCTCGTGACGGTGTCCAAGCTCCTCGCTCCGTTCACGCCCTTCGTGGCAGACGAGATCTACGGGAATCTCGAGGGCGGCGAGGTGTCCGTCCACCTGTGCGACTTTCCCGAGCCGGCCGAGGTGCTGATCGACCGCGAGCTCGAGACGGACATGGCGGTCGCACGCCGCACGGTCGAGCTTGGCCGGGCGGCGCGCAGCCAGGCGAAGGTGAAGGTCCGCCAGCCGCTGCCCGAGGCGGTCGTCGTGGCCGACGAGCGTGAGCGCAGGGCGATCGAGCGGCTCGAGGACCTGGTGCTGGACGAGCTGAACGTCAAGACCATCAGGTACGTGAGCGAGGCCGAGGAGCTCGTCGACTACGAGGTGAAGCCGAATTTCAGGGTGCTCGGGCCACGCTTCGGGTCCCGGATGCCCGAGGCGACGAAGGCGATCGCCGAGCTCGACCCCGCCGAGGTCGCCGCCTGCCTGGACCGCGGCGACAGCGTCACGATTCAGGTCGGCGGCAAGGAGGAGTCGCTGGGGCCGGAGGACCTGTCGCTCGTGATGCTGCCGCGCGGTGGGTACCACCTCGAGCGCCAGGCCAACTACGCGGTGGCCCTGAGGGCGGACCTGGACGAGGAGTTGTTGCGGGAGGGCGCAGCACGCGAGGTCGTGCACGCCATCCAGATCGCGCGCAAGGGCGCGGGGCTGCAGGTGGAGGATCGCATCGAGCTGACCCTGTTCGGCGACGACGCGCTGCTGGCGGCCGTGCGCGAGCACGCCGACTACGTCACCGGCGAGACCCTCGCGGCCAGCATGACGTTCGACGGGGCCAAGACCGAGGGCCGGCACACCGAGACGGCCCGCATCGACGGCTCCGAGCTCGGGATCGCGCTGCGGCGCGCCGGCTAGACGCGCGGCTTCAGCTCGACGGCTTCGGCCTCCACGGATGGGGCGGCCGGTCCTGCAGGCGGTGAGGGAGGCAAGGCCTCCGCGGGTAACGGCTCCTCCGGGCCGGCAAGGGCGATGTCGACGGTCGCGCGGTTCTCGTGCGCCGCCTCGATCTCTCGGACCCAGATCTCCTCGGTCAGGATCACCACCATGGAGATGATGGGGACCGCCACGAACAGCCCCACGACACCGAAGAGGTTGCCCACGACCACCACGCCGATCGCGATCAGCGCCGGATGTAGGCGGGTGGTGCGCGCCATCACGAGCGGGACGATCACGTTGCTTTCGATCTGCTGCACCAGCACATAGACGATCAGCACCGCGAGTGCCTTGCCGGGCGAGTCCGTGAACGCGAACAGCACCGGTGGGATCGCGCCGACAATCGCGCCGAAGTACGGGACCACCACGAGCAGCGCCGTCACGACGGCGAACAGGATCGCGAAATCGAGCCCGATGATCGTTAGCCCGATATAGAGCAGCGTGCCTGAGATGAACATGTCGAACACGACGCCCTTCATCCATCCGATCCAAGCCGCACGGAGGCGCTCCATCACGTGGCGTGCATGCCGCCGGCGCGAGGGCGGCACCAGCCGCAGCATCCCGTCTACGAGTGGTCCAGGGCGCACCGCCATGAAATAGGCGGTGATCAAGATCACGATCAAGGCACCGAACACCCCTGCGACGCTCAGTCCGATCGACGTGATCGGCCCGATCAACCGCTCGGGCTCGTCCGTGTAGCGCTGCAGGAAATCCTGGATGCTGTCGCCGACCTCGCCCGGGCGGTTGCCCGTGATGTCGCCGACCGTCTCTTCCAGGTCGTGGACGATCGTCGGCACGTCGTCGACGAACGCGTTCGCCTGGTCGATGAAGGTCGGGATGATCAGCGCCAGGACGCCCGCCAGGACCGCCAGTCCGGACAGCAGTGTGAGCAGGGCGCCGAGCGCACGCGGCACGCCGTGGCGCTCGAGGCGGGTCGCGCCCGCGGACAGCGGAATCGCGATGATCACCGTGATCAGGACGGCGAGCATCAGCGTCGCCAGTTGCTGGAACAGCAGCCCGAGCACCAGCAGCACGGCTGCCAGGACGACCGCCTTATAGGCGACCGGTGCTCGGTCGGTATCAGGCACGCCTAAAGCATGCCCGGTTTGCAGGAAAAGCGGCCCTCGTTAAGCGAGCGCCGGCAACTCCAGCTCCGCTTCGATGCGCGCCTTCGGCTGAGCGCCGATCAGCTTCTTGACCACCTGCCCGTCCCTGAACAGGATCATGGTCGGGATCGAGAGCACCTCGAACCGGACGGCGGTCTGCTGGTTCTCGTCCACGTTCAGCTTCACGACCCGCAGGTCCTCACGCTCGTTGTGGATCTCCTCGAGGATCGGCGAAACCATGCGGCACGGCCCGCACCAGGGGGCCCAAAAATCCACGAGCACGGCCGTCTCGGCCTCCAGTACGTCCACGTCGAAGCTGCTGTCGGTCACGTCGTTGATCTGACCTGCCACGGTGCCCCTTTCCGGTCTCAGAATCGGCAAAGCTGCTTGCGGTTTCTACCCCACAGTCTAGACATGACTCACTTCATTACTTGAAGCGTCGCGCGTGGGCACGGGTTGCCTGCGGAGCGTGGGAATCATCCACATCGCCTCCAGGACGATCCTGCGCGACATCTTGCTCTGCCCGACCCGCCGGTCCGTGAAGACGATCGGGATCTCCTTGACCCGGAAGCCCAGCTGCAGGGCGCGGTAGGTGAGCTCGACCTGGAACGCATAGCCCTGAGAGCGGATCCGGCCCAGGTCGACGGCCTCCAGCACCTCCCGCCGGAAGCACTTGAAGCCGCCGGTCAGGTCACGGATGGGCACGCCGAGCACCGCGCGCGCGTACCAGCAGCCGCCGCGGCTCACGAGGCTGCGCAACCGCCCCCAGTTCCGGGTGCCGCCGCCCGCCACGTAGCGCGAGCCGAGCACGAGGTCCGCCTCAGCCGCGGCCTCGATCATCCGTGGCAGGTACGCCGGGTCGTGAGAGAAATCGGCGTCCATCTCCAGGATCAGCTCCGCACCGGCGAGCAGGGCCACCTCGAATCCGGCCAGGTACGCCTGTCCGAGGCCCTCCTTGCGGGGACGGTGCAGGACCTTCACATGCGAGTCCTCCCGCGCCAGCCGGTCGGCGAGCTCCCCCGTCCCGTCGGGCGACGAGTCGTCGACGACCAGAATCGTGTGGTCGGGCGCCACGCCCGACAGCTGTGTCCGCACGGCGCGCACGAGCGGCTCGAGGTTGTCGCGCTCGTCATAGGTCGGCAGGACGACCCACACGGAGCCGGGATCGGCGCTCTCCAGCATCGCGGCAGTATCGCGCCTCTATGTTTTGCGGCATGACAAATGCCCAGATCGCGGCTGCGATGGACGAGCTCGCCGACCTCTACGAGCTGGACGGGGCGGTCGTCTACAGGGTGGCCGCCTACCGTGAGGCCGCCAAGTCGATCCGCGACTCGCCCGTCTCGGTGGCGCAACTTGCCCGCGAGGGCCGCGCGACCGAGCTGCGCAACGTCGGGAAGACCCTCGAGGAGAAGATCGGCGCCCTGCTCGACACGGGCGACATTCCGGCAGCCGTAAAGCTGCGGTCCAAGTTCCCGGGCGAGCTGGTGCGGTTCACGCGCCTCCCCGGCCTGGGCGCCAAGACGGCGCGCAGGATCCACGACGAGCTTGGCCTGTCCACCCTGGAAGAGCTGCGGGCCGCCGCGGAGCAGGAGCGCCTGCGCTCTGTGCCGGGCATCGGGCCGAAGGCCGAGCAGAACATCGCCCGCGCGCTGTCCCGGCTCGAGGAGGAGGGGCCTGCCGAGCGGCTGCTGCTGTCGGCCGTGCTCACGGTCGGCGAGGAGATCGTCGAGCACCTGCGTGCCCATCCCGCTGCGGACCGCGTGGAGATCGCGGGCAGCGCACGTCGCATGACCGACACGTGCAAGGACCTCGACATCATCGCGACGGCCGCCGACCCGGCTGCGCTCACGCGCGCGTTCGCGGAGATGCAGCTCCTGGCGTCGGTCGGGTCGAGCGGGGAGGCCGGCGCCCGGGGCGTCACCCACAATGGCCTGCGGATCGATTTTCGGGTGGTCGAGCCGGACCAGTACGGCAACGTGCTTCAGCACCTGACCGGCTCCAAGCAGCACAACGTGGAGCTGCGCGAGTACGCGGTCCGCCGCGGGATGCACGTGAGCGAGTACGGCGTCGAGGAGGACGAGTCGGGCACGGTGCACCGCTGCCCGACGGAGGAAGGCGTGTACGAGGTGCTCGGGCTGCCCTACATCGAGCCGGAGCTGCGCGAGGGGCGCGGCGAGCTCGAGGCCGCCGTGGCCGGCACCCTGCCGCAGCTCGTGACCGAGGCGGACCTGCGGGGGGATCTGCACTGCCACACGACGCTCTCCGATGGGCGCAGCTCGCTGGAAGACATGGCCCGCGGCGCGGAGGCGCGCGGCTACGAGTACCTCGCCGTGACCGACCACTCCGCCTCGCATGGGTTCGGGAACGACGTGCAGGCGGACGAGCTGCTGAAGCAGGTCGAGCGAGTACGGGAGCTGAACGAGCGGCTCGACACGCTGCGCGTGCTGGCCGGCTCGGAGGTGAACATCAACACCGACGGCTCTCTCGACTACGAGGACGACGTACTCGCCGAGCTCGACTGGGTCGTCGCCTCGGTGCACACGTCGTTCCGCATGGGCGAGAAGGCCATGACAGAGCGCATGATGGCCGCAATGGACCATCCACTCGTGGACGCCATCGGTCACCCGACCGGCCGCCTGATCCTGCGCCGTGAGCCCTATGCGATCGACGTCGAGCGGGTGGCGGAGCAAGCGGCCCGGACCGGGACGATGCTCGAGATCAACGCCAATCCGAACCGGCGGGACCTAACCGACACCCACGTGCGGCTGGCGGCGGAGGCCGGGGCGATGATCGTGATCGACTCCGACGCCCACAGCGCCCGCACCCTGGCCGTGATCCGGTACGGCATCGCCACCGCACGGCGCGGGTGGCTGACAAAGGACAACGTCGCGAACACGCGCACCTGGAAGCAGCTGGCGAAGCTGCGCAAACGGGCCAGGGCTAAGCCTGCCCGGCGCCGTTGACGCTGGTCAGGCGCCGCAGGCCCGTCGTGCGAACCAGCTCGATGGCGCGAAACGGCGAGCTCGGCACCACGTAGAAGCGCGCGCCGTCGCGTTCCTCGATGGCCGTCACCGCCTTCTCCTGGTTCCGCCACGCGAGGGCGATCAGGATTGCGCCTCCGGCAACCACCGCCGAGAGTTGGGGAAAGAGCCATGAGAGGCCGGCCGCGACCACGGTGGACAGCGCCACGAGCCAGAGCCGGTTGAGCATCACGGCGACGGGCCGGATCTCCGGCAGCGTGTCGGTGGAACGCGCGTCCGCGAGCAACCGGCCGATCGCCCGCGTGGTTTCGTTGCGGCGACCGAGCCAGATCCCGATCAGGGCGGCGAGCGTCCACCAGGCCAGCGCGAAGATGATCGTGGTCGTATCGCCCGCGGCAGCCGCCACGGTGACGGCCGCCAGCGCGGTCGCCTCGGCGGCCATCAGCATCACGGTTGACTTTAGGAAGTCGGTGTAGGGCAAGCGGGGCGGGTGTCAGGCCGCCAGCTGGGCGAGCAGCTCGCAGAACTCGTTGGGATCACCCACGACGAGGTCCGCCTCTGCGGCGATCTCCGCGGGCCCGTCCGGTGATGACACCCCGACGCAAACACCAAGCTCCAGCGTTCCCTCGGCCTGGAGGGTGCGCAGCCGGCGAAAGGCGTCGAGGTCCGTCGTGTCGTCGCCGCCGTACAGAGCGGCGCTGACCTGCGCCCCTGCGAGGGCGGCGGTCACGGCCGTGCCCTTGTCCACGTGGGCCGTCGGGCGGATCTCGAGCACCATGCGCCCCCAGTGCGGGACGAGTCCGGCCTCCCTGGCTGCCGCGGCGACCTGGTCGAGCAGGGCGCGCGCAGCATCGGGGTCAGGAGCACCGCGCCAGTGGAAGGCCCAGATCGCGTCCTTGTCCTCGAGCCGCACCCCGGCCGCCCGTACCCGGTCGTCGAAATGTGTGTACGCGAACGCCCGCACGCGGGCGCCGAGAGGCTTCACACCCGGATCGACCTCAGGCTCGTCGGCCCCGGGCGCAAGACGCTCGAGCCCATGGTTGCCGACGTAGGTGAGCGCATCGAGGCCGACCATCCGCCGCGCATCCTTGGCCTGCCGGCCCGAGATGCACGCGACGAGCCCGAACCGGTCACTGAGGGTCTCCAGCACCCGCCGGGTGGGAGGGGGAACGGCCGCGTCCTCGGGCCGGTCGACCACCGGCGCGAGCGTGCCGTCGATGTCGCACAGGATTGCCGTTCGTGCCGGCTGCTCGCGGAGCAGAGCCAGGATCCGCTCGCGCGGGAGCGTCTGAGGGACCGGAGACATGCGCCTCTAGTATCCCCGACCATGCCCGGCGGCCGACTCGTGAAGCTCTTTGCGATCGGCACGGCCGCTGGCCTGTTCAGCGGCCTCTTCGGGGTGGGCGGGGGAATCGTGATCGTGCCGCTGCTCATCCTGTGGTTCGGATATCGCGAGCACGCTGCCACCGGCACCTCGCTCGCCGCGATCGGTGTGATTGCGGTCTTCGCCGTGGCGACCCACGGCGCCTACGGCAATGTCGACGTGGCCAAGGGCCTGCTGGTCGGCCTGCCTGCGGTGGCGGGCGTGCTGGCCGGGACGGCGCTGCAGCAGCGCGTCTCCGACCGCTCGATCTCGCTGATGTTCTCGGGCCTCCTGGTCGCCGTCGCCATCGAGCTGCTCGTGTAGTGGAGGAGATCGGCGCAATTCTGCTCGGGTTCGCGGCGGGCACCGCTGGCGGCCTGCTCGGCGTGGGCGGCGGGATCCTGTTCGTACCTGCGCTCTCGCTGGTGCTCGGCGAGTCTCACCTGGACGCGGAAGCGACGTCCCTGCTCGCGATCATCCCGGTGGCGGTCGTCGGCGCCTGGCGCCAGGCCGGCTACGGCAACGTGCAGTGGCGGGACGGACTCGCCATCGGGGCGTTGTCCGCGGGCGGCGCGGTGCTCGGCGCGGTGCTCGCGAACACCATCCCGGAGCGAGGGCTGGAGATCGGGTTTGCCTGTCTCGTCCTGGTGGTGGCCGCGCAGCTTGCGTGGCGCGCGCTTCAGCCGCCTCCTTCCAGCACCTGACGACACTCCTCAAGCGCGCGCTCGATGCCGGCCTCGTCGACGTCGAGATGCGTCACCGCCCGCAACCGCCGCGGGTCCAGCGGCGCGAGCTGGACCCCGCGCTCCCACAGCCGGCCGCAGATCCCGTGCGCATCGGCGACCTCGAAAATGACGATGTTGGTCTCGACCCGGTCCGGATCGATGCGCACCCCGTCGATCTCGGCCAGCCCGGCGGCCAGGCGACGGGCGTTTGCGTGATCGGTGGCGAGCCGCTCGACGTGGTGGTCGAGGGCGTGCAGCGCGGCCGCCGCCAGCACTCCGGCCTGGCGCATCGCACCGCCCAGCATCTGCTTGTAGCGCCATGCCTCTTCGATCAGCTCGCGGGACGCGGCCAGCACCGCGCCGACCGGCGCACCGAGGCCCTTCGTGAAGTCCAGCCAGGCGGTGTCGAATCCGCGCGCGTGATCGGCCGCCGGCACGCCGCTCGCGACCACGGCGTTCATCAGGCGGGCCCCGTCGAGGTGCGATCGCAACCCGTGGCGTGAGGCGACGTCGGCAACGGCGTGCAGTGCTTCCTGAGGCCACACCCGGCCGCCGCCGATGTTCGTCGTCTGCTCGACGGACACGAGCCGGGAGCGAGGCCCGTAGCGGTCGCCCGCCGGTCGCACCGCAGCCTCCACCTGCGCCCCGGTGAAGATGCCCCCGTCGCCGTCGAGAACGTGGAGCGTCGCTCCGGACAGCGCCGCCGGGCCCCCAGCTTCGTACTGCACCGGATGGGACGTGCGATCGAGGATCACCTCGTCGCCCCCGGGCCGGACGTGCAGCCTGAACCCGATCGCGTTGCACATCGTGCCCGACGGCAGCAGCAGCGCAGCCTCCTTGCCGAGCAGCTCCGCGACGCGCTCCTGGAGCTCGTTCACGGTCGGGTCGTCGAAGCGCTGCTCGTCGCCGACCTCCGCCTCAGCCATCGCGCGCCGCATCGCCTCGGTCGGGCGCGTCTGCGTGTCGCTGAACAGGTTGACTGTCATCGCCGCGCGCCTTTAGGAGGATCGGTCGAGCGTCTCGGTCACGAGCGCCTGCACGCCCTCGCGCCGGATCTCCAGCGGAAAGTTCCGGAGCACGCGCTCCCGCGCCGCCGCCCGCTCGCCGGCGCCCGCCTCGAGTGCCCGGGCGATCGCGGCCGCGAATTGCGCGGGATCCTGTCCCTCCACCTGGATGCCGACGTCGCCGACGACCTCGGGCAGCGCCCCCGCGCGGGTCGTGACCGGGATGCACCCGGCCAGCATCCCTTCCGCCACCGAAAGGCCGAACCCCTCGTGGACGGAGGCCTGCACGTACACGGACGCGCGCCTGTAGTAGTCGTTCAGCACGGCCTCCTCGACCCAGCCGGTGAGCGTCACGTTCGCTGTTGCAGCCTCGCGCAGCTCGTCCGCGGCGCCGTCGTCCCACCGTCCCGCGAGCACGAACTCGACATCGGGCAGCAGGGCGGCCGCCCGCACGAACGTCCCCAGTCCCTTGCGCAGCACGTTGCGGCGGTCGACGATTCCGACCGTCAGCGCCATCCGCTCCCGCTCCCCCTGCGGCAGCTCACCGAACGGGTCGGGGACGCCATGGTGCACGACGGTGACGCGGCTCGGATCGACCCCGGCGTTCGCGGCTGCCTCCTCGCGGCTGTAGTTGGAGTTGGCCAGCAGCCGCGTCGCGCGCCGCATCACCCACCGCGATACGTGGCGCATCAGACCGCGGCCCTGCACCCCGTAGGGGATCTCCGGCATGTTGGCGGTGTCGTAGCCCCCGATCACGACGATCGAAGGCTTGCGCATCAGCCAGGCGAGCGTCACCGGCCAGAACGTGTGCCACGAGGCGAACCACCCGAACACCACGTCGCTCTGTGCCACCGCTCGCACCAGGGCGGGCAGGTTCACCACCGGGCCCTGCTGGCGCCAGTCGCGCACCGCCCACCGCTCGGACAGCACCGACCTGTCGATCGCGACGAAGCTCGACTCGCGGCTGTAGACGAACAGGACCTTCGCCGCCGGGGGGCTCATCCGGCGGCGACCTTACCAGCGCCGTGACAAGCCCGGTTGCCGTTGCGGTACCGAGTGCGCACCCCCGCCGCGCGCATATGTAGAGTTACCGCCTTCATGCTGGCCTGGTCAAAGGAAAAGCGGTCCTTCGGAGCGCGGTGGTTCGCGCTCTGCGCGCTGCTGTCCGTGCTCGCCGTTGCCGCCGGGTGCGGCGGCGATGGAGACGACGGCGGTCTGAGCAGCAAGGACAAGCTCCAGGTCATCCAAGCCCGCGCGGACATCGGCGAGTTCTGCTCGGTGCAGGACACCGGCACGAATGACCTCTACGACCGCAGCCTGGGCGTCATGCTCGATGGCGTCAGGGACCTGGCGCGCATCTACCAGGAGCACCCGGACGCGCAGATCGAGATCCCGGTCGAGAAGAAATCGTTCACGATGGATCAGGTGATGCGGGAGCAGATCGCTGAGCTCCGCAAGTGCGGCCGCGACGGCCGCCTGCAGGCCGGCGTGCTCGAAGCCGCCGTGCAGCAACAGCAGAGCTAGCCGACGGCCGGCGGCGGGCCGGCGGCGGGCTCAGCCTTCGATCTGCTCGCGTGCGCGCCGGCGCAGGACCTTGCGAATGTCCGCGTGGCGCTTGTCCGTGCGGGCCTGCTGGACCTTTTGCGCGGCCAGGGCCCCTTCCTTCGTGAGCGGCGTGCGCTGGGCCTTGGACCACTGCTGGCCCGGCCACACTCCGAGGAGGAAGGTCTGGCGGTCGTTGTTGCCGTCCTCGTCGCGTGCATCGAGAATCACGGTGTAGTAGCCGGCGCGCTTGAACGAGTGGGTGGGGTTCTGCTCCTGGCTCGTCGTCCCGTCGTCGAAGCGCCAGCGGTAGATCACGTCGCCCTTCGCGTTCTTGGACTTCGCGGTGAACCGAGAGGTGTGCGGCGTGGGGCCGGCAAAGCTGTCCGCGTTGCCGCTCACGTCGAAGTTACCGCCGTTACCACCCTTGTCGTCGCTGCCGCACGCGGACACGAACAGAGCCGCCGCTGATGCGGCGGCCAGCACGACGAAAAGCTTGACCAAATGGGCTCGATTCACTGCGACATCCTCTCGACGCGACTGTAGGGGGGCTTCCTTAAAAAAGGATTAGATCCGGAATTGATCCGGTGTGGTCGCTCAAAATAGCGAAGGCCGGGAGCTGTCGCTCCCGGCCTTTGCCGTTGCCTGATTGCTCAGGCCACTGTTCGAGGGCTAAGGAATGAAGATTCCCTGGACCCCGAAGAGCGTGTTGGGCGTGGTGGCGACGACGCCGTCGGTGCCACCGTCAGTGACCTGCAGCTGGCTGATCTGGACGATCGCCCGCTTCGTGTCCTTGACTGCCGGGTCTGCCCACGGGCCCGGTCCGCCGATGACCGCGTTCGCCGTGGTGGTAACCGCGCAGGTGCTGCCGATTGCCGTGCTGCCAGTGGCAGTACAGGGCGCGTTCACGGGGAACGGGATGTCGATCATGGTTGCTGCGTCAGGGCCACCGCCCGGTGCCACTGCGTTCCAGTGGTCAATGATGCGGATCTGTGCGTTGCCCTGCACCTCACCGGTGTAGTCAGCGCCGTCGGCCGCGTTGGCCGAGCCACATGCAGCGACGCCGGCCTTGCAGCGGATGTCGGTGGCGTTCGACACGATGCTCACGTCGGAGTCCTCAGGCGGACCCGGCGCACCGGCGATCACGGCGATCCTGATGAACCCGACCGAGTTCGCCGCGGCGCCGTTTGCATCGGGCGAGCCGACGGTCAGCGACGTCGAGCTCTGGACCGGCGGGTTACACGACGGGAACGCCAGCGGCGTTCCGTGCGTGCGGTTCGGTGTCGCGCATGCGTTGTACGCAGGCACGACTGATGCCCGGAACGGCGTCGCACCCTTCGGGCGCGGGTGCGTGGCGTTGGCAACACTCGCCAGCGCCATCATCCCGAGCGCTCCGACGGCGAGAGCCAGCGGCAGCACCATCCTCTTCCTGATCGTCATATAACGCCCCTCCTGTCCCCACGTGGGGATTGGATTTGATTTCCCATTGCTGTAGCTACCACTTGTGGGACACGGCGTCAAGTTTTGACCCGGATAGCAAAAGGCCGGGAGCTGTCGCTCCCGGCCTTTGCCGTTGCCCGATTGCTCAGGCCACACTTCTGCGAGGACTAAGGAATGAAGATTCCCTGAACCTCGAAGAGCGTGTTGGGCGTGGTGGCGACGACACCGTCGGTACCACCGTCAGTGATCTGCAGCTGGCTGATCTCGACGATCGCCCGCTTCGTGTCCTTGACTGCCGGGTCTGCCCACGGGCCCGGTCCGCCAACTACCGCGTTCGCCGTGGTGGTAACCGCGCAGGTGCTGCCGATTGCCGTGCTGCCAGTGGCAGTACAGGGCGCGTTCACGGGGAACGGGATGTCGATCATGGTTGCTGCGTCAGGGCCACCGCCCGGTGCCACTGCGTTCCAGTGGTCCGTGATGCGGATCTGAGCGTTGCCCTGCACCTCACCGGTGTAGTCAGCACCGTCGGCCGCGTTGGCCGCGCCACATGCAGCGACGCCCGCCTTGCAGCGCACGTCGGTGATGTTGGCCACGATGCTCACGTCGGAGTCCTCAGGCGGACCCGGCGCACCGGCGATCACGGCGATCCTGATGGAACCGACCGAGTTCGCCGCGGCGCCGTTTGCATCGGGCGAGCCGATGGTCAGCGACGTCGAGGTCTGAACCGGTGGGTTACACGACGGGAACGCCAGCGGCGTTCCGTGCGTGCGGTTCGGTGTCGCGCATGCGTTGTACGCAGGCACGAGCGATGCCCGCAGCGGAGTCGCACCCTTCGGGCGCGGGTGTGTGGCGTTGGCAACACTTGCCAGCGCCATCATCCCGATCGCACCGACGGCGAGAGCCAGCGGCAGCACCATCCTCTTCCTGATGGTCATATAACGCCTCCCTCCCCTTCTGGGGAATTGTCTAGAGCTTCCCTGCTCCCAGATTGCGTTGCATGGCCCGCCGTCAACCTAGGGGCGAACCGGGGCCAACCCTAGCACAGATAAATGGCCCTGGTGGGGAAAAGAATGTGACCGCGGAGGCGGCAAAAAACACCTGCAATTGATGCCCTCTCGTCGGCCGCAAAACTGCTCCGCCGGACCCATGTTCGACGACCTCGCCGCCCGGTCGTTGTCGACCATCCGGCGTCATGAAAGTGGCGCGCGCTTGCAGCATCGTCTATATAGTCGGCCTTGGTAGGGGCTGGACGGGTGTTCGAATCACACGGGTACAGAACCGCTGCGATGGGGTATCGTCCGGCTGGGGCGTCCTTGGGAGGGACGCAGAGGAGAGGTCAGTAGTTGGGGTTTGTCGATAAGAGGGTTTGCTTGGGCAACCGCGGTACGCCGCACATTGCCCTCCAGGTGCTGACGGCGCTGATCGCGCTGATTTCGCTGCTCGCACTCGCGCCCGCCGCCACGGCATCTCACGATCCGAGTGACCCGCACGGCGTGCGGATCGCCGCCGCCTCGTTCCCGGTTACCCGCCACGCATCCACTACGTCGCCCGGGACGGCGAGCAGAACAACGTCACGGTGACCGAGGTGGGCAACTAACTATGTCTTCACCGAGTCCGGCTGCAGGGATCCCGCCCGTCGACAACCCGGGTGGCGGATGCACGGTTGCCGGCAGCGTCGCCACGTGTCCGAAGGCCGGCATCGAGTACGATCCGGGTCGCGGTCTTCGACCTGAACGACACCGTCACGATGAACGCCAACCCACCCGGCCTGACACCCGGCACGATCATCGAGGGCGGATCCGGGGACGATGTACTGAACGGCGGCCCGGGCAACGATGACCTGATCGGCGGCTCGGGCAACGACATCCTGCGCGGCGGCGCGGGGCTCGATCACCTACTCGGCGACGACGGAGACGACACGATGTCCACGGGTACAGGTGGGCCGACCTTCTTTGACGAGATCACCGAGGCGATCAGATCCCAGGAGGCCGACGGTGGGTTCGGAAACGACACCATCACCTACGCGGACCGCCCACGGCCCATCGAGTACGGCTCGCAGTTTGCGGGGGGCAATCGCGCCGTGCGCGACTTCGACACGACGAACTGTCCGGACACCGGGGGCTGCTCCGAGAGTCATGGAGAGGCAATCGAGACGGTCATTGGCACGAACTTCGACGACGTGCTGATCGGCACCATCGAGCCGGACACGCTCGTCGGAATTGGCGGGGACGACACGATCTGCGGCAGCCTCGGTGTCGACACAGTTGACTACTCGGCCAGCACTCAGGCGGTTCACGTCTCGCTCGACGGCGGCGACATCCAGACGGATACGCGACACCTCTTGCCCGTGGTTCCCGAGTCGAACCTGGCCCAGATCAGAGCGGCGCGGATCGATTGCCTCCCCAGGCTTCCGGCCGATGCCGGCAAGAGGGACTGCACTCCCGATGACGGGATCCCAGGGGTCGAGCAGGACTGCGTCGGCGAGGACATCGAGAACATCATCGGCACCGAGTTCGACGACGTCTTGATTGGAAACAGCCCGGATCCGTACGAGGGCCGGAGCCCCCGCGTGGAGCCCCACGGCCTCAACCGACATCGAAGGGCGGGGCGGCAATGACCTGATCGACGGCCGCTTCGGGCCGGACGCCCTCTCGGGGGGCGACGGGACCGACACGGTGGCCTACGGGTCGCGTACCCAGCCAGTGTTTGCGGCGATCGACGGCGCGCCCAACGACGGGACGGTCACTTCCAGATCCCAGCACGAACTCGAACCATGTCCGGTCCCCGGGAACGCAGGGTTCATGTGCCCAGTATTCCTGCGCAGTGACTACGACCCGCGTTCGGACCAGTCCGACTCCATCGAGGGCGACGTCGAGAACCTGATCGGGACGGCGCAGAACGACCTGCTGCGCGGGGACGGCGACGCGAACGTGCTCGAGGGCGGTGACGGCAACGACTTCATCGACGGTGGCGGCGGGGGCGACAGCATCGAGGCCGGCAACGGGAACGACGCGGCGGTGGGCGGCGACGGCAACGACCTGCTGCTGGGCGGCGAGGGCAACGACCAGCTCGACGGCGAGAACGACAACGACGACGTGCGCGGCGAGGGTGGCGACGACGTCGTCGCCGGCGGCGCGGGCGCCGACGGGCTGAGCGGGGGCGGCGGTAGCGACGTGCTCGACTACTCGGACGCCACCCGGTCCGTGAACGTGACGCTCGACGGCCGCGCGGACGACGGTCCGGCCGAGGGCGACACCGCCGGGGCGGACTTCGAGGTGGTCCTGGGCGGTATCGGCGACGACAATCTCGCCGGCAGCGACAACTCTGAGCGCCTCGAAGGCGGCGACGGTAGCGACAACCTCACCGGCGGGGGCGGCCCCGACGCACTGATCGGTGGAGCCGGTACAGACCGGGCCTCATACGCCGAGCGGGGCACGCCGGTCGCCGTGGACCTCGCAGCAGGCACTGCCGACGACGGTGACGGCCTGAGCGGGATCGAGAAGGTCCTGGGCGGCTCGGGCGACGACACCCTGCTCGGCGACGGGCTCGAGAACGTGCTCGACGGCGGCGCAGGCAACGACCGCCTCGCCGGAGCGGAGGGTGACGACACTCTTGTTGGATCGGCCGGCAATGACACGCAGTCGGGGGACGTGGGCAATGACACGCTGCTTGGGAGCGACGGCAACGACACTCTGTCGGGCGCCTCCGGCAATGACGACCTGAAAGGCGAGGCCGGCAACGACAGCTTGGACGGAGGCTCAGGCAGCGACCGCCAGTTCGGGGGCCCGCACATCGACACGCTGCTGTACGCCTCGCGCAGCGCCGGGGTGACCGTGACCCTCATCGGCAAGGACAACAACGGCGAGCGCAACGAGGACGACTTCGTCGCCCACGATGTCGAGAACGTCACCACCGGCCGCGGCGGCGACACGATCGACGCCGACGACAACCTGAAGGGCGAGGTCAAGTGCGGCGCCGGCGCGGATCTCGTGACCGCGGACCCCGACGACCGCGTCGCGGGCGACTGCGAGAACGTACGGGTGTCGGCTCTGGGGACGCGCTGCACGGCTTCCAGGACCTCCGCGCGGATGTCGCGCTCTGGTGCGATCCCGGTGCGCGTCTTCTGTGCGGTAACGGCCAAGGGCACCCTGCGACTTCAGTCCGTCGCCCAGGTGCGCGTCGGCAAGAGGCGCAAGGTGCTGAAGATCGGGAGCAAGTCGTTCTCGCTCAAGGCGGGTCAACGCAAGACCATCACCGTCAAGGCCTCGAAGCTGTCCCGTCGCCTGATCCAGCGCAAGAAGCGGCTGAGCGTGCGGGCCCGGATCTCCGCTAAGACACCGGCGAAGAAGTCGGCCACCGAGAGCAGCAGCGTCCTCACGGTCAAGGGCGGGTAGACCGGTGACTGTGCGTCGTTTCGCGATCCTGCTCTCGTCCCTTGTCGCGGCTGTCGCGATGGCGATCTCCGCCGCGCCGGCTGCGGCGCAGGACGCCACCGTCACGGTTACCAAGGACGTGGTTCCCGGCGTCTCGATCGACGACTTCACCTTCTCCACCACTGGGGCCGGGCTGGCCGATTTCACGCTCGACGACGACGGAAGCAACCAGACCGGCGGCCCCGCGGGCTCGCTGACCGAGTTCTCGAATACCCGGATTTTCACGATCTCGCCCGCCCAGGCCGGGCCCCACTCGATCACGGAGGAGAGAGTTTCGGGCTGGAACAACTCCGGTGCCTCCTGCTCGGAGGGCACCAGCTCGGGCCGCACGGTCTCATTCACGGTCGATCCCGGCGACACGATCACCTGCCAGTACAACAACGAGCTCTCCGAGACGGACATCCAGGTACAGGACTTCTCCGTCGTCACGTCGACGAAGCAGGCCGGGGCCCATCCCGTTGCCGATCATACGGATGCGCTTCTGCAATGACGGTGTGCCGATCGCGGACGTGACCGGGGCGCGGAGTGCCGGTCAGGATCCGGACAGCCGTCCCGCACGGGGTGCCAGCTAACAACGTTCCGCTCCGCGTGATCTACGTGGGAGGAAACACGGCCGCGAACGGCACGAAGTATTTAAGCCAGGTCGTCAGTCCCACGGAGATCGACCTCCTCACCCTGAGCGGCCAGCCGGTGATCGGCAACGGCGCCTACACCGGGGGCGGTGAGCTGTACTCGCAGCAGAGCACGGTTCCGGAGCGGGCTCGGTTTGGTTGCAGCGCACCGGTCGGGAATTCATTCCTGCGCGACTTCACAATCAAGCTTCCGCCCGGCTTCCTGGGCAACCCGACAGCCGTCACTCCATGCCCCACTCACCTGTGGTATGCCGGAGCCTGCCCGGACAGGTCCCAGCTGGGTCACGCCTTTGCCGAGGCGGTCGCGGGGACTGGATCGATCATCGAAGTGCCCACCAGCGTGTTCGCCCTGCAGACCATGGGACTGGAGCCCGCCCGCCTCGGGACAGAGGTGGTACCGGCTGTCCCACCCGGCCCGCTCGTCAACACCGTCACGATCCGCACGACCGGGGATTACGGGATCGACTCCCAGCAGATCAACCTCCCCAAGGAGCTGGGCGGCGACGCCGGAAGGGTGCGCAGCATCCAGGTCGTGCTATGCGACCGCGCACCGTGCCAGGAGACGGATAGGTTCCAGCCGAACAGCCAGATTCCGCTCGAGCCAACGCGGCCGTTCTTCGTCAACCCCACGTCGTGTGGAACCAAGACCGCGCGCTTGGAGGCAATCTCGTGGAACCCGGGCGACCCGGGTGACGGAATGAACGCACCGATCGAGGTCACCGGCTGCGACAACCCGACGACCCCGGCGACCGAGGGACCCCCCTTCAGCCTCGACGTGAACGTCACGCCGGATGACAAGAAGCCCGGCGCCTCCGACCGGCAGACGATCTCGCTCGACTACGACGGCGACTATGCGGACGCCTCGATCTGGGAGGCCCAGCTGAAGGACGCCGACACCAACCTGCCGCCCGGCATGGGGCTTGCGCCCGGCGGCGGAGTGGGTCTCCAGACTGCACGCCAAAGCAGTTCTTCGGCTTCGACGACCCGACCGGGCAGCAGCGGAACAACGACCCGGTGGAGTGTCCGGAGGGCTCGCACGTCGGCGACATCGAGGTCGAGACCCCGGTGCTACCGGAGCCCATCGGCGGCAAGGCCTTCTTCGGCCCGACCGGTTCACCCGGGCGCCCGACCGACGCCAACCCGTGGAAGCTCTATCTGCTCCTGGAGGGCCAGGGCGTCCGGATCAAGCTCGTTGGCGACGTGACCCTGTCGCCGAGCGGTCAGGTGCGCACGGTGTTCCTGAACAACCCGGAGACGCCGTTCACCCATTTCAAGCTCAAGATGGGCACAAAGCAGCGCGCGGTCCTGATGAACCCGGTTGCATGCGGTCCGCAGGAAGGAAACGCTCCGCTCACGGCCTACAGCGGCGCTCGGAAGACGAGCACGTTCTCGATCTCGCAGGAGCCGTGCAACCCGGACACGCCGTTCCAGCCGAACATCGACATTGCCGAGGCCCACCCGGAGCAGGCCGGCGCACACTCCGTTTCGCACATCGTCCTCAGCCGCCCCGACGACAACGACATGCTGACCGGGCTGAAGCTCGCGCTGCCGCCGGGCGCGGCCGGCAGCCTCTCCGGCGTGCCGAAGTGCCCGTTGGGCGTGGCGCAGGCCGGCGACTGCCCCGCTTCCACCCTGGTGGGCAACATCAAGACCACGCTCGGGTCAGGCATCTCGCTGTTCACGGTGCCGGGCAAGCTCTTCCTGGCGGAGCCGGCTCAGCCCGGCGACGTCGCATCGATCGTGGCGACGGTGCCGGCGAAGGCCGGCGTGCCCGACGCATCGGGCAAGTATCCGATCGACCTCGGCCCCGACGTGGTGATCGTCAACCGGCTGCGGCTGCGTGAGGCGGACACCGGCGTCGACGTGATCCTTCAGGGGGCCTACCGCGGCGGCCAGCTGATCAGCGACGGGATTCCGTCGATGCTCGAGGGCGTGCCGCTGCCGATCAACAAGATCGAGATCACGGTCGACCGCGAGGGCTTCTTCCTGAACCCGACCGGCTGTGACCCGCGCCCGGTGGGCGCCACGTTCACGTCGGCGGGCGGTAAGACCGCGACCTCCAGCTACCAGACGCAGGCGACGGGCTGCGACAAGCTGCCGTTCGACCCGACGCTGTACATGATCGCCGGCGAGCGCGGCAAGACGAACGCCGGGCAGAACGTGCACCCGCCGCTGACCGCGATCGTCACGCAGAAGGCCGGTGAGGCGGCGATCTCAAGGGCACGTGTCCTGCTGCCGAACATCCTGCGCCCGAACGTGCCGTTCCTGAACGAGCCGGGCGCGCTCTGCACCGACGCTCAGGCGCAAGCACGCACGTGCCCGCCGAAGTCGCTGGTCGGCAGCGCGCGGGTGATCACGCCGGTCCTGCCGTTCGAGCTCGCCGGGCCCGTGCACATCGTGCAGGAGATCGGGAGCATCCTGCCCAAGCTCTACGTCTACCTGCGCGGCGGTGGGTTCGAGGTGCTGCTGAGAGCGCGCAACCGGATCACGGGCGTCCGCACCGAGAACACGTTCGACTTCGTGCCCGACGTCCCGCAGTCCTACTTCGAGCTGAAGATCAAGGGTGGCGACGACGGTCTGCTGAACAACTTCTACGACCTGTGCGACACGCCGGCCGACTCGGCTCGGCGCCAGGTGGACTACACCATGGACGGCCACAACGGCGCGTCGCGGACGGGCAAGTTCGCGCTGCGGGTCGAGGGCTGCGGTTCGACGCTCGCCGCCGCGCACATCTCGTCGGCGCGGATCGCGGTGAACCGGAAGGGCACCGCGAAGGTGAAGGTCAAGTGCCGTCGCAAGGACGGCACGTGCAAGGGCCGCCTGGCCGTGCTCGCCAAGGGCATCTCGGCGGCAAAGAGCTTCCGAATCCCGAAGCGGAAGACCCGCACCGTGACGCTGAAGTTCTCCAAGGGCGAGGTCAAGCGCCTGCGGAAGGCGAAGAAAAAGCAGATGAAGGGCCGGGCGAACACGAGGGTGACGGGGATGGCCCCGGGCCGCCGTACCGTAACGCTCTTCTACAAGCGCCGCTAGCGCTAGCCGCTGATCAGGCCGCGCTCGCGCAGCAGGGTCATCACCTGGTCGGCGCTGACCTCGGGTGAGTCGTTCTCCGTGTCGAGCACGAGATCGGCATCCTCGGGCGCCTCATAGGGATCGTTGACGCCCGTGAAGCTGTCGATCTCGCCCCGCCTGGCCTTCTCGTAAAGCCCCTTGTAGTCGCGGTCGGCGCAGGCGTCCACGGACGCCCTTGCCCACACCTCGACGAATGACTGGATCTCCTCGCGGGCCAGTTCGCGATCCTCGCGGTAGGGGGAGATGGCGGCCACGATCACGGCCGTGCCGTTGCGCGTCAGGAGCTTCGACACGAATGCGATCCGGCGGATGTTCTCCGTGCGGTCCTCGCGCGAGAAGCCAAGGCCCCTGCACAGACCCTCGCGGATGATGTCGCCGTCGAGCACCTCGATCCGCTCGACGCCCATCGAGCGCAGGCGGCCGGCCACCAGACCCGCAACCGTGCTCTTGCCCGAGCGCGGCAGGCCGGTGAGCCACAACGTGAATCCCTTGTGCTCCATGAGCCGGGAACCTTAGCGGGCGCCGGTTCCATCTGACGCAATGTCAGCGAACGACCGCAGAGCGATGCCCTCTCGGCGCAGCGCCTCCGCGATGCCGGGGTCGCACAGAACCTCCACTTCCTGTTCGCGCTCGCGACCGTAAGGCGACCCGGTGTCGGCGCCGATGCCGGGGTGGCAGGCCAGCTCGGTGACACCCGGGCCCAGGCGCAGGATGATCTCCATCAGCGCGGCCGGGCTGATCGCCTCCGGGATCGGGAGGCCACGCTCGTCATGGCCGTACAGGTCTCCGCAGTAGACGACGCCGCCGAGCTGGTGGCGCAGGGGAACACCGAGCTGCGTGGCCAGGCGCCGGAAGACCCCTGTCACCGATTCCCACTTGTGCACGTGCTGGTGGGAGTCCAGATGAGTGGGCTCGCGGCCGGTCAGCGCGCGAAACCGGGCAAGCTGGCTCTGCAGCTCCGCCTCCACGGCCTGCGGGTCGCCCTCGATCGGCACGACCTCGTACACCGCTGTCCATGTGCCGTCCTGCTGCACCCACTCGCCGAGGTCGACGTGCAGGCCCACTCCGAGCGCCGGCGTGGCGCGGGCGTAGGCGGCGGCCTCTTCGGCCGCCGGCTGGCGGACCATCAGGCTGGCGCTGGTCAGGATGCCCTCCTCGTGCGTGCGCGCGACGCCTGCGTTCACGCCAGGGCTGAGGCCGAAGTCGTCCGCGTTGACTATCAGGGCGCGTTCCGTCATCAGCCGGGCAGCCTAGAGGCCGAGTCGCTCGGCGAGCGTGAGCGCCTCGCCGAGCCAATCGTGGCGATGCTCCACGGGGGGCTCCCATCGCGGCTCCCACCCGAGCCATTGCACCGCGAGATGGAGGCGTGCGAAGTCGAGCGCACGCTCGAACTCGTCATCCGACAGGTGCGACGCGGTCTCGGCAACGGGCGCGGCCGCCTCGCGGTAGGCGACGGCCAGGCGGGCCCGTTCCGACTCGGTCCACTTGCCCACGGAGAGCGCCGCCAGGTCGAGCAATCCCGGGCCGATCGCCGCGATCTCCCAGTCGATCGGGCACACGCGGGGCGTCTTGCCACCCTGTTGCACGAGCACGTTGGATGGATAGAACTCGCCGTGGATGAAGGTCGGCGCGAGCGCGGCCAGCTGCTGGGTGACGCCGTCGTAGCGTGCAGCCAGCGCCCGGATGCGCTGCCTGTCGGCGCTGCTCCACGGGCTGCGCGGATCGTCGGCAAAGCCGCTTGCACGGCGCGCCCAGACGCCGAGCAGCTCGTGGTCGTATCGCAACAGCGGCCCGTCCCCGGCCACGCGGCCACCCAGGGTGCCGTGCATGCGCGCCAGCCACCGCGCCGCCTCCTCCCAGACATCGAACTCGCCGATCTGCCACAGGGCGTCGCCGACCACGTTTTCGATGAACAGCCACCAGCGGTCCTGTGCGGGGTCGATGCTCGAGCCGTGGTACTCGGCCGTGCCGAGCCCGGCGCCGTCGAGCAGATCGCGATAGACGTGGATCTCGCGCAGCGGCTCATAGAGCAACTCGGGCTTGGCCGCCAGCGCGTCCTCGTGGAGCGCGGCCCGGCTGAGGTCCTTCAGCATCAGCCGCAGGTGCGTGCCGTCCGCGAGCGCGACGTCGAGCTCCTCGAGCGCGAAGCTGGTCCGGTAGGCGCACGGACGGCGATCCAGGCTCGCGATCGACACCGGTCCGCCCCTTCGATCGCTGAGGGCCCGCTCCAGCGCGGCGCGGACCTCGGTGGTCCGCGACCCGTGGCTCTCGTCGACGTTGCTCATGTGCCGCCCACCCGGTCCAGCAGCCGGGTCAGAACGCGGTCGGAGTCGAGGTGTTCCTCGGCGAGCGCGCGCGCGGCGCCGGCGTGTCGCTGATAGCCGCCCCGGATCTCCTCGATCCCCGCGACCGCGTCTTCCACGTCATTGAACGCAAGCAGCCCCTCCCCCGTGGGCAGGTGATCCGGGAAGCCGGTGTCCTGCGCCAGCACCGGCCTGCCGGATGCCAGATAGCACGCGCTGCGATCGCTGAACCAGCCGCAGCGCGAGAGCACGTAGCCGCTCTTTGCGATGCCGAGCTCGGCCTTCGAGCCGGCCACGAACGAGCGGTAGGAGTCCGGGTCGTGGGCGACAGTCGCTGGGTCGAGCAGCTGCCATCCGTTGCGGTCGAGCGCCTCGAGGTCGGGTGTCTCGCCGGGATGGACGTCGAGGGCCGGGCGCAGCACGGCGTCGGTGCGGGTGGGGATGGACATCAGCTCCCTCATGGAGTGGGCCTTCTGCCCGTAGTGCTGCCCCTGGTGCTCGACGGACCCGTATCCGCGCCAGTTCCCGACGGTCGTGAAAGCGCCCGCGCCGGCGCCGGCGTCTTCGGTTGAGCGTGGCCATTGCTCCAGCACCATGGGCGGCACGGTCGGGATCCATTCGAGGCCGCAGGTGGGCACCGGGGAGGCCGGGGTGCCGATCGACTGCCCGACCGTGACGAAGTGGGTGTGGCCGCCAAAGTGCATGTCGATGCCCGACGCCTGCCAGAGCTGGTTGAAGGCGGGATCGAGGTCGAGGTAGACACGCACGGGTATAGGTGTCACCAGGTCATCGTCGGACAGGATCCCCGAGATGTTGATGAGCACGTCGGCTTCGCGGGCGGCCACTCGCACCCGCTCGTACGCGAGCCCGGCGGTCTCATGCGTGCCGGCGCGCAGCAGCGCCCAGCGGCCGTCCAGCCCGAAGCGCTCCGCCACGGTGTGCATGTAGGCGGCGCTGGGCGAGCGCTCGAGGTCGGGGATGTCCCCCTCGAGCTGCTCCACGAACGTGACGTCGTGTCCCAGCCGCGCGAACCCGAGCAGGTACTGGAGCACCGCCCATGTCGCACCGCCGTGGTGCGGCACCGCGGCGATCATCCCGCTCACGACGATCCGCAGCGATTCACCGCGCGGCGCAGTCATTTCGAGAAGCGCACCCGCACGCGGACGAGGTCGCGGTTCAGGATCAGGCGGCAGTGCTTGACGTGGAACCGGGTGAAGTAGAGCCAGGGACTCCGGCCGGTGGTCTCGAAGTTCCGTGACGTGCTGTCCGGATCGAGCAACGACGGGTTCCCGACCGGGTTCTGGTCCCCGCACTCCCACTGGCTCGTCAGGACCGCCTCGCGGATCAGCCGCCGCGGCGTCCAGTCGATCAGGTCCTCGGAGGTCGAGTAGTAGAAGCCCCATACGTTGCCGCGCCTGCCTGCCTGCAGCGCCCCGGACTGCGAGACGAGGACGTATTTGTCGAGGTACGTGTTGTACGTCAGGCTGTCTGACATCCCGGCGATCTCGGGGATCGACACCGGCGCGCACAGGTGGCCTCCCGTGCCTTGTGATCTGTAGGGATTGGCGAACCTGACGTTGTACCCGCTGCCGTCCCACGCCCGCCAGGAGCCGGGCTGGTCGAGCCGTGCGGTCCGCATCACGCATGTGCCGCTTCGCTGCGCGCCGTGCGCCTGGGCGCGGAGCAGCGCGTAGTAGAAGCCCTCCTCCGGGCCGCGGACGATGTTGCTGGGCTGGAACAGGCCGAATGGGCCGGCATCGGGCTCGTAGCGGTACGGCACCGACGCGACCAGATGGCGCGGCGGCGCGGCGTGCGTGAAGGTGCGGCCCCCATCGGTCGACCGAGCCAGCGTGATCGAGTTGTACCAGCACTTCAGGTAGTCCTCCGATGGACACGCTCCGGGGTGGTTGTGCCCCTGGTACTCGTCGTGCACGAGCGCGTGGACCGTGCGGCCGTCACGGGTGTACGGCGCCGTGATCCATTCGCGATCGTCGAAGCGCGCCGGGTCGCCGTCGAGGTCCGAGACCATCACGCGCCGGCAATCGTGACGCACCGTGTCCAGGCTCGGCCCGACCATCGCGCGCGTCACGTAGTGGGAGGCGATCAGGTGGACCTGCCCCGCCACGTCGCGGAAGGCGCGCGCGGGGGCGTCCGGGATGTCGATCGGGGAGCATGCGTCCTCCGTGTGGTTGAACACCGTCTCCTGCTCGCCGACCAGCGCCAGGGGCGGCAGGTTCGACGGTGGGGTGGTCTCGTCTTCCCACAGCAGCCTGTACGACAGGACCGCGAGCGCCAGGAACCCGGCCGTCAGGGCGAGCAGGAAGGCGCCTGTCAGCACCAATTCCCTCCGCGTGGGGTTCTTCCCGCCCCGCTGCCGGCCGCCCGTTCCGCCGCTCAAGACCCGATCCCAGCTTCCTCGAGGAAGCGGGACAGCACGGTGTCCGAGTCGAAGTGCGACTCCGCGACGGCGCGCGCGGCGCGGCGGTGAGCCTCGTAGTCCCGGGCGATCCGTTCCGCCCCCTCCACGGCCCCCTCGAGGTCGGTGAAGGCCAGCAACCCTTCCCCGACGGGAAGGTTGGCGCTGAAGCCGGTGTCCTGCACGAGCACGGGGCGGCCGGACGCCAGGTAACGCACGGTGCGGTCGCTGAACCAGCCGCTGTTCGTCGCCACGTAGATGCCCTGCGCGACCGAGAACTCCGCGCCCGATCCCTGCACGTATTCACGGAACTCGAGCGGCCCGGGGACGGTCGCGCGCGGGTCGACCAGGCGCCAGCCGTTCGCCTCGAGCGCCTCGCGGTCGCGCTCGTCGCCGGGATGGATGTCGAGTGCGATCTCGAACCGCTGCGGCGAGCGGCGCGGCAACTCGATCACCTTTCGGAACTCGTGCACCTTCAGTGAGTAGGTGTGCCCGCCGAAGTGCACCGGGCCGAACGGCCCGCGCCATGCGCCGATCGTCGTGAACCGATCCGTGTCGCCCCCTTCGGCGACCGGCCAATCCTCGAACACCGCGGGGGCGCGCACCGCCTTCCACTCCAGCCCGCAGGTGGGGATCGGACAGTCCGGGCGCCCGATGTTCTCGCCCACCGTGAAATGCACGTCGTGCCCATCGAGCCGCGCGCCGCCCGTACCGTCGGCGTGCCAGAACTGGGTGAAGCCCGGGTCGAGGTCCACGTATGCCTTGCGCCGCAACCGGCTCATCAGCGGCTCGAGGTCGAGGTGGCCGCTGACGTTCACGAGCAGGCGAGCCTCCTGCGCGACCGGGAGCAGTTCCGCCAGCGGCACGCCGGCCGATTCGCGCCCCCCCTCGTACAGGAGCGAGGCGCGCCCCTCGAGGCCGAAGCGCCCGACCACCTGATCGAAGTAGCGGCGGTTCTCGCTCTCCGCGAAGGCGACCGGCGCCCCCGCGGCGTCCACGCAGGTGGCCTCGTCGATCTGCTCCACGAACCACACGTCGAACCCGAGGCGGCGCAGTCCCAGGACCCAGCTCAACCGGACCCACGCGCCTCCCGAGTTCAGGGGCCTGTTGGCGATCGCGCCGCTGACAACGAGCGTATCCATGCTCCTATGCTGCCGCCCAGAGCTCCTCGACACCGTCGAGGATGTCCAGGAACGCGGCGCGCTCGTCGGCGATGTCGTGAGCCTGTGCGGTCGCGCGCGCCCGCTCGCGCATCTCGTCCAGCCCGGGCTCCTCCCGCAGCGCCGCCTCAGCCGCGGCCACGATCGCGTCCTCGTCGTACCCGGGCCGGAAGCAGTTCTCGCCGGGCAGGCAGAACGAGCGGTTCCCGATGCAGTCCGGGCACACCACCACGGTGCCCACCGCCATTGCCTCCAGCGCGGGCAGGTAGAAGCCCTCCTTCGGATTCGGGACGAGCACGCTCACGCGGGCGCGGCTCATCAGCCGGATGAGATCCCAGCGCGGGATCCGCTGGTCGACGAGCTCCACGGTCCGGCCATCGCGCCGCAGCCGCGCGGCCACGGCTCGGCCCAGCTCGGGCCGCTTGTTGGCCGCGACCAGCACGTCGATGTCGCGCGCGGGCGCGTCGGCCATCGTGGCGACGGCGTCCAGGTCGAGCCCGTCCGGGATCATGAAGACCGGGCCCCGTACCCGGCCGGTCCGGGTGATCGCCTTCTCGATCTGCGGGCTGACGCAGATCCGGATCGCCTTGTGGGGCAGGAACCGGTGGCGGTTAAGGGGATCGTTCGGGCACGCGTGCCAGACATGCTGGATGAGGTTGATGATCGGGCGCCGGTACTCGGCCCGCTGCTCGATCGGAATCATCCCGCGCCAGTCGATGCCGGACAGGAAGAGCACGTCGAAGTCGACGACGTCGTCCTCGCTGATGACGTGGTCACGCGCGGCGTTCCAGGGATTGGTCGCGTCCCACGCCGAGTCAGCGGTGAAGCGCACGAACGCCGTGTGCCGCTCGGAGAAGCGCACGTGGTTGAAGTAGTCCCAGACCTTTAGGTCGCCGCCGGTGAACCGCTTGAAGTCGCGGTAGAACAGGACAGTCGCTATTTGACGGCCTCCACGAAGAGGCTCTCGCGCTCACGATTGTCGAGGTCGGCGATGTCCGGCCACCGGCTCGCCGTCTGCTTGTACTGGCAGCGGGTGATCTGCGCAAAGCCCGCCCGCTCGAGCAGCTCCTCGACGAAGTCGTACACGAACAGGCTGTGCGAGTACCCGTACCAGGTCATCTGCGTGACGAACTTCGCGCCGATGCTGCGGGCGTCCTCGTCCGGGACATGGAAGTACTCGCGATCCCCGCGCTGGAAGGCGGCGATGCCGCGCTCGAGATCCGGCAGCGCCAGCCTCAGCACCCCACCCGGCTTCAGCACGCGCCGCAATTCGGTGAGAGCAGGCACGAGGTCGGAGAAGGGAAGCTCGGGCAGCGCATGGATGCTGGTGATGTAGTCGATCGAGTCGGTCTCGAGAGGCAGCCCCTCGCGCAGGTCGGCCACGATGTCGATGCCGGGCGTGTCCTTGATGTCGGAGTTCAGCCACCCCGGCTCGGGGAACTCGCCGCAGCCCCAGTTCAGCCGCCGGACGCCGGCCGGCGCCGGCCGGGCGCTCTCCGCCGTGGTTCCCTCGTTCGACATGACCGGGCTAGGGTATCCCAAGCTCTCCGAGCAGCCGCCGGATCACGACGCTCGAGCCGAAGTGTTCCTCGGCGAGTGCTCGCGCAGCCACGGAGTGGCGGGCGTAGTCGCTCGACACCTCCTCGAGCGCCGCCGCTGCGTCGTCCGGGTCGTCGAACGCGAGCAGCCCCTCGCCCACCGGATACAGCTCCGAGATCCCGGTGTCCTGCGCCACGACCGGCCGGCCGCTGGCGAGGTAGCAGATGCTGCGATCGCTGAGCCAGCCGCTGCGGCTCGTGACGTACATGCCCTTGGCGATCATCAATTCACCCTTCGAGCGCTGCACGTAGTCCCTGTAGGCCCACGGGTCGGCCGCCTCCTTCGCCGGGTCGGCCAGATGCCATCCGTTCGAGCGCAGCAGCTCCAGGTCCCCGCTGTCGGCCTCGTGGATGTTGAGCGCCACCTCGAGACGCTCCGCCGTCCGGCCGGGCAGATCGGCAAAGCGGCGAAACTCGTGTACGCGCAGCCCGTACGTGACTCCCTCGTACTCGATCGGCGCGAAGGGCCCCCGCCAGCTGGCGACGGTGGTGAAACCGGGGTCGTTGCCCGGGTCGCCGGGAGCCTGCGCCGGCCACTGCTCGAGCACGACCGGCTGTGGCGTGGTGACCCAGTCGAGGCCGTTGGTGGGGATGGTGCATCCCGGCTGCCCGATCCGCTCGCCGATCGTCACGAACGCGTCGTGGCCGGCGAAGGGGTCATGCAGGTCGAGCGCCCGCCACATCTGCCCGAAGCCGGGGTCGATGTCCAGATACGCCCGCAGCGCCACCCGCTCGAGCACGCGCTCCTGCCGGACAAAACCGTTCACGTTCAGCAGGAGCCCAGCTCTGTCCACTGCCCGGTCGAGGGCCGCGTCGCTCATCCCCACCACGGCCCGGCCGCCCTCGTGGAGCACTGCCCAGTTCTCTGCCAGGCCGAAGCGGTCCATCACGCCGGCCAGATAGGCGATGTTCCAGGAGCGCTCGACGTCGATCGGTTCGCCCGCCCGGTCACGGCACATCTCCGGTTCGAGCCAGTCGATCAGCACCGGTTCGAGCCCGAGCCGCCGCAGCCCGAGCAGGTACTGGAGAAACACCCATGTGTGCCCTCCGCTACCCGGCCGCTGTGCCACCGAGCCGCCGACGAGGACGGTCTCGCCGCTCACGCCGGCTCGTACCCGAAGGTCTCCAGAGGCCGCCCCAGGGCCTCGGCGCAGGCCGCCGCGACTTCGTCCGAGAGGTCGTGCCGCCAGCGGCCGATGGACTCCCGCGGGTCGGGGACGGTGCGGTGGCCCTCCGATCCGCTGTCGCGCGCGAGCAGGCTGCCCAGCATCGGCTCGACCGCGCCCGGGCCGGCGTCCAGGCCGAGATGGGCGAGCAGCGCCTGCACCGTTTCCTCGGGGCGCAGGACGAGGTCCTCGTAGCGGAGCAGGTGGGCCGTGTCCGAGCGCCTGGCCCAGGCGCCGGCCAGTGCCTTCACGGAGACGCCCACGTCGTTCACGATGTAGTCGTGGTCGCTGGTGGCGCGGTCGCGGCGGAAGCCCTGCCGCCCGCGCTTCTCGTTGTAGGCGAACATCGACGCGATCATGTCCCGGAAATCGCGCACCAGCATCACCTCGCGCGCGCCGGCGTACAGCTCCAGCATCAGTTCCGGCACCGCGTCCGCGCGGTACTTCTCGACGAAGAAGGGGGCGTCGGGCCGGTCGCCCGCGGCGGCCACCTCCGTGTAGAGGCGCTCGATGCGCTGCTGCGCGACGCCTGCGAGCTCGCCGATCGCCGTGGCATCCAGCCACGGGTCGAGCGCCGGGTCGCGGATCGGGCGGGGGAGCGGCGTCTGCTCGCCAAGCCACCACCCGCCGTCGATCGTTCCCGTCGGCGCCAGCTGACGGCGATAGCTCGCCGGGTCCGAAAGCGCCCGGAAGACCCCCATCCAGTACGTCGCGACGCGTGGCTCGTACTCGAATGGGCGGTACGCGACGATCTCCGGGTGGGCGGCCAGCATGCGCACCACGGCCGTCGAGCCCGTCCGGCCCAGCGTCGTCAGCAGGAGCGGCTGCAGGCGTGGCTCGAAGGGGCTGCGCAGCGGCTCGCGTGTGCCGCGCACGAGCGCCAGCGGCAGCCGGCTGCCGTCCTCCAGCCGCACCTCGAGCTGCAGCTCGAAACTCGTCCCGAGCGCGAGGGCGCTGAGCGTCCCGAAGAACCCGCTCCGCTGCGCCTGCGGGAGTTCCGGATGCGCGGCGGCCACGTCGGGGCGGTCGATCTCGATCGGCAGGCGGCGAAGCAGGTGGCCGTCGCGCAGCACCAGCACAGAGGCGACCGGCGACCCCGCACCTACCACCCAGCCCCGCAGGTCGAGCGCGTAGGAGTCGGCCGCGACGCCGGCCTGGGGAGAGTCGAGCGCAAAGCCTGCCAGTGCCCCGCCCTGCGGGGTGGGCAACACCTCGGTGATCTGTGTGAGGGGGCTCATGGGTGGACTGACCGGGCTCCTGCGCGGGCATATGAATATATGTCCGGTCCGGCGTGCGGGCCGGACATGGAAGGTATCTTGAGGCTCGGGGGTTCTGTGAGGGGAGTAGAGCGGCATCAGGTCACGCGCGGCGATGCTGGTCGCACTGGCGGTCATGCTCGGTCTGGCCGCGACGGCGCCGGGCGCATCGGCCGCGACGCTTCCACCGCAGTTCGACGACCAGCCCGTGGCGAGCGTTTCGGGTGCGACCTCGTTCGCGTTCGTGTCCAGCACGCGGATGCTGATCGCCGGCAAAGATGGCCAGCTGCGCGTCTACGAGAACGGGGCCCTGCTGCCAACCCCGGCGATCGATCTCACCAGCGTGACCTGCGCCGACAGCGAGCGCGGTCTGCTCGGAGTCGCGGTCGACCCCCAGTTCACGTCGAACCGCTTCATCTACCTCTTCTACACCTTCAAGAAGTTCGGTGGGTGCGAGCTCAACACGGCGAACAGCCCCGTGAACCGCGTATCGCGATTCGTGCTTCCGGCGAGCAACGTGATCGACCCGCTCACGGAGACGGTGCTGATCGACAGCATGCCGTCCCCGAACGGCAACCACAACGCGGGTGACATCCAGTTCGGCAAGGACGGCTTCCTTTACGTCGCGATCGGGGACGGGGGATGCGACTACGCCGGCGACAGCGGATGCGGCCCCTCCAACAATGCCTCCCGCGATCCGCACGTCCTGACAGGCAAAGTCCTTCGCATCACACGCGCCGGGGGGATCCCGGCGAGTAATCCGTACCAGGGCGCGGGCACCGATCGGTGCAACGTGACCGGGCGCACCACGCCGGGCCGCCGGTGCCAGGAGACGTTCGCCTCCGGGCTGCGCAACCCGTGGCGGATCCCTCACGATCCCAACGCGGCCGGCACCCGCTTCTACGTGAACGACGTCGGGCAGGCACTTTGGGAGGAGATCGATCTCGGTCAGGCGGGGGCCGACTACGGGTGGAACGTGCGCGAGGGCCATTGCGCGACCAACTCGACCACCAACTGCGGCCCACCTCCGGTCGGGATGACGAACCCGATCTTCGACTACCCGCACCAGAACGGCTGCGCCTCGATCACCGGCGGTGCGTTCGTGCCGGTCGGGGCCTGGCCGGTCGCCTACGACGGCGCCTACCTGTTCCAGGATCTCGTATGCGGAAAGATCTTCCGCCTCGTCGACCAGGGCGGCGGCGTGTTCACGTCAACGGACTTTGCGACGGACTTCGGCACCAACACGCTGGTCGACATGCGATTCGGACCCCACGGGTCGGGCCAGGCGCTCTACTACATCACCTGGGCAACGTTCCCGCAGCAGGTTCGCCGGATCGCCTTCACGGGCCAGGCGAACCGTGCCCCGACAGCGCGCGCCTCCGCCAACCGCCAGTCCGGCAACCTGCCCTTGGCGGTGAGCTTCGACGGCACCACGTCGAGTGACCCGGACGGGGACCCACTCACATACGAATGGGACTTCGGCGATGGATCGCCGCACGCGTTCGGTGCCACGGCGTCACACACCTACACCACCCAGGGGACTTTCACGGCGACCCTGACCGTGCGCGACGGTCGCGGTGGGGTGGGCACGGACGACCTGCGCATCGACGCAGGGAACAACGCCCCCGCGCCCGTGATCAACTCACCGGCTGCGAGCAAGCTGTTCCGCGTCGGCGAGACGATCACGCTCACCGGCGGCGCCACCGACCCCGAGGACGGGACCCTGCCGGCAAGCGCGCTCACGTGGGAGGTGATCCGCCATCACGACACCCACACACATCCGTGGCTGCCGCCGACGAGCGGCAACAACGTCCCGTTCCAGGCACCGGCGCCGGAGGACCTGACCGCGACGACCAACAGCTACCTGGAGATCATGCTGACGGCCACGGACTCGCGGGGGCTGACGACCACAGTGCGCCAGGACCTCGACCCCAGGATCGTGAACGTCACGTTCAACACCCAGCCGGCAGGACGCACGATCGAGGTGTTCGGCCAGCCGTTCTCCGCGCCCAAGGTGATCACCTCGTGGGACGGCTGGGGGCTGGGTGTGAACGCTCCCGATCAGACCGATTCCTCCGGAGGCCCACTCACGTTCGCGGCGTGGTCCGATGGAGGCGCGCGCGGGCACACCGTCACGACGCCGGCTGCGCCGGCCACCTACGTGGCCACGTTCACCCAGCCCTACGCACGGCCCAAGGGCGCCAGCCCGCTGCGCGCCGCGATGGTGGTGGCCTACGACCCGTGCACATCGCCCGACCGGCAGCACGGGCCTCCTCTCGCCTCACCGTCGTGCTCCGGGCCCACGCCCGCCTCCGACCACCTGACGGTCGGCACCGCCGACTCGAACGGGCGCGCCACGGAGTTCACGGGCTCCGTGCGGCTGGTAGCGGTCCCGGGCGACCCGGCGACGCCGGCGGACGAAGCGGACGTCACCCTGCGGGTGACCGCGCAGGACGTGCTCACCGTTCCCGCTCTGTCCGACTACGCGGGTCAGCTGCAGGCTTCGCTGACGATGCGGGTCACCGACCGCGTGAACGGGAGCACCCAGGCCGAGAGCGGCACCACCCAGGACCTGCCGTTCCGGTTCACGGTGCAGTGCGCGGCGACGCCGGTCGACCCGGCCGGCGGGACATGTGACGCCGCCACCAGCGCCGAGGCGGTGCTGCCCGGTGCGGTGGTCGAGGGCCGGCGGGCGATCTGGGCGCTCGGGCCGCTGCAGCTCTTCGACGGCGGGTCAGACGGAAGCGCGGCGACAACTCCGAACACTCTGTTTTTGACCCAAGGCGTGTTCGTTCCGTAAGAGTTGGCAGTTCGCCGTGCGGCACCGGCGGCCGAAGCGTTGTTTCTGCTCCCGGTTGGAGGTGGCCGGCGGGGCGCCCTCGACCGTGCTCGGGTGCGATCGAAAACCGGGTAGGTAGGGGGATGTGATCGATGCGGCGTTGGGCTGCCGCGGGCGGTATCTGCACGAGAGTCGTGCAAACGTCACGCATCGGGCCTGATCGAAGGCCACTTTTTCCGATCCGTGACTGGGCCTTCGTATCGGGTGGTGAGTTATGGCCTGCTATAGAGGGTAAAACTGCACCAATCGATCGAAGGGGCGCGATACCAGATCACGCACACACGCGCCGTTTTCAACCAACGGATGCACGGCGCATCACAAACAGCGCGTGGTTCGTGAACCCTCCTACCGCGTCCTGGACCCACTCCCCTACCTACCGGTTTTTCCAAGCCCGGTACCCTCGCCACCCCCGACGCCCCCAAAGGTGATCGGCACAACTCGGAACGACGTCGTTGGGAACTACACCTAGGCCGCTGCCGTAGCTCTAGTTGTTGGCTGCGCTCTCCAGCTGCTCGATCCTGTCGCCCCACGCGCGCGTGTGCAGCCACGCGTTGTAGCGGTTCGCGGGGAGCCGCAGGCTGGACGAATACGACAGCGCCTCCAGGTGGTAGAGCTCGGCGTCCGGGAAGTACCAGTTGCGCAATCCCTCCTCCATCATCCGCAGGCAGATGTCCGCGTCCTCGTAGTCGCCCTGGACGTAGCCGCCGTGAAGGCCGCCCATCGAGTCGTAGAGCTCGCGCGCGATCATCATGCAGGCGCCTGAGACGACCGGCACGGCGCGGGACACGTTCGCATCGGGAAAGTCGCGGTGCAGCCCCTTGAAGTAGTGGGCGTCACTCCAGATGGTCTGTCCCTCGGAGCGATGGAAGTGGATGCCGGCGTGCTGGATCGAGTCGTCCTCGTAGAGGAGCTTGGGTCCCAGCGCCCCGATCCCGTCCACGGATCCGTAGAACGCGACCATTCGCTCCAGCCACCCCGGCCGGTCGGGCAGCACGTCCGAGTTCATCAGCAGCAGCAGGTCCCCCCGCGAGATCTGGGCGCCCGCGTTGTTCGCGTTCGCGAAGCCGGAGTTGCGCTTCAGGATGGCGATGCGGAAGGGCACCTCGTACAGCGGGTGCAGGCGCGAGGCCGACTCGAGCAGCAGGTCCTCGTCCTCGGGCGAGTCCAGCACATAGAGGATGTCCTGGCGCGACAGGTACGGGTCGAGCACGAACTGCGCCAGCTGCTCCTCGATGAGGTCGATGCGCTTGTACAGCGGAATCACGATCGAGACGTCCGGCTTGGGCGGCGCGACCCCGAACTGCTCCACGGCGTGGATCCGGGAGCCGGCCTGCGCGTGCTCCTGCAGCCGCTCGATCGCGGGCCGCACGTGGCTCTCCATCAGCTCGTCGTCGGGCAGGCGCGCGCGGGCCGGATCGGCCAGCACACGCTCGCGGGCGGCGGACCGGTCCCGGAGGACCTCGGCCGCGGACGCCTCCAGGCCTTCGCCCAGGTCGTTCTCCATCTCTACGACCCACCCGCTGTCCAGGTGACTCGTCCCCTCCAGCTCGATGAAGCAGAGGAACCCGGGAGTCGTCTCCTCGGCGGGGTCGACGGCGCCGAAGTGAGCCGCTACGTGGGGGAGCGGAAAGCGGAAGGCATGCGCCGTCAGGTCGAAGCGCTCTCCCTCCGGCGACACGGCCTCGAGGCGCGCGATGTCCGCCTCACGGTCGACTGCCCATCCCTCGAGGTAGAAGGAGCGCTCGTCCAGGGCCAGAACGCTGTCCAGCACCAGTCCGCGAGGGTCTCCGTCTGCGCGTGCGTAAATCGGCAGGCGCTCGCGCAGGCCCTCGCGCAGCTCGTGCAGGGAGCGAGACGCGGCCGCCGCGTCGCAACGCCGTGCAAGCGCGTCGCTGAGCTGGTTGCGCTCGCCGGCCGGGAGCGGTCCCAACAGAAGCCGGCTGAACGCCTGCGCCGAGACAGTCGCAGCGGAGCTCTCGGTGCCCGGAGCCAGCAGGACCAGCGCACGGCCGTCAGCGCAGCGGCCCACCGGGTGGGCGCCGGCGGGCTCGGTGCCCGTGGGGCATGCGAGCAGCAGCGCGCCGCCCCCCAGCCGAGTTGCCAGGGTCTTGCTGGGCGTGCTGTCGGGCGCCGGGCTCATCCGATCGTGTCGGGGACACGCGGACGGCTGCGCTCGCCGCTGTTCGCGCGCGATGGGGCCGGGGCGCGTGACGCGAGCAGACGCCGGTAGTGCGAGCTGAGCGACGCGACGTGCTCGCGCATCGTCGGCACCGCGGGGATCCCGCGGCGCAGCTCTTCCCACAGATCCGGTGTGGTCGCAGCCCGCTCGATCACGTCGGCCAGCTCGTCGGCGTCGCCGCGGCGGAAGTAGAGGCCGTTCACCCCGTCGGTCACCTTCTCCGACATGCCTCCCATGTCGCTGCAGATCACCGGCCGGCCGTGCTGGAAGGCCTCCCCGACCGTCAGCGGGCCCGTTTCCCACCAGATCGAGGGGATCACGACCCAGTCGACGCGGGCCATCAGCTTGGCGATGTCGGCCCGGTCGTACTGGCCGATCAGCCGCACCCTGTCGCCGGCGTCCTCGAGCAGCTCCCGGAATCTGTCCTGAAACTCCGACGGCGCCGTGTCGAGGTTCGCGCCGTGAATCCACAGCCGCCCCGGGAAATCCTCGTCGTGCGTCCGGGCGTATCGCTTGGTGAGCGAGGCGAACGCCTCGAGCAGCACGTCGGCGCCCTTGAACTCGGTGAACTGGCCGAAGAAGCCGAACCGGTCGCGGTTGCGCTTGCGCTCACCGCCGTGCTCCGGCAGGGGCCGCGCCGGCACGAAGCCGTGCGGCTCGTGCACGATCCGGTCGCGCGGAATGCCCCAGCGCACGTACTGCTCGAGCGCGCCCGCCGATGGCGTCACGAACAGATCGACGACCGACATCTGCGACTGGATGAAGCGCTTGCGCATGAAGAAGGTCTGTTGCGGGATGCGCGGGAAGCACTCGTGACAGCGGCGCGGCGAGTCGTGGTCGCACAGCGAACGGTCCATGGTCCGCACCATCTGGCCGTTGTGCTGGCAGATCGGTAGGTATTCGTGCAGCGTGTAGACGATCGGCACGTCCGGGAGCGCGTTGCGCGTCACGCGGAGGATGTCGTAGCCCATGTACATCGTGTGCTGAAAGTGCACGATGTCCGGTTTCTGTTCGAGCAGGAACTCGCGAAAGAACCGGGTCAGGGCCGGCTTCTTGGGAGAGCGGCCGAACACCCAGTCCCAGTCCGACATGTCCGTGTAGAAGAAGTACTGCTGAGGGTCGTGATTGACGAGCGTGATCGGGCGACCGTCGTGGTGCCGCGTGCCGATCGAGATCGGCGGACCGCTGCGTGACAGGAGCACCGGCTCGAACTCGCCCGCCTCACGCACCCCCTCGTATACGTCGAGCGCATAACCCTCCGCACCTCCGGGACGGATCTCCGGATGGTTGTGCGAGACGAAGAGAATTTTCATCGCCGGAAGAAGCTAAAAAGACGCTGCCAGAACCCGGTCGCCGTTCGCCGGTCGCCGTTCGCCGGAGGACTGTCGCCGTCGCCGACTGCACTGCCGAACTGCCGACTGCCGACTGCGAACTGCCAACTGCCGACTGCGCAGTTTCGGTTTCCACCGGCGCCTCCGTGCTTCCCTCGCGCTCATATACCTCGCACAGATGACGCTGGCGGGTGACCAGGCGCCAGTCGCCCACCGTGGCGGCCGGGTCCCCGCCGCCGTGTACGCGGTCGTAGGAACCGGCGGGGATCACCAGGAACTCGGCTCCTTCGGCATCGGCCTCTTCGAGCACGGCACGCAGGCCGTTGCCTCCGTCGGGCGGAGACACGGCGCGGCAGTTCCCGAAGCTGAGCAGTTGTGATGTGTCCGGGGTGACCATGGCGATGCGGGCATCGGCGGGTAGGAGCGCCCGGAGCAACTCGTCCAGCGGCCCTGCGACCTGCCGGCTCGACGTCGCGGCGGACACCGTCCTGGTATCGGCATCTCCCGTGGCGGTCTGAACGCCGGTGGCGGCGAGCTCGTAGACGATGCAATCGTCGGCCGACACGATCGGCGGGTAGTTGCGCTCGAGGTGGTCGCGCAACCCCTCGTAGTACTCGAGCCACCAGAAGGCCGTGCTGGGAAGCAGCAGGTACTCGCCTCCGCGGGCGCGCATGCTCTCGAGGACCCCGATTGCGGCGTCGCTGTCGGGAGGGTGGTAGCCGGCGTATCGCCCGAACTCGTCCTGCGGGAAGTGCAGCGCGCGCCGCGGGCCGATGCGCAGCAGCTCCTCGTCCCCGCGGCTCACCACCAGGACGGTCGCGTTGCGCGGGATCATCGCGTTGGCGGTTTCCCGCACCCGCTCTATCAGGCCCTCGTACTCGTCGGGCAGCAGCGGCGTCGATTTGGACGCCGAACCAGTCTCGCTTGCGCTCACGTCAGCCTCCTCAGGATCCCCCGGCGCCCCTGCATCTCAGTCTACAGCCGGTTGTGCGGCGCTCCGCCCGGCTGCACGACCGCTGTCGCGGCCCTCGCGGTCGTACCCGAAAGCGCTCAACGCCTCGCCGAGCGCCTCGTCGAGAACTTCGCGAAACCCCTCGTCGCGCTCGCGCCAGCGCCCGATGGAATCTTCCGGCGAGCGGTCGTCGCGGTGCCGCTCGACCAGTTCGGGATCCGAGGTCGATCCGGGCAGGTCCGGCACGTCCTCGGACGCCAGCGCCAGCACGCGGTCCACGGTTCCACCGGTGGCCTCCACGCCCAGGAACTCGAACAGCGACGTGAGCGTCTCCCGGGGCTGCAGCGCCATGTCCTCGTAGCGGACCAGGTGCGCCCCCTGCGCGCGGGTCTCCCAGCTGCGTTGCAGGTCTGTGGCCATGCGATGGACGACGTCGCGGACGTACTCCACGTCACTCATGTGGGACTCCCGGCCGAAGCCGGCATAGCCGCGCCGCTCGTCGGTGGCCAGCGCCGAGCAGGTCACGTCCCGGAAGTCCCGCACGAGGAAGACCTCGCGGGCGCCGGGATACAGCTCCCTGATCAGCATCGGGAGGAAGTTGGGCCACAGGTGCTTCTCGGCGAAGTAGCGTGGCGAGTCCTGGCCCTGGCTGCGCGCGACGGTCAGGTACCACTGCTCGACCGTGTCCTGAAAGAACCGCGCCAGGCGCTCGGTCTGCTCGCGACCCAGCCACACCCCGCGCTCGGGGTCGTCGATGGCCGGTGCGTCGAAGTACGGGTTGCTGCCCGCCCACCAGCGATTCGAATGGAAGGTGTCCATGTGTGCGGACAGCTCCAGGTTGGCGGGGTCCGACAGCACCTTCATCGCGTGCATCCAGTACTTGCCGGGACTCGACTCGTAGGGAAAGCGGCGCATCGTCACGATCTCGGGGTGGGCCGCGAACATCTTCATCAGCCACGTGCTGCCACTGCGTCCCAGCGAGCTGAGCACCAGCGGCTGGACCTGCGCGTCGAACCCGGACCGCAGGGGTTCCCGGCGCAACTCGAGCGTGGCGGCCGGCACGCGCACGTCCCCGTCGAGCACCACGTGCAGCTCGAGCGCGGCGTCCCGGCGCAGGCCGACCAGCCCGACCAGCGCCTCCCATGACGCATCCGCGGTGGCGTCCACGTCCGGGCGTGTGGCCGCCACGTCCGGGCGCGCGCCTCGCACCGGTGCGATCTGGATCGGGCGCCCGTGGTAGACCACCTCGACCGCGCGGGGGCGAAGCTCACGGCCGGCAACCCAGCCCGCGATCCTCAGTACGTGCAGGTCGCCCTCCTGCCCGGCGTCTGGCAGCTCGACCTCGAACCCGGCAAGCCGTTCCCCGGCCGCGGGATCGAGCAGGACTTGCTCGACGCTGAAGGACACCCTCACGCGTCCCCGAGCGAGAAGACGGTCGCTCCGCTCCCGGGCGGGGACACGGCCGGGTAGCGTGCGTGCAGGTGGTCCGCCAGCACGGGCCGCTCATGCAGCCATTCCGCCGCGGAGTCCGGGATCGCCATCCACGCCACGCCCTCTGAGCGGAAGCGCTCGATCTCTGCGACCGCGGCGTCGCCTGACGGCGGCCCCTCCGCGACCGGAACGGGCTCACGATCGATCAGTGAGGGAAGGTCCACGGCGGCCGGCACCAGCACCCGCTCCCCGGGTGGGATCTTCGTGCGGACCGCTTCCACGAACCGCTCGTCAGGATCCGTGACCGCCGCGTCCCAAGCATCGAAAAAGCCTTCCCGGCGTGCCGCGAGCAGCTCGATGCGGTCGAGGCTGTCGCTCTGGTTGGGAGGGTTTCGCCACGCCGAGCAGCGCACTTCCGGGAAGCCCAGCCAGCGCAGGACGCGGGCCAGCACGAGCGGGCCGGTGGGAAACCAGTTCAACCCGTACAACCCCGACATCAGCTTGGTGGGGGACTCCTGGTCGACCACGATCGCCCCGTCCGGCCTGCCGGCCCGGGTGGCGGTGTTCAGCACGAGCAGCTCATCCGTGCGGTCGGCGGCCAGCTTCAGGCCGGTGATCGGGTTCGGCAGGTGGTAGAAGATCCCGTTGAAGAACGTGACGTCGAACCTGCCCGGATCCAACTCTGGGAGGTCGTACAGGTCGCACACCTCGAACCGGATGCCGTCGCTCGGCTGCACACGGTGTGCGGCGAGGAACCGGGCCTGCCGGATCCAGTGCTCGCGGGCGTCGAACCCCAGGCACTCGCCCGCGCCGAGCTCCTTGCTCCAGAACAGGAAGTAGCCGCAGTTGCAGGCGCAGTCGAGCACGCGACGTCCCTCCATGCCCTGCGGGAACACTCGTCCCATGCGCCGCAGGAAGCCCTCGTGCGGGCGCTGGAAGTGCACGATGCCGAAGTCCTCGCGTGGGCTTTCCGCGGGCGAGTCGAGGAATGCTGCCGTGGAGACCTCCGGCGTGATGTCGACCTCCACGTGCCACGGGCCGAGGCGGATTACCTCCTCGCGCAGCTCCTCCGCCGAGAGCGCGCGAGCACTGCCGGTCAACTGGGCGGCCCCGCCTTGAGCGATCCCTGCGGCGACCGGTTCAAGGACAGCTCGAACAGCAGGCATCCATCCTCCTGCTGTGTGAGCCGGTGGTAGCGCTGCTCGAGGTGCAGCGCGAAGTTGCGGTAGTGCTCCAGCCACCAGTACGCGGTCGGGGGAACGAGCAGGTACTGGGCGCCCTGCGCGCGCAGCGCCTCGAGATGGGTGATCGCCTCGGCGCTGTCATGCGGGTGGTAGCCGATGTATGCGCCGTCCTCGTCCTGCGGGAAATGCCATGCGTGATGGGCGCCCAGGTCGAGCAGCTCGTCGTCCCCGCGGCTCACGACCGCCACGGTCTCCCCCGGGGGAATCTGGGCGTCGACGACGTCGCGGATGGCGGTCATCAGGTGGCGGTAGCGGAAGTATTCGGCGGGAGCGAACGCGGGCCGGTGCCCGCCGTTGCCGCCCTCCCGTCCCGCGGAGGTGGGGGTGACGCTGGACTGCAGGTCATGGATCTGCAGCTCCACCTCCCGCACCCGCGCGAGTAGCTGGCGGTGCGCGTCGTGTGCCGAGGGCGGAGGCTCGAGGTCCGCGGGCGGCCCCGGCGGTACCGGCTTTTCGGTGATGGACGGACCGAGCTCGGCTGCCAGCGCGGTCAGCCGGACGGTCTCCTTCAGCAGGTCGACCACCTCGCGCGACTGCTGCTCGATCAAGCGGTCGACCGCCTCGCGCCCTGCGCCCGAGACGAACGCGAGCTCGGGCGCCAGCTCGAAGCCGACTGGGTACACGTCCCGATACCGGACCTTCAGCAGCCCGTCCGCGACGTAGTAGTCGATGTCGTCACGCCGGGCGCGCCCGCTCCAGCGGTCGCGGAACAGCTTCGCGTTTCGTTCGATCTCCTTCGAGCGCCGCCCCCGCGACACCGACTCGAGGTGATAGAGGACGCTCTCGTGGCAGTAGTGCACCTCGTAGCCCGCCTCGCCGGCCTTCAGGCAGAGGTCCGTGTCCTCGAGGCAGTTCCGGTAGGCCTCGTCGAATCCGCCGGCAGCCTCGAACGTCTCGCGGCGCACCAGCATGCAGGCGGCGGTCACGGCCTGGAAGCGGCGTGACTTGTTGACTGCACGATGCGCGGCCGGAAAGCCCGCGTACAGATGGCGCGGGTTGCCGTCCTGGCAGATGACGACCCCGGCGTGCTGGATCGTCTCGTTGGGGAACAGCAGCTTCGCCCCCACGATGCCGGCGGCAGGCTCCGCATCGACATGGGCGACGAGGCTGTCGAGCCAGCCCGTCACCGGGATCGTGTCGTTGTTGAGGAACACCAACAGCTCCCCCAGCGCCTGCGCGACTCCTGCGTTGCAGGCTCCGGCGAAGCCCTGGTTGGCATCGAGGCGCACGGTTCGCACCCGGTCCCCGTAGCTCTCCAGCAGCCGCGGCGTCTCGTCCTTGGAGGCGTCGTCGACCACGACCAGCTCGAACGGGACGGCCGGCGGCTCGCCCAGGATCGTGTCGAGGCACTGGCGGGTGAGCCCCGCCCGGCCGTGCACGGGAACGATGATCGAGCAGCGCGGTGCGCCCTCCTTACCGCTCACTTTCCGTTCTCGCTCAGGGCGAAGATGACGCAAGTGTCCTCCTCGCGCACGATGGCCTCATAGCGCTGCTCGAGGTGCTCCGTCAGGCCTCGGTAGTGCTCGAGCCACCACATGCCCGTGTGTGGGAACACGATGAACTCGCCCCCCGCTGCGCGCATGGCCTCCAGCGCGGCGACCGCCTCGTCGCTGTCGGTGGGGTGGTGCCCGGCCCAGGACCCGTCGTCCGCGGCGGGGAAGTGGCGCGCGCTGTGTCCCTCGATGCGCAGCAGCTCCTCGTCGCCCTTGCTGACCACCAGCACGGTGGCGCCGGCCGGCAGGGTGTCGGCGACGATCTCGCGGATGCGCTGCGTGAGCCGCTGATATGCGGGATTGGGGCGGCGGTCGTACGGCTGCCATGGCTCGCCCCACTTCTCCTCGAAGCGGAGCTTGTTCGCCGCCAGCAGCTCGTTGTAGACGCCGGAGGAGACGAGCTTCCCGAATGAGGTCTCGCCGAAGTGGTGCACGAAAGCGTCCTCTGCGCACACGAGCCGGTAGCCGGCTCGCCGGGCGCTCATCGAATAGTCGTCGTCCTCCAGCAGCCCCACCTCGAAGCGCTGGTCGAGGGGTCCGAGCCGCTCGAATGCATCGCGGCGCATCGCGAGACAGAACATCGTCACCGTTGGGATGTCGAACACCTGACCTTCGAATTCCTGAGCCCGTGCGCCGGCGAACGCGAGCATCTCGCCCCAGGTCGTGTACTCGGTCGGGACCTCTGCCTCGTTCCCGATCCGGTTGGTGACCGCGCCGACGAGTCCCACGTCAGGGTCGTCCAGCGGGCGCATCAGGCGCGGGAGCCATCCCGGCGGGACCAGCGTGTCGTCGTTCAGCAGCACGAGGACCTCACCGCGCGCGAGCGCCAGCCCCTGGTTGCATGCTCGTGCGAAGCCGGCATTGGCAGGATTCATAACCAGGCGCACGCGCGGGTTCGCGGCAGCGAGCTCGTGGAGCCACTCCGCCGTGCCGTCGCACGAGCCGTTGTCGACCACGATCACCTCGTAGCCCGGGTACTCGGTGCAGGCGATCACGCTCTCCAGGGTCATCCGCGAGAAGAGCAGGTTGTCGTGGGTCACGATCACGATGCTGGCCAAGGGGCACGGCCAGGGATGCACGTGCCGCTCCGGCACGGGCCGGCCGGCGATCGCCTCGACCGTCGGTTGCGGCAGGCGGGTGGGGCGGCGCGAGACGGGGGTGATGTCGAGATCCGCCGGGAACGGAGCGGTGCCGTGGCTGCTCACCGGATATCCCCGGCCGCTCGTCAGCTCCACGCCGACGTCCCGGAGCAGGCGGCCGAGCACCACGTCGTGCGCGAAGTACTCGCGCGCGATCTCCTCGGCGGCGCGGGAGTGGCGCTGATAGTCGGAGTTGATCGCCTCCACCGCGGCCAGGATCTCGTCCATGGTCGAGAACGCGAACAGCCCCTCGCCGGTCGGGAACACGTTGCTGAAGCCGGTGTCCTGATTGATCACCGGACGCCCGGCGGCCAGGTAGGTGGCGCTGCGGTCGCTGAACCAGCCGGTGCGCAGGCGCACGTTCTGGTCCTTCGCCACCGAGTACTCGCCGCGCGAGGCCACGATGTAGTCGCGGTAGTCGTCCGGGTCGATCGAGAAGTCGAGCGCGTGCCGGACCTTCCATCCGTGACCCTCGAGCATCTCCTGGTCAGCCGGGTCGTAGCTCGAGAGCGCCAGCTCGAACGTCTGCGGAGTCTGTCGAGGCAGCTCGATGAACTTCATGAACTCGTCGTGCTTGCTCCAGCTGTAGCGCTCGCCGTCGAGGATCACGTCGCGCCACGGCTGGCGCCAGTTGCCGATCGTCGTCAGCTGCTCGCGGGCGCCCGGCCTTCCCTGCCAGAAGTCCATGATCACCGGTTGCCGCGTGGGGTGCAGCGGGAAGCGGTCCTGGAACGGCAGGCCGCAGTCTGGATTGCCGTAGTTCTCGGCGTAGCTGAAGAACGCGCAGTGTGGCTCGAGGAAGTCGAGCGTCGCCTGAACCCCCTCGTGGAGCTCGGCCTGGAGTTGCACGGGGTCGGTCTCGAGGTAGACGAGCCGGTCAGTCGCGTACAGCTCGGGGCGTGGGTCGGTGCCGCCGTGCATGTTCACCATCATCAGGGCGGAGTCGTACAGCCGCCTCAGCTCCCCCTCACTCAATCCGTAGCAGCGGTTGTCGTAATGGAGGCCGTGGAACGCCCACCGGTCGGCCATACCGAACCGGCGCATCACGCGGTCGATGAAGGCAGCCGCCTTGGCGGAGCTGTCCTCCTCCTCGCGCTCCATCAGCATCCCTGGGGTGCGGGCGTGGGCCTCGACGTAGTAGGCCTCGTAGCCGAGCCGCTCGAACCCGAGCAGATAGTGGATGGTCTGCCAGACCACCCCCGCCACGGGGATGTTGGTCATCATCCCCAGCAGCACGATCTTCTTGCTGCTCCTCCTCAACCTGGTGCTCGCGATCGCGACTCGCCGTGTCCGCTGCGGGGGCCTGGAGCGCTACGGCCCTGCGTCATCGCCAGCCGGCACGGTGTACGGCCCGGGGCCGTCCGGGCCTTCGTGCGAGCCATTTGAATGAGCGCCATTGCCGCCCGGATCGGCGTCCTTTTGTGCCGCCGGCGCTGTGCCCTCCGCGAGGCGCTGGCGCTCGCGCGCCTCCAGAGCCGCCCGCACGCGTTGCCGGACTGCGTTCTCGAGCGTCTCGATCACCCTCTCGGTCACGTCCGGGGCTCCCGCCTCTGGGTGTGCCTCTGGGTGTGCCTGCGGCACCGCGGCCGCCGCGGTGACGGGCTCCGGCTCCGGCGCCGGGTCCTCGACGGTGTCCGGCATCTCGACGGCTACGACGGGCTCCGGCATCCCGTCGCGCTCGTGAACCCCGTTCGGTTCGGGAACCCCGTTCGGCTCCGGCACCACGTCTGGCGCCGCCGCGCGGGCGGTCGCCTCGGCGATCGCGTCGGCGGCCTCCGACTCCGCGATCGCGCCGGCGGCCATCGCGATCTCGGCTGACTCGTCCGCGGACTTGCCCTCGGCCTGCGCCTGGGCGTACTCGGCTTCGATCCTCGCCGACCGGCCGGTCTGCGCCTCGTAGAGCTGGTAGTAGAGCCCGCGCCGTCTGAGCAACTCCTCGTGCGCGCCATGCTCCACCAGCTCACCGTGGTTGAGCACCACGATCAGGTCGGCGTCCCGGATGGTGGACAGGCGGTGCGCGATCATGAACGAGGTCCGGCCCTTCATGAGGTTGTCGAGCGCGTCGAGGATCACGGACTCCGTCTTGGAGTCGATGGACGACGTCGGCTCGTCCAGGATCAGGATCGGCGCATCGCGGATGAAGGCGCGCGCAACGCAGATGCGCTGGCGCTCGCCACCTGAGAGCTGGTGTCCCCCCTCGCCCAGCTCGGTCTCATAGCCCCCCGGCAACGCCTCGATGAAGTCGTGGCAGTTCGCCCCCTTCGCGGCCGCGATGATGTCGTCCATCGTCGCCTCGAGCCGCCCGTACCGGATGTTGTCCGCGATCGATCCGGAGAACAGCAGCGGCTCCTGAAGGACGATGCTGAGTTGCTTCCGCAGGCAGTCGAGCGTCAGGTCCGTGGTGTCGTGGCCGTCGATCGAGATCACCCCGGACGCGGGGTCGTAATAGCGCACGAGCAGGCTCACGAGGGTCGTCTTGCCCGCGCCCGTCGGCCCCACGACGGCCACACGCGAGCCGGCCGGCACCGAGAAGGAAATGTTCTTCAGCGTGTCGACGCGGCCCTTGTAGGAGAAGGAGACATCCTTGAACTCCAGCTCGCCCCGGGACCGGCCGATGTCGATCGCGTCCTCCTTCTCGATCACCTCCGGCTTCTCGTCCATCATTGCCAGGGCGGCACCAAGGAACACGAACTGTTGGTGCAGCTGGCCGAGCGTCTGGCTGATGGACTCGAGTGGCTGATAGATGGCCGCGATGTAGGCGATCAGCACCGTGAGCTGACCCAGCGTGATGTCGCCCCGCAGCACGTGCCAGGCGCCGAAGCCGAGCACCAGCGACGTGCCGAGCGCGATCGCGGTCGTTACGCCGAGCGAGAACAGCGTCTGCCAGACGGTCAGCCGCACGCGTGCCTCCACCGCCGTCCGGCCCTGCGTGGTGAATCGGTAGTGCTCCAGCCGCTGCCGGCCGAAACCGACGATCACCCGCAGCATCGACATTGCCTCGAACACGATCGAGAGCGAGCGGAACTCGAGGCCCTGGACCTGCTTGATGCGCGGCACGATGCGGGTCCCGTACATGCCGAGCGCCCAGTAGATCATGGGCACGCACACCAGGGACACCAGGGTCACCTGCCAGTCGATCAGCAGTGCGATCGTCAGCATGCCGATCAGCATCAGCAGGCTCTCGAACATTGGCGGGAAGGCCATCACGATCGAGCCGATCGCCGACGACTGCATGTTGATCAGGCTCATCAGCATGCCGGTGTGCTTTTCGTCGTGGAACGTCAGCGAGAGCTTCGAGACGTGCTCGAACATGTCCCCGCGCAGGTCCATGACGAGGTTCTGCTCGACCTTCGCGTTCACGTAGTCGTTGATCACCTTCACGCCGTGGCTGACGACGGCGATCATGAAGCCGAGGCCCGCCAGGAACACCAGCAGGCGGTATGGGTCGGGCTGGTCGCCGAACAGCGCCTTCATCGGCCCAGGAGGCGAATGCGTGCTGAGCACGCTGTCGATCATGATCGCGAACGGCCACGGCTCCGCCAGCGCGACGACCGAGGTGATCACGCTCAGGGTGAGCGAGATCACGAGCAGCTTCCGGTAGCCGCGCATGAACGGCAGGATCCTTGGAGCGATGCTCCAGTGGGCCCAGGCGCTCACCTCCTCGCCCGTCGAGCGGTCTACCGCCGTGAAGCGGAACCGCTTCGGGACGATGTGGAACTGCCGGCCGGCGATTCTCACTCGTCGCCGTCCCGGAACTCCACCCTGCGCTCAGACATCCGCAGCGGTGCTCCGAGCGGGACGTTCTGTGTCTGTAGCTCGCGGGCCCCGTTGGTCGTCAGCGCGCCCTCGTGCTCGAGCGCCGCGTCAGGCCCGTGGCCGTTCATGGCGATCAGCGGCTCAGAGGGCTCCGCCTCCGGTTCGAACTCCCGCCGTGCCTCTTCTGCCTCGGCCTCCAGCACCGTCGTCAAGACGCCGGCGGCGGTCGCGCAGTCCTTCACGACGCAGGTCACGATCACGGCCACGACGAAGGCCATCACCGCCGCCACGACCCAGGCGCCCGACAGCGCGGCGCCCGTTGCGAGCGCGGCGAACGCGAGCGCGACACCGGCGCCGATCCGGGAGAACCGTGGCCAGGAGCGGATGCGCAGCAGCTGCCGGCCGCCGCCGTGCTCCTCGACGGCCATTCGCATGCGCATCGAGCCGAGCATGCCACCGCGCACGTGGAGGTCCCAGCGCTCGAAGTCGCCACCCGAGAAGATCACTCCCCCGCTGCGCCGCAGTGCCGACTCGACGCTCCGCACGCGCACGTCCGGAGCACGCCAGCGCTCGCTCCAGATGCCCGTGGTGCGGCGGATCGGCAGGCTCAGACGGGGCGCGGAGCGGCGACGCCAGGGCGACAGGCCATGGCGCAGGCGCCCGGTCAGTCGCGCGGCCGGCTGGGCCATGTAGAGGAAGGTCGTGATCACTCGCATTCGTAGCTCGCGCCGGCGCGATCCGCCGGCGGAGGTGACGCTCGAGTGCGCTCCGCCGAGCGCGGACTTGAACGCCAGCGACCCCACTGCCGCGATCAGCAGCGGCACCGCCAGCAGCAGCGGCGTCCACATGATCCCCAGCAGCGACAGGCCGGCCAGCAGCGTGATCACGAGGTACCACTCGGGCATCATGGGCAGCGACCCGAAGATCCCGGGCGCGCGCTGGTACACGGATTGGAAGAGGCCGGTGCCCCAGGTGCCGTAGTAGATCTTCCAGCGGCCCCCGAGCACCTTTTCGAGCGGGGCTCCGTAGACGCGGCCGGCCCAGGCCAGGTGCCCCATGCGGTTGTAGCGCTCCGGCCATTTGCGCTCCAGCAGCGCTTCCGCCTTGCCGTATTCGAACTGCTGCTTCAGATAGCCGCGCACGGAGCCCCGGCGGTGGTGCCACACGACGGCTCCGGGGCTGAAGCCGACCGTCCAACCCTGGTCCTGGAGCCGCCAGCAGATGTCGACGTCGTCGCCCGCGATCCGGAATTGCGGGTCGAACCCGCCGATCTCATCGAGGCTCTTCTTCCAGAAGGCCATGTTGCAGCCGGGGATGTGCTCGGCGATCTCGTCGGACAGCAGCACGTGGATCGGCCCGCCGGGTGCGTTGGCGACGCATTCCGCGGTCGCCCCGTCGTCCAGCGGCGGGATGTTGGGACCACCGATGCCGGCGTGCGAGCTCTTCATGAAGGCGGTCGCGAGGTGGCACAGCCAGTGTGGATCCGGGCGCGCGTCCGCATCCATGTAGGCGACGATCTCGCCCGTGGCGGCCTCCAGCCCGGCGTTGCGCGCGCTCGACAGCCCGCGGTTCTCGGTGGTGATCAGCCGGAAGTCGTACTCGCCGGTGATCGCGTCCGTCGCGTCGGTCGAGCCGTCGTTGACGACGATCACCTCGTAGTCCGGGTAATCCAGGTCGCGCAGGCCGTCGAGGCAGCTGCGCAGGGTGCTCTCGCTGTTGTATGCGCAGACGACCACGGATACGCGCGGCCAGTCCGGGTCCGGGGTGAAGGGGACCTGGGCATAGGCCTTGCCGACCGTGGCCAGGGCCTGCTTCGGGGCGCGGTTGCGATCGACCAGGCCGAAGGCCCAGTCGTCGATCTCGGAGCCCCCGCGGTACCACTCGTCGGTCCACGAGAAGACGAACATGCCCGAGCAGCCGGCGGAGAACGCGGTCCGTACCTGCCAGTCCAGCGCCCGCGCCTGGGCCTCCTCGGAGTTGCGCAGCGAGTCGAGGCCCGCTTCGGTGACGACCAGCGGGCGGTCGCCGGCGATGTGCTGCAGCCGCGCCAGGTAGGAAGCGAACTGCGGGCCCGATTCGAGGAACACGTTGAAGCACGCGAGGTCGATGAACGGCAACGAGAGGTACTCGGTGCTGGGGTAGTTCACGTAGGTCACCAGCGCGCCCGGGTCCTCGCTCTTCGCCGCGAGATAGAGGCGTTTCAGAAAGCGCTCGATCCGCCGCTTGCCGTGCCAGCGCACGATCGAGGCCGGGATCTCGTTCCCGATCGCGTAACAGAGGATCGCCGGATGGCCCGCGCAGGAGCGCACCATCTCGCGCACGTGCTCCTCGATCGCGGCGGTCCGCTTGCGCTCGTCGAGGAACGTCACGTGCTCCTCCCACGGGAGCCCGACCATCACGTAAAGCCGGTTCTCGCTCGCCAGGTCGAGCAGCCAGCGCGGCGGCACCGTGTACGTGCGAACGGCGTTCACGCCGTTCGCGGCCATGCCGGCGAAGTCCTCGGCGACCGATTCGAAGCTCGGGAAGTCGCTCGTCTCCTCGTCCGGGCGGAAGGTGCCGTAGGTGACCCCTCGCACGTGGACCTTGGTGTCGCCCTCGTAGAGCGACTTCCCACGCACGTGGAGGCGGGTGGCGGAGGATGCGCGAGGCGAACCGGATTCCGTTCGGCTAACCGTCTTAGCTCGATGCCTTTCGAGGTTGAAAATCCCTGCATCCCTCCCGCAGCCCCACGTCACCGAGTCCCCGGGATCCCTCTCGGAAGGGGCTTGGCTAGGGTAGCAATTAACCGGTTTTCTGACGCGCATCCGGACCGGCTCGACGCGCATATCCCTGCTGCTCAGCCTGCGTGTTCCGGCGGCCTCAGCCGCGCACTGTTCATCGTAGCGTCGAGTGGGCCTCTGCGCCACCCCTCGACACCTTTCCAATCGGCTTCCGAAGCGGGATACTGGACATCTCGACACAATGTCTGCAACAGACGTGGAAACCATCCGGCGGGGCATCGCGGCGCTGAACAGCGGCGATGTGGATGGAATGGCTTCCACGCTGGATCCGGACGTGGAGCTGGTGCCGCTGCGGGCCGTCCTGGACGGGACCATCTACCGTGGCCACGAGGGGCTTCGCCGGTGGATGGACGACATGGTCGAGGACTGGACCAGGTTCGAGATCGCCGTGGACGAGGTGCGGGAGCTGACCCCCGGCCGGCTGCTCGTGCGGGCCACGATGCGGCTCCGGGGCCGCTCGAGCGGGGTCGCGCTCGATTCCCCCGGCGCGTGGCTGTGTGAGATGCGCGGCGCGAAGGTGGCGCGGATCCAGTTCTTCGCCGACGCGGACGCCGCTGTCGCCGCCTCTGAGTCGGCGGAATGAGTACGGATTCCTTATGCGCCTCCGGGAAGGGGGTCACTCGGCGCCCTGCGGCGGATTTCCTCGCGACCCCCTTCCCTGCGGCGCTCGGCGGACGTGGCCCCGACTGTCCCGACCCGCTCCAGCTCCGCCTTTAGTGCTGGCAGGAAGTGGAGGATCGACTCGTCGGGCACCCCGAAGCGGCGGTCGTCGCGAATGCCCTTGCCCGCGAAGGTCGGCCCTTCTCGCATGCGCCCGCCGGCATGGGGGCGGCTGAACTTCAGCCTCAGCTCCTCGTCGGACTTCGTGTAGTAGTGGTTCACCCGTAGCTCGGCACAGGAGGGTGACGTCGCGAAGGTCCCGTCCAGCGTCTGCTCGTTCTCGTCCACCGCCTCTCCCTCCGTATAGGCGAACACGTGCGGGTTCAGCGGCCGGATGGCCCGGGTGGGGTCGACCACGCTCTTCACGGCGGCGGCCAGGCCGGGCACCTCCAGCCGTCGCGTGTAACTCTCGAGCACGAGACCCTCTGGCCTGGTCTCGTGGCCGGAGGTGCCGAACGTGACGCGATTGACGCCGACGCCGGGCCAGCGCTCGTAGCGCGCCAGGACCTCCGGCAGGGGCCGGCCCTGCGGGGAGAAGAGAAACTCGTCGACGTCCACGAAGGCGATCCAGCGCGAATCGCCGGCGTGTTCGGCGAGACAGTGCGCGTACGCCTTCACCTGTCCCATCGGGTATTCGGGCCAGTTGCGCACCGTCACGATCCCTTCCTCCATGTATGGAGCAAGCGCCTCCAGATGCTCGTCGTCTGAGCTGTTGTCGTACAGGAAGAACCGCTCGACACCCACGACCTTGTGGAACGCCACCCATTCGCGCAGGTACGGACCCTCCCAGCGGTAGCTGGCGCAGATCGACAGGTACGGATTCACCGCGGTGATCTTAGGAGGGCATCCGTGATTGCACGCGCGCCCATCGGGGAAGGCTTGACCTCGTGAACGCTTCGCGGACCGCACCCGGCAGGCTCGCATCCCTGTGGATGGACACGGCCGCCTCGCCCGGATATCCGCCGCTCGCCCGTGACGTCTCGGTTGACGTGGCCGTGATCGGCGCAGGTATCACCGGGGCCACCGCGGCGCTGCTCATGAAGCAGGCGGGAGCGACCGTCGCCCTGCTCGAGGCGCGCTCGGTGTGCAGCGGCACGACCGGCTACACGACGGCAAAGGTGACGTCGCTTCATCAGCTCGTCTACAGCGAGCTGTCATCGAAGCTCGGGGACGACAGCGCGCGCTCGTACGCCGAGGCCAACCAGGCGGGGCTGGAGCAGATCGTGCGACTCGTGGAGGACCACGAAATCGACTGCGACCTGCGCCGCAAGCCCAACTACACGTACGCGGCCGGCCCGCAGGAGCTGGGAGACGTCCAGCGGGAGGCCGAAGTCGCCGCACGCCTGGGCCTGCCGGCGCGCTTCGTGACGCGCACGGAGCTGCCAAACCCGGTCGCCGGGGCGGTGCGCATCGACGACCAGGCCGAGATCCATCCGAGCCGCTACGTGCTCGCGCTCGCGGCCCTGATCCCGGGCGCGGGGTCGCACGTGTTCGAGCAGACGCGTGTGCTCTCGGTCGACCAGGGCGAGCCGTGCCGGGTGATCGCGAACGGTCACGCCGTGAGCGCGCAGCACGTGATCGTCGCGACCGGTATGCCGATTCTCGATCGCGGGCTCTATTTCGCGCGCGAGTCACCGGTCAGCTCCTACTGCATCGCGGTGAGCGTGCGCGGGCGCGCCCCCAGGGGATGTACATCAGCGCCGGTGAGCCAACCAGGTCGATCCGATCCCACCCGGTGGCGGATGGGGAGCTGGTGTTGATCGGCGGCGAGGGCCACAAGCCGGGCACGGGAGATCCGGTGGCGAGTTATGCGCGGCTGGTCGATTGGGCGCAGCGACACTTCGACGTCGAGTCCGTCGAATACCGCTGGTCGGCGCACGACTACATGTCCGCCGACGGCATGCCCTATGTCGGGCGCCTGTGGCCCTTCTCGGACCGCGTCCTGACGGCGACGGGGTTTCGCAAATGGGGCCTGGCCAACGGCACCGCGGCCGCGATGATGCTCAGGGACACGATCGAGGGAAGCGAGAACCGCTGGGCGCCGGCGTTCGACTCGACGCGCATCAAGCCGCTGGCAGCCGGTCCCGGCATCGTGAAGGAAGGGCTCCAGGACGGCTGGTATCTGATCGCCGACCGCATCCGCAAGCGGGGCGCGGTGCGGGGGCTCGCTCCAGGGGAGGGCGCGGTTGTGCGTGACGGGCTCCGGCAGGTCGCCGTCTCGCGTGACGATGACGGCGAGCTGCATGCGGTTGCGGCACGCTGCACGCATCTCGGTTGCATCGTGAGCTGGAATCCGGCCGAGCGCACGTGGGACTGCCCGTGTCACGGCTCACGCTTCGAGGCCGGGGGAGCTGTCCTCCAGGGGCCGGCCACCAGGCCGCTGCAGGGTGTTCCGCCACCGGGGAATTGATCGCCGCGCGCGTCCGGTCCCGGTACGGCACTAGGCGCGGGCCTGCGCTCCGCCTGCTTCCGGGAGCCCGGCGTGGGCGCGACTGTCACTGCTCCGGATCAGGATCATGCCCAGGACGATCCCGAGCACCGCGAAGGCGGCGCCGGTGAGGAAGGCGGCCTGGAAGCCCTCGGTGAGAGCGTTCGGCAGCGCCGCGGAACCGCCCCCCTGCGCCATCACGTCATCCGTGCGTGAGTTCGCCACCGTCGCCAGCACAGCCAGGCCGAGCGCTCCGCCGATCTGCTGCGACGTGTTGATCAGGCCGCTTGCCAGACCGGCTTCGCGCTCTTCGACGCCGGCGACCGCGGCGATCGTGACCGGCACGAACGAGAACCCGAGCCCGATCGCGGCCAGGATGGACGGCCCCAGCACGTCGCTCACGTAGCTCCCGCCGACCGAGACCTGGCTGAACCACAGCAGTCCCGCCGCGATGAACGCGAGGCCGGCGAGCAGCACGGGCTTGAACCCGAGCCGCGTGACCAGCTGGGACGCGATGCCGGCCGCGAGGATGATCGTGAGCGCCAGCGGCAGGTAGGAGAAGCCGCTCTTGATCGGGCTGTATCCGAGCACCTGCTGCATGTACAGCGAGATGAAGAAGAACATCGAGAACAGCGAGGCACCGATCAGCAGCCCGACCACGTTCGCGCCGGTGAGCGTGCGCAGCCGGAAGATCTGGAACGGCACCAGGGGCGCATCGGAGCGCCGTTCGACCACGACGAACACCACCATCAAGCGGCCGAGATCAGCCAGCAGACCGATCGTCTGGGCGGATCCCCACCCGGCGTCGACGGCGTCGACCAGCGTGTACACCAGCAGCGTCAGAGCGGCGGTGATCGAGACCGCGCCCGCCACGTCGAACGTGCGGCTCTCCGAGGTGGAGCGGCTCTCCGCGATCAGCCACGGGGCGAGCGCGGCTGCGCCGATCCCGATCGGCACGTTCACCCACAGCACCCACTCCCACCCGAGCGTCTCGGTCAGGACGCCGCCGAGCAGCACGCCGGCCGCGCCGCCGCTGCCGGCGACCGCGCCCCACACGCCCAATGCCTTGTTGCGCTCGGCGCCGTCCTTGAACGTCGTCGTGACGATCGAGAGCGCGGCCGGAGAGAGGATCGCCGCGCCCAGCCCCTGCACCGCGCGGGCGGCGATCAGCTGACCCTCGGTGTGCGCGAAGCCGCCGGCGAGCGAGGCGAGCGCGAACAGGATCGAGGCCGCCCATGAACACCCGCCGCCGGCCCAGCAGGTCGGCGATCCGCCCGCCGAGCAGCAGGAACCCGCCGAAGGTCAGCACGTAGCTGTTCACGACCCAGGCGAGGTTGCTCTGCGAGAAGTCGAGCGCCGTGCCGATCGAGGGGAGCGCGACGTTCACGATCGATGCGTCGAGCACCACGACGAACTGGGCCGACGCGAGCAGGCCGAGCCCGAGCCACCGCCGTCGCTCGAGTTTTTGGGCCTCGGTCATGCGGGCATCCCTTGATCCGGTCGGAGGGCGCGGATACAATCCGGAACATGAGTTCCGGTTCGGGATACTACACACCACGGGCCTCCGGCTCGCGCCCGCTGCGGCGGCCGCCGCGCGCCGATGCGCGGCGCAACCGCGCGCGCATCCTGGAGGCGGCCAGAACCTGCTTCGCGGAGTCGGGTCTCGAGGCCCAGGTGGATGAAATCGCGCGCTGCGCCGGTGTCGGCGTGGGGACCGTCTACCGGCACTTCCCGACCAAGGAGGCCCTCTACGAGGCGCTCGCGGCCGATCACTTCCTGCGGCTTGCCGCCACCGCCCGAGAGGCGCTCGGCGGGGCGGATCCGTGGGAGTCGTTCAGCGGTTTCATGCGCCGCTCGGCGGAGCTGCAGGCCTCCGATCGCGCGCTGGCCGAGGTGATGGCCGCACAGCCCGAGGTGATGCGAGATGCCGCACGTGGCCGGGAGGACCTGCACGCCGCCGTCGCCGAGCTCGTCTCGCGCGCTCAGGCGGCGGGTAGTCTGCGCCCGGATGTGATCCCTGCCGACGTGCCGATGCTGATGTGCGGCATCGCCCGTGCCACCCGATCGGCCGGCGGCCCCGGCATGAGCTGGGAGCGCTATCTCGCGATCGTGCTCGACGGGCTCCGGGTGGGGGGACGCTCCGAGCTACCGCCCCCGCCGGCGGAGGGGTGTGCCTGACTCCGGTCCCGTGCGCCTCGGCGGGCGGGACGAGGTGGTCGCCGAGGGCATGCGGCTGGCGCCGTGGCATCTCGACGTGGAGATCGCGCCGGGGTTGACGACGGGCGCCTTCGCCGGCGCGCCATACGATGAGCAGGCGTTCGGAAAGGTGCGCGTGATCGACTCCGGCCCGCGGTTCGTGCGCACGCTCGACGACCTCTTTCCCGGCGGGCTCGAGGGGCGCAGCATGCTGGACGTCGCGTGCAACTGCGGGGGCTTCCTGTACTGGGCCCGCGACCGCGGCGCCGGCGAGTGCCTCGGGATCGACGTGCGCGAGCACTGGATCGAGCAGGCACGCTTCCTCGCCCGCCACCGGGCCGCGCCCAGCGACGGGATGCGGTTCGAGGTGCAGGACCTCTACGAGCTGCCGCGGCTCGGGCTCGACCGGTTCGACGTGACGCTGTTCAACGGGATCTTCTACCACCTGCCCGAACCGCTGGCCGCCCTGCGGGTCGCGGCCGACCTGACGGGCGACGTGATGATCGTGAACACGGGTTCGCGCACCGACCTGCCGGACGGCCTGCTGGCCGCCTTCGAAGAGTCCCGCACCCGCGCGATCTCCGGCGTATACGGCCTGGCGTGGTTTCCCACCGGCCCGCAGATCCTGACCCAGATGCTGCGGTACGTCGGGTTTCCGGAGGTGCGCAGCGTGTGGTGGGAGACCCTCGAGCGCCAGCCTCCCGGTCATGCGCGGCTGGAGGTCGTGGCTGCACGCTCGCCTGCTGCCCTGGCTGCGTTCGACGCGGCCGTGGCGGCTGCCGGGTCGCCCCTGGAGACGGCGCTGCGGACCCGGGTGCCGCCGGGCGCCCGCGTGTTGGTCGCCGGCGAAGGATTGTTGCCGCAGGCCGAGCACCGGGAACTCGTTCCGTTCACCGCCGGCGGTGTCGAGGATCTCGAGGATGCTCGCCGCGCCGGTGCAACCCACCTTGCGATCCCGGTTCGGCGGCGGCGTGGTTCGAGGGGCAGCCGGCGCTGCGCAGGCATGTGCGGTCCGGTTATCCGCTCGTGGCGGAGCAGCCGGGGGAGTTCGCGCTGCATTCGCTGGTTGCGCGTCGCGCCGCCTCCGCATAGGGTCCTGCGGTCGTGACGACCGTTCGCGAGGCCTCATACGATCTGTTGCGCGCGCACGGGCTGACGACCGTGTTCGGCAACCCCGGCTCCACCGAGCTTCCGTTCCTGGCCGGGTTCCCGGACGACTTCCGCTACGTGCTCGGCCTCCAGGAGGCGGTCGTGGTGGGGATGGCGGACGGGTATGCCCAGGCCACGGGGCGGCCGGCGCTGGTCAATCTGCACACCGCGCCCGGCGTGGGCAATGCGATGGGCGCGATCTTCAACGCGCAGCAGAACAAGGCCCCGCTGGTGATCACGGCCGGTCAGCAGGTACGCGCGATGATGTCCATGGAGGCCTTGCTCACCAACCCCGACCCGGTCGTGCTGCCGCGGCCGTTCGTGAAGTGGAGCTACGAGCCGCCGCGACCTCAGGACGTGCCGGCGGCGCTGGCCCGCGCATACCACCTCGCGCAGCTCCCCCCGCTCGGGCCGGTGTTCGTCTCCGTCCCGATGGACGACTGGTCGGCCGAGGCCGACGAGGTGGCGGCGAGCCAGGTGACCGGGCGGGCGACCACGGGCAGGGCCGCCCCCGACCCGGCCGCGCTGGAGGATCTTGCGCGCCGGCTCGCGAGTGCGTCGAACCCGATGCTGGTCGCCGGCCCCGATGTCGACGCCGCTGGTGGCTGGGACGCGGCCGTCGCGCTGGCCGAGCGGTGCGGGCTGCCCGTGTGGGCGCCGCCCGCCTCCGGCTCGGGGCGCGTCGGGTTTCCGGAGGACCATCCCAACTTCCAGGGCCTGCTGCCGCCGGCGATCGGGCCTCTGGCCCAGACCCTGGAGCCATACGACCTGGTGCTCGTGTTCGGCGCGCCGGTGTTCACCTACTACCCGTACATCCCGGGCCCGGTGCTGCCGGAGGCGACGTCGCTCGTGCTGGTCACGGACGATCCCCAGGAGGCCGCACGCGCGCCCGCGGGCGACGCGATCGTGGCGGACGTGGCGCTCACTCTCGAGGCGCTGCTCGCGCATGCCGAGACCCCCGCCCGCCCGCCTCTCGATGCGCGGCCCGCACCCGAGGTCCCGGCCGACACGAGCCCGATCTCCGCTGCGGCGGCGATGGCCGCGCTCGGTGAAGTGCTCCCTCGCCGAGGGCATCGTCGTCAACGAGTCGCCGTCGAACATGATCGCGTTTCGCAATCAGGTGCGCCCGTCGCACCCGTCCAGCTACTTCACGGCCGCCGGCGGCGGACTCGGTTTCGGGCTGCCGGCGGCCGTAGGCATGCAGCTCGGGCAGCCCGAGCGGCCGGTGGTCGCCGTGATCGGCGACGGTTCGTTGCAGTACGCGGTCGCCGCATTGTGGAGCGCGGTCACCTACGACGTTCCGCTCACCGTGCTGGTGGTGCGCAACGAGGAGTACGCGATCCTGAAGTGGTTCGCCGAGTTCGAGGGCGAGATGGGCGCGCCGGGCCTGGACGTCCGCGGTCTCGACAGCGTCGCGATCGCGATGGGTTACGGGATGCGCGCACGGCGCGTCGACGGCGTGGACGAGCTGCGCCAGGCTCTGGCGGAGTCGATCGCCTCCGACGGCCCGGAGCTGATCGAGGTCACGGTCGCCCCCGGCATGTCCCTGTAGCTGAAGTGCCGCTGCTCGCCCCCGACGTCTCGCGGATCGCTCCCTCCGGCGCCGCGCCTGCGCCCGACCGGGTGCCCGACGAACTCGCCGCCGGCACGCCGGAGCCACTGCGCTCCGAGCTCGTGTCGCTGCTCGGCCCCGACCGGGTCCTGTCCCGTGTCTCCGATCTGGTGCGCTACGCCTCCGACGCGAGCCCGTACCGTCTGATTCCGCGGGCAGTCGTGATGGCCCACGATGCGCGCGACGTCGCCGCGGTGATGGCATACGGGAGCCGCACCGGTGTGCCGGTCACCTTCCGGGCGGGCGGCACGAGCCTCAACGGCCAGGCGCAGGGCGACGGGATCATGGTCGACGTGCGCCGTCACTGGCGCGGGGTGACGGTGGAGGAGGACGGGAGACTTGCCCGTGTCCTGCCGGGCACGGTGCTCGCGCACGCGAACGCCGCGCTCGCGTCACACGGCCGCCGCCTCGGTCCCGATCCGGCGTCCACGGACATCGCGACGGCCGGCGGAGTGATCGCGAACAACTCCGGCGGCATGCGCTGCGGTGTCGAGTACGACTCCTACCAGACCGTTCGCTCGCTCACGTTCGTGCTGCCGTCGGGAACGACGATCGACACGGCGCAAGCGGGCGCCGCGCAGACGTTTGTGGAGCGGGAGCCCGAGCTTGCGCACGGGCTGGCGCAGATCCGGGACGAGATCCGTGCGGACACGGCGCTGGCCGAGCGGATCAGGCGGAAGTTCGAGATCAAGAACACAACCGGTTACCGGCTCGTGGCGTTCCTGGACGCCGACGAGCCATTGGAGATCTTCAGGCGGCTGCTGGTCGGATCGGAGGGCACGCTCGGGTTCGTCTCCGAAGCGGTGTTCGAGACCGTGGAGTTCGGGCGGCACGTAACGACGGCCTTCGTGATCTTCCCGACGATCGACGATGCGGTCGCGTGCGTGCAGCCGCTGGTCGAGGTGGGCGCAACTGCCACGGAGCTGATGATGGTGCTCTCGATGAAGGTGGCCCAGGCGTTCGTCTCGATCCCACCCGAATGGAACGACGCACCCGACGACGCGGCCGCGATCCTGGTGGAGTTTCGCTCCGACGACGAGGCCGAGGTGGCGCACCGCGAAGCGCGCGCGCTGGAGGTGCTCGCCGGTCGCCCCGTGGTCCAGCCGGCACAGTTCACGCGCGACCCCGAGCTGACAGAGGTCTACTGGCGGGTTCGCGAGGGTCTGCACGGCCTGCTCGGGAAGCTGCGGCCACGCGGGACCTCGCTGATGATCGAGGACGTCTGCGTGCCGCCCGCGCGAATCGCGGAGGCCGCCGCCGACGTGCGAGAGCTGCTGGGCCGGCACGGCTTCCTGCCCGGTGTGGCGGGCCACGCGTCCGCCGGCAACCTGCATTTCATGCTGACCCCCACCTTCACCGACCCCGCCGACCGGGACCGCTACGAGGCGTTCATGGAGGACCTGGTCGACCTGATCGTGGACAAGTACGACGGGTCCCTGAAGGCGGAGCACGGTACCGGCCTGAACATGGCCCCCTACGTGGAGCGGGAGTGGGGGGCGAAGGCGACGGAGATGATGTGGCGCATCAAGGCGCTCGCCGATCCGGCCGGCGTGCTCGCGCCGGGAGTGCTGCTGAACCGTGATCCCGGGGTGCACCTGCGCAACCTGAAGTCGACGCCGCCGATCGAGGAGGTGGCCGACAACTGCGTCGAGTGCGGGTTCTGCGAGCCGGTGTGCCCGAGCCGGCATCTGACCACGACGCCGCGGCAGCGGATCGTGCTGCGCCGGGAGATGGCGCGACAGGCGCCCGGTTCGCCGATCACGAGTGCGCTGCTCGACGAGTACGAGTACGACGGTCTCGAGACGTGCGCGGTGGACGGCACGTGCATGCTCGCGTGCCCGCTCGGGATCGACACCGGCAGGCTGGTGAAGGAGCTGCGCGCGCGCCAGCACACACCGCGCGCGGAGCGCGTCGCGCTCGCGGTGGCCCGCCGCTGGGCGGGAGTGGAGCGTGCCGCGCGTGCCGCTCTGCGCCTCGGCGCCACGCCGCGCGGCGCGACGAGAGTCCTGCGGACCGCGATCAGCCACGAGCTGGTCCCGGCCTGGGCCGGCGATATGCCGCGCCCGGCGGGCGCGATGCCGGCCACGCGCCGTGAGGGCGCAGCGGCGGTGTACCTGCCGGCGTGCGTGAACCGCATCTTCGGCCACGCGCGCGGCGCCGAAAGGGACGCCAGTCTGCCGGAGGCGCTGGTCGCGGTGTCCGAGCGCGCGGGTGCTCCGGTCTGGATCCCGCCCGACGCGGCGGGTCACTGTTGCGGGACCCCCTGGAGCTCGAAGGGCTACCGGACGGGTCATGAGCACATGACCGCCCACACGGTCGAGGCCCTGCGGCGCTGGACCGGCGACGGCAGCCTGCCGGTGGTGATCGACGCCAGTTCCTGCGCTCATGCGCTGGTCGGAGAGGCTGAAGGGATCGACGTGCTCGACTCCATCACCTGGGCGCACGATCGGCTGCTGCCAAACTTGACGGTGCGCCGCATCCTGCGCAGCGCAGCCGTCCACCCGTCGTGCGCCACGCGGCACATGCACCTGGGCGGCAAGCTCGAGCGACTCGCCGCGAGCGTCGCCGACGAAACATTCGTCCCGGCGTCTGCGACCTGCTGCGGGTTCGCCGGGGACCGCGGCCTGCTTCACCCGGAGCTGGCGCTCGCGGCCACCGCCGACGAGGCGGCGGAGCTGCAGGGCCGCGATTTCGACGCCCACCTGTGCAGCAACCGCACCTGCGAGATCGGGCTGCGGCACGGAACCGGGGCGACGTTCGAATCGTTCGTCTTCGCTCTGGAGCAGGCAACGCGCCCGGTCGTTACCAAGGCTTAGGAAACACTTCACCGTTTCTTTGCGCGGCGCTGACCGGTCTCTGGCGTGCCCGGACGATCCTGAATGCAAGGCGTCGAGTGGGCGCCGCGACACCAATCGAGCGAATCGAAGGAGACTCGAATGAGACGGATCTGGATCGCCGCGGCAACCGTGGCCCTGCTGGGCTTCGGCGCCGCCGTGGTGACGGCCAGCGAGAGCGGCACCGACAGCAACACGACCTCCACCGCCACCACGACAACCACAGACACGACGCCGACCACGACGACGACCGAGGACAAGCCTGCGAAGGCGAAACGCAAGGACGACGACGACGACGAGCGCGCGCCGGCGCCTGCCGCCGCCGCTCCGCAGCCCGCACCTCAGGTCACGTCCCAGCCGGCAGCCCCCGTCCCCGCTCCCGTGAAGGACGACGACGACGAGCAGGGCGATGACGACGGCCCGAACGACGACGGCCCGCATGGCGACGACGACGGTGAGAACGACGACGACGAGCACGGCGACGACGACGGTGAGAACGACGACGACGAGCACGGCGATGACGACGGCGAGAACTCTGGCCCGGGCGGCGGAGAGGACGACGACTGATCCAAGCTCGGAGCTCGTACCGGACCGGGGCGCCAAGGCGCCCCGGTCTGCGTTCTGGAGGGTCTGCAGGGTCGCGCCAGTGCCCCCTCTACGATCCAGCCTGATGGCGCACGGACGGCGCACAATCTTGATGGTCGAAGACGAGCCCTCGATCACCGCCCCGCTCACGGAGGCCCTCGAGCGGGAAGGCTTCGACAGCGCGGTCGCGCGGACGGCGGCTGAGGGCGTCTCGCTTGCCGGCGACCTCGAGCCCGATCTGGTGCTGCTCGACGTGATGCTTCCCGACGGGTCCGGTTACGACGTCTGCCGCGAGCTGCGCCGCAGCTCCGAGGTCCCGATCATCATGCTCACCGCACGCGGTGAGGAGACGGACCGGATCGTCGGCCTCGAGGTGGGCGCGGACGATTACGTCCTGAAGCCGTTCAGTGCTCGCGAGCTGGTGGCGCGCATCCGTGCCGTGCTGCGGCGCGCACGGCAGCCGGACGCGCCGGGCGGCGAGGATCCGCTCGAGATCGGTGACGTCCTACTCGATCAAGCCCGGCACGAGGTCACCCAGGCCGGCCGGCCGATCGAGCTGACCCGCAAGGAGTTCGAGGTCCTGCGGCTCCTGATGCGCAACGCCGGCGCGGTCGTTTCGCGTGAGCAGCTGATCGAGGACGTGTGGGACGTGAACTGGTTCGGACCCACGAAGACCCTCGACGTGCACGTCAGCGCGTTGCGCAAGAAGCTCAGCGATGATCCGGGGGCGCCTCGGTACGTGCACACGGTGCGCGGCGTCGGCTTCCGGTTTGCTGCTCCGGGGGAGAGTGGGTGAGCCTGCGCGGCCGCCTGCTGGCGGCGTTTGCCTACGTGCTGGTGCTGACGATCGTCGCTCTCGAGGTGCCGCTCGCGCTGAACGTCTCACGGCGCGTCGATGCCGAGGTCAAGAGCGAGGCCGCCTCGGGCGCGCAGATCGTCGCGTCGAGTGCGGCCGGGTCGCTGGGGCGCACACGGGAGCTGGAGCGGCTGTCGCGCGCGGCCGCCGGCGACCTCGGAGGCAGGGTGATCGTCGTCGATCGGCGCGGGCGGTTGGTGGCCGACTCCGCCGGGGAAGGATTGGGTCCCGCGTCCTACGCGGCCCGGCCCGAGGTTGCGACCGCGCTGCGCGGCCGGACCGCGCAGGGCACGCGGCGCAGCGAGTCGCTCGGCCAGGATCTGCTCTACACGGCGGTGCCGATCATGCGCGGGGCCCGGCCCGCCGGAGCCGTGCGCGTGACCCAGAGCGTCGCCGCCGTGCGGTCGGAGATGCGATCGGACGTGCTCGCGCTGATCGGGATCGGCGCCGTCGTGCTGGCGCTCGGCCTGGCGCTGGCGTGGTTCCTCGCCGATTCGATCGCCAGGCCCCTGCGCGGCCTTGCGGGCGCTGCGCGCGGGGTCGCCGCCGGGGACCTGAGACGGCGCACCCCCGAGGACGGCTCCCGGGAGCAGCGGGAGGTGGCAGCTGCGTTCAACGACATGACGGCGCGCGTCGAGCACGTCCTGAACTCGCAGCGGGACTTCGTCGCAAACGCCTCGCATCAGCTCCGCACCCCGCTGACCGGATTGCGCCTGCGGCTGGAGTCGGCGGCACTGAAGTCGGAGGACCCGGGCGCGCGGCGCGACATCGAGGCGGCCGAGCGTGAGACGGAGCGGCTCGCCCGGCTGCTGAACGGCCTCCTCGCGCTGGCCCGCGAGCAGGCCGACCCGCCGGCGGTGGCGGCGCTGTCGCTCGCCGGCCAGGTCGCCGCGGCCGCGGATCGCTGGCGCGGGCCGGCCGAGAGCAACGGCGGCCGGCTGCTTGTGGAGGACGGCGAGGACGCGCTGGTCCGGATCTCGCCCGACGATCTCGCCGTGATCCTCGACAACCTGATCGAGAACGCGATCGAATACGGAGGGCCGGGGTCCGACGTCACGATCGGCTGGGTGTGTGGCGGGGAGATCGCGGAGCTGGCGGTCAGCGACGACGGGCCCGGGGTGCCGGTCGGTGAGGAGGAGCGGGTTTTCGAGCGCTTTCACCGTGCCGCGCGCGATGTCCCCGGGACCGGGCTCGGCCTCTCAGTCGTCCGCGCCCTCGCCGAGCGCTGGGGCGGCGCGGCAACGATCTGCAACCGCTCGGCGGGCGGTGCGCGCGCGGAGGTGTTGCTGCCCTGTGCGCCCGGCCTGCCGGGTTCTTCAAGCGGCGTGCGTAGCACGTCGCTCCAGCATGCACGAGAAAATCTTGACCGTCAGTTGGACGATGCTTTACCGACCGGTGGCTAGCGTGGCATCGTGATGTGGCGCCGGTTTGTGAGGAACGCGACGCTCGCTCTGGCCGGTCTGGTCGTCGCGGTCGCGGTCGGCCTGGCCGCCAACACGATCTCCCAGGACTCGATCGGGCTGTCCGCGCAACCGCTGCGGGCGAGCGACTCGCTGGCGCCGGCGGAGGCGCGCCGCGCGGAGCCAAAACGGGAGCGGCGTGTGCGCGACCGCCACACGAAGCGCAAGCAGCCGGCCGGGCGCCCTGCCGCCGCGGCGGCCCAGCCGGCTCTGGCCGCCACGCCAACGCCGGCTCCTACGCCCACCGCCACGACGGACAAGCCGACTGGTGACGACGACGGAGCCAAGGGGCGTGGCCGCAGCCGCAGCGGTGGCTCGGGCGACTCCGGCGACGGCGGCAGCGACGGCTCGAGTAACCGTGGGTCGGACGACTCCGGGGGCGGAGAGTCCGACGACGATGGGTCATCGGACGACTCCGCCCCCGAGGAAGACGACGACTGATCTAGGCGATCAGCGCTTGCACTTCTGCGAGATCGGCACGGTCTTCGTCTCGCCGTTCGCGAAGTAGAACGTCCCTGTGCCCTTCCACGTACCGGAGCACCTCGCCGGGGCGATGATCAGGTAGTACTTGCGCGAGCCCTTCCTGATGCGCTTCACGGGCGTCTTCGTCTTCACCGAGGTGACCGAGGCGTCGGGCGCGTTCGGCAGCGTCTTGATCGGCGGGATGTTGAAGTCGAGCTTGTACTTGCTGCCCGTCTTGATCACTTTGCCCACCGACACGAACGTGGGGCCGAGGTCGGGGAACACGTACACCAGCACGGTGTCCCTGCCGCCCACCTTGGCGCCGTTGAAGATCGTCAACTTCCCGTTGACCGGATCCTCCACCACCGGCCGGGCGAGGCCGATTCCGGTACCGGTCCCGATCTTCGATCCGCTCGGGCAACCCTTCGGGCCCTTCGCCTGCAGGGAGGCCAGCTTGCAGCGCGGGAACTTGCTCGCGTTGTACTTTCCGCCGGCCAGCTTCATCACGATCCTGTTCATGATCGGCGGCTGCAACGCGCCGGGCGTGGTGTCCGTAGAACCCACGTTCACGTTCAGCGCGGTGGGCTTGTTGGCCTTGTTCGGGCTCAACGTCGCACTGAACGTCACATTGACGGCTGCGTATGCGATACCGGCCACGGCAAGTGCAGTCACGGCTGTGCCGAGACCCACAATCATCTTCCTTCGCAACTTGATCCTCCTCAGGTGATTTGCCGGGTCGGCGCAAGTGGGAACGGCCGATCCGTCCTCGAGAAGGATCGGCCAGCGACGTTCGGCCCCGATTGACCTCGGGTTAAGGCGTATTAACGTGAGGCTGCGGTAGACGGGCGGTGGCGGCGCGCAGCGCGTCTCCATAGCTCGCATACGCCTTCACGGACGCGATCTTGTCGTCGCGGAACGTGAAGATCCAGCCGACGGCGTGTTCGTGCTCGACCCCGTCCGGCTGCACGGCATGCAGCGACCCGAGTGCGAGCACCCTGTCACCCTCGTAGTCCTGCACGTAGTCCAGTACGCACCGCCACTCCTGGTAGGAGCCGCACGACGCCGAAGTACTCGCGGACGGCGCTCGCACCGCGCTCGGTGGACGGTCCGCCTGTGAGCCAGCTGTCGATGCTGGCATCGTCGTGATAGGCGGAGGCGAGTTCTGAGAGCGCGTCCGCATCGCCCGTTGCGGAGCGGTTCGAAAGCGCGAACAACTCCTCGACCACGTTCACATGGCGCGCGGCCACAACCAGCCTCTCCCGTAGAAAAAAACTACCTCCGCGCTGAACGTCCCACAAAGAGACAGCCGGTGTCAAGGGTGTCTTGGGTTCCTGCGATGGCTCAGGAGCCGGGTCGTACCGACAGCAGGATCCGGTTGCCGGACGGGTCCACCGTCGATACGCCCTCGTCGCTGCGATGCGTCTGGACACCCTGCTCGGCGAGCCGCCGTTCCGTCGCATCCAGGTCGACCGATGTCGGGAGCACGACCTCGAAGCGATCGAGGCCGCGGGCGCCGTGCGGCGGCGGGGGAGCGCCCTCGCCGATCCAGGTGTTCAGGCCCACGTGATGGTGGTATCCCCCCGCCGAGACGAACAGCGCCCCGGGATAGCTGCGGACGGTGACATCGAAGCCGAGCGCATCGTGGTAGAAGCCCTCCGACGCGGGAATGTCGGCGACGTTCAGGTGCACGTGGCCGATGTGGGTGCCCGGCGCCATGCCGCCGGGTGGGGCCTCCACGCCGGCCAGCTCGGACAGCACCCCTTCGAGGTCGAGCGGGAGGGTGTCCATCTCGATCTCATCTCCCACCCGGTTCCACTCCTCGGGATCACGGTCGCGGTAGATCTCGATGCCGTTCCCCTCGGCGTCGCGCAGGTAAAGCGCCTCGCTGACCAGGTGATCCGAGGCGCCTGTCAAGCGCCACCCGGATTCGGACACCTGCCGCAGCGCGCGCGCAAGGTCGACCCGGCTCGGCACGAGGATGGCGAGATGGAACAGCCCCGTCGTACCCACCGGGCGGACCGGGGCGTCGGGCCTGGGGACCAGCTCGACGAGCGGCTTTCCCTCTTCCGCCCCGAGTGCGACGACGCCGTTCGATGTCCCGAGCGGCCTGAGCCCCACGACTCGCTCGTAGAACGTCATGAGCCGTCCGGCGTCGCCTGCGATCAGCCTCACGGGGCCGAGTGAGGTGCCGGGCGGCAGGCCGCCACCGGGGGCGGTGCTCGCGTCGGTGGGCGCGACCATCCGCCGATGATGCCACGCCCGCGTTTTCGGGCCACGTGCCGAATGTGGCCACTACGATTTGCTCCAGGTAAGGTGGAGCACAGCTAAGGCTATTTCGGGAGGAGAAGGAGAGGTCGATGAGGGGCAGTGCGCCACGACGCGTCGCGGTGGTGTTCGCATTGTCGGCGCTGATGATCCTGGTGGCCTCGCCTCCGGCTGCGCTCGGGCTCAGTTTCGACCGCGCGACGTATCCCACAGGCATCACCGCTTTCTCGGTCGCGGCCGCGGACTTCAACGGCGACTCGGACCCGGACCTTGCGGTCGTGAACCTCGACTCGGACACCGTCTCCATCCTGGTCGGCGCGCCGGGAGGCACCTTCACCGGTCCCACCAACCTGGCTGCCGGGGGGCGGCCGATAGGTGTGGCCACAGGCGATTTCAACGGCGACTCGGACCCAGACCTTGCGGTCGGGAACAACTCGACCCGTACCGTGTCGATCTTTCTGGGCGGCCCCGGTGCCACCTTCACAGGGCCGACGCCCTTCACGACGGCCGGAGGTTCGGAGCACGTCGCGATCGGAGAATTCAACGGCGACTCGGACCCCGACCTTGCGGTCGCGAATCGATTCAACGACAACGCCTCCGTGCTGCTCGGCGAAGCGGGCGGCGGCACATTCTCGCCCCGCGTCAACTATTCCGCGGGCCCGGATCCGTTGGGTGTCGCGGTAGCCGATTTCAACGGCGACTCGGACCCCGACATCGTGGTCACCGACTACAGCGGCCCACCGAATGTGACGATCCTCGAGGGCCAGGCCGGCGGGACCTTCGGCAACGCCAGCCAGGTGTCGGCCGGGCAGAACCCGGTCGGTGTGGCGGTAGCCGAGTTCAACGGCGACTCGGACCCGGATCTCGCCATCACCAACTTCCAGGGCGGGAATGTCTCCGTGCTGCTGGGGACGGCCGGCTCGGGCTTCACCGCGCCGACCAACTATTTCACGCACGCTGGTCCACACGCTGTTGCAGTGGGGGACCTGAACGGCGACACCGATCTCGATCTCGCAGTCGCGAACGCGAGCGGGAGCAACATGTCGATACTGCTCGGCGCAGCGGGGAGCACGTTCGTCGACCACGGGGACTTCCCAATCGGCTCCGGCCCGCGTTCTGTCCTGACACGCGACTTCAACCAGGACGGCAAGCTCGACCTCGCGCTCGCCACGGACGCCGGCCTCGTGACATTGCTGGCCGTCGACTCGACGTCGTTCTCGATCGACGACGTAGCGCAGGCCGAGGGCAACTCCGGCGAGACCGACTTCACGTTCACGGTAAGGACCTCCGGGCCCACCTCCGATGCAACCGCGGTGACCTATCGCACCGTGGACGGGACCGCAACGGCCGCCGGCTCCGACTACACGGCGGTCCCTCCCCAGACGCTCACATTCACGCCCCAGGAGACCGCCAAGACCGTCACTGTGAAGGTGCACAGGCGATATCGCCTTGGAGAACGATGAGGACTTTGGCGTCGTGCTTTCCGACCCGGTAAATGCCGTCGATCGCCGATGGGACCGGTGTGGGCACGATCACGGACGATGACCACGTCGGATATCCGCGTCCCAAGGGCGCATCGCCGCTGCGCACATCGCTGGTTCCGGCGTACGCAGCGTGTGCTTCACCGAACCGCACCCACGGCCCGCCGCTCGCGTTTGGGTCCTGTAATCCGCCTCAGCAGCATCGTCACAGCTGACCATCGGCACCCCGGATGCGAACGGGGCGCAAGCCAACTCGGTTGGGTTCGTTCGGCTGAGCGCCATCGTTGGCACTCCGTCCACTCCGGAGGACGAGGCGGACATGCAGGATCACGATGTCGATCACCGACGTGCGCCGCACGCTCCGACCTCGCCGATTACACAGGCGAGGTAAAGCTCTTCCTGCCGACAAGACTCACAGACCGCGTGGGCTCAGGCGGCGGCGACGAGCCACAGACGGTGACGGACTGCACTGCTCCGCGCCCCGGCGTCGTGCGCCGCCACGGCATCGAGCTCGATCGGCTCCACGTGCTCGCTGACGACCACCATGGACTCGCTGCTCGCCCGGCGCCGTGCCGGAGGGAAAGCGCTCGATCTGGGCGCTGGACCAGGATCCGCGTCGACGACGGCGGGGCGGATCGGACGCCGGCACCGAGGGCGACAACACCCCATTTGCCAGGCAGGGCATTTTCGTCCCCTAGCGGGTGCAGACGGTCGCCACCATCGGCGTCTACGGCTTCACGGTCGAGAAGTTCCTCGAAGCGCTGCACACGGCTGACGTGCGCCTGCTCCTCGATGTCCGTCAGCGGCGCGGCGTCCGCGGCCCGGAGTATGCGTGGGCGAACGCGCGCCGCCTGCAAGCCGCGGTGGCCGAGGCGGGCTTGGAATATCGCCACCACATGGAGCTGGCCCCGACGACCGAGCTGCGCCAGCTCCAGTATCAGGAGGACGATCGGCTCGGCGTCGGCAAGCGCTCCCGAGCGGAGCTCGCGCCGGCTTACCGCGACCGCTACGTGAAGGAGATTCTCGACCGGGTGGACCTGGGCGCGATCGTCAGCGAGCTGCCAAACGAGGGTGCGTCCGCGTTGTTCTGCGTGGAGCGCGACCCCGAGGCCTGCCACCGGTCGCTGATCGCCGAGCGACTCGCGGACGAGTACGGCCTACCGATCCTGCACATCCGGCCGGAGTAGACGGTCTAGGCGTAGTTCCCAACGACGTCGTTCGGAGTTGTGCGGACCACCTTTGGGGGCGTCGGGGGTGGCGAGGGTACCGGGCTTGGAAAACCAGGTAGGTAGGGGAGTGGGTCCGGGACGCGGTGGGAGGGTTCACGAGCCACGCGCTGTTTGTGATGCGCCGTGCATGCGTTGGTCGAAAACAGCGCCGTGTGCGCGTGATCTGGTATCGCGCCCCTTCGTCGAGTGGTGAGTTATGGGCCTCTATAGCGGCCCTAACTCACCAGCGAACGAAGGCCCGGTTACGGATCGGAAAAACTCGGCAGAGATCAGGCCCGATGCGTGACGTTTGCACGACTCTCGTGCAGATACCGCCCGCGGCAGCCCAACGCCGCCTCGATCACACTCTCCCTACCCACCCGGTTTTCGACCGCACCCGAGCACGGCCGAGGGCGCCCCGCCGGCCACCTCCAACCGCGGATCCGATCGACACCACCCCAGCCTCCAAAGGGCCGGATGGACAACGTGGTTGGAGCTACAGCTACGGCGCGAACACGCCCTGAACCGCGAACAGCGAGTTGCCGGCCGTCGCGGCCACGCCATCGGAGCCGCCGTCGAAGAGCTGAACCTGCCCGAGCGCCCAGATCGAGCGCTTGCCCTCCGGCACCGAGCCCGGCATGAGCGCGTCCATGGTGGTCGAGACCGAGCAGTTCGAGCCCCTCGTGGTGTCCGGGGTGGCGGTGCACGGGACGGTCACGGCAAGCGGCGTGTCCTGGACAGTGCCGCTCTCGTTGCCGCTGCCGTTGGCACGGTCCGTGATCCGCAACGTAGTGACCTGGTTCAGTTCACCGGTGTAGTCGCCGAGGCCCGCGGTCTCGCGCACGTCGCTGATCGACACCTCGACGTTCACGTCTGCCTCGTCCTCCGGCGTGCTCGGGATCCCGGGGATCGTCGCGAGCCTCACGAAGCCGATCGAGTTCGCGGCGCGGCCGTTCGCGTCAGGCGTACCGACGGTCAGGTTCGGCGACGCCTGGTCCGGTGACGAGCACGACGGGAATGCAAGTGGCGGGCCGTGCGTCATGTCCGCGGCCGTGCACTGCTGGTACGCGGGCACGAGCGGGACCCGGAGCGGGCTCGCGCCCTTGGGGCGCGCATAGGCTCCGGTGTAGTCACGCGCGAGCGTATAACCGCTCGGCACGACCTTCGGTGCAGGCTCCTCCACGCCGCCCGGTGAGCCCGGTGCCTCGAGGACCGGCAGGCGCAGCTCGACGTTGGAGACCGTGATCGGCGCCTGGCCGTTGGAGTTGCGCCCGTAGGGCTGGTCGGCCGGCAGGAGCTCGAGCTTCGCGCGGTGCCCGTCCTCGAACTTCCACCCGTTCGCGTGGAGCTGGAAGACCTGACGAGTGCTCTCCGTGCCGGAGTTGACCTCCGGCCTGTAGAGCCCGCGCGCGACGAGCGTCTCCTCGACGCCGCTCGCGTCCACGTCCAGCAGCCGGGCCGCGAGCTGCGACGTCGGGCTGGGGGAGTTGATGTCGGCGATGATCGTGGGCGAGCCCATCATGGTGTAGCCCGGGTCCGCCGGGTCGAGGCGGTAGCTGGCCGCGCCGGCCTGATCGGGTGCCGGTGCCGTGGCGCACGCGCCGCCGCCGGCGATCGGGTCGAACGCCGAGCCGGCCTGGTCGCTGACGGAGGACGCAATCAGCTTCGAGCCGGCTTCCGTGAAGCGGACCTCGCCGGGGGCGAGCTGGGCCCAGGTCGGCGAGCGGAACGGCTCGTCCGCGTTCGGGTCGTCGTACTGCCCGGTGGCTCCGCCGGAGGGTCCGTTGCAGGCCTGGGTGAGCGTCTGCACTCCCTGGTACGGCGCCGACCCTTCGCCCTTGACGTAGTGGTCGAACCAGGCGTGTGTCTCGCGGCTGCGGAACGTTGCGTCCGGGATCTTGTTCTGGCCGCGCTGGTGGCCGTGGTCGGTGAAGATCAGCGAGACCGGCGTGCCGGGGTGCGTTGGTCCGCGTCCGGTTGTAGAAGCGGAGCGCCTCGTCGGCCGGGAACAGGTCGTCGGTCCAGCCGTTCGAGATCAGGAGCGGCGCCGGCGAGGTGGAGTCGTCGATGTAGTAGGACGAGTGATGCGTCGTGATCTCGTCCACGATGTCCTGCGAGAGCGGGTTCGTGTCGTAGGGCTCGCCGGCGTTGATGGACGAGAACCACGTGATCAGGTCGGCGTCAGGGTCCGTGCCCGCCGGGGCGTAGTTGCTGGTCGCCTGACCGGTCGCATAGAGGCCTGACACGAACGACTGCTTCATCACGCCGATCCTGCCGCGCTGCAGGTAGGGCGCGTCGGCGACGTAGTCGAGCGTGTGCCCGTTCGGCTGCAGCGAGTAGGCGAGGTCGGTCCATGGAATGTCGGGCTGCGCCGCCGCGATCCGCATCGGCTTGCCGCCGTCGCTCACCCACGGGATCAGCGTGCCGTCGCCGGCCTGCACCATCTTGCGGTCCTTCAGCGCCGCGAGCGCCATGGAGATGCCGCCGCCATAGGAGCCTCCGGTGACGCCGATCGCCTGCGGGTCGATCAGGCCTTCTCCGCCGGTCGCCCCGGTGGCGGCGCGGTCGGCGAGCGCCTCGAAGACCTCCTGCGCGTCTCTGACCTCGAAGCGCGTGTCCATCAGGTGGTTGTAGCCGTTGGCGCACACCGGCTGCGTGCGCTTGGGGTCGGTGCCGCCGCACGACAGTCCCCATCCACGGTCGCTCATCGAGAAGAACGCGTAGCCGTCGTCGATCCAGCCGCCGCTCGAGTGGCCGAGCTTCGCGCCGCCCCAGCCGTGATAGAGCCCGACGACCGGGAAGTCGCCGTCAGGGCCGCTCGCGGGAGCGGGCGGGAAGCCGACGTTGATGTCGATCGGCGCGCCGTCGAAGGTCGTGAAGATGCCTGAGCACCAGCGCTCGCCGGCATTGGCCCCGGTCTGGACGGTGCAGGTGAGGTTTCCCCCGGCGCCGTCCGGGATGTTCGGGATCGCCGCCTGTGCGGATGACGAAACTGTCAATGCGCCCATCAGTACGGCAAGGGCGGCCAGGCCGCGCAGCGATCGAACCGACGCCATCTTGTCTCCCCCCAACGTTTGCTCTCCCTGCCCCGCTAGGTGCGAGGTCGAGGGGGCGTATACCCCGATCCGGCGTTGATGAACCGCCGTACAGCTATCCGACCGGGGCTGTCTCCGCACGCGAGCGCCGCGCCAGCTTCACGCGGGCGGTCTTCTCGAGCTCGACCTTGCGCAGGCGCACGGCGCCCGGGGTCACCTCCACGCACTCGTCCTCGCGCAGGAACTCGAGCGCCTGGTCGAGCGACAGCCGCCGGGCGGGGACGAGCCTCACGAGGACGTCCGCGGTCGATGAGCGCATGTTCGTGAGGTGCTTCTCCTTGACCGCGTTCACGTCGAGGTCGTCGGAACGCGAGTTCTCGCCGACGATCATGCCCTCGTAGACGACCTCGCCAGGTTCCACGAACATCGTGCCGCGTTCCTGCAGGCCGAACAGCGCAAAGCTCGCCGCCTGCCCGGAGCGGTCAGCCACGAGCGCGCCGGTCGGGCGCATCCGCAGCTCGCCCACCCATGGCTCCCAGCGGTCGAAGACGTGGTGCAGCAGTCCGGTCCCGCGGGTCTCGGTCAGGAACTCGGTGCGAAAGCCGATCAGCCCGCGGGCGGGAACGAGGTAGTCCATCCTCACCCAGCCGGTGCCGTGGTTCACCATCTGCTCGAGCCGGCCCTTGCGGAGCGCGAGCAGCTGGGTCACGACGCCGACGTAATCGTCGGGAACGTCGATCGTGAGCCGCTCGATCGGCTCGTTCACCTTGCCGTCGATCTCGCGGGTCACCACACGCGGCTGGCCCACGGTCAGCTCGAAGCCCTCGCGCCGCATCAGCTCGACCAGCACCGCGAGCTGAAGCTCGCCGCGGCCCTGGACCTCCCACGCGTCGGGTCGCTCCGTGTCCTGCACCCTGATCGACACGTTGCCGATCAGCTCCTGGTCGAGCCGCGCGCGCACCTGCCGCGCGGTCAGCTTCGAGCCGTCCCGGCCCGACAGAGGTGATGTGTTGATTCCCACCACGATCGACAGCGACGGCTCGTCGACCGTGATCACCGGCAGCGGGCGGGGATCCTCCGGATCGGCCAGGGTCTCCCCGATCGTGACGTCGGCAAGCCCGGCCACGGCGATGATCTCGCCCGGCCCCGCCTGCTCGGCCTCCACCCGGTCGAGCGCCTCGGTGACATACAGCTCGCTGACCGTCGCCGGCTCCACGCGGCCGTCGGCCCGGCACCAGGCGATCGGCTGGCCCGCGCGGATCTGGCCCTGCCGGACCCGGCACAGCGCGAGCCGGCCGACGTAGGGCGACGCATCGAGGTTCGTGACATGAGCCTGGAGCGGATGGCCCTCCTCGTAGGAGGGTGCTGGGATGTGAGACAGGAGAAGATCGAGGAGGGGGTCGAGGTTCTCTCCCTCAATGCCCGCCTCGAGGCAGGCCCAGCCGGCCCGCGCGTTGGTGTAGACGATCGGGAACTCGATCTGCTGCTCGTCGGCGTCCAGGTCCAGGAACAGCTCGTAGACCTCGTCGACCACCTCGGCGATCCGCGCGTCGGGCCGGTCGACCTTGTTCACGACGAGGATCACGGGCAGCCGGGACTCGAGCGCCTTGCGCAGCACGAACCGGGTCTGCGGCAGCGGGCCCTCGGACGCGTCGACCAGCAGCAGGACGCCGTCGACCATCGTCAATCCCCGCTCCACCTCCCCGCCGAAGTCGGCGTGGCCGGGCGTGTCGACGATGTTCAGCTTCACGCCCCGGAACCGGACGGCCGTGTTCTTGGCGAGGATCGTGATCCCCTTCTCGCGCTCGAGGTCCATCGAGTCCATCACGCGCTCGGCGACGTCCTGGTTCTCCCTGAAGGCGCCGGACTGCCACAGCATCGCGTCCACGAGCGTGGTCTTGCCGTGGTCGACGTGGGCGACGATCGCGACGTTTCGGAGGTCTTCGCGTTGAGGCACGGCGAGGGATGGTAGGCGGTGGCTCCTACCATCCCGTTGCATGGCTGTTGCGATCGCATCCGGGTTGGGAAAGAACGTGGGGGGAAATCCCCTGCTGCGCGGCGTCTCGTTCAAGGTCGAGCGCCGCCAGCGGCTTGCGCTGTCCGGCCGCAACGGCTCCGGCAAGACCACCCTGCTGAGAATGCTCGCCGGGGAGACGCCGATCGACGGTGGCGAGCTGTCCTTTGAGAAGGGAGCCCGGGTCGCCCTCCACGACCAGCGCCCGCCCCGGGACCGGGATCTGACCCTCCGCGACTACGTGCTCTCCGGCTGCGCCGACCTGGTCGCGCTGGAGGAGCAGCTTGCGGCGGCTCGAGCAGGCGATGGCGTCCGGCAGCTCCGATCAGGCGACGCTCGACGACTATGCGACCGCCCAGGCCCGGCTGGAGCACGCCGGTGGATACGACTGGCGCCGGCGGGCGATGACCGTGGTGCGCGGGCTCGGGTTCGCGGAGGACGACCTCGACCGGTCGCTGCAGACCTTCTCCGGCGGCGAGCTGACGCGTGGCTCGCTCGCCCGCACCCTGGCCGGCGACCCCGACCTGCTGCTCCTCGACGAGCCGACGAACCACCTGGACGTGGAGTCGCTGGAGTGGCTCGAGGAGCAGCTCACGAGCACCGATGCCGCGATCGTGCTGGTCGCGCACGACCGCTGGTTCCTGGAGGCGGTCGGCACGGCGGTGCTCGAGCTCGAGGCCGGGCGGTCGCGGTTCTTCGCCGGTCCGTGGCATGCCTGGCGAAAGGAGCGCGCGGCGCGCGAGCTGGCGCTCGGGCGGGCGATCGAGCGCCAGCAGGCCGAGATCGAGCGCATGGAGCGGTTCGTGACGCGCTTCCGGGCGGGCACGCGCTCGCGCCAGGCCCAGGCGCGGGTGAAGAAGCTCGCCAAGATGGACCGCCTCGAGCAGGACCCGCGCGCCGGCCGGTCGCTGGGGTTCAAGTTCGAGCCGGGGACGCGCAGCGGCCGCGTCGCCCTGGAGCTGGAGGGAGCGACCATCGCGGCCGGCGAGCGCACGCTCCTCGAGGACGCCGAGCTGTGGCTGGAGCGCGGCGAGCACGTGACCCTGGTGGGCCCGAACGGGGCCGGCAAGACGACGCTGATCGAGACGCTGGCGGGCCGCCGCCCGCTGACCGACGGCAAGCTGCGCCGGGGCCACAACGCCGAGCTCGGCTTCCTGTCCCAGCACGCCGGAGGAGGTCGGCGGCGAGGGTACGGCGCTCGAGGCGGTGCAGCGCGCAACCGGCCTGACGCCGAACAAGGCGCGTGCCCTGCTCGGCCGGTTCCTGTTCTCGGGAGCGGACGCGGAGAAGGAGGTGGCGGTGCTGTCGGGAGGGGAGCTGCGGCGCCTCTCGCTCGCGGTCCTGGTCGCGTCCGGGGCAAACGTCCTGATCCTCGACGAGCCCACCAACCATCTCGACCTCGAGAGCCGCGAAGCGCTGGAGGACGCGCTGCGGGCCCATGACGGCGCGCTGCTGCTGGTGTCGCACGACCGGGCGCTGCTCGATGCCGTCGGGACCCGCACGATCGCGCTGGAGGACGGGCGACTGCGCTCGTATGAGGGAGGCTGGGCGGACTACATGCGGGTGCGGGAGGAGCGCCGAGACGCGGCCGAGTCCGCCAAGCGCGCCGCGCCCGGCCGCGGCGACGGCCGGCGGCGCGAAGGTCAGACGGCAAGGCCGGCCGTCTCCAAGAACTCGAAGCGGCGCATCGCTGCCCTCGAGCGCGCTGTCGCCGAGGCGGAATCCGCCCTGGCGGGAGTCGAGGACGAGCTCGCGGCTCCCGAGTGCTGGTCGTCGCCTGAGCGCTCGGCCGAGTCGACCGAGCGCCACGTGGCCGCCAAGCGGGCGGTCGAGCAGCTCTACGAGGAGCTTTCGAGCCTCGACGCCTGACTGATCGCGCTATGCTCGTGGGGCATCTGGCCTCCCCAGCGGGGAAGGCTCCGTGCCTTCATCGCCGTCGCCCAGTTCTTTCGTTCCTTCATCCGCGACGGTTCAGCCACAGAGGGGGCGAGGAAGGCACGTTTCGTGTCTCAGGCCCCGCAGGCCCCCACAGGCAGTGTTGCTGCCGCCATATCGAACGCCGCCGTCAAGCTGCTGAGCGAGTTCACCGGCAGAGGCCCGACGAAGGCCAGGACGACGATCAGCGGTGACCTGGTCGTGATCCTGCTCGCCGACACCATGACGAAGGCTGAGAAGACGCTCGCGACCAACGGAGAGGCAAAGTTCGTGCTCGACATGCGCCATCGCTTCCAGCTGGCGATGCGCGAGGACCTCGTCGGGGCAGTTGAGGTGGCGACGGAGCGCAAGGTGATCGCCTTCATGAGCGACAACCACATCGATCCCGACATGGCGGCCGAGGTATTCGTGCTGGAGCCGCAGGTCGAGCCGGTCGAGAAGGAAGCGGAGCCGGTCGCCGGCTAGATGGGGGAGTCCGACGCCGGGACCGCTCCCGAGGGGTCCACCAATGGAAGCACGTTGTCGAGTCCGCTTTCCCTGAGCACGCGCCGCACCTGCCCGTTGCCGCAGAGCACCGTGAAGTCGAACTCGTCGCTTCTCGCCGCGGCGTCGAGCTGGACGAGCACCCGCAGACCGGTCGAGTCGATGAACTCCAGGCCACGGAGATCCAGCACGAATGTCCCGGCACCGTCGAGCACATTCGCGAGCTCCTCCTGGAACCGCTCCTCGCATGCGAGGTCGAACTCGCCCGCAAGCCGAATAATCGTCGTATCGAGGTGCCGCTCGGCACGCAGCGAGCAGTGCTTCGCAAGGGGGATGGGGGAATCGTCGAACACCGCGTTGCCCTCCGTCTGGACGCCAATTCATGTGCTGACCGGCTGACGGAGCAACTGGAAGCAGCGTGCGCGGCTTTCCGGTCGGTGCTGACCTCCTGACCCGTCCTCACCTGAGACCGGGCCACGGCGGTGCTTGGACACCGATCTTAACGGCGGCCTTGGTCCATGCCAAGGGTGTGGGTGTTCGGTTGCGGACTTTAGGACGTGTTTTCCCGTCCGCTTCCGGGTATCGATTCGTCACCCGAAGAGGAGGTCGATCGAATGCCGCCGCGCGGAGTGAAGAAGGGGACCAAGCGAGCCCGTCAGTACGAGCACGTGAAGGAGAGCCAGCTCGAACAGGGACGCTCCGAGGACACTGCCGAGGAGATCGCGGCCCGGACCGTCAACAAGGAGCGGGCGCGTGCAGGTGAGTCGCGGACACGATCGCGCGACCTCGACCAAGGACATCTCGTCGGGGCGCCGCGGGGGCCAGCGGTCGGGCAGGAGCGGGCCGCGCGGCCGGACCCGCGATCAGCTCTACAACGAGGCCCGCAAGCTGAACATCTCGGGCCGTTCGCGCATGAACAAGAGCCAGCTCCAGCGCGCCGTCGACGCGAAGAAGAACTGACTTCCCGGCTGACTTCCGGCTGAGCTCCGCCGCTCCCTCCCCTGCGGGATACTGCGCCCGTATGTCCAAGCTAAAAGGAGGAGCCCCATGCACGCAGTCGTGGTCAAGGTGAGCATCTCGGATGGGCCCGCGGCAACGGAGTATCTGCGGGAGACAATCGTTCCCGCCGTGTCGCAAGCGCCCGGCTTCGTCGCCGGCTATTGGGTGAGGCTCGGGGGGGACGAAGGGAATTCGGTCATCGTCTTCGAGTCCGAGGACGCGGCTCGCGCGGCAGCAGGACGAATCGAGGAGGGCATCGGTTCGAACCCTGGTGTGACCCTCAATGACGTCCAGGTCGGCGAGGTGGTCGCGAACGCATGACGAAGACTGCCCGCCCCGTCTGAGCACGCCGGCCGACAGCTGGGATCCGGCGCAGTACGAGCAGTTCGAACGGGAACTGTGATCGCACTGTTCACGTGAAGATGCGCGAACGCCTGCTCGACGCTGGCCTCGAGCAGGTGGCGCCGGCGGGTGGGCGGCGACGAGCGTCGTCGACGTCGCCCAGCGGGCCGGCGTGTCCACCGGAGCCCTCTACCGCCACTTCACCGGCAAGGGTGAGCTCTGCGCCGAGATCTTCCGCGCCGCGGCGAAGCCGCGAAGTAGCGCTGATGCGCGACATCGCCGCCCGCGACGGTGACGCGGGAGATCGGCTTGCCGTCTGCGTAGAGACTTTCTGCCGGCGCGCGCTGGCCGCTCCCACGCTCGCCTATGCGCTGATGGCGGAGCCCGTCGACCCGGCCGTCGAGCAGGCGCGGATCGAGAGCAAGGCCGCCCACCGGGCCGTCTTCGCCGCGCTGCTCGAGGAGGGCGCCGCAGGCGGGCGAAGGGCCGACGCTCGACGGCGACGTCGCCGCCGGGGCGCTGGTCGGCGCGCTACAGGAGGCGGTCGGTCTCAACCCCGCCGGCGGCGACGCGCTGGTCGCCTCGCTCGTGAGCTTCGCGCTTCAGTCCGTCCAAGCCCAGGCATCAGATCGGAGTCTCGCGCCATGACCACCATGCCCCGGACCGACCACTGTCCGGCACCCACGAGGTGATCAACCAGTCGGAGCCGTTCGTCGACGTGAACGTCTTCGACTCCGACGCCGCCCTGCAGGAGGCGATCGCGCGGGAGGGCGGCAGCTGGGGCGTAGACCGGCTGCGCGACTTCGGCCAGGTGGCCGGATCCGCCGAGGCCGATGAGCACCGCCGGCGGGCGCAGCGCAATGGCCCGCAACTCCACCAGCACGACCGCTTCGGCCACCGCGTCGACGAGGTCGAGTACGACCCGTCAATGCACTGGTGCTGCGGCTCGGCGTCGAGCGCGAGGTCAACTCGCTCGCCTGGCGCGACTCGCGGCCGGGCGCCCACGTCGTGCGCTACGGCCTCTTCTACATGATGAACCAGCTCGACACGGGGCCCTGCTGCCCGATGTCGATCAATTACGCGGCCACGCCGACGATGCGCCAGGATCCCGCGCTCGCGGCAGGAATGGGAGCCGCGCCTGACGCTCCCCGACTACGACCGGTTCGCGCAGGCCGGCATGGTGATGACGGAGAAGCAGGGCGGCTCGGACCTGCGCGCAAACACCACCGTCGCCGAGCCGGCGGGGGAGGGGTGGTACGAGCTCACCGGGCACAAGTGGTTCTGCACGCATCCCGTGTTCGAGGTGTTCTTGACGCTCGCGCAGGCGCCGGGCGGCATCACCTGCTTCGTCGCCGAGCGCCCTCATCCAGGCTTTCGCCTCCAGCGTTTGAAGGACAAGCTGGGAGGGCGTTGCCTGGCCTCCGCAGAGGTCGAGTTCGACCACCTTCCGGCCCGCATCCTCGGGGAGGAGGGCCGCGGCACGGCATTCATGATCGAGCAGATCGTCTGGACGCGGATAGACACGATGGTCGGCGTCGCGGGGATGATGCGGCGGTTGCTGAACGAGGCGGTCTGGCACACGCGCCGCCGCAGCGCGTTCGGCGCGCCGCTCGCCTCCCAGCCCGCGATGGTGAACGTGCTCGCGGACCTCGCGCTCGAAGCGGAGGCCGCCGCCGCGGCGTCGCTGCGGATCGTGCGCGCCTTCGACGAGGGAGATCGCACGTTCGGCCGCATGGCGCTCGCGGTCATGAAGTACTGGATCTGCAAGCGCGGCGCACCTTTCGCGGCCGAGGCGCTCGAATGCCTGGGCGGGAACGGCTACATCGAGACGCAGCAGGCGCCGGTCGCCCAGTTCTACCGCACATCCAGATCGGCACGGTCTGGGAAGGCTCGGGCAAGTGATCGCGCTCGACGTGCTGCGGCGATGGCGCGCGAGCCGGAGAGCGTCGACGAGTTCCTGGCGGAGTGCGAGTCGGCCCGCGGCGCCGACACGCGTCTCGATGCGCACCTCGACGCTACCCGAACTGCGCTCGATGACCTGCGTGCACCGAGCCGCAGTTCGCCGCCCGCGCGCTGGTCGAGGACATGGCACTCGCTCTGCAGGGCTCGCTGCTGGTCCGCAACGGACCCGCTGCAGTTGCCGACGCATTCTGTGCCGCGCGGCTGGGCGGGCGTCACCGAGCCTTCGGCACGCTCCCGCCGGGCGTCGATGCCGAATGCCTCGTGGCGCGCGCACTCGCCGAATAAACGGATCGAGACCTTCCGTTGGGAGATGCGCCTACGGAATCGAGGCCATCGAGGGCATCGGCGCCCGCGCCGGCGCCGAGAACTCCATCGCCCCGTCCTGCAACGCGCCGTGCCGCAGCAGGCGGATGTCGCGGGCGTAGTTCTGGTAGAGGCGCCACGGCGCCCTCATGCCTTGCCGGGGCATCGCATCGATGGAGCGCAGCACGTAACCGGAGGTGAGGTCGATCAACGGCTGCGTCTCGAGCGCAGGGTCGTGCTCGCCCGGCATGCATCGGGTGTAGCCGTGCTCGTCCATGTGGCCCAGCAGCCTGCAGACGTGCTCGGCGACGAGGTCGCACTTGAGCGTCCAGGAGGCGTTGGTGTAGCCGAGTGCATACGCCAGGTTCGGCACGCCGCCGAACATCATGCCCTTGTAGCTCACCGCCTTGGGGATATCGAGCTCCCGGCCGTCGACCCCGATCTTCATGCCGCCCAGCATCAGGACGTTCAGCCCGGTGGCGGTGACGATCACGTCGGCTTCGAGCTCGGCCCCGGACGCCAGCTTCAGGCCCTTCTCCGTGAAGGTCTCGACGCGGTCCGTGACGACGGACGCCTGTCCCTTGTGGATCGCCCGGAACAGGTCGCCGTCGGGAACCAGGCACACGCGCTGGTCCCACGGGTCATAGCGCGGCTTGAAATGGGTGTCGACGTCATAGCCGCGCGGAAGCCGGCGTTCGACGCCCTTGCGGATCAGGGCTTTGATCATGCGCGGGACGCGCCGGCTGAGGTGGAAGAAGACGGACGTCAGCAGCACGTTCTTCCACCGCACGATCGGGTAGGCGACCTTCGCCGGCAGCGCTCGCCGCAGGGCGTCGGCCACGGGGTCGCGGGCAGGCAGGGAGACCACGTAGCTGGGGGAGCGCTGGAGCATGGTCACGTGTGCGGCCTGCTCGGCCATCGCCGGAACGAGCGTCACCGCCGTGGCGCCGCTGCCGATCACGACCACGCGCTTGCCGGCGTAGTCGAGGTCCGCGGGCCAGTGCTGCGGGTGGACGATGCGGCCCGAGAAGTCCTCCGTGCCCTCGAAGTTGGGCGTGAAGCCTTCGTCGTAGCGGTAGTAGCCGGTGCAGATGAACAGGAATCCGCAGGTCAGGCGCACCGCCTCACCCGTGTCGGTGCGCTCGGCGTCCACGGTCCACCGCGCTTGCGCAGTGGACCATTCGGCGCGCACGACCCGGTGGTGAAAGCGGATCTCGCGCTCGACGTCGTGGTCGCGCGCCGTCTCGCGCACGTACCGCAGGATCGAAGGTCCGTCGGCAATCGCCTTCGCGTCCTCCCACGGCCGGAACGAGTAGCCCAGCGTGAACATGTCGGAGTCCGACCGGATGCCGGGATAGCGGAACAGGTCCCACGTGCCGCCGATGCCGTCCCGCGCCTCGAGGATCGCGAAGGTCTTGTCAGGCTGCTTGTCGCGGAGATGGCAGGCCGCTCCGACGCCCGACAGGCCGGCGCCGACGATCAGCACGTCCAGATGCTCGACGGGCCGCTCGGGAACACGCCCGTTGACCGCGGTTGACGGGGGTTGGGCAACTATGGGTGTCGACACGTGGGCTCCTCCGCCGGTGGAAAGGTCTACGGGACATTATCAACAGTGTGTTGAGGGCATGAACGTGACGTTGATCACAGTCGACGGGATGTATCATGAGGGCCATGGCCTCATCGCCCGCGCCCACCCCGACCACTACCGCCAGGGGCCGTCGCATGCGCCGGACCACGGGGGACGAACGCGAACGCGCCATCCTCGTGACAGCCGAGCGCCTGCTGGAGGAACGGTCACTGCACGAGATCTCGGTCGACGATCTCGCCCGGGGAGCCGGCATTTCGCGCCCGACGTTCTACTTCTACTTCTCCTCCAAGGACGCGGTCTTGCTGACGCTGCTCGACCGCATGGTCGAAGAGGCCCGCGAGCGGATGGGCGAATCGCTCGAGCGGTTCTCCGAGGACCCGCCGCGCTGGTTGCGGGTGGGCATCACGGCGATCTACGAGACGTTCCGCTCGCATCGCGCCGTCACGCTGGCGGGTGCCGATGCGCTTGCGACCAGCGCAGAGGTTCGTGACCTGTGGTCCCGCGTGATGGAGGGCTGGGTGCAGCTGACCACCGCCGTGATCGAAGCCGAGCGCGCCCGCGGCTCCGCTCCCGAGGGTGTGGCAGCGCGCGACCTGGCGATCTCGCTGAACTGGATGAACGAGCGCATGCTGCACATGACCTTCGCCGGCCAGACCCCTGCGGTTGCCGAAGAGCACGTGCTCGACGTGCTGGTCTCCGTATGGCTGCGCGCCATTTACGGCGGCGCTCAGCCGTCCTGAAGGCCCAAGCTCTACGTGTCGTCGACCTCGACGAGCAATTCGATCTCGAGTGCGAGATTCGCGGGCAGGGAGCTGACGCCGACCGCGAGCCGGGCGTGACGGCCGTTTTCCCCGAACACCGCAACGAACACATCCGATGCGCCGTCGATCACCTGCGTGTGACCGGTGAAGTCCGGAGTGGCGTTGACCACACCGCGCAGTGACACGATCCGCGCCACACGGTCCAGCGATCCGAGTTCCGAGCGCAGAGTGGCCAGCGCGCTGAGCGCGGCAAGCCGCGCCGCCGCTCGGCCGGCTTCGACGTCGAGGTCGTCACCGAGCTTGCCGAGCACAACCTGCTGATCTGCACCGATCGGTATGTGGCCGGCGAGCACCAGCAAGCCACCCGTCCTGACCGCGTTGACGTACGTCCCGGCCGGCGGGAACGGTGCAGGTAACTGAAACCCGAGCTCCTCGACCTTGGCCTCCGCAGACATCTCGACGGGGAGCTTAGGCCTCCACGCCCAGAGACCGAAGTGCGGACAGCGCGGCGTTGTACCCGCACATCCCGTGGGCGCCGGCGCCTGGAGGCGTGGCTGCCGAGCAGATGTAGACGCCCGGGATCCCGGTGGCGTACGGATCGAGTGCGAGGCGCGGCCGGCCGAGCATCTGCATCGGTGTGTTCGCTCCCGTGATGATGTCGCCGCGCACGTAGTTGGCGTTGTGGCGCTCCATGTCGCGCACGTTGCGGACGTGCCGCGCGACGATCCGGTCGCGGAAGCCGGGTGCGAAGCGCTCGATCTGCTGCTCGATCTGGACGGTCGCGTCGCCGGTCCAACCCGCTGGGACGTGGGCGTAGGAGTACACGGGAACGAGGCCTCCGCTCGCGCGCGACTCATCCGCGACGTACTGCTGGCACAGGAGGACGAACGGCCGGTCGGGCATCTGCCCGCGGTGGACGTCGCGCTCTGCTGCTGCGATCTCCTCGAACGTGCCGCCCACGTGCACGGTGCCGGCACGGCGCGAGGGCTCGTGCAGCCAGGGGATCCCACCCTCCACCGCGAAGTCGACCTTGAAAGCCGCAGGGCCATGCCGGAAGCGGGTGAACGCTCGCGCGACCCTGCGCGGCAGCCGGTCCCCGGCGATGCGCACGGCGGCCGCCGGCGCCACGTCGAGCATCACGATGTCGGGCTTCCCGAGCTCGTCCAGGGACTTCACCTCGACACCCGTCTCGAGGCGCGCGCCTCGATCCTCGAGCAGCGAGATCATGGCGCGACTGATCGACCCCGAGCCTCCTTCGGCGACGGGCCAGCCATGGCGATGTGCGGCGCTTCCGAGGGTCACCCCGACCGCCGATGACATCGGTAGGCCGAACGGCCGGAACGCATGTGCGGCCACACCGGCCCACAGCGCGCGGGCTGCCGCCGTCCCGAACAAGCGCGCCAGGGCGGCCGCCGGGAGCACGGAACGCATGCCGAAGCGCACGAGCTTCACGGGATGGGAGGGGACGCGCAGGAGCGGCCGCAGGAAGTCCTCCTCGAGGTCGGAGAAGCTCTTGCTGACCGGCCCGAAGAGCGCGCCCCAGCGGCGGCGGTCGGGGCCGAGCGCGGCCGCGGTCTGTTCCACGGATCGGTACGCGGCCGCCCCGTCGCCACCCTCGAGCGGGTGCGAGTACTGGACCTCCGGCCACCGCCACGTCAGCCCGTGTGCCGCCAGGTCGAAGCGCCGCGCGAACGGCGAGTCGACCGCAAGCGGGTGCGCGGCGGAGCATTCGTCGTGCACCAGGCCCGGAACGGTGAGCTCGCCGCTCCGCGTGCCGCCGCCGAGACGCTCGTCGGCTTCGAGCACGCGCACCTCAACTCCTTCGGCCGCAAGCGTCAGGGCGGCAGCGAGTCCGTTCGGGCCGCTGCCGACCACCACCGCGGACGTCATGCGGTTGTGGGCACAGCCTTTCCGTCCCCGTCGTCGCCGGCGCGCACGGACACGTCCGGCGCGGGATGCCGGACTCGTTCGTATCCGGGCTTGCGCCACTTCACGTTGAGGGATATCGGCCCGTTCGGCAGCCACGGCTGCTCCCCGACCGCCTCGCTCACCTTCCACTCGCCGCGCTCGACGAAGCCGACGGCCGCGTCCATGACCCAGTACTGCTGCTTGTCGCGGAAGATCGGCTCCGACTCGACCCACACCACGATGAACTCGCCCGGCGCGAAGTTGCAGCGCCTCTGGATCGCCTCGATCAGCCGCCAGTCGTGCAGGTGCCCGTCCCCGAAGTTGAAGCCGACGACCACGTTGCACAGCGCCTCTGCATCGCGCAGGTAGTAGGAGTCGATGTCCTCGTCGAGCAGGTTCATCATCACGGAGTTGAGGCCGCGGCCCATGCTGTGCATCGCGCGCAAGGTCACGCCGTGCTGCAGGATCAACTCGGCGATGTCCTCCCCGTAGATGTCGGTGAGCTGCTGCTTCTGTGTGTTGGCGGGCTTGACGAGATGCTCGTCGAGCTTGCGCTCCGCGCCGGGCGCGAATGCCCACAGCGCCGAGGCCCAGTTGCCGGCGTACTGGCGCATCGACGGCAGGAACGACACCCAGTCCGGGCGGTTGTTGCCGATGATCGGGAACAGCGTGCAGCCGACGACCGTCGCCGCGAGCAAGGCCGGGTCCATGTCACCGAGGCCAAAGCCGTCCCATGCGGGGAACTGGAGGAACAGGAACGGCACGAGGAACATGAAGAGGGCGTTCCATTCGAGCGGCACAGCGAGCGGGAACGTCGAGATGATGAACAGGTGGAAGCCCATCATCACGACGACCGCAGCGATGGTGAGCGTGTGGTTCTGTGAGAACAGCAGCACCAGCGGCGTGATCAACTCGACGACCGTGCCGGGCCCGTGGGCGATCATCAGGGCGCGTTCGGACGGCCGTATGTCGTCGGGATAGTCGCGGTAGTGCATCCGCTTGATCGTCTTGGACAGCATCCACGGAGTGTTGGAGACCATCGCCGGGATCACGTGGCCGAAGTGGCGGCCGATCTTGGACACCGCAGCGCCCATCCAGACCGTGACGATCAGGATCTTCGCCGCGACCACCATGTCGACGAACGGGAAGAACGCGAAGAAGATGAGGGCCGGGACGTACTGCTCCGATCGCGCCGCGATCCACGCGACCTTGTCGCGGAGCCCCATCAACAAGTTCAGCACGATCGCCGCGACCAGCGGCGCGGTCGGGATCAGACCCTCGTTGGCGCCGATCGCCTCCACCGCGCTCGAGTCCTGCGTGCCGGGCATCGCCAGGCACACCACCAGCGAGATGAGAAAGCCGACGTAGAGCGCGACGTCGAGCGGCGTGCGCTCGTCGCCGGCCGTGCCCGGCACCTTCTCGGGCCACGGCGGCTGGCGCAGCGTCTTCGTCCGCGCCCAGTAGAGCACCCCGCCGGTCATCGGCTTGAAGTGGAACGTGAGCGGTCCCCACGCGCCGGCGACGCCGAGGGACTCGAGCAGCATCACCCACACGACGAGCTTCTGCCAGACGATCGGCTCGCGCCAGGTCTCGGAGAGATCCAGCGGGTTGAGGCCGGTCGTGAGCGCGGCGACGGCCCACCCCGTGATGCAGAACGTGAGGAGCTTGCCGATGTAGAGGATCGGGAAGAGCTTCGGTCCGCCGAAGCCGTAGTCGACCCAGTGCCGCGCGAACCGTTTGATCCGCTCCCGGTACGGGATGTCCATGACGGTCTTCCCCGGCTCGATCGCTGGGAAGTTCGGTGTCGTCAGCCCCATCGCCCACTCCTCCTGCTTCTGCACCTCGCGTTACTGACGCGACCGTACACGAGATGGCCGGGCCGGAACCCCGCCGTTATGCGCCCGCGGGTTGGAAGAGCTCGATCGGGTTGCCGGAGGGATCCTCGAGCAGGATCTGCTGACCGCCCGGGCCGCTGACGATGTCGTTGCGGAACGTCAGGCCCGCCGCGCGCAGCCGCTCGACGTCGGCGACGATGTCCTCGACGACGAAGTGGATGCGATTCCAGCCGCCGGGTCCGGGCGTGCGGCCGTCGGGCATCGGTCGCCCGGCCGAGCTCTTCGGCCCGCTGAGCAGAAGCCGCAGGTTGCCGCGCACGACGTCGGCGAACGCGGGCGCTGCGCTGGAGCGCAGCTCGAAGCCGAAGTGGTTGAGGTAGAAGGCGACGGCGTCCTCGACGTCGTCGACCATGTAGCGGACGTTCACGACTTCATCAGGCACGTTCGCTCACCTGTCGGAGGAAGACGCTCGCGCAGACACCTGACTCCTCCACCTCCAATTTATAGCGCAGGAAGGGCTTGAAACAAGCCCCGGGTCGTGCCGCATAATCGCCGGCCGCAGGCCAGAACCCTACGGAAGTGGGAGGAGCGAAATGCGCGTGTTGTTGTCGACGTGTCCGGCCGGAGTGTGGCGATGACCGACCATGCGGTGGTGATCGCCGGCGGCGGTCCGACTGGGCTGATGCTGGCGGGCGAGTTGGCGTTGGCGGGGGTCGACGTTGCCATCGTCGAGCGGCGCGCCGGCCAGGACCTCCCCGGCTCGCGCGCAGGCGGTCTGCACTCACGCACCATCGAGGTTCTCGATCAGCGTGGAATCTCCGATCGGTTCCTGTCGGAGGGGCAGGTGGCCCAGGTCGGGCAGTTCTCCGGGGCCCCCTTGGACATCAGCGACTTTCCCACCCGGCATCCCTACACGCTCGGGCTCTGGCAGAACCACATCGAGCGCATACTCGCCGGCTGGGTCCTCGACGAGCTCGAGGTGCCGATCTATCGCGAACGTGAAGTGACGGGGTTCGCGCAGGACGAAGCCGGCGTCGACGTCGAGCTGTCCGACGGCCCGTCGCTGCGGGCGGAATATCTCGCAGGGTGCGACGGAGGACGCAGCCTGGTCCGTAAGGCAGCCGGCATCGAATTTCCCGGCTGGGATCCGACGACGAGTGCCCTGATCGCCGAGGTCGAGCTGGCCGAGGAGCCCGAATGGGGGATCCGCCACGACGCCATCGGCATCCATGGCCTCGGCAGGGTGGACTACGAGATCCGCGACGGCGAGATCGTCTACGCGGACAGCGGGCCGGTACGGGTCATGGTGACCGAAGAGCACATCGGACCCGCGAGCGAACCGACTCTGCGCGATCTCAGCGAGGCGCTATCGCCGTCTACGGGACCGATTACGGGATCCACAGTCCCACCTGGGTCTCGAGGTTCACCGACATGACCCGGCAGGCCGCGGCCTACCGCGACAGACGGGTCCTGCTGGCCGGCGACGCCGCACACGTGCATTCCCCGGACGGTGGACAGGGCCTCCAGACCGGCGTGCAGGATGCGGTGAATCTGGGATGGAAGCTGGCCCAGGTGGTCAACCGGACATCGCCGGAAAGCCTCTTGGACACCTACCACGCCGAGCGTCACCCGGTCGCTGCCCGCGTGCTGCGCACCACGATGGCGCACGTCGCGCTCCGCCGCCCGGACGAACGCACGGAGGCCCTGCGCGACACCATTGCCGAGCTCGTCAGGATGGACGAGCCGCGCAGACGACTCGCCGCGATGATGTCCGGTCTTGACATTCATTACGACCTCGGCGAGGGACACCCGCTGCTCGGACGCCGCATGCCCGATCTCGACCTGGTCACCGCCGACGGCCCGCTGCGGGTCTTCACCCTGCTGCACGATGCCCGGCCGGTGCTGCTCAACCTCGGTGAGCCCGGCGGCTTCGACATCACTCCATGGGCAGATCGGGTTCAGTCCATCGACGCCAAGTACGTTGGTACGTGGGAGCTTCCGGCGCTCGGGGCGGTCACAGCTCCCACCGCCGTGTTGATTCGGCCCGACGGATATGTGGCCTGGGTGGGAGACGTGACCCAGCTGGGGCTCGCTGGCGCGCTCACCACTTGGTTCGGATCGCCTACTGCGGCGTAGGAACACCTTTGGGAACACTTGCGCCCCAACGGCGTATCAGCCACGCGGTGAAAGAGAGCTTTCCCCTAACCGTTTCGGCTTGGCCCAGATTCGTGTGGCAGATCGAAGCCTGCCCAAACCCCGGACAGCCCGGTGAGTACGGCAACCACCGCGATCGCGCCTTCGAAGGAGGACACATCCGCAGCGACCCCGGCCACCAACCCGCCGACCACGTAGCCCATATCGCGCCAGAAGCGGTAGACGCCGATCGTGGGAGCTCGAGCGATCGGCGCGACATGATCCGAAATCGCGGCGATCAGCGTCGGATAGACAAGTGCCGTGCCGGCACCGAGCATCACTGCGGCAAGGGCGGCGACCAGAACGTCACCTTGCGACACCGTAAGCACAGCGAGCGCAACCGCCTGGAGCAGCATCCCGGCGACGATCAAAGGTTTTCGCCCTACCCGATCTGACCAAGCTCCGGTAATGATTTGAGCGACGCCCCAGACCGCTGGGTAGAGGCCCGCAACGAGTCCGATGGCAGAAACGCTTGCACCGTTCGCGGCGAGGAACAGCGGAACGACCCCCCACGCCACTCCGTCGTTCAGGTTGTTCACGAGTCCTGCCTGCGAGCACGAGCGAAGCGCCGGAACGCGATAGGAGGCGTCTGCGAATGCCTGACCCAGAGCGGGTGGTCGCCCGTCGTCGCGTGGCCCCTGCCCGGCCTGTTCGAGGGCGACGTGACGGGACGTGTCGCGCGCGAAGAAGACCGAGAGCGCAAGCCCGGCGAGGGCGACGGCAAAACCTGCCACCACAAGAACGTCGCGCGCCGCGAACTCCGCGGCAAGGAGACCACTTGCGGTTGCTGCTACCGCAACTCCGAGGTAGCCGGCCGCTTCGTTCAGGCCAAGTGCGAGCCCCCGCCGACGGGGACCGACGAGATCGACCTTCATCACTACCGCCATGGACCAGGTGAGTCCCTGATTGAGGCCGAGCGCAACGTTCGCCGCCACTATGAATGCCCAGCTCGGAGCGAGCGCGATCAGCAGTGGGACGGGCAGTGCAAGCACCCATCCCAGGATCAGGAGGCGACGCCGACCCACGCGCTCGACCAGCGCCCCTGCCGCGAGATTCGTGAGCGCCTTGCTGAGGCCGAAGGCGACGATGAACGAGAGCACGGCGACACTCGACGAAAGGCCGAAGTCATTTCGACCAACGAGGGGGAGCGTCGACCGTTCGAGGCCGACCATCGCTCCGACGAACGCCGTGATGGCGACGAGCAACGCGAATTGGGAGGCGTTCTCGCGCAGGCCAAGCTGCACCGCGGCGTGAGAAGTGGGGGGTGCCTCCCTAACGGAGCCAGGCATATGCGGCGCGCAATGCGCTAGGACCGCCGGTTTCGAGCGGCTCTCCGTGGACCACCCGCGGAGGCATCCGGTCAGCGAGCCGTCGCGAACGGTCGGCCGCTGCGGTTCGCGGCCAGGATCTCGGCTTGCTTCGGGGGTACCGGCGGAATGTCCTGCGCCAGCGCCTCGACGAACTCTTGCTCGGAGTCGAACTGGAGCGCGGGGTTGTGGCGCCGCTCGAAGCCAATTGTTGAGACTGGGTTCGCCGACAGGCCGCGGCCGCAGACAGAGCCGGAATAGTGCGCCGGATAGAGCAGGATGTCGTTGGGCAGGGTGAGCAGCTTCTCGGTCAGGGAGCGGTAGAGGTCGCCGGCCATCGCCTCGACCGACCGCTCGCCGTGGGCGTGAAGGTCGGGTCGCCCGGCGTCGCCGACCAGAAGCGCGTCGCCGGTCAGGACGAGCCAGGGCTCATCACTGCGCACGTGGTCCGTCACGAGATAGGCGTGATGGGCCGCAGCGTGACCGGGGGTGGCGATCGCCTTTATCTCGGTGTTGCCGAGGTGGACGATCTCGCCATCGCCGAGCGCTATGTGTTCGAACTCAACTCCCGTCCCAGCCGGCAGGTAGCCCGTTGCCCCTGTGCGCTCGACCAGCGCCGGCAGGCCCGAGACGTGATCAGCCTGCACGTGAGTCTCGAAGGCCGCAACGATCGGGATGCCCTGCGCTTCGGCCAGCGCGATGTAGTCGTCAACCAGGTCGACGTGCGGGTCGACCACGGCGAACTGGGCTTTGGTCTTGCAGCCGAGGAGGTAGGAGGCGCAGGCCGTCTGGTCGTTGAGGAGCTGGCGAAAGAACATGGTGGCCTTGACAAGCTATCAATTGATCTATTGAATAGCAACATGGAATCGGGTCAGGCGAAAGGCACGCTGTTCGACGCGATCGCCGTGATGGGCAAGGCGTTTGCCAGCCCACGCCGGCTGGAGCTGCTCGACCTGCTTGCTCAGGGGCCGCGCAGCGTCGAGGAACTTGCGCGGGCCAGCGGCCAGTCGAGCGCCAATACCTCTCAACACCTGCAGGGCCTGCACGCTGCGGGGATAGTGACCCGCCAGCGCGAGGGCACCCGCGTGCGCTACGCGCTGGCCGGGGAAGACGTGCTCGCGCTCTGGCTCGCCCTCCGAGACACCTCGGCGGCCCGTTTGGCGGAGGTCGAGCGGGCAGCCCGCGACTACCTGGGCGAAGAGGTCGAGGCGATCGGCCGCGAGGAGCTGATCGAGCGCCTCGGCCGCGGCGATGTCGTGCTCGTCGACGTGCGCCCGGCCGAGGAGTTCGCGGCCGGACACATCGAAGGAGCGCGTTCAGTCCCGCTGGGCGAGCTCGAGCGGCGCCTCGCCGAGTTGCCGGCCGACCGTGAAGTCGTCGCGTACTGCCGCGGCCCCTTCTGCGCCTACGCACACGAGGCGGTCCGGCGCCTGCGGGCCGCGGGACGCCCGGCCCGCCGTCTGCGGGACGGCTGGCCCGAGTGGCAGCTGGCAAGAAAGAGATCCACCGCATCGTCAACTACGGAGGAGGAAGCAGCATGAGCACGACCACGAAGCAGCTCAACACCGGCGAGCTCGAAGAGCGAGTCAAGCGCATGTACGAGGAAGTGGCGCTCGAGCCGCAGCGCGAGTTCCACTTCGAGACCGGCCGTCCGCTCGCCGAGCGGCTGGGCTACCCGGCGGCCGACCTCGACCGCATCCCGGCGGGCGCGATCGAGTCGTTCGCGGGCGTTGGATACTTCCTCGACCTCGCCGCGATCGAGCCCGACGACACCGTGCTCGATCTCGGCAGCGGCTCGGGCATGGACAGCTTCCTCGCCGCGCTGGCGACGGGACTTCCGGCCGTGTGATCGGCGTCGACATGACCGACAAGCAGCTCGCCAAGGCCGAGCGCCTCGCGCGCGAGGAAGGCTTCGCGAGCGTCGAGTTCCGCCAGGGCTACATCGAGCGCCCACCCGTCGAGGACGCGACGGTCGACTGCGTGATCTCGAACGGCGTGATCAACCTCTCGCCCGACAAGCCGGCCGTCTTCGCGGCTGCCGCCCGTGCTCTGCGGCCCGGCGGCCGCCTCGCGCTGGCCGACATCGTCAGCGCCAAGCAGCTCCCTGAAGGGGTGACCTGCGACGCCTCACTCTGGGCCGCCTGCATCGGCGGCGCAATGCAGCGCGACAGCTACCGCGAGGCGATCGAAGCCGCCGGGTTCGAGGTCGAGACGTGGCGCGAAAACAGCGCGTACCGATTCGTGTCGGAGCAGGCAGACAACGCGACCGAGAAGTACGGCGTGACCAGCATCTCGCTGCTCGCCGTGCGCCGCTAACCGCGAGCGGTCGCCGCACGGGATACCCCCGATCAGTTCAGTCGCTCGTGCTCGTCCGCCAAGCGTTCACCATCTTTCGGTTTGGCCGTTCGTCTTCGGGGGAAGCCCGCGATGAAGCAGGGCGGGCAGAAGGGAAGCGCCTGCCCCATAGGCAGGCCAGGGAAGGCGTACGGATTCACGGGAGGTACTTATGTCCGATCGCATAAAGGCTTCGGTCGCAGCCGCGTTCGCGGTTGCCGCGCTCGCCGCGCCGGCCGCTCAGGGCGCCTCGACCAAGACCTGTACGGAGTCTGGAACGCCGCACAAGAATTTCACGTCGACTAACACGCAGACGTCTGCGTGCAACAGCAACAGCGACGTGAACTCGTCACCAGTCAGCGTGACCAACCAGGGCGGGAACCAGCCCGGCGGTCAGCAGCCGTAGGCTGCAGCACTTCTGGCGACGGCCGGGCGGCGCGAAACCCACACCCCGCGCCGCCCGGCTGCGCCGGGCGCTGGTCCCAACGCCTTCCGGATGTCCAGGCTGACTGACCTGACTGGGCCAACCGTCGGGAACACATGCACGTCGCGTCCGCGTATTGCCCGAACTAGTTCGGGGCCGGTGCCGTGGGAACACCTTTGGGAACACCTGGGCCGACTTCGATCGCCGCCCGGTGATACGGCGATACTGCCCGGGCGATGTCGCAGGAGAACGTGGAACTGGCTTCCCGACACTTCGCCGCCTTTAACCGGCGCGACTTGGACACCTGCCTGGCGCTGATGGACGAGGACGTAGAGGCCATCCCGCTCACGGGCGCGATGGAAGGCAGCTATCACGGCCACGACGGCTACCGTTGCTGGTGGACGGACCTGCACGGCGTTTTTCCCGACTTCAGCGTCGAGCTTTATGAGGTACACGACCTCGGGGGAAACATGACGCTCGCAGCCGGGGGCGTTCGTGGCCGCGGCGCGGGTAGCGACACTCCGATGGCGCAGGAGTTCTGGCAGGTGGCCCGCTGGCGGCGCGGCAGGTGCTACTGGTGTGCCCACTTCGACACACGGGGCGAAGCCCTCGAAGTCGTGGGGCTGTCGGAGCAAGACGCACACGCCGACGCCTGACTCCGCAGGTACGGAGCGGCGATGGAATCGAACCATCCAGGAGTGGGGCTGCCACCCCCTGCCGGTTTTGAAGACCGGATGGGCCACCAGACCCCTGCCGCTCCGCGCGCCAGCGTAGCGGTGGGCTTAGGAGATCCGTCCAAACTCCGCGATCTCACGTTTCCGCTTCGCGCGCCTGTGGTACCCCGGGTGCACGGCGTCGATTCATGGGAGCAGGCGGGACCGCCGGGACTGCTGCTCCGTGAGGGAGGAGAGACCATGCCGTACGAGCTCAAGCTCGCCACCAGCGCAACGTGGCTTGGCGGCGATCGTCCAGCTGGGCGGAACACTCGATCTGCGCGGGGCGCCCGAATTCGATCGTGAGATCGAGCGGCTGCTGCACCGTGACATCAAGGGAGATCCTCGTCGACCTGCGCGAGATCGAGTTCCTGGACTCGATCGGGCTGCGCTCCCTGGTGGCCGCGCATCGGCGTGGGCTGCAACGGGGCGTGCCGCTGTGGATCGTGCGCGGGGGCCCGCCCGTCGCGCGGATCCTGCGCATGACCGGTCTCGACATGACCTGCCGCTGATCGACGAGCTGCCTCGCCGCCTCCAGGGCCCCGTGCCGATCACCGTCGCTCAGCGCGACATGCGGATCAGCTCGGGAAACAGGTAGACCTCCATCGACACCGCCAGGAGCAGCGCCGGCACCGCCGCTGCAACCGTCACGAACGTGGCCGCCAGCAGCTGATCCCAGTCGCCCCTGCGGCTCGCGACCAGCCAGGCGGCGAGCGGCAGGAACAGCGCCGTCAGCTCGAGCATCGCGTGCGGGACGAGCAGCAGCAGCAGGTGGGCGTTGGACAGTCGAGCTGCGCCGAGGCGGTCGAAAGTATCGCCGCCGATGAAGTGCGCCTGCGTGGCGAGCGAGAACAGCGTGGCGCCGGCGACGAAGGTCATCGCGTACGGACCCGCCTTCTCGTGCACGATCCGCGAGATGCCGCTGCGCTGGGTGGCCGAGTAGGGCAGCGAGTTGAGCGCGATGAAGCCCGCCACGCAGGCAAATCCGTGCAGTGCCAGCACGAGCGAGTTGCGGAACAGGATCAGCCCGATGTCCCCGCTGACACGGGTCGCCAGAGGCCCGGGATGTAGATCCCGGTCGGGTCCGGCGTGGAGATCCGGGCCACCGCGTAGACGGCCAGCAGGAGACCGACCGAGACCACCGCGCTCCACAGCACCCAGGGCCGGATCACCTTCCACGGGCTGCTGTTCCAGCGGCGCAGGGTCTGCTTGGTGGCACCGACCCCCTGCAGGAAGACGAGGTCGTCGACGACTGCCATCGCTCGGAGGTATCGGCAGGATCAGGCCGCTTCTGGAGTGGGGTCCCGACCCCATTCGGGGGTCAGGGGCACGGTCTCAGGGAATGAATACGCCCTGGCGCGCGAACGCGTTGCCGCTGCCGTCCAGCACCTCGACCGCGTCGAGCTGCCAGATCGCCCGGGCTCCCTCCACGATCGCGCCCGGCATGATCGCGTCGAAGGTCGTCGCGGCCGAGCACGTGCTGCCCTCGGCGGTCGGCCGTGGCGGCGCACGGGGCCGGGATCTCGAACGGGAAGTCCTGGGTGGTCGCGGGCCCGTCGCGGTCCGTGAGCCGCACGGACAGCGCAGCGGTCACCTCACCGGTGTAGTCGCCGAGACCGGCGCTCTCGCGCACGTCCGTGATGGACAACGACACCGACACGTCAGCCTCGTCCGTGGTGGGCGTGGCCGGGTCGCCGGTCAGGGTGGCGAGCCGCAGGTAGCCCACCGAGGCGGCCGGCTGGGCGTTCGCGTCGGGCGTCCCCACGGTCAGGTCCTGTGAGGACTGCTGTGGTTGCGCACAGGAACCGAATGCGAGCGGTGGGCCGTGCTGGCGGTCCGGCGACGTGCAGGGCTCGTAGGCGGGGACGAGCGCGACGCGCAAAGGACTCGCGCCCTTCGGCCGCGCGTATCCGCTCCGGGCGCGGGCGGCGTACACGTCCGCCACCGAGTCGGTGTCACCGGCCCCCAGGCGCTCGGACGTTGTGAAGATCGCTGTCGCGCCGTCCGCCGATGCGGCCGCGAAGGATGCGTTGAACGCCCCGTTGCCGCCGGCGCTGCCATGTGACACCACGCTGGTCGTGCCGCCGGCGCGCTCGTACACGTCGGTGACGGAGTCCGAGTCGGTCGCGACCAGGCTCTCCACCGTGGTGAAGAACGCGCGCGCGCCGTCGTCGGAGACATCCGCAAAGAAGGCATCGACCGGTCCGTTGCCGCCGGTGGGGCCCGTAGACACGAGCGCGGTCGTCCCCGCGCTGTCGTAGACGTCCACGTCCGCGTCGGTGTCCTGCGCCACCACCTTCTCCTCGGTCTCGTACAGCACGTGGGAGCCGTCCCCCGCGGTGCCCGCGAACGTGGCGTCGAACGCCCCGTTCCCGGCCGAGCGCCTGGTGATCGCCGCACCCGATCGCTCGAAGACGTCCACCTGGACGTCCGTATCGGGGGCCGCGAGCTGCTCGGCGCTTTCGAAGAACACGCGCAGGCCGTCCCGCGAGCTACCCGTGTAGAGGGCGTCGAAGCCGGCGTTCCCGGAATCGTCCGTGGCGGACAGCACGCTGATCGTCCCGCCGTCGCGACGGTACACGTCGAATTGCGCGTCCGCGTCCGGCTCGCGTCAGCACCTCGTCGGTGGAGAGGATCACCCGCATCCCGTCCTCGGACGCGGCATCGAAGTACGCCGGGGAGGGCCCGTTGCCGCCATCTGGCCCGATCGACACCAGGGACGTGGTCCCGCCGGTGCGCTCATAGACGTCCTGCACGGAGTCCGTGTCGGCGCTCTCCAGCCGCTCGTCGGTGTCGAAGAAGACGCGGGTCCCGTCCGCGGATGCGCCGTCGAAGAACGCGGGGAAGGCGCCGTTGCCGCCCGTCGACCCGATCGACACCAGCGCGGTTGCGCCACCGGAGCGCTCGTACACGTCCGCCTGCGAGTCGGTGTCGGCGGCGGTCAGCCGCTCAGCGGTGTGGAAGAACACTCGCGCGCCGTCCACGGAGACACCGTCGAAGAAGGCTCCCTGAGGGCCGTTCCCGCCGGTCGAGCCGGTCGAGACCAGCGTCGTGGCGCCACCCGCGCGCTCGTAGACGTCGGGCGCGGAATCGGTGTCGGCTGCGGTCAGCCGCTCGGACGTCCCGAAGAGCACGCTCGCCCCGTCGGCGGACGCGCCGTAGAAGAACGCGTCCACGCTCCCGTTCCCGCCCGCCGGGCCCGTGGAGACGAGCGAGGTGGCGCCGCTCGCGTTCTCGTAGACGTCGTTGCGGTTGTCGGTGTCGGCTGCCACCAGGCGCTCGAGGGTCTCGAAGAACACTCGCTCGCCGTCGGTCGAGGAGCCGGCATAGGCCGCCGTGAGCGGCCCGTTGCCACCGCTCGGCCCGGTCGAGATCAGCTCAGCGGGCTGGTGCGACGCCCCCGCAGCGGCCGCCAGGGCGGCGGCGGTGACGAGGATCGCGAGCGGGATCGCCCAGCGGCGATGCGTACGAGCGAGCACCGTCATGGCCCGGTGTAGCCGTTGGCGTAGCACGGCCCGGCGCCGCAGGTGTCGACCACGCCGCCGCCGATCTTCAGGAACTCCGACTTCTGGGCGCGGGCGATCGCCGTAGTTGCGGGGGTGGCTGTGCGGGTCGCTCCCGGCGCGCGGCGGAGTGTTGTTCGCCGGGGGCGTCGGCTGACCGGAGTCCCACACGACCAGCGCCGATCCGTCATATGGGTAGGCCCCGATCGGGGGGATCCCGTAGAACGGGTTCACGTCGGAGTGGCGGCCGGGGTCCATCGCCGGCGTGCGCAATGCCGCACCGATCGTGCGGGCCTCCACCTCGGTCGCAACGTTGGCCACCTGGTGGTCCCCGAACGCCTCGTGCAGCAGCACCTCGTGGGGCGGCGTGTTCGGCAGCGGGTCGCTGGTCATGTGGTGCGCGTAGCCGTTGGCCTCGCCGCGGTCCCAGAGGGTCTGGATCAGGGACAGGATCAGCGGCCGCTCGAGCTCGTTCGGGTAGTTCTGGTAGAGCACCACTGCGTACTGGTCGAAGTCGACGCTGCGGCGCAGGAGGGTCGAGTAGTTCATGGCCGGCACGCCCAGCACGGCGCGGTTGAAGTCCGGCGCCAGCGCGGCCAGCGAGCCGCCCATGATCCCGCCCTGGCTGTTGCCGTCGTAGAACAGGCGCGCGGGGTCGATCACGGCCTGCGGCTGTCCGGCCTTCACGAACTGGAATGCGGTGTTCGTGTTGAAGCCGGCGGGGTGGATCAGCAAGCGGCCCAGGTACATGAAGTTCACGAACCCCTGCTGGGCGCGGTCCGGCAGCGAGGCGAAGTTCGACAGGTCGCCGAGGATCGTGGCGATGTTCGGAACGTCCTGGGTCGACATGCCCGACCAGTCGGTCGCGCAGAAGACGAAGTTGTGCTCGTTCGCCATCGCCTTGATGTTGCCGGCGGTGATCTCGCTGGCGCATGCCGAGCAGCCCGTGGCCGTACAGGGACGGCCGCGCCGGCGTGACCTGCGGCCCGTCCGCCGCGGCGCGCGGAATCAGGCACGTGAAGTTCGCCGCCATCGTGTTGCCGGGGATGCGCTGCGGCACCGTTTGGCCGGGCAGGTAGGTGAAGCGCCCTCCGGGCGGACATCCGGCCGCGTTCAGGTAGCACGGCACGACGAAGGTACCGTCCACCTTGCGCGCGATCTGCGAATCCTGGGCGGCCGTGTAGTCGGTCACCTGCGAGACCGTGTACTGCGGGGCCGAGCCCTGCACCTGCATGTCGGCCATGGTGGTGTCGCCGAGGCCGGCGAACGCGTCGTCGCGGATCGAGAGCGCCCGCTCGGAGAGGTTGCGCTCGCTGGCGACCGTGAAGTCCCAGGCGAGGTAGAGGCTGTTGCGGGCGATGCCGGCCCGCTGAAGTGTCGCGAACAGCCGCTCCATGTGGGGCCGGCGTGCCTCCACGGCGGGATCGTTCGACTTCAGCCGGTCGCGGTACACGCGGAACGGTTGCTGCGCCTTGATGACCTTGCCGTTCGCTCTCTTCAGGTTCCGCAGCGCGACGATGTAGTGCCCGCCCTCGTCGAAGTTGACGGCCGGGCGGATGATCAGGTTCACGTTCGCGGGATCGGCGGGATTCGCGTCCATCTCGGACCAGATCAGATGGCGGCGGCGGGTGTCCGCGTTCAGCACCACGACGGCCTGATCGGGGTCGTACGTGCGCTCGACGTCGGTGATCGGCACGGCGCCGGTGCGGTTGAACGCGGCCTGCGTGTCGAGGCCGGGCACCTTGGTCGTGATCTTCTGGCCGGGGCTGAAGCCGTCGTTGCGGTTCCACTCCTGAGGCTGAATCGGGTTGCCCGCGATGTTGCGCGGCATCGCCAGGGGGTTCAGGTTCAGGCGCCGGCCCGTGTCGGTGGCGGGATCGGCGACCGTGAAGAAGTCGTTCGGCCACGGCTGCAGGCAGACGGCCGGGTCGAGCGGGTCACATCCCTGCTCGCCGGGTGCGGCCGGAGCGGAAGCGGGCACGAGCGCGACCGCCACAACGATCAGTGCCGGGCACAGCCAGAATCGGTTGCGAAGCAAGATCCCCTCCCCTGAGATTGAGAACCGACGCGCGCTGTTCCTACCCGAACTGTGCGGAACTCAACCTTCCATCGGCTAGTTTTCGTCCATGGAAGGTGTTCACTGGGACCGCAGTCCCAAGCTTCGGCGCCCGGCTCTTGTCTGCTCGTTCAAGGGTTGGAACGACGCCGCCGAGTCCGCGACGGCGGCGCTGTCGTTCGTGTCCTCCAAGTGGGGCGCCGAGCGGCTGGGGGCGATCGACCCGGAGGAGTTCTACGACTTCCAGGTGACGCGGCCCACCGTCCGGATGAGCGAGGGGCAGACCCGCGAGATCGTGTGGCCGGAGTTGGTGATCGAGTGCGCCTCTCCGGAGGGCGCCGGGCGCGACGTGCTGTTCCTTTCGGGCGCGGAGCCGAACCTGCGCTGGAAGGGGTTCTCGGCGACGGTCATCGCGGCCGCGCAAGAGCTCGGCGTGGAGCTGGTGATCTCGCTCGGCGCGCTGCTCGCCGACATCCCGCATACGCGGCCGGTGCAGGTCACCGGGATCGCGGCCGACCCGGATCTGGTCGAGCGGCTGGGGTTCTCGCAGGCGCGCTACGAGGGGCCGACCGGGATCGTCGGCGTCCTGCACGACGCATGCGCGCGGGCCGGCCTGCTGTCGGCCAGCCTGTGGGTGCCCGTGCCCCACTACGTCGCGACGGTGCCGAGCCCCAAGGCGACGCTTGCCCTGCTGCGGCGGCTGGAGGACCTGCTCGAGGTGCCGATCGAGACCGATGAGCTGGACGAGGCGGCCGTGGAGTACGAGCGCCGGCTCGACGAGGCCGTGGCCAGCGAGCCCGAGGTGCGCGCGCTGGTCGAGCGGCTCGAGCAGCAGGTCGACGACGAGGACATCTCCTTCCGCAACCTCCCGTCCGGGGACTCGATCGCCGAGGAGTTCGAGCGCTTCCTGAAGGAGCAGGGCGAAGAAAAGTAAGCAGTCGGCAGTCGCAGTCTGCGGCGAAGTCTGCCGAACTGCCGACTGCCGACTGCGAACTACCTTCAGCTGCCGGGCAAATTAATTGGAAGTCGCAGATCGAGCAGGCTGAGTAGGAAGGCGTGGGGTCGAACTCCTGCGCGAGGATCGCGGTCGCGACCTCGGTCGCCGTGTCGGTGATGCGGATCACGTCCTCCTCGCTCGGCTCGAGCGGCACCTTCTCGTCGTCGAGCAGGTAGTAGTAGCTCTGGCGGGAGGACTCGAGCTTCCACGACTCCTTTGCGCCGATTTGGTAGAGCGACAGCTGGATGTCGTCCTTGAGCTGTGAGGGCGTCCGCGCCCGCCCGGTCTTGTAGTCGATCAGCTCGTACGACCCGTCCGGCAGGCGGTCCACGCGGTCGACGCGGCCGCGCAACAGGTGCGGGCCGATCCGGAACGAGAAGTTGCGCTCGAACCACACCGGTGAGGCCTCCTCCCCGGCGAAACGCTCGTGGTATCGCTCCAGTGAGACGACCGCCTTCTCGCGCAGCTGGAGCTCCTCGTTCGACTCGCCGAATCCCTGCCGTCGCCACCCGGTGTCGAACAGCGACATGAGCATGTCCGGCGTCGGCTCGCGGACCGCCTCGCCCCCGGTCAGAGCCTCCTGGTTGGCGAGCTGGGTGTGGTAGCGCTCGAGCACCTGGTGCATCAGGATCCCGAAGCGCTGCTGGAGCGTCTGCTCCTTCGGCACGGAATACACCCGCGCGAACTTGTAGCGCAGCGGGCAGGCGCGGTAGATCTCCATGTCCGTCGCCGACAGCACCAGGCCTCCGGCGCGGATCGGCAGGTACGCCTCCAGCGACGACCCCGATCGTTCCTCGACGACCCGCCTGCGTCGCTGCCGCTCCTGCTCGTCGCCCAGTACCACGTCATCGAGGTTCGACTCCTCGAACACGCTGCGCTGCTCGGCGCTCGCCGTCTGGGTCAGCATCGAGTTGATCTCGGCCAGCGCGGCGGGCAGCTCCTCGGCGCGTGGATGGCGCTCGATCAACGACGCGAGCTTCAGCAGCTCCATGTACCTGGCGACCGCGCCGGCCACGTCGAGGTGCGCGTCCAGCCGCATCTCGCCCATCCGTGCGCCGACCTGGGCCACCCCGCCCATCACGTCGTCGCGCAGCATCCTGAAGGCGGCGAACAGGTCCTCGTGGATGCCGAGCAGCTCCTCACGGCGCTCCTCCTCCTCGACCCCGATCGCGGCCCGTGCCTCCCCGTAGTACTCGGACGGCTTCTGGCGGGTCTGGTCCCCTGTCCCCGCGACCTCGGGCCAGGCGAGCACCAGCCGCCTGCGGGCGCGGGTCATGGCCACATACAGAAGGCGCCGCATCTCGGCGGCATGAGCCTCGGCGGTGCTACCCGGCGGTAGCTCTTCCTTCAGCAGCGCATCGGGGACCAGCTCGCCGGAGCGGCGGCGGCCCGGCATGCGGCTCTGCTGCACGCCGAGCACGTACACGCAGTCGAACTCGAGTCCCTTCGCGCCGTGCATCGTCATCACCTGGACGGCGCTCGGGTGCCCGTGCACGACGGCCTCGTCCTCGCGCAGCCCGGCGGCTGCCACGGCCGTCAGATAGTCGGCGAAGTCGCGCGAGGTGCGTCCCGGCCGCCGTCCCGCCCATGCGGCGGCGAGGTCGGCGAACTTCGCGATGTTCACGAGTCGCTCGAGCGACTCGGACCGGGCGCTGAAGAGGTGCTGCTTGCGCAGCCCGATGCGCTCGATCAGGCGCAGCACGAACAGGTCGGGGCGCATCTCGTCGAACGCCTTTGCCGCCGAGCGGTGCAGCCGCAGGAACGTCTCGATTCGCTCGCGACCCTCGGGCGGCACGTCCGGCGAGTCGAGCGCCGCGCGCAGCGCGGTCACCATGTCGGTCTTGCGCCGGCGCGCGATCGTGGTGCACCGGGCGAGGTCCGCCGGCCCCAGCTCGATCGGCGGGCGCATCAGGGCGCGGACCACGGCGCGCCCGTCGTAGGCGTCCGAGAGCAAGCGCAGCCAGGCGAGCAGGTCGCGCACCTCCGCGCGCTCGAAGAAGCCCGCGCCGCCCACGAGCCGGTACGGGATGCCGCGCTCCTCCAGGGCGGTCGCCACGAGCTGACCCTCGTTGCGGACCGAGCGCACCAGGACGGCCGTGTCGGCCGGGTCGATGCCGTCCGCGATCAGGTGCTCGAGCTCCTTGGCCACCCCCTGGGCCTGCGCGCGCTCGTTCTCGCAGCGCCAGAACGACACGGGGTCGAGGCCCAGCGCGGGCCGGCTGCGCGCGGCGCGCAGCTTCTTCTCGAGCCGGTGCTCGTTGGGCTCGACGACCGCGTGGGCGGCGTCGAGGATCGCCTGGTGCGAGCGGTAGTTGGTCTCCAGCCGCAGCACCTCGGCGTCGGGGAACGACTGCTGGAAGTCGACGATGTTCTTGCGCGAGGCGCCGCGAAAGCGGTAGATGGACTGGTCGTCGTCGCCAACCACGACCACGTTGCGATGGTCGGCGACGAGCAGCTTCAGCAGCTGCTGCTGGGCGAAGTTGGTGTCCTGGTACTCGTCGACCAGCACCGCCTTGAAGTGCTCGTCGAGGCGGCGGCGGGCGGCGGGATGCTCCTCCAGCAGCCGGATCGCGCGCACGATCATCTCGCCGAAGTCCATCATCCCGGTCTCGTCGAGCAGCTCGTCGTGTGCGGCATAGATCCGCGCGAACTCCTCCTCCCGGGGGGCCGCCTCGCGGGCCGCCTCGTCCTCGCTCTCGGCCTGCGCGCGCGCCCAGCCGAGATACTCCCCCGACGTCACCATCTCGTCCTTGAGCCGGTCGATGCGCTGGATCATCTTGCCGAGGATCGGCGCCGGGTTGCCGCGCATGTCGTGGTGGCGCACGTCAAGCCCGTCGAGTCGTTCCATCAGCAGGGCGAGCCGGTCGGCCGGAGTCGCCGGATGGAGGAAGGGGTCGAACCCCGCTTCGAGCGCCTCCTCCTGGAGCAGCCGCACGCAGAACGCGTGGAAGGTGGTGCAGACGAGCTCCTCATAGGGCGCTTCGAGCAGCTCCTCGGCGCGGGTGCGCATCTCCTCGGCCGCCTTGGCGGAGAACGTCAGCGCCAGCACGGACTCCGGCGGAATGCCCTGAGCGGCCAGCCACGCGATTCGCCGTGTGACCACCCGGGTCTTGCCGCTACCGGCTCCGGCAAGCACCAGCAGCGGGCCGCCCGAGTGAGTCACCGCGGCGCGCTGTGCCGCATTGAGACCCGAGAGCAGCCCTTCCGCCATCGCAAGGATGGTAGCCGCGGGCTCCGTTGACGCGGCCGGCCGCTTGCGCACGATCGGCGATCTATAGTCCGCCGCCGTGGCGGATCCGACAAAAAAGGCGCTCGCAGCGGACTGGATCGGCGTGTGCCGGCGCTCCGCCGACCGGATGAGCGCGATGTTCGGCGAGCGTCCGACGACCGCCGACCGGGAGTCCGGCACCGAGCGCGGAGCCGGGGGAGACCGAACCCTGGTGATCGACAGCCTCGCCGAGAGCGCAGTGTTCGATGAGCTGGAGGCCCTGCACGCCGAGGGTTGTGAGTTCACCGTCATCTCCGAGGAGCGCGGGACGGTCGTCTTCGGCGATGGGACCAGCAACGCGCGGGTCGTGGTCGACCCGATCGACGGCTCCCTGAACGCGAAGCGCCTGATGCCGACCTATTCGCTCAGCATCGCCGTCGCGGCCGGCGACACCATGGAGGACGTCGAGTTCGCCTATGTGCGCGACTTCGGGACCGGTGAGGAGTTCACCGCCAAGCGCGAGCAGGGCGCCGAGCTCAACGGCGAGCCGCTGGAGCCCGAGGAGGCCGGCTCGAAGCTCGAGGTCGTCGACTTCGAGTCCGCGCGGCCGGAGTGGGTCGCGCCCGTCGCGGCGCAGCTCGAGGGCAAGGTCTACCGAATGCGCATGATCGGCACGATCGCGGTCTCGCTCTGTTACGTCGCGGCCGCCCGCTTCGACGGGATGCTCACGACCGGCGTGTGCCGCTCCGTCGATGCCGCCGCCGGTCAGCTGATCGCGCGCGAGGCGGGCGCGTTCGTGGACTTCCTCAAGCACGGCGGCATCGAGGCGCCGCTCGACCTCGACGCGCGCTACCGGATGGTGGCCGCCCGGGCGCCGGAGCACCTGGAAACGCTCGTCACGAGCGCTCGTAACGGGCCGGCCGCAGGGCAGACTAGCTCTCCGAGCAGCGTCCGCGAACTGGGCCGCGTTGCGCACGCCGTAGTCCGCGTAGCAGTTGTTCATCAGGACGTGCAGCTGCTTCGACTCGCCGGCCAGCTCGCGCGCGGGGCCGACCCACTCGCGCAGCTCGTCCTCGCTGTAGAGGTAGCGGAAGCGCTCCGCTGCGCTGATGCCCCTGCTTCTCCCAGTTCTCGGCGTTGTGGCCGTGGAACCGGATCATCGCCAGGTCGGGCGAGGTGGCGGCGACGACCGGCGGCACCGACGTCTTGAAGCCCTGCGGCTCGTCCACCACCACGTAGGTCGCGCCGATGTCGCGCAGCAGGTCGAGCGTGCGCTCCTGCTTGCCCTCCTTCATCCAGCCGGCGCCGCGGAACTCGATCGCGGGCTGCGCGGGCGAGCGCTCGGCAAGCTCGCGCAGGTAGGCGACGTTCTGCCCGGCTGGCCGCGAACCAGTGGGGGAACTGGTAGAGGATCGCGCCCAGCTTGCCGGCCTCGGACAGCGGCTCGCAGCGCCGAGGCGAACATGTCCCACACCGCGTTCAGCGCGTCCTCGGGCAGGTCACGCGCGTACACACGCGCCTTGGCGGCGGTCTCCTCGGGCAGCATGTCCCGGATCGGCTCGGGCAGCGACTTCGACGGCCACCGCGTGCTGCGTCATCAGGCCGAACGCCTTCACGTTGAAGACGAAGTTCGTCCGGGGTGCGCTCCGCCCACAGCCCGGCGTTGCGCTCGGACGGCAGCGCATAGAACGTCGCGTCCACCTCCACCAGCGGGAAGTGCTCCGCGTAGAAGCGCAGCCGCTCCTCGGGCTTCTTTGCGTCGGGCGGGTAGAAGTCCTTCGACTTCAGCAGCGTCGGATCGGTCCAGCTCGAGGTGCCGTAGTAGACGTTGCCGACGGGCTTGCCGTCGCTCACGCGCTCAGGACAAGGCTGGCGCGGGCCCGGGCGGAACCCGCGCTCGACCAGCAGCGGCTCGACCGCCGAGCCCATCACCGGCTCGCCGTCGAAGCGCTCGACCGCCAGGCGCCGCAGCGGTCCGCCGGAGCGCACGAAGTCGGCCAGCGCGTCGAGCGCCTGCGGCAGCCAGTCCTCGGGATGGTCGGCGAGCGACACCAGGCCGCGGCCGCTCGCCTCCACGTACAGCACCGCCTGCCCGCCGAGCAGGACGACATAGGCGCCCGGCACCCGTGCGGGCCGGCGCGCCTGCTCCTCCCGCCGCGGCCACGGCAGCACGGCGCCGTAGAGGTTGGCCGGATCCTGAGCTGCCAGCACGACCGGCTCTTCCGTTGCGTCACGGTGCGAGCGCAGGCGCTCGACCGCCGCCGAGAGCGCGAACTGCGCGCCGCCGAGCCCCTCGACGAAGTAGCCGCGCCGCGCCGAGCCAAGCGTCTCGAGCGCGGACAGCTCGGCGTACACGGAGGCGAACCCGCCCGGGACCCGCTCCGCGACGACCGTCTCGCGCGCGACCAGCCCGTGGCGCTCGAGCAGCAGGTCGGCGCGCGCCTGGGCACGTTCCTTCTCGGACGGGACGGGGCTCGAAGAGCCCTCGCGTCAGGCGACCAGCGGCCCTGAAGCTGCGGCTGGGAGCCCGAGCGCCGGGACCGAAGCGCCGACGCCGGCGCCGGTTGCGCGACGGGCGGCGCGAGCGACAGGCGCCGCGCCCGCAGCGGCGCGAACGCGTCGTTGGTCACCTCGCCCGCCCACACCAGGTCCCACAGCGCGTCGCGCAGCTCGACCGGCGACACGTCGAGGTCGACGAGCAGGTCCGACCAGAACGCGGCGCCGCCGCCGAGCCGCTCGCGCAGCGCGTCGTGCACCCGGGCTGCGCGGCCCGTCTCGGACAGCTCCTGCGGCGGGCCCAGGAACGGCGCGTCCTCGCGGAAGTAGAGCGCCACGCGCCCGCCGCGGCCCGAGCCGCTGCCCGCGCCGGTCCACACGACCTCGCCCGCGGCGCACAGCCGGTCGAGCCACGTGCGGTCGTAGCTGCCGAGCCGGCGCGGCAGCACGTCGCGCTCCCAGGTCTCCGGCGTGAGGGCGAGACCCTGCAGCGGTGCGAGCACCTCGCGCAGGCGGTCGGGTGCGGCATCGAGCGGCATGCGCTCGCCCTCGGCCTTCGCGCCGCGACGCGCGGCGTAGCGGTCGATGCCGTGCCACGAGACCGCGAAGCGGGCCAGCGCGGCCTGCTCGGTGGGCTCGATCTCGCTGGCGCAGCGCCGCGATGCTGGCGCGCCGCAGGCGGCGCAGCACCTCGGGGTCGCACCATTCACGCTCGCGCCCGGTGCCGGGCGCCTGCGGGCGGATCTCGCCGCGCACGAGCTCCTCGGCACGCTCGAGCGCGGTCAGGGCCTCGACGGCGGCCTGCTCGGAAAGCCCGTAGCGCTCCACGACCTCCGTGGTCGTGAACGGGCCATGGGTGCGCGCGTAGCGGCGCAGCAGCTTCTCGAGCGCGCCTCGACCGGTTTCCAGGAACCGCTCCGGGAGGCCCGCCGGGGGCACCACGCCGAGCGCGTCGCGGTACAGGCCGGCGTCACCGCGCGTCGATCCAGCGCTGCTCTCCCGCCAGCCTGACCTTCACCGCGCGCCGCTCGCTCACGAGCCGCGCGGCCAGGCGCTGCGCGTCCAACCCGGGCACGACCCGCGCCTGCAGCTCCGCGTCGGAGAGGTCGCCGAGCGTGCGCAGCACGTCGTGCAGCTGGTCGGCGTCGGCAGCGTGGCGGGTCGGGCCGCAGCAGCTGCAGGTCCTCCTCGACGGAGGCCAGCGCGTCCGGGTCGATCAGCTCGCGCAGCTCCTCGGCGCCGAGCAGCTCGCGCAGCAGGTCGCGGTCGAGCGCCAGCGCCGCCGCGCGCTGCTCTGCGCGCGGCGCGTCGCCCTCGTACATATATGTGGCGATGTAGTCGAACAGCAGGCTCTGCGCAAAGGGGGAGGCGGCCGGCGTCTCGACGTCCACCAGCGCCACCTCGCGGCGCTCGAGCCGCTCCAGCAGGTTCTTCAGCGCGGGCAGGTCGAGCCAGTCCTGCAGGCACTCGCGATAGGTCTCGAGCACGACCGGGAACTGGCCGAAGTGGCGCGCGACCTGCAGCAGGCCCTGGGCCTTCAACCGCTGCTGCCACAGGGGCGTGCGGCGGTCCGGCATGCGGCGCGGGATCAGCAGGGAGCGAGCAGCCGCCTCGCGGAACCGGGAGCCGAACAGCGCGGTGTTGCCGAGCTCGGCCGTCACCAGCTCCTCGAGCTCGTCCGGGTCGAGCATCGCGAGCTCCGACGGCGGCGGCTCGTCCGCGTCGGGAAGGTGCAGGATCACGCCGTCGTCGGACCAGATCGCGTCCGGGTCGAGGCCGCGCTCGTCGCGCAGCCGGGCCGACAGCGCCATCGCCCAGGCGGCGTGCACGCGGCCGCCGAACGGCGTCAGCACGCACAGGCGCCAGTCGCCGATCTCGTCGCGGAAGCGCTCGATCACGACGGTGCGGTCCGACGGCACCGCGCGCGTGGCCTCGCGCTGCTCGTTCAGGTAGCGGAAGACGTTGTCCGCCGCGAACTCGTCCAGGTCGTAGTCGCTGCGCAGCAGTCTCGAGCGCCCGCTCCTGAGGCAGCTCGGCGATCTCGCGCTGGAACGCTCCCACGGCGGCTCCGAGCTCGTACGTGCGGCCGATCCCGTCGCCCTTCCAGAAGGGGATCGCGCCCGGGATCTCGGGCGCCGGCGTGACGACCACCCGGTCGCGCGTGATGTCCTCGATGCGCCAGGTCGTGGAGCCGAGGCGGAAGGCCTGCCCGACCCGCGCCTCGTAGACCATCTCCTCGTCGAGCTCGCCGACGCGGCGGCCGTCCGGCAGGTGCACCCCGTACAGGCCGCGGTCGGGGATCGTGCCCGCGTTCGTGACGGCCAGCTTCTGCGAGCCGCGGCGGGCGCGCAGCGTCCCCTCGATCCGGTCCCACACCAGCCGCGGCCGCAGCTCGGCGAACTCCTCCGAGGGGTAGCGGCCGTCGAGCATGTCGAGCACGTTCTCGAGCTGCGTCGCCGACAGGTCCCGGTACGGGTAGCGCGGACGTGACGACGCGGTGCAGGTCGTCCACGGTCCAGTCCTCGATCGCCACCATCGCGACCACCTGCTGGGCCAGCACGTCGAGCGGCGAGTGCGGGATCGCGGTCGCCTCGATCGCTCGCTCGCGCATCAGCTTGGTGACCACCGCGCACTCGACCAGGTCGGCCCGGAACTTCGGGAACACCCGGCCCTTCGAGACCTGCGAGAGCGTGTGGCCCGCGCGGCCGACGCGCTGCAGGCCGCGGGCAACCGATTTCGGCGACTCGATCTGCACGACGAGGTCGACGGCGCCCATGTCGATCCCGAGCTCCAGCGAGCTGGTCGCGACCAGGCACTTCAGCCGCCCCGACTTCAGCTCCTCCTCGATCTCGGTGCGCGCCTCCCGCGACAGCGAGCCGTGGTGGGAGCGCGCGACCTCCTCCTCGGCGAGGTCGTTCAGCCGCAGCGCGAGCCGCTCGGCCAGGCGGCGGTTGTTGACGAACACGATCGTCGAGTTGTGCTCGCGCGACCATCTCGAGCACGCGCGGATAGATGCTGGGCCAGATCGAGCGGCGGCTGGCGGAGTCGCCGGTGACGGCCAGCGCGGGGTCGGAGGCGTCCGCCATCGGGTCGGTCTCGGGGTCGCGCAGGTCGGCCACGGGCACCACGACCTGGAGGTCGAGCGGCTTGTCGGCCTGCGCCTCCACGATCGTGACCGGCCGCGGACCCGCCGTCGGGTTGCGAAGCGCCGCCGAGGAAGCGCCCGATCTCCTCGATCGGGCGCTGCGTGGCGGACAGGCCGATGCGCTGGAGCGGCTCCTCGCGGCCGTTGGCGCGCACGCAGCTCCTCCAGCCGCTCGAGCGTCAGCACCAGGTGCGACCCGCGCTTGCTCGCCGGCGACGGCGTGGATCTCGTCGAGGATCACGGACTCCACGTCGGCGAGCGTCTCGCGCGCCCGCGAGGTCAGCATCAGGTACAGCGACTCGGGCGTCGTGATCAGGATGTCCGGCGGATGGCGCAGCATCGCCGCGCGCTCCTTCTGGGGCGTGTCGCCGGTGCGGATGCCGACCGGTGATCTCCTCCGCGCCCGGGATCGCGGACAGCGGCACTCGCAGGTTGCGCTCGATGTCGTAGCCGAGCGCCTTCAGCGGCGAGACGTAGATGACCCGGGTGCGGTCCTGACCCCCGTCGCTCCTCTCACCCGTGAGGCGGTCGATGGCCCACAGGAACGCAGCGAGCGTCTTGCCCGAGCCGGTGGGGGCGACTGATCAGGGTGCTCTCGCCGCGCGCGATCGGCGGCCAGCCCTCGACCTGGGGCGGCGTCGGCTCGCCGAAGGCACGCTCGAACCACTCGCGGACCGGAGGGGAGAAGTATTCGAGCGCAGCGGGCATACCGGCCAAGGCTAGCGAGCCTCAACACCTGCCGATGATCCTCCGGCCGGTGCCCGTGACGGTCAGGTCGGAGGTGCTCGAGAAGCGACGCGCCGCGAGGCACAGCGAGGCACCGGCCTCGCGCCTGCCCGGCGGAATATCCGTTTCGATGACGGTCCGTGTGCCTCTCACGTGCACGGCCTCGACGTCGGCGTACGTCCACCCGCTGGCGACGGCGGCTTCCTGCTTCAGATGGCGCTCGAGATCGCGCTCGGCCTCCACGTCGCGGCGCGACCTGGGAGCTCCGCTCGAATCCCGAGGGTTCCCGTTCCGGGGCGGGTGTGTCCTGCGCCGAGGCCGGCGCGTCGCGCTCGGTGCGGCGCCGACCCGTCCTCGTCGCCGCCGCATCCGGCGATCGCCACGAGCGCGACCAGCACCACCAGCGCTTTGAGAGCCGGCGCGGCTATGGCTTCAGCTTGTGGCCGGATCGGAACAGCCACACCGACCACGCGAACATCGCGGCCGCCAGAGCGCAGGTGACCGGCAGGGACACCAGGGGCGACACGTCGCTCTGCGCCGAGGAAGCCGTGGCGGATCGCGTCCACCATGTAGAAGAGCGGATTCGCGTGCGACAGCTCCTGCCACGGCGAGGGCAGGATGTCGACCGAGTAGAAGACCCCGCCCACGAACGCCAGCGGCTGGATCACGAGGTTCGAGACGAACGAGTGGTGGTCCCACGATCTGCGCGTAGATCCCGACGATCACCCCCAGCGACGCGAACAGCATGATCGCGGCCAGCGAGGCCGCGACCAGCAGCAGCGGCTCCTCGATCGGAACTCCCAGCAGCGGCGCTCCGATCGCGGTCAGCGCTCCGCCGATCAGCAGCGCGCGCAGCACGCCGCCGAGCGTCAGCCCGATGTCGATCTGCCACGGGCAGCATCGGCGCGGCGAGGATGTCGTCGATGTAGCGGTCGTTGCGCGCCTGGAAGATCGAGCTCGAGTTGTTCGCGTAGGCGGCCGTCAGCATCGCCATCGCGACCAGCCCGGGCAGGATGAACACCTCGTAGTCGAAGCCGCCCACGTGCGCGGATCCGGTTGCCGAGCGACAGCCCGAACACGACCACGAACAGCAGCGACGAGACCACCGGCGCGAGGACGGTCTGGCTCCACAGCCGCGTGACCCGCAGCGCCTCGCGCGCCGCGAGCCAGAAGAGGCTCAGGTAGGACTGGCGCCGGAGGTCCGCGCGACCGGCAGCCGGGGCGCTCGATCACGGCGACCTCCACGTGGTCGGCCTCGGCGCCCAGCGCCTTCACGTAGACCTCGTCCAGCGACGCCGCGCCGTAGCGCTCGCGCAGGCCGGCCGGCGTGTCGAGCGCGGCGATGCGCCCGTTCCGGATCAGCGCGATCTGCTCGCACAGCGCCTCGGCTTCCTCCAGGTAGTGCGTGGTGAGCAGGATCGTCGTGCCGCGCTCGTGCAGCAGCCGGATGTAGCGCCACAGCTCCATGCGCAGCTCGAAGTCGACTCCCGCGGTCGGCTCGTCGAGGATCACCAGCCGCGGCTCGTGCAGCAGCGCACGGGCCAGCAGCAGCCTGCGCTTCATGCCGCCCGACAGGCGGGTGCGTGCGCGTGTCGCGCTTGGCGCGCAGGTCGAACACGTCGATCATCTCCTCCGCGCGGCGCTGCCGCGTCCGCGCGGCTCATCCCGTAGTAGCCGCCGTGGTAGAGCAGCGACTCGTACACGGTCAGGAACCGGTCGAGGTTCACGTCCTGCGGGGAGAGGCCGATGAGCGTGCGGGCCGCGAGCGGCTCCAGGCCCTCGCCGAGCGCCTCGTGCCCGAACACCCGGATCGAGCCCGACGTGACCCGCACGAGCCCCGTGACCGAGTTGATCAGCGTCGTCTTGCCGGCGCCGTTGGGGCCGAGCAGCCCGAAGAACGCCCCGTCCGGGATCGTCAGGTCGAGTGCGTCGAGCGCCAGCGTGCCGTCGTCGTAGCGCTTCGTGAGCGCGCTGATCTCGAGCGCAGGCGGCGTCGTGCCGTTGTTCTGGCGCATCGAGCTAGCCTAGCGACCGCCTGCTGGCGCCCCGGAGGGAGGCGATACTTCCGCGATGACCGAGAACGAGCGACTGATCCGGCAGGGCTACGACGCCTGGAACAGCGGCGACTGGGCGGGCATGGAGGCGTTGCTGACGCCCGACTTCGAGGTGGACGCGACCGACCGCGTGTTGAATCCCGAGCACTACGAGGGCATCGAGGGCTTCCGCCGGCTGGCCGCGGAGATGTCCGAGGTCTGGGACTCGTGGGAGGTCGAGCCGTTGGAGTTCCTCGAGAACGGCGACCGGGTCTTCGTCGAGCACCGGGTCCGCGCGCGCGGAAAGGGAAGCGGCATCGAGGTGGTCCAGAGATATTGGAGCGTCTGGACGGTGCGGGATGGAAAGGGAGCCAAGCTCGTCCTCCATCTCGATCGCGACGCAGGCCCTGGCCGGGAGCGGGCCTGTCCGGCCTGAGCGGCCTCACTTCTGGCAGGTCGCGCACCAGTAGGTCATGCGGTTCTCGTCCCACTGGCCCGCGCACGTGGATCCGGTCGCCGCAGCGCCGGCAGGCTTGCCGCCCTGCTCGAACACCTCGCCGCCCGACAGCCGCCCGCCGCGGCGCACCTCGCGCCGCATCATGTCGCGCGCCTTGCGCACGACCCGCTCGAGGTCCTCGTCGCTGACGTCGGAGAGCGGCCGCCAGGGGTCGATCCGGCAGTCGTAGAGGCTCTCGTTCTTCCAGAGGTTGCCGATGCCCGCGAGCGTGCGCTGGTCGAGCAGCGCGTCGGCGACGGGCCGGGTGGGGTCGTCGGAGCGCAGCCGGGTGAGGATCGCCTGCCAGTCCAGCTCCTCCGCGAGGATGTCGGGCCCGAGGCGCCGCAGGTAGGGGTCGAAGCTCATGCGGCTGTCCCTCATCAGCTCCAGGATCGGGCCCCGGAACTGGACGATGGAGTGGACCGCGGTCTCGATCACGAGCCACGCCGCGCGGGACAGCGCGGCCCTGGTCGAAGCCCCGCTCGAAGACCCGCCAGCGCCCGGACATGCGCAGGTGGGAGTGGATCGTGAGCCCGTTGTCCCAGCGCAGGAACAGGTGCTTCCCGTGGGTGTCGATGCTGCGCACGCGGGCGCCGCGCCAGCTTCTCGGGCCAGCGGTCGAGCGCGTGGCGCCGCTGCGGGGTGCTCGATCCGCTCGACCGGTTTTCCCACCAGCACGGGCCGCAGCCGGCCCGCGATCGACAGGATCGTGTCTCCCTCGGGCATCCGGTCGAGTCGTAACTTTCCGCTGCTCTCCGGACAAACATGTGTTCGATCTGTTAGATTCCGGGTAACTTAGATGTAAGCTTGTTACCCTATAGAGGCCCAGACAAGGCCACAGGAGGCGCATACCACCAATGGCACCAAACGACCACTTCACGAACTAAGCGCAGCGCCGCACGCCAAGCGCGGCCAGGCGACACGCAAGCGGCAAGACCACTCCGCCCGCCGCCGCCACGACGACGCGTTCGAGCTCGACCCCGAACGGCACGACACGCCGCGGCGAGGGCTTCGCGTAGCGCCGCGGGCAAGCGCGGCACGGCGACGCGCCGCCGGCAGGCCGCCCGTCGTCGCACCACCGCGGCCACCCGCTCCGCCCGCGCCGCTGCCACGCAGCGCGTGAGCGCCGAGGCCAAGCAGGCCGAGAGCATCGTGACCCAGGTCACGGGCGTCGCCGAGAGCGCCCTGCTCGTGCCCGGTCGGCGCCGCCCTCGAGGTGCGCGACCGGGTCGTGGGCGCGATCCAGCCCTGGACCAGGCGGACCAGCGCCGAGCGCGAGCTCAACCGCGTGCGCCGCGACGTGCGCCGCTTCGAGCGGCGCGGCACGGTCGCCCGCAACCGCGTCGTGCGCGAGCTGCGCAAGCGCCGCAACCGCGTCACCCGCGAGCTGCGCAAGCGCCGCGGCCAGGCGCCTGCGTGTCGCGCGCTGTCCGTCGCAACGGCGCGCAGCGCACGATCACGCAGAACGGCCGCCGCCCAGGCGCGCGACGCCCGCGTCGTGACGCAGGTGGACCAGGCGGTCCGGCCGCAGGTGAGCCGCGTCCAGAAAGAGCTTCAGGAGCAGACGAAGCAGGCGAGGGACCGCGTGCAGCAGTTCGTCTAGCCGACTTTCGGCTGCCTAGGCAGCCGACCAGTTTCTGTCGGCCACATATGGACCTCTGGTCCACGCCGGCAGGAAGCAACAAAGCAACCTCTCCTCCCTCAGCCGTCGGGCCCTTCGGGGCCCGTCGGTCTTTCTGGGGGCAAGAACGGACCACGAACCAGCCGCGCCAGGTACCGCTCCACAGAGAGGTGGAGCCTGCGAGGCGGCCGATGACCGCCCGCAGGGGAAGGGGTCAGCGAAGAAATCCGCCGCAGGGCGCTGAGCGACCCCTTCCCCGGAGGGCGGCACCGCGAACGTGCAACCCTAAGCCCGCCCTACGCCCGTCCCTCCGCCTCGTACTCCCGCAGGAACCCCTCGAACAGCCGCTTGTGCCCCTGCTCGTCCCGCTGGATGTCGATCACCATGTCCTGGGTGACGAAGTCGAAGCCGTCGCAGAACTCGATGATGCGCTGATAGTGCTCGATCGCGCCGTTCTCGGCCTCGATCACGCCCCTGATCACGTGCACGATGTCGGTCTGCTGCTCGGGCGGCTGGAGGTAGGTCTGCTCCGCGGTGAACTCCATGCTGCCCGGCACGACGCCGTAGAGCTCCTTGATCCGCGTTCCGAACTGCTGGGCGTGCCCGAGCTCCTCCTGGATGTCCTGCTCGAGGTTCTCGACGACCTCGCGGGCTCGGACACCGTCCGGGTTGATCGTGTTCGCGATGTAGCTCATCACGGTCTCGATCTCCATCCAGTACGCCTTCTTGAGCATCTCGATCAGTTCCTCGCGCTTGGCCGAGTTCTCCTCGGCGAAGACGCCGGCTCGCGCTTGTTCTGGTGTCTACAGCCACTTGGCCACCTCTCGCTAGAGTTGCGTTCCCTACAAGTTAGGACGCTTTACCCACAATGCCCACCACGGAACAGGTAACCGAGAGCCTCCGGGCCGTCATCGACCCCGAGCTGCGCCGCTCCATCGTCGAGCTGGGCATGGTTCGCTCGATCGAGTTCGGCGACGCGGGCGCCGTCGCGGTCACGGTGTCGCTCACGACCCCGGGCTGCCCGGTGCGCAACCACTTCCAGCAGGCGGTCACGCAGGCCGTGTCCGCACTGGAGGGGTCACCGGGGTGAGCGTCGCCTTCGACGTCCTCACGCCCGACGAGAAGTCCGGCCTTCAGCAGCGCCTCGGCCGCAACAGGCTCCCGGCGGGCGCGCTCGCCCGCGTCAGCAACGTGATCTGCGTGGCCTCCGGCAAGGGCGGGGTGGGGAAGTCGACCGTGACTGCCAACCTGGCCGCCGCGCTGGCCTCGGAGGGCCACTCCGTCGGCGCCCTCGACGCGGACGTCTGGGGATACAGCATCCCCCGCATGCTCGGGGTGGCCGGCAGGCCGCGCGTGTCCGAGGAGCGCAAGATCCTCCCGATCGAGGCCGCCGCGGGCGTGAAGACGATGTCGATCGGCTTCTTCGTCGAGGAGGACGCCGCCGTGGTGTGGCGCGGCCCGATGCTGCACAAGGCGATCCAGCAGTTCCTCGAGGACGTGGACTGGGGCCAGCTCGACTACCTGCTGATCGACCTGCCGCCGGGCACCGGCGACGTCTCGATGACGCTCGCGCAACTGCTGCCGCAGGCCAAGGTGCTGCTGGTGACGACGCCTCAGCCCGCGGCGCAGAAGGTCGCGCACCGTGCAGCCGAGATGGCCGCCAAGTTCGACCTCGAGCTGATCGGCGTGGTGGAGAACATGTCCGCCTTCACGGCCCCCGACGGGAGCGCCAGGCGATCTTCGGAGAGGGCGGCGGGCAGCAGCTCGCGGACGAGATCGACGTGCCCCTGCTCGGCAAGGTGCCGCTGCAGGAGGAGCTGCGGGTGCAGTCCGACGAGGGCGCTGCCGCTCGTGGTGCACGACCCTGACGCCCCCGCCGCACAGGCGCTCTCGCAGCTTGCACGCGGCGTGATCGCCGCGACGCCCCGTGAGCTGCCGGTGATGCAGGCCCCCGCGATGGCCGCCGCACCCGGCTTCGGCGGCAAAGAGCTGCCCGTTATCCAGTAGGCGGGCAGCTGCGACAGCGGACGGTGCCCTTGTGCAGCGTGCGCCCGGGTAGGGCCACGAAGCGGAAGCGCGCCACGCCCTTTCCGCAGGTCCAGGCGCAGGGCGCCGAACTCGTCGTCCTCGTCCCACACCAGCCGCGGGTCGTTCTCATCGCTCCCGTACAGGCCGTGCCCGCCCGCGCCCGAGATCAGCTGGACGATCCCGTCACGGCGCTTGAAGTGCTGGAAGTTGTGGTCGTGGCCGTTCAGGACCAGGGCGGCGTGCCCCGCACCGCGCGCCACAGCGGCCGCGTTTCGGTCTGGTCGCCGTGCCGGCCGGCGTTCTGGAACGGCCTGTGCCAGAAGGCGATCCGGCACGTCCCGTTCCCGCGCACCCGCCGATCCAGCCAGCGGCGCTGCGGCGATCCCTCCTCCAGCCCGGACTCCGAGTTCAGGCTGATGATCTCCCAGCCGGCGGTCCTGAACGAGTAGTAGTGCCGGTTGGTCACGAGTCCCGCGGCCTTCCAGTACGGGTCGTAGCCCTCCGCGCGGGTGTGCCATTCGTGGTTGCCCGGCGTGGGCGCGGCGATCGAGTCGAAGCGCCCGTACACGGGCTTGTAGTTGTTCTCGTACTCCTCCCGCGTGCCCTCGTCGTAGACGTCGCCGAGGTACAGCAGGCGGTCGGGCTTGGAGCGGGCCACCATGTCGGCCACGCGCCGGGACTTGGCGCCTCCGTCGGCGCCGTCGCCGATCGCCCACACCACCGCGGACCGCTTGGAGTCCGAGCGTCCCGCCTTCTTCGCCGATGCGGCTGCCGGCGAGGAAGAGTCGCCGTCGCCGTCGCCGCCGCAGCCCCCAGGATCGCGCCGAGGCCGAGCGCCACTGCGACGAGCAGCACGATGGGGCGAGTGCTCATCGTGCGCTGCGGCGGTGATGGAGGTGGGAAGGCGGCGCGACAGGCGCGGGCGTCACCGCGCGGCGACGGGCAGCCCACCGGCGCTCACCGCGGCGCGGGCAGGCTCGCGCTCGGTCGCCGGCTCTGCGGCAAGCAGCTGGCGCAGCGCGACCAGCAGCGCCAGGGCGAAGAGGGCGGAGCCGGCCATCTCGAACAGCTCCTCGGGCACGATCGTCCAGCCCAATTCCTCGTTCAGCCCGGCGTCGATCAGCTGGGAGACGATCCACGCGCCCGCGCCGGCCATGAACAGCATCCCGGCGGGCGGCTCGGACCGCAGCCGCTGAAGCGTGGCCCACCAGGCGTAACACCGACGAACACGACCGGCGCCAGGACGGCCTGACCCCAGACGTGGACGCGGTCCTGGACCGCCTCGTGCAGGGCAGCGATCTCGTCGAGCCCCAGAAATGCGAATACCAGCGCCAGCACGATCCACCAGCGCCTTCCCGCCGCGGTGTCCGAGCGCACGAGGCCGTTCAGCAAGGCCAGCCCCCCGGCGGCCAGCAGCAGCACGCCCGAGAACGTGGCCGGGAACGTCTGCTCCTTGTTGAGGTCGAACGCGCGTAGGTCACCACCGCCCGGGTAGACGATCGCGCCCAGGATGCCGAACACGACCCCCAGGAGCGCCAGCCCGATCACCAGCGACCGGATGTCCACCCTGCCGACCGCGGCGCGCGCGATCGCAACGGTGGACTCTCGCGAGGTCTGCGGGGCGGGGTTCTCGGCCAGCGAGCGGGAGCGCGCGAAGGTGAACATCCCCAGCAGCAGCAGGCCGCCCGATGCCATCTCCAGGAGCTCCCCACCGGCGAGCGCCTCTGCGCGACCGGTGCGGGCCGCGTCGAACCCGGCCGCAATCAGCCAGCCGGCGATGCCGGCCCCGAACAGCAGCTGGGCGGCGCGGTTGCCCTTCATCAGGCGCACGGCCTCGAACCACACCACGGCGGCGATCGTGATGAAGGGGAGGTAGGTGGCGTTCCAGTCCACCTCCAGATGACGGTCGGCCCACGTATGGAGGCCGAGTGCCTCCTCGATGCCGAAGAAGACCAGCACGATCCCGGTTGCGCGCCACCAGGCCGGGCGGGCCGTGTCACGCATCGAGGCGACCGCGAAGGCGAGTGCGCCGGCGAAGATGAGCATCAGCCCGACGACGACCGCGGGGAAGCTGTTGCGCACCGCGGGGTCGGAGTCGTCGAGGTGGAAGGCGACCAGCGAGTCCAGCGCGTGGTTGTAAACCAGGTCGAGCGCGGCGAACGACACGATCACCGCGACCAGCGCGATGATCAGGTGGCGGGGCTCGAAGCGGCGGGCTAGCTGAAGGGCGAAGTTGCTCATTCCATGAGGACTATCGGCAGGCACCAGAGCTACTTCAATGTAGCCCAGGCGTCACCCGCCCGCATCACCTTTTTGGCCGTCTATGACGCGCGGTTGGCGTAGTACTCGGCGTTGAGCTGGGTGTACTTGTCCCACTCCGAGGGCAGCTGGTCCTCGGCGAAGCAGGCGTCCACCGGGCAGGCCTCGACGCAGGCGTCGCAGTCGATGCACTCCTCCGGGTCGATGTAGAGCATCTCGACCTTCTCGTAGTCGGGCTCGTCCGGAGTGGGGTGGATGCAGTCAACCGGACAGACCTCCACGCAGGAGTTGTCCTTCGTACCGATGCAGGGTTCAGCGATGACGTAGGTCATGTCTCTAGTTCAGTGGCCTTTCGGAGTTGCGATGCACCGGCGGCGTGGCCGCCACTGCACTGACCATGGAATGCCGTCTGACGACGGGCCCGTATTCTTGCGGATTCGTCCCCCGGGCGGAAGTATGAGCGCTTTGCCACCAGGCCCATGGAACATCGGACGGCTTCGCCGTGACCTAGAGTCTGGTGCTTCGCGCCTGCGGCGCTCGCCATGATCCTCTTGACCGGCGCCACGGGCGTGATCGGGTCAGCCCTGCTGCAGCGCCTGGTCAGCGACGGCGACGAGGTTCGCTGCCTCGTGCGCGACCCGAGGCGCCTGGGGCCGAACCGTGTCCGGGTCCAGATCACCCTCGGGGACCTGGCAAACCCCATTGCCCTGCGCCAGGCCGTGCGAGGCGTGCGGGCCGTGGTGCACCTGGCGGCTGCGATCCGCGACCAGCGCGAGGCCACGATCGAGGAGCTGAACGGCCTCGCCACCGCGCGCCTGCTGCGCTACGCGGAGTCTGCGGGGGTCGAGCGCTTCGTCTACTTCGGCGCCCTGGGTGCGACCCCGAGCTCGCGCACGCGCTTCTTTCGCGCCAAGGCGCTGGCCGAGCGGGCCGTCGCCGGGTCCTCGATCGACGCCACCGTGCTGTCCCCCTCGATCGTCTACGACCCCGGGCGACCCGTTCATGTCGCTGCTGCGCCGCCTCTCGCTGCTGCCCTGGATGCCGATCTCGGGCGAAGGGCTTGCCCGGTACCAGCCGATGTGGGCCGAGGACGCGGCCGAGTGCGCCCTCCACGCGCTGCGCGGCGGCTCCCCCGACGGCGCCCGCCGGCTCGAGCTTGCCGGCCCGGAGGTCCTGAGCTACGAGGAGATCGTGAAGCTGGCCCTGACTGCCTGGGATCGCCCGCGGCCGCTGCTCCACGTGCCGCTGTGGGCCGTCCGCCGGGGCCTCGGAGTGGTCGAGCGGCTGGTGGGCACCTCGGCGTTCGCGACCTGGGAGGAGGCCGAGCTGATGGAGGTCTCGATGACGACGCCGCGTGGCACCGAGGACGCCCGCCGGCTCGGCGTCACGCCGCGATCGATGGAGCAGGTGCTGGGGCTGGCCGCGTAGCCTGGCCCTCACCTCCCGCGTCCCTCCGGGAGAGGGGCCCGCTCGGGGCCTGCGGCCGAATTCCTCGCTGGGCCCCTCTCCCGGAGGGCCGCTGGCGTGGGCTCGCTACCCGCCGCGCTGGTGGAAGTAGAACTCGGGGAACGCCGCTCGTGCGACGTCGGCGGTCATCTGCTGGGCGACCTCCAGGTTGCCGGTGCGCACCGCGATGTCGTCGAGCGTCACGATGCCGATCAGCCGGTCGCCCTCGACCACCGGGAGGCGGCGGATACGGTGGGTGACCATCAGGGCGGCCGCCTCCTCCAGCTCCATGTCGTCCTCGCCCGTCACCGCGGGACAGGTCGCACAGCGTTCCACCGCGTCTGTCGGCTCACCCGTGCCGGCCAGCACGCCCAGCGTCAGGTCACGGTCGGTGACGATCCCCAGCGGCCGGTCCGCCTCGTCGGCCAGCACGACCGAGCCGACGTTGCGGTCGCGCATCAGCTCCGCGATCTGACGCACGGGGGTGCGCGGGACGCGGTCACCACGGATGAGGTCATGATCTCGCGCAGCAACATGGGCGGCTAGGCCTCCGGCACGCGGTCGGTCGCGATGTCCTCCGGCCCGGGCTCACGCTCGCCCAGCGGCCGGGCCGGGTAGTACTCGTGGTCCTCGGGCTGCACGATGCGCGACAGCCGGTCGCCCGCGGCGAGCACCACGGTGAGAGCCGGGGCCATCAGGCCGATCAGCGTCTCGACGCGCTCGCGCGTGCGGGCCTGGGAGGGCGTCAGGGGTGCCACGGGCTGCCGATTCTACGCTCCGGGAGGATCCGCGGCCGGACGGTCTCGCAGGCGCTCCGCGTACCCTTCCCGGGCATGTCGCCCGACCAGCTTGCCCAGGAGCGCCGTTTCGGCCGGATCGCCGCCGTGGCGGCGGTGGTGTCCGGGATCGCGCTGTACGGAGGCATCCTCTGGGCGCAGCTCGCGTATTCGGATGCCCCGGACAACAAGGCCGACCGCCTCCGGTATTTCGATCGCCACGCCGGAGAGATCCTGGCCTCCGCCGTGATCCAGTCCGTCGGAATGCTGCTGCTCGCAGTCGTCGCGCTGCATCTCTACCGGGCGGTCAAGGCCCGGAAGCCCGACGAGTCCCTGTGGGTGTTGGTGGCCGGCATCTACGGGCCTGTCGGCATGGCGCTGATCACCGTGGCCCAGGCCGTGGCGCTGACCATCATCGCCGGCGATTTCGCCGGCAGCGCCTCGCAGACGCTGGCGGCCGCCGAGGACGCCCTCGAGGACCCCGCCCTGCTGATTCCCCGCTATATCGGCATATCGGCGGCCCTCGCATTGGCGTTCTGGCTCGTGAAGGGCTCGCTCGACGCGATGAGAGTGGGCCTCCTGACGCGCTTCATGGGCGTGTTCGGGATCGCTCTGGGCCCCGCGTTCGTGCTTCAGTTCGGCTCGCTGATCCTGCCCCTGTGGCTGATCGCGCTGGGCGCCCTGTTCGCCGGGCGGTGGCCGGGAGGCCTCCCACCCGCGTGGGTGTCCGGCGAGGCATCGCCCCTGCCGAGCGCGGAGGAGCGCAGGGCTGCCGCCGCCGAGGCTGCCGAGAAGGCCGAGGCGGCGGAGCCCGGCCGCAACGGCGAGGTCGACCCCGTCGGCCCGGGCGTGCGGACCGCGGGCCGGCGGCGCGGCAGGCGAGGCCCCGGATAGGCTGGCGCCCCGATGGGCGCCGCGAAAGCATTCCTGGCAACCGGTCTGGCGCTCGCCGCTGTGGGTCTGGCCGCGTGCGGGGACGCAGCGAAGCTCGACACCGACCGGGCCGAGTCGGCGATCCGCAGCGGGATCACTCGCCAGACCGGCGTGAAGATCGACACGGTCCGGTGTCCCGATGACGTGGAGGCGCAGCGCGGCGAGACGTTCCGCTGCGTTGCGCGGGCATCGAACGGGCAGCGCGCGCGCGTCGAGGTGAGGCAGCGCGACGACGAGGGCAGCGTCTCGTGGCGGCTGATCGGGCAGCGCCAGCGAAAGGGCAACTACGATAGGAGACGGCCCCGGGCGCCGATCCACCCGGGGCCGTCATGCTGCGGAAAGCGGAAAGGCCCTCGACCGTCAAACGGTCAAGGGCCATTCATCGTCCGCAATTAGTTGAAAAACTCTAGCTCCTGAAGCCCATCAAACACCCCCAAGTCCTGCGTGGTGGAGCGATTACGACCACCTGACGGGGCACGGGCGTCGGATCTTCCCGCCGCCGGAAGCTGCAATCCGGCGCCCACCCGGGGAATGGGAAAGGGCCGGCAAATTTCCGCCTGCCCACCCTTCTCTGAAGTTCTTGCCTCTTGGTGTGTGATCTACCGGCGAAACCCACTGTGTCCCCCTCCAAAGCCGTCCGAGTCGTCGTGACCTACGACCACCAGACGGCCGAGGGGCGGGGGATCTTCCCCGGCTTTCCTTCGCTAGGCGAGGGTGTGGCGTGCCCGTTGCGCGGCGGCCGTCGCAGAGCCGGCCAGATCGCGCGCCCGGGCGACCCGCTCGTCGGAGGAGGTGGTGCCCAGGTTCACCTCCACCAGCGTCGCGGCCGCACGGGCGGCCGCCTCGGCCAGCAGGGCTGCCGACACGGCGTCGGCCCGCATCGCCTGATCGCCTCGCTCCGCGACCACGGCGGCCAGCGCCGCGACGTCCACGGCAACCTCGGCGATCTCGAGCGGAACGCCCGCGGCGCGGGCGAGCGCGTCGCGCAGGGACTCGTCCCCGGCGGAACCCTCTCCGCCCAGCAGGGCGACCGCCTCGCGGTAGGCGTCCAGGTTGCGCTCGGCCAGCGGCGCGATCCGTTCGCGCAGCGTGGTGGCCTGGGCGGCTGCCCCACGTCCCTCGCCCCAGTCGGCACGCGAGGCCCGGGCCGCCATCGCAACCAGGCCCGCGGCCATCTCCAGCGTGACCGCGGCGCAGTAGCCGGCGCCCGGCATCGGCTCCGCCGAGGACACCTCCTCCAGCAGCTCGCCGAGCGGCAGGCCCCTGTATTCGCGACCGGCGGGGCCGTCATGCCTGTGCCGTCTCCAATCGGGCGCGCGCGATCCGACGGCGTATCCCTTCTCCTCCGAGATCCTCAGCGCCTCCGCGGCGCTCTCGCGCCGCCGCGTCGTACTCGCCGGCCAGCCGCGCCACCTCGGCGTGCGCGAGCAGCATGTCCGCCTGGAGGCACAGCAGGTCGGTGCGCCGCACGAGCCGCAGCCCCCGCTCCGCGGTCTGGAGCGCAACGCTCGTGAAGCCGTCGGCCGCCTGCAGGCGTGCCCGCACGGCCAGCCGCGGCGCGGCGATGCTGGCGTCGCCGCTTGCCCATTCGTCCTTCACGGCCTTCAGCGTCTCGTTCGCGTCCCCGTCGCGGCCCTGGGCGTGCAGCGCCTCCGCGAGCGGGACGGCCGTCTCGCCCAGCGAGCTGTCCAGGCCCATCTCCACCAGCACCTCCCAGCTGTCGCGCAGCACCCGCTCTGCCGCCGCCGGGTCGCCGGCGGCCAGCTCGAGGTGCCCGAGGTTGCGCTTGGACCACTGCGCCATGTAGCGCAGGCCCAGTTCGTCGCTGATCCGGCTCGACTCCTCGAGCGCGGCGCGGCCCGCTTCGAAGTCTCCGCATCGTCCCAGGGCAGCGCCCAGCACGTGCAGCATGTCCGCCTCCACGCCGCGCAGCTCCTGGGCGCGGGCCGCGTCCAGACGATCCCGGCCAAAGGCGACCGCCTCCTCGAGCGGCGCCGGACCGTCGATCAGGCAGGTGCCGATCTCGAACAGCACCGCGTTCCACGTGCGTGGCGCGACCTCCCGGCTCACGTGGGCGAGGGCCTGCTCGAGTGCCTGCCGGCCGTCCCCGGCGCGACCCTGGGACATGCGCACCTCGCCGATCAGCCGCCAGGCCTCCGCGAGGCCGCGCCTGTCGCCCTCGCGCTCGAGCGTCTCGATCGCCGCCTGCGCCTCCGAGGCGATCTCCTCCGCGTCGGCCTCGGGGTCGATCAGGAACCTGACCCCGGCGCGGCGGACGCGCGAGTATGCCTCCACGCGGCGGTCCCGGCCCGCACCGGCGGCTTCGATCGCGCGCTCGTACACCTCCTTGGCCTTCGCATGCTGTGCGTTGCCCTCGAGCGCCTCGGCGATCAGCGGGAGCATCGCGACGCGCTCGCTCGCGTTGGCCGGCAGCAGGTCGGCGGCGCGCTCCAGGAGGCCGGCCGCCGCGGTGTCCTCGCGCGCTCGCGCGGCGCGTGAGCCCGCCGCCGCCAGCCGCCGCGCGGCGCGCTGTGCGAGCGCGTACCCGCGGGGCCCGATCGGGCCAAGGTCGGCGTGGTGGCGGTAGGCGTCCTCGAGGTGGTGGCCGACGATCGCCTCCAGCTCGATCATCCGCTCGGGATGGCGGCGCTCGAGCCAGTCGGCGACCCGCTCGTGCAGGTCGGCGCGGTCCTGTTTGGTGAGCGCCTCGTAGGCGGCGTCGCGGACCAGCACGTGGGTGAACGAGTAGCCCTCCTCGGATTCGAGCGTCGACTCCTCCGGCACGACGAGCCGCTTGGCGGCCAGCGCGTTGAGCAACTCGCGCACTCCCTGCTCGTCCTGATCCGGGAGCAGCGCTCCCACCGCGTCGCCCCAGAACTCCCGGCCCACCACCGAGGCGGCTCCGATCGCGGCCCGCTCGGCGGGCGCGAGCCGGTCGAGCCGCGCGGCCAGCAGTGCCTGGATCGTGGGCGGCAGACTGACGTCCCCGTCCTCTCGCAGGAGCGCGACGAGCTGCTCGGCGAACAGCGGGTTGCCCTCGGCCCGTTCTGCCAGGCGCTCGTCCATCTGCTCGCCGGCTTCTGCGGCGGGAAGCAGGGAGCGCACGAGCGCGCGCGTGGCGGGCGCCGACAGCGGCTCGAGCTCGAGCGTGCTGGACATCGGCGTCTCGACTCGCCACTGCGGCCGCCGCTCGATGAGGTCGTCGCGAGCCAGGCACAGGAGCATCAGCGGGGCGTCGCGGATGCGGCTCAGCAGGTGCTCCACCAAATCGAGCAGCGGCGGCTCAGCCCAGTGAACGTCCTCGAATATCAGGACCAGGGGCCGGCGGCGCGCGAGCGCCTCGAACAGCTCCGTCACCGCCCGGGTGAGGTCCTCGCGCGGGTTGGTCACCTCTTCGAGGCCGGCGGCCTGGAGCACCCGCTCCGCGACCAGCGCGGCACGCGGGCCCTCCGGCAGAGCCTCGACCAGGGCCGCGTGCAGGTCCCGCCCGCCCGCAAGCTGGCGCACGATCTCACCGAGCGGCCAGTAGGTGATGCCCTCGCCGTAGGGCAGGCAGCGCCCGGTCAGGACCGTTGCCCGGTCGCGCAGGGCGCCGTGCAACTCGGCGGCCAGCCGGGACTTGCCGATGCCCGCCGGACCCAGCACGACCATGCGTTGCGGCGCGCGCTCGTAGGCGACGCGCTCGAAGGTCTCTCGCAGGGCCCTCAGCTCGGTGTCGCGGCCCTGCAGCGGCGCAGCGGCCGTACCACCCTGGCTCGCCGGCCGCCCCGCCCAGGCGCCAGACGCTCAGCGGCTCGGACTTTCCGCGCACCGCGAGCGGCGGCAGCGGCTCGACCGCAACCGTGGCGGCGACCAGGCGCCGTGTGGCGTCGCCGATCAGCGTCTCACCGGGGGCCGCCGCCTGCTGAAGCCGTGCGGCGACGTTCACGGCGTCACCGGTCACCAGCGACTGGCCGGAGGACGCGTCTCCCGCGACCACGTCGCCGCTGTTGATGCCGGTGCGGATCGCGATCTGGATTCCCCACTCGCGCTGCAGGGCCTCGTTCACGCCGGTCAGCTCCTGCTCGAGCTCCTGTGCCGCGCGGATCGCCCGCAGCGCATGGTCCTCGAGCGCGACCGGGTGCGCCGAAGACGGCCATCGCCGCGTCGCCGATGAACTTCTCGATCGTGCCGCCGTGGCGGGCGACCACGCGGGCGACGGCGTCGAAGTAGCGCAGCATCACCTGCCGGACAGCCTCGGGCTCGAGGCGCTCGGCCAGGGTCGTCGACCCGGCGACGTCCGTGAACAGGACGGTTACCGGTTTGCGTTCGTCGCCACGCAGGCGCCAAGGCGGGCCCCGCACGCATTGCAAAAAACTGCGTCAGGCGGATTCGGCTTGCCGCATCTTCCACAGCCCCCCACGGAATGCCAGTGTAGGTGAGGCGTGCGGCGACCGCAGGTGTGTCGCAGGGGTCGCGCACGAGCGCGGTCTGCGAAGCGGGTGCGCCGGCGGATCAGCCGGCCGCTAGGAGGCCGTCAGGCGGTCGCGAAGCTCGGGGAGCAGGCTCGGGTCCACGTCGTAGCCGGCCTGCGTGAGCGCGGCTTCCAGATCGGCCTCGACGGCCGCCCGGAACTCCGCGTCGCGCTGGGCCCGCTCGGCGATCTCGTCGATCTCGCGGCGTGCCTGCGGCAACTCCTGCGCGGCTCTCACCCATCCCTCCGGTGCCGGGGGAAGCATTTTGAGCAGCTGCGCCAAGTGTTCCTCGTCGTATTGGTGGTGTGCGTCATCGGGTTCTTCTCAGTCCAATCCGTCACTCATCAGACGGGCGGAACCGCTCGTTTCTTCCCTCGAGTTGGCCACGAAGTTTGCGCAGGCATCGTGAGATCCGGCTGGCGATCGTGCCGGGTGGGATGTCGAGGGCCTCGCCGATCGCCCGGTAGCTCTCGTCGCGGGCGAAGAAGCGGTCGAGGATCTCGGCGCAGTGCTCCGGCAGCTGCTTCATCGCCTCGTGGACGGCCAGCGCCTCGTCGATGCCGTCCAGCTCGTCGCTCGTGCCCTCCAGCTCGAGCAGCTCTTCGGCGGCAGGCGCCTCACGGGCGCCGGCGCGCAGGCGATCGACGCACAGCCGCCGGGTCGCCGTCGCGATCCAGGGCCGCAGGGCCGTGTCGTCGCGGAGCTCGCCCAGGTGCTCCCAGGTGCGGGTGAAGACCTCCTGGAAGACGTCCTCCGCGTCGGGCTCCGGGAGCCGGTAGACCCGCACGGCGATCGCGTACACGTACCGCGAGAAGCGGTTGACCAGCTCGGCCCAGGCCGCCTGGTCGCCCTGCCTGCATCGTGCAACCAGATCGGAATCGGCAACGGTTGCTAGCGACATCACTCAGCTATCAAACCATTTCGAGGCCTATGCAGGCAACTTCAAAAACGCCGGCGCACTTCATTCCTCGTCTTGGCGCGCCGCGACCTTCTCCTGCAATGCCTGCATCACGGTCGGATCGCGCAGCGTGGTGACATCCCCGAGCTCCTGCCCTGATGCGATGTCGCGCAGCAGGCGGCGCATGATCTTCCCCGAGCGGGTCTTGGGCAGGTCGTCGGCCCAGATGAACCGCTTCGGCCGCGCCAGCTTGCCGATCTTGACGCTCACGTGCTCGCGCAGCTCGGTGTCGAACCCCTCCGGCGGGTCGCCGCCCCCCTCCATGGTCACGAACGCCACGATCGCCTGGCCGGTGGTCTCGTCCGGCTCCGGCACGACGGCGGCCTCGGCCACCTTCGGGTGGGACACGCATGCGGACTCGACCTCCATCGTCGAGAGCCGGTGGCCGGAGACGTTGATCACGTCGTCGGTGCGGCCGACGACCCAGAAGTAGCCGTCCGCGTCGCGGCGGGCGGCGTCGCCCACCACGTAGACCTCGGGCCCGTACTTGGACCAGTACGTCTCGACGTAGCGCTCCGGCTCCTTGTAGAGCGTGCGGAACATGCCCGGCCACGGCCGCTTCAGGACCAGGATGCCGCCGCCCTCCTCGACCTCGTTGCCCTTGGAGTCGAAGATCGCCGCCGACACGCCCGGGAACGGGACGGTCGCCGAGCCCGGCTTCAGGCGCGTGATGCCCGGCAGCGGCGTGATCATGATGTGGCCGGTCTCGGTCTGCCACCACGTGTCGACGATCGGGCACCGCCCGCCGCCGATCACCTCGTGGTACCAGAGCCAGGCGCGCGGGTTGATCGGCTCGCCGACGCTGCCCGAGCAGCCGCAGGGAAGAGAGGTCGTGGCGGTCGGGGTACTCACGGCCCCACTTCAGGCACGCGCGGATCGCAGTGGGGGCGGTGTAGAAGACCGTGCACCGGTAGCGCTCGACCATGTCCCACCAGCGATCCTTGTCGGGGTAGTCGGGCGCGCCCTCGTACAGGATCGACGTGCAGCCGTTGGCGAGCGGCCCGTAGACGATGTAGCTGTGCCCGGTGACCCAGCCGATGTCGGCGGAGCACCAGTAGACGTCGGTCTCGGGCTTGATGTCGAACACCAGGTTGTGCGTCGCCGCGGCGCCGGTCAGGTAGCCGCCGCTGGTGTGGACGATGCCCTTCGGCTTCGCCGTGGTGCCGGACGTGTAGAGCAGGTAGAGCATCTGCTCGGAGTCGAACGGCTCCGCGGGGCAGTCCGTCGAGGCGGCTTCGACCCGCTCGTGCCACCAGACGTCGCGGCCCTCGGTCCACCCGATCTCCCCGCCGGTCCGTCGCACGACGACGACGTGCTTGATCGAGGGGCATTCGCCCAGGACCCCGTCGATCGACTCCTTCATCGGTAGCGGCTTTCCGCGACGCAGCGAGAAGTCTGCCGTGACCAGCACCTTTGCCTCGCAGTCGTTGATCCGGTCCTTCACCGCCTCTGCCGCGAAGCCGCCGAAGACGACGGAATGGGGCGCCCCGATCCGCGCACAGGCGAGCATCGCCGCGACGGCCTCGGGGACCATCGGCAGGTAGATCGCGACGCGGTCGTCACGCTCGACACCGAGTTCCTTCAGCACGTTGGCGAACCGCTTCGTCATCTCGAGCAGGTCCGCGTAGGTGATCGTGCGCCGCTCGCCGTCCTCGCCTTCCCAGAAATAGGCGACGCGGTCGCCGATCCCGGCGTCGACGTGCCGGTCGAGGCAGTTGTGCGAGACGTTCAGCTTGCCGCCGACGAACCACTTGGCCCAGGGCGCGTTCCACTCGAGGACCTCGTTCCAGGGCTCGGCCCAGTCGAGCTTCTCCGCCCAGCTCGCCCACCAGCCCTCGGGATCGCGCTCCGCCTCCTCATAGATGGAGGGGTCGCCGGCGTTCGCCTGCGCCGCGAACTCCGGCGGCGGGTCGAAGATCTGCTCGTCCCCGAGCAGTACCTCGAGCTCTGGATGGGCGGCGCTTCCGTCGGGCATCTGTCCTCCTCCTTCGTGGCCGCGCGCCGAGTCTAGAGAACGTCGCGCCATCCACGGTGCGACACATTCGACGCGCTGAGCGCGACTTATCTGTCGCACCGGCCGCGATGAGTCGCGGCACCAGCTGCGGTGCGACACTTTTGTCGGCCTGGGGCCGACTTATCTGTCGCACCGCGCTCTCGGCCAGATCCGACCGGTCGGCGAGTAGCATCGCTGCCCCGTGGATTACCCGGTCGAAGAGTTCACTGCGGACGAACGGCGGCTCCTGGAGCCGCATTTCACGAACCTCGACCTGCCGGTGTTCTGTGTCGTGAACCTGCCGGAAGTCGTGAAGGGTGCGCTCTTTGCGCGCTACTCGCGCTACGGCGGCACGCTGCGGCGGCTGTACCTGGACGAGTTCGCCGGGGAGGTGCCGGCCGACGTGTCCGGCGAGGCCGGCACCGAGCGCGCGGAGCGGCTGTACGAACGTGTCTTCCTCGAGTTCGGGGACGACTCGGTGGCCCAGTTGGGCGGCGCGCACCTGGCGGTCGAGTGGTCGTCGAACATCCTCACGAAGATCCTGCAGCGCGGGCGGTTGGCCGCATACCTGGAGCAGTCCACCCGCTACATCGCCTACGACGCGCGCCTGCCCGGCGGGCGCTACCGCTACTACCGCGACGAGCGTCTCGGGCCCGTCCTACGACGAGGCGATGGAGCGGATCTTCGACCTCTATTCCACCGGGCTCGCCCGTCTGCGCGAATGGTGCGGAGAGACCTATCCGCGCGGCGACGAGCCCGAGGCGGTGTGGGAGCGGTCGATCAGGGCGAAGGCGCTCGACGCGATGCGGGGGCTGCTGCCCGCCGCGTCGCTCAGCCACGTCGGCATCTTCGCCTCGGGACAGGCCTACGAGCAGCTCGTGATGCGGCTGCTCGCGTCGCCGCTGCCCGAGGCGCGCGAGGTGGGCGGGATGGCGCTGGTGGAGCTGCGGAAGGTGATCCCGGCGTTCCTGAAGCGGGTCGACATGCCCGACCGGGGCGGGGCTTGGATCCAGTACCTGGAGCAGTTGCGGGCGCGCACGTCCGAGGCCGCCGGGCGCTTCGGCCTACAGGATGACCGCGCGGGTGACGAGCCCGCGGCCGTGCAGCTGTTGCGGGCCGACGGGTCGGAGGAGGACCTGATCGCGGCGTGTCTGTTCGAGGCGTCCGACCTGCCGGAGGAAGAGCTGCGCGAAGCCGCGGCCCGGCTGGAGCCCGATGAGCGGGCCCGCCTGATCGCGGACCTGACGGGCGCGCGCGCGAACCGCCGGCACAAGCCCGGCCGCGGCTTCGAGGCGCTGCGCTACCGCTTCGAGATCGTCTCCGACTACGGCGCCTTCCGCGACCTGCAGCGCCACCGGCTGCTCACGGCTCAGTGGCAGCGACTCGGCTGCGACCTCGGTGCCGACGTGCCCGAGGAGGTCGAGGCCGCCGGCTACGGCGACGCCTATCGAGAGGGCCTGGAGGTGAGCCAGGGCGAGCACGACCGGCTGCGTGGTGAAGGCCTCGTCGAGGAGGCGTCCTACGCCGTGTCGCTCGCCTACCGGATCAGGTACGTGCTCGACATGAACGCCCGCGAGGCGATGCACCTGATCGAGCTCCGCTCCGGTCGCGAGGGCCACCCGACCTACCGCGCCGTCGCGCTGGAGATGCTCGATGCGATCGCACAGGTCCATCCCACGGTGGCGGCGGCGATGAGCCATGTGGACCGCGAGACCGAGGCGCGGCTGGAGCGCCTCCAGGGCGAAATGCGCCGCCATCGCCGGTTACAGGGTGCGGGCCGCACGTAGCCGCTAGCGTGTCGCGGAGTGTTCTGGGAAGACGTGGAGCGACTCCGCAGTGCCTATGAGGCGTTCAACGAGGGAGGCGTCGAAGCCATCCTCGAGCGCCTTGCTCCGGATTTCCAGGTCCGCGACCGCCAGACCTCTCCCGACCGGGAGACGCGGTACGGCAGGGAGGGCATCAAGCAGCTGTTCGACTCCTATATGGAGGCCTTCGACGCGCTGCGCCTCGAGCCGGTGGAATTCGTCGACGCCGGCGATCAGGTCGTTGTGAATTTACGCCAGTCCATACGCGGCAAGGGCAGCGGGGCGGAGGTGGTCGGGGACATCGCGCATGTCTGGACCGTGCGGGACGGCTCCGTCCAACAGCTCAGGATCTTCAAGAGCAAGGAGACGGCGCTCGAGACCCTTCGGGCCGAAGGTACCCTGTAGGGGCGGCATTGAAGGAATTCCGCCGCGGTTCGTCACGTGCCTTTAGTGACCGGGGGATCTGAGCTGTGGGGCAGCACACAACAGCAGAGCTAACGATCGGCTCTGACTTCGCGGGCTACCGGATCGAAGAGGTGGCCCAGCGAGGCGGGATGGGGGTCGTCTACCGCGCGACCCAGCTGCGGCTCACGCGCATGGTGGCGCTGAAGGTGGTGACTCCGGCGCTGGCCCGCGACCCCTCGTTCCGCGAGCGGTTCAGACGCGAATGGATGGTCGCCGCGTCGATCGACCACCCGAACGTGATCCCCGTCTACGAGGCGGGCGAGGAGGACGGCATTCTCTTCATCGCAATGCGATGGGTCGAGGGGACGAATCTCCGCGATGAGATCGATGGCGGGCCGCTGGAGCCCGGGCGCGCCGCACACCTCGTGTCCCAGGTCGGGAGCGCTCTCGACGCCGCGCATGAGCGTGACCTGATCCATCGCGACATCAAGCCGGCGAACATCCTGATCACTGGTCAGGACCACGTCTACCTGACGGACTTCGGGCTCACGAAGCACGCGAGTTCGATCAGCAGCCTCACCAAGACCGGCCAATGGATGGGCACGGTCGACTACACGGCGCCGGAGCAGATCGAGGGCACTTCCGTAACGCCGGCAACCGACGTGTACTCGCTTGGCTGCGTCCTGTTCGAAGCCCTCAGCGGCCGGGCCCCTTACAAGCGCGAGAACGACCTCGCGACACTGTGGGCCCACGTCTATGCCCCACCGCCGTCTCTGCGCGAGGTCGATCCCGGCGCGCCGGCGGCGCTCGACGAAGTCGTGCAACGGGCGATGTCGAAGGACCCGGCGAACCGCTTCGAGTCCGCGGGCGAGCTCGGCCGTGCTGCCGTCGGCGCGGCACGGGGCGAGGTAGTTCCCGCGCCACAGCGAGTCGCCGCGCCGCCTGCCACGAGCAATCGAGCGCCGTCGACAGCGGGCGACCGCCGCGAGCCCTGGCGACCGAGCCGGCGCGCGCTCTACGGGCTCGGCGGCTTACTGGCTGCACTGGCTGCCGTCGCAGCGATCGTGCTCATCGCCGGGTCCGGATCCGATCAGCCGGAAACCGACCGGGCCGGCGCAATCCCCTCGGCTCGATTGAAGGCGGCTTCCCCGTGGCGCCCGCTGCCCCCGATGCCGACGCCTCGGCAGAACATGGGCAGCACTGTGGTGGACGGCACGATCTGGGTGGTCGGTGGCCTGGGGGGCGGCTCGATCGGGTCACGGCGGGTCGAGGGCTTCGATCCCGTCGTCAACGGCTGGAAGGTCGGTCCAGATCTGCCCGTCCGGCTGCACCACGAGATGGTGGTCACGTACAAGGGCGAGCTCGTCGTAATGGGCGGCTGGGAACCGAAACGGTCGGATCCTGCGTGGGGAGATCTCCGCTCGGGTCTACGCGCTGCGGGATGGCGAGTGGGTGCCCCTGCCTTCCCTCAACCAGCCGCGTGCGGCAGGCGCAGCCGCAGTCGTCGGCAACCGGATAGTGGTGGTGGGCGGCCAGACGGGCCGCAGTCTGATCGACACGACCGAGGTGTTCGACGGCGAGCGATGGACTGTGACGGATGCGATCCCGACTCCGCGCGAGCACCTCGCGGCGGCGTCGGATGGGCGATTCGTATACGCCGTCGGTGGACGGGCGTTGTCGCCCGACAAGAACACTGCGGCGCTCGAGCGCTACGACCCGGTCCGCGACAGATGGGCCCGGCTTGCCGACATGCCGACTGCGCGCGGCGGCCTTGCGGCTGCGCTAACGGATGGCAATCTCTTCGCAATCGGCGGGGAGCGGCCTACGACCGTGCTCGGCGACGTCGAGTCCTACAACATCGCCAGCGGAACCTGGTCGGAAATGTCAGAAATGCGCACACCGCGCCATGGAGGCACCGCGGCGGGCATCGGTCACACGCTCTACTCCCTCGGGGGCGCACCACGACCCGGCCACGCAAGCGCGTCGGCGACCTCCGAGGTGCTCCGGCTTACGCGCTGAACCTGCGAGGTTGCCGCTAGCTCTGCGTGCCGCCGCTGAGCTTGCCGAGATCGAGCGCGTCCGGCGGGGCGGTGATGTCCAGCGGTTCGTCGAACCTGCTCAGGACCACCTCGTCCCCGGCTCGCGTCGGCGTGTCGCTGTCGCACAACGCGTCCTTCTTGCCGCCGGGGCGCTCCGGCCCGGTCGCGATCGTGCGCAGCGGGAGCGGCTCGCCGGTGGCCGCGACGTAGAGCCGGCCCGGGGAGGTGCCGGGCCGATCGCCCTTGTCGAGGATCACGACGGCCGGCTGCCCGGCCACCTTGCCCGTGCCTCCGGATGCCAGTGTGCCGTGGTCCCTCAGCAGACAGCGGCTGAGGTTCGCAGGATCGACCTCCTTCGCGATCTTCTCCAGGTCGCCCTCGGCGCCGGGCACCTTCAGCCAGCGTCCGTCGAGCTCCTTGGCATCCTGGCCCGCCTCGGCCTTCCTCCAGAAGGCGGCGTTGGCGTTCATGTAGACCGCGCCGTCGACGAACACCATCCGGGCCTTGGCATCTCGCTGCTTCAGGTCGAGGCGCAGCTCTTTCGGTCCAGCGACGTCGGCCGTGACCGTCTCGGTGCCGCGGGCCTGCGTGCCCTCGATATGAAAGCTCTTCACGCTCCTGAGCGCCGCCGCCGTCTGCTCGAGGATCTGCTGCGGGGACTTGGACTCGATGCCGTTGGCTTCGTTCGAGCTCGAATCGTCCGAGTCGCTGCCACAGCCTGCGAGCGTGGCGAGCAGGATCAAGACGAGCAGTGCCGCGCGTGCCATAAACCGGCCTCTACCCGTTTTTCTGCTCGATAGGCTCCCTGCCTACCTCACGACGAGAGGACCGAGATGGCCGAAAATCCGACCCTGTTCGTTTGCCACGGCGATGACGGCGGCCCGCGGATCCATCCATGCCGCCGGGTGCAGGAAGCGCTTCGGGACGCAGGCATCGAGTACGACAAGGTGATCGCCGCCCACGGCAATCCGATCCCGTTCCTGCGCAAGGGCTCGCGTGACGAGCTGCGCGATGCGACCGGATCGACGAAGCTGCCGGCGCTCAAGCTGCCCGACGGGACGGTAATCACCCATTCCCGCGCGATCCTCTCCTGGATCGACGAGCAGAAGCGCGCCGCTCCTCCGCCGGCCGCGGGGTAGCTAGAGCAGCGCCGCGCCCGCGTCCGACGCCAGGTCCAGCAGCGGTCCGGGGAGGATGCCGAACGCCACCGTCGCAACGCCCGCGAGCACCGCGATTGCAACGGGCACGAGGGTGGAGCGGGAGCGGGAACCTGTGGGATCCGCCTCGGGAGCCCCTCCGGCCAGCGCCGGCATGGCCGCCGTCCCCGGCTCCATCCACATCGCGGCGATCACGCGCAGGTAATAGACGAGGGACAGCATCGACCCGACCACGATCGCCACGCCGAGCCACGTGAAGCCGCCGTCGACCGCCGCCTCGATCAGGAAGAACTTGCCCAGGAACCCGGCCGTGCCCGGCAACCCCGCAAGCCCGAGCATCGCGATCGTCAGCGGCCACGCCAGCGCCGGCCGCGTCGCGCCGATCCCGGCCACCGAATCGATGTGGTCCCCGAGGCCTGTCTCGCGCTCCCGCGCGGCGACCACCGCGAACGCGGCCATATTCATGATCAGGTACACGAACAGGTAGAAGACGACGGCCCTCACGCCAAGCTCCGTGGCGACGAGCACACCGGCCAGCATGTAGCCCGCCTGCGCGACCCCCGAATACGCGAGCAGGCGCTTCAGCGAATCCTGGCCGATCGCGCCGATGTTCCCGATCGCGATCGTCGCCACGGCCAGCGCGGCAAGCGCCACGTCCCAGTCGTCCTTGGCCGGCAGGAGCGCAACGTCGAACAGCCGCAGCAGGATCGCGAACGCGGCCGTTTTCGTCGCGACCGCCATGAATGCCGTCACCGACGTGGGTGCGCCCTGGTAGACGTCGGGCGTCCACTGGTGGAACGGGGCGACCGAGGCCTTGAAGGCGAGGCCCGCCGCGGTCAGCGCGATTCCCGTCAGCAGCAGCGGGTCGCCGGCGATGCCCCCGTCGCCGATCGCGCGCGCGATCTCGGCAAAGTCCGTCGAGCTGCTCGCTCCGTAGATGAACGCGAGTCCGTACAGCAGCGTGGCGGAGCCGATCGAGCCGATCACCAGATACTTCAGGCCAGACTCGAGCGATGTGCGGCGGTGCAGGTCGAGCGCACACATCACATACAGGGGAATGGACAGCAGCTCGATCCCGACGAACAGAGTCACGAGGTTGATGGAGCTCGCAAGCACGACCATTCCCATCACGCTCGTCAGCATCAGGCCGGCGTAGTCCCCGAGCGCCGACGGCCGGTCTCCGCGCTCGCCGAGCGACAGCAGCAGGGCGACCGCGGCCGCAGCGTAGAACACGAACGACAGGGACAACGACAGGTCGTCGGAGCGCAGCGCCCCCTCCACGAGCGACTTCGACTCGCCGAACTGCCACGCGGACAGGCCCGCCGCCGCGGCAAGGGTCGCCAATGCCGTGACCAGCACGAGGGCGCGCGCCCTGAACAGGCCGGCCAGCAGAGTCACGCAGGTGCCGGCGGTGAGCGCGATCAGCGGCGAGATGCCCGCGTAGTCGATGTACGGAGCGTCGAACCCGTTCATCGGATCACCAGGACCTCCCCGTGGCGCAAGCTCACCTGGACCGCCTGCTCGGTGCGGTCGAGCACGAACTGCGGATACACGGCGAGGAACAGGATCACCGCCACGATCGGGACGATCACCGCGCCGTCCGCGACGCTCATCTCACGCGAGCTGGCTCCCGCCGGGAGCGGGTTGTGCATCGAGCGCTGGTACAGGCGGATCATGTAGACCGCCGCCAGCGCGACTCCGGCACCGGCCACGATCGCGTACACGATCTTGGCCTTGAACACGCCGGTCAGGATCAGGAACTCACCCATGAAGTTGGCGGAGCCGGGCATCGCGAGCGTCGCGAGCCCGACGATCAGGAACAGCGCCGCGAGCACCGGCGCGCGCATCGCGAGGCCGCCCATGCGCCGCAGGTCGTCCGTCCCGCCGACGCGCGCGGCGAGCAGCGCGATGATGAAGAACAGCGGCACCACCACGAGCCCGTGGTTGACCATCTGCAGGACCGCTCCCTGCGCGCCCTCGTCTCGCAGCGAGAAGATCCCGAGCGTGATGAACCCGAGCTGCGCGATCGACGAGTACCCGACGACGAGCGTCGCCGACTGCTGCGTGAACGCCATCACCGACCCGTACAGGATGCTCGCCACCGCGATCACGAGCAGCAGCTCCTGGAACTGCGCCGCCGCGTCCGGGAACAGCGGCAGGGCGATGCGCAGGAAGCCGTAGGCGCCCACCTTGGCCAGCACTCCCGACAGCAGTGCTACCACCGGGGTCGGCGCGTTGGTGTACGCGCCAGGCATCCACGCATGCAGCGGGAAAGCGGGCATCTTGACCAGGAACGCGAGCGCGAACAGGAGGAAGATCCAGTCCTGGCTGCCCTCGGACAGCGGTCGCTGGAGCAGGTCGGAGAGCGCGAACGACGTGGTCTGCCCGTCGGGCGTCGCGAGGATGCCGGTCGCCACGGCAGCGGCCAGCATCAGCAGGCTGCCGACCAGCGTGTAGATCACGAACGTGGTCGTCGCGCGCACGCGGTCGTCGCCGCCCCAGATGCCGATCAGGAAATAGAACGGGATCAGCATCAGGTCGAAGAACAGGACGAACAGCGCCAGGTCCTGCGCGCAGAAGGCACCCAGCACGGCGGTCTCGCCGAGCGCCAGCATCAGGTAGTAGAGGCGCGGCCGCTCCCAGTCGCGCAGCAGTGACCGGCGGTGGCCGCCGCCCACAGCAGTGTCGTCATCAGGATCAGGAACAGGTTCAGCCCGTCGAGCGCGAGCTTGTAGTGGATGCCGAGCTCCGAGATCCAGACCGTGTCGGTGACGTGCTGCTGGCCGAGGGCACTGGTGGGCGGCCTCGGCTGTCGCCCCGAAGAACGTCGGTTCTCGGGCGCCGAAGTCGAAGTCGATCAGCAGCCCGATGGAGAGCCCGAGCGTCGGCGGCCGCGAACACGAGCGACACGGTGCCCGCCGTCCGCCCGCCGCGTCCCGGCGGCACCAGCGCCGCGAGCAGCCCGCCCGCCAGCGGCAGGAAGATCAGCAGGCTGAGCATCAGCGGCTCACCACCAGGAAGTAGAGGGCGAGCGCCGTCACGCCGGTCACGAGCAGCAGCGCGTAGTTGCGCAGCAGGCCCGTCTGCGCCACGCGCACCAGCGAGTTGCCGGCTCGCACGGCGTGCGCGGTGCCGGACACCATGCCGCCGATCACCACTCGCTCGATCACGTCCGAGGAGAACCGGCCCAGCGCGAGCGCCGGCCGCACGATCGCACGGTCGTACAGCTCGTCGAAATACCACTTGTGGTCCAGGAAGCCGTGCAGCCTCGGCATCCTGCGCGCCAGCCGCAACGTCGAGCCGGGGTGGCGCACGTACAGCAGCCAGGCGAGGCCGATGCCTCCCAGTGCTGTGAGGCCTCCGACGATCAGCGCCAGTGCCTCCAGGCTGCCCGACACGTCGGTCTCGGCGAAGCGCGAGTCCTCGAACGTCGGGTGGAGGAAGTTCTCGACGACGTGCGTCACGCCCGGGATCTGCAGCACGCCGGCGACCACGGCCAGCCCGGCGAGGATCACCATCGCGAATTGCATGGGCCGCTCGTGCTCGGCGGTGTGGTGCTCGGGCCCGGGGTACCCGACGTCGGTGTCCTCCGGCTCGCCGGTCATCGGGTTGACCGGATCGGCGTGGAGATGGCCCTTGCTCTCGATCTCGCGCGCCTCGTCGTTCGGCTCGCCCCCGAAGACCCGGAACATGATCCGGAACGCGTAGAACGCGGTCATCAGCGCGGCCAGGGTCCCGGCGGCGTACAGCAGCCAGTACGCGCCCCCGCGCTCCGCCGCGAAAGCGAGGATCTCGTCCTTGGAGAAGTAGCCCGAGAAGCCGGGGAACGCCGCCAGCGCCAGCGCCGCGATCAGGAATGTCCAGAACGTGAACGGGAGCGCGCGCCGCAGGCCGCGCATGCCGTCGATGTCCTGGCGGCCGGCCATCGCGCCGATCACCGATCCGGCCGCCATGAACATCAGCGCCTTGAAGAAGGCGTGGGTCATGAGGTGGAACATCCCGGCGCCGTAGGCGGCGATCGAAACCGCCACGATCATGTAGCCGATCTGGCTGATCGTCGAGTAGGCGATGATGCGTTTCAGGTCGGTGACGACCAGCGCCACGGACGCCGCGAACACGATCGTCAGCGCGCCGATCGCGGCCGAGATGTCGGCCGCCGTGGGAGCCAGCTCGAACAGCGGGTGCATGCGCGCGATCAGGTACACGCCCGCGGTCACCATCGTGGCGGCGTGGATCAGCGCGGAGACGGGCGTCGGGCCCTCCATCGCGTCCGGGAGCCACGTATGCAGCGGGATCTGCGCCGACTTCGCGAACGCGCCGACCAGGATCAGCAGGCAGATCGCCACGATGATCCACTCGTTCTGCTCGAACACGCGCGGCGCCGCCTCGAACACGCCGGGATAGTCGAGCTGCCCGGTGTCACGCTGGATCAGGATCGCGGCGAGGACCAGGCCGACGTCCCCGATCACGTTGATCACGAACGCCTTCATGCCCGCGGACGTGGCCGTGCGGCGCCGGTACCAGAAGCTGATCAGCGCGTAGGAGGCAAAGCCGACGAATGCCCAGCCGATGATCAGCAGCACGAAGTTGCCCGCCAGCACCAGCAGCAGCATCGAGAAGACGAAGAAGTTCAGGTAGCTGAAGTAGCGCCGGAAGCCACGGTCTCCGTCCATGTAGGTCACGGAGTAGACGTGGATCAGGAAGCTGACGCCCGTCACGACCAGGCACATGAAGACCGCCAGCGGGTCGACGAAGACCTGCACCTTGGCCTCGACACCGGCTGTGTTCACGTAGTCCCATAGGCTCGAGATCAGATGCCGCTCCTCGGGTGGCCGGTCCTGCAGGCGGAGGAGCATCGCGATCGAGTTCAGGAACGCGATCCCGATCGCGGCGGAGCCGATCCACCCGGCGGTGCGGCCGGGGAGCCAGCGCCAGCCGAGCGCGATCACGACCGAGCCCGCAAGCGGGAACAGCAGCACGAGCCAGGCATAGGTGGTGGCATTCAAAGGACCGCTACCCCCGCAGCTCGCTCATCTCGTCGACGTCCATCGGCAGCTTGTCGCGGTACATCGCGACGATCAAACCGAGCCCGATCACGACCTCGGCGGCGGCGACGATCATCACGATCAGGGCGAAGATCTGGCCGTCCCCCGTGCCGGTCATGCGCGCAAACGCGACCAGCGCGAGATTGCCCGCGTTCAGCATCAGCTCGAGGCAGATCAGCACGACCAGCGGGCTGCGCCGCGTCAGCACGCCGACTGCGCCGATGCAGAAGATCAGCGCCGACAGCACCAGGTACCAGACGATGTCCATCTAGCGGCCGGCCTCGTCGTTCACGGCCGGCGAGGACGATTGCGCCCACCGCGGCGATCAGCAGCAGCACCGACACGAGCTCGAACGCGATCAGGAACTTGGTCAGGAACAGCTCCCCGATCTGGGATGGTGAGCCGAAGCCTGCCTCGAGGTCCGCGCCATGGGTGTCGAGCGCCTTCAGCCCCGAGCCGATGATCGCGACGCTCAGCTCCACCAGGAGCGCCCCCGAGAAGACGACGGCCAGCACGCGCAGGGCCGGCGTGGGCTCCGTGAGCGGATCCTCGAGTCCTCCCACGTACGCGACCACGAACACGTACAGCACCATCACGGCGCCCGCATAGACGATCACCTGTGCGGCGGCCAGGAACTCGGCCCGCAGCAGGAGGAACAGCACCGCCAGCGCGATCAGGTGGACGACCAGCGCCAGCACGCTGTAGAACGGGTTGCGCTGGAGCACGACGCCGAGGGCGCCGGCAACGGCGAGCACGGCAGCGAACCAGAAAACGACGGCTTCCATCGCCGGTGGTGCTACTCGCCCTCTCTCCGCAGCGGCGTCCGTTCCACCGGGTCGGCCAGCAGCATTTCCTTGGTGAAGATGAGGTCCGACCTGTTGTAGTCCGACATCTCGTAGTCGTGCCCGAGGGTGATCGCGTCGAACGGGCATGCGACCTCGCAGTAGCCACAGAAGATGCAGCGGGTCATGTTGATCTCGTAGACCTCCGCGTAGCGCTCGCCCGCCGACACGCGATTGTCGGGCGTGTTCTCTGCCGCCACGACCCGGATGCAGTCGGCGGGACACGCCGCCACGCACAGCGAGCAGCCGACGCACTTCTCGAGCTCGGTGTCCTCGAAGCGGTGCAGCTTGTGCCGGCCGCGGAAGCGCGGGTACACCGGTGTCTTCTCCTCGGGGTACTGGATCGTGACCGGGCCCTCGACCAGCCGCCCGAACGTCGTCTTCAGTCCCCGCAGTGTCTCCCCGAACGTGCGCACGACGCTCCCGAACCCGCCGGCGTCCGGGCCGCGCTGCACGACGATCGCGTCCTTGTCGGGCCGATAGGTCATGTCAGTGCCACCAGCACGGCGGTCACCAGCAGGTTCAGGGTCGCCAGCGGCAGCAGGATCTTCCAGCCGAAGCTCATCAGCTGGTCGTACCGGAGCCGGGGCATGGTCGCCCTGATCCAGATGAAGAACACCACCACGGCCAGCATCTTCAGGACCATCCAGAGCGGATCGAGCCCGCTCGGGCCGGGCCCCATCCAGCCGCCGAAGAACATCGCCGAGGCGATCCCCGCGATCACCAGCATGTTGATGTACTCGGCCATGAAGAACGATCCGAAGCGCATCCCGCCGAACTCGGTGTTGTAACCGGCGACCAGCTCGGCGTCGGCCTCGGGCAGGTCGAACGGGGGCCGGTTGGTCTCGGCGAAGCCGGCCACCGTGAAGATCAGGAAGCCGACGAACTGGGGCAGCACGAACCAGACGCCGTCCTGTGCGTTCACGATGTCGACCAGCGAGAGAGAGCCCGCCATCATCACGACGCCGATCAGGCTCAGGCCGAGCGACACCTCGTAGCTGATCAACTGTGCGGCGGACCGCATCGCGCCGAGGAACGAGTACTTCGACCCCGAGGCCCAGCCCCCGAGCATCAGGCCGTAGAAGGCGAGCGAGCCGAACGCGAACGCGTACAGGATCCCGATGTTGACGTCGATCCCGTACAGGCCGAACTTCGAGCCGAAGCCCTCCTCGACGTTGCCGAACGGGATGATCGCGATCGACGCGAGTGCGGTCACGATCATGATCGCGGGCGCCAGCGCCATCAGGCCCGGCACGCCGGTGGCTGGATAGAACTGCTCCTTGGAGATCAGCTTCAGCACGTCCGCGAGTGGCTGCAGGAGGCCGTACGGGCCGACGCGGTTGGGGCCGTAGCGGTTCTGGAAGCGTCCCAGCAGCTTGCGCTCGAGCAGCAGGAGCATCGGCACCACCGTGAGCACGAACGCGAAAATTACGAGGCTCTTGATTATCCAGACGCCGGTTGTTTCGACGAACTGGGTGTCGGCAAGGGGGAGGGTCATGCGCTCGAGGTCGCGGTTCGGCAGTTCGCCGTTCGCAGTTCGCCGTGCGGCGATTTCGATCAGGGTTGGTGCTCCGTCGGAAAGTTGGTTGGTGTTGTTCTCCTTCGTTCCGAGGAGCATCGAGGCTGTGCCGCGTGGGACGGAGCGCCGCACTCGTACCGTGGCCGTGATCGACTCGCCGTTTGCGCTCACCTCGACCTCGTCGCCCGTGTGCAGGCCCAGGCGTTCCGCGTCGAGGGGGTTCAGCTCCACCGCCTGATCGGCCGCGAGGAAGCGCAGGGAGGGGGAGTGCTCGGTGACCCACGACGCCCACAGCGCCGGGCGGGGCGCGAGCCTCAGGATCCCGTCCGCCGGCTCGAGCGGCGCGGGCGGGTCGTCCGGCGGCGCGAAGCCCAGGGGGCCGAACGTGTTCCGGGCGGCTGCCGCAGACTCCTCCCGCTCCGGCCACCGGAGGCCGTCGCCGCCGATCTCGTCGAGGGTCAGGCCGCGATAGAACGGCACCGCCTGTGACAGCTCCGCGAATACCGCGCCCGCGCGTCAGCGGCACCTCGGCCGCGAGGCCCAGCCTGGCGGCCAGGTCCAGCAGCACCTGCCATTCCATCCGCACCGCACCGGGGCGGCCGACCGAGGGACGCAGCCGCTGCAGGCGACCGTCGGGATGCGTGAGCGTGCCCTCCTTCTCCGCGTAGGCCTCGCCCGGGAAGACGACGTCTGCGTGGCGCGCGACCGACTCGCCGAGGAACTGCGCATGCGCCACGACGAAAGAAGCGGCACCGAGGGCCGCGTCCCATTCCGCCTGGCCCGGCAGCTCGCGCAGCGGGTCCGAATGCATGAGATAGAACGCCTTCAGGTCCTCCGACCCGGCCGCGTCCCTGGCCTGAGCGGCGGTGAGCCCGCCGGGAAGATCGACCAGACCGGGCCCGATCCCCGGCAGGCATCCGACCTCGCGGAGGCCACGGCCGTTCGCGCCGGCGGGAATCTCGATCATCCCCGAGCCTGGTGCAGCGTCCAGGCCGAGCACGAGTGCCAGGTCAGTCAACGCGGATACCGCGCCCGCCCCGTGCGCGCCGGACCCGAGCCGCTCTCCCCAGACGACGATCAGGTTGTCGGCCCCGGTCAGCAGGGTGGCGACGTCGACGAGGTCCTGCGTGTCGACGCCCGCCCGTTCCGCGAGGCGGTCAAGCTGGTTGGAAGCCAGGAACTCGGCCAGCTCGGCGTGCCCGGGAAGGGCTTCGCCGTCCTCGCCGGACGCCGTATCGGCTGTCGCGGCTCCGTCGCCGTTGCGCGCTGCCGCCGATCCCTCGGCGCCGTCTGCGGTTTCGAGCAGCGCCTTCTGGAGCCCGCGCAGCAGCGCCTCGGCGCCACCGGGCGCAAAGCGCAGCACCTCGGTGGCCCCGCCGTCGAGCGCGGTCGGGGCGCTGGATGCGACCACCATACGCGCGCCGAAGCGACGCACCGCCTTGCGCAGGCGCAGGTCGAAGATCGGTGCCTCCTCGAGCGGGTCGCACTCCAGCACCAGGACAGCGGAGGCGCGGTCGATGTCCGCGATCGCTGCCGCGAGGTCGGGATGCGCGAGCGCCCGGACGCCGGCCCCCGGCGGTCCTCCGCCCGGCCGCGAGTCGACGTGGCCCGAGCCGAGCGCGTCACGGAAGATGCGCTGGACGAGATAGCCCTCCTCGTTCGTGGCCGAGCCGCCGACGAGCGCGCACGACGCAGATCCCGCCTTGAGCAGCCCCGCGGCCGCCGCGTCGAGCGCCTTCTCCCACGTCGTGGGCCGGAGCATGCCGCCGTCCCGTACCAGCGGCTGCGTGACGCGCTCCTCGGAGGCCATCGACTGATAGCCCCAGCGTCCCTTGTCGCACAGCCACCCGTCGTCGACGTCGTGGTTGTCGCGCGCAAGCACCCGCTCGATGCGCTCGTCGCGGACGGTGAACTCGACGTTGCACTGGCTCGGGCAGAGGTTGCAGACCGACCCGGCGCCCTCGATGTCCCACGGCCGTGCGCGGAAGCGGTAGGCGGTGTTCGTGAGCGCCCCGACGGGGCACAGCTCGATCACGTTCCCGGAGAACGGCGCGACGTAGGGATGCCCGTCGAACGTGCCGACGAAGGTGTGGTCGGCGCGCTCCAGGAACACGAGCTGGTCGTCCTCCGTGACCTCCTGCGAGAAGCGCACGCACCGGTAACAGAGGATGCAGCGCTCGCGGTCGATCGCGATCAGGGGCGAGAGCGCGATCGGCTTTGGGAAGTTCCGTTTCTCGTCGACGAAGCGGCTGCGGCCCGGGCCCCAGCCGTAGGAGATGTCCTGGAGCGGGCACTCGCCGCCCTTGTCGCACACCGGGCAGTCGAGCGGGTGGTTCACGAGCAGGAACTCGACGACCGCACCCTGCGCGTGCTTCACCCGGTCGGTCTGGGTGTGGACCACCATCCCGTCCTTGACCGGTGTGGAGCAGGAGGTCTGCAGCTTCGGGATCCCCTCCACCTCGACCATGCACATGCGGCACGCGCCCACAGGCGCTCCGAGCTTCTTCTCGTAACAGAAGTACGGGATCTCGACGTCGCCGCGCTTCGCCGCGTCGACGAGCCATTCGCCCTCGGGCGCGCGCACCTCGCGGCCGTCGATCGAAAAGGTGATCCAGTCGCGGTTGGGCACTACGCGGCGTCTCCCGAGATGGAGAGCGGCGAGTTCTTCCTGCGAACTGCGAACTGCCGAACTGCCTGACTGGCCGCTTCTTCGATGTGTTCCTCGAACTCGCCCCTGAAGTGCTTGATCATCGACCCGACCGGCATCGCCATCGAGTCGCCCAGCACGCAGAGGCAGTTGCCGATGATGTTGTGCTGCACGTCCGCCATCACGTCGAGGTCCATCGGAGTCGCCTCGCCGCGGTCGATGCGCTCCAGCATCTTCACGGTCCAGTTCGTGCCCTCCCGGCAGGGGACGCACTTCCCGCACGACTCGTGGCGGTAGAACTCCGCCAGGCGCAGGGCGATGGACACGATCGGAACGGAGTCGTCGACCACGATGATCGCGCCGGAGCCAAGCATCGACCCCGCCTCGGCCATGTGCTCGAAGTCGTAGGGCAGGTCGAGGTGCTCCTCTGTCAGGACGGGAGCCGACGAGCCGCCCGGGAACCAGGCCTTCACGCGCCGGCCCTGCGGCGGCCCGCCCGCCAGGCCGCAGATGATGTCCCGCGCGGGGATGCCCAGCTCGATCTCGTAGTTGCCTGGGCGCTGCACGTTCCCGGAGACCGAGACGACCTTCGTGCCAGGCGAGCGCTCGGTCCCGAACTGCTTGAACCAATCAGCGCCGTTCACGACGATGTGCGGGACGTTGCACAGCGTCTCCACGTTGTTGATCAGCGTGGGGCCCTGGTAGAGACCCTGATTGGCCGGGAACGGGGGCTTCAGGCGGGGGTTGCCCCGCTTGCCCTCGAGCGAGTCGAGCAGCGCCGTCTCCTCGCCGCAGATGTATGCCCCGGCGCCGCGGTGCACGACGAGGCTGCAGGAGAACTCCGACTTCAGGATCCCGTCGCCCACGTACCCGCGGGCATACGCCTCGGTGAGGGCGGCGTCGAGGATGTCGGCCTGCTCCTCGTACTCGCCCCGGATGTAGATGAAGGCATGGTTGGCGCCGGCGGCGTAGGCGCCGATCAGCACCCCCTCGATCAGCTGGTGCGGATTGCGGTGCATCAACTCGCGGTCCTTGAAAGTGCCCGGCTCGGACTCGTCCGCGTTGCAGCACAGGTACTTGTCGATGTCGCCGTGGGGCAGGAAGCTCGCCTTCTTGCCCATCGAGAAGCCGGCGCCGCCGCGGCCACGCAGGCCGGATGCCTCGAGCTCCTCTGACGACCTGGTCCGGCGTCATCTCGGTCAGCGCCCTGCGCAGGCCGCGATAGCCGCCGAGCCGCTCATACGTGCCGATGCGGTTCAGGTCCGGCACCTGCGCGTGCTGGAGCAGGATGCCGGTCATCACATCCCGCCTCCGACGGTGTCGTCGGCTGGTCGGCGATGGGTTCGGCTTCTGGTAGACGCTTCTCCGGCAGGACGTCGCCAGGCGACTCGCCCGCTCGCAGTTGTGCGGCCAGTCGTGTGGGCGTCCTCGGCGTCGAGCGGTCCGCGGTAGTGGCCCTCGATGGACGCCATCGGGGCGAGGTCGCAGGCTCCCAGGCATTCGAACGCACGCAGGTGGAACTCTCCGTCCGTGCTCGAGCCACCGACCGGGGCGCCGGTCGCCTCGCGACATCGCGTCGAGCACGTCGCGCGCGCCACGCAGCTGGCAGGAGAGGTTCGTGCACACGTAGATCGTGTGGCGGCCCACCGGGTGCAGCTCGAACATGTCGTAGAAGCTCGCGACCGACTCGAGGTAGGCCGGCGTCACGCGCATCACCGCCGCCACCTGCTCCATCGCCTCGGGGGACAGCCAGCCGTGCTCCTCCTGTGCAGCGGCCAACGCCGGGAGGACCGCCGAGCGGGAGTCCGGGTACAGCGACATGTGATGCTCGATCGTCGCGCGCAGCGCCGTCCGGCACCTGGACGTCCGCGGGCTCGGGCACCTCGGCGGGACCGGCCTCCACCCGCGCGCCCTCCCAGACCTGGGCGGCGAGGCGGTCGCGCGAGCCGGGGGTGCCGCGCAGGTGGTCGAACTTGCTCATCGGTCGATGCCGCCCGAGGATCGGATCGAGCATCGCGAGGTTCGTGACCATGTCCGCGATGTAGCCGCCGACCACCATCTCGCGCAGGGCCTGCAGGTTCACGAACGAGGGATCGCGCATGTGCACGCGCGACGGCTTCGCGGAGCCGTCCGCGACCACGAAGCAGCCCGAGCTCGCCGCGCGGGCCCTCGATCGGCACGTAGGCCTCTCCCGGGCGGCACGCGGAAGCCCTCGGTGACGAGCTTGAAGTGGTGGATCAGCGCCTCCATCGACGTCGCGAGCTCGTGCCGCGGCGGCAGGGCAACCTTGCGGTTCGGTCGTGATGTACGGGCCCCTCGGGCAGGCCCTCGATCGCCTGCCGGATGATGGCGCACGACTCGCGGATCTCGGCGACCCGCACCCGGTAGCGGTCATAGCAGTCGCCGACGGTGCCGACCGGGATCGCGAAGTCGAAGTGGTCGTACGACGAGTAAGGGTCCGCCTTGCGCAGGTCCCACGGATTGCCGGCGGCGCGCAGCAGCGGACCGGTCACGCCCAGCTCGAGCAGCCGCTGCTCAGGGACGATCCCGACGTCCTTGGTCCGCTGCAGGAAGATCTCGTTGCGGTCCAGGATCGCCTCGTACTGGCCGACGCGATTCTCCATGTCATCCGTGAAGGCGAGTGCCTTCTCGGCCCAGCCCGCGGGGATGTCCTCCGCGACCCCGCCGACCTGCACGTAGCGCGTATGCATGCGCTGGCCGGAGGAGTACTCGAACAGGTCGAGGACCTTGTCGCGCTCGCGGAAGCAGTACCAGAAGATCGAGATCGCGCCGAGGTCGAGCGCCGACGTGCCCAGCCACACGAGATGCGAGTGGATGCGGTTCAGCTCGCAGTGGATCACCCGCAGGTACTGCGCGCGTGCCGGCACCTCCTCGTCGAGCAGCGCTCGACGGCCATGCAGAACGCCATCGCGTTGAAGTAGTAGGCGAGGTAGTCCATCCGCTCGACCAGCGGGATCACCTTCCAGTACGACTTGTCCTCGCAGCTCTTCTCGATGCCGGTGTGGACATAGCCGACGTACGGGTGTGCTCCGAGCACCTCCTCGCCGCGCAGGGTCACGAGCAACCTCAGCACCCCGTGCGTGGCGGGGTGGTGCGGCCCGAAGTTGATCGTCAGCAGCTCTTCCTGGACGTCCGCGCCGCCGGGCGCCGTCGGCGCCTCGGGCTCGACGGACCACCCCGGCGGCCAGCTCTCGCACGCTCTCGTCACGCGGCTCGTGGGTCACTCGTACCACCGCGGTGTCTGCGGCTCGTTGTGCGTGAAGAGGACCGGCTCGCCGCCCATCGGGAAGTCGCGGCGCTGCGGCCAGCCCTCGTACTCCTCCGGCATCAGGATGCGGCGCAGGTCGGGGTGGCCGCGGAAGCGGATGCCGAACATGTCGTACGCCTCGCGCTCCTGGAAGTCCGCCGTCGGGAACAGCTCCACGCAGGAGTCGAGCTCGGGCAGGCCGCCTCCGGCCGGCTCGTCGAGCAGCGCCTTCACGTGCAGGCGCTCGACGCGGTCCATGTTCAGCAGCTCGTAGTGCACGCCGAAGCGCGGAGTCGGCCGGCAGGTAGTCGTTGGCGTGCAGGCTGGCGAGGAAGCCGTAGCGCCTGGTTCGGCGTGTCGCGCAGCCAGGCGAGCGCCTCGAGCACCCGCTCGGGGTCGACGATCAGCGTTGCGATGCCGCGGTAGTGCTCGGTGTCCGGTGACCGTGCCGGGCACCTGCTCGCGCAGGTCGTGAGCGATCAACTCCAGTCCGGTGGCGTCGGGCATCGGGCTCAGATGGTCGCGGAATCGGTCATCTAGGCTCCGTGCGGGACGGCCGGTTCTCCGAGCTCCTCCGTGCCCTCCGCCTGATAGCGCGTGCGCCACCCCTGGTCGGGGTGCCCCTGAACCTGGCGCTGGAGCTTCAGGATGCCGTGGATCAGCGATTCCGGCCGGGGCGGGCAGCCCGGCACGTGGACGTCCACGGGCAGGAACTTGTCGGCGCCCGCGACCAGGGCATAGTTGTTGAACACGCCGGCGCTGGAGGCGCAGGCACCCATCGCGATCACCCACTTCGGCTCCAGCATCTGGTCGTAGATGCGGCGCAGGACCGGCGCCATCTTGATCGACACGCGCCCGGACAGGATCAGCATGTCGGCCTGCCGCGGGGAGGCGCGGAACACCTCGGCCCCGAAGCGGGCGCTGTCGTAGCGCGAGGTGACGATCGACATCATCTCGATCGCGCAGCAGGCGAGGCCGAAGGTCGCCGGCCAGAGCGCGTTCGAGCGTGCCCAGTTGAGCGGCCCGGTCCAAGGTGGTGGTGAGCACGCTCTGCTCCACGTGGGCATCGAGGTCGGGCCCGGCAAGGTCGCCCCGCAGGAGGTCACGCGCGCGCAGCTGGCGGATGCGGAAGTCGCCGTCGAGCCTCGGCAGAGGCGACCCGAGCTGCCCTCAGCAGAGGCGACCCGAGCCTGCGAGGGGAGCAATTTATTCCTTCTTACTTCCATTCCAGCGCTCCTCTGCGCCACACATATAGGAAGGCGACCGCCAGCAGCCCCACGAAGACTCCGATCTCGCCGAGCACGAATGCGCCCTCGGCCTTCAGGTGCACCGCCACTGGATAGAGGAAGATCACCTCGACGTCGAACAGGATGAAGAGCATCGCGATCAGGTAGAAGCTGATCCCGAAGCGAAAGCCTCGCCGGACGTCCGACGGGAGGCCGCACTCGTAGGGTTCCGACTTGACCTCGCTTGGTTTCCGCGGGCCGATGAAGCGGTTCAAGCGTGGCGAACGCGGCTCCGAGGATCGTGCCGAGCGCGAGGAAAACGAGCACGGGCAAGTAGCTGTCGACCAACGGTCTCTTACCTCTCCTCGAGCGGTCCTGAGGGGTCGGAATTCCGCACCAGAGCGTGTTATACACCACTCTTGTAACAATGTGTTACATAGTGCTTTACGTCGCAATCTCGGCTGCCGGAGCGGCCTCTTCGCCCCTTGGCTGAGGTCCATCTCGTCGCCGGCGTCGTGATGATGGTGCTCAATCTGGTGGCCGGCCTCTGGGGGCTGGCGGCCTGGGCTGACGAACCGGGCATCGGTCTCGTTCTGGTACGTGCTGCGAGCGGCCCAGGTGTCGGTGATCGTGCAGGTGCTGCTCGGAGCGCTGCTGCTGGTGGCCGGCCGCGAGGCGGTCGACGCAATCCACTACATGTACGGGACCGCTCCGCTGCTGGTGAACCTGTTCGCGGAGGGCATGCGGGCGGGCGCGGCACAGCGCGAGCTGCCGGAGGACGTCGAGTTCGAGACGCTGCCCGCGGACGAGCAACGCGGCGATCGCGCTGCGGATCGTGCGCCGCGAGATGGGGATCATGACGATCGCCTGTCTGCTGATCGTCGCGTTCGCGCTCCGCGCGGCGCAGGTCAGCGGCGGTCTGTTCTAGGAGTCGGCGGTCGGCGGTCGGCAGTCGCTGCCGAGCCCATTTCTGCCGACTGCAGACTCCGACTCGGACCGGCGCTACGGCCCCTCGAGCGCCTCATCCACCTCGGGCGGCGCTCCTGGCGCTCCGACAGCGCCCAGTAGTCGCCGCGGTAGAAGACGAGCGGATCACCTTCCTGCGTCCAAAGGCTCGTGACTTCGCCGATGCCGACCAGGTGATCGCCCCCGGGACGCAGGTCCCGCACGGCGCATGCCATTCCCGCCAGGCACCCGTCCAGCGCGGGCACGCCGTCGCGCTCCGACCAATCGAGGCCCTCGAATTTCGCGGCCTCCGGCATGCTTCGACGCGAACCGGGCCGCCATGTCCTCCTGGTCGTGGGAGAGGAAATGCACGCCGAAGCGGCCGGAGTGCTGCACGGCCGCCAGCGTCCGGGCGGTTCGGGCGAAGCAGACGATCATCAGCGGGGGCTCCAGCGAGAGGGAGGTGACCGCGTTGGCCGTCATTCCGGACGGCCCGTCGGCCCCGACTCGAGGTGACGACGCACACGCCGGTCGCGAAGCGGCTGCACGCGTCCCGGAAGGCGGATCCGTCGACGACGGGGGACATGGGGCGCGAATCTACCCGTCAGGGACGTGAGGACCTATCCCGATAGTGCACGGTCCCTACGCGATGGGCCTTAAAGCCGTCCGGCACCGGCCCATTCGCCGCCGTCTGGTGCGGGCGCCGCCACCGGATGATCGGGGCGTTGCGCCCGAGGCAGGTAGAGCTCGACAGAGTCCTTCCTGCCCGACCGGCGCCGGACGGAACACTGATTCGCCCTGCGGCCGGGTTCCCCTCGCGCCCGCCGATTAATATGCCGCCTCGTGAACCGGGCCCCCCGCACGGCACTGATCATCGCGATCGCGGCCCTCGCCGCGGTGGCGGCCGGCTGCGGGGAAGGGCGCGAGGTCGACAGCCGCGGCGCCGAGCTCTTCGCAGACCGCTGTGGTGGCTGCCACACCCTCGCGGCGGCGGGGACCGAGGGCAGCAATCCTGAGCAGCGCGTCGGCTGGGCCGAACCTCAACGCCCGCCGGGAAACCAAGGACCAGGTGCTCTTCGCGATCCGCAACGGCGGGTTCTCGGGCGCGATCATGCCTCAGAACATCGTCGTCGGCGAGGACGCGGAGGCCGTCGCTGAGTTCGTCGCCGAGCACGCCGGAAGCGACGCGACGGAGCCACCGGGCCTGTCCTCCGGGGCGACCGGCACGAACAAATCCGGATCGACCGGATCGACCGGCAGCACCGGCGCGACCGGATCGACCGGCAACTCCGGGCAGAAGTAGGCCGGCACCACGCTCGACCTGAAGCTGATCCGCAGCGACCCGGAGGGCGTGAAGGCGGCGCTCGAGCGACGCGGCGCCGGGGCAGCCGTCGACGAGTTGCTCGAGCTGGACCGGAAGCGCCGCGAGCTGCTGCCCCAGATCGAGGAACGCCGCGCACGGAAGAAGCAGGTCTCCGAGGAGGTCGCCCGCGCAAAGCGCGAGGGCGCTGACGCGCAGGACGCGATGGGCACGTCTGCGGGGCTGAGCGACCGAGATCAAGGCGCTCGAGCAGGAGCTGGCCCAGGTCGAGGAGCGGATCCAGGAGCTGCTGGCCACGCTCCCGAACCTTCCCGACCCGACCGCGCCCGACGGGGACAGCGAGGAGGACGCCGATGGTCATGCGGGTGGTGGGGGACCCGCCCGAGCTCGGCTTCGAGCCACAGGACCACCTGGAGATCGGGACGCGGCTGGGGCTGATCGACATGGAGAGTGCGGCGCAGGCCGCCGGCTCCCGGTTCGCCTACCTGAAGGGCGACCTCGTCCGCCTCGAGCTGGCGCTGGTGCAATACGCGTTGGCCAAGCTCTCCCCGCACGGGTTCCTGCCGGTGGTTCCGCCGGTGCTGGTTCGCGAGGAGCCGCTCTTCTGGACCGGGTTCCTGCCCACCGACCGGGCTCAGATCTACGAGATCAGCCGGCGACGACCTCTACCTGGCGGGCACCTCCGAGGTCAGCCTGGCGGCCCTCCATGCGGACGGACCTCATGGCCGAGGACGCGCTGCCGATCCGCTACGCGGGCTTCTCCACGTGCTTCCGGCGCGAGGCCGGGGCGGCGGGGCGTGACACCCGCGGCATCTTCAGGGTCCACCAGTTCGACAAGGTCGAGATGTTCTCGTTCGTCCGGCCGGAGGACTCCGGCGACGAGCACGAGCGCCTGCTGGCGATCGAGGAGGAGATCCTGGGCGACCTCGAGATCCCGTACCGGGTGGTGAACGTCGCGGCGGGCGACCTCGGCGCCTCCGCGGCAAAGAAGTACGACTGCGAGGCCTGGCTTCCGGGCCAGGCCCGGTATCGCGAGCTGACGTCCTGCTCGAACACCACCGACTACCAGGCGCGCCGCCTGCGCGCGCGCTTCCGGCCGGCCGGCGGAGGCTCGCCACGCCCGGTCCACACGCTGAACGGGACGGCCGTCGCGGTCGGTCGCACGATCATCGCGATCATGGAGAACCATCAGACGCCCGACGGCGGTGTGATCCTTCCGGAGGCGCTGGCTCCCTACGGCGCTCCCCGTCACCTCACCGCGGCAAGCGAAGAAATCGGTCGCTAGACCGCATCAGGCGGGCCGGACCGGGGTTTCAGGAACGGTCGGCGCCCGCCGATCAATAGGACGTGAAGAAAAGCGCGAAAGCGAAAGACCCTTTCCCTAGAATCGCTTTACCGCCCGCGAAGTGGACATCGATGTCCGCGCCGCGGGAACGGCAAGGATTTGCGTCCTGCCCAATCGAGTCTTGGCCCAACGCCTGCGAAGGAGTCTCCCTCCTGCGCACGCTGAGGTGACTCGTTGGTCAGGAAAGAAGATCCGACCAGGGCACCCGCCCCACCCCCTAGCACCCAACCGGGAGCCCGGCGGCTGAGCCGGGACAAAGAAGACTTTGGCGAAACGGAATTCAGCAAGTTTCAGGCGCGCCCCACGTTTGAAGGAATGGAGTTCGTAGGGTTCTCATGGGACGCAGCGACCTATTCAGCAAGGAAAGCTCGGCGTACAAAGCGGCAGCGAAGCTCCGCAATCCTGTCGCGCACGCCGCACGCCTCGAGTGGAAGAGCCGCGCGCGGATGGCTCGGCCGCTGCTCGTCGACGTTGCCATGCTCGTCCTGGCGGGCGGGGCGACCCAGGTGGCCTCGCACCTCGCCGGCTACCCGAAGCCGCCCATCACCTGGATCTTCATCTTTGCGGGGCTGGTGCTTGCGATGCTCGGAGCCCGGGGCATGTACAGCCAGCGCCTTCGTTCCCACCTCCTGGACGAGATCCGCCAGGTCGTATCGGCGACCGCCGTGGCCACGATGGCGGTCATCACGTTCGCAATCATCCTCGTCGACGACCCGCACACTTCCGGCCAGACCGTCCAGGCCTGGATCCTGGCGACGCTGTTCCTCTCGGCCGGCCGCACGGGCCTCTTCATCTCTCGCACAAGGGCGATCGCCCGCGGCGAGGGCCGCCGGACGCTGATCGTGGGCGCCGGCAAGGTCGGCCACCTGGTGGCCCGCCGCCTGACCGAACGTCCCGAGTTCGGCCTCCAGCCGGTCGGGTTCCTGGACAACGACCCGCTCGTCATCGAGGGCCGCGCAACCACTCTTCCCGTGCTCGGAGCGAGCTGGGACCTGGAGCGCATCCTCGAGGAGAACGACGTCGAGCACGTGATCTTCACCTTCTCGACGGCCCCGCACGCGGTGATGCTGAACATGGTTCGCCGCTGTCGCGAGCTGGGCGTGTCGGCCTCGCTCGTGCCGCGCCTGTTCGAGGTGTCGGTCGAGCGCGTGACGGTCGAGCACCTCGGCGGCCTGCCGCTGCTGGAGATGCGCCCGATCGACCCGAAGGGCTGGCAGTTCCTGGTCAAGTACGCGCTCGACCGCGTCGTCGCGGGCATCGGGATCCTGATCATCTCCCCGATCCTGCTGACGCTCACCGCGGCTGTGCTGATCACCTCGGGCCGCCCGATCTTCTTCCGCCAGCGCCGCATCGGGCTGGACGGGCAGGAGTTCGACATGCTCAAGTTCCGCACGATGAAGGGCAGCCCGGAGTCCTCCGGGCACAACCACGGGCACTGGGTCTTCGAGACGCTCGAGGAAGGCGACTCGCTGCTGGCGGATCCCAAGCCCCACGGGAACGGCAATGGCAACGGGAATGGCACCGGAGTCTCTGGTGAACGGCAACGGAAGCAATGGAACGCAATGGTCACGGCAGCGTCGCCACGGCCACCCAGACCGAGACGGAGACCGAGACCGACGCCGTCGGCGTCGAGACCGCCGGGGAGGACCGGCGCACCCCGATCGGCCGGATTCTGCGCCGCTACTCGCTGGACGAGCTTCCGCAGCTGATCAACGTCTTCCGGGGCGACATGTCCCTGATCGGCCCCCGGCCGGAGCTGGGCACGTTCGTACGCCTCTTCGAGGAGGCCGTCCACCGCTACGGGGATCGCCACCGGGTCAAGTCGGGTATCACGGGCTGGGCCCAGGTACACGGCCTGCGCGGCAACACCTCACTTGCCGACCGGGTGGAATGGGACAACTACTACATCGAGAACTGGTCCCTATGGCTCGACATGAAGATCGCTGTGATGACGGTCGGCTCGCTCCTGCGCTGGCGGGAGGACTGAGCATCCCTGCCGTGCGCACGATCGTGGCGGCTCTCGTGGCCGTCTTCCTCGCCTTCCCCGTGGCCGCCGCGGCGGAGTCGCCGCAGGACTTCTCGGCCTCCGACCAGTACGTCGAGACGCTTCCGACCACGAGCGGGCCGAGTGCCACGGACGACCGCCGGCGCGGGAAGACCCCGCTGCGGCCGTCTGTCGCCGCGAAGCTGCGCGCCAGGGCGGCGCGGACGCCTCCAGGCTCGAGGCCATCGCGACGTCGAGTGACTTCGGGGCGCCTCAGGGAACGAGTGGCAGCGCCGATAAGAAAAATGGGAATCGACGCGACTCCCGCAACACCACCGCCATTCCCTCGGCCTCGGTGCAAGCCGTGAGCGAGGGGGGCGAGGACCTGCTGTGGCTCCTGCTCGCGCTGCTCGCGATCACGGGGCTGATGGTGGGAGCGGTCACCTATCGGCGCCACAAGGACAGCAACAGCTCCTGAGCCGCATACGGCGGTGGAGCGGCGGAACGGCTCGCACGGTTCGCCTTCCGCGCCCGCGCCCGCCGCGCGTGGCCGCGCAACCGTCGCCTGGGCGGCGGCGATCACGCTGGCCGTCGCCGGCATCACCTTCCTGCTCGGCTTCAACGACGGCACCTACCAGCTGACGGACCGCTCGGCCGTTGCGATCGCCGCCTGGTGGGCGGTCGCGATCGGCATCGCGCTGAAGGCCTGGCCGCCGCTGGGGCGCACGCCGCGCGCGGCGTTCGTGGCGGCCGGTGCGCTGGCGGCGTTCGCCCTGCTGACGCTGCTCTCGGTCGGCTGGGCCGCCTCCGACGAGAAGGCGTTTCTCGAGTTCACGCGCGTGCTGATGTACCTCGGGGTCCTCGTGCTGGTGGCGCTGGCCGTCACCCGGCGCACCGCGGCCTCGGTCGCGGACGGCATCGCGCTCGGCATCGTCGCCGTGATCCTGCTCGCGCTCGCCAGCCGCCTCTTCTGGGGCGACATCGGGCCGGGCGCCCCGCCGTCCTTCTTCCCGGTCCGCTCCCGCCTCCACTACCCGGTCAACTACTGGAACGGCCTCGCGATCCTGGCCGGGCTGGCCTTCCCGCTGCTGCTGCGGGCGGCCGTCGCGCAGCGGCCGGCCGTGCTGCGGGCGCTCGCGCTGGTGCCGGTCCCCGCGATGGCGAGCGCGATCTACCTGACCTCGTCGCGGGGCGGGTACGTGACGGCCGCCGTCGGCGTGGTCGTCTTCTGCGCGCTCACCTCGCGCCGGCCCTCGGCGATCGTCGCGACCGCGATCGCGGGCGCGGGCGCGGCGCTGGCGATCAAGGGCATGCTGGCCCGCGACGCGCTCGTGAACGGCCCGCTGGGCTCGGCGCAGGCATCGAGCGAGGGCGAGAGCGCGGCGCTGCTTGATGGTCGTGCTCGGCCTCGCCTGCGCGGCCGTGTACTGGGCCTGGTGCCGGTTCGCACGTTGGGAGCTGCGGCTGAAGCTGCCCCTGGCGGCCAAGGCCGGGCTCGCGCTCGGGGCGGTCGCGGTGCTCGCGGTGGGCGTGGCCGCGTACGACCCGGTGGACAAGTTCGAGACCTTCAAGAAGCCGTCCGGCCCCGACGTGGGGCTGGTCGAGGGCGACTTCACCCGCTCGCACCTGATCAGCTCGACCGGCAGCGGCCGGTGGCAGCTGTGGACGTCGGCGGTCGACGAGTGGGAGACCAAGCCCGCGCTCGGCCGCGGCGCGGGCTCCTACCAATCCTGGTGGATGGAGCATGCCTCGCTGCCGCTGTTCGTGCGCGACGCGCACTCGCTGTGGCTCGAGACGCTCGCCGAGCTGGGACTGGTGGGGTTGTTGCTGCTCGTGATCGCATTCGGCACCGCCTTCGTGGCGGGGATCGCCCGCATGGGCCGCCTCGGATCCGACCGGCCGCTGGTGGCGGCGATGGCCGGCGTGCTGGCGGCGTTCGTGGTGGCGGCCGGCATCGACTGGATGTGGGAGCTGAGCATCGTCGGCCTGGTGGCCATGGTGGCGCTCGGGATCCTGGTGGGGCGCGCGACCGCGCCGTGACGTCAGCGGTCGGCAGTCGGCAGTCGGCGGTCGGCAGTCGGCAGTCCGCAGTCGCGGCCCAGTCGGGCGTGCTCGCAGGACTGCGGGCGTGGGCGTTGCGCTCGCGGCGATCCTCTTCGTGGCCGTGCCGATGCTCGCCCAGAACCGGCTCGAGGAAAGCCAGGCGGCCGCCGCCCGAGGCGACGCCGCGGGGGCGATCGAGGCGGCCGACGACGCGCGCGCCGTGGAGCCCTGGGCGTCCTCGCCGTACCTCCAGCTTGCGCTGCTCGAGGAGCAGCAGGGCAATCTCGGCGAGGCGAACCGCCACATCGAGGATGCGCTCGAGCGCGATCGCTCCGACTGGAGCACCTGGCTGGTGGCGGCACGCGTGCAGACGAAGGCTGGTTTCATACGGAGGGGACGCCGGAGCCTGCGACAGGCCGAGCGCCTGAACCGCAGGTCTCAGCTCTTCGAGGCTCTCCGGGACCGCACGTCCAAGTCCTCCGCCAGATGAAGCCTGCCACACCTCACACGAGCGCGGCGCCCAGCGCTGCTCGTCGCCGCCACCCTCGTGGCGGCGCTGCTCGCCGCTCCCGGCCCGGCCGGCGCGGCCGAGCGGCCGCTGGCGACCGCGATCCAGGACTTCGACTACACCGCCACGCACCTCGACCGCGTGCGGGCGGCCGGAGCGCGCACGGTCAAGCTGGTCTTTCCCTGGCGCCGGATCGCGCCGGACGTCAGGCCGGCCGACTTCGACCCGGCGAACCCCGATGACCCGCGCTATGACTGGAGCCCGTACGACGATCAGGTGCGGGAGGCGGTCGCGCGCGGGCTGGAGCCGCTGATCACGTCCGAGCAGGCGCCGCTGTGGGCCGAGCGGGGCACGGACGGCCCCGTATCGACCAGGGATCCCAACCCGGCCGAGTACGGCGCCTTCGGCACCGCGATCGCGCGGCGCTACAGCGGCACCGTGCCCGGGCTGCCGCGCGTGCGGCTGTTCGAGGCCTGGAACGAGCCCAATGCGAGCTTTTTCCTGTCTCCGCCGTTCGTGAACGGCCAGCCCTACACCCCCACTCTCTACCGGGCCATGGTGAACAGCTTCTCCGCCGGCGTCCATGGCGTGCATGCCGACAACGTCGTGATCGCCGGTGCGCAGTTCCCGTTCGTGGTCAACCGCGCGAGCGCCGTGTCCATCGGGCCGTACCGGTTCATGCGCGACGTGCTGTGCCTGAACGAGCAGCTGAAGACCGTGCCCAACTGCGGGCCGCCCCTGGCCGCCGACGTGTGGAGCCACCACCCCTACACGTCCGGCGGCCCGACGCACCGCGCCTCCAACCGCGAAGCGATCTCGCTCGGTGACATGCTGAAGATGAAGCGCGCCCTGAATGCGGCGATCAAGGAGAAGAGGTTCGCGTCCTCCCAGCCGATCCGGTTCTGGGTGACGGAGTTCGGGTGGGACTCGGCTCCCTCCGATCCGAAGGGTGTGCCGCTGAAGCTGCACGCGCGCTGGGTGTCGGAGGCGCTCTACCGGATGTGGTACTCCGGCGTCAGCCTCGTCACCTGGTACCGGTTGCGCGACGGGCCTCCGGAGGGGCCGGTCCAGTCCGGCCTGTGGTTCCGATGTACCGACGGGATCGCCTGCGACACCCCGAAGTCCTCGTCGCTGAAGGCGTTCAGGTTTCCCTTCGTGGCGTTCCGCTCGGGCAAGAGGCACGTGCGCGTCTGGGGCAGGACGCCGGACGGCGGCCCCGGCAAGGTCGCGATCGAGCGCTCGCGGAAGGGCAAGTGGCGCAAGCTGACGACGCTGCGCGTCGGCGCGAACGGCGTGTTCCGCAAGCGGATCAGGGGGCCGCGCACGGGCAGCATCCGCGCTCGCCTCGTGAGCTCCGGCGAGAAGTCCGTCGGGTTCTCGCTGAAGCGGCCGCCCGACATGCCGGTCAACCCCTTCGGTTCGATCGGGGTAGGCGATCGCGGGAACCGGCTCGATTCCGTATTCAGGTGAGGGCGTAGCCCTCCCGATATATATGGGCGTCTGATGTCGCACGATCCCAGCCACACCAACGGCAAGGTCGACGTGAGCGTGCTCGTGCCGGTCCTCAACGAGGAGCGCCACATCCGCGAGAGCGTCGCCGCCATGCTCGGCCAGCGCTACGAGGGAGAGATCGAGTTCCTGTTCATGGACGGCCGCTCCGAGGACGCCACGAAGGCGATCCTGGAGGAGATGTCGGCCGCCGACCACCGCATCCGCGTGTTGGACAACCCGCAGCAGCGGACCACGTTCGGCCTCAACATCGGGCTCGAGAACGCGCGCGGCGACTACGTCGTGCGGATGGACGCGCACACCGAGTATCCGCCTGAGTACGTCGCCAAGGGCATCGAGCGCCTGCAGCGCGACGACGGGGTGGAGTGGGTCACCGGCCCCCAGATCCCCCACGGCATCGGCCCGTGGTCACGGCGCGTCGCGATCGCGCTCACCTCCTGGCTCGGCGCCGGCGGCTCGGCCAAGTGGGCCGCGGAGGAGGAGAAGGACATCGACACCGGGGTGTTCACGGGCGTGTGGAAGCGCTCCACCCTCGACGAGTACGGCGGCTGGGACGACGGCTGGCCGGTCAACCAGGACTCCGAGCTGGCCGCCCGGTTCTTCGAGCGCGGCTCGCGCATCGTCTGCATGCCCGAGCTCGGTGCGCTGTACGTGCCCCGCGACTCGCTGAAGAAGCTCACCAAGCAGTACTGGCGCTACGGCTTCTACCGCGCGAAGACCAGCCGCTACCACCCGAGCAGCATGCGCCGCTCGGCGATCTTCCCGCCCGCCCTCGTGCTGGCCGTGGTGGCCGCGGTGATCGCACCGCGCCCGATCCGGATCGCAGCGCAGGTGGCGCTCGGCGCCTGGGCCGCCGCGGTGCTCGGCACGAGCGCGCGCGTCGCGCGTGAGCATTCTGTGCGCGACGCCGCCGGCCTGCCGGCCGTGTTCGCCGCGATGCACCTCTCATGGGGGCTCGGGTTCCTGCGCGGGTGCCTGGCCTTCGGGCCGCCGCTCGCCGCGCTGGCGCGGATCGCCGGCCTGCGCCGCCGATCGGAGGGGTAACGCGTGCGGCTCGGCGTCTACACCGATTACCACTACTGGCGTGAGGACGACTCGTACTACGCCGAGCGCGCGTTCTTCACCTTCATCACCAGCCTCCGGCCGCTGATGGACCGCATCGTGCTGTTCGGCCGGGTGAACCCCAAGCCGGGTCGCTCTCACTACCGGGTGCCGGACGACATCGACTTCGTGGCGCTGCCCCACTATCCGAGCCTCGCCCATCCGCTCGCGGCGCTGCGCGGGATGGCCGGCTCCCTGCGCCGCTTCTGGCGCTCGCTCGACGACGTCGACGCCGTCTGGCTGCTCGGCCCGCACCTGCTCGCGATCGGCTTTGCAGTGCTGGCCGCGCTACGCGGGAAGAAGGTCTTCCTCGGCGTGCGCCAGGACCTGCCGCGCTATGTCGAGAGCCGCCACCCGGGCAAGCGCTGGATGACGTGGGCCGCAAGCGTGCTCGAGGGCACTTTCAGGCTGATGGCCCGCCGCTTCCCGGTCGTCGTCGTGGGACCGCAGCTGGCCGCGAACTATCGCCGCGCCGGGCGCCTGCTGGCGGTGTCGGTGTCGCTCGTGGGCGAGGACCAGATCGTCGACCCCGCCGAGGCGGCCGCGAAGCCGTGGGAGAACGGCGAGCTGCGGATCCTGACCGTCGGCCGGCTGGAGACCGAGAAGAACCCGCTGCTGCTCGCCGACGTGCTGGCACGCCTGCACGGGCGCGACCCGCGCTTCCGCCTCCTGATCGTCGGTGAGGGCCCGATGGCGGGGGACGTCGAGGAGCGCCTGCGCGAGCTGGGTGTCGCCGACCACGCCGACATGCTGGGCTACGTCCCGATCGACGGAGGTCTGCTCGACCTCTATCGCTCGAGCCATGCGTTCCTGCACGTGTCGTGGACGGAGGGGCTGCCCCAGACCCTCTTCGAGGCGTTCGCGTCCGGCCTGCCTGTGGTCGCGACGGCCGTCGGCGGCGTGCCGGCCGCTGTCGGCGACGCGGCGCTACTGGTGGAGCCCGGCGACCCGGATCCACCCGCGGCGGAGCTGCTGCGCATGGCCGGCGACGAGGGCCTGCGGCGCCGTCTGATCGAGTCAGGCGTCGAGCGGGTGCGCGGCAACACGCTTGAGGCCGAGAGCCGCCGCGTGGCCGAGTTCTTCGCCGCGACCTAGGCCGGCGCGGGCGCGAGCTTGCCGGCGGCGTCGCCGGCGGGCGCGAGCGCCTGCTCGTAGCGCTCCAGGAGCCCTGCCGACCACTTCGGCAGATGCAGGTTCTCGCGCATCCAGAGGTGCCCGGCGAGCGCGTCCGCGCTGACCTCGTGCGGCTGACGGTCAATCAGCTGCTGCGCGGCGCCCGCGATCGCACCGGCGTCGAGCGGCGTGATCCGGCACGACGCAATTCCGGCACCCACGGCTATGTGGCCGGGGATGTCGCTGGCGACCACAGCGGTGCCGCTCGAGAGTGCCTCCATTACGGAATACGTGGTGCCCTCGGCGCGGCTCGGAGACATGAACACGTCCGCCGCGGCGTACAGCGCCCGGACGTCGTCGGTCGGCTCGAGCACGTGCACGGCGTGGCCCAGCCCGAGCTCTTCGCGAAGCTGCCGGGCCGGCTCGCCTCCGCCGACCGTGACGGCCATCGCCTCCACGCCACGCTCGCGCAGCGCGCGCACCGCGTGCAGGAACAGGTCGCCGCCCTTGCGGTGCCAGTCCCACCCGAAGTGGACCAGTAGCGGCTGGTCGGTCGGAAGCCCGAGGCGCAGCCGGGCGATCTCGCGCTCCTGGCTTTCCAGCAGGCGGAACCTCTCGACGTCCAAGGCGTTGTGGATGAACTCGACGCGCGACCGTGGGGCTCCGCGGTCGATCACCACCTCGGCCAGGTCGGGGCTGACGCACAGGATTCGCTCGACCCGGCGCCCGAGCACCGAGTACTTCAGGCGGTTGCGGGCCCGCATCGGCAGGCTGTCGTGGTGGGGCGTGTGGACGTGCCAGAAGACCTTGGCGGCACGGTGCCGGTCGGCCGCCATCGCGGCCGGGATGTCGAAGCTCGTGAAGTGCGTGTGCAGGATCGTCGGCTCGTCGCTCTCGCTCAGCAGCGAGCGCACGAGGCTGGAGATGTCTCCGCGCGAGTTCGACGGCGCGATTCGGAACGGGATCCCGTCGTCGCGCAGCTCGTGCAGCCAGACGCGATCCTTCGCGACCGGACTGAACACGGCCTCACATGTCCAGCCGCGGTCCCGGGCGGCGCGCATCACTCCGCGCAGCATCGGGACGAACGAACCGGCATATGGCCCTCCGTAGCCTGCCAGATGCACCAAACGCACCTAGCCCAAGCTAGCCCAAGCGGCTCGCCGGTGCGCGTCTAAATCGGGCCAACATTCGTCCGGCCCACTCAGCCGATCCTGATCGGGGACCGAAGAGGCGTAGGTGCTCCGGAATCTCGCGATTCTCTCGCTCGCCGTCCTGCTGCCCGTCGCGCCTGCGTCTGCGGCCGGGGACGTGCGATTCCGCGCCGACGCGGGCAAGCCCGGGGGCGTGTCGGCCGAGTGGGCAGACGTCTCGTGTGCGTCGGACAGTCGCGTGACGCAGGTGAAGAGCCCCGTGGCCCAGGGCCGGCGCGCTTACCGCCTGCGGGTCCAGGAGGGCGACGAAAGCTACGGCGAGCGGTGCGAGATCGGGATGGCCAACACGAGCTCCTCGAACATCGATCGCGTGGGCGGCTCGCGCGTCCTGTTCCACAATGGCACCGAATCGTGGATTGCCCAGCAGATCATGCTGGACCCGAATGTGTTCGCGTTCTGCGGAACGGAGTGCCCGCTCGATTACGACGGCGGGCTGGTGCAGCAGCTGAAGCAGACGGGCGCATGTGGAACGCCTGCGAACGGGATCGTGACCCGCGACCTACCCGGCGTGGGGGTGGTGCTCGAGCACCGCAACTCGGCCGAGAACGACTGTGGCAACGCGACCATGAAGTCGCTGTGGAGAGTGCCGGTCCGCCGTGGAGCGTGGATCAGGATTCTCCAGCACGTGCGGTGGTCCACCGATCCGGGCACCGGTTACATCGCCACGTGGATCAACGGCCGCCCGGTGCAGCCATCGCGTGACGGCGCCTCGAAGCGCATCACGCGCACGGGCGACGAGGTTCGCATCCACACCTGGACGCTGAAGGACGGTCCAGGCGTCGATCGGCTGCGGCAGTGCCGGTCCCACCCCTGCGCGCACCTGAGAAACGGCGTTTACCGCAACGCTACGGTGCGCGGCGACAGCGTCGTGTACGTGGATGGCACCACGGTCGCAAAGACCCGCGCGGCAGCTGAGTCGCGTGCGCGGGTTCGTCAGTAGGGCTTACCCGAAGCGGGCAGCCAGCGCGCGTCTGATCGAGGCCATCTCGGAGCGGCTCACCTCACCGGTCAGCAGCAGCGCCACGCAGTACGCCACGACACCCGCGGCGCCGCCCGCAAACCAGTCCAGCAGCGACAGCTCGTTGTAGCCGAAGGCCAGCATCGCGAGCGCCATTGCGCCCGCGGCAACGAGGGTGCGCGCGAGCGTCACCAGCACCGGCCGCACCTGCAAGCCGATCATGCGCTGGCAGATCCAGAAATGGGCCGGGACGTAGATCAGGTAGGCGGCGTCGGCTCCGATCGCGCCGCCCACGACGCCGATCTCCTTCAGCAGCACGAACGAGACGACGAAGTTCACGATCAGCGCGGCGATCGCGATCGGGATGCGCCGCCGCGCCTCGCCGAGGTAGTTCACGGCGACGGACACGATCGGCGCGATCCCGAACAGGAAGGTGAGCGGAGCCAGGGCACGCATCACCTCCGCGGACTCGGCGAACTCGCTGCCCAGGACCAGGTCGGTGATCGGGGCCGCCCACACCACCGTCGGTACCACCAGCAGCCCCTGCAGGATCATCAGGTAGCGGATGCCGGCCTGGAACGCCTGCACGTTCGGGCCCTCCACCCCTCGTGCCAGGCGGGGCGACACGGCTGCAGAGAGCGCGAGCCCGGGGTAGTGGAGGAAGGTGATCAGGCGGGCCGGCGCCTGGAAGATGCCGACCGCGGAGGTGCCCAGGATCGCGCCGATCAGCAGGATGTCGATCTGCGTCAGCGCGCCAAAGATCGCGTCGATGATCAGCAGCGCGCCCGCGTAGGCAGCGATCTGGCGCAGTCGGCCCGCCGGACTGCCGCGCAGCGAGATCGCGCGCGCGCCCGATGGCGTGCCGCGCCAGATAGAGCGCGAGCGCCGTGCCGAACGCGTAGCCGATCGCGCGTCCGAAGGCGGCGCCCACGACACCGGCGCCGGCCAGCACGAGGGCGATGCTGGCGCCGGCCTCGACGGCGGACTCTCGAGAACACCAGGCGCAGGTTGAGCCGGACGCGCCCGATCGCCTCGAATGCGGTCCGGTAGAAGCCCATCATGCTCTGGCCGAACAGCGCCAGCGCCACGCCGCGCAGCGGCCAGGTCAGCTCGGGGACGTTGTAGGCGTTCGCGATCGGCTCCGCGCAACGCGAACAGGATCACGCAGATCACGCCCGAGGAGATGAACTTCAGCTTCAGCCCGTCGGCCATCACCTCCGCGACCTGGTCGCGCTGCCCGCGGTGCTCGGCGACGAAGCGGGCGGTGGACTGCGAGATGCCGAAGTCGGCCGGCAGGAACACGAGTGACGCGACGCTGAGCGCGAGCGCGAACACGCCGTAGTCCTCCGGGCCCAGGACCCGGACCAGGACGATCGTCAGCAGCGCGGTGAAGCTCGCCGTGGCGATCTGGGAGGCGAGCGCGAACGCGGCGTTGCGGGTGATCGTGTCGGCGCCGTGGTCGGGGTCGGGAGCCGGGTCCACCGGGGGCTCGCGGACGAGGTCCCGGGCCCCTGGAACCGGGTCGATCGGCATCGCCTCCTCCACCTGTCTGCGCCGGAATCTCCCACGCATCATTCCGGCGAGGGCGATGCCCACCAACGCTGTGAAGGCGGCGCCGCGGTAGCGGAGTCGGCGTCGCAAGCGATTCACAGGTCAACCATCGGCTGTTCCCAGGCCGGCTGTTAAGGGGGCACGGGGGCGCCCGCAGCGTAGCGGGACCGCCACGTGACCCAGTGCCGAGCGGGGAGCCTGGAACCCTGCCGCCGGGTTCGCACAGATGTCCAACATCCGGTGTTTGGGGGTCAAGGCCCCTCCGGGAGGGTCGAGTGGTCTACGCATGCCAGATGCGCGCCGCACGGTGCGCAAAACGAGCCAGGGAGGGCACGAATGGCATGGGGAAGCGCTTTTTACGCATCAGCACGCGGTCGCATGGCCGCCGCAGCGGGGGCGATCGCGACCGTTGCGGTTGCCGCCCTGACCGCCAGCAGCCCCGCGGCGGTGTCGTGCGACAGGGTCGCGGCGCCGTCCGGGTCCGACTCGGCGGCCGGGACGGCCGCGAGCCCGTACCGGACCACGCAGAAGCTGGTCGGACTCGCTCGCGCCGGGTCAGACCGGTTGCCTGCGGTCCGGCCTCTACGAGCAGGACGTGAAGGTGACAAAGGGCGGCGGCGCAGGGTCGCCGGTGACGCTCAGCAGCTACCCGGGCGAGCGGGCCACGCTGAAGGGTCGCCTGCGGGTCGACCGACTCGGCGAACTTCGTCACGGTCGAGTCGCTCGACCTCGACGGGCGCGACGCGTCGGGCCTGCCGAGCCCGAGCGTGTACGGCGACGACGTGGTGTTCCGCGACAACGACGTCACGGACTATCACACCGGCATCTGCTTCCTGCTCGGGTCGAGCTCCTATGGCCGCGCGAAGCGGACGACCATCGAGCGCAACCGGATCCACGACTGCGGGGTGCTGCCCGCGCTGAACCATCACCACGGGATCTACATCGAGGCCTCCGACGACGCCCGGATCCTGAGCAACTGGATCTACGACAACGCCGACCGGGGCGTGCAGATGTTTCCCGACTCGCAGGGCAGCTACATCTCGGGCAACGTGATCGACGGCAACGGCCAGGGCGTCAGCTTCGCCCGTCAGTCGGCGAACAACGTCGTCGAGCGCAACGTCATCTCGAACTCGGTGCTGCGCTGGAACATCGAGGACTGGGAGCTGTCGGGCACGGGCAACGTCGCGCGCGACAACTGCGTGTGGACGACCCGGACCGACCTCTACAACCGGCAGGGCGGGATCATGGTGAACCCCGACTTCACGTCCGCGGGCAACCTGATCGCCGACCCGCTGTTCGTGGACCGCGGCGCCAAGGACTTCCGTCTGCGTGACGGGCAGCCCGTGTGCCGCGCTGCTGGCCGCTGGAGGCACGCCGCCTCCGCCGCAGCCCGCTCCGGCCCCGGCGCCTGAGCCGGCGCCCGTGCCGGCGCCCGCGCCTGCAGCCGGCGCCGGGCGTCGACTCTCCGCCCAAGGTGAAGGTGAAGTCGCCGCGGCAGGGGACCCGCTTCACGCGCCGCCTCACGATCGTCGCGGATGCCGTTGACGACGGAGGGGTCGCGCGGGTGGACCTGTACGTGGACAGCCGGCTGGTGGACCGCGACACAAGCGCTCCGTACAGCGAGACGTGGGCGGTGCCCAGGCGGCTCTCCTACGGGTCGCACTCGGTCACGGCCAAGGCGTACGACAGCGCCGGCCAATCGGAGGCGCATTCGATCGGCGTGACGAGGGTGAAGAGCACCAAGGCAGGGGTGAAATCGAAGGGATCGAAGCGGGGGAAGCGGCGCGCCAAGCGGCGCTGAGCCCGCTTCACGTGGGAAACGAGGCGGCGCCCAAGGGGGCCGCCTCGTCCCCCGGATGAGCCATGCGTTGCACGAGACTCAAGGTCGGCCCACCGAGGGGCCGATGGACGCTGGAGAGCTACTCCAGGGGGAATCCGCAATGACGAATGAGACATCTGGCCTGAACGCTCGGCTCAACCGCATCGTTCCTTGCCGCCGCCGCGGCGGCGCTCCTGGCGTGGGGCATGGGCCTGGCCACATCGGGGGCCGCCGCCGACGCCGCCTGCGACAAGGTCGCCTCGCCGCTGGGCTCCGACGCGTACCCCGGCACGGTCGCCGAGCCGTACGCGACCGTCGAGAAGCTCGCGAACTCGCTGTCGCCGGGCCAGACCGGCTGCCTGCGATCGGCCGTCTACCAGGGCGACGTGAAGGTCAACAGGGGCGGCGTTCAGGGTGCGCCGACCACGATCACCAGCTACCCCGGCGAGCGCGCGACCGTGGTGGGCCGCTTCCGGGTGGCCGAGCCGGCCAACTTCGTCACGGTCACGAGCCTCGACCTCGACGGGCGCAACGCGGCGAACCTGCCGAGTCCGACGATCAACGGCGACCACGTCACGTTCGCCGCCAACGACGTCACGAACCACCACACGATGATCTGCTTCATCCTCGGCAGCGACACCTACGGCCGCGCCCGCGACACCGTGATCGAGCGCAACCGCATCCACAACTGCGGCGAGCTCCCGGCCACGAACCATCACCACGGGATCTACGTGGAGGCCTCGGACCGGGCACGGATCACCGACAACTGGATCTACGACAACGCCGACCGCGGGGTGCAGCTCTTCCCGGACGCGCAGGACACCTACATCGCGCGCAACGTGATCGACGGCAACGGGCAGGGGATCATCTTCTCCCGCGAGTCATCACACAACCTCGTCGAGAACAACGTGATCTCCAATCCGGTGCTGCGGTACAACATCGAGGACTGGGAGCTGACCGGCAGCGGCAACGTGGCGCGCCGGAACTGCGTCTGGAGCACGCGCCACCAGGGCAACGGCGGCGTCCAGCCGGGGATCGGGGTGGCCACGGTGGAGAACAAGGTCGTCGAGCCCGGGTACCTCGACCGGGGTGACAAGGACTTTCGCCTCCGTGCCGACAGCCCGTGCCTGAACTTCGCTCCCACTCTGCACCCGGCGGCCAAGAAGGCACCCAGGCGCGGCCTGGCCGTGAGCCTTCGCAGCAGCTCGGCGTCGGTCTGGCCCGGCGGCCACCTGCGCCTGCGCGCCAGGGTGGTCTCCAAGAACGCACGTGCATCGGCTCCCAAGCGGGCGATCCTGAAGGTGAAGCGCGGAGGCAAGTGGCTCCGCGTGGGCACGATGCGCCTGCGGGGCGGCCGCTACCTGTACCGCCCGCAGCTCGGTCAGCGCCGGGGCGCCGTGCGCCGGTTCGGCGGTCTGCACGTGAAGCGCGGAGCACGGGTGCTGCGCCTGCGGGCCCACGTGAAGGGCGCCGGGCGCTCGAACATCCTCCGCGTGCGCGTGGGTCGCTAGCCGGACCGCCGGGCGATGAGTTTTTCCGCCTCCGGGGGTCTAGATTGAGAACCCCCCGAACAGGAGGCAGGAAATGGCCGAGACCAAGACCAGAACGCTCATCACCCAGGTGGGAACGGTGATCGTTCCCGTCAGCGACCAGGACCGGGCGCTCGAGTTCTATACCGAGAAGCTCGGCTTCGAGAAGCGTGGCGACATTCCCTACGGCGACGGCGAGCGCTGGCTCGACGTGGCGCCGCCGGGTGCCGCGACGACCATCGCGATCGTTCCGCCGCGCGAGGGCCAGTCCGCCGGGATCGAGACCCGCACGGCATTCTCGACCGAGGACATCGACGCCGCCCATGAGCACCTCCGGAGCCAGGGCGTCGACGTGGACGAGGAGGTCATGCGCATGGGGGACCCGGTACCACCGATGTTCTTCTTCCGCGACCCCGACGGCAACAGCTTCCTGCTCGTCGGAGCGTAGATCGCCGGCCTGGGCGGGCCGCCGCGACGCCAACGTCGCAGCGGCCCGTCCGGCGTCCAGTCACCCGGGTGACGGACATAGACTCCGTGCAGCGATGTAGGTGCGCGGTTGATCTATCTCCCAGGAGGCGGTTGTGGAAGCTGCAAAGACGGGCACTGAGACGGTCCTGGTCACCGGCGGTTCAGGGTTCCTCGGCAGCTGGTGCCTGGTGGAGCTTCTGCGCCGCGGCTACCAGGTCCGCGCCACGGTGCGTGACCTGTCGCGAGAGCCGGAGGTCCGGGCGATGCTCGAACCGGAGGTCGAGGCCGGCGATCGCCTGTCGTTGCACGTCGCCGACCTCACGGACGATGCCGGGTGGGAGACCGCCATCGATGGCTGCGACTACGTCCTTCACGTGGCCTCCCCGTTCCCGCCACAGCAGCCGGACGATCCCGACGAGCTGATCGTCCCGGCGCGGGAGGGCACTCTGCGCGTGTTGCGAACCGCCCTCGCAGCCGGCGTGAAGCGCATCGTGGTGACGTCGTCCGCGGTCGCGATCGCCAATAGCGGCAAGCCGCCTTCTGCGGGAGAGGCATACACGGAGGTGGATTGGAGCGATCCGGCCAATCCCGACCTCTCTCCATACGGGCGTTCCAAGACGATCGCGGAGCAATCGGCCTGGGAGCTCGTGAACGAACGCAACGAGGCGAGTCGTTTGACGGTGATCAATCCCAGCGCGATCCTCGGCCCCACGCTCAGCGACGATCGCTCTTACTCGTTGCAGGCGATCGAGAGGCTGCTGGGCGGGATGCCGGGCATTCCTCGACTCGGATTCAGCTTCGTCGACGTGCGCGACGTGGCGGACCTGCACCTGCGGGCGATGACGGCCCCGGAGGCGGCGGGCGAGCGGTTCCTGGGCGCGGGCCCGTTCCTCTGGATGAGCGAGGTCGCCGAGATGCTGCGTGACCGGCTCCCGGCCTCGGCGACCAAGGTGCCGACTCGCAAGGTGCCCAACTTTATGGTGCGGGCGATGGCCAGGTTCGATCCCAGCCTGCGTACGGTGGTCGGCGATCTCGGGAAGCGGCGTCTGATGTCCTCCGAGAAGGCGATCACGAAGCTTGGCTGGTCGCCGCGGCCGATCGAGCAGACGGTCGTCGACACCGCGGAGAGCCTGATGCGGACGGGCGCGGTCGCCGCTCCAGCTTAGAGCGAACCGGTCAGCCGCGCCCGCGCAGCCGCTCCAGCACTTCCCATGCGCGTGACGAGCGCACGGCGCGCACGGCGCGGGACACCTTGAGCCGGTAGCGGCGCTCCGAGTCGTCGTGGTAGACGCCGACGCGCGGCCACTCCAGCGGCCGCACGGGGTGAATTCGCGAGGGCAGCGTGCACGCCGCCTGGTAGCCGGCCCGTCCCGCGGCTGCTGCCACGCGCGCGTCGTAGTCGCCGTAGGGGTAGGCCAGCGTCGTGCATGGGCGGCCCAGACGCCGCTCGCACTCGGCGCGCGACTCGCGCAGCTCCTCGTCGAGAGTTGCGTCGTCGAGTGTCGTCAGGTGCGGGTGGGAGCGGGTGTGCGAGCCGATCTCCCAGCCGTGCGCGTCCAGCTCGGCGAGCTGCTCCCAGGTCAGCGGCCGCAGCTCGGGCTCGAACTCGCCGCCCATCCACTGCTCGATCCCGGGCCAGTGCATCGGCTCGCCGCGGGCGGGCCAGTCCGTGGGCACGAACACGGTCGCGGGGAGGCCCAGCCGGTCGAGAATCGGCCGTGCCACCTCGAGCACCGACAGGTACGCGTCGTCGAACGTGACGACGACGGACTTGTGCTCCGGTCGGCCCAGCGCCGCGTCCCGAAACGTCGCGCCCTCATAGCCGCGCTGCACCAGCAACTCGAGCTGCTGCTCGAACGCCCGCGGCGTGACCGAGAGGGCGGCGGGCCAGCGCTCGCTGACCGCGTGGTAGCAGAGGACGATCGTGTCGCTCAACGGGCGTGTCTGTGACGGCGCGCCGCAAGCTGTCGCATCGGCCGGCCGAGCAGGTCGTTGCGCGGCACCGCGAGCCTGAACAGCACCTTGCGCGCGAATGCGCGGCCGCTGTTCGTACGGCGCTTCGAGTATCCGGCGAAGCGCCGCGCGGCGGAGTCGAACTCGGGCCGCGGAGCGATCACCTGCATCGCCTCGAGCTGGCTGGTGTGGAGCGCGTGGTAGAAGGAGCTCGCCACGTTCATCACCGGATGCGGGAACAGGTCGTAACGCGACCAGTAGCCCGTGTCCCAGCGGCGCAGGTTCGCCGCCAGCACGCCGGCTCCCTGCTCGAAGTCGCGCGCGGCGTCCTCGTCGCCCAGGCCCTCGCCGACGTCGTACATGCCCCAGAGCGCGAAGATGCCCGCCGTTCAGGACGTAGGAGGGCGGATCGGTCGGATACTCCTCCGGCCACGCTCCGTCGCCCAGCCGTGCCTGCACCCCGCCCGCGCCGCTCGGCAGGCGCATCGCCGCCACGGCACGCCGCGCGGCGTCGGCCCAGCGCTCCTCACCGGTTGCGAGATACAGCCGTACGAGCAGGCTCGCGCCCTCTCCCTGCGCCATCGCCGAGGGCCACCCGGCCGGCAGCTGGAACGTCTTCGTGTAAGGCAGGCGGTTGAGCCACAGGCCGTCGCGGGAACCCCCGCGCACCTGCTGCTCGAGCGCGTATCGCCCCACGTCCATCGCGTTGCGGAGCCACTGCTCGCCCTCGCCGGCGAGGTAGCGCTCGTACGCGCCCAGGCCCCACTGGTGCACTCGCACCCAGAGCCGGTCCTCGAGTCGTCCCAGCGATGCATGCGGCCACACCGGCGCCTCGGCCTTCACCCGCAGGTCGATGTAGTAGCCGTTGACCCCCTCGGGGCCGAACCGGGTGCCGGTGGGCAGCGCGAAGCTCTTCGCGCTCGAGAAGAAGCCCGGGTAGCTGCGCTCGGGGAGACCGCCGGCAGGGCCGGCGTCGGTGGCGGGAGGGGCGTCTGTGCGGCTCTGGGGTGCGGTCATCGGAACACCTGTGCAACACCTCTGGGACACATCGGCCGCCGGGCGCTCGGGCATGATATTCGCCGCATGGCTTCCCCCGGCGGCAACGACCGCAAACTGCGGGTCGTGACGCTCGTCGACCGGCTCGGCACGGGCGGCGCCGAACGCCTCGCGATCCAGACCACGACTCGGCTCGACCCGGAGCGCTTCGACCGCACGCTGGTCGCGAGCCGTGACTTCGATGTCGCGATCTCGAAGCAGCACGTCGCAAACGCGCTCGCGGACCTGCGCGCCGCCGACGTACGCGTGATCGGCTTGAAGCGCACCTCCGCCCGCCAGGTATGGGCGTGGTGGCCGCTGTACCGGCTCCTGCGCCGGGAGCGCGTGGACGTGCTGCACGCCCACAAGTTCGGTTCGAACCTGTGGGGCACGATCGTCGGCCGCCTCGCTCGCGTGCCCGTGATCGTCGCCCACGAGCACACCTGGTCCTACGAGGGCCAGCCGCTGCGCAGGTTCGCCGACCGGGCCGTGATCGCGCGCTGGTCGTCCGCGTTCGTGGCGGTCTCGCGCGAGGACCAGCGGCGCATGATCGAGGTCGAGGGCATCCGCCCGCAGGACACCCTCTTCATCCCCAACGGGATTCCCGCTCCGCCGGCGGCGAGCGGCAGCGACGTGCGCGCCGAGCTCGGCATCGCGCCGGGCGCGCCCGTGATCGGGACCGTCAGCGTGCTGCGGCCCCAGAAGGCGCTGGACGTGCTGCTGCGCGCGGTGAAGATCCTGGTCGAGGAGTTCCCGGGGCTGCGGGTCCTGATCGCGGGGGAGGGGGACCGGCGCGAGGCGCTCGAGGAGCTGACGGCCGAGCTCGGCCTCGGGGACACGGTCACGTTCCTGGGCGTGCGGACCGACGTGCCCGATGTCCTCGCCGCCCTGGACGTGGCCGTCAGCTCTTCCGACTACGAGGGCAGCCCGCTGTCGGTGATGGAGTACATGGAGGCCGCCCGCCCGGTGGTCGCCACCCGCGTCGGCGGCATACCCGACCTGATCGATGACGGCGAGCAGGGCCTGGTGGTCGAGCCGCAGGACCCGGCCGGCTTCGCCGCGGCCGTCGCACAGCTGCTGCGCGACCCCGAGCGCGCGCGCCAGATGGGCGAGCGTGGCCGCGAGCGCCGCCGGACCGAGTTCGACATCGACGTGATGGTGCGCAGGCTCGAGGCGCTGTACGAAGAGCTGCGGGCGGCGGCGGTGACGGTACCGGGGTTCGAAAACCAGGTAGGTAGGGGAGTGGGTCCGGGACGCGGTGGGAGGGTTCACGAGCCACGCGCTGTTTGTGATGCGCAGCGCATGCGTCGTGAGGAACGTGCGCGTGTGCGCTGGTCCGTATGCGGCTGCCCTTCGATCATGGTCGACGTTTGCTGGCCTATAGCACCCCAATTACGCACGAACCAGGTCCCAGTCACGGATCGGAAAGCCGCCTCGATCGGGCCCGATGCGTGACTTGTCTGCACGGCTTTCGAGCAGATACCGCCCGCGGCAGCCCACCGCCGGCATCGATCACATCCCCTACCTACCTGGTTTTCGATGGAGCTACGAGCTAGCGAAGCCGCTCTACCACGGCTTGCGCGACCTCGGAGGTGGTCGCAGGCTCTAGCGTCTCGCGCAATGTCGTACGTGAGCGTCTTCCCCTCCCGCGTCACGTCGGCGATCGCCGCTTCGAGCCGCGCGGCGGCGTCACCCTCACCGACGTGGCGCAGCAGCATCGCGCCGGAGAGCATCAGCGCGAACGGGTTTGCGCGGTTGTGGCCGGCGTGGCGCGGGGCGGAACCGTGCACAGCCTCGAACACCGCGGCCTCGTCCCCGACGTTCGCGCCGGGCGCCACGCCCAGCCCGCCAACCAGGCCCGCGGCGACGTCCGAGACGATGTCTCCGTAGAGCATCGGCATCACCAGCACGTCGCAGTCCTGCGGCCGCATCACGAGCTTCGCGCACGCGTTGTCCACGAGCCGCTCGTCGAACTCCACGTCCTTGTAGCCGGCGGCCACCTCGGCGCATGCTTCGAGGAACAGCCCGTCGGTGGCGCGCATCACGGTCGCCTTGTGCACGGCGGTCACGCGCCGGCGCCCGTTGGCGCGCGCGTACTCGAACGCGGCCCGCGCAACCCTCCCTGCCGCCGTCCGTGACAGCGGCTTCAGGGAGATGCCGGTGTCCGCCGGCAGGTCGATCCCACGTGTGCCGGTCACGATCTCGCGCAGCGTGGTGGCGGTGTCGTCGTCGCGGTCGTACTCGATCCCGGCATAGAGGTCCTCGGTGTTCATGCGCACCACGACCACATCGGTCTGCGGGAAGGGCGTGGCGACCCCGGGCAGGGCGCGGGACGGGCGCACGCCCGCGTACAGGTCGAGATCGCGCCGCAGCGCGATGTTGATCGATCGAAAGCCGGAACCGGACGGAGTCGAGGTCGGTCCCTTCAACGCGACGCCGCGCTCGCGCACGGAGGCGACCGCGCGCTCCAGGAGCGCCTGGCCCTCCCGGCGATAGGCGTCCGCGCTGAATTCCTGGACGTCCCACTCGATCGCGACGCCGGTGGCCTCGACCGCCCGGCGGGCGGCGTCACAGACCTCCGGCCCGATGCCGTCTCCAGGTATGAGGGTCACGCGGTGCGTCATCGGGGCATCCTGATCGGGATGGGTCTCACGGCGTGCCTGCTAGCTTCGGCACAGGGAGTGGAAAACTGTACGCACACCTATGACCGCTTGGGGGCCTCCCCCTCAAGTGTTCGGCCCAGGATGGCGATTGAAGGACTCATAGGCGCCTAGTTCTTGATTTTCGGATGGAGGTTTGATGATGGTCGGAAAGCCACAGTCAGCAGAGATGCATCCCGGCCCCGGGTTCAGGCTGAAGAACGACTTCGAACGCCCGGATCCCGACACCGTCGCGGGTCTCTCCCGCTTCCCGACACCGGAGATCTCGGACCTGATGAACCGGCTCTACGCGATGGTGCCGGCCGTCAAGAACCTCACCGACCCGGACAACCACCGCATCTGCGGACCGGCCCTGACCGTCAAGGTCTACCCGGGCGACAACCTGATGGTGCACAAGAGCCTCGACCTCGCCCAGCCGGGCGACGTGATCGTCGTCGACACGAGCTCGTCTTCGCTGACCGCCGTGCTCGGCGACCTCGTCAGCACGAAGGCCCGGCACCGCGGGGTGCAGGGATTCGTGGTCGACGGCCTGATCCGCGACCTGCCGGCGATCCGCGCACTGGGCAACTTTCCGGTGTTCGCACGCGGCGTCACGCCGATCGGCCCGCTGCACCGCGGCCCGGGTGAGCTGAACCACCCGATCTCCTGCGGCGGCATCGTGGTCAACCCCGGCGACGTGATCGTGGGCGACCTGAACGGCGTGGTGGTGGTCCCGCGGGACATCGCCGACGAGCTGCTCGAGCGTCTGAACGCGAAGGCGGCCAAGGAGTCCGACTACGTCAGCGCGGTTGCGCGCGGCGACTTCAACAACGACTGGGTCGACGCGATGCTGGAGTCCAGCGGCGTCGAGATCCGGGAGCCCGTCAGGCGGTAGCCGCCACGGCGGCGTCGCGGAGTCGACCGCCGCTGTCAGGAAACTGAGGACGCTTGACCAAGCTTGCGCCAACTCGGGTGGGACGCCCGCGGCCGAGCCGCAATCGTCTGCTGACGTCGACCGCGCCGCCCGCGGTCGTGCTGGGCGGCGGCTGGACCGCCATTCCCGTGACGCGCAGCCTCGGCGAGGCGGGTGTGCCGGTGTACGCGCTCGGCGGCGTCGCCGACGCGGTGCGCTGGTCGCGGTCGTGCACGACGTTCGTGCCGCTGGGCGCTGAGGCCGGTGTGCAGGACCGGTGGCTGGAGTGGCTGCGCGGCGCTCCGCCCGGCTCCGTGATCCTCCCCTGCGGGGACGAGGGCCTCGAGCTGATCGCCAAGAACCGCACGATGCTGCTCGAGCTCGGGCTGGTGCCGTTCGAGGCGGACGACGAGGTGCTCCTCGCGATGCTGGACAAGTCCCGCACGTACGAGCTGGCGCGCGAGATCGGCATCGAGTCGCCGCTGACCTTCAACGTCCACACCCAGGACGACATCGCGATCGCGCTCGAGCGCATCTCGTATCCATGCGCGCTGAAGCCCGTGCACTCGCACGCGTTCGCACGCCACTTCGCCGGCATGAAGGCGTTCCGCGTGCACAACGACGACGACATGCGTGCGGCCCTTTCACGCACGGTCGCGTTCGGCATCGAGATGATCGCGACCGAGATCATCCCCGGTGCCGACGACCAGTTCTTCTCCTACTACAGCTACATCGACGAGGAGGGCGAGCCGCTCCTGCACGCCACCAAGCGCAAGCTGCGCCAGCACCCGATCTGGTTCGGCTCCGGCTGCTTCCATGCCACCGACCGGAACCCGGAGGTGGCGGAGCTGGGCCTGCGGTTCTTCGAGGGCGTGGGCCTGCGGGGGCTCGGCAACGTCGAGTTCAAGCGGGACGCGCGTGACGGCCGCCTGAAGCTGATCGAGTGCAACCACCGCTTCACGGCCGCCACCGGCCTGATGCGGGAGGCGGGCCTGGACCTGCCGCTGTTCGCCTACAACCGGCTCACCGGCCGCCCGCTGCCGCCGGTGGACCGCTACCGCCCGGGCTTGACGATGTGGTATCCGATGCGCGACCTGCGTGCCTTCGCCGCCTACCGCCGCCACGGCGAGATCTCATTGCTGCCCTGGCTGCGCAGCATCATGAGACGTCACCACTTTCCGGTTGCGAGCCTGTCGGACCCACGCCCCGTGCTGGCGAACAACCTGCGCTTGTTCGGCCGCATCCGGCGTGCGCTGAGCCGCCACAGGGCCCACCGGGACCTGGCCGCCCCCAAGTAGCGCCTAGGGGACGAAGATCCCCTGCGTCATGAACAGGCTCCCGGCGCCGTCGTAGACGCGCATCGCGCCGAGCTCCCAGATCGAGCGCGCAGCTCCTTCACGATCCCGGGCACGAACGCCTCCGACGGTGGTGTCGAAGGTCGCAGTCGGCGCCGACCGTGGTGTCGGCGGTGGCCGTGCACGGGATCGGGAACGAGTAGGTGAAGGCCTGGGCGGTCCCGGCGCCCGGGTCCGCCCGGGTGGGGCGTGTTGTCCTTGTCGGTGATCCGCAGGCTCATGCGTGCTTCGAGCGTGCCCGTGTAGTCGGAGAGGTCCGAGTGCCAGGCGCACGTCGTTGATCGTCCCGAACAGGACCAGGTCTGCCTCGTCGGCGGGTGTCGAGGCGATGCCCGGGCGCACGCCGATCTGGATGATCGACACGCTCTTGGTGGGCCGGCCGTTGGAGTCGGCGGTGCCGATCGTGAGCTGGCCCGGGGTGCGCTGGGGCGGGCCGCAGGAGGGGAAGGCAAGCGGCGGGCCGTGGGTGCGGTTCGGCGAGGTGCAGGGCTGGTAGGCCGGCACGAGTGAGGTCTGCATCGGGCTCGCGCCCTTCGGGCGCGGGTAGGCGTTGATGGGGATCGGCTGCCAGTCGTAGCAGCAGCCGATGTGCGGGCCGCCGAGCGGGCGCTGGTTCGCCCCGGTGGCCGCGTCGATGAGATAGGGCCCCTGAGGCGGCTGGGAGGGCAGGTTACGTCGGAAGAGGATCGTGCCGCCGTCCGGCGACCAGCGCAGCATTTCCGTTCAGGCCGTCCACGGCCGTTTCCGGAGGGGTGAGGTTCGTGGTCTGCCAGGTGCGCGTTGTGGAGCCGGAAGAGCCCATATTGGCTACCCCAACCGCCGCCATCAGTGCCTATGACGACGTTGTGCGAATCCGGCGACCAGTCCTCGATCGACTCGCCGTAGGGGAACCAGTACCCACGTATCACGCCGGTGGCGACGAGCACGAAGGCACTCTCGGGGTAATCGTGCTCGAAACACAACGAGTATCCGTTGTCGACCAGTTCGGTGCCGTCCGGCGACCATGCCACGGGGCCAACGAATTCATGGAAGCACTCGGGATTGCTAGGAGCGTTGGTGACCCGCCGAACGTCGGTGCCGTCGAGTGCGACCGTCCACAGATGCTGATTTCGGGAATACGCGAGGCGGGTGCCATCCGGCGACCACGCCGGCCAGAGCCCCTGCTCGAAGAAAGCCACCGATGTTCGTGACGCGCTGCACATCCGTGCCGTCCGCGTCCATGACGTAGATGTCCCAGCGGCACTGAGTGCACGTGGCCGGCGCCGGGTCGTCGCGCGTTGACACGAACGCGATCCGCTTTCCATCCGGTGACCAGGCAGGGCCGCTTTCCTTCGCGGAAGCGCCTGTGAGCTGCACGGCGTCCGTCCCGTCCGGGTCGACGCTCCAGATGTCGTCGGCGTGGACGTAGGCGATCTTCCCGTTCTGGCCGGGAAATGCGGCGTTCGCAGGCGTGGCCCACAAGCGTCGCGCAGAGAGCGGCGCATGCGATGACGACCCATCGCTTCCCCATGGGGTGACTCTACTCCCTGAGTGCCCCAACAGAAAGGGGCGGCCTCGCGGCCGCCCCTCGGAAGCGATTCGGCGCGTCCGGACCTACGAAAGCAGGTCCAGCACGCCGCGCTCGGCGAGCCGCTTGACGGCCGCCTGAACCTGGTCTGCGCTGACGCCCTCGGCCGACACCTTCTCGGCGATGCCCTGCACGGACTGGCCGTTGAGGTTCTGGAGGACCTTCAGGTCGACGTCCTCGAGCGGCACAGGACCGGAGTCCCACACCTCCGCCACGCGGGTGTGGTCCCACAGGCGGCTGTACTGCTCGGTGACCGACTCGAAGCGGCGCGCCAGCACCGGCTTCGCGGTGACCAGCTGGCCGTTGCCGCTCTGCACCAGCTTGATCGTCTCATCGCGGCGCCGGTCGGTCGAGGGGTCCTCGCCGAGCGGGTCCGAGTTGAAGTCGTTCAGCTTCAGGTACAGGTTGCGCGCGTTCGAGGCGTTGTGGCGCACGTGCCAGATCGCCGAGCCCTCGAACATGACCACGTCGCCGCCGGTGTCGTGGATCTCGACCCGCTCCGCGCCCTTCACGATGTTCTCGGGACGCTCCTCGAGCGGCAGCTCCTTGCGCATGTGCGTGGAGATGTTGAACGGCGTGCGGCCGCGGTCGGTGAACGGGTACAGGACGAGGTACGAGTTCTCGGGGATCGTGATCGAGAGCCCCATCGAGACCTGGGAGGCGAACCGGTCCTTGTGCGGGGCCGGCTCGGCCGGGACGTCGTCGTTGTACGCCTTGATGTGGCGCTCGGACAGGGTCATCGTCTCCCTGTTGAGGCCACAGACCTGCGCCACCGAGTCGAACAGCTCGCCCGGGAAGTCGGTCTCGGACGGGAAGTCGTACAGGGCCTGCTGCTTCTGACCGCCGATGGTCGCGCCCTCGACCTTGTTGGCGCCGAACTCGGTGTCGATGAACTGCTTCAGCGCGGCATGGAACTCGGGGCTCTGGCCGCTCTTGATGTGGACCCAGCCGTGCTCGGCGTAGTGGCCGGCGTACTCGGCGGGGTCGAAGTCGAAGACCTTCATGCTGGTTGATCACTCCTTGATTCTTCGAGCAGTCGCCGGAGGATGGGGACCGCGACGGGCGTGGCACTGGCTTCGTCAGCGACCTGATAATGGTAATGAAGCCCCGGGGTGCCGTTGACCTCGATTATCACGCCGCCTGACTCCTTTAAACATCGGCTCAAATCCGGGGTTATTAAGTCCACCCCGGCAAGTCGCACCCCCACTTGCGCTGCGGCTTGGCGCGCCTCGGCCACCAGATCGGGCGCAATCGGCTCCCGGACCGTCTCGTTGTCCTCGATCCGGTTCTGGCTGGTGACCGTCTTGACGGGGATCGTGGTGTCCGCGGGAAGCACCGACTCGAGCGACAGGCCGGCCGCCTCGAGCGTGAACAGGCAGTCGAGGTCGACCCGCAGGATCGGCATCGAGACCGGATGGGCCGGATCGAGCCGGCCGGCGTTCTCTGCCGCGATCAGCTCGCGGATCGTGGAGCGGCCGTCGCCGGTCACGCGCGGCGGGCGGCGGCGCACCGTGTCGAGCAGCTCGCCGTCCATGAACAGCAGCCGGTACATGTCTCCCTCGGCCTGGCGCTCGATCAGCAGGCGGCGCGACAGCCGCGCCGCCCGCAGGCGGGCGCGCAGGAGCTGGTCGCGCGTGCGGACGCCGGTGGTCGCCCCCGAGCCGCTTGCGCCGCCGGTCGGCTTCACGACGCAGGGCGCCGACGAGCGCTCCAGGAATTCGACGGCCCCGTTCAGCTTGGAGGCATCCCATTCCTCGTGCTCGGGCAGCGGCAGGCCGGCGCGAGACAGGACCTCGTGCACGGCGGTCTTGTCCAGCGCGAACCGCAGCGTGACGGCGTCGTCGAGCGGCACCCAGTGCCGCCAGACGCGCGCGTGCCGGTCCCCGGCGCGAAGCTCGAAGAACTCACCGTGGATCACGCGAAGCTCGGCGCCCACCTCATCCGCCGCCCGCTGCCAGATCACGCGGTAGGCCGACTTGCCGGGGTCGCTGGCCATCTCCGTCGCCAGCGCCTCCTCGCGGCGGCGCTGGCGCGCGTAGCGCACCCCGGTCGAGCGCAGGATGTCCAGTCGCACGCCGAGCTCGCGCCCGGGCCTGCCGGCGGAGCCGAGCGCCCCGATCAGCCTCGTCATGAGCCCCATCGCTCTACCTGCCGACCGGTACCGGTCGGAGGGTGCGCCTGACGTCGGGCACCGGCTGGGGCTGCGCCGGCTGGTCCGCCTCCGGATACGTGCGGCGTGCGACTCCGTACAGCGCCGGCCCGAGGCCGAGCAGCAGCCAGAGCTGTTTTCCGAACTGCTCGGAGATGAAGAAGTCGGCCGCCAGGATCCCGACGAGGGCGACGATCATGCCGCGGGCGAACAGCTCCATGTGGTGATCCCCGGCGCGGCCGAACCATCGCGCCGCCTTCAGCGCGCAGCTCATCGCGAAGCCGATGATCGTCAGGAACAGGCAAGAACCCGACGATGCCCAGCTCGGCGAGGATGTGGAGGTACGTGTTGTGCGCGACCTTGGGCGTGTCGATGATGAACTCGTCGCGCTCCAGCACGCCCGGCTGGAGCAGGTAGTGGATCGAGGAGATCGGGAAGTTGCCGGAGCCGATGCCGGTGATCGGCTTGTCCTCGACCATGCGCCAGCCGACCTTCCAGATGTCGGTGCGGCCGCTTCCTCCCTCGACCGTGGTGACGCGATCTCGTGCGTCGAGGCCCGCGAACGACGCGAAGTAGATCACCATCGTCATCAGGCCGAGCGCGGTCACGACAAGGGTGCGGCCGCGCCACCGGCCGGCCAGCAGGCAGGCCGCGATCAGCGCGACGAAAAGTGCCAACAGGCCGCCGCGCGAGACCGTGTAGATGATCCCGGCAAGGAAGAGCACCACCGCCGAGCCCGCCGCGACGCGCAGGGCGGCCTCCTTGGTGGTCACGGCCAGGATCCCCGCGAACGCCGTCCCGGCAACCAGCAGGGCGGCCAGTTCGTTCGGGTCCCCGATCGTGCCCGAGATGCGGACCGTCAGATCGTCCTCGTACGTGGGCGGGTTCAGCATCGCGGGGACCGTCGCGACCGTGGCGCCCAGCAGCCACGCCCAGGCGAGCCAGATGGCGTGCTTGCGCTCCCGGATCGCGGTGTAGACGATCAGGAACAGGATCATGTTCTGGAAGTAGCGCGAGGTCGTGTCGATCGACCGCCCCGGCGATTCCGCCCAATACGAGCTCAACAGCGCCCAGGTCAGGAACAGCACCAGGATGAACGTGAACTGTGGGTGCTGCGCGACGAAGCTCTCGCTCTTGTTCCTGCGGGTCGAGATGTGGGCCAGCCACGAGATCATCAGCAGGAAGCCGGCCACCTTCAGGAAGCTGAACGACTTGTCCTCCGTGACCAGGAGAAGCTCGAGGAATGACAGGAACGTGAACGCGCAGAGGCCAAAGGTCACGTCCACCAGCACGACCGCGACGAACGCGAGCCCGAAGGCGCCCGCGATCGCGTACTTCGGGTTGTAACCGGCCGCCACGCCCATCAGGACCGCCAGCAGCCCGAGCGCCACGTACCAGGCGGCGGCGGGCAGGTCGGGCGCGAGCGGCCGCCGTGGCCGCCACAGGGGGCCGGAGGCCCCTCGCAGGACGCCGGTCGGCAGTCCGCGTAGCGAGGCCATAGTCGCGGACTAGCGCGTAAGCGCGGTGGGCCGCGCCTGCGGCTCTTCCGGCATCCGCACAGGTCGTTCCGTGTAGTAGCCGTATTCCGCCGTCGGGCTGACGCCAACGAGTGCGAACCCGACGGGCCTGATGCCGTACTGGCCGAGCAGCTCCCCGAGCCGCGTGAGCTTGTTGATGTGCGTACGGCCGAGGCGCACCACGATCAGCACCTCGTCGGTCATCTGGACGAGCGGCAGCGCGTCGATCACCTCGGTCAGCGGGGGCGAGTCGATGATCACGATGTCCGCCATCTCCTTCGCCTCGTCGACGAGGTTGTGCGCGGCGGGGAGCGAGAACTGGTCCGCCATCCACTCGCCCGCACGGTCGACCAGCAGCAGCTTCAGGTTCTCGCCGTAGGCCTCGGTGGTCAGCAGCGCCTCGCTCAACGGCAGGCCGTCGATCAGCACGCTTGCGATGCCCCGCGTCGCACGCACGCGCAGCGCGCCACCGATCTTCGGGCGGCGCAGGTCCGCCTCGATCAGGATCACGCGCTTGCCGGCGAGCGCGAAGGACGCGGCCAGGTTGAGCGCGGTGGTCGTCTTGCCCTCCGCCGGGCCGGCGCCGGTGATCATCACCGAACGTGCGCGGCCCGTCTCGCGGCCACGCGGCGCGCTGAGTGTTGCGCGGAGCGTCCGGTAGGCCTCGACTCCTGCGGGTGAAAGCTGGTGAGGGGCGACCACGTTCTTGCTGCGGCCGCGGTTCTCCTCGGGGATTCGAGCGAGGACCGGCAGGCGGTACAGCGCGCGGAGCTGCTCCTCGCGGCGCAGGCGCGGGTCGAGCGTCTGGGCGGCGAAGGCGCCGCCGACGCCGAGCACCAGCCCGGCCACGAACCCGGCGAACAGGCTCAGGTTGCGCTTCGGCCATGAGGGCGAGGTCGGCTTGTCGGCCCGCGTGTCGACCCGCAGGGTGGGGTTGTCCCCGGCGCGCAGGGTGCGCAGCCCGGCCAGCTCGACCTTCAGCGGGTCGGCCGCCTGGCCCGGCGCCTCCTGGATCGTCTTCACCCGCGGCTCGAGCGCCGCGATGCGCTTGTCGACCTGCTCGTGGAACTTCCGCGTGCGCACCTCGACAGCCGAATCGGCGACGGTGTTGGCGAGGTTCTGGGCCGAGACGGCGCTCGAGCCCTTCGCGGTCACGGCCACCAGGTTGCTCTGCGCGATCGGCTCCGCCTTGACGTCCTTCAGCAGGGAGCGCGGGCTGCGGTCGGTGCGCAGCTGCTCCTTCGCGGCCCGGCCCACGTCGATCGTGGTGATCAGGCCTGCGGCGGTCGTCACGTCCCTGGTCGGGTCGCTCGACGCCGTGATCTCGCCGAGGGTCGCGAGGGTCGCGTTGTCCCTCGGCACAGGCGTGACGAGCAGGGTGGCGCGGGCCTCGTAGGTCTTCTCGGCGGTGCCCACGTACAGGCCGGCGGCCAGCGTCGTGACGAGCACCGTCAGAACGATCAGCTTGAACCGCTCACGAATGGTCTGGACGTAGCGGCGCAGGCCCTGTTGCTCGCCTGACGGGACCAGCCACTCCGCGCTGTGTGTCTGGCTTGGTTCGATCAAATCCGTTTGGAGGTATCCGGGAGAACACCAAGGATAGCCGGGCGTATCCGGACATCCTGCGGTTCACCGGTCGATGTCGTCGGGAGAAGACGAGTCTGCACGATGCAGGCTGCCACGATGCTTCTATCGGCAGCCGCCCCTCATAGAACCAGTTTCTTGGCCGCCCGTCCATAATTTCTTGCACGAACCGGGTTTCTCGGACCGCCGGGTCTCTGGCGCGCGGGAGCCCCGGGACGAACGGAGGGGTGGCAGAGCGGACGAATGCGGCGGTCTTGAAAACCGCTGTCCCGGGTTAACCGGGACCGTGGGTTCGAATCCCACCCCCTCCGCTTAATTTGCGACGCGTGCGTCCTTTTGGTTGCCATGGCGACCAAAGCCACGCACGCATGGGCTCTTGCCGCGGAGCAGCATGGCGTTGTGACGAGGGAGCAGCTACTGGCGCTGGGATTCAGCGCCGGGGCGATCCGCCATCGCTTCGCGCAGGGCCGGCTGCATCCCGTCTGGGCCGGCGTCTATGCGGTCGGGCGGCCAGAGCTGAGCCGGCACGGGCGATGGATGGCGGCTGTGCTGACCTGCGGCGAAGGTGCTGCGCTCAGCCACGAGAGCGCCGCGGCGCTATTGGGTATCCGCGACGCTGAGCATGGCCCGATCGACGTGTCCGTACCCATCCCGCGCGACCCCCACGCGCCCGGGTTGATGGTCCATCGCCGCCGCCGGCTGGACGTCACCCGGCGGCGTGGCATCCCCGTTACCCCACCGGTCTTGACGCTTGTCGACCTGGCCGCCCGGCTGCCGGCGAATCAGCTCGAGCGGGCCGTCAACGAAGCGGACCGGCTGGACGTCATCGATCCTGAGGAGCTGCGGGCGGTGCTGGACCAGTTCGGTCGCAGACCCGGCGCGGGCATCCTGAGGCAAACGCTCGACCGGCGCACGTTCACGCTCACCCACTCCGAGCTCGAGCGGCGCTTCCTGCCGCTCGCCCGGCAGGCCGGACTGTCGCGGCCCCTCACACAGTGCCTCGTGAACGGCTACAGGGTCGACTTCTACTGGCCCGACCTTGGCCTGGTGGTGGAGACAGACGGCCTCCGCTACCACCGCACGCCCGCACAGCAGGCCCGCGATCGCCGGCGCGACCAGGCTCACGCGGCCGCGGGTCTGACCGTGCTCCGCTTCACGCACGCGGAGGTGACCGGCGAGCCCGGGCACGTCATTGCCACCCTGGCCGCTGTGGCCGAGCGCCTGGGGTGATACTGCCCGGATGCCAACTCGCTGCGAATGGGCGCCGGCCGGTGACCCGCTCTACGTGGCCTACCACGACGAGGAATGGGGAGTTCCCTCCCACGATCAGCGCCACCTGTACGAGATGCTGACCCTCGAAGGGGCACAGGCCGGTCTTTCGTGGGCCACGATCCTGCGCAAGCGGGAGGGGTACCGGCAGGCGTTCGCGGGCTTCGATCCCGAGCGGGTGGCGCGATTCGGCGCGCGCGACGTCGAGCGCCTCCTGGCGGACCCGGCGATCGTGCGGAACCGCCTGAAGGTGGAGTCGACGGTCGCAAACGCGCGGGCGCTCCTGGCGCTGAGCGAGTCGGACGAGACGCTCGACGGTCTGCTGTGGGGGTTCGTGGGCGGTCGAGCCGAAGAAGAACCGCTGGCGCACGCTCGCGGACCTGCCGGCCCAGACCGACGAATCGCGGGCGATGAGCCGGGAGCTGAAGCGGCGCGGCTTTCGCTTCGTGGGCCCGACGGTCTGCTACTCCCTGATGCAGGCCGTGGGCATGGTCAACGACCACGTCGTCTCCTGCTTCCGGTACGAGGAGGTCGGATGAGCCCGGCCGGCGGCGCGGGGCTCGAGGCGCTCGCCGAGCGCGCGCGCTCCCGGGGCCGCATCGGGTTCGACACCGAGTTTGTCTCCGAGGGCCGCTACCGGGCGCTGCTGTGCTTGGTGCAGCTCGTGGTCGAGGGCGACGAGGGGCCGGAGATCGTGGTCATCGATGCGCTGGATGGCGAGGGGCCCGGCCCGGTCGGGGAGGTGCTGGCCGACCCCGCGATCGAAGTCGTCGTGCACGCGGGGCGGCAGGACATCCCGCTGGTGAAGCGGATCTGGGGAGTGCAGCCCCGGAACCTGTTCGACACCCAGATCGCCGCGGCGTTCGTGGGAGCGAGCGTCCAACCGAGCTACGAGGCGTTGCTCAGCCAGTTCCTGCGCACCCCTGTGTCGAAGTCGGCCACGTTCACGCGCTGGGACCGGCGGCCGCTGACCGACGAGCAGCTCTCCTACGCGCGGGCCGACGTGGAGCACCTGCTGCCGCTGGCGGCTTCGCTGCGTGAGCGGCTCGAGCAACGCGGCCGGCTGGAGTGGGCGCGAGAGGAGTCCCGCCCGCTCGAGGACGCGAGCGACGAGCGCGACCCCGAGGAGATCTTCCGGCGGCTGCCGAGGGTCGCCGACCTCAAGGCGCAGGCCGCTGCGGTGGCGCTCGAGCTGACTCGGTGGCGGGAGGACATCGCCGAGCGCGAGGACCGCCACGTGCGCTGGATCCTCCCCGACCCGGCAATCATCGAGATCGCGCGCCGTCAGCCCACGAAGCTGAGCGAGCTGGGTGACATCAGAGGCGTGAAGGGATCATCCGTGCGGCGCCTCGGCCCCGAGATCCTGGATGTCGTGCGGCGCGGGCGCGAAGCGCCGCCCGTGAAGCTCGACCGCACGCGGGCCGAGATTCCCCCCGACGAGGCGGGCGCCCTGGTGGCGCTGGCGGAGGCCCTGCTGCGGGCGCGCGCGCTCGAGGCCGAGCTCGCCTATGGGCTGATCGCCGCGCGCGCGGAGCTGCTCGAGGTGGTGATGTCGGTGCTGGCGGGCCAGGATGAGCCGTCGGTCCCGGTGCTCGCAGGCTGGCGGCGCGATCTGGTCGGCGCGGAGCTGCTCGAGCTGCTGGCTGGGCACCGCACGATCACAGTCGGCGAGCGCGGCCTGTTGCGCTCCGAGCCGAGCAGCTAACGCGCGAGCCGGTCGCGGGCCCTCGCGGGAACGAAGCGCCGCCATGCGTACCGCAGCGCCGGCATGGGCCGCCGCGGGAAGGCGCGGAAGTACCGGTGGCGCCGCTCGCTGGTGGAGAAGCGCAGCTTGTACTCATCGTCTGCGCCCAGCAACTCGTGTGCCTCGATCCCGAGCTCGAAGCAGTGCTCGATCGTCGCCAGCTCGAGGATGAGGCCGGGCCCGTACTGCCGGAACTCCTCCAGGTAGCCGCTCTTGGGGCTGTAGAGCCGGTTGCGTCGCAGGATGGCGAGGTCCCACGCAATCATGCGGCCGCCGACCGAGATCGACGAGAGGCGCAGCTCACCGCGGTCGTGGAAGCGCCGGCCGAGGCTGCGGTAGTAGACCTCGTTCTCGGGCCGTGACAAGATCGCCGAGCCGGCCGCGCGCTTCCAGCCGCTCGACTCCACCTCGAATCCCTCGGTCAGCTCCGACTCGAGATTGCCGGGTGCCTCGATCAGGCTCAGCCGGGCGTCGTGATCGCGCAGCAGCTTCCGGTACAGGCGCCGCAGGTTCCTGTGCCACTTCCCCCTGGTCGCTTCCCGGTACTCGTCGAGTGTGCCGGTGGTGTCGACGATCGGTGAGGTGATGTCGGGCTCGACGATGGTCAATCGCCCCGAGGCGCGTGCCGCCGCCGCGAGCGCCGCGATCGCCTCGTCGCCCTCCGGCAGGCGCCTGATCTCCATCAGGTCGTAGCGCTCGGTTGCCGTCGCCTCGGCGAGCAGCTGCAATGACTCACCATCGCGGGCGAGCGGTCGCACGACGCAGCTCTCCTCGTTGGCCATCGCCTCGAGGCGGCCGTTGCGCTCGCAGAGCGGGAGCACCGCGCGCAGCTCGGAGCCGTTCCACACGGTGCAGACCCGCAGCTCCCGGTCGGCGCGGTAGCCGTCCCACCAGGCGAGGTACCACGCGCTGAGGCTGAACGGTGTCGGGTCGAGCGCGGCCAGCGCGTCCCACTGCGGAGCGATCGCCTCCAGCTCGGCAACGCTCTCGATCCATCTCACATTTGCCGCCACCCCGTATCTATCGGGGGATGGGGCGGAAGTTTGAGGGGCGGGAGCTAGGTGAGGCCGTCCTCGAGCTGGGCCGGGACGATCTGGAGCCGCAGGGTGCGCGCTCCGCGGATCGCGACCGCTTCGACGCGCTTGCCGATCAGCTCCGCGACCATCAGGCGCTGAACGTCGGTCACGTCGTCGAGCGGCTGCCCGTCGAGAGAGACGATCAGGTCCTCGGGGCGCAGGCCGGCTTCATCCGCGGGGCTGCCGGGCACCACCTCGACGACCTCGACCGCGGCGGTCCGGCCAAGCTCCGCCCTGGCGCGCGGAGGCAGTGGCCGCGGGCCGCCCGCGATGCCCAGGTAGGCGCGCCGCACGCGCCCGTCGGACATCAGCGCGCCCAGGATCGAGCGGGTCGCGGCGTTGATCGGCACGGCGAGGCCGAGCCCGACGCCCGCTACCGCCGTGTTGACTCCGACCACCTCGGCGAGCCCGTTCACGAGCGCGCCGCCGCTGTTGCCGGGGTTCAGCGCCGCGTCCGTCTGGATCACGTTGTCGATGATGCGGGTCGCCGCGCCGCTGCGCGCGGGGAGCGAGCGGCCCAGCGCCGAGACCACGCCGGCGGTGACCGACCCGGCGAACCCGTGCGGGTTGCCGATCGCGACGACCAGCTGGCCGACGCGCAGCTGCTCGGCGTCGCCGAGGTTCGCGGGCTGCAGGTCACGGCCCTCGGAGCGCACCACCGCAAGGTCCGACAGCGGGTCGCTGCCGACCGTCGAGAAGGGGAACTCGCGGCCATCGGTGAACGAGGCCCAGCCGGTGCGGCTGCCACCGGCCAGCACGTGCGCCGAGGTCAGCAGGTAGCCGTCGGGCGTGAGCACCACCGCGCTCCCGGCGCCGACCGGCATCCGCCCGCGGCGGGTGACACGGGTGACGCGAAGGTTCGCGACGGAGGGCGCGAGCCGTTCGGCGACTCCGGCGACGGTGCGGGAGTACGCGTCGAGCGCCTCCAGCTCGCGCTCGGCCAGCTCGAGGTCGTGTGCGGAGTGGTGAGCCTCGACCGCGCTCATGAAGGAACCTCCTCGGAAACGTCTTCGGCGTCGGAAATCTCCTCGTGGTTGCGAGCGAGACAGTTATCCGCGCTCCTCGGTGCCGCGAAGCACGCGCAGCTCGATCCGGTCGCCGGGCGCGGCCGAGTCGAGTGCGTCGTAGAGAACGTCGATCCGATCGAGCGGCCGCCCGCCGGTCGACACGATCAGGTCGCCGCGCTCGATGCCGGCCGCGGCGGCGGGGCTCCCTTCCGAAACGGAGCGCACGAGCACGCCCTCGCGCTCAGGCAGCCCGACCGCGCGCCGCATGCGTCGCGCCACCCGCGGAGGCGCGAGGGCCACGCCCAGGCGCACGCGCCGCGCGCCCTCGCCGCTCCACAGGCGCTCCACCCGGGTCGCGAGCTCCTCGGAGGCGGGGATCGCGACGATCAGCCCACCCTCGAGCCGGATCGTGTTCAGCCCCAGCAGCCGGCCCTCGGTGTCGACCAGCGGGCCGCCCCCCGAGCCGCGCGGCAGCGGGGCGGTGTGCTCGATGCAGCCGGCGATCGTGCGCCCGCGCGGTCCGCGGATCTCGCGCCCGGCGGAGGAGACGAACCCGAGCGTGGCGCGCAGCCCGCGACCGCCGCGGTTCGCGAGCGCGATCACAGGCGCCCCGATGGCCGCCTCGACGATGCCCGGCTGCCAGTCGACAGGCTCTACGTCGCCCGTGTCCACCCGCACGGCCGCGAGGTCGAAGTCGGGGTCAGAGCCGGCCACCGTGCCCGTCTCCCGGCGGCCGTCCGCGAAGTTGACGGTGATCTCGGGGCCGCGCAGGTTGTGGGCGTTCGTGAGGATGCGCCCGGGTGCGACGACCACGCCACTCCCGCGCCCCCATCCCCGCCCGAAGCCGACCACGGCAGGGCCGACACGCTCGGCGGCCGCCGCGATGGCGTGCTGGATGTCTGTGATGGTGCTCAAGCCATGCTCCTTCGTTACAGTAACTAGCAAGTTGCAAGTGACCAGGGTAACAGAGGGTAAAGGTGGGTCCTGATGAGGCTGCCGGCGACAAAGCTCCCGCCCGGGCCCCTACGATCGGCCCCGATGGAAGCCCAACCCGAGCGCTCGCCGCTGAGCGAGGCGCTGGCCGCGGTCGGCGACCGCTGGACCCTGCTGATCGTCGAGGCGCTGCTCGACGGTTCGCTCCGCTTCGGCGAGCTGGAGGCAGCCGTGGAGGGGATCGCTCCCAACATCCTCACCCAGCGGTTGCGGCGCCTGGAGCAGGAGGGGCTGGTCGTCGCCCATCCGTATTCGGAGCGCCCGCGGCGGTTCGTCTACGAGCTCACCGAAGGCGGCCGCGAGCTGGCCGGCGCGCTGCGACTGCTGAGCCAGTGGGGCGCGAGGCACTCCGATGCCGAGCCGGTGCGCCATGCCGCCTGCGGCACCGCGCTCGAGGCCCGCTGGTACTGCCCCACCTGCGGGGAGACAGTCGAGGACCCAGGCGAGGACGTCCACTACGCCTGAACGGGCCCTGCGGCCCGGCCGGCTCATGGCGCGGGGCCGCCTACAATGAGCGCGGGTCGCAGCCACGGCCCTTTCCGGAGAGGTGGCCGAGAGGCTGAAGGCAGCCGCCTGCTAAGCGGTTTGGGGGGTTCACACTTCCCACGTGGGTTCGAATCCCACCCTCTCCGCTGTCGCCGCCCACGGCCCCGGCCGGCAGGGCGTCGGCTCTAGAATGCAGCGCCCACGCGCCCGTAGCTCAGTTGGATAGAGCGTCGGTCTACGAAACCGAAGGTCACTGGTTCGAATCCAGTCGGGCGCGCTCCTGGGTAACGGGCGCTCACGCGAGCCGTTCACTGAGGTAGTCGATCCAGCGGTGTTCGAACGTCCGGTAGTCGAATGCTTGAGCGTCAGCAGCTGCCTGCGCGGCGATTCTCTGTGCTCTCTCGTCGTCGCTGATGAGCGCCGCAAGCCCGTCGGCGAGCCCGTCTAGGTCTGGGTAGCCGACCGACTCGCAATTCAACCCGGCTCGCATGTATTCGCTCCCACCGCCAGCCTCGAAGGCAGCAACAGCACAACCGCATGCCATCGCCTCGAGGGGCACAAGACCAAAGCCTTCGCAGGCTGATAACGAGAGAACATACCGGTGACTCTTGAACGCCTGAAATGCATCTCGGTGGCTCACTGGCCTAAGCGGCACGAGGTCATATGCGACCTCAGGGTGATTGAGCCGCATTCTGTCCTTGAATCGGCGTATGAGCTGTGGGCCGAAGACCTTGCTCTGCATCAGCACTTTCTTGGCAGGTCTCTCCCGCCAGGGCATCCCGCCGGTAGCAAGATCAGTTCGAATAAACGGTGGGATAACGGGTGGCGTAATGCCATAGACAAGCTGTACGTAGCGCTGGACGAAACGGCTAGCGCACACATAATCATCGACAAAACCGTCCAGCACCTTGTACGTGTTGAAGCCCTGGATATACATCAGCTTGCGGCACGGAGCTTGGAGATCGATTGTGTGGTGGGCGAGACTTGGGTTGACAATTAGAAGGTCTTCTGGCTTGAGCTGCTGCTCTAGGCTGCCAAGCCCGACCGTCTCGAACCGGGACGGGTATTCAAACCGCTGATCGGGCGACTCGTCACCCAATTGGACGACGCGGCACTCATAGCCGAAGTGACGGTGCACTATTCGGCCGACGTGATACGCCATGTATGTCCCGCCGGCCGGGAAGTACCCTCCCACGACGAATGCCGTGCGCTGCGCCTTACCCGAGGCACTCAACGGGAAATCTCATAGGCGACGTGTGCTTGCGGTGTAGGCATGACCACCTGGGGTGTAGGCTGTGACCAACCGAACCTCGGTGCCCGTCGGTCCGACTAGCTCAAACTCGGAAACCAATGCAATGCAACACACCTCGCGAACGTCTCTGGGTCTGGATAAGAACCGAGCTTTCGAGCAGATTCAGACTATCTATGGCACGTTTGTGACGGTGCCCGGCGACCTGGTTTCGCAGCAGCTCAGACGGTACTCGGCCCACGCGCGCAACGAGCTGGCGATGCTGCGTTCGCTGCTGCGCGCCAATGACGTCGTGTTGGACATTGGCGCGCACATCGGCACGTTCGCGATCCCGATCGCAATGGCCTGTGAGCGCTCCGTCCGTGTCTTTGCCTTCGAACCGCAGCCGGAAGCCTACGCGCTCCTGGAGCGAAATGTGATGCTGAACGGTCTGGATGCGCAGATCTCGTTGTCGTGCGGGATCGTGTTCGATCGCCCGCAGAGTTTCCAGCGTCTCGCCCACCAAGGCTTGCCGGCACGGCGGCGGTTGAATACCGGGGCCACCGCCTTCGTGCCCACGACCGAGCCCGGCACTCCGGACCATGAGGGGCCGCAGGTGTTCGTCATCGACGCGATGATCCGCGCCGGAGCTTTGCCCGCCCGGATCGACCTGGTCAAGGTCGACACGGAAGGCGCCGAGCTCTCCGGGCTGCGCTCCTGTACGGATCTGATCGGCCGGGAACTGCCTGTGCTCTACGTCGAAATCAACCCCACTGGGCTGCAGAGGTTCAATACGTCCGTCGACGATATCGACCGGTTCCTCCAAGCATTCGGCTACCACTATTTCCGCAACATCGGGGAGCGCAATTCCGACAACGATTCCTTCCGCATCGCACGTATTCGCAGTTTGGCGGAGGGCGGCGATTTCTTCGATCTACTGGCTGTTCATCCCCGCGACCCGAGGTATCCCCGCAGTCACGAGACTTACAATGCGCTGGGAGTGCCCGAGGCCGCGGCGGTGCCCGTAGATTCCGCGCCGCCGAACGCAACCTAGCCGCAGCGCGGGCGGTCTACGAAACCGAAGGTCACTGGTTCGAATCCAGTCGGGCGCGCTCGCTTATGGCACGAAGATGCCCTGCGTGAGGAACACCGTGCCGTCGCCCGCCGGGGCTCGGTCGTGGATCCTGACCGCGCCGATCTCCCAGTTCGCGCGCCTGCCCTCCGCCACGATTCCCGGTCGCAGGGCGTTGGCGGATGTGGTCAGCGTGCAGTTTGCGCCGCGCGAGGTGTCGGCCGTTGCGAAGCAGAACGGCGAGAACGTGACGGAGGAGTCGACGAGCGTTCCGGGCTCGCGCCCCGCACGCGACGGCAGGTTGTAGCGATCGGTGCTGCGCAGCATGAGCTCCCCGGGGAGAACCGCGTTGGAAAAGTCGGGTCCGCCCTGGGAATTAGCGGGCGCGCAGGCGGAGGACACAAAGGCCGTGCGCGCAGCGCACGTCCGTGATCGAGACTCTGATCGAAATGTCGGCCTCGGTCGCAAGCGTCGCGGGATTGCCCACTGCGACCGTCAGTTCGATGTGTCCGACAGAGTTGGCCGGCGCCCCGTTTGCGTCGGGGGTCCCGACCGTGAGGCGCGACGACACGAGCGCCGGCGACGCACACGACCCGAAGGCGAGCGGTGGTCCGTGCGTGCGGTCCGGCGCGCTGCAGGGCTGGAATGCGGGGACCAGCGGGATGCGGAGCGGCGTCGCGCCCTTGGGCCGCGGGTAGCCCTGGTAAGGGGCGCCGGGCAGAGGCTGCCAGTCCGGGTTGGAGCCTCCCGACGGCGTCGTGAGCAGCGGCACCTCGTCGCTGCCGTCGGGATCCATCACGAACAGGTTGCCGGAACGGGCCACGATCAGCTTCGTTCCGTCGGGCGCCCATTCCACCGCCCATGGAGTTGATGCCACCGGCACCTGCGTCAAGCCGCTGCCGTCACGGTTCCGCACGTACAGCTCCGTGTCACCGACTGCATCGTCGTAGCGCAGATAGGCAACACGCTCGGCATCGGGCGACCATGCGGGACCGAAGAAATCCACGTCCACGCCCCCGCCGGCAAACATCTCCGCCGATCCGGGCGGCACCCCGCGGATGTAGATTCTCATTTCTCCAGCGCCACCGTTGTGGAAGATGAGCTCGTTCCCTTTCGGCGACCACTGGAGGCCGCCAACCGGGCCAAAGCCGCGGTCGGAGTCGCCGACGCCCTCGCTGTGGTTTTCCCTGCGTGACCCGTCCGGATCCACAAGCACGATCCGATCGACGGGGCACCCGCATCCCGTGCCTTCGGTAAGCCGCTCGACGATCGCAACGCGGCTGCCGTCGGGAGACCAGGTGGGCGAGACTGTCCCGCTCTGGACGGGTGGCGACACCTGCGTGTCGCCGGTGCCGTCGGCGTTCATGACCCGCACCTCCGGTCCGTCAATGGATCCGCGTGTATAGAGGATGCGCGTGCCGTTCGGTGACCACTGGGGGTCGGCCGACGGCGCGACGGCGCTCGTCAACTGCACCTCGCCGGTGCCGTCGGCGTTCACCGTCCAGATCTGGTTGGCGCGGACGAAGGCGACCTTTCCGTTCGAGCCGGGATAGGCGGCCTCGGCGGGCGATGGCACGGATGCGAGCGCGACCAGCAAAGCGCATCCGGCCACCACGATCCATGCTCTCCCACCAACCAGTGTGCGGCTGCCCATCTGCCCTCTCAGATTGCTAGGGCGACCCTACCACCCGTTATTGGCACAGCGAACATCCGACCCTATGCTCCGGGGATATGACGATTCAGCGGATGGACAACGTTCTCATCGTTGTCGACGACCTCGAGGCTGCCAAAGCGTTCTTCGCCGAACTCGGTATGGAGCTGGAAGGCGAGACGACGGTCGAGGGGCGTTGGGTGGACCGCGTCGTCGGGCTCAACGACGTCCGTGCCGACATCGCCATGATGCGGACCCCGGACGGCCACGGCCGGGTTGAGCTGACGAAGTTCCACACGCCGCCGGCGGTCAGAGCCGAGCCGGAAAGCGCGCCGGCGAACACGCTGGGCATACGCCGCATCATGTTCGCTGTCGACGACATCGACGACGTCGTTGCCCGCCTGCGCAGCCACGGTGCCGAACTCGTCGGCGAGATCGCGCAGTACGAGGACATCTACCGGCTCTGCTTCCTGCGTGGCCCTGAGGGCATCATCATCGGACTGGCCGAGCAGCTCAGCTGAAAAGCGACCGGTAGAATCGGCACGTGGCGGTGAAGAACGGGTCGCAGAAAAGCAAGTCTCCCTCTCAGCTGATAGACGCCAGAATCAAGGAGCTAGGCGACTGGCGGGGCAAGATGCTCAGCCGGCTCCGTGCCTTGGTCAAGGAAGCCGATCCCGAAGTCGTCGAGGAGTGGAAGTGGAGAGGGGTCCCGGTGTGGTCGCACGACGGAATGATCTGCACGGGCGAGACTTACAAGAACGTCGTGAAGATGACCTTCGCCAAAGGGGCGGCTCTGAAGGATCCCTCGGGTCTCTTCAACTCCAGTCTTGACGGGAACACGAGGCGTGCCATCGACTTCCACGAGGGCGAGCAGATAGACGAGGAAGCGTTGAAGACTCTCGTTCGCGCCGCCGTGACCCTGAAAAGTAAGAACAAGTCCAAAGCCAAGAGCTAGAGCATCCGGCCGACTACCCGTCGGTAGGAGTGACCATTTCGCTGGGCGAGTCAACCATGTCGCTGGGCGAGTCCTCCGGCTCATCTGCCGCCGCTCGTTTCCTGGCGTCCTTCCTGACCTGCTTCTCCTGCCGACGCTCGATCAGCCTGCGCTCACGGTTGAGCTTTGCCATCGTGGTCTTTCTTTTCCCGCTCGAGGCCATGTTGGACTCCCGGCCTAGAGCACTTGGACGTTCGCGGCGGCCGGGCCCTTGGTGCCCTGCTCGGCGTCGTAGCTCACCTTCGCGCCTTCGGTCAGCGACTTGAAGCCGCTGCCCTGGATCGAGTTGTGGTGCACGAACAGGTCCTTGCCCGCCTCATCCGGCGTGATGAATCCGAAGCCCTTGTCGTCGTTGAACCATTTCACGGTTCCTGTGGCCATCTTTGTCCCCCTCGGGGTATGTGCACTGCGAAAACGCGGGGGTCCAAGAGGCAACGACTGCGGGAACGCGAGGCACGTGTTTGGTCGAATGGATGCTCGACCCGTGGAACGAGTCTAGCGTGGTCTACAGACCGAAGGTCGCTGGTCGGCGCAGTGGTCAGGCGGCGCAGGGCGTGCTGCCGGTATCCGTGTAGGTCTTACCCGCCTCCGGGATGAAGCGCCACTCGTAGCTCGTGGGACTGAGGACAAGCTTGAGGACCCCGAAGGTGTCGTTGTTGCGAGCCTCGCTGCCGGGCTGGATCGCGCCCCAGTTGTGGAAGCTCTTCCCGCCGGTGCCGACCACGAACTGCCTGATGCCGACGACGGGGTCGAGGGCTCCCTCCGGGTCCTGGAGCGCGAACCGCTCGTAATCGTGGTCGTGGCCGACCAGCACGACGTCCGCGTTGTAGTCGTAGAGGGCCTGGTAGAGGGGCTTGACGAGAGTGCTGCCGGGCGCGTTGGTGCCCGAGGTGAACCGCGGGTGATGCCAGAAGGCAAGCGTGCACGTGTTTGGGTTTGCGGCCAGGTCCTGGCGCAGCCAGCTCACCTGCGCAGATGACGTGGCGCAGCTCACCTTCGCGCAGTTGGAGTTGAGGGCGATCAGGTGCCAGGCGCCGACATCGAAGCTGTAGTAACCCTTGGCCGGGTCGCCGGCCGCGGCGCCGAAGTAGTTGAAGTAGCCCAGCGCGTTGCCGGTCGGGTCGCAGTCCATGCCACCTTCGCTGTGGTACTCGTGGTTCCCCGGCACCGGATAGGTGATCGACTTCACGCGGCCCCAGGTCGGATCGTATGACTGGAGGAAGGCGCTGTAGCCGCCACACTCGTACTGGATGTCCCCGAGCGCCAGGACGGCCGCGAGATCCCGGTTCACGAGCAGGTCCGACGTGTACTTCTGCCTGCAGGAAGTGGACGTGCCGAGGCCGCCGTTGAAGGCGCTGGCGGTGGGGTCGCAGGCCTGGTCGCCGGCGGCCATGATGACGGGGTCGGCTGTGGGCGCGGGGGTGGTCACCTCGGCTTCGTTGCTCGGGTCGGACGGGTTGCCCTCGGCGTCCAGAGCCCGCACGGTGTAGTCGTAGGTCGTACTCGCCAGCGCGGTCATGTCGGCGTAGTGCGTCACGTCGCCCACCGTGGTGAGCAGGGCTTCGTCGCGGTAGATCTCGTACGCGGTGACGTCGACGTTGTCGGTCGCCTCGGTCCAGTTCAGGTCCACCTCCGTGGGCCACGCGGCCGAGGCGGTGAGTCCTGTCGGCGCGGTGGGCGGCTCGGCATCGACGCCTTCGACGACTGCGGTCACGATCAGCTGCGGTCTCTGTGAGACGGTGCTGGATTCTTTGGAAGAGACGGTCAGGGCGTCGCTGGAGGTGCCGGCCAGCACGAAACCATTTGCCCCGTTGCCGGTCACGAGCGGCGTCACGTCGTACTCCACGAATGCGTTCACGGGAATGTTTCCCTTGTCGTCCGTGGGGCCGCTCGTGCGAGGTGCCCGGTTGTTCCACGTGATCGCTGTCTCTGCGCCCGCCCAATCCGTCTTGTAGGCGGCGGGACCATTGGGAGTCCCGTTGGAAACCCAGAGGCGCAGCTTCGCCTGCTCCACGGTGCCGAGCACGCCCGTCACCTGGAATCGCAGATAGCTCTCGACGTCGAGCGCGCTGCCGCCCTCGACCCGAAGTGACGACGAGGTCCCGAAGTTCGAGGTGGGGTTGGCTTCCTCGACGCGCGCGTCGGCCTGGGGGCCGAAGGTGAGGGTCACCCTCTCCGCGGTGTCCTTCGCGACGTTCGTCGTCTGTGAAGCCTGATTGCCGGCCGCATCGGTCACGCAGACGCGGATCGTGTTCGCTCCCTCGCTCAGGTCACCGGCGCTCACGGTCGTGATGTGCTGGGCCGGCGCCCCCGTGTAGCCGGCGGTCTCCACCTCGGTTCCGGTCGTGCAGCTTCCGCCGCTCACACGCACGCCGTAGGTGCCATTTTCTCCCGCGTGCCAGGTGACGTCCGTGCTCGGGTCATCGGGCCCGATCAGCGTGTCGGAGACCGCGTCGATCGCCACCGTGGGTGCGGTCGTGTCCTTCACGAGGCTCGTCGTCTGCGAGCCGTGGCTGCCTCCCGCGTCGGTCACGCAGACGCGGATCGTGTTCGCGCCCTCGCTCAGGTCGGCGACGGTCACCGTCGTGGTGGTCTGCTCCGGTGGGCCGCCGTAGCTGCCGCTGGCGATCACGTTTCCGGTCGTGCAGCCGGCGCCGCCGACACGCACGCTGTAGGTGCCGCTCTCGCTCGCCTGCCATGTGATGTCGCTCGCGGGTGCCGCCGGCCCGACCAGGCTGTCGGAGACGGCGTCGATCGCCACGATCGGCGGGTTCACGTCCTTCACGACGCTGGTCGTCTCGTGAGCCCTGTTGCCGGCCGCGTCGGTCACGCAGACGCGGATCGTGTTCGCGCCCTCGCTCAGGTCGCCCGCGCTCACGGTCGTGACGTGCTGGGCCGGCGCCCCCGTGTAGCCGGCGTTCTCGACCTCGGTGCCGGTCGCGCAGCTTGCGCCGCCCACACGAACGCTGAAGGCGCCGTCCTCGTCCGCGTGCCACGTGACGTCCGTGCCCGTGTCCGAGGGGCCGATCAGGGTGTCGGAGACATCGTCGACCGTCACGGCGGGCGCGGTCGTGTCCTTCACGACGCTGGTCGTCTCCGAACCCTGCGTTGCCCGCCGCGTCGGTCACGCAGACGCGGATCGTGTTCGCGCCCTCGCTCAGGTCGCCGGCGGTCACGGTCGTGATGTGCTGGGCCGGGGCGCCGGTGTAATTGCCGCTCTCGACCTCGTCACCGGTCGTGCAGTCCGCGCCCCCCACGCGCACGCTGTAGGGGCCGTCCTGGTCCGCGTGCCAGGTGACGTCGGTGCCCGTGTCCGTCGGGCCGACCAGGGCGTCGGAGACCAGGTCAACCACCACGCTGGGCGCAGTCGTGTCCTTCACCGCGCTCGTGGTCGTCGATCCGTCGTTGCCCCAGAGATCGGCCACGCAGACGCGGATCGTGTTCTCGCCCTCGCTCAGGTCGCCGGCGCTCACAGTCGTCGTGTGCTGGGCACGAGCGGTTGTGTAGACGCCGCTCGCGACCTCGGTTCCGGTCGTGCAGCTCGTGCCACCGACGCGGATGCTGTAGGAACCGACGTCGTTCGCATGCCATGTGACGTCGGTGCCCGTGTCAGTGGAGCCGACCAGCGTGTCGGAGACCGAGTCGACCGCCACGGTGGGCGCGGTCAGGTCCTTCACCACCCAGACCGTCTGCGAGCCCAGGTTGCCGGCCGCATCGACGACGCAGACCCGGATCGGGTTGAGTGTCTCGCGCAGGTCGCTCGCGCTCACCGTCGTCGCGCTCGGCGCCGGCGCCCCGGCATAGCTGCCGCTTGCCACAGTCGTTTCGGTCGTGCAGCCCATGACTGCCGAAACCGACCATCCCGCGACGCCGACGCGCACGCTGAAGGCACCGTCCTCGTCCGCGTGCCATGTGACGTCGGTGCCGGTGTCCGGGGACCCGATCAGGGTGTCGGAGACCGAGTCGACCACCACCGTGGGCGCCGTCGTGTCCTTCACGACGCTGGTCGTCTGCGAGCCCTCGTTGCTCGCCGTGTCGGTCACGCAGACGCGGATCGTGTTGGCCCCCTCGCTCAGATCGCCGGCGCTCACGGTCGTGATGTGCTGGGCCGGCGCGCCGGTGTAATTGGCGGTCTCCACCTCGGTCTCCGGTCGTGCAGCTTGCGCCGCCCACACGCACGCTGTAGGTGCCGTCCTCGTCCGCGTGCCAGGTGACGTCGGTGCCCGTGTCCGAGGGGCCGAGCAGCGTGTCGGAGACGGCGTCGATCGCAACCGTGGGCGACGTCGCGTCCGTATAGACGATGTTCGCCGTCGTCAAGGACCGGGGTTCGCGCGGGATCGCTGGACGTGAGGTCGACGCGGTACTGGACGTAGCGGGAGGTGCCACCGACCGGGTCGCCCGAGAGAGCGACCGGAGCAAACGAGGTCCAGGTCCCGTCCGGCGTTGGCGTGTCGCCCGTGCGAGCGCTGAAGGAAACGGCTGTGCCGGCGGGACTCTCGTTCGTCCATGAGAGTGCCTCCCAGTCGACCTGCCGCCCTGCGTCCAGCACTCTCGACAGGAAGCTGCCGGAACCGGGATAGGGACTGATCCGCAGCCAGTCCAGCGCGATGCTTTCCCCGCCGACGAGCTCGTCGGCCGCAAAGGGCGGCATGCTCGCCGCTGGGGAGACCGGATGTGTGGCGACCCAGGCTCCGTCTATGTAGAAGTCAACGCTCGCGAGGTTCCAGTCGATGCCAAAGCGATGTGGCGCACCCAGGAACGACCCGGGGATGAGTGTGTCGATGGAGCCGATACCGACGTTCGTGCGTACGTAGAGGTCCGTGCTCGTCCCCAGCGTGCTGAACATCGCCCACTGTGCGCCTCCCGGTGCTGAGAAGTCGCCGAGGCCGGCGCTCTGGGACTGTTCGGCTCCGAAGGTCGCCACGAACTCGAGCGATCGCCCCGGCTCGTGAGCGAGATCGGCGGAGACTCGCGCGCCGTCCGCCTGCAGTGCGCCATCCTGCACGATTGCAGCACCCTCGCTCTCCAAAGGGGTGCTCGACCAACCGGCCGGCATGGCGGATCCGTAGAACTCGACCCCGTCGGTTGGAGTCAACATGACCTCGCCATCGTCCGTCTCGGCGACGTAGGTATCCGTGTTCGGGCCCCCGGAGTTGAAATCCGCGACGGTCGTGTCCGTGAGGCTGCCGGTGGAGGCGTGGGCAGACGGCGCAAGCAGGATCGCAGCGATCAGCAGAGCTAGCGTGGGCAACGTCCCACGCAGCGATCCGTGCCAAGGCTGCGTCATGCAACTCCTCCCCCGTGGCGCGGCTGTGCCGCGCGCCTCCGTGCGATGACCCAACCGTACCCGCTCCTGGGTGAGTGAGCAAGAAGAACGCAATCGAAGGTCACATGTGGCGGTCATCCTGCTGCCCATGCCTGAACTGATCCGTCCCACGTCCACCCCCCGGACGCGAGACGGATCAGTTCGCCTGGTGGGGCGGGTGGCTGGTTCGAATCCAGGCGGGTGCGCTTGCCCAGGTAGCCTTGAGTCGTGCCTGATGTGAGCGAAAACGAGCGCTGGTGGAACGAGGCCAAGTGGAACCAGCAGGGCGATGGCTGGTCGAAGCGGTGGGGCGGGCCCGACTACCACTGGTGGGGGATGCTCTATCCCCGCGTGCGTGAGTTCCTGCCCGCCGGGACGATCCTCGAGATAGCGCCCGGGCAGGGACGCTGGACGCGCTACCTCGTCCACCTTTGCGACCGGCTGATCGGTGTCGATCTGGCGGCGCTCTGCGTGGAGGTCTGCCGCGAGCGCTTCGCCGGCCACCCGCATGCGAGCTTCCACAAGAACGACGGGATGTCGCTCGACGTGGTTCCCGACGGGGAGGTCGACTTCGCGTTGAGCTTCGACTCGCTCGTTCACTGCGAGAGCGACGTCGTGGAGGCATACGTGCGTGAGCTGTCGCGCAAGCTGAGCGCGGACGGCGTCGCGTTCATCCATCACTCGAACCTCGCTGCCTACCTCGATCCCGAGACCGGGGAGCTGCCGTTCCGCAAGGGCGGGTGGCGCGGGGAGTCCGTCAGCGCCGAGTCGTTCGAGCAGCTCTGCCGCGACGCCGGTCTGCTCTGCATCGGCCAGGAGCTCCTGCGGTGGAGGGAGAAGGAGTATTGGTTCAGGGACTGCTTCTCGATGCTGACGCGACCGGGCTCGAGGTTCGCGCGTGAGAACCGGGTGATCGAGAACCCCGGTTACTGGGAGCAGGCCGAGGCGATGGCACGGGTCGCCGACCTCTACGGGTCCCAGGGATTCCCGGCGCTGGAGGGCGCGGCCGCGGCTGAGGACGCGCTCTCGCTGCTCCGCCGCTCCGACTGAGGGCAGGGCCCGCGGCGTGACCCGCGTGCCAGAGATCTTCGGCGTCCTGTGACGAGCGCTTCGCACCGGTGAGGGACGCCCTGTCGGACAACTTCCGCCACCACGGCGAGCTGGGGGCGGCCGTGGCGATTGCCGTGGAAGGACAGCCGGTCGTCGACATCTGGGCGGGGTGGATGGACTCTGCGAGGACGCGACCTTGGGAGCGCGACACCCTCGTCGCGGTCTTCTCCGTCGGCAAGGCGATGGCGGCCCTGTGCGTCCTGCTCCTGGTGGAGCGCGGCGAGGTCGAGCTCGACGCCCCCGTGGCGCGCTACTGGCCCGAGTTCGCGGCAGCCGGGAAGGGCGGGGTGACGATTCGCACGCTGCTCTCCCATCGCGCCGGCCTGCCGGCGCTGCGGCGCCCGCTCCCGGACGAGGCGAGCTATGACTGGGACGCTGATGGCCGGCGCGCTCGCCGCGGAGGAGCCGTGGTGGGAGCCGGGCTCGACCCACGGGTATCACGTGAACACGCTCGGATTCCTGGCCGGGGAGATCGTTCGCCGCGTGGGAGGCGCGAGCATCGGTGCCTTCTTCCGGAGCGAGGTTGGCGACCCGCTCGACGCCGACTTCCACTTCGGGTTCGGCGCCGAGGAGGATCACCGCGTGGCGGAGTTCACCTTCGGCTCGGCCTTTGGTTCGGAGTCGACGGACCAGCGGTCCGAGCCCGCCGGCGAGGAGCGGAAGTTCCTCCTGAACCGCGTGTACCTGAACCCGCCCGGCCTGTCGGGCATCGGCACCGTGAACACGCGTGCCTGGCGCGCGGCCGAGATCCCGTCGGCGAACGGTCACGCGACCGCACGGGCGGTGGCGCGGATATACGGCGCCCTCGGCCGCGGGCTGCTGACGCCCCGAGACCGTCGAGGAGGCGAGCGCCGAGCAGTCGGCCGGCATGGACTTCGTCCTGGGCCGGCCGTCCCGTTTCGGGCTCGGCTTCCAGCTCACCCAACCCGAACGGCCCCTGGGTCCCAACCCACGCAGCTTCGGTCACTTCGGCGTCGGCGGCTCACTCGGGTTCGCGGATCCAGACACCGGGATCGCGTTCGCGCTACGCGATGAACCGCGCCGGTCCGCGCTGGCAGAACCCGCGCAACCGGGCTCTGATCGATGCGACATACGCCGCGCTTTGATGAGATGCCCGGGATGAAGATCCGCGCCGCAGTCCTGGAAGAGTTCGGAGCGCCGCTCGAGGTGCAGGAGGTGGAGCTCGAGGAGCCGCGCGCGGGCGAGGTGCTGCTGCGGCTGGAGGCGTGCGGGGTCTGCCACACGGACCTGTACACGGCATCCGGCGCCGATCCCTCGGGGTACTCGCCGACGGTGCTCGGGCACGAGGGCGCCGGCGTCGTGGAACGGGTGGGCGACGGTGTGCGCCTGGTCGAGCCCGGCGACCACGTCGTGACGCTCTTTTCGCCCCAGTGCGGCGAGTGCATCCACTGCCGCAGCACGAAGACGAACCTGTGCCTTGCGATCCGCGAGCAGCAGAACAAGGGCTACCTCCCGGACGGCACCACGCGGCTGTCCCGCAACGGCGAGCCGATTCGCCACTTCATGGGGACCTCGACGTTCGCCGAGTACGCAGTGATGCCGGAGATCGCGCTCGCGAAGGTCTCGCCCGACGCGCCGCTCGACAGGGCGTGCCTGTTCGCGTGCGGCCTGTCCACGGGGCTGGGTGCGGCCATGTTCACCGCGAAGGTCGAGCCAGGCTCCACGTGCGTCGTGTTCGGGGCCGGCATGGTGGGCCTGGGCGCGGTGGCCGGCTGCCGCCTCCAGGGCGCCGATCGGATCGTGTGCGTCGATCTCTCCGACGACCGGCTGCGGCTCGCCACCGGGCAGGGAGCGACCGACGTGCTTCCCGGTGGTGACGATGCGGTCGACCGGATCCTCGACATGACCGACGGGTTTGGCGCGGACTACACGTTCGAGGCCACCGGCAGCGTCGCGGTCATGGCGCAGGCGGTCGCGGCCGCGCGCATGGGGTGGGGTCTTTGCACGATCGCGGGAGTGGCCGGCAAGGGGGAGACGCTCGACATCGTCCCGCGGTTCCTGATCACCGGCCGGCGCGTATGCGGCTCGTCCTTCGGCGGCGTCAAGGGCCGCGATCAGGTGCCGCAGCTGGTCGACCGCTACCTGGCGGGGGAGATCGACGTCGACGCGTTCATCTCACACCAGCTGACTCTCGACGACGTGAATCGCGGCTTCGAGCTGATGGAGGCGCAGGACGGCATCCGCAGTGTGATCCGGTTCGACGCGGCGGCGTGAGCCACCGAAGGTAGCCTTGCCTTAGGAGCAATTCATGGGCGGCATCGAGCAGAACGAAAGCCAGTGGGATTCCTACGAATGGCCGGCGAAGGGCGCCGAGTGGTCGGATCTGTGGGGAGGTCCGGACTACCAGTGGTTCGGCTCGCTGCTGCCGCGCGTTCGCGAGTTCGTGCCGGCCGGCACGATCCTCGAGATCGCGCCGGGCCATGGCCGCTGGACGCGGTACATGCTCCCGCACTGCGACCGGCTGATCGGGATCGACCTGTCGGCCGGGTGTGTGAATGCCTGCCGCGAGCGCTTCGCCGACCACCCGCATGCGAGCTTCCACAAGAACGATGGGCTGTCGCTCGACGTCGTTCCCGACGGGGAGGTGGACTTTGCGTTCAGCTTCGACTCGCTCGTGCACGCCGAGCGCGACGTGCTCGAGTCATACGTGCATCAGCTCGCGCGCAAGCTCCGCCCCAACGGCGTCGCGTTCATCCACCACTCCAACGTCGGCGGGTACCGCGATCCCGAAACCGGAACGGTGCCGTTCCCGAACATCGGCTGGCGCGGGGTGAGTATGAGCGCGCGGCTGTTCGAGCAGTTCTGCTCCGAAGCGGGACTGTGCTGCATCGGCCAGGAGCTGGTCAACTGGAAGACCGACGACGCGCTGAACGATTGCCTCTCGACGCTCACGTGCCGCGGCTCGCGGTTCGAGCGCGAGATCCGGGTGCTCGAAAACCCCGGCTTCATGGCTGAGGCGGCCCACCTGGCGGAGCTCGCCGCCTTCTACGGCCCCCGTGGTTTCAGCCCAGCCAACCGGTGAGCAACGGGTCCCGCGCGACGGCCTGCTCCATCTCGGCGCGCGCGGTTGCCCGGACCTGGTCCTTGACCCGCGCGTAGGCCGGGTAGCCCGCCAGTTCGGCGGCCACCTCCGAGGCCCGCTCGACCAGCACCTGCGGCGCGGCAAGCTCATCGACGACTCCGAGGGCAAGCGCCTCCTCGGGGCCGATCGTGCGGCCGGTGAGGCACAGGTTGTTGTAGGCCGGCGGAGACAGCCGGTGCCGGCACACCGCCAGCGGCGCGGCCGGGAAGGGCACGCCGGCGACCACCTCCGTGAGGCCGAGCTTGCACCCGGCGCTCGTCGCCACCAGGACGTCACAGGCGAGCGGGACGATCAGCCCGCCACCGAGCGCGTGGCCGTTGACGGCCGCGACCACCGGCAGCGGCAGACCGAACAGCGTCGTGACGAGCGAGTTGATTGCCTCCACGCCGGCGTGCTGGCCCTCGCGATCGAGCGTCGCGGCCGCCTTCGTGTCCACGCCGGCCGAGAAGGCCTTGCCCGTCCCGGTCAGCACGAGTGCCCGCGCCTCCCGCGATTCGGCCTCGAGCCTCGCCGTCGAGATCGCGTACGAAGGAGGTCTCGAGAGCGTTCACCGGCGGGCGGTCGAGCGTCAGCACGACGACCCCGCCGGCCCGCTCTTCGCGCCGGATCTGGCTCATCGCGCTCTACCGTAACCGGGGCGGCCTCGGCAAGCGTGCGCCCACCGCCGGCCCCGGCGATCAAGCGCGATCCTTCGGGCGTCGATTCCCGATCGCAGACATCGTGCGCCCTCTGCGAAGCAAGCCGACATCCCAACCGACATCCAAATGCCGGGCCAAAGGCCATCAGCGCCTGGCCGTGGCGGCGCTCGGGGCAATGCTGGCCGTACTGGCGTGTGCCCCGGCGGCCGGCGCGCGGCGACCGGCGATCGAGGGTCGCGTGGCCGGGTCCGGCTATGAGGTCGTGGCGCTGTCCCCGGATGGGACGCAGCCGTGCGGTGCGCGCCCGGCGCGACTTCGAGCTGGTACCGCCGGCGCGCACGGTGACCTTCACCTGCGCAACCGCGACGGCGTGTACCTGGGTCCGGTCGTGATCGCCGGACGCGGGAAGCGGGCGATCGTGCGCGTACGCGCAGGTGCTCGCCTGGGCACGATTGCTGTGCGGGAGCTCGTACGGCCTGGTCTTGAAGGAGCCGCGCAGGCGCTGGCGCGGCCGCGGGCGGCGCGGTGCGCGCCAACGACGGCATCCCGATCGGGGTCGGATCGGCTCGGGCTCGTGCGCTCGACGCCACGCGGGCCCGTCGGGCCGGGGCACGACCGCGACGCTGACGGTATCCCGGGTCTGTGGGACGTCGACGATGACGGGGACCTGAGGCTCGACACCGCTGAGGGCCGGCGCAGCCGCAGCGGGTCCGGGCTGCGTTCGGCGGGCGGGCTTGCCGCCTGTGTCGAGCCACTGTGCTCCGGCCGTATCTCCCTGGGCGCCTCGAGTCTCGACAACATGGACACCGAGCTGTGGATCGCGCTTGCCGCGGCCCTGCTGGCCGCGGCCAGTCTTGGTTGGCAGCTCGGGGCGGCGCTCGGCCGCCGGCGCCGCGACCGGATCGAGGTCGAGGTGCGGCTGGGCTTGCCGGTCTACAGCCAGGGCGGGGGCCGCTGGGCGATTTTCATCGAGGTCACGAACGGATCCGAGCACCCGATCCGATGGGTGTCCGCGTCACTCGAGCTGGGTGACAGCCGCACGCTGTACCTGATGGACCATCCTCCCGGTGGCGAGCTGCCGGCCGTCATACAGCCGCACGACTCGCATCACACCTGGGTCGACTGCGCCGAGGTCGAGCGCCAGGGCGTCGACCTGCGCCAGCCGATCGCGGGTGCGGTCAAGATGGCGTCGGGCGAGGTTTACCGGTCGCGCTTCCGGCGGCTGGCCGGCAGGCGCGCCCGGATGCCGGGCTAGCTGTAGTTCCCAACGACGTCGTTCGGAGTTGTGCGGACCACCTTTGGGGGCGTCGGGGGTGGCGAGGGTACCGGGGCTTGGAAAAACCGGTAGGTAGGGGAGTGGGTCCAGGACGCGGGAGGAGGGTTCACGAGCCACGCGCTGTTTGTGATGCGCCGCGCATGCGTTGGTCGAAAACGGCGCGTGTGCGCGTGTTTGGTATCGCGCCCTTCGATCGTGTGGTGAGTTTGGGCCTCTATAGCAGGCCATAACTCACCAACCGAACGCGGGCCCTGTCACGGATCGGAAAAAGTCGGCCTCCGATCAGGCCCGATGCGTGACGTTTGCACGACTCTCGTACAGATACCGCCCGCGGCAGCCCAACGCCGCCTCGATCACACCCCCCATACCTACCCGGTCTTCGATTGCACCCGAGCACGGTCGAGGGCGCCGCCAGCCGGCCACCTCCAACCGCGGATCGGATCGACACCACCCCAGCCTCCAGAGGGGGCCGGATGAAGCAGCGTGTTGGGAGCTACGGCTAGGCGGGAGCCGAGACTGTCACTTCCGCCGCGGCCGCGCACTTCTTGGCGTGGCCGGGCGGGATCTTGTCCTTCTTCTCCAGCCCCGGAGGCAGGTCGCAATCCGGTGGCGGGTTCTCGTCCGGCGGCACGCCGCCGTCGTAGGGCGGGTCCGTCGATCCCGACCCGCCGGTGTCAGTACCACCGCCGGATGTGCCGTCACCACCAGAGCCCGTGTCGCCGCCCGCTCCGCCGGACTCGCCGCTCCCGCTCCCGCTGCCGGTGTCGGCCGCCGGCAGGCTGGTGTCGCTGCCGGAGGTGCTGTCCGGCGCGCCGGAGCTGGGAGAGTCGGTGCCCTGCTCGGGCTGCCCGCCTGGCTCGATCGGTGTGACGACCGGGTCGATGGTCCCCGGCGGAGTCTCGAAGGCACCGGGAACGGTGCTGTCCGGTGCAGGGCCTGCCAGAGGACCGGTCGCCGCGGCCGGGTCGCTCGGGGAGCCTGCCAGGGCCGGGCCGCCCGCGATCGCCGGCGCGGCGGCTGCGGCCGGCGTGAGCGGCAGGAGCCGGCTCGGCACGGCGGGGCCGACGTCGGCGCGCGCAGGGGCCGAGGTCTGACCGGATTTCAGCAGCAGGTCGGAGTCGGTCCTGCTCTTCGTGGCCACGATCCCGCCGCCTCCGACGACCGCGACCGCTGCCACCACGGCGACCGCCTTGTGGATCGCCGTCGCCGCATGGTCGGCGGCGCCGGCCCCCATGGTGGAGGTGAACTGCGTGATGGCGGTCTGTGCCTGGCTGGCGAACGTCCCTCCGCCTGCGCCGGCCGACGAGGCCGAGGCAGGATCGTCGCCGCGGCGATGGATCAACCATGGCAGCGGCAGCAGGGCCGCGACGCGGGAGAGGCCGCCGCGCAGACCCTTCACCGGCGCTTCGAGCGCCGAGCCTGCGAGGCCCATCGCGAACGCGTCGCGCCGGCAGGATTGGCAGCCGCGGACATGGCGGGCGAGGGCCCTTCGGTCCCGCAGGCCGCTCATTCCCTCCGCCATCCGGGCCATCACCGGTCGCATGCGCAGACACCGCTCACCCGTCGCGATCTGGCCGTATTCGTCGCGCAATCCCTGCCGGGCCCGGAACAGCATGCTTTCCACGGAGGCGCGCGTGATGCCCATGCGGGCGGCGATCTGGTCGTAGGAGAGCCCCTCCAACTCGCGCATCACGAGGACCTCGGACTGGGACGGTGGGAGGCCGCCGAACGCCTCGCGCAGGTTCTTGAAGTCCTCCTTTTGGGTGACCGCGGCATGCGTGCTCGGCGCCCGCCGGTAGAGCCGGATCTCCTCACTGGCGGGGAGGATGTTGGCGTCGATCGACACCTCCTCGGCACGGTGGGTGCGGCGCATGTGGTCCACGCAGGTGTTGTGCGCGATCCGGTAGAGCCAGGGCTTGAAGCCGGCGGGCCGGTCGAGGCTGCCGATCCGGCGCAGGGCCGACAGGAACACCTCCTGCACGATGTCCTCCACGCGCGCGTCGTTGCCGAGCAAACGGCCCGCATAGCGTGCGATCGCGGGACGGTAGCGGCGGAACAGGGAGGCGAAGGCCTCCGAGCTTCCAGCCTGCGCGAGCGCGACCAGCTGCTCGTCGCTCGCCTCGGCGGACATCGCGGTGGCGCCCAGCGGCTTCACTTTATTCCCCCTTGCCCAGCGGGCTATCTCTTGCTGAATCCCAGACATACCCCGCTGGAGCGGCAGCGGGGGCTACTACCTTTGGGGAAGGAGTTTACCCCTGTGGGCGGCGACGCATTCCAATAAAAATGCACGGCCGTACCGGCGTCGTGTCCTCCCTGCACGGGGTAGGGTTCCGGCCCGTGGGGGAGAAGAGAACGGCGTGATTTCGACATTGAGTCAAAAGATCAGCCGGCTGGCGCCGGCACTTGCGATCGCCCTGCTGACGGCGGTCGTGGCCGCAGGTTGCGGGGGCGATGGCGACGGCAACAAGTCAGACCATCCAGCAGACGATCCCGAACTGGTGGGCCAGGCGATGGAGAAGATCGAACGAGCTGCGGCGGCGGCGGGCGACCCGATCCGCGATCGTTATCTGCCGGGCCCGAAGCGCTACGAGGTCGTTTGCCTGGATCCTGAGGCGGCCCGCCTGAAGGGTGCCGGACCCGATGTCATCCAGTGTCACGTCGAGGCCTTCAGCACGCCTTCGAAGAGGCGACCGCGCAGCGTCTACATCGAAAGCGAGGACTGGCGGGTGACGGTCGCCCCCGACGGCACCGTGAGTGAGCCCGTGATCTTCGACGGGTACCGGATCGGCGACTTCCTGCGCAAGGACCACCGGCTCGGGTGCAGCGTCGAAAAGGCTCCGCAGGAGCGCTGCAAGTCCCCGTTTGCGGGCGGGCAGTAGCCGGGAGAGCTAGACCAGCCTGCGCGCGCGGTCGGCCGCCGCGCCGGCCGCCAGCGCGACCCGCGAAAGGGCGCGGCCCGACCCGGCCATGGTCCAGCGGCAGTGGCGGTCCGTAGCGCCGTACCAGTACTTGTAGTCCTCGTCGCCGACCATCAGGTCGTAGTACTTGCGCCCCGCCGCGATGCTCTCCCGGATGCTCTCGCCGATCGCGAGCTTGCCCAGGCCGAGATGGGAGACGCCCGGGTCGTAGGCGCCCATCCATGAGTAATAGGCGCGACTGTCGGTGAGGTTCACCTCGACTCCCACCACCTCGCCGTCGTGGCGCAGCTCCCACACCTGGGCCATCCCGCGCGGCACCATCAGGATCACGAGCTCCCGCATGAAGTCGCGAAACCGGGTGCTGGCGTGCTCCGGGTCCATGCGCTTGCCGCGATGCTCCCACCAGCGCACGCGGATGTCCTGCCAGCGGTCGATGGTCGCGCTCAGGTCATCGGGTTGCGTGACGTCGCGCAGCTCGAGGCGCCCGTCGTCGAGACGGCGCAGGTGCCTGCGCAGGTCCTTGCGGCGCTTTCGCGGCAGTCCGGAGAGGTAGTCGTCGAAGGTGGCCGGCAGCTCGATGCCGGGGTATGGAGTGGGTTTCCGCCTGCGCAGCCGTAGCCCGCCCGACAGCACGGCGCGCTCGGTTGCGGATCCCGTCCGCACCCCACCCAGCAGCAGCGCGTGCCACTCGTCGCTGTGCTTGAGCACCTCCCGGATCGCCAGGTCGCCGACAGCCTCGCGCGCGGCCGGCTCGGACAGTACGTCCCAGTAGTTGCTGGGCGGCCGGCCGAGCTCCGTCAGCACCCGGAACGGCCCGCGGCGCGCCAGCACCAGCGGAGCCAGGCCCACGAGCCGCGCGCCGTCGCGGACCGTGACGATGAACGGCGCACCGGCTTCCGCCCAGTGCGACCACCACGCCCGGGCCCACTCGGCCGATGAGAACGGCGTCGCCTGGTCATCGAGCGCGAACAGCTGCTCCCACTCGGGCAGCAGCGCCTCGATTCCGTCGCGATGGACCTCCGCCTGCATGCCGGCCCTCGGGCCGCGCTCATTCAGCGGGTGCGCCTCTGCGGGCGCAACATCTTCACCACCCGGGACACCAGCGCGGAGATGCTCAGCAGCACTCCGGGCAGCGGGTCGCCGGAAGCCCACGCCGCACCGGTGCTGGGGTACGGAGCGCGCTCGAACAGCCGCGCCGGCGTACCGCGGACAGCGGCCACGAAGTCGGCCTCGAGCCAGCGGTAGGTCATCCCGGTCCGGTAGGCGCCGGGCGGGCCGACCGGCCGCCCGACCGCTACTGCATGCCACAGCGCGGGCAGATTGGTCCCGCAGGCGATCGCGAGTGGCAAGCAACGGTAGAACCGCGGATTCACGTCGAGCAGGGTGAAGCCGGACGCGGTCTCGACGAAGTCGACCTGTGCCAACCCCCAGTACCCGAGCTCCGCCAGCATCGCGGCGGTGCGGGACACGAGGCCCTCATCGGGCTCGACGCTCGTCGCGAGGGCGATGGACCCGGCCGCCGAAGGCCATGTGCGGCGAGTCACCTGCTGGAACCGGGCGACCAGGCGCCCCTCCCTGTCGATCACCAGCTCGATCGACACGAGCGGGCCCTTCACGCGCTCCTGGACCAACAGCCGCTCGGCGGGGCGAAGGCCGTCCAGCAGCCGCCGCAGCCCCTCCTCGTCGCCGACGAGGCGGGCGGTCTTCAGCGCGCTCACAGGCTGGGCGGGCTTCACGACGACCGGCCACTGGAAGCGGTGTCCGCGAAGCTCCGCCGCCGTGCCCTCGAAGAGCCCGACGGGGGTCTCGAGACCCGCTGCCGCCGCGGTTTGCTCCAGCTGGGCCTTGTCGCGCACCTGCTGAAGCACGTCGCCATCGGGGAATGGGAGCACGACGCTGTCCCATCCGGATGCCGAAAGCATCAGGTTGATCGTCTCCTCGCGGCTGGGGTAGACGACCAGCGGGCCATGGTCGGCTGCGAGCTGTGCGATCCGCTCGCCCAGCGCGGCGGGCGCGCTCACCACGCTCGGTCCCACGGCGCGAGCAGCCGTGTGGCGCGACCACAGGCCGGGGCTCGTCCACGACGGCCCCAGGGCCATGACGCGCATACCGCCCAGGCCCAGCCCGCGGATCCCGGCCACCGCTGCATTCAGGTGCGCGTCGGGGACGAGGGCGTCGATCAAGGGCTGGGGGCGCCGCGACGCCGGCCCGCGCCTAGGTGTGGTCATGGTGCGTTGGTCGGTGGAGGCGTTCGAGGGCGCCGAGGCCATGCTTCGCGCTTCCTTTGACAGGACTCTCATAGGCGACCCTACACGCTAGTTTCGGCAGGGTGTGAACGTCACGTGACTGGTGCCAGAGCGCCCGGGCGGGCTCATTCCGGTTGCCGCTCGTAGCCGAACAGCTCCAGCGCGGGGCCGAAGGCCCGCTCGCAGGCCTCGGCCAGATCGGGTTCGAGGTCCGTGCGCCAGCGGCCGATCGAGGCCTGTGCGGAGTCGCTGGTCGCGTGATCGCGCAGCTCCGGTATGTCCTCCTCGAGCCCGTTCAGCATGCCCGCGATGGCGTCCGTGCTCGAGTCCACCCCCACACGATCGAGTAGGCCGGCAAGCGTGTGCACCGGTTCCAGGACCAGGTCCTCGTAGCGCACCAGATGCGCGCGGTCGCGGCGGCGCTCCCACGCGCGGGCGAGCGAGGTGGCCTGGCCGCCGAGCGTTTTCACGAACTCCATGTCGCTCGCCGCCTCGGCGCGCCCAAAGCCTCCCACGCCGCGCTTCTCGTTGAACGCCAGCATCGAGCACACCATGTCGCGGAAGTCCCGCACCAGGAACAGCTCCCGGCCATTCGGGTACAGCTCGGCGGCAAGCGACGAGACACGCGGGGTCGACTTCTCGGCGAAGAAACGCTCGCTCGTGGCGCCGGTTGCGATGGCGATGGTCTCGTAGACCGCGTCGATCCGTTGCTGGCATGTCTCGGCCAGCGCCTCCACCGCCTCGCCCCCGAGCCACTCCTGCACGGCCTCGTCGCGCAGCGGCCACGGCGCCGGGGCATCGATCCCGAGCCACCACGTCCGGTCCTCGACGCCCTGCCGGGCGACAGTCTGGGGCGTGATGCCGCGCAAATAGCTGGCGGGTTCGGACAGGGCGAGCAGCGCCTCGATCCAGTATCCGGCGATCCGCTGCTCGAAGCGGTGGGGCTTGTACGACAGGACATCCGGGTGCGAGGACAGGAGCCGCATCAGCAGCATCGACCCTGTGCGTCCGAATGTCGTGATCAGGATCGGCTGGCGCCGCGGCTCGAACGTCGTCGTGAGCGGTGCCCGCTCGGCCTCGATCGAACCGATCGGGGCTGTCGCTGGGCGCCGATCACGGCTCTCAGGTCGATCACGTGGCGGGGCGGCAGCGCGAGCACGCTCGGCAGGGCGTAGAAGCCGACTGTGTCGCCGCCCGCCTGGGGGAAGCGCGCCGCCACCTGCGGCCGGTCCACCACGGGCGCCACGCGCCACATGACCGTCCCCTCGTGCACGCCCTCCACGGCCGTCACCGGCCCGTCCTTGCCGATCGCCCAGCCGCGCACGTCGAGGGCCCAGTCGGCGCGCTCGTCACCGGTGGTGGGCCGGTCGATGGCACTTCCGGCGAGCGCGACGCGATCAGGCGCGTGGGTGACTTCCAGGACCTTGGTTCTCATCGTGGGAGCGGACGGCGCGGGGCGGCCCGGCCCGCGAAAGCTAGCGTGGGTACTTCCGGATGGGAGTACCGGCTCCGGTGGGCGCCATCACGGAACGAAGACGCCCTGGCGCGCGAAGAGGGTGTTGTTCTGCGTGGAGGCCACGCCGTCGGCCCCGCCGTCACGCAGCTCGACGTCGCCCATCTGCCAGATCGTGCGCTTCAGCTCCACGACCAGACCCGGCACGACTGCATCCGCTGTGGTTGTCAGCGCACAGTTCGCCCCCACGTTGCCGGTGCCCGAGGTGGCGGTGCAGGGCACCGCAAACGCGAAGGGCGTGTCGGTCATGGTCGCGGCCTCGTTCTGCCCCGGCCCGCTGAGGCGATCCGTGATCCGGAGGGACACCCGCCCCTCGAGCTCGCCCGTGTAGTCGTCCAGCCCCGCCTTCAGTCGCACGTCGGTTACGTTGGTCTGGATCATCACGTCTGCCTCGTCGGCCGGGGTACCGGGGTCACCCGATATCACCCCGAATCGCACGCTGCCGACCATGTTGGCCGTGCGCGAGTTGGCGTCCGGCGACCCCACGGTCAGGTACGTCGACGACTGCACCGGCGGGTTGCAGGAGGGGTACACGAGCGGCGGGCCGTGCGTGCGGTTCGGGGAAGCGCAGCTCGCATTCGCGATGACCATCGAGGCGCGGACCGGCGTGGCGCCCTTCGGCCGCGGATACCCACGGTTGTTCACGAACGTGCACGTGACCGTCTCGCCCGCCGCCACGTCGACGTTCGATGTCGGGCTGCCGTCGCTGCAGATGGCGCTCACCTGGCTCCAGCCGAACGGCACGGTCTCGGACACCGAGTAGCCACTGCCGGGCGCGACGTCGTCGAACGTGCGCGTGTTCGACAGCGTCCCGTCGGAATCGTCGTCGAGCTGGAAGCTTGCCGGTGACAGGCCGCCGCCCGCGGTGAACGAGAAGTCCTGCGGGTCGTTCGGGGTCGCGTCCTTGACGACCACGATCTTGCCCAGCTTGCGGTTCGAGAACGTGCACGTGACGATCTCGCCCGCGCTCACGTCGATGTTCGACGGGCTGCTGCCGTCGTCGCAGGTCGCGCCCGTCTGCTCCCAGCCGCTGGGCACGCTCTCCGACACCGAGTAGCCGCTGCCGGGCGTGACGTCGTTGAAGGTGCGCGTGTTGGACAGTGTTCCGTCGGAGTCATCGTCGAGCTGGAAGCTCGCCGGCGAGAGTCCGCCGCCCGCGGTGAACGAGAAGTCCTGCGGGTCGTTCGGGGTCGCGTCCTTCGTCACGACGATCTGGCCGCGCTTGTTGTTCTCGAAGGTGCAGGTGACGGTCTCGCCCGGGGCCACGTCGATGTTCGAAACCGGGCTGCCGTCGTCGCACGATGCTCCGGCGAGCAGCCAACCGCTGGGCAGGCTCTGAGCGATCGAGTAGCCGTTCGCGGCCGGCACGCTTGCGAATGTGCGCGTGTTCGACAGTGTTCCGTTGGAGTCGTCGTCGAGCTGGAAGCTCGCCGGTGAAAGGCCGCCGCCCGCGGTGAACGAGAAGTCCTGGGGGTCGTTCGGCTGGGAGTCCTGGACGACCACGATCGCGCCGCGCAGGCGGTTTGTGAAGGTGCAGGTCACGTGCTCGGCCGGGCCCACGTTGATGTTCGACACGGGGCTGCCGTCGTCGCAAACTGCGCTCGACTGGTCCCAGCCGGCCGGCACGGTCTCGGCGAGGGAGTAGCCGCCCTGTGGCGACACATCCGTGAAGGTACGCGTGTTCGACAGCGTCCCGTCGGCGTCGTCATCGAGGCTGAATCCGGTGGGTGAGAGGCCGCCGCCCGCGGTGAAGGCGAAGTCCTGGGGATCATCGGGCTGCGCCTGCTTGACGACGGTCACGCTGCCGTGGCGGTGGTGCACGAACGTGCATGTGACGGTCTCTCCAGCGGCGACGGATATGCCGGACAGCGGGCTGCCGTCGTCACACGTGGCGGAGTCCAGATCCCATCCGGATGGCGGCGCCTGCGACACCGAGTACCCCGACCCGGGGACGAGGTCCGCGAACGTGCGTGAGCTGGACAGCGTCCCGTCGGAGTCGTCGTCGAGGTCGAAGGCCGCGGGCGAGAGACCCCCGCCGGTCGTGAACGAGAAGTCCTGGGCGTCGTTCGGCACCGCGTCCTCGACCACCACGATACGGCCGCGCTTGCGGTTCTCGAACGTGCAGGTGACGGTCTCCCCGGCCGCGACGTCGATGTTCGACACCGGGCTGCCGTCGTCGCACGTGGCTGCGGTCTGGTCCCAGCCGGAGGGCACCGTCTCCGAGAGCGAGTAACCCGTCCCGGGCGCCAGGTCGGCGAACGTGCGCGAATTCGGCGAGTGTCGGTTCTAGGTCGTCGTCGAGGCTGAACCCGGCCGGCGACAGGCCGCCGCCCGCGGTGAACGAGAAGTCCTGGGCGTCGTTCGGCGTCGCGTCCTTGACGGCCACGATGCGGCCGCGCTTGCGGTTCGTGAACGTGCAGGTGACGATCTCACCGGGCGCGACGTCGATGGCCGACACCGGGCTGCCGTCGTCGCACGCGGCAGTGGTCTGGTCCCAGCCGCTCGGCACGGTCTCAGAGAGCGAGTAGGCGTTGCCGGGCATCACGTTCGCGAACGTGCGGCTGTTGGACAGCGTTCCGTCGGCGTCGTCGTCGAGGCTGAAGCTCGACGGCGAGAGGCCACCGCCGGCCGTGAACGCGAAGTCCTGCGCGTCGTTGGGGACCGAGTCCTTCACGACCACGATCGTCCCGCGCTTGGCGTTGGTGAACGTGCACGAGACGTGCTCACCGGCGGACACGCTGATGTTCGAAGCCGGGCTGCCGTCGTTGCAGACCGCGCTCGACTGGTCCCAGCCGCTGGGCACGGTCTCGGCGACGGAGTAGCCGGAGCCGACCGGCACGTTCTCGAACACGTGCGTGCTCGACAGCGCCGGATTGAGGTCGTCGTCGAGGGAGAAGGTCGCCGGTGAGAGCCCGCCGCCGGCCGTGAACGCGAAGTCCTGCGCGTCGTTGGGAATGGCGTCCTTGGTGATCGAGATCTGCCCGCGCTTGCGGTTCTCGAAGGTGCAGGTGACCGTTTCGCCCGGGGCCACGGCGACGTTCGACACCGGGCTGCCGTCGTCACACGTCGCGGCGGTCTGGTCCCAGCCGCTGGGCACGGTCTCGGAGACGGAGTACCCGCTACCTGACAGCACGTCGGTGAACGTGTGCGTGTTCGACAGCGTCCCGTCGGAGTCGTCGTCGAGGTCGAAACCGGACGGGGACAGGCCGCCGCCGGCTGTGAACGAGAAGTCCTGCGGGTCGTCCGGCAGCGCGTCCTTCACGACCACGATCCGGCCCCGCTTGCGGTTCGTGAAGGTGCAGGTGACGGTCTCTCCCACCGAGACCGTGATGTTCGCCAGAGAGCTCCCATCGTCACAGGTCGCGCTGAACTGGTCCCAGCCGCTGGGGACGGTCTCGGAGACGGAATACCCGCCGCCGGGCGGCAGGTCGGCGAATGTGTGCGTGTTCGACAAGGTTCCGTCGGAGTCGTCGTCGAGGCTGAAGCTGGTCGGTGAGAGCCCGCCGCCGGCCGTGAAGGCGAAGTCCTGCGCGTCGTTGGGGACCGAGTTCTCCACGATCACGATCTGGCCGCGCTTGTGGTTCGTGAACGTGCAGGTGACGACCTCGCCCGCGGAGACGTCGATATTCGACACCGGGCTGCCGTCGTCACATGTCGCGCTCGCCTGGTCCCAGCCGGAGGGCACCGTCTCTGCGAGGGAATAACCCGCCCCCGGCGCGAGGTCGGCGAACGTGCGGCTGTTGGTGAGCGTGGCATTCGCGTCGTCGTCCAGCTGGAAGCTGGTTGGCGACAGCCCCCCGCCGGCCGTGAAGGCAAAGTCCTGCGGGTCGTCGGGCTGGGCGTCCTTGACTGCCACGATGCGCCCGCGCTTTCCGTTCGAGAACGTGCACGTCACGACCTCGGCCGGGGCGATGTCGATGTTGGACACCGGGCTGCCGTCGTCACACGTGGCGCTGAGCTGATCCCAACCACTGGGCACCGTCTCCGCCACCGAGTAGCCGCTCCCGGCCGGCACGTCGGCGAAGGTACGGCTGTTGGACAGCGTGGCGTTCGCGTCGTCGTCCAGCTGGAAGCTGGCCGGCGAGAGCCCCCCACCGGCGGTGAACGAGAAGTCCTGTGGATCGTTGGGCGTCGCGTCCTTGACGATCACGACCTGGCCCCGTTTGTGGTTCGTGAACGTACAGGTAACCGTTTCGCCGGCCGACACCGCGATGTTCGAAACGAGGCTGCCGTCGCTACAGGTGGCGCTCGCGAGATCCCAGCCGGCCGGCACGGTCTCCGCGAGCGAGTATCCGGACCCGACCGGGACGTCACTGAACGTGCGGCTGTTCGCGAGCGTCGGCTCGAGGTCGTCGTCGAGTGAGAAGCTCGCGGGCGAGAGGCCCCCGCCGGTCGTGAACGAGAAGTCCTGGGCGCTGTCCGGCACGGCGTCGTGCGTCACGACGATCTGCCCGCGCTTGCGGTTCGTGAAGGTGCAGGTGACGTTCTCGCCCGGGGCCACGTTGATGTTCGACACCGGGCTGCCGTCGTCACAGGTGGCGCTCGTCTGGTCCCAGCCGGCAGGGACCGACTCGGACAGGGTGTAGCCCGCGCCTGCCGGGACGTCGGTGAAGCTGCGCGTGTTTGCGAGCGTGCCGTTCGAGTCGTCATCGAGCTGGAAGCTCGTCGGCGAGAGCCCGCCACCGGCCGTGAACGAGAAGTCCTGCGGATCGTCGGGCACTGCGTCCTTGACGACCACGACCTGGCCGCGCTTGTGGTTCGTGAACGTGCAGGTCACCGTCTCGCCCAGGGACAGGGTGATGTTGGATGCCGGGCTGCCGTCATCGCAGGTTGTGCTCGCGAGATCCCAGCCTGCAGGCACGGTCTCCGAGACCGAGTACCCGCCGCCCGGTGGGACGTCGTCGAATGTGTGCGTGTTCGACAGCGTCCCGTCGGCGTCGTCGTCGAGCTGGAGACTCGTGGGCGAGAGCCCGCCGCCCGCCGTGAAGGTGAAGTCCTGCGAATCGTTCGGGACCGAGTCCTCGACGATCACGATGCGCCCGCGCTTCTCGTTGGTGAACGTGCAGGTGACGGTCTCGCCGGCGCTCACGGCGATGTTCGACGGTGGGCTGCCGTCGCTGCACGACGCGCTCTGCTGGTCCCAGCCGCTGGGCACGGTCTCCGAGATCGAGTAGCCGCTTCCCGGCACGACGTTCTGGAACGTGCGGCTGCTGTTGTGGGTGGGGTCGGTGTCGTCGTCCAGCGCGAAGGTGGCCGGAATCAGGCCCCCGCCCGCACTGAAGGTGAAGTTCTGCGGGTCGTCGGGCACGGAGTCCTTCACGACCACGATGCGGCCACGCTTGCGGTTGGCGAAGGTGCATGTGACGGTCTCGCCGGGCGCGACGTCGATGTTGGACACTGGGCTGCCGTCACCGCAGGTGGCCGAGGTCTGGTCCCAGCCGGCCGGCACGGCCTCGCTCAGCGAGTAGCCGTTCCCTGCCGGCACGTCGGTGAAGGTGTGCGAGTTCGTGAGCGTCCCGTCGGCGTCGTCGTCGAGCTGGAAGCTCGCCGGTGACAGTCCGCCGCCCGCGGTGAACGAGAAGTCCTGCGGGTCATCGGGCGTGGCGTCCTTGACGGCCACGACCTGACCGCGCTTGTGGTTCGTGAACGTACAGGTCACCGTCTCCCCGTCCGACACGTCGATGTTCGACACCGGGCTGCCGTCGTTGCAGGTGGCGCTTGCGAGATCCCAGCCGGCCGGCACGCTCTCCGCGACCGAGTAGCCGGACCCGACCGGGACGTCGCTGAACGTGCGGCTGTTCGTGAGGGTCGGCTCGAGATCGTCGTCGAGCGAGAAGCTCGCGGGTGATAGGCCGCCACCGGCCGTGAACGCGAAGTCCTGGGCGCTGTCCGGCACGGCGTCGTGCACGACGACGATCTGCCCGCGCTTGCGGTTCGTGAACGTGCAGGTGACGACCTCGCCGGCCGACACGTTGATGTTCGACACCGGGCTGCCGTCATTGCAGGTCACGCCGGTCTGATCCCAGCCGCCCGGCACCGTCTCGGAGAGCGAGTATCCGCTCCCCGGCATCACGTCGATGAAGGTGTGGCTGGCGGGGAGCGTCCCGTCGGCGTCGTCGTCGAGGGAGAAGGCCGCGGGCGAGAGTCCCCCGCCGGCCGTGAAGGCGAAGTCCTGCGGATCGTCGGGGACCGCATCCTTCACGGCCACGATCTGCCCGCGCTTGCGGTTCGTGAAGGTGCAGGTGACCACCTCGCCGGCGGCGAGCGATACGTTGGACACCGGGCTGCCGTCGCTGCACGACGCGCTCTGCTGGTCCCAGCCGCTGGGCACGGTCTCCGAGATCGAATAGCCGCTGCCCGGCACGACGTTCTGGAACGTGCGGCTGCCGTCATGGGTGGGGTCGGTGTCGTCGTCCATGGTGAAGGTGGCCGGAATCAGCCCGCCGCCGGCGGTGAAGACGAAGTTCTGCGGGTCGTCGGGCAGCGAGTCCTTCACGACCACGAGCTGCGCGCGCTTGCGGTTGGCAAACGTGCAGGTGACGGTCTCGCCGGCCGCGACGTCGATGTTCGAGAGCGGGCTGCCGTCGTTGCACGTCGCGCTGGTCTGATCCCAGCCGGCCGGCACGGTCTCGGAGACCGTGTAGCCGCTTGCAGGCGCGACGTCGAAGGTGCGCGTATTCGAGAGTGTCGCGTTGGCGTCGTCATCGAGCTGGAAGCTGGTTGGCGAGAGTCCGCCGCCGGCGGTGAAGGTGAAGTCCTGCGGATCGTCCGGAGTGGCGTCCTTCACGATCACAATGTGGCCTTGCTTGCGGTTCGCGAACGTGCAGGTGACAACCTCGGCCGGGGCCAGATTGATGTTCGAGACCGGGCTGCCGTCGCTGCAGGTGGCCGAGGTCTGGTCCCACCCGCTCGGCAGCGTCTCGGAGACCGAGTATCCGGAGCCGGGCGCGACGCCCGCGAACGTGCGGGTGTTCGACAGCGTGCCGTCGGCGTCGTCGTCGAGCGAGAAGCTGCTCGGGGTCAGCCCGCCGCCGGCCGTGAAGCTGAAGTCCTGCGGGTCGTCCGGAGTGGCGTTCTTCACGATCACCACGTCGCCGCGCTTCTGGATCGTGAAGGTGCAGGTCACGACCTCGCCGGCTGAGAGGTTGATGTTCGTGGCGGGGCTGCCGTCGTCACAGGTCGTGCCCGACACGACCCAGCCGCTCGGAACCGCGTTCGCGGCGAGCGAGTATCCGGTGCCGACCGTCAAGTCGCTGAACGTCCTCGCATTCAGCAGAGCCGGGTCGGAGTCGTCATCGAGGCTGAAGCTGGTGGGAGACAGCCCACCACCGGCTGTGAACGCGAAGTCCTGCGCATCGTTTGGCTGCGAGTCGAGCTGCGCGACGATGCTTCCTCGCTTCTGGTTCGTGAAGGTGCACGTCACGCTCTCGTTGGCCCCGACGTTCACGGCGGAGACGGGGCTGCCGTCGCTGCACGTGGCGCTGGACTGGTCCCAGCCGGCCGGCACCGTCTCCGAGACCGAGTACACCCCGACCGGGGCGCTGCTGTAGGTGCGCGTGTTCGAGAGCGTGTTGTTGGAGTCGTCGTCCAGCTGGAAGCTGCTGGGCGAGACACCGCCGCCGACTGTGAACGAGAAGTCCTGAGCGTCGTTCGGGACGGCGTCCTTGACGATCGTCAGGACCCCATCCTTCTGGTTCACGAACGTGCACGTGACGGTCTCGGCCGGTCCCACGTCGATGTTCGACACCGGGCTGCCGTCGTTGCAGGTCGCACTCGCCTGGCCCCACCCGCTGGGCACGCTCTCGGACACCGAGTAGCCGTTGCGGGCGACCACGTTGGTGAACGTCTGCGTATTCGTAAGCGTTGGATTGTTGTCGTCGTCGAGGGAGAAGCTCGTCGGCGAAAGTCCGCCGGCCGCCGTGAACGAGAAGTCCTGGGCGTTGTTCGGCACGGCGTCCTTCACGATCACGACCTGGCCGCGCTTCTTGTTGATGAACGTGCACGTGACCGTCTCGCCGGGGGACACGTTGATGTTCGAGACGGGGCTGGCGTCGTCGCAGGTGGCGCTCGACTGGTCCCAGCCGCTGACCGAGGTCTCCGAGACCGCGTAGCCGGACCCGGGCACCAGATCGTCGAACGAACGAGAGTTGGACAGCGCCGGGTCGGAGTCGTCGTCGAGCGTGAAGCTGCCCGGCGGCAGATTGGTGGTCGTGAACGTGAAGTTCTGCGCGTCATTCGGCTGTGCGTCCTTGACCACCACGATCCGTCCGCGGCGGTTGTTGACGAACGTGCACGTGACCGTCTCGCCGGGGGACACGCCGATGTTGGACACCGGGCTGCCGTCGCTGCAGATCGCGGAAGACTGGGACCAGCCGCTCGGGACGGTCTCGGACAACGAGTATCCGGAGCCCACGGCGACGTTGGTGAAAGTCTGGGTGTTCGAAAGCGTGCCGTCGGCGTCGTCGTCGAGCGAGAAGCTGCTCGGGGTCAGCCCGCCACCGGCGCTGAAGGCGAAGTCCTGAGCGTCGTTGGGGACGGCGTCCTTGACGACCACGATCGTTCCGCGCTTGTTGTTCGTGAACGTGCAGGACACGTGCTCACCGGCGGACACGCTGATGTTCGAGACGGGGCTGCCGTCGCTGCAGACCGCGCTCGACTGGTCCCAGCCGCTGGGCACGGTCTCGGCGACGGAGTAGCCGCCACCGGGCGGCACGTCGGCGAACGTGTGCGTGTTCGAGAGCGTCCCGTCGGCGTCGTCGTCGAGGCTGAACCCGGTTGGCGAGAGCCCGCCGCCGGCCGTGAACGCGAAGTCCTGTGGGTCGTTCGGGATTGCGTCCTTCGTGATCGAGATCTGCCCGCGCTTGGTGTTCTGGAAGGTGCAGGTGACGGTCTCGCCCGGGGCCAGGGCGATGTTGGACACCGGGCTGCCGTCGTCACACGTCGCTGCGGTCTGGTCCCACCCGCCGGGCACGGTCTCGGCGAGCGAGTAGCCGCTACCGGACACCAAGCCGGTGAACGTGCGCGTGTTGGACAGCGTCCCGTCGGCGTCGTCGTCGAGGGAGAACGCCGAGGGCGAGAGCCCGCCGCCGGCCGTGAACGAGAAGTCCTGCGGATCGTTGGGGACCGCATCCTTCACGGCCACGATCTGCCCGCGCTTGCGGTTCGTGAAGGTGCAGGTGACGGTCTCTCCCGCAGAGACCGTGATATTCGCCAGAGAGCTCCCGTCGTCACAGGTCGCGCTGAACTGGTCCCACCCGCTGGGGACGGTCTCCGAGACGGAATACCCGCCGCCGGGCGGCAGGTTGGCGAACGTGCGCGTATTCGAGAGCGTCCCGTCGGCGTCATCGTCGAGGCTGAAGCTGGTGGGAGACAGCCCACCACCGGCCGTGAACGAGAAGTCCTGCGCGTCGTTGGGGACCGAGTTCTCCACGATCACGATCTGGCCGCGTTTGGCGTTCGTGAACGTGCAGGTGACGACCTCGCCGGCAGCGATGCTGATGTTCGATACCGGGCTGCCGTCGTCACAGGTCGCGCTCGATTGGTCCCAGCCACTCGGCACCGTCTCGGACAGCGAGTAGCCCGCGCTCGGTGTGAGGTCGTTGAACGTGCGCGAGTTGGCGAGTGTCGGTTCGGAGTCGTCGTCGAGGCTGAAGCTGGTCGGCGAGAGCCCGCCACCGGCCGTGAAGGCGAAGTCCTGCGCGTCGTTCGGCTGCGCGTCCTTGACGGCCACGATACGGCCGCTGTGGTTGTTGATGAACGTGCACGTGATCGACTCGCCGGCGGACACGCTGATGTTCGACACGAGGCTGCCGTCGCTGCAGATCGCGGATGCCTGGGACCAGCCGCTGGGCACGGTCTCGGACAGCGAGTACCCGGAGCCTGCGGGGACGTCGCTGAACGTCTGGGTGTTCGAAAGCGTGCCGTCGGCGTCGTCGTCGAGCGAGAAGCTGCTCGGCGTCAGCCCGCCACCCGCGGTGAAGGCGAAGTCCTGCGCGTCGTTCGGCTGCGCGTCCTTGACGACCACGATCTGTCCGCGCTTGTGGTTCGTGAAGGTGCAGGTGACCGTCTCGTCCGGGCCCACGCTGATGTTGCCGATCGGGCTGCCGTCGCTGCAGGTGGCGCTCGCCTGATCCCAACCGGCGGGCACCGACTGCGAGAGCGAGTAGCCGCTGCCGGTCGGCACGTCGTTGAGCGTGGCGCTGTTGGGCAGCGTGCCGTCCGAGTCGTCGTCGAGTGAGACGCTCGTGGGAGTGAGCCCGCCCCCGGCCGTGAACGAGAAGTCCTGGGCATCGTTTGGCACCGCGTCGACGACCACCACCACGCGGCCGCGCTTCTGGTCCGTGAACGTGCAGTTGATCTCCTCACCCGCGTCCACGTCGATGTTCGCGACCGGGCTCCCGTCATCGCATGTCGCGTTGGTCAGGTCCCATCCCGCCGGCACGGCCTGCGACACCGAGTAGCCGACACCCGGCGTCACCTGCCCGAAGACCTCCGCATCCGCCAGCATCGGGTCCAGGTCGTCGTCGAGTGAGAAGGTGGTCGGCCCGAAGCCGAGCGGGCCGAAGTTGAAGCTCCCTTGCTCGAGTCCGATTGCAGTGAACGCGAAGTCCTGTGCATGGTTGGGCATCGCGTTGAGCTGCACCGTGACCGTGCCGGGCACGTTGGCCGAGTAAACGTCCGGGGTCATGTCGGTGTCGGCCGACACGAGGGCCTCGGCCGTGCGGAAGAAGACGCGCTTGCCGTCGGGGGATACGCCGCGGAAGACGGCGTCGTAGGCCCCGTTCCCACCGGTCGTCCCGCTGGTCAGCAGGCTCGTGCCGCCGCCGTATCTCTCGTACACGTCTGCGTTGGAGTCGGTGTCGGCCCCCACCAGCGCCTCCGCGGTCTGAATCAGGACGCGGGTGCCGTCCTGCGAGGCCCCCGCGAAGTGGGCGTCGAAAGCCGCATTGCCGCCCGCCGGCCCGGTCGACAGCAGGGTCACGACGCCGGCCTCTTTCACGAATATGTCCTGAACGCCGTCCGAGTCCGGAGCTGCGATCGACTCCTCGGTGCGCAGGAACACCCGCGTGCCGTCCGCGGATGCGCCGGCGAAGTAGGCGTGCGTGGCGCCTTGGATGTTGTTCGCTCCCGGGGTCACGAGCGTGACCGAACCGCCCGTGCTCTCATACACGTCGAGCAACCCGTCGCGGTCGAGTACATCGTTCAGCGGCTCCGAGGTCTCGATGAACACGCGGGAGCCGGTTGCCGAGGCTCCCACGAAGGTCGCGCGCGGGTTGCCGTTCCCGTCCGTGGGCCCGATCGAGTGGATCGTGGTTGCGCCGCCTGAGCGCTCGTACACGTCCTGCGAGCTGTCGGTGTCCGCGGCGACGAGCGATTCGTCCGTGCTGAAGAAGACCCGTGAGCCGTCGGCAATGGCGGAATCGAAGGTCGCCGGCAGGTCCCCGTTGCCCCCGTTCGGCCCCGTTGAGACCAGCGTCGTGGTGCCACCGGAGCGCGCGTAGATGTCCTGCACCGCGTCGGTGTCGGAGGCCACCAGGGACTCGGTGGTCTCGAAGAACACCGTCTGCCCGTTGCTCGAGATGGCCATCAGCTCGGCGCCTGCGTCGCCCGCCCCGCCGCTGGGGCCGGTCGAGACCAGCGTGGTCGATCCGCCCGCGCGCTCGTAGACGTCGAGCGACGAGTCGGTGTCGGAGGCGACCAGGGCCTCGCGCGTGGTGATGAAGACGTGTGTGCCTCCCTCGTCCGCCGCGGCCAGATACGAATCCAGCGGCGCATTGCCCCCGGCGGGCCCGGTCGACATGAGAGTCGTGCTGCCGGCCGCGCGCCGGTACACGTCGAGAGAGCCGTCCGTGTCGCCTGCCGTGAGTTGCTCCTCGGTCTGGAAGACGATTGCCTGCCCGGCCTGGACCGCGGCTCCGAAGTTCACCGGAAAGGCGCCGTTGCCTCCGGTGGGGCCGGTCGAGACCAGCGTGGTCCCGCTGCCGGTGCGCTCGTACACGTCGAGTGACGAGTCGCTGTCCGAGCTGACGAGCGGCTCCGCCGTGCGGATGAACGATCGCTTTCCGACATTCACGGCGCCGACCAGCTCGGCGCTCTGGCCGCCATTGCCTCCGTCGGGACCGATCGACTCCAGGGACAGCTTCGTGTGCTGGGCCTGAACCGTCGCGGGCAGCCAGGCAGCACCCGCGGCAAGGGCGAGCGCGAGCACGAACGCGACGGCCAGGACCGGCCGCTTCGATGTTCCCGGTACAGGCATCACCATGCCCGCTCTAGCGAAGCCCCCCTGCCCCGCATAACTCCTCCACGCCTCCCACAGCGACGACTCTATTCGGATGGACCTGCTCTTGCCCGCGAATGTGGCGGCCACGCCAGCGATCTGCGGCCGCAATACGTCACCCCGGGGCGAAGCCTGAATGGTAGCCTCTTTCGGGCAGATGAACGGGGGGCGAAGTCCGGGAGGTGCGCCTCGGTGCCATGGATTCGGCGTACCGTGGCTCGGGGAGCGGAAGTTTCGTGCGGCACTGACCGCGCTGGTGGCGGTTGCGCTGGTGGCCGCACTCGGCCCCGTTCCGGCTCAGGCCAACGGGCGGCCGAACGTCCTGGTGGTCCTGACCGACGATCAGCGCCTGGACGACACGATGGCCGTGATGCCGCAGACGCTCCAGTGGTTCGAGGACGGCGGCACCAGATTCAGCAACGCATTCGCCAACACGCCGCTCTGCTGCCCGTCACGCGCTTCCGTCTTCTCGGGCCGCTACACGCACAACCACGGAGTGGTCACGAACGACTCGGCCGCCGCACTCGATCAACGCTTCACCATCCAGGCCTATCTGAAGGCGACCGGCTACCGGACCGGCATCTTCGGAAAGTACTTCAACGCCTGGAATCTGTTCCGGAACCCGCCCTCGTTCGATGACTGGGCCATCTTCACCGCCGGCTATTCGCCGTTCCGCGTGAATGAGCGTGGCACGGTCAAGACCATCACCCAGTACGCGACCTCGTACATCCGCGACAACGCCGTGAGCTTCATCGAGGCATCCGAGAACCAGGACGCGACGCCATGGTTCCTGGAGGTCACGACGACCGCTCCGCACTCGCCCTTTACGCCCGAGGCCCAGTACGCGAATGCGAGCGTCCCGCCCTACAACCCAAACCCGGCCGTCTCGGAGACCGACAAGCGCGACAAGCCGCCGCACATCCAGGCCAGGACGATTCCGCTCGCGACCGCGGAGCAGGAGCGCGCGAACCAGCTGCGCACGCTGATGTCGGTCGACGACACGGTCCAGACAGTGTTCGAGACGTTGGAGGCGACCGGCGAGACGTCCAACACGCTCGCGTTCTTCCTCGTCAGACAACGGCTACGCGTGGGGGGAGCACGGCCTGCGCGGGAAGGGGACGGCCTACGAGGCGTCTGTGCGGGTGCCGATGTACGCGCGCTGGCCCGGTCATTTCACGCCCGGTGCGACCGACAACCGCATGGTCGCGGTCCTCGACCTCGCGCCCACGATCGTGGATGCCGTGGGCGGGATCGCCCCAGGGGTCCCGATGGACGGCCGCTCTCTGCTCGACCCGCTTCAGAACCGCACGCGCATCCTGACGGAGTTCGCGGGCGTGCAGACGGACTTCGAGCCGGGGTGGGCGGCTCTGCGTACGCTCACCTCGCACTACATAGAGCACTACGACGGCGCCGACACCCAGAAGATCGTGCACCGCGAGTACTACGACCTGTTCGCCGACCCGTTCGAGCTCGACAACCTGCTCGGCGACGCAAGTGCGGCGAACGACCCGAATACGGCTCTCCTCTCCGCGCAGCTGGCGGCAGATCGCGAGTGCCAGGGAAACAGCTGTCCGTAGCGGTCCGCGGTCGGCAGTCAGCGGTCGGCAGTCGGCTACCGCCGGCGAACTGCGACTGCGAACGGCGACTGCGCTCCATTTGGCTATCCTGGCCCGCCTATGAGCACTCTCAGGGGAGGAAGCTCGCTCGTGGCCCTGCTGGCTGCAGCCGCCCTGGCGCTCGGCGCCTGCGGTGGCGACGACGGCGGGAACGGGAGCGGCACCACGGCCGCCGGCTCGCCCGACTTCACCACCAACAGCGGCACCGGAACGACCGGGACCACCGAGCGGGAACGCACGGGGACGACCGAGGACCGCACGACCAAGACGTCGGAGAGCCGGAACGACAGCGGAGGCAACGGCAGGCAGCGGGGGCAGTGGCGCAGCGGCAAGAGTGGGTCGGGCAAGAGTGGGTCCGGCAACGACGACTCGGGCAGCAAGGCTCAGCCCAACCCGCAGCCCGGCAACGTCGCCAAGATCGCCGAGAAGGTCTGCAACAGCTTCCTGCCGAAGCAGATTTCGCGTGACCTCGAGCAGGACAAGACCAAGCCGGAGGACGTGGCGCGCGACTACTCGCGCGGCTTCCCCGAGAAGCAGCGCGAGAGCGCGTACGAAGGCTGCTTGGCGGGCCTGAAGAAGCGGTAGGAACGAGAAAGGGCGGCTCCCTGCGGAGCCGCCCTATCCCGGTCAACCTGGAAGCTCCATTTGCTCCCAGATAGCTGGTTGTGCCGTGCGTCCTCTACGGCACGAAAACTCCCTGGCGCAGGAACGTTCCCTCGTCGCCGTCCCCGCAGCTCGTCGGACATCCCGGACCGTACCCGGTCCCGTTCGGCCCGGCGTCCCGGACGACGATCTGACCGAGCTGCCAGATCGATCTGTCCCCCTCGCGCACGAGGCCCGGAATCAGCGCGTCGAGCGTGGTGTTCAACGCGCAGGTCGACCCGATCGTCGAGGCGGCCGTGCCTACACAGACCACCGGCATCTCCAGAAGCGTGTCAACCATGGTGCCGTTCTCGTCCTCGTCGGGGCCGTTGGCCTTGTCGGTCATCCGCACCGACGTGCGTGCAAGCACCTTGCCGGTGTAGTCGGAGCCCTGGCCCGACGGGCATGCGGTGCTCGTGCCCGCGCAGCGGACGTCGTTTGCGGCGATCGACACCGCCACGTCGGCCTCGTCGATCGACGGCGTGGACGGCTCGCCCGGCATCACGCCGAGCCTCAGTGAGGAGACCATCTGGGCTGCTCCACCGTTCGCGTCGGGCGTCCCGACCGTCAGGGTGGACGAGCTGGGCGCCGGCGAGCTGCAGGAGGGGTCGTCCAGCGGCGGGCCATGGAACCGGTCCGGCGCCGTGCACTCGTCGTAGCCCGGCACCAGCGAGGCCCTCATCGGCGTAGCACCCTTGGGCCGCGCGTAGGCGATCGACGCGGAGGCAAGGCGGCCCCAGTTCCCGGCCTCGTCCTTGTAGAGGACCGCGAAGTGGACGTCCCCGGGGCCCGCGGTGACCGAGCGGCTCTCCGACGAGCCGGCTGCTCCCGCAGGGAAGTCGCCCACGACGGTGCCGTCGTCGGGGTGCACGATCGGGCTCGACGAGCGCAGGACCCTGTACTCCTGGGCGGTCCCGCAGAGCCAGTCGTCCCCGGGCGCGGTCCAGGTCAGCTCGACCTGAGAGCCGTTCGGGTTGGCGCCGAGCTGCCGCGGAGTGCCGGGCGGCCTGCTGTCGGTGCCGTAGTTGCCGGTGTTCCACTCGTCGTGACGTGAGGTCCACCACTCGTTGTTGGTCCCGCAGGCCGGCTGGCCGGTGTCCCACATGAAGCCGAAGCCCTCGCGCGTGAGCGTCATCACCTCGAGGTCGCCGTCGCCGTCCGCGTCGCCCGCAGACGGCGTGGCGAAGATCCAGCCGCCGGTGAACTTCGGCCAGCCGGTGCCCTCGATCCCGGCCACGTTGAAGTTGCGCAGGTAGTAGAGCCCGGTGCCGACGACGACCTCGTTGCCGGGCGCGTCGGAGAGGTCGGCGACCATCGGGCTGGACAGGAGCTGGAAGTCCTCGACGGCCTGCGGGAATGTCGGCAGCGAGGCGCCGGTCTCGGCGTTCCAGGCCTGCACGACGTGGTTGTAGGGCAGGTTCTGCCCGACCGCGACGCCCAGGTTCACGACCTGGTTCAGCGTCACGCCGCCCTTGATGATCTCGGGGCCGCCGACGCCATCGATGTTCGCGGCGATCGGGTTCTCGAACAGGTTGATCACCTTCGACTTGTCGACGTGCTCGCCGCCCGCCGGCTCGGAGTCGTACTGCGCCGCGTTCGAGCCGTTGCCGTTCGTGGCGGTCACATCACCGCTGGCGACGTTCCCGATCGCCTCCAGCTCGGGGTCGGTGTCCACGTTGGCGAGGACGTGGTCCACTCCCGGGCCGACGAAGGGCAATGCGTCCGGCACGATCCCGTTGGGCGCGGTGGGCCAGCCCGGCAGCACGTTGCCGTCGCGGTCGACCGCGTACACGCGCCCGCTACCGCCCAGCACGTTGGCCAGGAAGTTGGTGAGGAAGTTGGAGAAGCCGCCGGCCGCGCCGGTGCCGGGTGTCGCGGGAGCGGACGGGTTGTCGTCGAACTCCTGCGTCGGTGTGACGATGTCGATGTTCCCGTCTCCGGTCACGTCGCCGAGGGCGGCCGTCGTGAGGATCTCCGCGCCGGGGATCGCCGGATCCTGGAGCTTCTTCGGGAAGCCCGGCATCGGGTTGCCACTGCCGTCCCAGACGTAGAGGTGCTGGTCGAGCGCCGGTACCACGATCTCGAGGTCGCCGTCCTCGTTCAGGTCTCCGAGCGCGGGAGAGGCGGTGAAGCCGCGCTTGACGTGGTTGTTACGCGTGCGGTCCACGGGGCGCGAGAACAATGGATTCAGCCGCACCGGGAAGCCCGCCACGACCGAGCCGTCGGCCTCCCAGGCGTAGACGTGCTCGCCGGCGGAGACCACGATCTCGGGCTCCATGTCGCCGTCGATGTCGCCGATCGCGGGCGTGCGCAGCACCTCGCGCGGCGGATCCACCGAGCCGTAGGACTGCGCGGCCGGATGCACGTTCGGGTACAGGCGCGTGCGCACCGGCTGCCCGTTGTTGAAGCTCGACAGCGGGGTGCCGTCGGCATGGAGCACCCGCAGCTCCCCGCTCGAGTCGGCCAGCACCGTGTCGAGAGCGTTGTCCCCGTCGAGGTCGAACAGCCGTGGTGAGGCCTCGCCGCCCGTGCCGAGGTCCTTCGACCAGCCCTCATGCAGAGTCGGGTCGCGGTAGGCGAACAGCATCTTGCGGTCCTCGGCGCGGTTGCCCGCGGTGTCGGTGACCACGACGCGCACGGTGAACGCGGGCTCGTTCGGGTCCTTGTCACCAGGGCCCGGGGCCGGCGCGGTCGGGTCCACGGTGGCGCCGCCGTTCGGCAGTGAGTCGAGGTGGGCACGGACAGCGGCCAGGTCGATCACGCCGACCGAGCCGTCGTGCGCGGACGTCTCCGTCTGCACGTTCACCTCTTGGAAGTCCGCCTCGGCCGGCTCGATGCCGGGCGCCCACTGGAGCCGGTAGGTGTATCCCGCCGCGCGGTCGGCAGACACGCGGGCGTCGATCTCCACGGTCTCCTGCTGATTCACGTTCAGCGGCTCGAACCATTCGGGCGAGGTGATCAGCGACTGCGGCGGGATCTTCCCCTCGTCGATCCGCTCCAGCGCAAGGCCCAGGTCGGGCAGCCCGTAGCCGAAGTGCTGGTCCCAGCCGGGGTGAGCCGGGTCGGGAAGGCCCAGACCGACTGTGTCGGGCTGGTCCACGTCGAACGCCGTCCCGGTGATCAGCTGCTTGATCTCGTTCGGCGCGAGCTCCATCCCCTCCTGGCGCGCGAACGACTTGATCAGGGCGAGCGCGCCCGACGCCTGTCCCGTCGCGGCAGAGCCGGTGACGGCCGGCATCACGATGTGCGCGTGGCCGCCGTACTGCGTGGTGCCGGAGTTGCGGAACCAGGTCTGGATGGGCAGGTTCGTGCCGAGTGGGATCCCGAGGTCGGCGAAGAAGTCGACGAAATCCTGGTTGCCCGTTTCCTCGCCCAGGCCCTGCACGTCCGCGACGGTTCCCTGGACCTGCATCGCCTCGTCGTACAGGGTGGGGATGTTGTGGTCGGCCGTGTTCAGGTCGGACGAGACGATCGCGAAGGACACGCCCTCGCGATATGCATGCTCGAAGGCCTGGCGGGCAAAGCGCGAGTTGAACAGCGCTCCGGACGCGCCCTCGACCACCTCGATGTCGTTGTCGGCCGCATACAGCACCGCCTGCGCGAAGTTGTTCGTGTCGACCACGAAGGTGTCCCAGATGCGCATCGGCACGACCTGGCAGGTGGGGCAGACGCCGATGCCGCCGCTTGCCTCGTTGCCCTCCTCGCCCGCCTCCTCGGCGCGTCCCGTGCCGTGGTTGTTCGCGCTCGAGTAGCTGGAGGCGTCATAGGGGTTGTTGTCGTCGTCGAAGAAGTCCCAGCCCGCGATGTCGTCGACGAAGCCGTTGCCGTCGTCGTCGCTCGAGTCGCTGAACGCGACGAGCAGGTCACTGGCGTCGAGGAAGGCGTCCGCACCGGGCTGGTCGTCGTTGCCGGTGGTGGCCGACACGCGCGGGTCGTTTGCGTAGTCGACGACGTTGAAGGCGCCGTCGGAGTTGCAGTCGTACTGCGCGCACGGGCCGGGGTTCTGCGGCAGCGGCAGCTCGGCCCGGTTCAGGGCCACCTTCTTGCGCAGGCCTCCGCTGCTCCAGCGGATTCCCGTGTCGAGAATCGCGACCTGCACACTCGCAGCGCCCGTGGAGTACTTCCACGCGCGGTCCGCCGAGACGCCCGGGATCTGGCCCAGCGGGATGCGCCCCGCGAGCGTGTTCTGCGCCGAGTGGCGCTGCACGTGCGGGTCGGTGGGGTTGTGGTAGAGCGCGGTGGCCTGCGAGCCGTTGGGCGCGAAGCCGAAGCGCTCGTACTGCTGCCCGAAAGTGTTGGTGCAGGTCGTCCCCTGCGCGTCGTCTGGCTCGCAGCGGTCGAAGTCCGGGTCGTTCGGCGTGTTGAGCCGCACGCTCTCGCCGGGATTCGTGCCCGGGAACGCTCCCAGCGCCGGCGCCGCGACCGCGAGGAGCAGCAGCAGCGCGACAAGCGGCGCGCGCCCGATCCTGACCAGCCTCTCTCTCCCCCTACAGGACAGCCGTTCCCCCCTTAGCCCTCAGTGCGGAGGACCGTAACACGGATCCGGTGTCCTGAACACATATTCACCGCAAGTTTTGTGAGGCGGGGGTCGTTAGCGCTCCAGGGACGGGCCCGCCGGGCCCGTGGGTGGATCGGAAGTTGGACAGGAAGGCCGGGTCTCATGGGAACCGCGTTGTTGTCTGGTGTCGGAAGCGTGGCCGGGGCGGGTACGACGGACGCCGAGCTGTTCGCCGCGGCTCACGACGGCGACTCCGTTGCACGGGATGCGCTGGTGGGCCGCTTCCTGCCGATGGCGCGCCGCCTCGCGTGGCGTTACCGGCGCGCCGGCGAGCCGATGGACGACCTCGTCCAGGTCGCCAGCGTCGCACTCGTGAAGGCGCTCGAGCGATTCGACCCGAGCCGCGGCGTCCCCTTCTCCGGCTACGCGATCCCGACGATCGTCGGGGAGTTGAAGCGGCACCTGCGCGACACCCGCTGGGCGGCATATGTGCCCCAGCGCATGCGCGAGCGCGCGCTGGAGGTCGACCGCGCCGCCGAGTCGCTGCGGCTGGTGCTTGGTCGCTCGCCGACCGTGGAGGAGATCGCGCATGAGGCCGGGATCGACGTCGCCGAGGTGGCCGACGCCCTGGAGGCCGCGACCGCGTACGACGCGGTCTCGCTGGACTCGCCGGCGTACGGATCGCAGGCAGAGGCGGGGGCCACCCACCTTGACGCCCTTGGCGCCGACGACGAGCGATACGAGCGCGTGGAATACGTCCTCACGATCGAGCCGGCCCTGCGCGCGCTGCCGGCACGCCAGCAAGCCGTCCTGGGGCTGCGCTTTCGCGAGGACATGACGCAGGCCGAGATCGCATCGCGGCTGGGCATGTCCCAGATGCACGTCTCCCGCCTGCTGCGCCAGGCCCTGGCGCGGTTGCGAGAGGTGGCCCGCCTGCGGCACAACGGCCAGGAGCCGCCCGGCGGCCCTATCATGGCGGGATGATCGCTCCCCCCGCACGTCTGCGCGATTGAGCGAGGGCGAACCTAGCCCGAAGCCCCAGCCGCAGTCCGGGGCTCAGAATGACGGCAAGGTGGATTCCGGGGAGCCCAAGCGCCGCCCGGGCGGTGGCACGCGGGAAGACCGCCGGCTGCTGATCCGCTTCCACGAGGAGGGCGACCCAGCCGCGCGGGAGGAGCTGGTGGAGCGCTTCCTGCCGCTGGCCCGCCAGCTTGCACGCCGGTACCAGCGCCAGAACGAGCCGCTCGACGACCTGATGCAGGTCGCGAGCATGGGCCTCGTGAAGGCCATCGACCGCTTCGACCCCAGCCGCGGAACCGCCTTTTCGACGTACGCCGTGCCGACGATCCTGGGGGAGCTGAAGCGCTACTTCCGCGACTCCGGGTGGGCCGTCCACGTCCCGCGCGGCATGCAGGAACGGGTGATGAAGCTCGACCAGGCCTCGCAGGAGCTGCATCGCAAGCTGGGCCGCTCGCCCTCCGCCACGGAGCTGGCGGAGGAGCTGGATCTCTCCTCCGAGGACGTCCTGGAGGCGATGGAGGCCGCCTCCGCCTACGACGCGATCTCGCTGGAGGAGCAGCGCGGCAGCGAGCGGGACTCCCAGGAGCCCACCTACGCCGATTCGCTCGGCAGGGAGGAAGAGCGCTACGAGCTGGTCGAGTACGGCGCCACGATCGCTCCGACCATGAAGGCGCTCAGCGAACGGGAACGATTGATCCTGCACCTCCGCTTCGTGGAGGACCTGACGCAGTCCGAGATCGCCGACCGCATCGGTGTCTCGCAGATGCACGTGTCGCGGCTGATCCGCCGCGCGCTCGCGCGGCTGCGCGCCGTGGCGCGCGAACGCGACGTCGATTGAGGGACAGCCTCACCCGCCTTACCGCGGAGGTCGAGTCGTGCCGGCTCTGCCCGCGGCTCGTGGCGTGGCGCGAGGCCGTCGCGGCGGACCCGCCCCGGCGCCACCGGGGCGAGACCTACTGGGCACGCCCGCTGCCCGGGTTCGGCGACCCGGCCGCGCATCTGCTGGTGGTGGGGCTGGCGCCCGCCGCGCACGGCGGGAACCGGACGGGGCGCATCTTCACCGGCGACCGCTCGGGGGACTGGCTGTTCGCGGCTCTGCACCGGGCCGGGTATGCGAACCAGCCCACGTCGACGCACCCAGGCGACGGGCTGAGGCTGTCGGGTGCGTACATCGCGGCCGTCGTACGCTGCGCGCCGCCCGCGAACAAGCCGACTCCGGCCGAGCGCGACACGTGCCTGCCGTACCTGGTGCGGGAGCTGAAGCTGCTGCGGGACGTGCGGGTGATCGTCGCGCTCGGGAGCTTCGCGTGGGACGGGGTGCTCGCGGCGCTGCGGCGGGCCGGGTTCGAGGTCCCGCGCCCGAAGCCGCGGTTCGGGCATGGAGCGGAGGCGCACGTCGGCCCGTACACCCTGATCGGCTGCTTTCACCCCAGCCAGCAGAACACGTTCACCGGCAAGCTCACCGAGCCGATGATGGACGCTGTCTTCGCGCGCTCGCGCACTGGCCCATCAGCGGCGCGGGCCGCCCGCGGGATAGGGTCGCCGGCGTGAAGGAGCTCGCACCCGGGCTGCACCGCCTGAGCGGCTTTCCGCCAAACGCGTTCAACGTCTACCTGCTCGAGACCGACGAGGGCGCGGTGGTGATCGACACGGCCACGCGCCACGCGCGGCGCCGGATCCTGCGTCAGGTCGCGGGGCGGGGCCTGACGGCGATCTTCATCACCCACGCGCACCGCGACCATGCGGGAGCGATGCATGCCGTGGCCGTCGAGACCGGCGCTCCCGTGTGGTCATCGACGGAAGACGCCGACGCGCTCGAGGGCAAGGCGCCGGTGCCGACGCCGAACCCGGACAGCACCATGGACAAACTCTTCAGCGGCTGGTGGAAGGACCACCACCCGGTCGCGCGGCGCCTGAGCGGGGGCGAGCGGATCGGCGACTTCGAGGTGATCGCCTTCCCCGGTCACACCCCCGGGATGGTCGGACTCTGGCGCGAGTCCGACCGCACGGTCGTGTGCGCGGACACGATGCGCACGGTGAACATCTTCACCGGCATACCGCAGGTCGGCGAGATGCCCGCGGCCTTCACGTTCGACATCCCCGAGTCCCGGCGCAGCATCCGCAAGCTGGCCGCGCTCGAGGCCCGGACCGTGTGCCCCGGGCACGGCCGCGCGCTGCACGGGGACGAGGCGGTCGAGAAGGTGCGCGCGCTGGCGGCCGGTCTGCCGGCCGACTAGCTGTAGAACCCCGGCTTACGCTGAGTGGGTATCGCCCGGGTCCATCACGACCACCTTCGAGCTCGTCTTCGACTCGACGTCGGTCTTGAACGCCTGCGCGTCGGTCTCGATCGGCGGGAAGGTGTTGTAGTGGCACGGGATCACGGTGCCGGCGGCGATCAGCTCGGCCGCCACCACGGCGTCGTGGCGGTCCATCGTGTAGTGGCCGCCGATCGGGATCAGCGCGATGTCGACGGGGGTGCGCTCCGCGATCAGCTTCAGGTCACCGAACAGGCACGTGTCGCCGAGGTGGTACACGGTGGTCCCGCCGATGTTGATCACGAGGCCGCTCGCGTAGGTCACGGTGCCATCCGGCGTCGTGGAGCTGTGGAACGCCTGCACGAGCTTCACCCAGCCCCAGTCGAAGGTGACCGTGCCGCCCAGGTTCGGGTCGGAGACGTTCTCGACCCCCTTGGAGCCCAACCAGCCGGCTGTCTCCACCAGACCGACGCAGTGCGCGCCAGTCCGCTTGGCCACCGCGACCGCATCCGCGAGATGGTCGACGTGCGCGTGCGTGAGCAGGATGTGGGTGGGGTCGACGTCATCTGCGCTGACCGGTGCCTTGGGGTTGTTCGGCGCCAGGAACGGATCGACGAGCACGCGCGCGGTGCCGTCGGAGAGCTCGAAGGTGGCGTGGCCGAGATACCGGATGTCCATTGAAAACCTCTGTGGTTCGGGAGCGGAGGACGCAGACTATTCGTCGCCCGCCGAGGGGTGCAGCTCGCGGGCCAGCTCCCACCCGACGGCCACCCCGACCAGCATTCCCATCCGGGCCTCCTCCGCCAGCAGCGTGCGGAAGTGCGTCAGCCGCTCCTCCGGATCCTCGAGCGCCGCCACGCTCGCGAGCCGCTGCTCGTGTGCGGAGTCGAACCAGCCGCCCTCGGCCAGCGCGCCCGCCAGGACCTGCTGGAGTTGAGGCGCAGCCGCGGCCACGCGGCGCTCGATCTCCTGGAAGCGACCGGGGTCGCTGAGAGCCTCGAGGGCCGCCCCCAGCTGCTCGTCGCTGAAGCGCTCGGGCATGGCCCCACGGTAACCGGCGGGGGATATCGAGGGCTTCGCCCCCCTAAAGTCCTGTGCTTCGCGCCTGCGGCGCTCGCCTCACCCATAATCCCGGCGTGGCCCTCGAGGCACCGATCCGGCTCACCGACCTCTCGCATGGGGCCGGATGTGCGTGCAAGATCGGCCCGGGCGAGCTGCGCGAGGTCCTCGCGGGGCTTCCGCGGAGCGTGAACGCCGACGTGCTCGTGGGCGCTGAGACCTACGACGACGCGGGCGTGTACCGCCTCTCGGACGAGCTTGCGCTCGTGCAGACGGTCGACTTCTTCACCCCGATCGTCGACGACCCTCGCGACTTCGGCCGGATCGCCGCCGCGAACGCCCTGTCGGACGTCTACGCGATGGGGGCGCGGCCGGTGACCGCGCTCAACCTCGTCGGATTCTCGCTCGAGCGCCTGGGTGGCGAGGTGCTGGCGCAGATCCTGGCCGGCGGAGCGGAGGTGGCCGGCGAGGCCGGTGTCACGATCGTCGGCGGTCATTCGATCGACGACCCGGAGCCCAAGTACGGCCTCGCGGTCACCGGTGTGGTGCATCCCGACCGCGTGGTCCGGAATTCGACGGCTCGTGCGGGCGATGCGCTCTTTCTGACCAAGCCGATCGGGGGCGGGGCCGTGACCACGGCCGCGAAGCGCGGAACGGCACCGGCGTCGGTCGTGCGCGCCTGCACGGACGTGATGGTGACCCTGAACGCGAACGCGGCCGCGGCCGCGCTCACCGTCGGCCCGAGCGCGATGACGGACGTGACCGGATTCGGGCTCCTCGGGCACCTGCACGAGATGGCGCTCGCCAGCGGCGTCGAGGCCCTGGTCGAGGCGCGCGCGGTGCCCGTGCTGGACGGCGCGGCGAAGCTGCTCGCGGACGGCGCCCTTGCGGGCGGCAGCCGCCGCAACCGGGAGTGGGTCGAGCCGCACGTCCGTTGGGCGGACGAGGTGGCCGAGCCGCAGCGAGCGCTGCTGTGCGACGCGATGACCTCAGGTGGGCTGCTGATCGCCGTCCCCGCAGATCGTGCCGCCGCGATGGGGGAGGCGCTCGAGAACGCCGCTCCGGCCGCCGCCCGCATCGGCACGCTGGCCGCCGGCGAGCCGGGCCGGATCTCCGTCAGCCGCTAGGTCGACCACCTCGGGGGCGTCGGGGGTGGCGAGGGTGCCGGGGTTGGAAAAGCAGGTAGGTAAGGGGAGTGGATCCAGGAGGCGGAGGGCGGGTCACGAGCAGTGCGCTGTTCGTGATGCGCGGTGCGTGCGTTGGTCACTAAACCGGGGCGGGTGTGCGTGATCGGTAACGCGCCCCTCGTGCCGTCCTGACTTATGGGTCCATAGCGACCACAGGGCAGGACGGTACGCAGGCCGGGTCACGGATCGGAAAAAGTGGCCTTCGATCAGGCCCGATGCGTGACGTTTGCACGACTCTCGTACAGATACCGCCCACGGCAGCCCAACACCGCCTCGATCACATCTCCCTACCCTACCCGGTTTTCGACCGCACCCGAGCTAGGCGCGCTTCGGCAGGAGCAGCCCGGCGATCGCGCCGACCGCGGCGCCGGCCAGACCGGCCCAGGCGTCGGCGGTGACCTCGAGGAGCGGCATCGCGGCGAGCACCGCGGCGATCGCCACGACGCCGAACAGGTCGGTCTCCGGGTCGTTGCCGGCGCGCCGGTCGCGGAGGTCGAGCACCGTCCAGGCGCACAGCAGCCCGAGGGCGGAGGCGTTGCCGCCGACCGCGAGCGGGAAGTCGACCACCTCGCTCGCGAGGTACATGCCCGCCGCTCCGGCCCCGAGGAAGATGGCAAGCACGACCAGCGGCCCGTAGCGGCGCTCGAGGCTGGTGCCGAAGATCGCGGTGGCGACGCCGACGGCGAACAGATAGCCGACGTTCTCGTACACGAACTGGGCCGCGATCAACCGCCACCAGTCGCCGTCGAGCGGGCCGATCACCGCACCCAGGTCGTACAGGCCGAGGTCGCTGGCCCGCTCGGCGAGCAGCAGCGCGGCGCCGGCGAGCACGAGCCCGATGGTCACGTAGGGCCGCTCCGCGGAGAGCCAGGACAGCGGGCGTTCCTTCGATGGCCGGGCCTTGCGCGCGCGGCGCAGGCGCCTGCGGCGCTGCGGCTCCGGCGCCAGCTCCACACCCTCGCCCTCCTGGCGCAGCTTCGGCGCGCGCTTGCGCAGCCGCTGGCCGCAGTAGGGGCACTCGGTGATGTAAGGGCTCACCTCCGAGCCACAGTTCTTGCATACGACGTTGAGGTCTACCTCGGCCACTGAAGGAAAAGATAGCCCCGCGCCGCGTGTGCGGCGACCCCCCGGTGCCTCGAAGGGGCTCTACTGGCTCTGGGAGCCGGTTACCTCGACCGGCCAGCCCCGCGCGGCCCAGGTCCCGACGCCGCCGTCGACGACGTGCAGGACCTGCTGTGCGCCTTGGCGGACAAGCAGGCTCGCGGCCACGCCGCTGCGCTCGCCCGAGCCGCAGATGACGGCGATCGGGGCGGCCGTGTCGAGGCCCTCCGGGATCGAGTCGATGTCGTGGTACGGCGTCGAGACCGAACCGGGGATGTGACCCCGGTCCCATTCCGCGCGCTCGCGCACGTCGAGCACCTGGATGGCCGGCCCGCCTTGCATCCGCTCGTGTAGACCGGGGACGTCGATCCGGCCCACGCGCCCGGTGCTGCGGCGCTCCTCCCGCCAGCTCGTCATGCCACCCTCGAGGTAGCCGCCCACCGTCGTGATCCCGACCGCGCAGGCGAGATGCGCGGCGCGGACGCCGTCCTCCGCGTCGCGGCCCACGAACACGACCTCCTGCCCGCGCTCGGCGATCCACGCGAGCTTCGTTCCGAACCCCGCCTGGACCGCAGGGTTCGACACCGACTCCGGGACGTGCGCCTCGTCGAACTGGAGCGCGGTGCGGACGTCCACCACGAGTGCGCCCGCGCGCTGCTTCATCTCGAGCTGGCGCGGAGTCAGGGGGTGTGCGTCGACCCCCTCTCCCGTCAGAGGCCCGCGGTTGATGTCGACGATCGCCTGGAAGTTCGGCGGCTGGGGCGGGAGCGCGTGCGTCGCGCGCTCGACGAAGCGATCCTCGTCACTCCTCGCCCAGCAGCTCGTTGTGGCGGCGCTCGAACCCGATCGTGGTGGAGACCTTCATGTCCATCCCGGGGCCCCCGCACAGGGAGCCGCCCAGATGCCCGGGCCACACCTCCACGCTGTCGCCCAGGCAGAGCAGCTTCTCGTGCAGCGAACGGAAGATGTCGCGTGCCCCTTCGTCCGTGTCCACGGCGAGGTCGGGCCGCGCGATGTCCCCCACGAACAGGGTGTCGCCGGTCAGCACGGCCCACGGCTCCGGGCCGCGCGCGGTGTCGATCAGCGCGAACGCCGTGTGCTCGGGCCGGTGCCCGGGAGTGTGCAGCGCGCGCACGCGCACGGATCCCAGCGGCAGCTCCCAGCCGTCGTCGAAGGGCTCATGGTCGTAGTCCGGCTGCGCGTCGCGGTGCACGTGGATCGTGGCGCCGGTCGCGTTGGCGAGCCGCCCGTGGCCGGAGACGTGGTCGGCGTGGTTGTGCGTCTCGAGGATGTGCTCGATCGACACACCCATGTAGCGCGCCAGGGACAGGTACTCGTCGATGTCGAGCTTCGGGTCCACGACCGCCGCCAGGCCGGCGTCCTGGTCCCCGACCAGATATGAAGCACAGCCGAGGTCGTCGTGGATAACTTGGCGAAAGATCAAGATGCAGTCGGCAGTCGGCAGTTCGCAGATTCTTAATTTACGCAGGAGGAACCCATGGACACGATTTCAGCGACCGAGGGCGACCGCGCCGACTTCCCCCGGCTCGGCACGCGCTACCTGCTCCGGGGCGAGGCGACCGGCGGCCGCTTTGCGCTGGTCGAGCACGAGATCCCGCCGCGTGCCCTGGCGGCGCCGACGCACCAGCACCAGCACGAGGACGAGTACTCATTCGTGCTCGAGGGCCGCGTGGGGGTGCAGATCGGTGATGAGGAAGCGGTGGCCGGCCCGGGGGAGCTGGTCGTGAAGCCGCGCGGGGTCCCACACGCGTTCTGGAACGCCGGCGACGAGCCCGCCCGGCTGCTGGAGCTGATCTCGCCGGCGGGCTTCGAGCGCTATTTCGAGGAGATGGCGCCGCACCTCGCCGGCGGGGGGCCGCCCGACCCCGACCAGGTCGGCCCGATCCAGGCCAAATACGGCCTCACGATGGACAGGGAGAGCATCGGCCCGCTCACCGAGCGCCATGGCCTGACGGTGTGAGCGAGGCGAGTCGGCCCCGGCGTGGAGTGGTCCGCCGCCGGGTCCGCGCCATCCGGTCCAGCGGTCCGGCTCAGCTGCGTGCCTCGTCCACGGCGATCGGGTGGCCCGTCGGATGCTGGGGCTGTGACGGCGCAGGGCCAGTGCCCCCGAACCTTGCGTCAGACCGATCAAGGTGCCGACGCGGCTCCTACCGCTCCGACGGCTAGCCGCCGACGCGGCCGGTGAGCGGCGCCGCGGTCGCCTCCACGATCGCGCGCACGAGCGCGACCATGTCCCGGTTCGCGCGGTATTCGGCCAGCTGCCGGTCCGCCCCGCTGCCGTTCTCGATCAGGTCGTCGAGCACCTCGAACTCGCGCTCCGAGCCCAGCTCGCGCGCGTGCGGTCGCAGGCGCTCGGCGATGCGCCGGGCCAGCTCCGCCGTCGGTATACGGGTGCTGTGCGGCAGGTCGATCAGGTCGCCCTGCATTCCGTAGCGGGCTGCGAGCCACTTGTTCTCGTCGAGCAGCTCGGCGGGAAAGGGAGCCAGCTCGAATCCCTGCTCGTAGTGCTCGGCCAGCTCCTTCGCCATCGCCTGGACGAGCGCTGTCAGCGCGATGGTGTGCTCGAGCCGGGTCTGCGCGTCGCAGGAACGCAGCTCCACCGTGCCCAGGTTCGGATGGGGCCGTACGTCCCACCACAGGTACGTGTAGTCCGGCACCGCGCCTGCTTCGACCATGAACTCCAGCCGGGAGCAGTACTCCGCCCAGTTCTCGAACCTGGCCGGGATCCCGACCCGGGGCAACAGCCTGAAGATCGGCGTGCGCGAGGACTTCAGACCCGTCGGGCGCCCCCGCCAGAACGGCGAGTTGGTCGACAGCGCGAGCAGGATCGGGATGTGCACCCGCATGCCGTTCGCCACGTGGATCGCCTTGTCAGGGTCGTCGATGCCGACGTGGACGTGTAGGCCGAAAAGCAGCTCCTGGCGCGCCACGAACCCGAGCATCTCGACGATCTCCTGATAGCGCTCGCGCTTCACGATGCGCTGGTCCTCCCAGTGGGCGAAGGGGTGCGTCGCCGCCGAGCCGATCGTGAGGCCCTTCCGCTCGGCGGTCTCACGCACCCGCCGGCGCAGCTCCTCGAGCTGGCCCGCGGCCTCTCCCACGTTGCGGCACACGTCAGTGGAGATCTCGAGCACCGACTGGATCAGCTCGGGCTTCACCTCTCCCTCGGTCTCATGCGGGATCGCCTCGATCATCTCCTCGATCGCCGGCACCAGCTCCATGGACTGTGCGGTCGACGATCATCAGCTCCTCCTCCACGCCGAGCGTGTAGAGGGGGCCTGTGAAGTGGTGCTCCATGGCGCCGCGACTATAGCCCGGTACCCGCCGTCCTACTCCTCCGTCCTCGTCCTATACTCAGACGGCCCGGGAAGCGACGACGAAAGGGATTCATGGCGCTAGATGTTGGAAAGATCGAGGTCGGCTCCGAGCGCGGCTCCCTACTGTCCATCCTCTCCCCGGGCAAGCGCACCCGGCTGCGCCGCCTGCTGTACGAATTCGGCCCGGGCAACGGGACGCTGCTCTTCCTGCCCATCGACCAGGGCATCGAGCACGGTCCGCGGGACTTCTTCCCGAACCCCGCCTCGAAGGACCCCGAGTACCAGTTCCGGCTCGCGGCGGAAGCGGGCTACTCCGCGATCGCGTGCGGCTATGGCATGGCGAGCAAGTACTACCCCGACTACGCCGGCCAGGTCCCGCTGCTGCTGAAGTTGAACTCGAAGACCGACATCCCGCCGGACGACGAGGCGCTGTCTCCCTGCAACGCATCGGTCGAGGACGCGGTGCGGCTCGGCGCCGACGCCGTGGGCTACACCCTCTACGTCGGCTCGCCCAAGCAGGAGGAGGACTTCATCCAGCTCGGCAAGGTGCGCGCGGACTGCGACCGCTTCGGGATGCCGCTCGTGATCTGGGCCTACCCGCGCGGCCGCGAGATCGAGAAGAAGGGCGGTCGCGAATCGTTCTTCGCGATCGACTACGCCGCCCGCGTCGCGATGGAGATGGGCGCGGACGTCGTGAAGCTGAACATGCCGAAGCTGAACCCCGACAAGGACAAGAACGCACCGGCGCCCTACAACGAGATGGAGATCACGCTGGCGGAGGCGATCCGCCACTGCGTCGAGTCGGCCGGGCGCTCACTGGTGGTCCTGTCGGGCGGCTCGAAGGTCGACGACGACAAGCTCCTGGAGCAGACGCGCCTGATCATGGAGGCGGGTGGCTCCGGCGTCATCTTCGGCCGCAACGTGTGGCAGCGCGAATGGGGCCAGGCACTCCAGATCATCGAGCAGATCAAGGAGAGCCTGCTCAAGTCGCGTACGCGGATCCCCTAGCGGCCAGCGCCCGACGCAACGCGGGCGCGTAAGCGGTGATCGAGTCGTCGCGCTGCTGACTGAGTATGGGCTGCATTTCCTCCCACTCGATCCGCACGAAGAACCTGTCTCCACCATGCATCGCGTCCGGCTGCGCGGCCTTGCGATTCCATTCCTCCCGCGACTTGGTCCAGTAGTGGTTGATGCGCAGCAGGTCGTGGGATATCTCGTACGACCAGCCGCGGTTCGACCCCGGCTGACTACGAGGCGCCCTGTCGCTCAGTTCGCGGTGGTGCTCGTCAACCGCATATGCGCGCCTACCGTCGGCGCGGTGGTAGCGAAACGCATGTGAGGTGAGGCACCTGACCGTCCGTGCGGGGTCCACGATGCTCTTGATCCAGCGGTTCCTGAGCGGCTCGGTCGTGTGCTGCAGATAGCTCTCGATCACGAGCCCGTCGGGCTTCTGAAGGTGCCCGGAGCCTCCGTACACGCACCAGTGCACGCCGACGCCCGGCCAGCGCTCGTAGCCCGTGAGCATCTCTGGAAGCGGCGTTCCGGTGGGCGAGAAGAGAAACTCGTCGATGTCGATGAATGCGATCCAGCGTGACTCAGGCCCGTGTCGGCGGAGGCAGTCGTCGTACGCGTCGTACTGCTGGCCCTGCGGCCACTCGTGGACCTCGACGATTCCCTCCCGCGTATAGGGGCCCAGCACCTTGCGCCAGTCGTCCACGCTCGCGTTGTCGTACAGGAAGAAACGCTCGACGCCGACCAGGCGGTGGAACTCGATCCACTCCTGCAGGTAGTCGGCTTCGTCGCGAAAGATCGCACCCACCGACAGGTACGTCATAGAGGCTGCCGGCCCGCGAAGCCGGCCTCGGGCTCGTGCCACCACGCGACGCGGTCCTCGTCCAGCTGCCAGCACAGATAGATCTCGCTGCCGTCCCGGATCGAGGGGAAGTCGATCAGGCCCCGGCGCGGGTCGCGCAACACGATGTCGAGCGCCTGCAGCTGGGTCGTCGCGTCCAGCAGGCCGAGCACCGCCCCGGCCACGCGCCGGCCGGGATAGGAGGCGCCGCTCGTGGGGTCCAGCGCCTCGAGCGCCTCGACCGACTCCGGCTCGTCCAGCACGACGATCGCGTCCTGGATCCGCGCGAGCCGCTCGCTCACCCAGGGCAGGGCGGCGTTCGCCTGCTCGACCGTGTAGTGGCGCTCGGGGGCGAGGTCGGTGGCCACCGGGGCGACTACTCGATTTGAAGCGGCGGGGCCTGCGCCGGAGTCTGCGGGGCCGCAGCCTCCGCGCGCTCGGGTTGCTCGACTGCCCAGGGTCTCGGCCAGCTCGCCGGACTCGAACATCTCGGTCACGATGTCACAGCCCCCGACCAGCTCGCCGCCCACGAACAGCTGTGGGATCGTCGGCCAGCCCGACAGCCCGGACAGCGCCTCGCGGATGCGCGGGTCGGGCAGGATGTCCATCGCCGCGTATTCCACTCCGCTCGCGTTGAGGATCTGCGAGATGCGCGCCGAGAATCCGCAGCGCGGCATGTCGGGCGTCCCCTTCATGAACAGCATCACGCGCTCTTCGCTGATCGCGTTCTTGATCTCGTCTCGAATCTGTTCGTCGGTCATGTGTCTCCTTCGATCAAGTCTTCAGAGTTCCCGTCATTTCTCGTCTGAGGGAATGACGCTCGTTTTCAAAGAGAGCGCGTGGATCGGCCCGCCGATCTCTCCATCGAACACGTCGTACACCAGCTTGTGCTGCTGGATCCTCGAGAGGCCGGCGAACCCGTCGTACACGACCTCGGCCCGCAGGTGGTCGCCACCGCCGGTCAGGTCCGTGACCGTCGCGGTCGCCCCCGGCAGTGCCTGTTCGATGCGCTCCTTCATCTCCACAGTGGAAGGCATGGCCTAAAGGTAGCGGGCCGACTCCAGGCCTATATCCGGAACACCGTCACGAGCCGCTTCTCGTGCTCGGCGTCGATCTGGGCCACGACCTCGATCTGCTCCTCGAGGCCGGAGCCGCGCAGCTTGGTGGCGAGCAGCTCATCGACCTGGAACACCCCGGCGGAGTTGTTCATCTCGATCTCGATCCGGACCGCGCGCTCTTCGCCGGGCTCGATCCGCACGCTCTCGATCGCCGCGGCCGACAGCGAGTGGATGTTCGGCCGCCCCGACTCGAACGGGATCCGCGAGCGCCCCTGGGCCATGTCCAACGCGTCCGCGATGCGCACGATCCCGGCCTCGATCGTGAGCGGGTCGCCGCGGCGCCGATGGGCGATGATCGCGTGCATCGCCTCGGCCGCGATCACGGATCGCTCAGGGTCCTCGTAGCACCTGGAAAGCAGGTCCCCGAGCTTGTCGGCGGCCAGGAACAGGCTGTACGCCTCGTGGTCGGTGCGGTGGATCGACATCCCCGTGTCGTGCAGGAGGCAACCGGCCGCGATCACGACCTCGGCGTCCTGGGGACGCATGCCGTGAACCGTGACCATGTCGGGCTGCACGCCGCGACGGTTCAGCAACCGGAACAGCCGCAGCGCGATGTTGACCACGATCTGGATGTGGATCCACGAGTGATCGGACATACGCAGGCGGTTGGCGTTCGCCTGCGCGACGTGCCACCACGCCTTCAGCTGCTCGTCGGCGTTGGCCGCGTCGATCAGCGCCTCGAGTGGGCGGTTGCCCCGTGTCGGAGCCTTGATCCGGACCGGCGCGAGCGCCTCCCGCAGATTGGGGGCCGGTTTTCCCGCAGGCGGCTGGGCCACGGCGCTCCACGTTAGTCACGCGGTCGGCGGGTTCAAAGTTGTAATGGCCCGCAACCGCCTTCTACACTGGTCCGGTGACGAGGGGCAGGGGACGACAGCGCCAGAATCGGCGGCGAGCTTCGCCGTGGCTGGTATTGCGGTGGCTGGTTGCGGCCGGGTTGAGCATCGTGCTGTTCCTGGTGCTCGCCGGCGCGGCGGTGGCGACTCCGCCGAGCACACCCACGTTCCTCGAGCCCACCACCGACGGCGAGGTCGTCAACCCATCCGACGTGCACATGGAGGTGGATGGGTTCTCCGACCCGAACGGTCACACCCACTTCTGCACGGACTGGCAGATCCAGACTCTCCTCGGGGAGGTCGTGTGGGACGGTCCCTGCGTTCAAGGGCTGGAGGCGGTCCACGCGCACCTCGGGGATGGGACGTTCATCAACTCTCTCGCCGGGGAGACACAGCTCGATTACGGGACCGACTACAAGGTCCGGGCCCGCTTTCACGACAGCGCGGGCGAGATCGGAGCGTGGCGCGAGCGCCCGTTCGTGACCAGCCCGGAGGGGCCGCCCGGCGTGCCGGGCGCAATCCCGTGGACCGTGCGTCAGCCCGGCTACGTGGTCGAGATCGTGGCGGGCGGGTTCCAGCTCCCGGTGAACATCGCATTCGTGCCGAACCCAGGCGTCGCCCCGGACTCCCCGCTCATGTACGTGACGGAGCTGTGGGGCAAGATCAAGGTGGTGAAGCGCAACGGGACCGTGAGCGACTACGCAACCGGCCTGCTGAACTTCGACCCCCTGGGGCCATTCCCGGGCTCGGGCGAGCAGGGTCTGGGCGGCATCGTGGTGGAGCCGGCCACGGGCGACCTGTTCGTGGGCATGCTCTACGAGGACACGATCTCCACCCTCGACCCGAAGCCGCACTACCCGAAGGTCGTCAGGTTTCACAGCAACGACGGCGGCAGGACGATGGCCACGCAGACGACCATCCTCGACATGTTCGGCGAAGCGCAGGGGCAGTCCCACTTCATCTCCAACACCTCGATCGGCCCCGACGGAAAGCTCTACCAGCACATGGGCGACGGCTATCAGCACGCGAAGGCCCAGAACCTGAACTTTTACCGGGGCAAGATCCTGCGATTGAACCTCGACGGCTCCGCGCCCGCGGACAACCCGTTCTACGACGCGGGCGACGGCATCACCGCGAAGGACTACGTGTTCGCATCCGGCTTCCGCAATCCGTTCGGGGGCGCGTGGCGGGAGGCCGACGGAGCGCACTACGAGGTCGAGAACGGGCGCCGGGTCGACCGGTTCGCAGAGGTCGTGAGGGGCCGGAACTACCTCTGGGACGGCTACGACCCGAGCATGACGAACTACGCCCTCTACAACTGGGACCTCTCGCACGCGCCGGTGAACATCGCCTTCGTCCAGCCCTCGACGTGGTCGGGAAGCGGATTCCCGATCGAGAAGATGGACCACGCGTTCGTCAGCGAGCACGGCCCGCATGCGCCCGGGCCGCAGGAGCGCGGCAAGCGCATCGTCGAGTTCATCCCGAACGCGAGCGGCACCTTCGACGGCACCACCCCCGTGCCGCTGATCGAGTACACCGGCACCGGGCGGGCAACCGCCGCCGGCCTCACGGCCGGGCCGGACGGCCTGTACTTCACGGACCTCTACAAGGACCAGGGGACGAACGTCGCCGAAGCCGACGCGCATCTGATGCGAATCCGGTACGTGGGCGCGCCCGGTTACCCCCGGCCGAAGGGCGCGACGCCGACGCGGGTGGCGCTTGTGCCCGCGTATCAGGCGTGCACTGCTTCGAACCGGAACCACGGGCCGCCGCTCGCCTACCAGTCCTGCACCCCGCCGGTGCAGACCTCCGGTCACGTCACGGTCGGCACGGCCGACGCGAACGGCAAGCCCACCACCTCAACCGGCTCCGCGCGGGTCGCCACGGTCACCGGGGATCCCTCCACGCCGGCCGACGAGGCCGACGTCACACTGAGGCTCTCGCTCACCGACGTGCGCGCGAAGGCCAGACCTGTCGGACTATGCCGGGGAGCTGGAGGGCAGGCTCACGCTGCGGATCACGGACCGCGATCACGGCCCGTCTCTGAACGACCTGGGCACGACCGTCGATCGCCCGTTCTCGTTCAAGGCGACGTGCACCACCACGCCCGGCAACTCGACCACCGGCAGCACCTGCGAGGTGTTCACCAGCGCGGATGCGGTGATGCCGGGAGCGATCAAGGAGGGTGAGCGCGACCATCTGGCAGCTGGGGGACGTCGAGGTCTACGACGGTGGGGCGGACGGCGACGTCGACACCACCCCGAACACCCTGTTCATGCGGCAGGGAGTGTTCGCCCCGTAAGAGGGCCCAGAATATTTAGGCTGCGCCGGCCTGCTCGGGCGCCAGGGGATCCGCGTGGTCCCCGCCGGGCTGCTCCCGCGCGATGTACTCCTCGAGCGTCATCGGCAGGTCCCGCACACGCTCGGCGACGTCGAGGAGCTCCAGCATCGTTGCCTCCTCCTCGACCTGCTCCTTCAGGAACCACTGCACGAACTGCTCGCTGAGATAGTCGTGCTCCTCGCGCGCGACCGCGAACAGCTCACCGATCTGCTTGCTCACCGTCCGCTCCTGCTCGAGCGCCATGCGGATCGGCGCGATGTGGTCGGCGAAGTCGGCCGTCGGAGCGGCCACCTCGCGCAGGCGCACGGGCGAGTCGGTGTCGATCAGGTACTTGATCATCATCATCGCGTGGCCCCGCTCCTCGACGCCCTGCGCGTAGAAGAAGCGGGCCAGCTGCGGCAGAGTCTGAGACTCGTAGTGGGCGCCGATCGCCGTGTACTGGTGCGAGGCGGCGAACTCGTTCGCGACCTGGTCGTTGAGCGCGTCGATGAATCTGGGGGCGGGCATGGACCGGGAGGCTACAGGGCGGCGCGCCCGACGTGGGTGCGCCCCAGCGCCTCGGGCGACGCACAGCCAACCAGCACCTGGGCCAGCTCGATCTCCTCGCGCAGGAGCTGGAGCACCTCGAGCGCCCCCTGCTCGCCGCGCGCGGCGAGGCCCCAGAGCGGCGCGCGGCCCGCCAGCACCGCCCGCGCCCCCAGCGCGAGCGCCTTCACGACGTCCGTGCCACGGCGGATGCCACCGTCGACCAGCACCTCGAGGCGTCCCTCGACCGCATCGATGACCTCCGGGAGTGCGTCGATCGTGGCAGTCGCACCGTCGAGCTGGCGGCCGCCGTGGTTGGAGACGATCACGCCCGCGGCCCCGTGCTCGCAGGCAAGGGCAGCGTCCTCCCCGGTCAGGATGCCCTTCACCACCACCGGCAGGCTCGACCCGGAGGCAAGCTCCTCGAAGCCGTCCCAGTCCATCGAGGGGTCCATCAGCGAGAACATGTCGGCGGGTGTCCCCGCCGTGGCCCGGCCCGCGGCGGCCGCGAAGCTCGGGACCGTCACGTCGGCCGGGATCACGAACCCTGTGCGCAGGTCGCGCTCGCGGCGGCCCAGCCGCGGCGCATCGACCGTCAGCGCGATCGCGTCGAACCCGGCCTCCTCCGCCTGGTCGATCAGGGCGCGGGTCACGCCGCTGTCGCGGAAGCAGTAGAGCTGGAACCAGCGCGGCGCGCCGGGCGCTGCCGCCGCCACCTCGGCCGGGGTCGCGGTCGCCAGGGTCGACAGCACCATGATCGTGCCGGCCGCCGCGGCTGCGCGTGCCATGCCGGCTTCGCCGTCCGGATGGGCCATGCGCTGGAACGCGACCGGCGCCACCAGCAGCGGCATCGAGACTTCGACGCCGAGCACGGACGTCGTCGTGGAGGCCTCGCTCACGTCGACCAGCGCCCGCGGCCGCAGGCGCCAGTGGTGGTACGCGTCGACGTTCTCCCGCAGCGTCCGCTCGTCGCCGGCGCCGCCGGCGAAGTAGCCGTACGCGCCCTCGGAGAGAGTCTCCCGCGCTAGCCGTTCGTAGTCGCCCACGTTGCAGGGCTCGACCGGGAGGCCTTCGATGTCGCGCGCGTCAGACATCCGCGCGGCGCTCCCACATCTGCACTGCGCCGAGGTCGCGGTAGCCGAGCCGCGCATAGAGGGAGCGGCCCATCTTCGTGGCCTGGAGGCTGGTCGTGGTGCACCCACGCTCGCGTGCGTCGTGCAAGGCGCTCGCGAGCAGCCCGCCGGCGAGACCTCGGCCGCGCGCCTCCGGGATGGTCGCCACGAAGGTGAGCGAGAAATCGCCGTCGTGGTCGTGACCCGTCGCGCAGCACACCGGGCGCCCGTCGATCCGCGCGACGTAGCAGTGCAGTGACGGCGCGGTGCGCAGGGACCGCTCGAAGTGGTCGCCGCCGTAGGTGTAGGCGAGGTCGTTGATCCGCGCGACGGCCGCCGGCCCGGCGCTCGGGGTCGAGGTCCAGGTCGGCCGGCCTGGGAGCTTCGAGCGCGCTCATCTCCATCGCCATCGCCTCGGGCTCGGCGTCGAGCTCGTGCCCGGCGCCGGCCAGAATGCCGGCCGCCTCGGCGTCGTCGTGCGGTACCCAGACGGTCCAGGCCCGGACGCCCGCCGCCTCGTAGACCCCGGCCAGCTCGGGCAGCGCTCGCTCCAGCCGGCCGGCGTCCTCGTAGGTCACCGAATTCACCACCGCGCGCTCGGGCGCCGCCGGGACCACCGACGCCAGGATCCCGTCGCGCTCGAAGACCTGTGAGCCCGGAGCGGCCCTGCCGAGGATCTCGCAGAACCCGCGCAGGCTGGCGTATTGCCGGTTGTAGAGCGTCTGGTCGTCCATCGAGGCTGGCACTCTAGGCGTGACGGCCCACGCTCGCTTCAAGAACCCGTCTGGGGGGTCGATACATGAATGCTGTGACCCCTCTGCTCATCGTGGCCGGCGTCGCCGGGCTCCTCCTGCTCTGGGTCGTGCTGACGTTCAACGCGCTCGTCCGGGCCCGCAACCGGGTCGACGAGGCCTGGAGCGGGGTGGACGTGCAGCTGAAGCGCCGCCGGGACCTGGTCCCCAACCTGGTGCAGGCCGTCGAGGCCTACGCGCGGCACGAGCAGGCGACGATGTCGGAGCTGACGCAGGCACGCTCGGCCGCGGCTGCGTCGACCTCGCGCGTGTTCCGCGAGCAGGCCGAGTCCCGGCTCTCCGGGGCACTGATGGCTGTGCACGCCGCAGCGGAGGCCTACCCCGATCTGCGCGCATCGCGCGGCTTCGGGCGCCTGCAGGAGCAGCTGGCCGAGGTCGAGGACGACCTCGTCGGCGCGCGGCGGATCTTCAACTCGAACGTGCAGCGCTACAACGACCTGGTGCAGTCCCTCCCGGCCGCGGCGATCGCCCGCCTCGCGGGCTATCGCGGACGGCAGTACTTCGACGTCTATACCTCCGTCGAGCGGAGCGTGCCGGACGCGGCCTCGGCGAACCCGGACGTACGCAGCGGCGGCATCGCAGCGGCTTGAACGCAGCGGCCGAGGGGGCGCGGCCGCCGCGCCGCAATGCCGCCTCCACCCGCGGTCTTCACATGCGCCGCATCGTCCGTGGCCGGGCGGCCGGGTACGCGCTCGCGCTGGGAGTGGTCGCCGCCGTCGTGGTGGGCGCCTGGCTGCACTCGACGCTCGTGATGCTCGCCGGGCCCGTGGCGGTGATCGGCATCGTGCTGCTGGTCGCCTTTCGTGCTGCCGACGCGCGCGCCGAGCAGGAGTTCTTCCTCAGCTTCTCGCAGGCGCGCGGCCTGCGCTACGTGGGCCAGACCTGGCTGCTGCCGCTGACGCCGCTGCTCGCCGCCGGCGATCGCCGCGAGTGGACGCACTGGATGGAGGGCCCGCTCGGCGCCGAGCTGCCGGGCGCGACGTGCGGCCTCGGCCACTACACCTGGTTCGAGCGCAAGCGCGCCGACGACAACACGGTCCGGTGGGTTCCGCACCACTGCACGATCTGCGTCGTCGACATCGAGTCGGGCATGACCATGTTCCCCGGCGTATTCCTGGCTCGCCGCCGTGGACTGTTCGGCCGGCTCGGTGGCGGGTGGCTCAGCACGGGCACGCGCCGCAAGGTGGAGCTCGAGAGCGCGCTCCTGCACGAGCGCCGGGAGCTGTGGGTGCAGCGCTCGCAGGACGACCTGCTGCTGCGGGAGCTCTTCTCGCCCTCGTTCGTCTCGTGGCTCGCCGAGCACCCGCTCGAGCCGTGCTTCGAGTATCGGGCCGGAACGCTGGTCGTCTACCAGGAGCGCAAGCTCGAGGACGCGGGTCGTCTCGGCTGGCTGCTGGACGCCACGCAGGTGATCGCGCGACGCCTCGCGAGCGAGGTCGCAGAGGCGGGTAGCGGGCGCGCCGCCTGAGGCGTGTGTCGAGCTACCGGCGCCGCGGGCGCATCGACTCGAGGAAGGTCTGCGTGACCAGCGTTCCCGCCTCGGCTCGATCGATGTCCTCGCGCCCAACCGCCCTCAGGGCCTCGTTCACGAGGCTCCCGAGCGCTGCCACCATCCAGCGCAGCGGCATGTCGTCGCGCAGCTCGCCGCTTCGCTGCCCACGCTCGACCAGCGCGATCATCGGCGCCCCGACGGACTCCTCCTTTTCGCGCATCTCTGGATACCCCCGGCGTTCCTCGCTCAGGATCCGGTAGCGGTCCCCTACGACCAGCAGGGCGTCGACCATCCGGGCGATGGCGTCGGTCGCCTTGCCCTGCTCGGGATCCACGGACAGGATCGCCTTCAGCGCGTCGTCGAGCGCCGCCGCGTACATGGCGCGGATCAGGTCGTCCCGCGTGGGGAAGTGCCGGTAGAGCGTTGCCCGCACCAGCCCGCTCGCCTCGGCGATCTCGGACATGCTCGCGCGTCGGGTTGACGGCCAGCAGCGCCGTCGCCGACTCGATGATGCGGGCCAGGTTGCGTTCTGCGTCGGCGCGGCGCTTGATCTCCGGCTCTTCGGCGGAGGGCGGCGGGCCGACGTCGATTTGATCAGAGTGAACTGGTCATTTTTCGGCTTAGACGAATTGTTTACCGTCATCCGGCGTTTTGTAAACCAAATCAGTACCACGGGATGGCCCTGCATTGCCCGCATGGACGCGGGGCTTAGTGGCGACGGTACAGTCAGCCGGTGAGCGGCTCCATGGCCGAAGCGGCGGCTGCCGGCGAGCCGGTGCGCCCGAGCGGACAAGGCCCCCCTGCCGGACAGGAGACCGCGGGCCTCGCGCACGTGGCCACCGTGTCGTTCCTCGCCTCCCGCGCGACCCCGCCGATCGGATTCTTCGTGGCCCTTGCGGGCGGCGTCGCGCTCGCCCGCGTGGGCCAGCTGCGTGGCGCGCGGTGGGGGTACGGCGCGAGCGTGGCAGCGATGCTCCAAACGGTCGCGATCATCGGGCCGGTGCGGTTCGGTGTGCCGCTCACGCAGGCCATGACAGCGCCGCTGCTGGGGGTGCTCGAGGCGCGCGGCGTCGGAGCGCGCGTGCAGATGCTCGTGTGCGCGTTGATCCGGCTGATCCAGAACGCGCTCACATCCGCGTTCGTGATCCTGGTCCTCACGGGGCTCGATGTCTACCTCGACAGCTACGACACGATCGCGGGCTTCATCCCGCTGCTGCCGGAAGGTCGTGCGGCGGCATGGATCGTGACCGTTGGGAGTCTGCTGGCCTGGGCCGTCTTTGCGAGCGCCGTGCAGGTCTGGGTCTATCGCCGCGGCCTGCACGGTTGGCCACGGGCGGGAGAGGAGCACTCGCTGCACGTGGACGCGGCGCCATCCGGCGAGGCCGATCGCGAGCAGGCGGGGCGCTTCGACCCCCGCGCTGTGGCCCTGGCCGCGGCGATCGCATTCGGCCTCCTGGTGTCGAGCATCTCCTGGTTGATGCTGGGGGCGGTTGCGGCATGGCTCGCGATCGCGGCCCTCGCGTCGCGCGGCGATCGCACTGTCGTGCCCCTGGGCGCCGGCCTGGCGCTCGTGCTCGGCACCGTGATCTTCTCGATCGCGATGCTCGGCGGCCAGGGCATCGAGGACTCACTCGCGCGCGGCACCCGCGCGGCGCTGCTGGTGCTCGTCGCGACGTGGCTGCGGGCCGCAGCCGGCACCGCCGGCCTGCGGGAGGTGTCGAGACGGGCCCTCGGGCGCCTGCGTCGCCTGCCCGCGGCGGCGGAGGCCGTGCTCGTGATGGATCAGCTCGGGTCCGGGCGCCAGCTCGGCGCCGCCGCGCGCTCGGTGCTCGCCGCCCTGAAGGCAGTGCCGGCGCAGGTGGTCCCGGTGCTCGACGCGGTCCTGGGCTGGGTCGCCGTCGAGACGCGCGGCTTTCGTCCCGAGGTGGTCGAGGGCCAGCCGGAGCTCCACGTGCGGGTCGCCGACGTGGCGCTGGTCGCGCTCGCGGTGGCTCCCCTGGCGGCGCTGGTCGCTTGACGGGAGCCGGTCGAGCGGTCCAGGCCGGCCGCAGGATCAGGGAGTCGGCGTGAGCGTCTTGCTCCGACAGCCCCACGGACTTCGAGAGCCTGCGCCTGGCTTGTGTAGAGCTTCCAGATGGACGACCAGGCCGTCCCGAAACGTGTACGACTGCGCGTACATCCCGAGCCTGATTTCGATGCCGGTGGAGCGGCCGCGCATGCCATTGGTCGATGAGCACGACGACGCTGTCCCCGGCGTCCACCAACCGATACTCGAACTGGACGGTCTCCCAAGCGGCGAGCCACTCTCGCCAGAACGTCCGCACGGACTCGATCCCGTGGTAGACCCCGCGGATGTCGGGAACGTCGAGCTCAGAGGGGTCCCACGTCGACATCGGGGTCCAAGAGGCCCGCGTCGAAGTCCTTGCGACCTGCGAGGAATTCTTCGAAGGAAGGCGTATCCGCCTCCACGTTCTCCTGCGACATCGCCCGCGCAGTATCCCGCAGCCTCAGGAGTCGGCGTGAGCGTCTTGCTCCGACACGCCGACGGCTTCGAGGGCCGTCTCCCAGCTTCCGTGTGAGTCGATGTGTGTCGCGACCCCATTGCGAACGGTCAGCACGTTCGCTGCTTCACGATGAACGGCCAGCCCATCGCGACCAACGGCCTCGAACTTGTACAGGGCGACGACCTGATCGTCCCGTTCGTGGAACTGATCGATGACGATTCGCAACGATTGCCAGGGGCTGCGGAAATCGTCCCAGAACTTCCTGATCCCCGCGTGGCCTCGGTAAACGGGATCAAGTCCGGGATAGACACCCGAGGTCCGAAACTCGACCCCTTCATCGAGAGTCGCGAGCCATCCTTCGAGGTCGCCCCGACTCCATGCGTCGTATCCGATCCGAGCCACGTCGACGTTCTCCTGCGACATCGCCTACTCCGAGACGCCCAGGGTTTGGAGTGCATCGGCGCGGTCAGTGAAGGTCCGCATCGACACGACCTTGCCGTCCTTGATCTCGTAGAGGTATGTGCCGGGGTTCTCCAACTCGACCCCACTGGCACGGCCGCGAGCGTGCCAGTGACCGGATACCAGGACGCGGCTGCCGAAATCGCGCAGCTCCTCGTAGTCCACCTCGAAGAACTCCCAATCCGTGGCGAGGTCGTTGATCCACTCCCGAATCTCCTCGTGTCCTCGGTAGACACGGCCTTCCAGCACCGCCAGGATCGGTACCCACTCCACGTCGGGATCAAGCAGCTCGAGAAACGCAGCAATATCCCGGCGGTTGAAGGCGTCGAAAACGCGCCGCACGATTTCCACGTTCTCCTGCGACATCGCCTACTCCGAGCGGCCCACTGCTTCGAGGGCCTCCGCGTGATCCCAGAAGAACTCAATGAAAACGATCCTGCCGTTGCGCACCGTAACGACGTTCGTGAACTCGATGTTCGATCTCAGGGCCGCGACCCTCGCCATGCCAGACCATCCTCACAGCGACTCGGTCGCCAACATCGATGAAGTCGCTGATCAGTTCCACGGCATCGGCGTCCCAGGTCTCGCGCAACTGCTCGAGCTGGCGCATGACCGCCTCCCGACCTACGAAAGGCCCTGGCTCCGGCCAGCCCTCCGGGGTCCGCATGATCGATGTCGGGGCCGTACAAGCTCACGAAGGGCGTCCATGTCCCCCGCGTTCCACGCCTTGAAGGTGGCCTGGTACGACCTCCACGTTCTCCTGCGACATCGCCCGCGCAGTATCCCGCAGGCTCAGGAGTCGGCGTGAGCGTCCCTACTTACCGCGAGCGCCAGAAGCTCGTCAGCCGCGCGGCGCCCATCCGGTTCAGCCCGAAATGGATGTGGTCGCGGTGGGCGGTGGTCGCGTCCACGCGGCGGCGCGGCTTGCCGCGGCGCGAGTAGCAGGGCGAGTAGCGCATCGGGAGCTCGGCGCCCGACCACCATGCGCGGCAGTCCCAGATGATCTCCTGCACGCCCATCCGCCGGGCGAGCGCATGCGGGTTGCCGGCGCGGTCGGGCGCCAGCAACAGCGCGATCAGGCGTCGACCCGCCCGGCGGTCCGCCGCGTTGCGGGCATCGAGGTGCCAGTCGAGCGCCCGGCCCTCAGCGTGGAGCGAGAAGTTGCGGCGGGAGAGCTTCTCGCAGCGCATGATGCCCCACGACTGGCCGCGCGCATGGGCGGAGAGCCACCGCTCGAGCGCCACGGTGCCGGCCCGCGGGCTCCGCGTGCAGCGCTTGGCGCGGTCGTAGCGGTAGTCCTCGATCGGCCTGTCCGCGAGGCGGTCCGCCGGGTTGTGAGGCATCGGCGCGAACGATTTCGGGAACCCGGCCGCGACCGCAGCCGCGGGCACGAGCGCAAGCATGGCGAAGCCGATCGTGAGGGGGCGGCGGCCCATTTCGAACGAGTCGACACGCGCGGGCCCCGTTAAGAGCGCTCACCGGTAGGAATGGACAATCGTCTTGCAGCGCGGAGGCGGGATTGCGCGACCGTCGCCGAGTGGGCTATAAACACCGGGCCGATGGAACCGACCGCCCTCGACCACGTCGCCCTGTGGGTCGCCGACCGCGACCCGCTGGCGGACTTTCTCTGCGAGCACGCCGGGATGCACGTCGTCGATCGCACGGACGCCTTCACCCTCGTGGGGTCGGATGCGCGCCGCGGCAAGCTGACGCTGTTCGCGGCGGAGGGCCCGCGCGACCCCGGCGCCCTCGAGCGGGTCGTGCTGCGCGTGTCGGACCTCGATCGCGCGCTCGCCGCCCTGCCGGGCGGGCTGCCGGTCGACCGTCAGGGCGAGGTCGCCACCTTCGAAGCGCCCGAGGGCCTCGGCATGGGTCTGGTCGAGGCGACCGGCACCGACGTCGAATACGACATCGACCACGTGGTGCTGCGCGTCCCCGACCCGGGGCGCGCCGGCGAGGGCCTGGCGGCGCTCGGTCTGGTCCCGGAGGCAGACAACCGGCTGGTGGTGGGCGACAAGCATCTCCAACTCGTGGCCGGAGCGCCCGCAGCGACCGACCGCCCGCTGCTGAACCACATCGCGCTGCTGGTGGACTCCGGTCAGGAGCACCTCGACGAAGCGCGCGACCGGGGCATCGAGATCGCCGAGGTGCGCGACGCGGCGAACACGTTTGCGTTCTTCGTGTGGGGCCCCGACGGCATCCAGCTCGAGTACGTCGAGCACAAGCCCGAGTTCTCGCTGACCTGATCGGCGCCGGATGCCGGACCTGATCGTGGCGGGAGCCGGCATGGGCGGTCTTGCCGCCGCCGCCCAGGCCGCGGAGCTGGGGGCCCACGTCGAGCTGCGCGAGAAGGGCGACCGCGCGGGCGGCAACATGCTCCTGTCCAGCGGGGTGGTATGGCGGCACCGCGACTTCGAGCGCTTCCGAGCCGAATGCCCGGCCGGAGACCCGGCACTCCAGCGCGCCGTGTTCGACCGCCTCGACTCCGACCTCGCCTGGCTCGAGTCCCTCGGCGCCCGGCCGCTCGCACGCGAGACCGGCAACCCGCTCACCGCCGGGGTGCGGTTCGACACCCAGCAGCTGACCGACGCGCTGGTGTCCGCGGCGGGGGGCGAGGTCCGCTTCGGCGAGCCGCTCACCGAAGCGCCCGCCGGCGTCCCGGTGGTCCTGGCGACCGGCGGCTTCCAGGCCGACCGGGACCTGGTGCGCGAGCACGTGACCCCCGAGGCCGGCGAGCTGATGCTGCGGGCGACCCCGTGGAGCGCGGGCGACGGAATGCGCATCGGGCTCCAGGCGGGGGCCGCACCGTCGGCCGGCATGGGCGAGTTCTACGGGCGCAACATGCCCGCGCCGCCGGCGCGCGTGGGGGAGGAGGACTTCGTGCGGCTCGCGCAGCTCTACGCGACGCACGCAACGGTGCGTAACGCGCGCGGTGAGCAGTACACCCCCACCACGTGGTCGGAGATCGACGTCGTGCAGTGGACCGCCCGCCAGCCGCGAGCGCGTGCCTGGTACGAGGTCGCCGACGATGTTCTCGAGCGCCGCGTGCGCGACCGCACGGTCGCGGAGATGATCGAGGCCGCGCGGGGCGCCGGGGCGCCGGTCGAGCGCCGAGGCGCAGTCACGGTCGTCGAGGTGGTGGCGGGCATCACCACCACGCTCGGCGGGCTGCGCATCGACACCGACGGCCGCGCGGCTCCCGGGGTGTTCGCCTGCGGCGCGGACGTGGGTGGCATCGCGACCGGCGGATACGCCAGTGGCCTTGCAGCGGCGCTCGTGTTCGGGCGAATCGCGGCGCGCTCCGCGCTCGCGCAGTAGGTTCCGCTGCCGATGCCGCCCGCATTCGGATCCTCCGACCCACTGAGCCTCGGCATCGAGGAGGAGGTCCTGCTGGTCGACGCGGGCGATCACCGCCTCGCCAACGTGGCCGAGCGGGTGCTGGCGGAGATCGACCTGCCCGAGTTCGCTGGCCGACCACGAGGCCTACGCGTCGGAGGTGGAGCTGCGCACCGCGATCTGCCGCAACGCGTCCGATGCGCGCGCGGGGCTGCAGCAACGCCGAGAGGTGGCCGCGGCGGCGGCCTCGAAGGCGGGGGCGGAGCTGATGGCGGTCGGTCTGCACCCGACGGCTGCGTACGGCGACGTCCAGCTCGTCGAGAAGGAGCGCTATCGCCGGCTCGACGGGCTGATCCGCGGCCTGATCCGCCGTACCCCGGAGTGCGCCCTGCACGTGCACGTCGGCATGCCGGACCCGGAGTCGGCCGTCCGCGTGCTGAACCGGCTTGCGCGACAGCCTTCCTCTGCTCCAGGGGCTGGCGGCCGCATCGCCGTACTGGTTCGGGTTGGACTCAGGCCTTGCGAGCGCGCGCTTCTCGATGGTGCAGGGCGTACCCGCGACGCGGCGTGCCGCGGGCGTTTCGCGACTGGGAGGAATACCAGCAGGTGGCGGCTGCGGTGGGCGCCGCGGGCGACTTCGAGGACGACACGTTCATCTGGTGGGACGTTCGCGCCCATCCAGCGGCTGGGAACCGTCGAGGTGCGGGAGATGGACGCACAACCGTCGCTCGACGACGCCTGCGCGCTGGCCGCGCTGGTGCATGCGCTTGCCGCGCGGGCGCTCGACGAGCCACCGCCGCGCGAGCATCCGCACGCCGAGGCGGTCGCAGAGTCGAGCTTCCGTGCGAGCAGGGACGGAATCGATGCCACGATCCTGCACGAGGGCAGGCTGGCCCCGCTCTCCGAGGTGGCACGAGTTACTGTGGAGTCCGTGCGTGGCCATGCCCGTGAGATCGGCTCGGACGCGGCCCTCGACGGAGTCGAGCGCATCCTGCGTGAGGGTGGTGGAGCTGCGCGCCAGCGCGCGATCGTGGCGGCGGGCGGCACGGACGCGCTGCTCGAGCGGCTGGTGCGCGAGACGCAGGGAGCGCCATGCCCGAGCTGATCCTGGGCCCGATGCTGCGCTACCTGGACGAGTCGCAGGCGACGATCTGGATGGAGACCGACGGGCCCTGCGAGGTCGAGGTCCTGGGGCGCAAGGAGCCGACGTTCTGCGTCGAGGACCACCACTACGCGCTCGTTCCCATCACCGGCCTCGAGCCGGGGGAGACGTATCCCTACGAGGTGCGGCTCGACGGCGAGGTGCGCTGGCCCGAGCCGGACTCCGAGTTCCCGCCGAGCACGATCCGGCCGATCGACCCGGAGGAGCGGCTGAAGATCGTGTTCGGGTCGTGCCGCGTCGCGGTGCCGCACCGGGAGCCGTGGAACCTCAGCCCCGACGAGGACGAGCGCGGCCGCGAGGTCGACGCGCTGTACGCGCTCGCGCTGCGGATGGCCAAAGCACGACCCCGCCGATTGGCCGCACCTGCTGCTGATGGCCGGCGACCAGGTGTACGTGGACGAGGACTCTCCCGACACCCGCGAGTTCATCCGCTCGCGGCGCGACACGAGCCTGCCGCCCGGCGAGGAGGTGGCCGACTACGAGGAGTACACGCGCCTGTACTGGGAGTCGTGGGGCGACCCGGTGATCCGGTGGCTGTTCTCGACGGTCGGCGTGGCGATGATCTTCGACGACCACGACGTGCACGACGACTGGAACACGTCGATCGCAGTGGCTGGAGGAGATGCGCGCCAAGCCGTGGTGGGAGGAGCGGATCGAATCGGCGCCTGTCGTCGTACTGGGTCTACCAGCACATCGGCAACCTGAGCCCGTCCGCGCTCGAGGAGCTCGAGCTGTTCCGGGAGGTGTGCGACTGCGATGACGGCGGTGAGCTGCTGCGGCGGTTCGCCAGAGAGGCCGACCACGGCAGCAACGGCAGCCGCTGGAGCTACTGCCGCGACCTCGGCCGCGTGCGGATCGGTCGTGTTCGACTCGCGCGAGGGCCGGGTGCTCGGCGAGCGCCCCGCGCAAGATCGTGGACGACAAGGAGTGGGAGTGGGTCGACGAGCAGGCGCAGGGCGGCTTCGACCACCTGCTGCTGGTCGACACGCTGCCGTTCCTGCTGATCCCGGCGCTGCATCACGTCGAGGCATGGAACGAGGCGGTCTGCGCGGGGGCCTGGGGGGAGCGGCTGGTGCCCGTGGGCGAGCGGATCCGGCGCGCGGTGGACCTCGAGCACTGGGCCGCCTTCAACGAGTCGTTCCGGCGGATGGAGGGCCTGCTCACGGAGGTCGGCGTCGGGCCGGCGCGGCTCGCCGCCGGCGACGATCGTCGCGATCGCCGGAGACGTGCACCACGCCTACCTGGCCGAGGTCGGCTTCCCACGTGATGTTCGCGCCAAAAGTGCCGTTTACCAGGCAACTTGCTCGCCGTTTCGCAACGCGCTGGTCTCACACGAGCGCAGGATCGTGAACATGGCCGTCCATCGTGGGATGGAGCGCCTGCTGCGCCCGCTGGCCCGCGCCGCCGGCGTGCCCGACCCGCGCATCAGGTGGCGCCTGGCGCAGGGCCCGACCTTCGACAACCAGTTCGCCACGCTCGAGCTCGAGGGCCGCAGCGCGGTGCTGCGGATCGAAAGAACCGTTCGCGACGAGGCCGACAATCGCGCCATCGAGACGTCGCTGGAGCGGAAGCTCGCGTAGGGCTCAGTCGCGAGGGGTAGTGTCTAGCGACTTCGCAGCGCCGAGGCACCGCGCCGGACTTGGCTCAATTCGATCCCCACACTCACGCTTCCGCCGGTCGACCCTGCGCAGAACCGGCCGGCTGACGACGCCGCTCCTCCGATGATGCCGGAGACAGAGCGCATCGCCGCGGCGCTCGAGCCCGCGCTGAGGGAGGTCATCGACATGACCATGGAGCGGGTGGCCAAGATCGAGCAGGAAACCATGCGTGAGGCTCGCGAGCTGATGGCGTCTGCGGGGCAGAACTCGCAGGAGGCGCTCGACCATTCGTCCCGCCTCGTGATAGGCTGGAGTCCTGACCGGCACGGTGGCCCAGGTGACATCCAATTTGCGCACCGAGGTCGACGACGTGACCGAGTCCCTGCGGGGACTGCATGGATTGAAGGTGGAATTGCCGGAGGAGATGGCCGGGAATGCTCCAGATGCCGAGCCCCAGCACCCCGAGCCACAGCCTTCACCCGAGCCGGAGGCGCGATCCGAGGCTCCAGCGCCCGAGGCGCCGCAACCCCTCCGAGGCTCCGGCACCCGAGCCTCCAGCACCCGCCGCCGCCAGCACCCCCGGCTCCAGCACCCGCCGCCGCAGCACCCGAGGCCCCGCCACCCGCCACGTCGATGCCCGACCCCGAGTTCGAGCCCAGCCCCGAGCTGACCGGCATGTTCCGCGAGCAGATCACGAGGATGCGCGACGACGGCAAGTCACGTGACGAAGCCGAGCGTGTCCTGCTGCGCTTCAGGCTCGGTCACCGCTTCCTCGGGATGCTCGACGAGATCTACCTGTCGGATGCGCCCAGCAGAAGGCGTCGCAACAAGCGGGGGCCGTTCACAAGGTTTCGGCGCCACGCCTGAGTGCCGCGAGGCGTGGGCAAAGCACATTCCGATTGCGCCCTTTCGGCGCTAGCAGTAGCCTGTAGCCCGTTCATAGCGAGCGAAGGAAGGCTCCAAATTGGCCATTATCAAGCGCAGTGACGCAGACTCAGGACCGCAGCCAGGGCTGGCGGATGGTTCGATCGCAGTGGAGGAAGCGCCGGCCGCCCCGGCAGCCGATCCCGCCCCCCCGGCGCCTCAGGGCGCCGTCAAATCGATGGCGGAGACGCTTCCGGCCGCGCTCGAGCCCGAGTTGCGGCGGATCATCGACACGGCCGTAGCCCGTGTCGCGGCGATCGAGCTGGAGGCGATCCACGAGGCCCGCGAGCTCACGCAACGCTCCGAGAAGGAGGCGCGCGAGGCGCTGCGCTTCGCGCTCGACCGCGCTTTCAACCTGATTGCCACGCTGGAGCTGCTGGCGTCCACGGTCAGTGGGATGGCCGACGCGCTGAAGATCGAGCTCGACGATGCGATCGACGCTCTCGGAAGGTGCCGGAGCCCGAATCCGAGCTTGCCAAGGAGTTGGGGCAGACGGCGCCCGCACAGGAGGCGCCGATGCCGGAGCCCACGCCGTGCGCCAGCAAGCCCGCGCCGGAGCCGGCACCAGAACCGGTGCCTGTCGCCGTCCAACCGCCGCCGCCCGCCGAGCCGGAGCCTCAGGTCACCGCAGAGGAGCCGCCCGCCGCCTGTCGCGGGCAGCCCGCTCCCGAAGCGCCCGCCGTGGAGGAGCCTGCTCCCGCTGCTCCCGCGGAGGTGCCGCCCGCCGCGGCCCGTGGGAACGGTTACCCACCCGCCGAGCGGCAGGCCGAGTCACTTGCCACGGCGACACAGAGCGAGCCGGAGCCGGAGCCGGAGCCCGAGCCAGAGCCGCAGGAGCCGCCCGAGCGCACGGTCGTTCGCGCGGCCGCGTCCGAGGACGGCGGGATGGTCCCCGCACGCCGTCGCGGGCTCATGCGCCGGCTGTTCGCCAAGTAGTCCCGGCAGGCGGCCAAACGCACCGACGGCGTCCGGCGGAACGTCCGCAAAGACGCACTACGCTTTCTCCATGGACGACGAGGGTCACGCAGTCTCGTACAAGCTGCTCAAGCGCGGCACAGCCGTGCACTCCTCGGACGGGGAGGAGATCGGGACGGTCGAGCGCGTGCTCGAGAACCCGCGCGAGCACATCTTCGACGGCATCGTGATCATCACGGCGCGCGGGGAGCAGTTCGTGGACGCACCCGAGGTCGCCCGGATCGCGGAGCGTCGCGTGACGCTGTCGATCCCGGCCGCTGAGGCGGCCCAGCTGCCCGAGCCCGACCCCGGAGCGCCGGAGTTCAAGGCCAACCTGGCGAGCGGGCGGCTGTCGCGACTCTTCGGCGGCGCCTGGCGCCGCAAGTAGCCCGACCGCCGCGAAGGCCTACCAGGCGGCCGGTCGCCGGTCCCTGAAGAAGCCGTTCGTCGGGCCGTCGGCGGGCAGGGTTGCCAGCCACACCAGCGTGTCGACGCCCTCCTCGACGGAACGCGGGGCCGACTGCCCGCCCATGTCCGTACGGACCCACCCCGGGCACATCGCGTTCACCTTCACGTCGCCGTGGCCCTCCGCCGCGAACGCGAGCTGGCGCGTGAGCATGTTGAGCGCGGCCTTGGAGATGCTGTAGGCGGGCGAGTAGGCCTCGGGTTCGGTGATGGAGCCCGCCCCGCTCGAGACGTTCACGACGCGGCCGTAGCCGCGGTCGAGCATTCCCGGCAGAAAGGCGCGGGCGGTGCGCAGCGGCCCGAGCAGGTTCACCTCCAGCGTCTTTCGCATCAGCTCGTCGGTCATGTCCAGGATGCGGCCGCTCTGCAACACCCCGGCGTTGTTCACGAGCACGTCCACGGTGACCCCGTCGCGCTCCAGGCGGCGCGCGCAGTCCCGGACACTGTCGTCGTCTGACACGTCGAGCCGCTCGAAACGAACGCCCAGCTCGGCGGCTGCCGCCGCCCCGGCATCGGGGTCGCGCGCGGTCAGCACCACGTCGAGCCCGGCGCGCGCGAGCTGGCGTGCGGCCTCGAGGCCGATTCCGCGGTTCGCGCCCGTGACCAGTGCCGTGAGATCGCCGGTTTCCATCGATTCCACTTGATTCTCCCTCCAACCGTGGGCTAGGCTCGCGCCGACGGAGGTTCGGATATCACGATGCGAGGGCCGAACTTGAGAGATCGACACGGAAGTTGGAGCCATGGCGGGCTTACGGGAAACCATCAGGAGAAGGGGCTTCGGACCTTCGGGGCTGTGCTGCGTCGGTCTCCTGTTGGTCTCCCTGCTTGCCCTGCTGCCGGCGACGGCACCCGCAGCGATCACGGAATTCACGCTGCCCAACGCCAACAGCTGGCCGGCGGGGATCACCGTGGGTTCCGACGGGGCGCTCTGGTTCACCGAGGAGAACGGGCACCGGATCGGCCGGATCACGACCGACGGCGCCATCACGGAGTACCAGATTCCCACCATCCCGAGCGCACCGGCTGAGATCACCGCCACCAAGGACGGGAATCTGTGGTTCACCGAGTTCGGCGCCGCTCCGCTGCCCAAGATTGGCCGGCTGACGCCCGGAAATCCTCCAGTCTGGAGGGAATGGGAGCTTTCACCGGGCGCCGCCCCTGACGGGATCACCGTCGGGCCCGATGGGGCAATCTGGTTCACGGAGAACGGCGCGGGCAAGATCGGCCGGATCACGCTCGACGGCTCCTCCCTCGAGGAGTACGGCCAGGAGCACGGCTTGAATGGATCCAAGCCCGGGGACATCACGACGGGTCCCGACGGGCGGCTCTGGTTCACCGAATCCGAGGCCCACAAGGTCGGCGCCATCAGGCCCGGGAACCCACCCGCGATCGAGGAATACGACGTTCCCGGAGCCGATCCCTCTGGCATCGCCGCCTCCGGGGGCTCGATCTGGTTCACCATGCACGGTCTGGACATGGTGGGCCGGATGTCGACGCTCGGTCAGTCCTTGGACGTGTTCGGGCTTCCTCCCGGCAGCCGCCCTTCGGGGATCGCGCTCGGTCCCGACGGCGCACTGTGGTTCGCTGAGACGGATACCAACAAGATCGGCCGCATGACGACCACGGGCCGCCTCACCGAGTTCGCGCTTCCTCCAGATCCGAGCGGGCCCAATCTCCCGGGTGAGATCGTGCAAGGGCCGGACGGCGCGATGTGGTTCACCGAATCGGGGGTCAACAAGATCGGGCGCATCGACGCCGGCCCCTCCACATCGGTGTTCGTCCCGCCGCCGTCCGTGCCGCCGCTGAAGATCACGACCACCAAGACGTCCACACCTGTGAAGAGGGCCTGCCGGGTGCCGCGGGTGCGTGGTCTGCGGATCGGGCAGGCCCGGAAGAAGATGCGGCGCGCGAAGTGCAGGTTCCGCATCCGCGGCAAGGGCCGCGTGGTCTCGACCCGCCCGCGGGCCGGCGTGCGCACCCGCGCGACCGTGCAGCTGAAGGCGAAGCGGCGCTAACCCGAGCTCGCCGGGCTCGACGCAGTCGGTCGATTCCGGGTAAGACGGTTCCATGTCGCAATTGGCCGTCTCCAGTCAGGTCGCGGTGCTCTATGCCATCGGCCTGTTCGCGGTCCTGTTCCTCCCGGGTGCGGTGACGCTGCTCAAGGGCCGGAGCGGCCTGTTCGCCGTCGGGTGGCTGGTGGGCGGCCTGGTGTGGATGATCGTCTCACTCAGGCTCGCGCTGCCGGAGTCCTACTGGGCACGCTGGTTCTACGGGCCGGACAAGGTCTCCAGGGCGCGCCGGCGATATCCGAACGGCGGCTTCGGCGGGCCGGCGCACCTGATCGGCGCGGCACTCATGCTCGCCGCGCCGGTCGCCATCGGCGTTGCCGTGGCGATGGGGGTCTAGTGCCTGCGGTTTGCTACGCGGGTCTCGCGGATCACGGCACGAAGACGCCCTGCCGGGCGAAGACCGTGTTGCCGGTCGGCGTGTCCACGTCACCGTCGGGTCCTCCGTCGAGCACATCCGTCTGGCTGAACTGCCAGATCGCGCGCTTGCCCGACTGAACGATTCCGGGAGTCACGGCGTTGGCGGCGGTGACCACGCTGCACGTGCTTCCCACGTTCGCCGCCCCGCCGGTCGGCGAGCACGGCACCGTGAACGCGAAGGTGCGGTCACCGAGCGTGCCCGACTCGGTCAGCGATGCGCCGTTCACCTTGTCGGTGATGCGCAGGGTCACCCGCGCCTGCAGCTCCCCCGGGTAGTCGGCAAGGCCGGCCTTGTTCCTGACATCGTCGATGGACGCCCTCAGCACGACGTCGCCCGCCCCCAGCTCGTACTTCAGTGAGCCCACGGACTGGGCCGGGTTCGAGTTCGCGTCGGGCGAGCCGATCGTCACGAAGCCGGAGCTCTGGGCCGTCGGGCTGCATGACGCGTTCGCGAGGGGCGGCCCGTGCATCCGGTTCGCGCTGCCCGTGGGACATGCGTTGAAGGCCGGCACGAGCGCGGCCCTGAACGGCGTTGCGCCCTGGGGGCGTGGATAGCCCTCGAGGGTCGTCCCGAGCAGAATCGAGACGTTGTCGACCAACTCGTTGGTGACCGCGATGTCGGCGCGGCCGTCGGCGTTGAAGTCGGCCACGGCGACCGAGCTGGGGCCGTCGCCGGCCGCGAGGTTGATCGGCCCCAGGAAGCCGAGGCCGCTTCCGCCGATCAGCACCGTCACGTCGTCCGAGGCCTGGTTGGCGACCGCCAGGTCCCGGTCGGTGTCGCCGTTGAACTCGCCCACGGCGATGTCGTCGGGGAGGCTGCCGACCGCGGTGTTGGTGATGCCCGTGAAGGTTCCCCCGGTGGCGCCGCCGAGCGCCGAGATGTTGTGGCAGGTCTCGTTCGCGGTCGCGAGGTCCGGGTCCGAGTCACCGTTGAACTCGCCTGACGTGATCGCGGTCGGGCTTCCGCAGACGCTGAAGTTGGTGGGCCCGGTGAAGGTCCCGCCTACGGCGCCGAGCAGCACGGACACGTTGTTGGTCCCCTCGTTCGCGACCGCCAGGTCGAGGTCGGTGTCGCCGTTGTAGTCGCGGATCACGATCCCGCGCGGCAGGCCGCCGACATTGAAGGTGGTCGGGCTCCCGAAGCTCGCGCCGGCGCCACCGAGCAGCACGGAGACGTTGTTCGAGCCCTCGTTCACCGAGGCGAGGTCGGGATCGGAGTCGCCGTTGAAGTCCCCGACCCCCACGGTCTGGGGCGCCATGCCCACAGCGATGTCGGTCGGCCCGGTGAAGCTCCCGCCGGCGGCCGCCGAGCAGGATCGAGATGGTGTTCGCTCCCTCGTTCGCCACCGCCAGGTCGGGATCGGTGTCGCCGTTGAAGTCGCCCATTCCCAGTGACAGGGGCACCAGTCCGACAGCGAAGTCGGTCGGCGCCGAGAACGTTCCGCCGGCGCCGCCGAGCAGGATCGAGACCGTGTTGGCGTGCTGGTTCACGATCGCCAGGTCCGGATCCGAGTCGCCGTTGAACTCGCCCACGGCGACCGTTTGGGGGAAGTTCCCCGTGGCGAAGTTGGTCGGCCCGCTGAAGTTGACAGCGTGCGCCGCCGGCGCCCAGACCGCGATGCAAGCCAGCATTCCAAGGAGCGGCGCCAGCCTGCCACCTCGCGTCGGGTTTCGTCCGTGATCGCCCACTCCGTCTCCTCCGTGATCCGTAATGCTCCCGGTGGCGCCTACCGTCCGCGCCGAGCCGACCCTAACCGGGCACTGACCCCGGTGTCAATTTCCCTGGTCGTGAGCGCGGCGGAAGCGATAGCTTGCAGCGCGGTGCTGCGGCTCGTCACGATCCCGATCAGCCACTACTGCGAGAAGGCGCGGTGGGCGCTGGAGCGGGCGGGGATCCCGTACCGCGAGGAGCGCCACGTGCAGGGCATCCATCGCGTCGCGGCGCGCCGCGCGGGCGGGGGCTCGACCGTGCCCGTGCTGGTCACACCCGAGGGCGTGCTCGGCGAATCGGAGGCGATCCTCGCCTGGGTGGACGAGCGCACGCCGCCGGAGCAGCGGCTCTTCCCGGCCGACCCGGCCGAGCGCTCCGAGGTCGAAACGCTCTGCCGGCGTCTGGACGAGCACCTCGGGCCGACCGGGCGGCGGCTGATGTACACGAACATGCTCCCGCAGCGCAGCCTGATGCTGCGCTTCAACAACCAGGGCGTTCCGGCATGGGAGGATCGCCTGCTCCGCTACGGGTGGCCCGTGATCATCCGGTGGGCGAAGCGCGAGCTCGGCATCCGCCCGGGCGTCGAGGTCGAGGACGAGGCCGCGGTGTGGCGCGAGTTCGACTTCGTCGCCGAGCTGCTGTCGGACGGCCGCGAGCACCTGTGCGGCGATCGCTTCGGCGCGGCCGACCTGACCTTCGCGGCGCTGTCAGCCTCGATGATCGTGCCGCCCGTCTACGGGGTTCCCCTCCCGCAGCCGGACATCCTGCCGCCCCACATCGTGGCGATGGTCGAGCGCGCGCGAGACCATCCTGCCGGCCGCTACGCGCTCACGCTTTTCGAGCAGCACCGCCGGCCCGGCGTGCCCGTCGGTTAGCCGCCTTCCGTCTCGCTCGCCACCCGCGGCGGGATCGACGGCTTCACGCGCAGCCAGCGCGCCGGCCGTTCCGGCAGCCACCAGTTCCAGCGGCCGAAGAGCGACACCGCCGCCGGCACCAGCAAGGCTCTGAGCACGATCGCGTCGAACAGGATCCCGGCCGCCAACCCGGTGGCCAGCATCTTCACGTCGGTTCCCGGGCTCGCCGCGAGCGACATGAACGCGAGGAACAGGATCAGCGCCGCGCTCGTGACCAGCCGCCCGGTGCGGCCGATGCCGCGGATGACCGCCTGCTCGGTGGAGCCCGTCGCGTCGTACTCCTCCCGCATGCGGGCCAGGATGAACACCTCGTAGTCCATCGAGAGCCCGAACAGGAACGCGAAGATCATCAGCGGGATCCACGACGGCACCGAGCCCGTGGATGCGATGCCCCAGATCGCTTCGGAGCCCCATCCGAGCTGCCACACGACCACCAGCACGCCCCAGGCCGCCGCGATGCTCAGGACGTTCAGCGCCACCGCCTTTGCGGGCAGCAGCAGTGAGCGGAACGCCCGCGCCAGCAGGATGAACGTGATGATGCCGATCAGCGCGATCATCAGCGGGAAGTTGCCGTAGACGGCCTCGATGAAGTCGTCGTTCAGCGCCAGGTTGCCTCCCACACGCACATCGGGACCGGCAGCGGCCGCGGCTTCGCGCACGCGGTCGAGCGTGTCGCGCGACTCCGAGGTCGCGCCGTCGGCCGTCGGGAAGACCTCGACCAGCGCGGTGCCGTCCTGGCGCCACGCGCTCGAGTCGGGAGCCACGGCCCCGTGGATGCCGGCAAGACCGTCCATGTCACTTGCAACCTTCGCGGGGTCCGTGCCTGCGGCCAGCACCTCGTGCGGCAGCAGCGCGCCCGCGCCGATGTCGGAGTTCTTCAGCGCCTCGAGCCCGGCCTTGGCGTCGCCCTGCTTGGCGATCGTGTCGAGGTCGGATTGGCCCAGCTGGATGTTCCAGGCGGCGACCACCAGGGCGGCCACGATGGCGAGGGAGACGCCCGCCGCGATCCAGCGCCGGCGCACGACCAGCTCGGCCCAGCGCGTCCATGCCCGGCTCGCCTTGTCGTCGGTGCGCCGGTGCGGCCAGTCGAGCCGCCGCCCCCATTTCGCCAGCACGACCGGTAGCAGCGTGAGCGCGACGGCCGTGCTGACGAGCGGGATCAGCATGCCGCCGTACCCGACGCTGCGCAGGAACGGAAGGGGAAGAGCGACCAAGGCGAGCAGGCCGATCGCGACCGTCGTGCCGCTGAACACGACCGCACGCCCGGACGTCTCCATCGCGCGCTGGATCGCCTCATCGTTGGTGCGCCCGTGCGCAAGCTCCTCCCGCCAGCGCACCACGATCAGCAACGCGTAGTCGATCGCGACACCCAGCCCGATCAGCGCGACCAGGAACTGCACGATCGGTGACACGTCGGTGAAGGCCGTGAGGCCCCACAGGAGCAGGAACGTGGTCATGATCGACACGATCGCCATGAACATCGGGACGAGCGCGAGGAACGACGCAAACACGAAGGCGAGCACGGCCAGGGCGCCCAGGCCGCCGACGACCGCCTCGACCAGGATCCCCGGACCCTGAGCGTCCTCGCCGCTGTCCTCCACGAGCGCGTCGTAGCCGGTCAGGTGCACCGGCGCGCCGGCCACCGTGACACCTCGGAGCTCCGCCCGTGCCCGCTTCGCCGCGTCCGGGTTCTCGCCGAAGGCGGAGTTCGGGTCGCGGCGGGGAAAGGCGATCGCGAAGGTGGTGCGGCCGTTGGCCGACACGAACGCGCGGTCACCGGTGGACGCGTACGAGGCGATCCGTGCTCCTGGCAGCGCGCGCTGGACGCGCGCATCGACTGCGCGCAGCTCCGCGCGCACGCCCGGGGAATCAACGGTCTTGCCCGCGGGGAGTGTCACGACGGGGAGGAAGGGCGCCGTGTCGCCGCCCGTGTTCCCATACTTCTTCGCGATCTCGACGTTGGTCTCGTACCCCTCCTTGCCGGGCACCGAGAACTCCTGCGAGAGGGCATCCGAGGCGGGGCCGGCGGCCCCGATGCCGACGATGGTCAGCAGGAGCCAGAAGGCGACGACTGTACGCTTGTGGGCGAGGACCCAACGGGTGAGGGAAGACAACGCGTTACCTCCGCTTCGTTGATCGCATCAACGATTTGTACCACAAATCGTTTCTGGCGCTAACGTTATATTTGTCACACAGTGCGCTGGGACGAATCTCCACCCGAACCCCTGGCCAGTGCGCCAGGCTTCCTGCTCTCCTGGAATGGGCAGCGGATCGCGCGGAAGTTTGCCGCCGCGATGGAGTCCGTCGGCCTGCGCCCGCCTCACTTCGGCGTGCTGACGCTGATCGACACGGAGCCTGGGAGTGCCCAGCAAACCCTCGTGGAGCGGTCCATGATCGATCCAAGCTCGATGGTAGCGGTGCTCGACGAGCTGGAAGCGATGGGGCTGGCCGAGCGCCGCCACCATCCGGAGGATCGGCGCAAGCATGCGGTGTACCTGACGGCCCGCGGGCGGCGGACCCTCGAGCGCGCACGGGCCGTGGCGATGAAGACCGCGCAGGAGACCTTTGCGCCGCTGGACGCCACGGAGCTGGAGACCCTGCGCCTTCTCCTGCGCAAGCTGGCCGGCGTCGAGTCCTGAGCGAAGCTGGATCATTCATCAGGGGGTAAGACCGGCGCCCGGGGGCAAACTCATCGCCAGCTAAGGTCTGTGGGGTGTCTGCGAGCTCCCCCGCATCGATGCCCGCGGTCGCCGACCGGCCCGGCGTTCTGGACAGCTTTCATCCGGCGGTCCGCACGTGGTTCGAGCGGCGGTTCCCCGACGGCCCGACCGAGGCCCAGACCGGCGGCTGGCCGGCGATCTCAGGCCGGCCGGCACACGCTCGTCTGCGCGCCCACGGGCTCGGGCAAGACCCTCGCCGGGTTCCTGGCCGCGATCGACGCGCTCTACCACGCCCACGAGGCCGGGCGGGACGATCGAGGGCGCTACCCAGGTGGTGTACCTGAGCCCCCTGAAGGCGCTGGCGGTCGACATCCACACCAACCTCGAGGAGCCGCTGGACGAGATCGCCGAGGTGGCCCGCGAACTCGGCTACGAACCGGCACCCATCACGGTCGCCGTGCGGACCGGTGACTCGACCTCACACGAGCGGCAGATGATGATCCGGCGGCCCCCGAACCTGCTCGTCACGACGCCGGAATCCCTTTATCTGTATCTGACCGCGGAGCGGTCCCGGGCCACGCTCGAGACCGTGGAGACGGTGATCGTCGACGAGATCCACGCGCTGGCCCGCGACAAGCGGGGCTCGCATCTCACCCTCTCGCTCGAGCGGCTGCAGGCCGTCACCGAGCGTTCGCCCGTCCGCATCGGCCTGTCGGCGACGGTCCGGCCGGTCGAGACGGCTGCCCGCCTGCTGGTGGGGGTGCAGGAACCGCTCCCGACCGTGGTCGACAGCGGGCACCGGCGCCGCCTCGAGCTGTCGCTCGAGATGCCCGACGGGGAGCTCGAGGCCGCCCTGTCCGGCGATCAGTTCGGCGAGATCGTCGACCGCATCGCCGGTCACGTCGCACAAGCACCGCACCACGCTGGTCTTCGTCAACACCAGGAAGCTGTCCGAGCGGGTCGCACACGAGCTGGGCGAGCGGCTCGGCGAGGACCAGGTGGCCGCCCACCACGGGTCGCTGTCGCGCGAGCGCCGCCAGAAGGTCGAGCACCGCCTGCGGGCCGGCGACCTGCGGGCGCTGGTGGCCACCGCCTCGCTGGAGCTCGGCATCGACGTCGGGCCGGTCGAGCTGGTGTGCCAGATCGGCTCGCCCCACAGCATCGCCACCTTCCTGCAGCGAGTCGGGCCGCGCCAACCACCACCGCACCGGTGTCCCCCGCGGGGTCATGTTCCCGACCACCCGCGACGAGCTGGTCGAATGCGCCGCGCTGCTGGCTGCGGTCGATCGCGGCCGCCTCGACGCGCTCCACCCGCCCGAGCAGCCACTCGACATCCTCGCCCAGCAGATCGTGGCCGAGACGGCCGCCAGGGGCGACGACGGCGTGGCCGAGGACGAGCTGTTCGACATCGTCACGCGGGCCTGGCCGTACCGCCGAGCTGACGCGGGAGGAGTTCGAGGAGGTCGTCGAGCTGGTCTCCACCGGCATCGAGACCGGGCGCGGCCGGCGCATGGCCTATCTGCATCGCGACCGGGTCAACGGACGGGTCCGCGGCCGCCGCGGCGCGCGGCTGGCGACGCTCACGTCGGGCGGAGCGATCCCCGAGACCGGCGACTACCGGGTGCTGATGGAGCCGGGTGACGTGTTCATCGGCACCGTGAACGAGGACTTCGCGATCGAGTCCTTCCAGGGCGACGTCTTCCTGCTCGGCACCCATCCCTGGCAGATCGTGCAGGTGACCAACGGCGTCATGCGGGTGCGCGACGCCACCGGCAGGCACCCCACGATCCCGTTCTGGGTCGGCGAGGCGCCCGGGCCGCACGGACGAGCTGTCGGAGGAGGTCTCCCGGCTGCGGACCGCGGTCGCCGAGCGGCTCGACGCCGGAGGGCGGGAGGCCGCGATCGCACTCGTGCAGGAGATGTCGGGCGTCGACGAAGTGGCCGCCGCCCTGGTCGTCGACTATCTGGCGGCCGGCCGGACCGGGCTCGGCGGAGTGATGCCGACTCACGACGACATCGTGTTCGAGCGGTTCTTCGACGAGACCGGCGGCATGCAGCTGATCGTCCATGCCCCGCTGGGCGCCAGGGTCAACCGGGCGCTCGGCCTCGGGCTGCGGAAGAAGTTCTGCCTCAACTTCGACTTCGAGCTCCAGGCGGCGGCCAGCAACGACGCCGTGCTGCTGTCGCTCGGCCCCCAGCACTCGTTCCCGCTCGAGGACGTGCCGGCCTTCCTGCGCTCCCACAACGTGCAGGACGCGGTCGTCCCAGGCGGTGCTCCGCAGCCCGATGTTCACAGCCCGCTGGCGCTGGAACCTCAACCGGTCGCTCGCCGTGCTGCGCCGCAAGGGCGGCCGCCTCAACCCGTTCAACATCCAGCGCATGGAGGCGGACGACCTGATGGCGGCCGTGTTCCCGGACCTCGCCGCCTGCCAGGACAACGCGCCGGCCGGTCCCACCGAGATCCCCGATCACCTGCTGGTGCGGGAGACCATGGGGGACTGCCTCGAACGAGGCGATGGACATCGAAGGCCTGAAGGCGCTTGTGGGCCGGTTCGAGCAGGACGCCGTCCGGCTCCACTTCCTCGACACCGTCGAGCCCAGCGTGCTCGCCCACGAGATCCTGAACGGCGCAGCCGTTCACCTTCCTCGACGAGGACACCGAGATCGGCGAGCGCCGGTCGCGCGCGGTCCCGCTGCGCCGCGGCCTGCCGGTGGAGCCACGAGAGCTCGGCCGGCTCGACCCCGACGCGATCGCGCGGGTGCGGTCCGAGGCGACGCCGGACGTGCGCGGGGCGGACGAGCTCCACGACGTGCTCCTGTCGCTGGTCGCGGTGCGGCCGCGAGAGGAGTGGCGCGAGCATTTCGAGGCCCTCGCGAGCGCGGGCCGGTCCTTCGAGGTGCACGGCCCGGCCGGCGTCCTGTGGGCGGCCACCGAGCGCCGGGCGGAGGTCGAAGCCCTCTTCCCCGGCTCGCGGTTCGAGCCCGACCACCCGCTTCCGCGCCGGTCTCGCCCCGGTGGTGGACGCCGCGGCCGCCGACGAGGCGAAGGTGATGCTGGTCCGGGGCCATCTCGACGTCTCCGGTCCGCGTCACGCGTGGACGACCTCGCGTCTTCCACGGGCCTGGCGCCGTCCTCGATCAGCATTGCCCTCGAGGCCCTGCGCGGACGCGGGTTCGCGGTCGCGGGCGAGTTCGAGCCCGAGCGGGGCGAGCAGTGGTGCGCCCGCCGGCTGCTGGCCCGGATCCACGGCTACACGCGCGAGCGGCAGGCGGGCCGCGGTCCGTCCCATCAGCCAGGAGGAGTGGCAGGAGTTCCTCCAGTCCTGGTGGCACGCCGCTCCCGGCACCAAGCGCCACGGCAGGGCCGGGCTGGCGGAGGTGATCGAACAGCTTCAGGGCTTCGAATGGCCGGCGGGCGAGTGGGAGCGGCTGCTTCGCCGAGCGCGTGGAGTCCTACCGGCCCGAGTGGCTCGACGATCTGTGCCTCTCGGGCGAGGTGGTGTGGGGCCGGCTGTCCGCTGGTCGAGCCCGCCGCCGAGAACGACGATCCCGCCGCCGGCGAGCCGCGCCGCTCGGGCAAGACGCCGTCCCGCCGGACGCCGATCACGTTCATGCTCCGTCAGGACCTGCCCTGGCTCCTCCAGGCCCACCGCGGGGCCGCGGTGCCCGCCGAACCGACCGCCGGCTCGGGCCGGGAGGTGCTCGACGGCCTGCGCGGGCAGGGCGCCCTGTTCCACTCCGAGCTCCAGGCGATCACCCGGCGCCTGCCCACCGAGATCGAGGAAGGACTGTGGGACGGCGTCGCCCGCGGGCTGATCACCGCCGACGGATTCAACGCCGTCCGGTCGCTCCTGCACGCCCGCACCCGGTTCGCCCGCCGCCAGCGGCCCTGCCCGCCCCGGCTCCCGCGGCCGGCGGGGCACATGGCGGCAGGGCGTGGAGGGCCGCTGGACACTGCTGCCTCCCGCCCAGCCGATCGACGACGTCGAGGAGCTGGCCGAGACCGTCGCCTGGCAGCTCCTGCTGCGATGGGGCATCGTGTTCCGCGACGTCTATCTGAAGGAACGGCTGGCCCTTCCGTGGCGGGAGATCCTCTGGGCGCTGCGCCGGCTCGAGGCGCGGGGCCTGGTCCGGGGCGGGCATTTCGTCACCGGCGTGACCGGCGAGCAGTTCGCCGACGAGGCGACCGTGCCGTTGCTGTCGCGCGCGCGCCGCGCCGCCTGAGCCGGCGCCAATCCGCCTGCCTGCATCGACCGGCCCGCCGGCCGAGCGTCACGTCCGGTGTGTTGGTTTTCGGTCGTATAGCAACCGATTTGCGCCACACCGGGCCCGGGTGGCGGCACGGCCTCGGACGCTACCGGCTGGGCCGACCGGTCGCGGACAATATCGCGTAAAACGTGGAGCTCTTGCGGCGCGCATATTGAGGCCGTGGAACCGCCGAGACGTGGTGCTGGCTTCCAGGCAAACGCAGGTCGGCACTACGGTTCGCTCGCGCGCGGTGGGCGATGATAAGGCGATGCGGAGACTCTGATGGCGCGCTTCCTGAGCACGCCTGCCCGGCCCTCATGCGGTGCAATCCGTACGCGTCACGGTCGCCTGGCAGAGAGGACGAATCCGCAGGATCAAGCTTGAGTACGTGCGGCCTCATTTGATCCAGCGCTTGATCAACGCCGTGAGGTGGTAGCCGGAGAGGCTCCAAAGCGGCACTGCCGGCTCCGCCTAGGGCGGCAACCCGGCGGCCTGGCGCGCCCCGTCGGGGTCGGCAAAGGATTCGACGCGGACGACCCGCCCATCGCGGACGGTCAAGAGCGAGGATCGGGTCTCATCGACTTCGAGCTCGTGCGTCCGGCCCACGATGTGCACGACAACTGCTACCTGATCACCGGCGTCGTCGAACCGCAGCGTCTCAACCCGGTACGTCTCCCAAGCCGAGAGGAACTCACCCCAGAAGCGCCGCACGCCGTCAAAGCCGCGGTAACGGTCGACGGCAAGCAATGACTCAGTCACCGGGACCCACTCGATCTCCGGATCCAAGAAACGGCCGAGAGCGTCATCGGACATGCGCTGCTCGAACTCTTGTGTGGAGCCCTCGCTCGCAAGCTGCGCGTAGAGCCGGCGGACCAGTTCGACGTTCTCCTGTGACACCGCGTTCCCAGTGTCTCGCATCGTGCTCTACCGTCGGCGCCAGCACCGGCGGTCAGCGGTCACACCACGAGCCCGTGGCGGACGGTGTCCTCGGTCACGACCTGTGGGTCGGTGAACTGGAGCACGTAGTCGGGTCCGCCGGCCTTGAAGCCCGTCCCCGACAGCCGGCGGCCGCCAAACGGCTGACGGCCGACCATTGCTCCCGTGATCTGGCGGTTGACGTAGAGGTTGCCCACCGGAGTTCGTGACACCACGTAGTCGACGGTTTCCGGGTTGCGCGAGAAAAGCCCGCCGGTGAGCGCGTAGTCGAGGCTGTCCACGACGTCGCACGCCTCGGCCACACCGGCCACGCGCTCGACCGCGAGCAGCGGCCCGAAGATCTCGTCCTCGAGCACGGAGGAGGCGGCAGGCAGGTCCACGGCCAGGGCCGGCGGGACGAACCACCCGGGGCTCGGCACCGGGCCCGGCCGGCGCAGCAGCCGCCCCTCGCCTTCTGCGCGCTCCTGATACTCGAGCACCCGCGCCTGCGCGGCGCGCTCGATCAGTGGCGGCACCTGTGTGGCGAAGTCGTCCGCCTGACCGACCTGCAGCAGCTCGACGGCTCCGCGCATGCGCTCGATGAACTCGTCCGCGATCGCGTCGTGAACGAGCACGCGGGCGGCGGCCGAGCACTTCTGCCCGCCGTATGTGAACGCGGACGTCACGATTGCCGGGACAGCGTCGTCGAGATCGGCGTCCGAATCCACGATCACGCAGTTCTTGCCGCCCATCTCGGACACGACTCGCTTCACGTGCCGCTGCCCGGCGGGCGTGGCGGCCGCGGTCGCCACGATCTCCAGGCCGACCGGGCGCGAGCCCGTGAAGGCGATCGTCGCCACGCCGCGGTCCCGCACGAGCGCCGCCCCGACGTCGCCCTCACCGGGGAGCAGCTCAACGGCTGCGGGCGGGACCCCGCCCTCGCGCAGCGCTTCGACGCACGCCAGCCCGGAGGCCGGCGACTGCTCGGCCGGCTTCAGGATCACCGCGTTGCCGCCCGCGAGCGCGCCGGCCACCATCCCGGTCGGGATCGCGAGCGGGAAGTTCCAGGGAGAGATCACGGCGCACACCCCGCGCGGGCGGTAGCGCATCGTGTTGCGTTCGCCGGGTGCCTGCACCAACGATCTGCCCTGCTCCAGCTCGACCGCCTGGCGTGCGTAGTACTCGAGGAAGTCGATTGCCTCGCAGACGTCCGCGTCGGCCTCGGCCCACGGCTTGGCGCACTCCCGGACCTGGAGCGCGGCCAGCTCATGCCGTCGCCGCCGCAGGACGCTGGCGGCGGTGATCAGCGCCGTGGCGCGCTCGGCGGCCGGGCGGGCGCCCCACTCACGGGCGCCCGCCTCTGCCGTCTCCACCGCTGCGGGAACGTCCTCCGCCGTCGCGCGGGCACACGCTGGCCACCACCCGCTCCGGATCCCCGGGATCGGTCGAGAGGAGCCCGTCGCCGGACCGTCGCTCGTCGCCGATCCACAGACGGCACGCTCCACGGCAACGTTGCCTCGAGGCCGCGCAACGCCGCAATCAGGCTCTCGCGCACGGCGGCGCGGCGCAGCTCGGCATGAGGCTCGTTCACGAACGGCTTCACGGCGCGGCGAGCAGCTCCTCGACACTCGCGTCATGCATGCGCGCCGCCAGGAACGACTCGTTGCTCGTGTTCTCGAGCAGCCTGCGCACCAGGTACGCCATCCCGGCCACGAGGTCGCCGACCGGGCAGTACGTCCGCACGCGCAGGCCCTGCCGGGCGAGCGCATGCTGCAGATCGTCGCCGAGCCCGCGCAGCACCTGGAGCTCGAGGTCGCCGTCCGGCGCGCCGAGAGCGCGGTTGCAGGCGATCGCGTGCGCGACCGAGCGCAGGTTGTGAGAGGCGACGGCGACCCGCACGAGCGGGCGCGCCTCCAGCAGGCGGCGGGTGAGCGCCTCGAAGTTGCGATCGCTGTCGGCCTTCTGCTCGAACACCGGCGCAGGCCATCCGTGGCGGCGTGCTTCGACGATCTCCTGGTCCCAATAGGCGCCCTTCACGAGCCGGACCACCAGCGGCTGCGCGCGCGCGTGGCCCCGCGCCCAATCGAGCACCTGCTCGACCGTCTCGGACGAGTCGCGCAGGTAGGCCTGCACGACGACTCCCGCCGACGGCCCGTGCGCAAACTCGTCCTCCGCCAGCAGCTCGAGCACCAGGCCCAGCACAGTCTCGCGCGAGTCGAGCGACTCCATGTCCACGTGCAGGTGCGCGCCGAGGTCGCGCGCAAGCTGCATCAGGCCGCGCAGGCGCGCGGCCGCGTCGCGCTTTCCGACCTCCGGCGCCTCGGGACGCAGGAGCGGGGTGAGCGCCGACACCTTCACGCTCAGGTTCGCCCGCGGAATCGCACCAACCGAATCGCTCTCCAGCGCCGGCCGTTGCGGCCACTGCGCGGATGCCTCGTGGAGCGTCACGAGCGCCGCCCGGCACCGTTCCGCGTAGCGGTCGGCTTCCTCCACCGTGATCGTCGCCTCCCCGAGCAGGTCGACGGAGGTGGCGATGCCTCGCTGCCAGAGGTCGGCCAGCAGCCGCAGCGCATCCTCGGGCGTCTCCCCGACGATGAACCGGTGGGCCATGTGACGGACTCCGGCAGTGGCGGCAAGGCCGAGCGCCCGGGCGCCGGCCTTCGAGTCCGCCATCCGGACGGCCACGTCGAGCGGCGGGGGCCGGTCGTCCACCTCGTGCAGGAACGCGCTCAGGTGGCGGGCGAGGTCCTCGAGCGAGCGGCACGCCGGCACCACGTCGACGAAGCGAAACAGCGCCGCGCGCAGCTCGGCGTCGCGCGAGGCGAGCTCCATCGCCTTGTCGTCCAGCGCCTTCACCGGGTGGCGGGCGGCGGACGGGAAACGAATCCGCGAGCTCGCGACCGATGCGCCGGATGTCGTGCTCGAGCGAGATGGCCATGGCAAGACGATACGCCGCCAGCGGTGTCAGGCTTTTCGCCCACCAAGTATTTGCTAGCGAAACGCTGGGCCGTTATTCAGCCCGGCCCAGTGTCTCGCGTCTAGAGGATGGTGTGCGCAAGCACGACCGCGATGTACGTCAGTCATCGTCGCCATGGCGTCGCCCGTGATCGCCGTGGCGTCGCCTGTGATCGCCATCGCGCCGGTTCGTGAACGTCATCGCGTCGCTCGTGATCGTCATCGCGCCGCTCGTGATCGTCATCGCGCCGCTCGTGATCGCCTCCGGCCGCGTCTGCGGCTTTTGCCAGTCCTCTGAGGACGTTGAAGAACTCTGGTGATTGCCCGATGAACAGTCCGTCGGCGGTCAAGGCGTTGAGCGCGCCCATGGCGGCGCCGTCGGTCTCGGTGGGGCGGATGATCGAGCAGACCGGGAACTTGCGATTGAGGAAAACTGTCGGCTCGGGCATGATCAGGTTGGTCTGCGTTATCTCACCATCGGCGTTGAGGTCGGGGAAGATCAGACCGTTCGTGGGGTCGGTGAGCGGAGGCGCGTTGCCGGCCTTGTCGTGCCAGGTCTGGAAGTGCATCGATCTCACTGCCGCCGATGCTGAGCAGGATGCGCAGCACCTCCTGGCTGGCTGACCCGCTGGGCGAGCGAGGCGTAGAGGCTGGTACCGCCCTGCCTCGATGAAGGCGAAGTGGAAGCCGGCCGTGTTGGCGATCGCTTGCAGGTGGTTCGCCTGGGCTGAGGTCGGCGTCGCTGCGAGGAATCGCCGGAAATTGCCCGGCAGCCAGGCCGGGGACGGCCTGCGGGAGGGTGTCGCCGAGGTCGGGGTTCTGCGAGTCGCTGCGGTAGCGCGTCCAGAAGCTGGTGTCGACGCTCAGCTGCATCAGGTTGGTGAGCCGGCCGATTTGCTGCGCGCCGGTCGCCTTGCTGCTGGGCAGGGTGCGGAACTTATCCAAGTTGACTGTTTGCGCGCCGTGCGCTTCCAGGTAGGCGTTGATGAAGGTGAAGTGGGAGAACTCGTCGTCGGTGTTGTCGTGGATGTACTGGTCCATGTCCTCGTCCAGTACCGCGACCGCCTCGGTGTAAGCCGGATTCCCGCTTCCGCCGGGGACTTCGCTGTCCTGGATACCGGCGAGCTCGTTGTACTGCTGCCACAGATCGGTCTCGAGGATCTCGGCCGCAGCCAGGAACTGGAGAATCGCCGCGTCCCGTGAGCCGGCCTTCTCGTGGTCGGCCTTGTGGGCCTTGCGGCCCTTGCGGGCGAGGGCCGGTGACGCATCGGCCAACAGCCGCCCGGCGCCGATGGTTCCTGCTCCGATCGCGGCACCCTTGAGCAACGAACGACGGCTGGTCAGATGCTTGGAATGTTCGGTCGTTTCCATGATCTGCTCCTTGTGGAATTCGGCGAGCTCGAGAGAACGAGAGACATGCGGGATGCTCGCCCAGGCAGGTGCGTTTGTCGTCCCTTCGCGGGCGTGTCTTTGGGCCACCCCCGTCGGAGTACGCAGCGGGGACGACTACCCCCTGTGAGGTAGCCGACGCGCTTAGCAAGCTGTGTGGCCTTGCGTCGAGCGTTTGGGCAGCAACTCGGTGGTCGACGTGGTGTTCCGGTTGACGTGAACGGGTCCGGGGGAGCGACGCGACGATCGTTTCTGCGCAGTGGCGCTCTCGCCGGTCTCGGACTGTGGGTTGGTCGTCTTGTGCGGCCGACCGCCGGTGCTGCCGCCCGCGGACTGGGCGCGAAGGCCGCGGTGGTCGGCACCCCGCCGCTCACGAACGCCGGCTACTGGGAGTTCGCCGACTGGCTCCAGCCCGCGATGGACCGCCTCTGGAACGAGTCCGCAGAACGCCTACACGACCGACACGCGCATCAACGCCTGCGCGCTGATGACGCATGCGATCGCGGCGCTCGAGGGCCACGACGGCGCCGCGCGCCGCGACGAGCGCGCGCGGCAGCTGGCCGCGCGCCTGTGCGAGTCGCCGCCGTTCCGGGCGCCGCGCGGCCGGCCCACCCGCCACGCGAACCCGCGCTCGGAGACCCAGGTGCACGCTCCGGGCTGGGTGTCGAGCATCGCCCGGCGCGACAGCGCCATGCACCTGTCGGTCGACCCCAAGGTGGCGCGCGCCCTCTACTACGCATGGCGCGCGCGCGAGCAGCTGCAGCTACCGCCCGCGACCGTCGACCGGATGGTCGCGTGCGTGCGCTCGGTCGCCAACTCGCCGTTCTTCCGCTACCCGAACATCCGCCTGAACCAGATCAACTTCGCCGCCGAGATCCAGGCCTGCGCGGTCAGCATGACCGACGACCCGACGCTGCTGCGGCGCGACTACCGGCGTCAGCTGACCCGCTTCCTGCGCGGGCGCAAAGCGCGCCGTGCGGCCGTGGCGCATCCCGAACCTGGGGCCGAGCTACAACTTCCACCGCAACCCGTTCCAGCGCGCCGGCGTCGGCCAGAACATCGAGTCGGCCGAGTACGCCAACATCGTGCTCGACGTCATCTACTACTACGAGCAGGCGCGGGCGCGCGGGATGACGCCGATATCCGTGGCGCACGGGCGCACGCTGCGCGCCTTCGTGCGGCGGTCGCTGTCCGCCTACTGGACGCACAGCGGCTACCTGAACTGGGACACGGGCCTGTACCTGTACCGCTGGCACCTGTCGCGCTACTGGGCCTGGTCGTGCCAGGGCCTGCTGGCGATCGCCAGCTCGAAGAACTTCGTCCAGGACGACGAGCGCCGCTGGGCGAAGCACATGTTCGACCGCTCGCTGTCCCTGTACGAGCGCTTCACCGAGCGCTGGGACGACGACCGCCGCGAGCCGGGCAGCAGCCTGTACGGCGTCACGACCAAGTTCAGCGAAGGGAAGCACTTCGAGCTGGCGCGGTTCCAGGCGCTGGCGGCCGAGGCGATCCTGCGCGGGATGGGCGACGACCCGGCCGAGGAGCCGCCGCCGCTGTACGCCTTCGACCCCTCGATCGGGCGGCTGGCGATCACGACGCCCACCTACAACACCGCGATCGTGGCGGATCAGCAACGGCGCCTTCCCGTACGGGGGCATCGACCTCGCGCGCTGGTTCGACTCGCGCCAGCGGGTGATCTCGCACATCGGCGGCCGGGCGCCGGCCGCGTTCGGCCTGCTCGTGCGGGCGCCGAACGGCACGGTCGTGACCGCATCGCAGCGCCCGCGCACGCTCGGGCGCCCCGGGCGCCTGCCGTTGATCCTGAACAGGTCGCCGCAGGGGCCGATCACCCGTGTGAAGCGCTATCCGCGCTCGCCCCATGCCGGCCGCTTCGACCAGATCGACACGAGCGGGATCGTGGACCGGGCAGGAGTGCGTTTCCGGTCGCGCTACGTCTTCACGACCGATCAGATCCACGTCCACTGGCAGATCACCCGTTCCCGCACCGACGCGCTGACCGCCGAGGCGACGCTGCCGAGCTGGGGCGACGGGGTCCTGAACGCCGTGTTGCGGTCGGGACAGGTGGTGAAGCTGGCCGGGACGGCATTCGTGCGGCTGTCGGACGTGCGCTACTTCTTCATCGACGGCTCCGAGGGCGGCTACGTCGTCGTGCCGCGCGCTTTCCGCCGACCGCCACAGCCCACGTCATCAAGCCGTCGGATCAGAGCTCGAACCCGCGCTCCGGGCCGAGCGTCTCCTTGCGGTTCGCAAGCGGCACGCAGTGGCGCGACGTGTCGGTGCGGATCGCGATGGCCCCGGCGCGGAACGGCGACGAGGCGGCGGCGCCTGGCGCCGCGGCCTGGGCGCCGTATGATGCTGGAGTCGGCTGTCGACGGTCGGCGCGCCTCAGGTCTGCGCCTCAGGTCCTCCGCGAGCGTTGCCACCAGCGCGAACAGCCCGGTGCGCTCTCGTGCGGAGACCGGCCCGGTGTGCCCTGGCGGTGGCGGTCGATCGTCGCGATCGTGATCACGATCCGCTCGGGCGAGTCCCACCAGTCCCACGGCGCCGAGCGGTACTCGTCGCTGCGCAGCAGCTCGCGCGCGACCTCTGGCACGGTGCCTCCCGCCGCCAGGCGGGGCAGCGCCTGCGCATCGACCCATTCCAGGTAGTCGCGCAGGACCTCGACCTCCGACCGGCCCGAGACGGGCCCGTGGCCGGGCACGACCACATCGGGATTCAGCTCCAGGATCCTGTCCAGCGCGGCGACCCAGCCGGCGGTCGGCCCCGCCCACATGATCGGCGCCACGCCGACGAACAGAACGTCGGCGGCAAACACGATGCTCGCATCCGGCACGTGGACGATCAGGTCTCCCGGGGTATGTGCCGGGCCGACCTCGATCAGCCGCACCTCGCGCCCGCGCGACCGAGAGCGTCAGCTCGCCCCCGAACTCGCGCGTCGGCGGGGTCATGCGCACGCCGGAGAAGTCGAACGGCGACAGGATCCGGCCGACGTAATCGCCGAGCGCACGGAGCGGCAGGCGCGGGAGGCGGGGAAGGGGAAGCGTTCCGACCACGGGCAGGGGAAGGCGCCCCACCGTCCGCAGGATGGGCGCGAGCTGCTTGAACCGGCGCAGCGTGGCGGCCGACTCCTCGCGGATCAGATCGCGCGGCGGCGCCGGTCGCGACGATGTCGGCGCCGGACAGCAGCTGATTGCCGAACACGTGGTCCCCGTCCGAGTGCGTGTTGACGAGCGTCCGGATCGGCTCGCGGACGCGCTCGGCGATCTCGTCCAGCATGCGCTGCGTGAGCCGCAGGTCGAAGAGCGTGTCGATCAGCAGCGCCTCGCCGTCGCCCACCACGACCCCGGCATTCGACTCGCCCCACTCGCCGTTCGGTTGCAACCACGCGAACACGCCGTCACCGACCTGCTGGAGGCCGGGCGGGAACCGCGCCGGTTTGCCGAGCAGGGTGCGCTCCACGGGCGCGACTCTATCGCCCGGTGTCAGGGTCAGCTCTCAAGCAAACTTAAACCCGCCCACAGAGAACCCACAAACGCGGGGCCGAAGCTTCCTCTCGAGCCGGTGAGCAGATCGCCGGGGGAGCAAATACGAAGGAGCTTCAATGAGACCACCTGGATGGAAATGGATCGCGGCGATGTCGGTGCTGGTGCTCGGCATCGTCGTGTCCGTGTCCGGCGCTGCGACGTCGGGCAGCAAGCGCGACGGCGGTAGTGGCAGCAGCACGCTGAGCGAGAAGGTGCAGGGCGAGAAACGGCTGCACGTGATCGGCCCGCCCGGCGAGCATCTCTCGACGCTCGCCGACGAGCTCGGCGTGACGCAGGCCAAGCTGCGCGACGCGCTCGAGGCGGTCCGCGAGGACCTCGAGCCGCCGAAGCGCCCGCGACCGAGGGCAGCCGCCGACGAAGGCGCAGATGGAGAAGCGCTGCAACGAGCTCACCGACGCGCTCGCGAAGGAGCTCGGCAAGAGCGGTGACGACGTGCGCGCGGCGATCAAGGCCGCCGCGAAGAAGGACATCGAGGAGGCCGTGGACGCCAAGCGCCTGACGCGGAGCGAGGCGGACCGGATCCTGTCCCGCTCGACGACGGCGACCTGCCTGCCGGCGTTCGGGTTCCACAAGTTCGGCGGCCACGGCTGTGGCGGCCCCGGTGGGCCCGGTGAGCGCGGTGAGCGCGGTCGCTTCGAGCACCCGGCGCCTCCGCCCGGTTCAGGGTCGGAGGGCAGCTCGGACGTGGCGCCCGCGCCACTGGGGGCTCCCGCCTGAGACGGCAGTAGTGTCGTGGCGATGACGACGGAACCGCTGGTCCTCGTCGTCGACGACGACGAGGAGATCCGCAAGGCCCTCGAGCGCGCGCTGCGTCTCGAGGGCTTTGCCGTGCGCGTTGCCGAGGGAGGCCACGCGGCGCTCGAGCTGGTCGAGCAGGAGCGCCCCGGAGTGATGGTGCTCGACATGGTGATGCCGGACCTCTCCGGCATCAGCGTCGTGACGCGCCTGCGCGCGCGCGGGAATGACACCCCGATCTGCATCCTGTCCGCGCGCGACGAGGTCGAGGACCGGGTCGCCGGCCTCGAGGCGGGCGCCGACGACTACGTCGTGAAGCCGTTCGACATCGGCGAGCTGGCCGCGCGGCTGCGGGCGCTGCTGCGGCGGATGCCGGCCGGGGACGGGGAGCCGATCCGCGTCGGCGACCTGCTGGTGGATCCCGCGCGGCGCAGCGTGCAGCGCGCCGGGCGACCGGTCGAGCTGACCCGCCGGGAGTTCGACCTGCTCGAGGAGCTGGCCCGGCATCGCAACGTCGTGCTGAGCCGGGGACAGCTGCTGGAGAGCGTCTGGGGGTACGACTTCGAGGTGGACGGCAACGTCGTGGACGTCTTCGTGGGCTACCTGCGCCGTAAGCTCGAGGCGGATGGCGAGGCTCGGATGATCCACACGGTGCGCGGCGTGGGCTTCGTCCTGCGCGCGTGAGCGGGCTGAGCATCAGGGCCCGCGTGACGGCCGCGGCGACGGCCGCGGTCGCGCTGGTGCTGATCGCCGGCGGGGTGTTGACGGTGACCACGTTCGCCGACCGGGAGCGGTCGAGCCTCGACCGCGAGCTGGAGAGCCGCGCACAGGGACCGGCCGGCCGGGCATTGGGGCCGGAGAGCCGGGCGCGGGAGCTTCGAGGCGGCGCCGGGCGGAAGGCGCTGGATGGCGGCGGCAAGCCGGGACCGCCCGACCTCCTGGCGCAGAGCGGTTCCTTCGTCCGCGTGGTCGGTGATGGTCAGGTGCTGCGTGCTGAGGGCGACGTGCCCGATGAGGGCCTGCCGGAGCGCAGCGACCCGGGTTTCGCGACGGTCGACGCAGGCGGCGGCCAGTGGCGCATCCTCACGATCCCGATACAGCTCCCGCACGGTTTCGCGGGCCCTTCCGAGCCGGTGATCCAGTTCGGCGCCGACGCCGGGCCCCTCGAGTCCCGCATCGACTCCATGCAGCGCCGGGTGGCGCTGATCTCGATCCTCGGCATCGGCCTGACGGTGATCCTCGCCAGCGTGCTCGCCGGCCCGGCGCTCGCGCCGCTGTCGCGGCTGCGGCGCTCGGTCGCGGGCGTGACCACCACGCGGGACCTGTCGCGCCGCCTGCCGGAGGGCGACGCCGGCCGTGAGGTGGACGAGCTGGCGCACGGAGTGAACGAGATGCTGGCCCGCCTGGAGAGCTCCTCCTCGGAGACCGAGCGCGCGCTCGAGGCGACGCGCCGCTTTGCGGGCGACGTGGGTCATGAGGTGCGCACGCCGCTCACGTCCATGCGCGCGAACATCGACGCGGTCAGGAGAAACCCGTCGATGCCCGAGGACCAGCGACGGGCGACCCTCGACGACGTCGCGCGCGAGCAGGAGGACCTCGTCGCGGTGCTCGACGCGCTGCAGGCGCTCGCTCGCGGCGATTCGGCCGCCGCCCTCCCGCGTGAGCCGGTCGACATGGCGGAGGTGACCGACGCCGCTGTCGAGGCGGCGCGGCGGCGACACCCCGAGGCGCACGTCGAGCTGTCCGCCGCCGAGGGCGAGCATCTCATCACCGGCTGGCCCGACGGCCTGCGGCTGCTGATCGACAACCTGATCCAGAACGCGATCCGGCACGGGGGCGATCGGGTGACCGTCGGCCTCGAACGCGACCACGGGACGCTCCTGCTGACGGTCGCAGACAACGGCCCCGGCGTGCCGGTCGCCGAGCGCGGCCGCATCTTCGAGCGCTTCACCCGGGGCGCGCAGGCCGGCGGCTCACCCGGGTCGGGGCTCGGCCTGGCACTGGTGGCGCAGCAGGCCCAGCTGCAGGGCGGGGACGTGACCGTCGGCGACTCGGCCGCCGGAGGCGCCCTGTTCACGGTCCGGCTGCCGGGCGCTACATCGGACCAACCCAGTTGGGTGCGCGAGCCTTAACGCTTGGGCGCCCAAGTTTGTCCCTTGGGTTCCACCCGCTCGGAACTCAGGAGCCAAAGTTCGGGGTGGTACCGAACGATGTCGCCTCGCATGCACCCCCTGCACGCCAGGCGCCAAAGTTCGGCTCCGAGTTCGGCCGAGGTCGCCTTACCTGCTCGGTACCGCTGAGCTCGTGCGCCATGATGAAGCGATGTTACGTGTGGCGATCTGGCAGGGCATCGACGAGTGGCGCGCCGAGGCCGCGCGCGTGGATCTCGGGCCGCGCGGCCTGGGTGCGACCGGCACGCAGATCGGAGCCGACCCGGCGCCCTACCGGCTCGACTACGAGCTCGAGCGTCGGCAGCGGATGGATCACCACCCGGTTGTCGGTGCAGGTGACGAGTGCCGTCGGGGAGCGCGGGCTGCTGCTCGAGCACGATGCCGAGGGGCGGCTGGCGGCGCGACGGCGCGGCGGCGCCCGAGCTCGACGGCGCCCTCGACTGCGACCTCGGCCTCTCGCCGCTCACCAACCTCATGCCGGTGCGCCGTCACGCGCTCCACGAGCGCGCGGGGGCTACCGAGATCCTTGCCGCCTGGGTGTCGGTGCCGGACCTCGCGCTGCACGCCTCACGACAGCGCTACGAGCACGTGCGCCCGGGCGTCGTGCGGTTCACCGACCTGGGTGTGCACGAGGGTTTCAGCGCAGAGCTGGAACTTGACGCCGACGGGCTCGTGCTGCTCTATCCGGAGCTCGCCCGCCGGCTCTGAAGGCGGTCACTCGAGCTTCATCGCGCGCCCGACGATCTCCTTCATGATCTCGTTCGACCCGCCGTAGATGCGCGTCACGCGCGCGTCGGCGTAGGCGCGCGCGATCGGGTACTCGAGCATGTAGCCGTAGCCGCCGTGCAGCTGCAGGCAGCGGTCGACGACGCGGCCCTGCAGCTCGGTGCACCACCATTTCGCGCCGGCGGCGTCCTCTGCCGTCAGCTCGCCGGCGTTCAGCGCCTCCACGCAGCGGTCGACGTACGCCTGCCCGACGTCGACCTCGGTGCGCATCTCGGCCAGCTCGAAGCGCGTGTTCTGAAACGAGCCGATCGGCGTCCCGAAGGCCTTGCGGTCGCGCACGTACTCGACCGTCCATCCGAGCGCGGCGTCGGCGGCCGCAACGGCGGCAACCGCGATCGACAGCCGCTCCTGCGGCAGGTTGGAGACGAGGTAGGCAAAGCCCTCGCCCTCGTTCCCGAGCAGGTTCTCCGCCGGCACGCGCGCGTCGTCGAAGAACAGCTCCGCGGTGTCCTGCGCGTGCGTCCCGATCTTCTCGAGGTTGCGGCCGCGCTCGAACCCGGGAGTGCCGCGCTCCACCACCAGGAGGCTGAGGCCGCGGTGGCGCTCGCCGCGGTCGGTGCGCACGGCCGTGACGACGAGGTCGGCGTTGATCCCGTTCGTGATGAAGGTCTTCGCACCGTTGACCACGTACTCGCCGTCTTTTCGGACCGCGGACGTTGCGATTCCGGCTAGATCGGATCCGGTGCCGGGCTCCGTCATCGCAATCGCTGCGATCAGCTCGCCGCTCACGAGTCCGGGCAACCAGCGCTGCTTCTGCTCCTCGGTGGCGTAGCTCAGGAAGTACGGCAGGCAGATGTCGCTGTGCACGGACATGCCGAGGTGGACGGATCCCAGGCCCGCGCGCTGTGCCTCCTCGCTCAGCACTGCGTTGAAGCGGAAGTCGTCCACGCCCGCGCCGCCGTGCTCCTCCGGAACGGCCATGCCGAGGAACCCGTAGCCGCCCGCCTTCTCGAACACGTCGTGGGGCACGAGGCGCTCCCGTTCCCACCGGTCGTAGTGAGGCGCGACCTCGCGCTCGAGGAACGTGCGCCAGCTGGCGCGAAAGTCCTCGTGCTCGTCGTCGAAGAGAGTGCGGCGCATCGCCGAGCAGGGTAGCTTGCTCACCGTATGGCGCACTACGACGTGATCATCCTGGGCGGCGGGGCACCGGGCGAGCATTGTGCCGGCGAACTGGCGAAGGCGGGCAAGCGCGTCGCGATCGTGGAGCGCGAGCTGGTCGGCGGGGAGTGCTCCTACTGGGCCTGCATGCCGTCGAAGACAATGCTCCGATCCGGAGAGGCGCTGATGGATGCACGTCGCGCCCCCGGCGCGGCCGAGGCGATCTGCCGGGACCTCGACGTCGATGCCGCACTTGGCTGGCGTGACTACATCGTGTCGGGCTACGACGACTCGGGCGCCGTGAAATGGGCGCAGGAGAACGGGATCGACATCATCCGCGGCGAGGGCCGGATCGCCGCGCCCGGCACGATCGACGTGGACGGCGAGACCCACACCGCCGCCGACATCGTGATCGCCACCGGGTCAGACCCGGTGATCCCGCCGATCGACGGGTTGCGCGACCTGGAGGGAGTCTGGACGAACCGGGAGGTGACCGGCATCAAGCCCGGCGAGGTGCCGGACAGGCTGCTCGTGCTCGGCGGCGGGCCCGTGGGCGTCGAAATGGGGCAGGTGCTCCGGCGGATGGGCAGCTCCGTCGTCCTGATCGAGGGCTCGGAGCGCCTCCTGGCACGCGAGCCGAAGCCGCTCGGAGAGGCGCTCGGGCGGGCGCTGGGCGCCGAGGGCATCGAGCAGCATTTCGGCCAGCATGTGTCGCGGGCACGCCGCGAGGGCGAGGACTACGTGCTCGAGTTCCCCGACGGCAAGGTCCTGAAGGGCGACAGGCTCCTGGTCGCCACCGGGCGGAAGCCGAGAGTGGAGGGCATCGGGTTGGAGAACATCGGGATCGAGCCCGGAAAGCAGGGCATCGGCGTCGACGCGCGCATGTCCGCGGGCGAGGGCACGTGGGCGATCGGGGACGTGACCGGCATATGGCCGCTCACGTATGTCGGCAAGTACCAGGGCCGCGTCGCGGCCGCGAACATCCTCGGCCGGGACGCCGAGGCGAACTACGACGCAGTGCCGCGGGTCGTGTTCACGGACCCGCAGGCCGTCGCGGTCGGTGAGGCCGAGGGCGAGCTCACGGTGACGGTCTCACTCGACTCGGTACCGCGCACGTCGACCTACTGCCGCCAGTACGAGGACGCCGGCTTCCTGACGCTCGTCTCCGACGGTGAGCGCATCAGGGGTGCATACGCGCTCGGCCCCGAGGCCGGAGAGTGGCTCGGCCAGGCGACGCTCGCGATCCGGGCGCAGTTGCCGATCGCCGTCCTGAAGGACACGATCCAGCCCTTCCCGACCTTCTCGGAGGTCTACCTGTTCGCGATGCAGGAGCTGAGCGCCGCCGCGCAGGCGTAAACCCGTTCGCGGCCTTGGCCGCGGACGGCCTATTTCTCCTCTTCCAGGTCCAGCGAGACCGAGTTGATGCAGTAGCGCTGACCGGTCGGGTTCGGGCCGTCGTCGAACACATGGCCGAGGTGGCTGCCGCAGCGGGCGCAGACGACCTCGGTCCGCACCATGCCGTGCGTCGCGTCGGGGCGAAGCTCGACGGCCTCGGCGGTGGCCGGCTCGTAGAAGCTGGGCCAGCCCGTTCCAGAGTCGAACTTCGTGTCGGAGCTGAACAGCTCGTTGCCGCACGCCGCGCAGCGGTAGACGCCGTCTTCCTTGCTGTACGTGTACTTGCCGGTGAACGGTGGCTCGGTCCCCTGCCGGCGCAGGACCTCGTACTGCTCCGGCGTCAGCTCCCGCTGCCACTCCTCGTCGGTCTTGGTGATCTTCGTGGTCACGCGATCGAACCTCCCAATGTCGGGGTCTCCCAGAGGACTGTAGCCCGCTCGACCCGAACCCCGTAGGCTCGGTCGGTCTTGGCCCTCCCGCGCCGATTCGTCCCGTTCGCGCTGCTCGTCGTGCTGATGCTGGCGGCCGGCCGCCTTGGGCCCTGCGAGTCGCGGGCGCAGCAAGTCGAGGTGATGGACACGCCTGCGATCGAGCGCACGCAGGCGCTGAACCAGGGTGGCGACCCCGCGCCCGAGCCGATCGTCTGGCGCGAGTCCCGCGCCGTCGGCCTCCCCTACGCCGGCCGCCTGAAGCGTGGCGTGCGGCTGCCCTCCGAGGATGCCGGGTACTTCACCTGGGATCCGGTCCGCAACACGACCCCGAACCGCTGGTGGCGGCGCTACGGGACCGACCGTCTGGTGCGGACCTTGCTCGACGTGCTGGGAGAGTTCCAGGACGCGCATCCGGATGCGCCCAGGGTGGGCATCGGCGACCTGAGCCGGCCGGGAGGCGGCAACTTCCTCGCCGCTCCATGCCTCTCATCAGAACGGTCTCGACGTCGACGTCTACTACCCGCGCCTGGACCGCCGCGAGCGCGCTCCGATGAGACCTGCGCAGATCGATCGCGCGCTTGCGCAGGACCTGGTCGACCGGTTCGTCGACGCCGGGGCGCAGTATGTGTTCGTGGGATTCCGGACCGGCCTGCGCGGACCGCGGCGGGTCGTGCAGGCGATCCCGTACCACGACAACCATCTCCACGTTCGCCTGCGGCGCTGACCCCTTCACAAACCCGCCGTTGCGTGGTTTTGGGGGGTCCATGGGCCCCACAAGGTCCCCAGCCACCGGCGAAGGATCACCCAGGCTCCATGCCGTACTAGCTTGCCGAGGTGTTTGAGCCGTCGGATTTCGGCCTCCTGAACGGTAAAGCTCCACATCTTCGGGAACCTGCTGCCTGCCGTCCGAGGACCGGTATGAGTGTGGGTCTGCAGCACCCGTGTGCTGTGTGACGAATGGACCATTCCGCTTGGTTGCCACACACTCACGAAGCGGTTAGTGTCGCCCGGCGGCAACAGCCGTTGTGAGATTTGTCATCGATGACGGGATTTGGATCGCTTGAGGCAGAATCAGCAGAGCTTCGCATTGCGGGTGCGCCAGGCGTTTAGCCGGCGACCATGGTTGCGGTACGCCATCTTGGCGGCGGCTGCCGTGATCATCGTTTCGGGCGCCGTCCTGACCTCGGCCCCCAAGTGGGTGGGAGCGATCCTCGCCCTATTGGTGTTAGGCGCCAACTGGACTGTGGGGAACTGGTTCGACTCGCTACATGAATGGCGAATAGGGCGCTACCGCTCACCCCTCGGAGACTTGGTGAAACCGGGCATGCTGCGTTCGGAAATCGACTCGGAGAACCAGAATCTTGGACGCGGGACTCCTATCGACAAGCACGCCGTGGACGAACTTCGCGAGCGTCTCGAGGCTGCGGCGACGAAGCTGTCACATGCTGACCCGGTGACGATTCTCGCCGGCAATGGCGAAAGCCCCATCGGACAGGTCGTAGAGAAAGCGTGCTCCGGCATTCAGCCGCGCCTCCAATGCTTCGTCCCAGCGACTGCCAAAGACTTCGTAAAGTGGTTGAGGGAGGGGTCGAGCGATGCGAAGTTACCCGCGAAGTACGACTCCGACAGGGCAACGCTCTTTCTACTGAATCAGCTCGACAGCTTCCGGGAGGCTGAGTTGGCGCCCGGAGACTTCGACGACTGGCGAGCGTCGGACTCGAAGTTCCTCGCCGTTGCTGTCTTGCGGACCTCGAGTGATTCTGATCGCGATCCCGCACGGAAGTCAGCCCTGAACCAGTGGTACCGAGCGACCAGTGTCATATCCATGTACGGCCAGGAGGCGAAACATCAATGAGCGCGGATCTCCCCAGCTACGACAGCGAGCGCTTTGTCGGTCGGGATGCTGACTTGAAGACCCTCAAAGACGCTATCGGCTTATCCAAATCCGTCGTTGTCTATGGCTTGGCCGGCATAGGGAAGAGCGCCCTGGTGAGCGCGGCGTATAGCGAGCTGCCAGACCATGTTGCCGTGCGTCGGCACTATCTGGATTGTGACCGGAATGACTCCGTTGAGCAGATTTTGGAGACGCTCGCGGAGAGCCTGCAGGTCGAGGTTGTACGCGGTGATCCGCAGCGTGCAAAGAGAACTGTGGTCGAGGGCCTGAAGACGGATGACCGGAAGCTGCTCGTGTTCGACAATGTGGAAACAGTCTGGAAGCGCGAGCGATGGGCAATGCAGAACCTGATGGAGCTCCTGTCTCCGTTGCCCTCAGTGTCGGTTGTGGTGGGGCTGCGCGCCGGCGAATTGCCCGATGCGTTACAGCAGTGGAAGGCGATCGAGGTGGGACGGCTCGACCGTCAGGACGCTGCCGTGCTGTGCAGGAGCTTCAGGAGAGTGTCGGCCGTCGACGCGGCCGTGGAAGACCTCGTCGATCGTGAGCTCGAGGGCGTTCCGCTCGCCATCGTGTTGCTCGCCCTAGCAACTGAAGGACAGCGAACAAGTCTCGTCGAGCTGCAAGAACGACTGCAGCACGTCCTGCTCAAGCTTCCGCTGAACGTGGGGCCCGATCGTCAACGGAGCCTGGTTGCGTCGCTACAGATCTCGATTCAGCTCCTCGGGGACGAGGATGAGCGCCGACTGCTTGCCCTCCTGGGTGCTTTGCCGGCGGGCATCGGGGGAGAGGACCTGATCGCGCTGGGGAGGACGTTGCCCTCCGTCGGCGACCTGCAGGTGCACGCCCACGGACTCAGCAACGTGGGCCTCGGGTTCTTTTCGGAGGAGGACCGCCTCGAGACGCTCAAACCGATCCGTGACTACGTGGAACACGCGCTCTGGCCATCCGGGAAGGACCTCGCGGTGGTCAGCGCGCACTACCTCGGGCTTGTTCCACAGGATGGCGGCGACAATGACCGCAATGCGAGAACGGCTGCTGAGAGCGGAAACGTGGCAAGCATGGCTGCCACGCTGCCGGACCGGATTGCCCAGTGCTCGGTCTTGATCCGGCAAGGGGATGCCGAGTTGAGGGCCGGTCAGTTTGCCGTAGCCATGAATACCTTCCGGGGGGCCGCCGAGATCGCGCGTGCGGCAAGGCACCCGGACCTTCTCGCGAACGCCGCTCTGGGCGTCTCCGGTGGGCGAGGAGGGTCCGGACAGAGCTTCGACCGAGCTGACGAGGAACGTCTTGCGGCGCTGGTGACGCCGAGCACCTCTGATTCGGATGACCCGGCGCTGAAGCTAGAGGTCGTGATCAGGCGGATGGCCGAACTGCATTTCGATGCAAGCTTCCAGGCGATGAAGGAGCGAGAGGACCTTGATGCTGCTGCAGATCAACTTCTGCCGCTGGTGGATGACGCCACCGTGCGGTTGCAGCTTGCGTTCCGGCGACTGAAGGGAGCTGCTCCAACGGATTCACTCGATGATCGCTTGAAGACTGCACGAGACGTGATGACCTCCGCTCGGGAACAACAGGACATCAATACTGAAATCGAGGCGGGCCATGTGCTCATCTCCTTCCTCATGGAGAACGGGGAATTTGATCAGGCCGTCGAGGAGCGCGAGCTGCTGTGCAAGGATCGGATCCCTCACGAGCCGGACGCAGGTAAGCGCCAGCGCTTCGAGTGGCAGGACACCGTCCTCTCGCGCACGGAACTTCTGTACCGAGGGACCTTCGACAGTGCCCGCGGTGAGCTCGAACCGGAACCGGACAAAGACGAGGTGACGAACTCGCCGTATCGTCGCTGGCTGCACCAGCGTGTGCTGCTCGCATTGGACCACGACGGCAAGGACTTCGTGCCAAACGTGGAGGAACTCTCGGGCCGGCTTAAGGAGGACGAGTGTCGCAAGTTCCAGCTCGCAAACGATCAGGGACTTCGCACGCTGGCCTACGAGTGGTGGCCCACGTGGCGCTCAACCCACGCACTTGTGCTGGCTGCGCGTGGAGCACCTGGTGATAGCGAGGCTGCCCACCAAATTATCAACGAGCTCTCGCGACCCGACACAAGCTCCGGGGAGTCCGCTCCCTTCGGGCGGATCCTCAAGCACGAGTACTACGTCCAGGTACTCGCACTGATCGCACTTGCCCTCCAACGCCTGACCGTCCTAGCCGCAACGGAGGATGACGCCGCTCGGCAGCGATGGGGAGAGGCACGTCGTACATGGGCCATGGACCTCGACCGTCTCCTCGAGCCATTTGACACCCGCGCGGTTGTGCCCGGGAGTGGTGTGATGAACCTTGGCTCGGTTCAAACGTTCCGAGCGATGCTCAAGGCGTGCGCCGACGACTGGGTTGATCTAATTGACAACGACCTGTTCGCCAAGGCGGTTCAGAGGAACATCGAACTAGGTAGTCCCCCGGCAGCGGTAAGGACCTTGGTCGCCGAGGCCGAGATGGAGCAATTGCGGGGCACAGGACAAGGTCGCGCGCGCGCGGCGGCTGCCGCCGAGAGCGGTCGCGCCCTGGCTCAAGAGCATGGCATGCAGCCCTGGGAGAACAGAGCGGCAGAGGTGCTCGGCCCAGCCGCTGCGGAGTAGCTCAGCGCATTCGGGGCCGCCCCTCGCCTCACGATGAGCAAACCGCAACACTCCGACACAGGAACCGGCGAGGAGCTGCCGGCATTGTCACAGGGCCTGGATCAAGAGTGGTGATTAGGCTTAAGGACGTAGATGCCAAAGATGTGCACAGACACATCCGGAGAGGTCTCGGGCGCTTGCTATTTACAGCTGATAGTCGCTGGTACGTCGTTCAATCTAAGGACACCCTCACGGTCGTTAGTGAAGATGACGTCAGATCGTCAATCGTCGACTACCACGGTAGACGACGGACCCTTTGGGAGATAATCGATGACGGCCTCTCAAGCGACTCCAAAAAGGAAAAGCAGACTGGCCCAAAAAAGTTGTCGAGCGATAAGAAGGAGCACCCCGCGATTCGCGGCGAAACGACATGCCGAATGGAAAGGGCGACTGGCTCACGGGGCTAATCCAGATCAAGCGCACGATGCTGCGATCCCGACAGCCGCCGCGGTTGGCGGCCGTCCCGATCATTGAGCGCATCGTCCTGCCTTAGTGTTGGTGGCTTCAGGCGGTCACTGCAACAGCAGCTCCACGAGCTCGAACTCGATCCGCCCGTTCTCCACGCTCGCCACGCCCATCGAGTGCGACGGCGCCCGCCGCCGCTCGGTCGGGCTGCCGGGATTGAAGATCTGAAAATCACCCTCTTGCAGGTGCAGCGGGATGTGCGAGTGGCCGAACACGACCGCGTTCGCGCCGGGGAAGCGCCGCCGCATTCGCCCCAGCCGTCCGGCGGCCGGGCCGGCATCGTGCACGACGGCCAGCGTCACGCCGTCCACGTCGATCTGATCCGTGTCGGGTAGGCGCTCGCGCAGGTCCCAACCGTCCATGTTGCCCGCCACGCCGCGCACCGGAGGGCCGATCGCCTCGATCTCGGCCAGCGCCTCGAGCGTCATCACGTCACCCGCGTGCACGAGCAGATCGCTGCCGGCGATCAGCTCCTCGCAGCGGCCGGGCAGCCGGTTGCGCCCGCCGGGCCCCATGTGAGTGTCGGAGATGATTGCCAGGCGCATGCCCGGCAGGCTAGTGCCCGCTAGTCGGTCACGGGAAGCTTCAGGCTCATGCGCGCGCCGCCTCCGTTGGCACGCGCGGCGACCACCGCTCCGCCGTGGGACTCCGCGACCTGACGCACGATCGCGAGGCCGAGCCCCGAGCCCGGCAGGCCCCTCGCGGCCGGTGCGCGATAGAAGCGGTCGAAGACGTAAGGCAGGTCGGAGTCCGCGATCCCCGGGCCGTGGTCACGCACGCTGACCTCGCCGTCACGCACGCGGACCTCGATCTGGCCGCCGTTCGGGCTCCACTTGGCGGCATTGTCGAGCAGGTTCGTCACGGCCCGGTCGAGACGGCCCGGCACTCCGGCGACCAGGCAAGGCTCGAGCTCGGTGAAGAACACCTTGTCGGGCGCGTGGCGGCGCGCGCGCTCGACCGCGTCCTCCACCAGCGTGTCGAGGCGCACGTCCTCCATGCCCGCGTCGGGCTCATCGCCACGGGCCAGGTCGACCAGGTCCGCGACCAGCACCGTGAGCTCGTCGAGCTGGACGACCAGGTCTCGCAGCAGGCGCTCGTGGTCCTCCTGCGGGAGCATCCCCCCGGCAAGCACTTCGATGTTCGTGCGCAGGCTGGTGAGCGGCGTGCGCAACTCGTGCGACGCGTCGGCGACAAGCTGGCGTTGCGAGCGCTCGGCCTCGGCGAGCGCCTCGAGCATCGTGTTGAAGCTCGCGCCCAGGCGGCTGAGCTCATCCGACCCGTCGGCCTGGATCCGCCTGCTCAGGTCCCTCGTGCGGGCGACGTGCTCGGTCGTCTCGGTCAGCTGCTTCACCGGCGTGAGCGCCGCGCGGGCAACCAGGCGTCCCAGCCACACCGCGAGCAAGATGCCACCGAGGCTGATCAGCGCCAGTGCGAATGCGAGATCGCGCAGGGTGCTGTCGACCTCCTCGAGCGGTCGCACCGCCTGGAGCGCGTCGCCCGTCGACAGCGGCGCGGTGTAGACGCGCGCATGGACGCCACCGATGGTCGCGTCGTGGAAAAAGGCCTTGCGTTCCCCCCGCGCCACCTCGAGAGCCCGCTGGTCGACCGGGAGCTGAAAACGTACGTCCCTGGGCCGGACGACCGTGCCGTCCGGGCGCACGACCTGGGCGAACCCGTCGCGGTTGCCGAGTGGCCCCGTCGGCAGCACGAGCGTGTCGTCCCCTGCGGGAGCTCCCGGCAGCAGCAGTCCCTGCGGAATCGAGATCTGCTCGAACAGATTGCGGAGGCGGTTGTCGACATCGTCGCGCAGCTGGTTCCGGACCACGACGAACGCGGCCACGGAGGCGAGCACCACCGCCACCGCGACGGCCGAGGCGGACAGGAGGATCAGCCGCCGCCGGAAGGAGAAGCGCCCGACGCGCGCCCGTAGGCGTGCCGGCAAGCCCCGCACCACGCCGGCCGACCCGCTCATCACTCCTCGCGCAGGACGTAGCCGACGCCGCGCACGGTGTGCAGCAGCCTGGGCTCCCCGGCAGACTCGGTCTTGCGGCGCAGGTAGCTGACGTAGACCTCGAGCGAGTTCGAGCCCGGGCCGAAGTCGTAGCCCCAGACGCGGTCGAAGATCACGGGTCGGGTCAGGACCTGCCGCGGGTGGAGGAGAAAAAGCTCCAGCAACGAGAACTCGGTGCGCGTCAAGTCGATCACGCGGCCACCGCGCTTCACCTGATGTGAGACCGGGTCCAGCTCCAGGTCCCCGAACCGCAGGACCTGCCCTCCGGCGCTCGTACCCGACCGCCGCAGCAGCGCCCGTAACCGCGCCAGCAGCTCGTCGAGCGCAAACGGCTTCACGACGTAGTCGTCGGCGCCCGCGTCGAGGCCCGCGACGCGGTCGGAGATGGCGTCCCGCGCGGTCAGCATCAGGACCGGCGTGCGGTTACCGGCCGATCGCATCCGGCGGCAGACCTCGAGACCATCCACGCCCGGCATCATCACGTCGAGCACCACCGCGTCGGTGTTGTCCTTCGCCAGCGTGGCAAGGGCCTGGGCGCCGTCTGCGGCGACCACGATCTCGTATCCCTCCAGGCGCAGCGCGCGCTCCAATGAGTCGCGTACCGCCGGCTCGTCGTCGACGACCAGGACCTGCATGCCTCAAGTGTGACGCCGGAATCTGAACTTTCACTGAATCAGTGCCCAAAATCGGGGCTGCCAAGCGAAGTCGATCAATCGTCTAAGTCGCTCAGGCGCGCTCAAGGTGAACCGGCAGGGGGGTCGATGAGGACCCCGAGGTGTAGCTGGCAGGCAGGCCACGGAAAGGCTCTGTCATTTTGAAACGATCTTTGTCGCGCAGCACGACGCTTCGCATGGCGTCGGCCGTCTCATCCATATTCGTGTTGGTCGCCGTGGTCGCGGGGAGCGCCTCTGCGCAGTCCCTCCCGAGCACGAACACGAACCTGCTGCCCAACGGTGGGGCGAGCCTCACGACAGGGCCGGACGGCCTGGGCGTAGGCCTCGATGCCGGCGATACCGGTGGCGTGACACTCGGAGCGGGCGCGGGCGGGGTCAACCTCGATCTGCGGACCACTCCGAAGAGCTCTGCGCCGCCCGCCTCTTCGTCGCCTGCCGCGCAGGAGCCCAGCGGCCGCGTCTCGGTCCCCGGCGGGCCGACGGACGATCCCAGCTCGGGGACAACCCCAGGCCGGTCCACGCCCGGGTGCAGCTCGGTCGGTCGCCGTGACCGACGACCAGCCCGGCGCCGGCCGCCGGTCCACCTCCGACGCCCGGCGTGGCCGCGCTGAGGGCTCCGGCGGCACCCCACGTCTCGACGACCTTCGGACGACCGCCGGCGCCGAGGACAGCCGCGGCGGAGTCGCACCGGTGTTCGAGCTGATCGAGTCGATCCCGGGCTTCGTGCGGGCGGGCCTCGTCGCCCTCGCGCTGATCGCAATCGCCCTTTGGGGCCTTTGGGTCCGTGGCCGCAGGCGCCTCGACCAGAACGCGTATGTCGACCCCGACACCGGCGTGGCGAACATGGAAGCGTTCGAGCAGATGCTCGAGCGCGAGTGGGAGCGCGCGACGCGGTACCGGCGACCGCTCGGGCTGGTCCTGCTCGATGTGGAGCAGAGCGGGGTCGGGGGCGTCCTGCTGGGTGAGCGCGACGCCCGCCAGGCCGTGGCCGACATCAGCAAGGAGGTCCGCGGATCCGACACGGTGGCCCGGCTGGCCCAGTCTCGCTTCGCGGTCATCTGCCCCGAGGCGCCGCAGGGATCGGTCGAGACTCTCGCGCATGCCCTCGAGTCGAGGCTCGAGGAGCGACGCCTGCGCTGCTGGGCGGGGTTTGCCGAGCGCGCCGACGGCAACGGCCGGCCCGCGGACCTGGTCACGCACGCAGCCACGGCGCTCGCCGACGCACACGCAGAGGGGCCGGTCAAGGAGGCGGATCCGTACCCCGAGCACGAGACGGTCGCGTTTCCGGCTGCGAACGGCCGGGTCGCCGCTGCCTGAGCGAGCGGCGCTACGAGAGCGCCGCGAACAGCCGGGGGTCGTTCGTGATCACGCCGGTCACGCCGAGCGAGTCCAGCTCCCGGATCCGCGGAGCGTGGTCGACGGTCCATACGTAGAGCTCGCCGCCCGACGTCTTCACGGTCTCGACCAGCTCCGGGCCGACCAGCCGCCAGTGGGCCATCACCGCGTGGCATAGCCCGGCCGAAAGCGCCGCGGCGGCTTGGCGCGGCAACCTGCGCCGCATCACGCGGAGGACGGCCAGGGCGGGGATGGCCATGAACGGGGAGCGGGTGTAGTCCCGCCGCGCCCTCGGCACCGACCAGCCGACGCGCACGCTCCCGTGATGAGCCTTCAGCGCAACCAGGCTCTCCCGGTATGTGGTCGAGACGATCGCGCGGTCGGCGAGGCCGGACCGCTCGAGGGCATCGACGACGCGGCTCTCGTACCCCGGCAGCTTCAGGTCCACGATGAACTCGAGGTCCGCGTACGCGGCCGAGGCGAGGTGGTCAAGCGCCTCCTCCAGCGTGAGCGTGGGGCGCTCGGCCGCATCCTCGTAGTCGTGGGCGAGGATCAATTGGTCCGTCTGCGGCTCAGAGGGCGGGCGCTCGGGCAGCACGTCCAGCTCGATCATGTCCACCCCGTGCGCGAGCGCGGCATCGAAGCTGGCGAGCGTGTTCCCCGGTTCGATCAGGTCCGCACCCTTGTGACCGACGCGCCTCATGAACCCATCATGGAGCATCGAGGATGAACTTCTTGTTAAAAATGCGGACATGGCGAACCTGATTCACACCTGCTACCGGATCACCGACATCGACCGTTCGGTCTCTTTCTACGAGGCGCTCGGCTTCGAGGAGGTCGGCCGCTTCCCGATCCGTGACGAGGCGATCAACGTCTTCATGAACATCCCCGGGGACGGAGACTCGCCCCGCCTCGAGTTGACGTACAACCACGGCGTCGACTCCTACGACCAGGGCACCGCCTACGGGCACATTGCGATCTCCGCCGAGGACCTCGACGCGACGCTCGAGCGGCTGGCGGGTCAGGGCATCGAGCCCGAGAAGCCGCCCTACAGCGTGCGCGAGGGCGGATCGCGCCTGTGCTTCGTGCGCGACCCCGATGGCTACCGGATCGAGCTGATCGAGCGGCCGAGTCTGTAGCGGCGAACGCGGTCTGAGCGGCACGTTCGAGCTGTTCGAGCGGCCGCCCGGTTAGGCGCAGCCCGCTTCTTGCCGTCGGCGCGCCGAGGTGGGAGGATCGGTGCCGTGGCCAACAGGAATAAGCGGCTATTTGCATCTCTGGCAGCTCTTGCCATGGTGCTCCTGGTGGGTGCCGCGACGGCGCAAGCAACGACCTTTCCCGGCGAGAACGGGAGGCTGGCCCTATCCGTCGAAGTGCGACCGTTCCCCGAGGCGAGTCCGGTTTTCACGATCCAGACGGCGAACTCGGACGGCACGGATTTCGTCCGTCTCACAGATCCCATCTCCCCGGGTGGACTCGCCGAGCACTCTCACTCGGCCCGCTGGTCGGCGGATGGGAAGCGGCTGGCGTTCTCGACATTCTCCCCCGGCGGCGCATCGCGGCTCGAGGTCATGGACGCCGATGGGAGCGATCGGGCGGTGGTCCTCGAAGACAGCGGCAGCGGCGACTGGTTCCCCGACGGCACGCGGATCTTCCTTGGATCGCGCGTTGTCGACGTCGATAGCGGTACGACCACTCCCGTCGGCACGTTCGACCACCTACCCGACGGGCTCAATCTCGGATCGTGGGACCTGTCACCCGACGGCACGAAGGTCGCCTTCGACGGCTGGTACCAGTTCGAGCAGTGCGACTACTTCGAAGACCCCCCGGACTGCTGGCTGGTCGACGACTCCTCTCACATCTATGTCGTGAACATCGACGGCAGCGGCCTCAGGCAGCTGCCGGCCGTCTGCGTGGAACCGCACCGGGGCAGCATGGTCTCCGGACGGCCGCAAGCTCGCCTACGTCCTCGGCGGGGACATCCGCGCGATCGATGCCGACGGCGAGAACGACGTGGCCATGGGAGTCAGAGGACATCGGCCACTGTGGTCGCCCGACGGACAGCAGCTCCTGTACGAGGTGCCCGGCTTGATCGGCGGCAACGACGGCCCGGACCCGGACCAGTACGTCATCGGGGCGGACGGCTCGAACCCGACGAAGATCATCGAGGGTGACCCGTTCGAGGCCTACTCCGTCTCGAGCTGGCAACCGATCATCAACCAGGTCGCCGGACTGCACGAGCGTGAGTGCCGCCCCCGACGTGCTCCTGCCGGCGAACCACAAGCTGCGCCTCGTCCGACTCTTGGGGGAACTGATCCCGATCGCGATCCGGTGACGCTCGAGATCACCGGCGTCACCCAGGACGAGCCGACCGGGTCCGGCCGCGACGCCGAGCCGGCGGCCGACCGGAGCCGCGTTCGCCTGCGGGCCGAGCGCCACGTTCGTGGTGAGGGCCGCGTGTACAGGATCACATTCGAAGTCAACGACGGCCGGGGCGGATCGTGCACCGGCGAGGAGACCGTGTCGGTACCGCGGCATCGGAACGTCGCCGCGGTTGACTCTGGCCCGCCGGGCTACGACTCGTTCGGCGGTTGACATACCGCGAGGGCGGCGCGCCGCCCCGACGGGTATCGCATCGAACTGATCGAGCGGCCCTAGAGGCCCACGGCCTCGAGGGCCTCGGCCGAATTGCTCGTAGACCACCACGCGAACGAGCTGGTCGTCGCGATAGGTCCACCCACGCGTGCGGTTGTCTATCTCTATGCCACTGCCTCGCCCTCGGCCACGGACATGGATGAAGACGACGACCTCGCCACCGGCGCCTCGAGGAACTCTCCGTAAGCTCGGTCGTCGAGACTCCGCCAGTTGCGCATGGCCTCGCGAATGCCGTCGGCCATGGACGCCCAGCCTCGCTAGATCACCAGGTCGGGTACTGGACGTGGTAGGTTCGCCAAGAATGCATGGAACAAGCTCTGGCCGGCGTTCGGAATCGTCCTCCTGACACTGGGCGCGACGGCAGCTCCGGCGTTCGGCATTCATCCACGGACCAAGGGGGCGACACTCGCGGACACGGGTCGCAACTGTCCCCACAGATCTCGTAGCGACGTCTGCCCGAGTCGGGAACGCATCTCCTCGATACATCGGGGATCTCCGATCCATGATCGACGAGGGCGCATTGCCAATCGACCCGCAGCAATCGACGCGACTGATCGCTTACGTTTCCCTGCGCGACATCGGCGATATCACATTCCGGGACCGGCATGTCCTGCCGGCAAAGGGCAAGCGATCGCGGGATGCGATGGCCAGGCCCGCTACTCGCCGGCGGCCGCCTCGTGCTCCTCGAGGCTATCCCCGTACACCGGCGCCAGCAGCTGGTCCACCGGCACGTGGTCGTCGGTCAGCTCGACCGTGTCCGTCCTCTCGATGAACGGCCGCAGCTGCTCGTAGCCGAAGATCGTCTGGAGGCGGGGCAGCGGGGCGCGGCTCGCGACCACGACGAACGTCGCTCGCTCACCCGTCACCGCCTGCCCGGGTACCGTCATCAGGCCGAGGTTCGGAAACGTCTTCGTAAGCGTCTTCATGAACGAGCGCAGGAAGTCGTACTCCTTCCCGTCGACCACGTTGATCAGATAGATGCCGCGATCCGTCAGGTGGTCCGCGACCATCTCGTTGAACTCCTTCGTGGTCAGGTGGTACGGGACGGCGATGTCGTTGAACGCGTCGCCGAGCACGAGGTCGTACTTCTCGTCCTCGGGGCGCTCTCTCAGCGCCAGCCGCGCGTCCTCGTGCTGGATCTCGATCTCGGGTGAGTCGCGCAACCCGAGGTGCGACCGGACCACTTCGGTCACCTCCGGGTCGATCTCTGCGACGAAGGAATCCGCCTTGTAGTTCGCAGCCAGGTAGCGGGGAAACGAATACGTCCCGCCGCCGATCTGGAACGAACTGATCTTCCCGCCCTTCGGGAAGCTCGACTCCGTCACCTGCTGGTAGAGCTTCTCGTACGGATAGATCAGCTCGGCCGGATTCTTCGGGTTCACGACGCCGTGGATCAGGAGGTCGAGCCGCAGCTCCCGGTTCACTCCTGACGGATCCGGGCCCACGTCGATGCAGAAGTAGTTGCTCTCCTTGATGCACTTGCTCTCCGCGGTCATCGCCAGCGCCAGCGCGCCCACCAGGATCACCGCGGGGACGATCGCGAGCGCGGGCTGCGATCGCACGGCCTGCGCGACGCGGCTCGCGTCGGTCAAATAGGGATGGCTGAAGGCCGCCAGCAGCAGCAGCACGACCACCACGCCGGCCACGATCGCGCGCGTCCCGAACCACGAGATCAGGAAGTAGCCCGTGATGAAGACGCCCAGGATGCTGCCGGCGGTGGCGGCGGCCTGCACGTCGCCCACCACGCGGCCGGTCGACTCCAGCGAGGGCAGCGTCAGCTTCACGAGCATCGGCGTCGGCATGCCGAGCAGCACGGACGGCAGGAAGAACATCAGCGTCGTGATCCAGAGCACCTGGATGATCGCCGGCCATGATCGTGGGCCCGGTGAAGGCGTCGACGTCCCGGGCGAAGAAGAGGATCAGCGCCGACGCGCCGGCCGCGCCGAGGTACATCGCCGAAAGCGTCGTGCGACCGGGACGCCGGTCGGCGAGCTTGCCGCCCAGGTAGTTCCCGATCGCGATGCCGGCGAGCACCACGCCGATCACCGATGTCCACGTGTAGAGCGAGACGCCGACGTTCGGGGCGATCAGGCGACCCGCGACGATCTCCAGCACCAGCAGGCAGCCGCTTCCGAAGAACGCGAACACGCTCGTGAACGGAAGGGGCGTGAAGTCGCTCACGGTCGCGTCGGTCCCCGGGTGCGTCTGAGGACGCTTGCTCAAACCGCGCGGCAGACCTAGCCGAATCGGTTCGGTCGATACTCCACACGATGCCCGCTGCTTCCCGGCTTGCGACCTGCTTCTGCCTCGGCGCCGTGCTGGGGACGCTGCTCGACGGCATCCACGTGTACGGCGACGTCGAGTCCTACCCGGATCCCCTGTTCGGCCGCTGGGCGTGGTTCGTCCCGCTCGAGTTCGGGCTCGCCGGCGCGCTCGCCGGCGCGGTGATCCCGGCGCTCGAGCGCATCGCCGGGCCGCCGCCTGCCCCCGCGGTGGCCGCTCGGCGTTCGCGCCGCGGAGCTCGCGCTGATCGTCGCGGCGTACCTCTCCACGGTCCTGCTGGACGACGCGCCGGTCCTGGTCACTGCCGGGCTGATCGCGTTGCTGGCGATCCGGCTCACGTTCCGGCCCGTCTCCGGGCGACTGGCTGTACGCGCTCGATCGGCGCGCTTGCGGGCCCCGCTGACCGAGGCGGCGATCTCCGCCCTGGGCGCGTTCGACTACGCGGATCCCGATGTGGCCGGCATTCCGATGTGGCTGCCGGCCCTGTGGGCGAACGGCGGCATTTTCATCCGGCGTCTGCTGGCGCCGGTCGTCCTCGAGGACTACCGGTCGCGCAACAGGACCAACCCGCCCAGCGCTCCGACGTAGGCGGTTCCGTCGGGGCCGAGGGTCACCGGCGCGTAGTGGTTGTTGAAGCCGAGGCCGGTCCCGGCAAGCCGCTTGTAGACCGTCGTCCCTGTGCGGAAGTCGATCGCGGTGAAGTACCAGGCATCGTTGCCGCTGGGGTCGGCCGGCTTCGTGTAGGTGTAGACGAGGCCGGTTGCGAGCGACAGCTTGGGCACCACCGAGGGGGCGATCTCGGAGCTGCGCCAGACCGTCTTGCAGCGATCGCCGCTGTCCGTGATGTCCACGCGCTGCAGCCCGGGCGTGGTCGTGGCTCCCTGCGTCGTCGCGGTCGGGCCGCTGTATCCGTAGTTGTTCTCCACGATCAACGAGCGCCCGGCTCCGATCAGCGAGTTGTCGGTCGCGCTCGCGCCCTGCTGGAACACCGGCTCGCGTGCAGGCCATGCGCGATCCGCTGATGGTGCGGCCTCGCTTGTAGACGACCACGTTCATCGGGATCGGCGTTGTCGGTGATGGCCACGTATTCCGAGCCGACCAGCGTGGGGGTCGTCCCGGACCCGGGGCTCACCTGGCCGGGTTTTTGCACGCCACTGTTCGGATACTCCTGCCGCCAGACGACCGTGGGCGTGCCGTCCGCGCCGGCCTCGAACCGGTAGAGCGCCGCGTCGGAGACGATGTACACGCCGCCCGTCTCGTCGATCGCGAACGAGTTCGTGATCTGCTCGCTCGTGTCGAGGGTGCGGACCGCGCCGCTGTCCGGAGCGATGGTGCCGACGACGCCTTGCTGGGAGACCCACCAGATCCGGCCCGCCCAATCCGGCAGCGCCGAGAACAACTTGTCGTCGACGCCGAGCGAGCCGCTCACGTCGTAGTCGCGCGCGAGCGCGAACCCGGGCCCGAGCGGTCCGGACGTCTGCTCGACCACCCAGATGTGGCGGGTCGTGGTCGGGATCACCGCGCGATCGCGGTTGTCGAGATAGAAGTAGCCGCCGCCGGCGAAGTCGGTGAACGGGTTCGCAGCTCCGGGCTGGCGCGGCGGGAGCGGGAACTGTGCCAGCTGGTCGAGCGTGCGCGGGTCGAGCAGCACCAGCCGCGGACCGTCCACGCCGACGCAGATCGTCACGATCCGCCCGGCGCGGTCGAACGTCACCGATGCGCAGTCGGCCGCGAAGAACGTCGAGCGCCGCTCCATGTCTCGGCCCAGGGGGCCGGCGCCGGCATAGGTGTCCGTCATGTAGGCGTCGTTGTGGAGGTTGCTGCGGCCGTTCGCGGCCATGAACGGGTGCTCCGGCGGAAGGGTGGCGGAGACTGGGCGCGGCTTTGCGGGCGTCCCCAGGAAGGCCGGCGGGTCGTTCGCCTCGGGGCCCTCGGGGATCGGAACCGCGGGGACCGTCACCGCGGTGGCGGCGGGCGCCCAGGCAAGCAGGACTGCCGCACAGAGCGCGCCGAGCGCGGAGACATGCCGCGATCGATTCGATGCCGTCTTGCGAGTGAGGTGTGAGGTCAACCGGCGCTCTCCCCAGGGCCCTGTCAGCACGGGCTATCTACCCGCCAAGGGGGGGTTCTCAAACGACGGTCCAGAGCGGTGGGGCGGCCGCGACGTTGCGCCGGTCGGTGTGTTGCAAGGAGCGACGGGACCGGCGCCGAACCAAGCCTGGCTACCTAGATTGACGCCGGAGAGGAACACCATGGCTCGCATTCCCGCCTCCGGCGGACGGCTGGGCCCCGAAGAAGGAGGAGCAAGTGTCCGACATCCGAAGCGATGACCGCACGTGGGTCGAGGCGGTCGACCGCTATGTGGCCGGTGTCCGCCGCGAGCGCCCAAGGCGTTCTTCCAACGGTCGTTATGTGCTCGCAAGCGCCCTGGTGCTGGCGGTGACCATGTCCCCGGTCGCGATCGGGGCCACCGGCAGCGTGCTGCGCGAGGGCAAGCGCAACCCCTCCAGCGGGGCGGCGGCGAAGGAGACCGAGATGATCTCCCAGACCAAGACGTACGGCACGCGCCAGTCGAACATCCGCGACGGCAACGGCGGCGGCGCGATCTACGGTTGCCGCTCGAGCGCGGGCCGCGAGCCCTGCATCCGGGCCAACAACCTGAAGAACGGGCGCGCATTCGAGTTCGAGACCGACGGCGACGAGGCCGGCTTCATCGAGACGAAGAATCCGGCTGCACGGCCGTTCGCCACCAACGCGACGGGAGTCGCGGCGGGCCTGAACGCGGACCGGGTCGACTCGCTGAACGCGGCGAAGATCGACTTTCGCGCCAAGGTGCCGTCGCCCGCCGCGCAGATCCTGAACCTCGGTGGCCTGATCCTCAACGGCTCCTGCGCCGACGGTCCGAACCTGGACGTGCGCGCATCGTCGTCGGTGCCCGACTCCATGATCCACGTGAGCTGGAACCGCGATCCGGGCAACGTGCCGTTCTACCGGCAGGACAACGACCTCGATCCGGTCGACTCGTTCTCGCTCATGGGCGACAACGACGACGCGTCGGCGGGCACGGTCACCTACGCGACTCCGGCAGGCGCGAACGTGACCATCACGTTCCTGTCCGACCAGGGTGTGGTGCTGGGCGGCTCGGCCGCGTGCGTGTTCTCAGGCACGGCCTTCCAGGGCTAGAAGTACCACTCGCAACACCGCATTCGCGTGGGGGCGAAGCGCGCCCCCACGCGTTACCTTGCCCGCGTGACCCCGCTGACGCGCGAGCTGCGGATGCTGCTGTCGATGTTCGCCGGGCTCGCCCTGGTGGCCGGGTTCCTGCTGTTCCCGCTCGCGCAGGAGACGGACCGGTTCTTCTCCTGGACGATCAAGCCTCCGCTGACGGCCGCGTTCATGGGCGCCGCGTACTGGGCGGCCTTCGTCCTGATCGGATGGGCGGCGCGGGCGGGGACGTGGGAGCTGGCGCGCCCGGCACTCGTCCCGGTCACGACGATCGCGGTCCTGTTGCTGGTCGCGACGCTCGTCCACCTGGACAAGTTCGACATGGACTCGATCTTCGGGTGGTTCTGGCTGGTCGTCTACTGCTCGGTGCCACCGGTGCTCGCGGTGCTCGTGTGGGCGCAGGCCCGACTGCCGGCCGGGCCCGCGCCGCCGGGGCGCCCGATACCGGCGCCACTGCGCGCGACGCTGCTTCTGCAGGCCGTCGTGATGGGCGGGCTGGGCGCCGTCATGTACGTCGAGCCGTCCACGGCCGGGGACCTGTGGCCCTGGGCCCTGACGCCGCTCACCGCGCGAGCCGTGAGCGCCTTCCTGATCGGATTCGCCGCCGCGGCGGCCTACGCGGCCTGGGACAACCGGCTGATGCCGTTCGCCGGCGCGGCCTACGCCTACGCGGTGCTGGGAGCGCTGGAGCTGCTCGCCGCCGCGGTGTTCTCAGGCGACCTCGACGGCGGGGCCCGCACTGCGCTCTACGTCGCGTTCACCGTCACGGTGCTGGCGGTCGGGGTGGCCGGCTCACTCGCCGTGCGCCGCGTTCAGCGCAGCTAGCGCCTGGTCGCGGTCGTAGTAGGCGTCGACGCGGGCGCCCTTGCCGTCGCTGAGCTGCCACAGGTGGGCGAAACGCGAGTCGACCTCGATGCCGCTGCCCGTCCCGCGCGCGCGCAGGTGGATGAACAGCAGCGCGCAGTGCCCGCGCACCATCCTGTCCTCGATCTCCTGGTGGAGCTCGTCCCACGACTCGAGGAACTGCTCCAGGAACGACCGGATCGTCGCGACGCCCTCATACGTCCCCGCCTCGGGAAGGTCGGAGTGCTCGACCCACTTGGCATCGTCGTGCAGGACCGCGACGGTGCCGTCGATGTCACCCCGGTTGAGCGCCTCGTAGGACGACTCGACGCGCTGCACGTCGGCAGGTGTGGCGGGTGTCGTGGATGATCCGGCGGTCACGTCGCGGGACTTACGTCGCGGGACTTATGTTGTCTTGACTATCACCACCGAGCACGGCGCGTTGTGGGAGACGCTGTTCGGGACGCTGCCCAGCACCTTGCGGTGCATTCCCCTGTTGCCGACCACGATCACGTCGGAGTCGTAGGCCTCGGCGATGTCGCACAGGACGTCGGCCGGCTGGCCCTCGCGGGCCTCGGTGACGGCCTCGATCCCGCGCTCGCCCGCCCGCTCGGCGGCGGCCTTCAGGGTCGCGTCCACCTCCTGGGTGGGGTTCATCGACCACTGGATGTCCTCAGGGGCCTCGCGCTGGTCGCGGCGGACCTTGTCCTCGCTGACCGGCCGGTACGAGCTGGCGATCACGATCTTGGCGCCGAATTTGTCGGCGAGGTCGAAGGCGAACTGAACCGCCTTCTCTGCGGTATCGGACCCGTCTGTGCCGACGGTGACCGTCTGGATCATTGGCTCCTCCTGATTCGGATGATCTCGAAGGTTATGATGCGGCCCCTCGAAGGTGAGGAGGAGTATTTGCGCTTCCCGGTCTGGATGCAAGCTCTAGTGGTGATTCTGCTCGCGGCCGTGCTGGCCGTGGCGGTCGTGAGCGTGGTCGACGGATGGGCGGACTGGGTCGTGCTGGGCGGCATCGTCGTGGCGGTCATCGGGACGATGATGGCTGTCAACCGCCGCCAGTACCCCACGCGCAAGCGCTCCTTCACGAAGGACTCCGACAGCAAGTGGTAGTGCCTGCCCCCGCCGGGCCGCGAGGCCAGGCGGTGCGCAAGGCCACACCGGACGACGTCACCCCCCTCGCCGACGCGCTGGCGCGAGCGTTCGACGGCGATCCCCCGATGCAGTGGTTCCTACCCAACGCCGAGTCCCGGGTGGAACGTGCCCGGAACCTGTTCGACCTGATGCTGACCAGGGTTCACCTCGAGCGCGACTGGTGCTACACGACCGAGGACGTGGTCGGCGGCGCCCTGTGGGTGCCCCCCGGGAACTGGCGCCTGGGCATCGTGCAGCAGCTCACCCTGCTGCCCGGCATGCTGCGGGTGTTCGGGCGAGGGCTGGCGCGCGCGCAGCGCGGGCTGGCCGTGATGGAGGAGGGCCACCCGCGCATCGCGCACTACTACCTCGATTCGCTCGGGGTGGTGCCCGAGTGGCAGGGGAGAGGGATCGGGTCGGCGCTGATGGAGCCGGTGCTGCAGCGCTGCGACATAGAGCGGATGCCGGCGTACCTGAACGCCGGGTCGGCGCGCAGCCGCGATCTGTATCTGCGACACGGTTTCGAGGTGAGCGAGGAGTTCCGGCTGCCCGAAGGCGGCCCGCCGCTTTGGCGGATGTGGCGGGAGCCGGCATAGCCCGGAAATAGGGTCAACCGGCGTGTCGCCGGTTCCGTCCGGTCCATGCAGTTGCTTTAATGCGCGGAATTCGCCGAGTCCGTTGCGCCCCTGGCGCGGCGGAGCGGGGGAACCATTGGTCGCAAACCGAGCGTCGGATTGCGGCCGGGGGCTAATCGGCCACATCGGTGGCCGACGCGGAACCCGGGTCGAAGACCCAGGACCGCGAGCCCGACAGCTCACCTCGTAGGCGGACATAGACGGATCGCGGCAGACCTTCAATAGGAGGACGTGCGTGAACGGATACCCCGCCCCCAAGCATGCCCCTGTGCGCCTCGCCATGGCCGCACTGCTCACAGTGCTGCTCGTGTCGCAGCTCGGAGCGTCCGCGTTTGGCGCGCGGCTCGTGTTCTCCGGCTCCAGCGGCAAAGACCGGATCCGCGCCAACGGCGCGCCCAACAACATCTCCGGCGGGCGCTCGGGCGACCGCATCTTCGCCCGCGGCGGGAACGACACGGTCTCCGGAGGAACCGGTCGCGACAAGATCGCGGGCGGCGCCGGGAACGACGCTGTTCGCGGCGATGAGGCCCGCGATCGGATTCACGGCCAGGGCGGGGACGACCGCATCGAGGGCGGGACCGCCGGGGACCGCGTACGCGGCGGCAGCGGCAACGACGCCGTCTTCGGGGACTCGGGCGACGATCGCGTGCTGGGCGGGCCGGGCAACGACTCGCTCACGGGCGGCTTTGGCCGTGACCGGATCATGGGTGGGGGCGGCGACGACACGATCGACGGCGGCGGGGCCGGGGACCGCCTTTTCGGCGGCAGCGGCAACGATCGCCTCGACGGCGGCAGCGGCGAGGACAGGCTGCGTGGCGGTAGCGGCGACGACTATCTGGTCGGGTGGAGCGGGCGTGACGTCATCAAGGGCGGGCCGGGCAACGACACGATCAACGCGGTCGAGCCCTACCAGCCGCTCTCGGAGGCACTGATCGCATGTGGCGCCGGCCACGACACCGTCTTCATCGATCGCCGCGACGCTCGCGCCACGCGGTTCCGCGGTTGCGAGGTCGTGACGCCGGGCCAGCCGCCGCCCCCGGTCGACCCCAACCGGGGCTCCCAGTCGATCGGCTCACGCGCGGCCGACCTGCTGCAGGGCGGTCCTCTGAACGACACGCTGCTCGGCGGCTGGGGCGGCGACACGCTGCAGGGCGACGGCGGTAACGACGTGCTGTGGGGCGACCACATCCCGGGCTCGCGGGGCCACGACAAGATCTTTGGCGGCGCGGGCGACGACGTGATCTTCGGCAACCGGTCAGGCGATCATCTGGAAGGGAACGATGGCAACGACCGCATCTCGGGTGGCCAGGGCCGCGACCACATCGACGGCGGTCCCGGAAACGACGAGTTGCGGCCCGACACCGGGAAGGACCGCGTCTTCGGCGGAGACGGCGACGACACGATCCACGCGTTCGGGGGCGGCAAGCGCGATTACATCGACTGCGGCGCAGGGAATGACACAGCGTTCGTGGACCGCCGCGAGCGCAGGCGCACCGTGAACTGCGAGGCGGTCAAGCACGGGTAGGTAGGAGGCACTGGCCCGCCCGCGGTTGGCGAACTTTGGCTCGGGTTCCAGGGGGTGGAACCGGGACAATGTCGGCGGCCGCTGCTCGGGTGCAATCGAAAACCGGGTGGGGTAGGGGGGTGTGATCGAGGCGGCGTTGGGCTGCCGCGGGCGGTATCTGCACGAAAGTCGTGCAAACGTCACGCATCGGGTCTGATCGGAGCTTTTCCGATCCGTAACTGGGCTTTCGTCCGCTGGTGAGTTAGGGCTGCTATAGGGCCCTAACTCACCACTCGACGAAGGGGCGCGATACGATCACGCACACGGCGCTTTTTCACCAGCGCATGCGGAGCACATCACAAACAGCGCGTGTTCGTGAACCCTCCTCCCGCGTCCTGGACCCACTCCCCTACCTACCTTTTTCCAACCCCGGTACCCTCGCCACGCCCGAAGCCACCAAGGGGTCCGCACAGCTCCGAACAACGCGGCTGGGAACAGCGCTTGTGTTGTTCCCTCACGCCCGCCTCGCAACCCTCCGGCGGTGTGATGGAAACTGGTCGCTATGAAGCCGCTCAGCCCCACACCGGCAAGGCCGTGGCGTTGGACGAAGCGATCGCCGGGCTTGCCGCACTGCAACACGGCGTCGTCGCCCGCAGGCAACTGATCGCTGCGGGGGGTAAGTCGGGGCGCTACGGAATGAACACTCCCTGCCGCATGAACACCTGCCTCGTCGCCGTCGCCGCAGGACTCGCGGGCACCCTGACCCATAGCCGCTGCCGTTCGGGCCGGCGTCATGCAGCTCGACGGGGCCCATCTGCCAGATCGAGCGGTCGCCCTCGGTGACCGCCCCGGGCAGGACGGAATCCACCGTGGTCGTCAGAGAGCAGGTCGCGCCTGTCTGGGTGCCGGCGGTGGGGGCGCAGCCGGCCGGGATCTCGAGCGGCACGTCGGTGACGGTGCCCGGGTCCGACCCGCCACCGGCGCCGACGTCGTTGTCGCGATCGGTGATCCGCAGCGTGGTCGCGACCAGCACGCGGCCGGCGTAGTCGGAGCCGAGCCCGCCCGGGCATGCTGCGCTGGTCTCCGCGCAGCGCACGTCGGTGGCGCTCAGCTCGAACCCTACGTCCGCCTCGTCGATCGACGTGGTGGACGGGTCCCCGGGCTGAACGGCGAACCGCACGAACGCGACCGAGTTCGCGGCGAAGCCGTTCGCGTCCACGGTTCCCACGGTCAGAGTTCCTGACCGCTGTGCCGGCGGGTCGCAGGACGGATGCGCGAGCGGAGGCCCGTGCTGTGAGTTCGGCGCGGTGCATTCCGCGTAGGCCGGGACCAGTGGCACCCGCAGCGGGCTGGCTCCCTTCGGGCGGGGATAGCCGGTCGTCACGACCACCGGGCGGCCGACGTTGCCCTGGTCGTCGACGGCCCGGATCGCGACGAACGCCCGCGCGCCGGGGGGCAGCGTGTAGGACTGCTCGCTGCCGGCTGCTTCGGGCTGAGGAGCGTCGGCGAGCGGGTCGGCCTGGTCGAAGTTGTCGCCGTCGATCGGCTCGTTCGAGGTCACGATCTCGTAGTGATCGGCGGTGCCGCACAGCAGGTCGTCGCCCGGCGCCGTGAAGTTGACCGTCGTGCCGGAAACGCTGGCGGCCATCGGTTTGCCCGGCGAGGCGGCGTCACGCCGGTAGTCACCGGAGTTGGCGTTGTCGTGGTGGAACCGCGGCCACGACCCGAGCGGGCACGGCGGCGCGTCCGTACGGTAGGCGAGCACCGAGCCCGAGCGGGTGATCGCGACGACCCGGTTGCGGGCGTCGCCGTCGGTGTCGATCGTCCCGAACGAGCCCACCAGCGGGTTCGCGACCATCCAGTCAGAGGTCAGCTTCGGCCATCCGGGGCCGGCCGCCACCCCGGCAGCGTTGAAGGCCGCAAGGTCGAGCGACGCGGTGCCGGCGATGATCTCCTCGCCGGGCGCGGCGTCGACGTTCGCCGCCGAGGGCCCGGTCAGGAACTGCAGGTCGTTCACCGGTGCCGGCCACCCGGGCCGGAACTGGCCGGTGTGCGCCTCCCAGCCGGCCATGAAGTCCTGGCCGCCCTGGTACTCGTTGACCGCGATGTCGAGCGCCCGCACGAGCCCGGTGGCCGGCATGAAGAACGACACCGTCGGCCCGAGGCCGGCGAAGATCGGGTGCCCGAACGCCGGGATCGCGGGCGTGTCGTACTTCTGCGGGCTGGCCGCGAAGTCGGTTTGAAGGGTGATGTCCTTGCCGCTCTCCTGGCCGTAACACGACTGGCCGGCCACGTTCAGGATGTAGCCGGGGCCGGCGTCCGCGCCCGTCCCGACCTTCGGCCCGACGCCGCCGTTGGGGCACTCGACCGGCCCGATCGCGGGCGCGCCCGCGACACCCTCGCCGACCACCGGCAGCACCTCGGGCTGGAGCTGGGCGACCTTCACCGGCCACCCGGGCAGGAAGGGACCGCCGGCATGGGCTTCGCCCTCGGGGTGGATCGCGAACACGCGCCCGTTCGTCTTCGCGAGGCCCTCAGCGGGGTTGCCGTCGAAGGGGATGCCGCCGGCCTGGGCCAGCAGCGCGACGGTCGTGGCGTTGAACGTCGAGGAGTTGAGCGGACCCTCGTTGCCCTGGTTCGTCGCGTACTCCTCGTTGGTGCCGACCACGATCTCGGGCTGCCCGTCGCCGGTCAGGTCGCCGACCGCGGGCGTGTCGATGATCGCGCCCTGGTTCAGCGCCTCCCCGGCGTTCGCGTTGAATGTGACCGCATGTGTCTGGGGATCGACCGAGGCCACCTTGGTCTGGTCGACGACGAGCACGGGGAACCCGGCCACCGGAGAGCCGTCGTCGTTCCAGGCGTAGACGTGGCGGTCCATCGAGGCGGCCACGATCTCGAGCCGCCCGCCATCGTTGCTGTCGAGGTCGACCAGCACGGGTGAGCCGACGAAGCCGTGCTGCGTGCGGCGTCGCTTGCTCTCGTCCGGGTTCGAGCGCACGTGGCGCACGTCCTCGAACGGCTGGAGGGGCTTGCCGGAGTAGTCGATGTTCGACTCCCTCGTCCACAGGCGGTTGCCGGCGTCGTCCCACGCATAGACCTTGCCCTCCATGTCGGTGGCGACGACCTCCGGGGCCCCGTCACGGTCCATGTCCGCGGCCGCGACCGACGCGAGGATCGCGCCGCCGAGGTTGTCCGACACCGCGCCCGACTGGAACGCGCGCCCGCCGGTGTGCAGCGCCGGGGTGTCGCCGCGCACGGGCCACCCCGGGAGCTCGGAGCCGTCCGGGCGGTAGGCGTGGACGAACCCGTCGCTGCCACCCATCACCAGCTCATTGCGATTGTCGCCGTCCAGGTCGACCAGGATCGGTGACGACTCGCCGTCGCCGTGCTTGCCGCCGATGTCGCTCGGGAACCCGGGCAGCATGTCCTGGTCGCGGTGCAGGTACATGTTGCGCCGGTCCTCGCCCTGGAGGTCGACGCCGCCCTGGTCGAGCTGCGCCACGACCTTCACCGTGAAGCCATAGGGCTCGGTGTTCGGGCGCCCGTTCGAGGTCTGCGCGCCGGTCCCGGGCTCGCGGCCGTCGAAGTTGCCCGCGGTCGCGGGGAACCTGGCCTTCAGCTCCTGCACGTCGACGTCGGCGAGCACTCCGTCGAACGCGCTCGTGTGGACGTCGCCGTTGCACCACGAGGACGTCACGCGCTTGAAGTCACCCGGCGTCGAGGCGGTGTCGAGGTCGTTGTTCGGCTGCGAGCCGGGCGCCACGTACACGGCGCAGCTGTAGCCGGCGCCACGGGCGAACACCTGCCCGCGCAGCGCGAATGTGGCGTGCCCGGGGTCGATCTGGTCATACCAGTCCGGCGCGGTGATCTCGACCTCGGGCGGCACGGCCGCGTCGCCGGTGCGCACGAGCGCATCCACGGCGCGATTCATGTTCACGCGCCCGTAGCCGAAGATCTGGTCGTGCCCGGCGCGGGTCGGGTAGCGCTTCGTGGTAGCCAGGGGTGAAGGGACGGCGCTGTCGTACGGCGCGTTCAGGTTCGGGTCCGTGCAGGTCGGCAGGAGCGCCTGCGTGCACGACGGCTCGGGTTGCTGGGCGAAGTTCACGTCGTCGGCCTGCGCGGTCCCGTCGATCTGGCCCGAGGCCATGATCTGGCGGACCTCGTTCGGCGTGATCACGCACGCGCTCCCGTCGGTGCGCTCGCAGGTGGGGTGGTGGTCGAGCGCGCCGGTTTCGCGGGCGTTCAGCGCAGCGCTGTAGATCAGCCCCGCCATGCCGGACCCGCGGCCCGTCGCGTCCGAGGAGCAACTCACGCTGGGGATCGCGACGGTGATCTTGGACGAGAAGTTCGTGCACCCGTTGAACTGGAGGTAGGAGCGGTTCGCCGGGGTGAGCGCGAGGTCGTACTTCTCGATCGAGTTCACGAGGATCACGTGGGGCAGGCTCGACGGCCAGTTGTGGTGCTGGGCGGCCTCGTCGGCGGCGGAGGCGATCACCGTCACGCCGTGCTCGTATGCGTAATCGACCGCGGCGCGTGAGAGGGAGCTGTTGTTCAGCGTGCCGAGCGCCTCCTGGATCACGTCGACACCGTTGTCGGTGGCGTAGATGGCGGCCTGCGCGAAGCGGTTCGAGTCGGCGATGAAGGAGTCGCCGACGCGCATGTGGATCACCATGCAGTTCGGGCAGGCGCCGATGTCGCCGCCGTTGTCGGCCTCACCTGAGGAGTCCCGCGCCTCGCCGGTCCCGTGGCCGTACTGCACGTCGTCGAACGGGTCGTTGTCGTTGTCGAGGAAGTCCCAGCCGACCATGTCGTCCGTGAACCCGTTCGAGTCGTCGTCGTCCCCGTCGCTGAAGGCGATCAGGATGTCCTGCGGGTCGAGCAGGTCGGACGGGCCCACGCCGAGGCCGCCCCGCTGCCCGGGGTCGCGCTCCACACGCGGGTCGCACGAGTAGTCGACGACGTTGACGACGCCGTCGTCGTTGGCGTCGTATTGGCTCGTGTAGGTGGAGCAGACCTCACCGCTCTCGAGCGACGTGGAGCGGCTCGTGGCCGGAATGGGCACCTCGCCCCTGTTCAGGCGAGTCTTGCGCCGCAGGTCGAGCATCGCTCCGCGGTCGTTCCACTTGATGCCGGAGTCGAGCACGGAGATCGTGACGTCCGGGCGGCCGGTGGTGGTGGCCCAGGCGAGGTCGTCGTTCGGCGTCGTGGCATCGACCATGTGCGCGCCGCGCACGCCGTTCAGCTCGCGCGGATCGGAGTTGACGGGCTCGTTGCCCACCTCCTTGTCGGCCGAGTACATCCAGGTCTGCTTCGCTCCGGAGGTGAGCTCGCCCGGACGCGCGTCGGATGCGTCGAGCCGGTACTGCCCGTAGTCGCCCGGGTCGGAGCCCGGCAGGTAGGGGAAGGCGGCGTGGGCGGGCGGCCCCATCGCCGCGGCAGTCGCGACCACCAGCAGTGGCACCCACAGAAACCTGCGCATTCCTCCCCCTTCTGACTCCCCAGGTGCGCTACATGGAGCGCGAGTTTAGTCGCGGCCCGAAGCCTCCGTACCGCGGTCTTCCGACGCCATTTCCCTGCGCCTCACAGGGGCTTGGTGAACCGGCGTTTACCCGTTGCGGGGCCGATCTACACCTGCCCACGCTTCCCAGGCACCGTGCTGCCCAATGGTTGCTATGCAACCAAAAGTCAGCACGGTGGCTCGAGGTCGACCGCGATCGGCAGCGCCGAGCGGCGCCAGTCGTCGAGGTCGCCGCTGTAGCTCTTGGAGTACTTGTCGAACAGCAGGCGCCGGGCCATCTCGTCCTCTTCCGGCTCCTCCACGACGCGCGCGCGGCCGGGCCGCGTGACACCGCCGATCCGCACTGTCACCGAGGGCTCACGCAGCAGGTTCCGGACCCAGTTCGAGCGGTCGCCCCCGCCCGAAAGCATGTAGAGGGTTGCGCCTCGGCCCGAGGGCCGAGTCGCGGTTTGCGGCAGGACGAGGCCAAACCAGATCTCTATCTCACGTGGCTGTCCGCTCACCCGCCCGGTGGTGGTCAGGTAGCAGTAGTCCTCTCCGGCGAGGTCGGCCCCCAGTTCCATCCGGTCGAGGGTACTGGCGGTCGAAACCGGTTGAAACGAGGGCAGCCTGGGTATCCGAACCGAGGATGGCACTGGGGAGGAGCCTATGAACGAAAGTGGATTGGATTTCAACGAGCGCGAGGTCGTGCTGAGGGCGGACCTCTCGACCCTCGACGAGCTCGAGTGCATCTGGACGCCGGTGCGCTTCATCATGAATGGGCCACGCGCGCCGCAGCCCGGAGAACGTGTCCTGCTGGTGGACACCGGCGGAACCGGTAGCTGCATCGGCCGGGTGGTGGCCCTCACCGGTTGGGAGGCATGCGTGCGCCCCGACTGGGAGACCTGGAGCGGGACCGAGAAGGCGCCGCCCGGTCACATGCTGCCCCCGCAGTCCTTCGGCCGCGGCCCGACCGCCGCGATCTAGGGCTTTCCGCACCCCGAGCGGTACGACCGGCCTAGGGCGCGAACACGCCCTGGCGCAGGAACGGGCGCCCGTCGGGGCCCACCACCTCGACCTGCCCGAACGCCCAGATCGCCCGCCGTCCCTCCGCCACGGCGCCGGGGATCAGCGCGTCGACCGTGGTCGACGTCGCGCACGTCCCGCCCGCCCCGCCGGGTGTCGCTGCGCACTGGACCGGAATTTCAAGCGGCGTGTCGGTGACGGTCGCGGGATCGTTGCCTCCGCCGGGCAGGGTGGCGCTGCCGCGGTCGGTGATCCGCAGGGAGATGCGGGCGGTCAGCTCGCCCGTGTGGTCCTCGAGCGTTACTCGCTCGCGCACGTCGCTCACGATCACGGACACCTCCACATCGGCCTCGTCGGCCGAGGTGCGCGGGTCCCCGGGCGATACGGCGAGACGGGCGCTCCCAACCGAGGCTGCCGGGCGCGCGTTCGCGTCCGGCGTCCCAACGGTCAACGCAGTCGTCTCGAGCGCCGCCGGCGCGCAGGACCCGAACGCGAGCGGCGGTCCATGCTGCCGGTTGGCAACCTCGCAGGGGCGGTAGGCGGGGACCAGCGACACCCGCAGCGGGGTGGCGCCGCGCGGGCGGGCGTAGCCCGGGGGCTCGACCCAGATCGGGCTCGAGACGGCCTCGATCGCGCTCTCGCGCTGGAGCTGCAGCCGGTAGCGGCCCGCACCCACCTCGGGGAAGTCGAAGGAGAAGTCGTCGCTGGTCACGGGCACGGAGAGGAGTGGCGCGCCGTCCTTCAGCACGAACAGCGTGTACGAGCCGGGTCGCACCGCGCCGGGGCCGGCGCCGGTCACCCGGGCGGTGAACTGGACCCCGCCGCCGGGGACCGCGTCGCCCATGATCGCGGGCGGCCCGCTCGCGCCCTGGGGAAGCGCCTCGAAGCGCAGGTCCGGGCCGTCGTTGCCGAACACCTTCACATAGGTATGGCGCGCTTCGACACCACGCTGGATGCCGCGCTCGGAGAGCTCGTCCGCGTATACGACCGTGGTCGCCTGCCCGATCGGAGACTGCGTCACGGGATCGGGGGCGCGACCGGCGTTGTGGGAGTCGCTCGAGCCGACGGCCGCGATGCGGTTGGCGTTCTGACCGCCGGCGTCCATCGCCTCCTCCCAGAACTGGATCGCGAGCGGCGTGAACGGGTTCGGGCCCGGCTGCGGGTCCTCCTTCAGGCCCGCGGGCCCGGTCGCGATCTCGACCGCATCGACGGCGCGGTAGTCGGTCTCCGCGGCGGTGTAGTCCCAGGGGCAACCACGGCACAGGAAGTCGAAGCCGGGGACCTCGGACGGGAAGATCCGGGGATGGTTGATCTGGGTGAACCCGCCCCCCGCGTGCACACCGTCGAACAGGGCGCTCGGCGGGCGGGCGGCGCGCACCGGGCGCAGGTCACCGTTCTCGCCGAACTCGTACACCGGCCCGGTGCGGTGATCGACGTAGCGCAGGCTCGCGTGGTTGTTGGCATGGCCGCGATAGGTGATGACCTCACTGGAGCGGACGATCAGCTTGCCGGGATGAGCGGGCTGATAGCGGCCGATCTCCCCCACGCCGTGTCGGTCACGTAATCCGACAGCGTGATGAAGTCGAGCCCGGCGCCGCCCTGCGCGAGCGGGCGGAACGCATAGTCGAACGCCTCGGTCATCGTGGCGTCCCCCAGCGATGAGTGCTCGGCATGGACGTGGAAGTCGCCCGCGTACCACCCGGCCTGCCCGCTTGCCGGCGTCTCGTCGTAGGGCGCCGGGGCGTATGGCTGCGTTTCCCACAACGGGTCGCTCGAGATGTCGACCTCGACGCGCCAGGCGACGCGCCCGTCGGAGTCTCCCTCGGTCTGCGAGGCGACCGCCGCCACTCCCAGCTCCACGGCCCATTCCCCGGCCGGGATCGGGCCGGGTCGAAAGCCGCGCGTCGTGTGGCCCTGGCGGTGCAGCCGGGGATTCGCGAGGTAGTCAGTCTCGCTCGAGAATCCGTTCCGCGACAGCGTCACGTCGGGGTGGCTGGAGCCTCCCCAGCCGCGGAACTGCGGCTCGGCCCACTGCACGCCCGGCGCCGGGCGCGAGTCCCACAGCCCGAGGTCGAGCACGTGCCGGATCCGGGCATTCGTGGGCGCTTCCGGCTGATCGTGGCAGTAGCGCACGCGCACCGCCGTCGTGCCGGCCGGGACGTCGAAGGGAAGCATCACGTAACCGCGCTCGAGCGAGGTGTCGAACTCGCCGGTGATCACGCGATGTGGCTGCAGGGACGAATCGGCTGCGCCGGCGCAGCTCACCGGTGCGGCGGCGAGCCGGGCGGCGGGGTGATGAGCTCCGGCCGAGGCCGCCCACAGAGCCGCACACGCGCCCACAACCGCGCATGCCCGAATCATCCGCTGTGCCGCTTCCCCCACTGACACGCGATCCTAATCAGTAACTGACCGGCGAGTCTGGACAAGCTGTCTCGCGTGCGGGTAGAGTCGGCTCGTCCGGGAGCAACGACTTTGGAGGAGTGATGTCCCGATTCGCCAGCAGGTTCTGGGCTGCCTTCGGCGTGATGGCGGTCCTCGTTCTCGGCCTTCAGGCCGGGGCCGCGTCGGCCGCCCCGCCCGATTTCTCATCCCCGGGTGAGGCCTACGACGTGCTGCCGCCCGGCCAGGCCGGCGGCTTCTCGACCACCGTCAATTCGCGGGACCAGATCCCGCTCTACGACGGGCTCACTCCGCTCAAGGACCAGGTCTTCACCAACGACCTGCCCAACTACTTCAAGAAGAACGTGTTCGGCCTCGGCGGCCTGAACGTGCAGCGCGTGCAGAGCTTCCCGGCCCGGCCGGATCTGGTCGTGACGCGTGACAGCTTCTCCGTCCCGCACATCGAGGCTCCCACCCGGGACGACGTCATGTACGGGATCGGGTTCGTGACGGCCGAGGACCGTGGCCTTCTGATGGACACGTTCCGTGGTCCCGGCCGGGTGGCGTGCCTCGACGTACCGGGGCTGAACCCGTTCCAGCTGGCACAGGGCTTCCAGCCGTTCAACTCCTCGTCGGACACGGAGGCATTTCTGGCATCGCAGGTCGATCTGGTCATGCAGGACCCGCGCGGTCAGCGGATCGTGGACGACATCGACAACTACCTCGCCGGGATCAACGCCTTCCGCACCCTGGCCGGGAGCACCGCCCGCCCGTGGAACCGCAACGACGTGGTCGCGACAGCGTGCCTGATCGCGGCCGTGTTCGGAAAGGGCGGGGGAGACGAGGCGCGCCGCGCGCAGCTCCTCTCCGCGCTGCAGGACAGGCTCGGCGAGCGTGAGGGCGAGCAGGTCTGGAACGACCTGCGTGAGGTGAACGACCCGGAGACGTCCGTGTCGATCGACGGCAAGTTCAACCAGCAGGCCCACAAGGCCAAGCACCGGATGGGCAACGCCATCATCGACGCGAACAGCCTCGATACGTCCGCGGCCGGCAGCTCCGCTGTGGCGCAGGAGTCGCAGCAGGCAGCCAGCAACGCGATCCTGGTCGGGGCGCAGAAGTCCGCGACTGGGCATCCCTTCTTCGTCGCCGGGCCGCAGGTCGGCTACTTCTATCCGCAGGTGCTGTACGAGATCGACGCGCACGGCGGCGGCATCGACGCACGAGGCGCGACGTTCCCCGGCGCTGGGCCGTACGTCGAGCTTGGCCGCGGCATCGACTACTCGTGGAGCGCGACGTCCGCGGGCAACGACAACATCGACATCTTCGTCGAGGAGCTGTGTGGTGACGACACCCACTACGTCTTCGACGGGGAATGCAGGGAGATGACGTCGTTCGACGCCGGACGGCTGGGGTTTGGCGCCGGCACGCCGGTCGTCTACAACGAGACGGTGCACGGCCCGGTGCTGGGTTACGCGACGGTCGACGGCGAGCGCGTCGCGCTCTCGTCGTCCCGCACCACCCGCGGCCGCGAGGTCATGGCGGCCTTCCCGTTCGCGGACCTGAACGCGAACGTCCCGACCGACGCGGAGAGCTTCTTCGACGTAGTGTCGGAGATCGAGTTCACGTTCAACTGGTTCTATGCGGACGACAAGGACATCGCGATGTACTCGAGTGGGCGGCTGCCTGTCCGCCACCCGCACGTCGACATCGGGTTGCCGACATGGGGCAACGGCCGCTACGAGTGGCGTGGCTTCCTCGACGCCGACAAGCACCCGCACGGCACAACGCCGGCCGACGGCACGATCGTCAACTGGAACAACAAGCCGGCCGCCGGCTGGGAGGCTGCGGACGACACCTGGGGCTACGGCTCGGTGGTACGCAACGACCTCCTCGAGCGGACGGTCGACCCGCCCGCGACGCACTCGTTGGCGTCGGTTGTCGGTGCGATGAACAAGGCCGCCACGCAGGACCTGCGGGCGGTGAAGGCGATCAGAGGCGTGCTGTGGGTGGCCGAAACCGGGCCCGCGCCGAACGCGCGCGTCCAGCGGATGGTCGAGCTGCTCCAGGACTGGCGGACGCAGGGATCACACCGGCTCGACCTGGACCTCAACGGCACGATCGACCACCCGGCGGCCGCCATCCTCGACAGGGCATGGGCGAAGATCGCCGACGCGGTGATGGGTCCGGTGCTCGGTCCCCAGCTCGGTGACCTGGCCTCGCTCATGACCCGTGACAACGCTGCCAACAGGCAGGGCTCCTCCTACGGCAGCGGCTGGTACGGCTACATCGACAAGGACCTGAGGACACTCCTCGGCAGGCCCGTCGCGAAGCGGTTCAAGACCCACTTCTGCGGGAACGGGGACCTGGCGGCGTGCCGCGACTCGCTGTATGCGGCGCTCGACCAGACTGCCGCGGAGCTCGAGGACGAGTTGGGCAACCCGAATCCAGACGACTGGCGCGCCAACGCCGCGGCCGAGAGGATCTTCTTCTCGCCCGGCTTCCTGGGCACCACGATGCGCTGGACCAACCGGCCCACGTTCCAGCAGGCGATCAGCTACTCGGGCCACCGTTAGGGCTGGCACACGAGAGGCGTGCGAGCGGCCCGGGAGCCAGTGCCCGGGCCGCTCCGCCGCGCCTCGCTCGCCTGACCTTCGCGCACGGTCACGCGCCAGATCGAACAGCAACGGGAAACCTTCGACGACGACGCATTTGAACTGATCAGCGACTTCATCGACGTTGGCGACCGAGTTGCGGTGAGGTTCATCTGGCGTGGCGCGGGCCACGGCCCTGAGTTGAACTTGGAGGCGACGGGCGTCTACACGGTGCGCAAGGGCAAGGTCCTCGCCATCGAGCACTTCTGGGACCACGCGGAGGCCCTCGAAGCCGTGGGGCGGTCGGAGCAAGACGCTCACGCCGACTCCTGAGCCTGCGTGATACTGCGGGGACGATGTCGCACGAGAACGTGGAGGTCGTGCGAGCCTTCTTCGAGGCGTGGAACGCCGGGAACACGGATGCCGTTGTGGAACTCCTGGATGCCGACGTCGACTACTTCCCCTCACGCAAGCTTCCGGAGGCGCGGCCCTGCCACGGCCCGGAGGAGGTCTTGCAGTTCATCGCCCGCTATCTGGATGCATATTCTCGTCACGATTGGGCGATTCAGGAGGTGATCGAGGTGGGCGGTGACCGTTTCTTGGCACGCGTGAACTTGCGGGTCGAGGGTCGCGACAGTGGGGTGAAACTCGAGGGCGACCTCTACCACTGCTTTTGGTCGCGAGACGGGCGCTTCTTTCGGGTAGAGGATCACATGACCTTGAGCGGAGCCCTCCATGCGCTCGGGCTCGAAGGCGAAACGCTCGAAGCCGGTCTCTCGGAGTAGCGATGTCGCAGGAGAACGTGGAGCTCGTCCGCCGTCTCGTTGCAGCCGTCGAGGTAACCACGCCGACCGCCATCGTGTTGACGGTTGGGGCCGGGTACCGGCCACCGTCCTGGATAGAGGTCGCATGGCGACACTTAGGCAGGACATCGCCGGCGAACGGCGCGCGGACTGCGAGATATTGCGCGGGCGCTGGGCCTACGGGATGAAGATGCCCTGGCGGGCGAAGACCTGGTTGGGCGCGGTTTCGGCGTCGCCGTCGGACCCGCCGTCCATCACCTCGACGGGGCCGAGCGCCCAGATCGCGCGGGCGCCCTCGCTCACCAGGCCCGGCGTGATCGCGTCGAGGGTGCTCGTGACGTTGCAGACCGCGCCCGTGTTCACGTCCGGAGTCACGGCGCATGGGATCGTGGACGGCAGCACCAGGTCCTCCACGGTGCCGGTCTCGTTCACGCCGGGGAGGCTGCGGCGGTCTGTGATGCGCATGGTGGTACGCGGCTGCACCTCACCGCTGTAGTCGGCAAGCGTGCCGGCGACACGCACGTCCGAGAGCCTGAACTCGAACACCACGTCCGCGTCGTCAGCGGGCGTCCCGGGGTCGCCGGTCCGCACCGCGTACCGGAATGATCCGACCGAGTTGGACGCCTTGGCGTTCGCGTCCTGCGTCCCGACCGTGAGGTTGTCGGATGCCGGTGAGGGTGGGTTGCACGAGGCGTGAGCCAGCGGTGGGCCGTGCATGCGGTTCCCCGAGGTACAGGCGTCGTATGCCGGCACGAGGGCCGCGCGGAGCGGCGAGGCGCCGACCGGGCGCGCGTAGGCCTCGTTCGAGACGGTGACGGCCAGTTCGGGCCTGCGGGTGGTGGTCAGGGACTCGCGCGAGTGGAAGTTCACGCCGTCGCTGACGGCCTGGTGCAACAGGAGGTTGACCTGCCCGGGGCCGGTGACGAGCGGGGTGACGTCCAGCTCCACCCAGGACCCGGTGGCGACCGCCGGGGCGTCAGACACCGCGCCTCCGGTTGCCGCCGGCTTGTTGGCCCAGGTGATGCCGCTCTCCGTCCACGAGCTCGAGGTCGGCATCACGGCGGGCCCGTCGACGGTGTTGCTGGTCGCGAACAGGCGCAGCTTGGCGCTCGTGATCTTGCCCTGCATGCCGGCCAGCTGGAAGCGCAGGTAACTGTCGGTGTCAGGGTTGCCGCCCGCATCGGTGCGCAGGAAGGTGGCTGTGCCGAAGTTCGTGCTCGGATTTGCCTCTTCGACGTAAGCGTCCGCGGCGGCGCTGAAGGTGAGCGTCTGTGTGCCCGGCGTGATCGGCGCATATGAGGCCGTGTAGGTCGTGTCCGTCGCGGGCGCCGCGAGCGTGTGCGTCTGTGGCTGGCCGTCGGACCAGGAATAGAAGGCATACGAGCGGTTGTTGAATGGCTGCGGAGAGGGAGCCGAGATGGTGTTGCTGGACCCGACGATCGCCTCGTGCTGGAGCGGGCTTGTCCCGGTCTCCTCGCCCACGACCACGTTCATGCCGGCGGGGCTCGTGTGCACGGTCACGGTGGACGTCTGCGGGTCGAGCTGCAACGACTTCGTGTCGGTGTTGGAGTTCGAGTCGGTTGCCGTCAGGCGCAGCTCCAGGTACGAGGGGTATTCGTGGTCAGGAGCGGCAAACGAGCCGCCGGCGGTGTTCACGAAGTCCTGGATTCCGTGCTCGTGGCACTCGGTCGGCGTCGAGCAGTGGTGCAGTATCAGCGACCAATCGAGTGCTGACGCCGGCAGCACACCGTCCTCGGGGTCCGAGCCGGACCCGGAGAAGTTGATCGCCTGACCGACGCGCCACGTGGTCGCGGAGGTGGGGGCATCGATGCTCGCCGTCGGCGGGCCGCTGCCGGCGTTGATCGTCACGGTGTCCGTGTCCGAGGCCATGCCGGTGTCGGTCACCTCGAGCGTCACCGTGTATACCCCGGCGGTGTTGTAGGTGAAGCTCGGCTGCGCCACCGTCGAGTCGTCGAGCTGGCCGTCCCCGTCGAGGTCCCATTTGTACGTGAGGGTGTCGCCGGGATTGGGATCGCTCGACCCGGTCGCGTCGAAGTCGACCGTGAGCGGCACGGGTCCGCCCTGCGGATCGGCCTGGGCGAGCGCGGTGGGCGGCAGGTTGCCGGCCGTGGTGAAGTTGATCCGCTTGATTTCGCCATTGGCGATGTCGGCGTAGTAGAGCTGGCCGGACGCGTCGAACTCGAGGTCCACCGGGGTGGACGAGCCCTGCGCGAAGTTCTGGACGGTGGCGGGATCGGGTACGCCTCCGGGCCCCGCCTGCATCACCCAGATGCAGTCCCGGGCGTAGTCGGCGAAGAAGAAGGCGCCCGCATACGAAGCGGGGAAGTTGCCGCTCGCGGGCGCGAACGCGAGCCCGGAGCTGGCGTGGCTCGTGTTGGGGCAGGTCTCACCGGGGACGACCGGGACCGCGTGCTTGTAGGCCCAGAACGGGGGCAGCGCCGTGCCGGCCGCATACAGCGTCTCGCACAGGTCGAGGTCGAGGCTGTCGTAGGCGCCGTATTTCTTGTTGATCGGGGCGCCGTTCTCGTAGCCCCCCTCGTAACAGGGCCAGCCGAAGTTGCGCACCGGCGTCGTGAGCGGATCCGGCACGCGGTTGATCTCCTCCCAGCCGGAGACGCCCTGTCCGCCGGGCTCGCCCATGTAGACGTCGTTCGTGCCCGGCCGGATCGCCATCCGGAAGGAGTTGCGCAGGCCGTACCCGACGATCCGGCGCGTGTTCGGGTCCGAGCTGGAGAAGTTGGGGTTGCCGGGCGCCGCGGCCCCGGAATCGGGGTCGATGCGGATCAGGGCGCCGTTCAGGCCGGTCGGGTCACCGGACGTGCGCACGTCCTGGGAGCGCAGCCGCCCGCCCTCGGCGGTCGGCGGGCTCATCGCCCCACCGATGCCGCCCGGCGGGTCGCCGCAGGGGTTGAGGGGCTGGCCCTTCTGGCCGTAGTCGGTGAAATGCCAGGCTGCCCCGTCGCCGCCGGAGTAGTACAGGTTGCCGTCGGCGCCGAAGTCGAGCCCCCCGCCGATGTGGCTCGGGTACTGGAAGCATCCGGCCACCGGGACCAGCACCTGCTCGGGGCCGCTCTGGACCTCGCCCGCGATCTGGAGGCGCGAGATGCGACCGCTGACCACGCACCCGTCCTCGTTGCCTCCGGGCCCGTTCGGCGGGTCCGGGCATCCGTCGGAGGTCTGACCGGCGATGCCCCACGTCGGCGCCGTGCCGCCGGGCGGGGCGTCATACGCGTAGAAGAGGTAGACGTACGGGTCGGTGGGGAAGTTCGGGTCTACGGCAAGGCCGAGCAGCCCCCGGTCCCAGTAGTTGTGGACCTGGGTCCGCAGGTCGGCGACCTGTGTCGCCGTCGTGTCGGCGGCGTTCTGGTACGTCTTCACGATCCCGCTCTTCTCGGCCACGAACACGCGCCCGTTGGGAGCGAACTCGATCGCCGTCGGAGTGTCGAGCCCGGAGAAGGCAACCGACTCCTGGAAGCCGGCATGGGAGCGTCACGGCCCCGGCCGGCGAAGCCAGGCACGACAAAGTGGCCAGGCACAGCAAAGTGGCGGCGCAGCCAAGCAGCGCACGCACAGCGAGCGCAGGCGCACTCGCGCGATCGAGTCGAAATCCGTCTCGGGACAAATGCTCTCCGGGCCGGACCCCCCTAGCCTGGAGGAACGACCGTCAGCGAATCCAGCGACGGTGAGAGTAGCACCAACGCCTCGGCCAAAATCCGGACCAGCGCCGGCGAACGGAACCTAGGGGACGAAAACGCCCTGGCGTGCGAACACGGCGTTGCCGGGCGTGTCGACGTCGCCGTCGGGGCCGCCGTCGAATACCTCGACCGGCCCCAGCGCCCAGATCGAGCGCGCGCGCTCCTTCACCACGCCGGGCAGCACGGCGTCGAGTGTGGTGGACACCGAGCAGACGGCACCGGCGCCGAGGCCCGGCGCCGGGGTGCAGGGAACGGTGACCGGCAGCGTGATCTCCTGTGTCGTGGCCGGCTCGTCCTGCGCCGGCCCGCTGCCACGGTCGGTCGCACGCAGCATCGTGCGGACCTGAAGCTCACCCGTGTAGGGCAGCAGGCTCGTGACGTCGCGTACGTCGGTCACGTTCGCGTCGAGTGCCACGTCGGCCTCGTCCTCGGGCGTCGTCGTGATCCCCGGCAGGACCGCGTAGCGGACCATCCCGACGAAGGCGGCCGGCCTGCCGTTCGCGTCCTGGGTGCCGACGGTGACGTTCTGCGAGCTCCGCTGAGGCGGGCCACAGGCGGGATGCGCGAGTGGCGGGCCGTGCTCCCGGTTCGGAGACATGCAGGGCTCGTACGCGGGCACCAGCGAGGCCCGCAGCGGAGACGCGCCCTGCGGCCGCGCGTACGCGTCGTTCGAGAACGTGACCACGAGCTGCGGGCGGTTGCTCTGCGCGCTCGCCTCGCGCGAGTGGAAATAGAGGCCGTCGTCTCCCGGCTGGGAGAGGTGCAGGTTCAGCGGCCCGTCGGCGGTGAGCAGGGCGGTCACGTCCCACTCGGCCAATTGGTTGCTGCCGATCGCGCCCGCGTCGCTGGCCGCAGCGGTCGTGGGTGCCGGGCGGTTGGCCCACGTCAGGCCGGTCTCGGACCAGGTGTTCGTGGTGCCGCGAACCGCCGGCCCGTCATCCGTGTCGGTGGTCGACCGCAGGCGCAGCTTCGCGCTCGTCACCCGTCCGGTGATGCCGGCCACCTGGAAGCGCAGATAGCTCTCCTCGATGCCGATGGTGCCGTTGCCGTCGGTACGCAGCCGGTTCTCGGTGCCGAAGTTGCTCGCCGGTTGCGCGGCCTCGGCCCGAGCGTCGGCCTCCGGCGCGAACGTGAGCGTCTGGGTCCCAGGGGTGAACGGGACGAAGGTGGCCGAGAAGGAACGGTTGCCCGACGCCGTGAAGCTGCGTGCGCGCTGCTGGCCGTCGCTCCACGACGAGAACCGGTAGGTCGTGTTGCCGATCGCCTGGGAGACCGGGGCATCGAGCGTGTTGGACGAGTCGACCACCACCGGATGCGTGGCCGGCGCCGTGATCGCCGCTCCGTTGAGCGTGATCGCCGCTCCGGTGGGTGTCGCGCCGAGCGACACGTCGACTGTGCGCGGGGCGAGGTCGACGGTCTTCACCTCGGTCTGGCCGTTGGAGTACGTGGCGCTGAGCCGCACCTCGATCTGGCCGGGCTCGGCGTGGTCGGGAGCCGTGAACGAGCCGGCGGCGGTGTCGGGGTAATCGCCGATCTGGTGCTGGTGGCAGTCCGGCCCGGCGCAGTGGCGGAGCAGCACGGCCCAGTCGAGCGCGGAGGCCGGGAGCGCGCCGCCGTCGACGTCCGTGCCACCACCGGAGAACGAAATGGCCTGGCCGGCGCCCCAGGTCGTGCTCGTCCCGGGCGAGTCGATCCTGGCAGACGGCCCGTTGCCGACCGTGATGTCGAGGGTGTCGGTGTCCGAATCGCCCGACGTGTCGGTCACTCGCAGCGCGACCGTGAACGTGCCGCTCTGCATGTAGGTGAACGTGGGCTCGGGGTCGGTCGAGTCGTCCAGCTCGCCGTCCCCGTCGAGGTCCCACTCGTACACGATCACGTCTCCGGCATCCGGGTCGCTCGACGCGGTGCCGTCGAAGCCCACCGTCAGAGGGACGTTCCCGGACGTCGCATCGGCCTGCGCGACGGCGGTCGGCGCCTGGTTGGCAGGCCCGCTCGGGAAGGACACCCGGCGCACCGCGTCCCCGATCCGGTCGACGTAGAGCATGTCTCCGCCAGGCGCGATCTCGATCGCGAACGGCTCGCCCGACTGCTGGGCGAAGGGAACGACCTGCCCACGGTCAGGGATGCCGTCGGGCCCGGCCAGCATCGCGTAGATGCAGTTGCGCCAGCGGTCGCCGAAGAACAGCGCCCGCCGGTATGCGGCCGGGAACGATCCCGCCGCCGGGTAGAAGGCGATCCCCGAGATCTGGTTGCCGGCCGGCTCCCCGGTGTCCGGGTTGAGCGCACAGTCCTCGCCGGGCACGACCGGCTGCTCGTGGTCGTAGGCCCAGTAGGGCGCCGACGTGGCCGTCACCTCCGCGTAGAGGTCTTCGCAGATGTTCAGGTCCTGGTCGTCGCTGCGCGGGCGGATCCGGGGGTACGGGTTGCCGTTCGCGTCCATGCCGCCCTCGTAGCAGGGCCAGCCGAAGTTGCGCACCGGGTCGGTCGGGTCGGGGACGCGGTCGAGCTCCTCGAAATAGCCGCCGCCGCGGTCGGCCACCCAGACGTCATTCGTGCCTGGCCGCACCGCGAGCCCGACCGGGTTCCGGAAGCCGTGCGCGAGCATGCGGCGGGCGTTGGCCTCTCCGCTGGAGAACATCGGGTTGCCGAGCACGCCCTCGCCGGTGTCCGGGTCGATCCGGATCAACGAGCCCGACAGCCCGAGCGGATCGCCGCTCGTGCGCAGGTCCTGGGCGCGGAGGCGGCCGCCCTCCGCGGTCGGCGGGGTGAGCACCGACCCCGGCGTGTTGCCGGGCGGGTCGCCGCACGGGTTGGGCGGGTCGCCGAGCTGGCCGTAGTCCCAGATCCCCCAGCGCGCGCCTTCGCCGCCTGTCACGTAGAGGTTGCCGTCGGCGCCGAAGTCGAGGCCGCCGCCGGGGTGGAACTGGAACTGCTGGCACCAGTCGTTGACCAGCACCTGCTCGGGGCCCGATACGTCCTCGCCCTCGACGCGGAGCTTGGACACCCGCACCGAGGCGAGGCAGTCGCCCTCGGAGAAGCACGAGTCGTTCGTCGCGTTGGCGGTGCCCCAGGTGGGCGGGGTGCCGCCGATCGGCGCGTCGAGCACGTAGTGGACGTAGATGTACGGCTGGGCCGGGTATTCGGGGTCCACCGCCAGCGCCAGGAGCCCGCGGTTGGAGAAGTTGTGAACCTGGGTGCGCAGGTCGGCGAACGTGTGCGCGGTCGAGTCCGAGAGGCTGTCGAACGTGCGGATGTAGCCGCTCTTCTCCGCCACGAACACGCGGCCGCCGGGTGCCACCTCCACGTCCATCGGCTCGTTCAGGCCGCTGATCACGGTGGTCTGCTCGAAGCCGGGCGGGAGGGTGAGGGCGCCCGACGCCGCCGGTGCGGCGCCCACCGCCAGGCATGCAAGCGCGAACGCCACCGCGACGCGGGGTAGGGCACTCCCAGCTAGATGGCCAAGATCGATGGGTGACATAGGTGGAACGGCCCTCCCGGCCGCTCCGTCCCGCCGGCTACGTTACGAATGCAGCAGGGCCTGAGGGTAACACCGGCACCGGGAGGCGGTGCCGGGTGTTTTGCGCAAAGTGCAGGGATTATGAGAATCCGCCCGGGTGGGCACGATCCCTACCGGGACAGGCCAGACAGGCCGGACAGATCCTATGAGGATCCGCCGTGGGCGAAGTCCGCGTCGCTCATGCGGGCGATCGAGGCGGCCACGGCGATGGAGCCGGCGGCCAGCACCGCGGCGGCGGCGATGAAGTAGGCGTTGCTGATCACGGCTGTCTCGATCCCCACCATCAACCCCCCGATCGCCATCAGGACGCCGGCCCAGACGGGCACCGCTCCCTGGCGCGCGGCGCCGATCGCGAGCATCGCCAGCCCGATGATCCAGGCGAGCGGCGTGAGGTAGTAGACCAGCGACCACTCCGACTGCTGGGCTTCCCGCAAGGCGATCTCGGCAGTCTCCGGCGCGACGCCACGCCGCTGGTAGATCTCGCCCAGCACGCCCCACGTATAGCCGTCGATCGTGATCACGGCCGCCAGGCCGAGCAGGCCGATGACCGACAGCGCGCCCGCCCACAGCCCCAGCCGGGGCTGGCGGCGGCGCACGAGGAAGGCGAGGCCCAGCACCGCGGCGGCGAACACGATGATCGAGAGGAACCCGAGCGCATGGGCAAGCTGCCAGCGGTCGGCATGGGCCCCGATCTCGGCGAGCTGGCGAGCCTCGTTGTCGCGCTCGTACTCGGTCGGATGGATGATGTTGTCGAGCAGGAAGAGCACCGACGCGATCACCAGCGCGGCCGCGGTCGCGCGCCGATACAGCCCGAGGTGGGGGAGGTCAATCAACATTCGCCTTGCCCCGTTCGCCGTTCGGCCGACCGCTGAGGAGCTGCTCCAGGTTGGACGGCCGCAGGCGGAGGGCTGCTTCCTCGTCGGTCCCTGAGGGCTGGGCGAGCTGGATCAGCGTGCCGTGGGAGCGCGACGGGCGCAGGAACGCCTCCTTCCAGTCCGGGTCATCGAGGCTCACGTCGACGAGCTCGTACCCGAGCCCCTCGACGTGCGCGATCGCGGCCCTGATGTCGTCGGTCTTGAAGGTCATGTGATGCAGGCCCTCGCCACGCTTCGCGAGGAACCGGCTCAGGAACCCCTCGCCGAGCGGCTCGAGCAGCTCGACCTTGCCACCGCCCGGATAACGCAGCTGCAACCAGCGCCAGGTGCCCTCCTGATCGGCGCCCATCAGGTACTCGCCGCCGAGCGCGTCGCGGTAGAGGGTCAGCGCATCCTTGATCGAGTGCACGGCGACGGCGACGTGGTCGAGCTCCAGCCGCGGCGAGGAAGAGGCCATCGGTCGGCGATGCTATTGGACGAGGTCGGCCGTCGGCGAGCCGGCGAGCGGCGGCACGCGCGGACGGCGCTTTTCTACGGACAGCCGCCGCGCGCGCCTTTCCACGGCAATCGAACTATGCGCTGCGCGTCGTTGTTCCCCTCGTTGTTCTCCCACAGGACGTTCTTCGGGTCCGCGCGATGCACGTAGGCGAAGCAGCCGCGGAGGCCGGTGACGTCGATCCACTGCTCGTAGTACTGCGACGGGTACACGTCGGACCAGCCCACCGACGTCCCGAGCGTCACGGTGCGCTTGCGCGGGTCCTGGCTGCACTTGGGGAACACCCGCGAACGCGGGGAGCGCGGCCCGGGGTCGGTGCGCTTCAGGTCGCGCAGGCAGTAGACGACCTTGGGCCCCGTCCGCACGAGGCGCTCACGGTGGCCCGTCGAGTCGATCGACCACAGCTCGAAGCGCGCGGCATGGGTCCACTTCCAGTACGGCCCCTGACCCTCGATGTGCTTGAACTCGAGCCGCGCTCCGGTGTCCTCGATCAGGCGTGAGCCGTCGAGGCGGTAGATGTGCTGTCGGGCCCGCATGGTGCGCTTCCCGTTGCGCGTTCCGCGCAGCATCACCGGGCCCTCACCCCGGCTCTTGAGGTTGTTCGTGGCGCGCAGGACGGTGCGACCCTCGTAGCGATCCGCGTACAGGTCTGCCGGCACGCCCATCTGGAGGTCCGGGCATCGCAGCCGCGCGGCGTGTGTGCCGGTGCACGGGTTCGGCTCGTCGGCGGCGCGGGCCGGTTCGCCGGCCGGGCCGGCCCGCGGCGGCCACGGCTGCCAGCGCGGCGGCCACCGCCGCCAGTGCGATCAGACGGGAGGGGGGCAAGGCCGCGAAAGGGTAGCGGCGCGATCGCCCAGGAGCGCCGCGACCGCGTCGCGGCGGTAGTCGAAGATCCGGCGAAGGTCGCGGCGCACGAACGCCACGTGCGCGAGCATCCCGAGCGGGCCGTACGGGATCGCGTAGCGCACACGGTCGATCAGCAGCGTGCCGCCCTCGACGGGCTCGAAGAGGTGGGTGTGCTCCCACAGCCGGTACGGGCCGCGGACCTGGAAGTCGACGAAGCGATGGGGCGGCTCCCAGATGTCGATCTCGGTCATCCACCTGATCGGGAAGCGATGCAGGACCAGCGAGTACTCCAGCCGGGCGCCGGCCGACAGCGCCCCGGGAGGTGGGTCGTGGATCCGGAAGCGCAGCCACGGTGGCGTGATCTGCTCGAGGTTGTCCGCGCTGCCGTAGAAGGCGAATGCGTCCTCGACGCTCAGGGGCACGCGTTGCTTGCGCTCGAGCAGGTGGACGCGCACCTAGTGCCCCGTCACGTGGTCGTCAGGCCGCGCGCGCCGCCGGCACCACGCGCAGCCGCTCCGGCAAGAATGGGATCAACGCCCGCTTCACGTACTCGGCGCCGCCGCTCACGATCGCTCGCCGCGCCCACGCCGGGGGCAGCGCCCGGAACTCGTATTCACGCCGGATCCGCTCCGGCAGCAGCGTGATCGTGATGAAGTTGAACGCCTCGACGACCGGCCGCATCGCGGCCGGGACGGGCGGCTCCAGCACGATTTCACGTGCCCGTGTGCGAGCCCAGTCGGTCACGTGCAGCTCGTCGCCGGCAAGCATGTCCCGGCCGTAGCACTCGAGGTCCGACAGCGTCTCCGGCATGTCGGATGCCCGTAGCCCGAACAGGCCCCCGACGATCCGGTAGTCGTCCCACAGCTCCGCCTGCATCGCCCGGTTCATGGTCCTCACGTACTTCCCGTACACGACCAGGGCGCTGTCGACGAGCGTGTAGAGCACCCAGAGCAACAGGTCCGGGTCGGACGCGCGGTAGGGGGTGCCCGCCGGATGGCGCCCGGCGGGCTGCTTCAGGCTCCCGCTCACGCGTCCGTGCATCGCCCTCACGCCGCGCGTGACCCGATCTGCGTCGGCGCGGGTGCCGAACGTGATCGTGCTCATGGTCTCCGCCGTGCGCGCGAGCCGCTCATAGGGCTCGTCGAGCGCCGCGGTATGCGCGAGCAGCCCCGACACGGCCAGCGGATGCGCAGCCTGCATCAGCAGCGCCCGCGGGCCGGCGAGCACCATCGCACGCTCGCGGTACACGCGCCGCATCGCCGAGTCGTCGGTGAAATATCCGCTCACGGCCCCCAAAGGTACGGTGCCGGGCCGGAATCCGGATCACTCCCGGCAACTCGCCCGAGATCCGGTGTGGGGCATTGAGGCCCTATAGCAACCGGTTTGCATGACACCGGACAGCAGGATGGGACTGTGCGCCCCGGCGGCGTGCACGCCTCGCAGCGCGGGCCGCAGCGGTCCCTAGCTCGCTCGCCGTTCAGGCCGCTTGGCGTCGAGCCGCGCGCTTACGCAGGCCCACTCCTGTCGCAATACCCGTCCCGGCCAGCACCGCATAGGCGGTGCCGAGGAACCAGGCAGGTACTTCGACGGTCGTGTTGAGCATGATCCATACGCCCAGGGCGATGGCCAGGACGAGCGCCCACCAGCGACCCACTGCCAACCCGACTACTAGACCGAGCGCAATGACGACGAGATAGGCCGTGTCGCTGGTTCCCTGGTCGTTCCGCTGAAGCTCGCTAGGCGGCGGCGTCCGCGGAACCTCTGGCGTCCTCGGCCACAACCGGGAGCGCGGAGTCCATGACGAACTTCTCCAGGGCGTCCACGCAGCGCGGGTCGAACTGGCGACCGGCGTGGCAACGCAGCTCGACCAGCGCATCGGTCTGCGACTGCGCGGCGCGGTACGGACGATCGCTCGTGATCGCGTCGTATGCGTCCGCCACCAGCAGGATCCGAGAGGCGAGCGGGATCGCCTCACCGGCGAGCCCGTCGGGGTAGCCGGACCCGTCGTAGTGCTCGTGCGAGTGACGCACCCAGTCGGCGATCATGCTCATGCCCTCGACACGGTTGATCAGCTCCGCGCCCTCCTCGGGATGGCGTTTGACCTCCTCGTACTCGCGGGCGTCCAGCGAGTCGGGCTTCTGGAGGATCCGGTCGGGCAGGGTCACCTTGCCGATGTCGTGGAGCATGGCGGCGATGCGCATGTGGGCGAGGTCCTCGCCGCTCCAGCCCAGCTGAGCGGCGATCCCGGCGGCGTAGCGCGCCACGATCGTCGAGTGCTCGATCGGCGTGGACATGCGCGCGTCGACCGCACGCGCCAGCGTCGCGGCCCAGGTCAGCTCTCGGCGGCCGGCGATGAAGTGCTCCGAATCGCCATGCTTGTTGGCATACAGCTGGCGGTCGGCGTGACGCTGAAGCCCTTCGTGGTCGGCCCCATGCGCGGGGAATGCGGCCGTCCCGGTCGACACCGCCACCCGCTCCGACAGGACCTTGCGGGCACGGGTCGCAATCTGCTCCGCGCCGCTCTCACCTGTCTCGGGGGCCAGGATCGCGAACTCGTCTCCTCCCAGGCGCCCTACGGAGTCCATCGGGCGCACGGCCCGGTTCAGACCCTCGACGACCCAGCAGAGCAGCTCGTCGCCGGCCACGTGGCCGTACATGTCGTTCACGGCCTTGAAGTTGTCCAGATCGAACAGCACCAGTCCGAGGGAGCGGCCTGAGCGCGTCGCCGCATCCAGCTCGGCCGTCACCCGCTCCTCGAACCCTCGCCGGTTGAGGCAGCCGGTGAGGGGGTCCGTGCGCGAGATCAGCGTCAGGCGCTCGCGATGGCGGTCGTGATTCTGCGCCTGCCACGCGCACAGGACCGCCGAGAACGCCAGGCACGCGGCGATGAAGGCCACGTATGTCGGCTCCGGATGACCGTACAGGTCTGCGACCACCACGAAGGCGACCATGTCGGCCGCGCCGATCGGCACGAACAGGCGCAGGGGATAGAAGACCGCCGCATACACCATCGGCAGGAAGAACACGAACGTCAGCGGGCTGCGGGCGCCGTCGTCGGCCGCCACGCCGATCGCGGTCAGGGCGATCACCGACAGGCTCCAGGTGACGAAGAAGGCGTCGGCGTAGCGGCTGCGCAACAGCCGCTCCGGCCGCACCAGGTGAATCGCGAGCGCGGTCGCGATCCCGAACCCGAACAGGGCGAGCAGCAACCCACGGTTGCTGTCGTCCCAGGTCGCCAGGGCGTACAGCGCCCCGGCCACGCATGACGCGATGGTCAGCCAGACGCCGGCCTTGACCATCTGGGCGCGCAGGTGCTCGGGGGAGACCTCGACGCCTCCTGTGGATGCCCTCGTTTCCACCGCTAATGAATCGGCTTTCTGGCCAGGATCATTAGCCGTGCGGGACCGGGCGCAACCTCCGCGGCTCGACGATTGACTACTGGTCGGCCACTACTGGTCGGCCATGTAGTCGCGCATGCGGCGCCGGTTGCGCGCGCGGGCGGCCGCGGAGCCGGCGACGGCCGCCAGCAGCAGCAGGCCGATCCCGGCCCAGATCGGGACGCCGCCGTCGTCGCCGCTGTCCTTGGCCGGTTGCGAAGAGGTGGTGGTCTGCGTCCCGGCCGGCTGCTGCTCCGTCGCGATCGCGCCCGCGACCGGCAGCGCCAGCGCGATGGCGAGCGCCGCGAGCGCCAGCGCCACCGCACGCCTCACATCATTCCTCACTGCACCTTTGCCTCGAGCCTCGCGTTGGTGCCCAGCACGCGGCACCGGCGCGCGCCTTCGACCTTCTCGGGCGAGTCGACCTGATGCACGTGCGGGTACGGATACCCCGGCTCCTCGATGAACGGCCAGGGCTGGGTGCCCTTGATCAGCGTCTTGCCGTCCTTGTCGACGCACTCGACCGTGACGCTGGACGCCCCGCTGGTCACCTCCACGTCGCCGGCGATCGACAGGACCAGCTCCGGCTCCCCGGTGATCGACACCCCGCGTTCCACGATCAGCCCCTGCTTGTCGCCGTCCCCGCTCCCACCGGACGTCGCCGCCCAGATCGCGAGCGGCGCCACGACCAGCAACACGATCACGATCACCGGGGCGTGCCGGCGCAGGTCCAGCTTGCGCATATGGCAACTTTAGGGCGTCGGCTGCGGAGCGGCGTCATGCTCGCCGCTCGACCACGTCCGAGCGCGCCCCGCGGGCTTTTCCGCGATGGCTGATCCGACCGTGTTCTCGTCACTGTGTCAACAATGGGGCGCTCGGCCTGTCCCGACGGAGGGCTGTCGAATACAGTCAGAACCCGTTGCGCCGGTCCGGGAGACCATTGATGCCACCAACAGAAAGCCGAGTGAGGCTGGTACGCCGGCTCTGGGAGGCTGTCGCCGATGGCGGCCTCGAGGCGGCGCTTGCGCTCACGGATCCGGACATGGAGTGGATCCCGCATACAGCCGGTGGGCGGGTGCTGACCAGCCAGGAGCTGCTCGCGTTCTTCAACGAGTTCCAGGGCGAGCAACACATCTCGGAGGCCCGCCTCTACTCCCTGGAGGAGGAGGGCGAAGCGATTGTGACCTCCGGCAGCTTCCGCCTCAGGGGAGGCGGCGGGATCTCCGACTTCCAGATCCACATCGTGTACGAGTTCGAGGACGAGCGCCTGGTGCGCGCGAGCACTCATGCGACGAAGGCCGATGCGCTGGACGCGATCGCACCCGCCGGCGGCGGGTGACCGCCCTCCTCCACGAGCGCTTTCCCTCCCTTCGCGAAACGGTTCCATACGTACGGCTGGGAGAGTCGCCGTCCCCGGTGCGCCGGCTGCGGGCGCTGGCCCCGGGCCCCGGTCCGGAGGTGTGGCTGAAGGACGACGGCGCTTACGGCGCTCCACACGGGGGCAACAAGGTGCGCAAGCTGGAGTGGATCCTGCCCGACGTGGAGGCGCGCGGGCGGCGGACGATCGTGACGGTCGGCGGGCTGGCCACGAACCACGGGCTGGCCACGGCGGTGTGGGGGCGCGAGCGGGGGCTTCGCACGGCGCTTGCCCTGGTGGATCAGCCGCTCGACGAGCACGTGCGCAGCCAGGTGGAGCGCATCCGGCGTTCCGGCGCACACGTCTACCGGACCCGCGGGAAGTTCCGCACCTATCTGGCGGCGCCCTGGATACTCCTGCGCCACACGGACCTTCGCGACCGCAGGCTGCCGTACTTCCTGCCCGTGGGAGGGTCCTCCCCCCTGGGTTGCCTGGGCTACGTGGAGGGCGCGCTCGAACTGGCGGAGCAGGTCGCGCGTGGCGAGCTCCCCGAGCCCTCGCACGTCGTCGTGGCGCTCGGGTCGGGCGGCACGGCGGCGGGCCTGGCCGCTGGGCTTCGGATCGCCGGCCTGCGCTCCCGCGTGGTGGGCGTGGTCGTCAACGACCGCACGCCGGTCGACGCCCGGACGGTCGCGCGCCTGGCCAACCGCGCGATGGCTCTGATGCGCCGCCGCGGCGCCGACGTGGGTGTGAGGCCGGTCGCCGCTTCCGAGCTCGACATCGAATATGGGTGGCTGGGGGCCGGGTACGGGCATCGCACACCGGAGGCAGAGGGCGCGCGGGACCTCGCCCACCGCCGCGAGGACCTGCAGCTGGACCCGGTCTACACGGCGAAGGCGGTCGCTGCACTGATGGCGCTGCGCGAACGCGGAGCCTTCGGGGGCGGGCCGGTCCTCTACTGGCACACATACGGCGCGCCGGCGGGGACGAGCGTCAGGGGATGAATATCCCCGGCGTTGCGAACAGCGTGTTGTCGCCGCTCGTATCGGCGTCGCCGTCAGACCCGCCGTCGTTGACGGTCAGCTGACCCACCTCCCAGATCGCGCGCCGACCCTCGACCGCCACGCCAGGGACCAGCGCTTCGAGCGTGGTGTTCAGCTCGCACGTGCTGCCCGCCTCGGTGTCCACCGTGACCGTGCATGGGACTGTCGCCCGCAGCGCCTGGTCGGTGAGCGTCCCCGCCTCGGTCGTCTCGGCCCCGGTCCCGTTCAGCCTGTCGGTGATCCGCAGCCCGACGTTCACATCCAGCTCGCCGGCGTAGTCGTCCAGTGTCGGCGCCTCGCGTATGTCGGAGAACGCCACGACGAGGTTCACGTCGGCTTCGTCGGCAGGCGTCCCGGGATCGCCGGGGCTCACCGCGAGCCGGATCTTGCCGACGAAGTTCGCTCCCCGGCCGTTCGCATCGGGTGTGCCGGTGGTGAGGCGGTGCGACTCCGGGACGGGATCCGCGCACGACGCGTAATCGAGCGGAGGCCCGTGTACCCCGTCGGGCGCGTCGCAGCGCGGGTATGCGACCACGAACGAGAACCGCGCGGGAGTCGCTCCCTGCGGGCGGGCGTACGAGTCGGTGAACCGAGCGGTGTAGGTCGCAGCGGTGGCCGGGGTCGTGACCTCGTGGGCACGCGCTCCCCCGTCCGACCACGAGACGAACGTGACGCCGGTGCCTCCGGCTCTCGGCCTGGTCGGGGGCCACGACCGGCATGCGCCAGCCCTCCCATGACGTCACGGTCGTGGGACCGACGACGGGGCTCCCGGCGACCTCCAGCTCGATGCCCGGCGGCTCGGTCGCGAAGGTCACGTCCACGGTGCGCGGCAGCAGGTTGCGGCTGAGCGTCGTGCTGAGCCCGTCGGAATCCGTCGCGGTCAGCATCACCTCGAGGTAGCTCGTCGCCGTGGCGTGTATGTCCTCGGGGGTGGGACCCTCGATGTCCACGTGTTCCCCGGCGGTGGGCGGCAGGAATGGGTGCGTATGCGTGTCGTGATGGCGGATCACCACCCATTCAAGAGCGCTCCCGGGTAGCGGCCCGTCCTCGGGGTCGCTCGCGAAGCCCGTCAGCGCGATCGTCTCGCCGACCGAGAACCGCTGTCCCGCCACCGGGCTCGAGATGGTCACCGCCGGAGGCTCATTGCCCGGGCGGATCCTGACCGTCGCGGTGTCCTGGCCGCCACGGCCGTCCGACACGGTCAACGTCGCGGTGAATATCCCGGCCTGCGTGTACGTGTGGCTCACGCTCGCCCCGCTCGCGTGCGCGGAGCCGTCGCCGAAGTCCCAGTCGTACGTGAGCGTGTCGCCGTCCGCGTCGGTGCTCTCACCGCCGTCGAACTGGACCTGGAGCGGCACGGGCCCGGAGCGGGGCGTGGCGTCCGCGACCGCCTCGGGGCTGCGGTTCGCGTTGCCCACGTAGGAGATCCGCCGGATCGAGTCGTTCGGGTACTGCCCCCAGGAGATGTAGTACAGGGCTTGCGTCGTGCCGTGCGGCCCGAATGCAGAGTCGATCAGGTTGCCCATCCCGGTCCCGAACTCCTGCACGGACGTCGCGCCACCGGGCTGCTCGGTCAGCTCGAAGAGCTTTCCGCACACGAGGTCTCCGTACATGTACGCGCCGTCGTGCTGCGACGGGCCACGCCCCGCCCGGCACGAACGAACCCGAGGTGATCGAGGTGCAGCCGGAGAGGTGGTCGTAGGAGTGGATCGGGTTGGTCATGCCGGCCGGCGGGGGGCCGCAGTTCGTGCGCGAGTCGCGCACGCACGGTCCCTCGCGCACGTTCCAGCCGTAGTCGGCCCCCGGCGCGGCGCGGTCGACCTCCTCCCACTTGGCCTCGCCGACGTCGTTGATGTTGAGCCGTGTGCTGCCCGGGTCGAATGCGAACCGGAAAGGGTTGCGGAGGCCGCTGGCGTAGATCTCGGTGCAGCGCTTCGTGCGGATTGGTGGAGCCGGTGAGCCGGCAGGGAACGTCAGGCCCCGCCATGAACGGATTGCCGGGCGGCGATGCACCGTCGCGCGTGACGCGCAGCAGCTTTCCGGACAGACCGGCCAGGTCGCGCGCGGCGTCGTTCAGGAGAGAGCAGCCGCTGTCGCCGCGGAAGTCGCAGCCTCCGTCGCCGACGCTCGCGTACAGATAGCCGTCCTGGCCGAAGCCCAGGTCGCCGGCGTTGTGAATGCCGTCCGGCGAGGGAATGTTGTCGATCAGGACCGTCTCGGTCGCAGGATCGATCACGTTCGTGTCAGGGAGGACGAACCGTGACACGCGATTCACCGGCGCCGTCGGGGTGTTGCGGTCGCAGACTCCGAACTTCTTGAACGTGTAATAGAGGTAGATGAAGTGGTTCTGGGCGAACAGCGGGTCGACCGCCGTCCCGAGCACTCCGCGCTCGCTGTCGAAACACGTCTTCTGCCGGATGCCCAGCGCGACTTGAGGGGCCGCCCCGGGCGGCACGACATGAAGGGCCCGTCCTTTCCGGTGGCCAGCATGCGCCCGTCCGGTGTGAACGCGAGCGCGGTCGCGCGGGTCACGGTCACGACGTGCTGGTCGTCGAACCCCGGCGGCACGGTGATCGCCTCGGCGCGCGGCGCCAGCAGCCCGGCGACAACCGTCACGGCGGCCACAAAGGCAACGGCTTTGCGAATACGACGCGGGAGTTCGCGGCCGATCTCGTCCATCCCCGGGGCTGGTCTACCGCAGGGCGGGGCCCCGGTCAAGCCCGGCCCCCGGCACTAAATCGGCTGCGGGTCGATCGGCGGCCCGGGATCCGGCCGTGGTGTGGGCGGCGCGGGGTCGGGCGACGGGGGCACCGGGCCCGGGTCTGGGCGCGGCGTCGGCGGCGCGGGGGTGGGATGCTCGAGGCGGGTCGCTGCCCCGGCGGGCGGATAGGGCTCCGGCACGGCCGGAGGCGTCGGCTCGGGGATCGGCGGAGGCGTCGGCTCCGGCACGATCACGGGCCCGGGCACGGGTGATGGCACGGGAGTCGGCTCGGTCGGCTGCTCGAGCTTCACTTCGGGCTCCTACCCGGCTGCGGCGGTGGGGTAACCGTCAGCCGGCGGCCGTGAACTGGATCAGCGCGGCCTTCCCGCCGCTCGGCATCGGGTCGCCGTGCGCCATCAAAAGCGCGGCGAAGTCATGCGCAAGCAGCCGCCGGAAGGACTCGCGCAGGCCCTCCTTCACCGCCTCGGGGTCGTCACCGATGAGCTTGTCGGGGACGAACCCGAGCCCGCTGTCAGGAAAGTTCACGATCGCGTCCCCGAACGACAGCGCGCCGGGGCCCGCGTCGACGTGGAAAGCGGTCTCCTCGGGGGTGAGGGCGCCAACCTCGAGCGCCAGCACACCGTTGGCGACGTCGTCGCCGAATGCAAATCCCTTGACTGGCGGGCCGCCCTTGAACTCGTGCAGGCCTGCCTCGTGGCAGAGCACCGGACACCCGAACTCCTCCGTGAACCGGTCGCTGTGACGGTAGTGGTGGCGGTTGGTGAGCAGGATCACCTCGGGGCGGCGGCCGCGAAACGCCTCGATGCCGTCCGGAGGGAGCATCGGGTCGATCAGCGCGGCGGCGCGCTCCACGAAGTAGGAGCTGACGTCGGATTTGATCTTCTCGTGGAAGGCCGTCCAGTGCCAGACGCCGGGAAGGATCTCGTTCACAGGCGCGAGGCTAACGCCCCGCGGCCGCACGCTGCAACGCCCCTCAACGCTGGTGCAGCTTCTCGAGCCGCTCGGCGAGGCGGTTCATGCCCAGCTCACGGGCAGCCGCCGCGCCGCCGATGTGGTCCGTCGGGCGGTCGGGCGGCAGCTCGACCGGGACCTTGCGCAGCGTCGCGATCTCCTTGAAGTCACGCAGCTCGTCGGCCTGCCCGTGCAGCGCCGCGCGCACCCGCGGGCTCTCACCGGCCCAGCCCGCGATCGCACCCTCCAGCGAGCCGTGGCGCTGCAGCAGGTCGGCCGCCGTCTTCGGCCCGATGCCGCGCCCGCCCGGGATGCCGTCGGAGGGGTCGCCGCGCAGCGCGATCAGGTCGGGCACGAGCGCCGGCGCCACGCCGTAGCGCCTGTGCACCTCGGGCTCGTCGACGACGTCCGCACCCCGGCCGCCGGTGCGCAGGAAGAGCACGGTGCACCGGTCGTTGACGCACTGGAACATGTCCCGGTCCCCGGTCAGGATCAGGGCGGTGCCGCCCGCGTCCTGCTCGGCCAGCGCGAAGGAGCCCAGCACGTCGTCGGCCTCGAGTCCCGGCACCGCGGCGCTCTCCCAGCCGAGCGCCGCGTACAGCTCGGGCGCCTGGTCGAACTGCTGCCCGATGTCGTCCTCCATCGGCTCGCGGTCGGCGTGGTAGTCCTCGAACAGCTCGACCCGGTAGTCGGCGGCGTCCTGGCCGAAGGCCATCACGACCGCGCGCGGGTCGTGGGCGCCGACCTCCTGCAGCATCATGTTCACGCTGCCGAGCAGCGCGTTCACCGGGCCGTCCTCCGGCTCCCTTGATCGAGCGCGGCAGGCCGTAGAAGGCGCGGAACAGCAGCGACGGGGCGTCGACGACGAGCAGCGGGCGAGACTTTGGGCGCCGGCGCGGAGGCATCGGCGCAGTATCGCCTTTCGGCGTTGAGCCCGCGGGCGAGCAGGTTCCCTCGCCGCGGGTCTAACCCGGCGAGAAGCGGGTAACAGGGTCGAATGATCCGCGACCTGATGCTGCTGCCCGGCGTGCCGCGGCGCCTGCTGGACGACATCGGCGAGATGAAGGAGCTGATGCGGGAGCTGGTCGCAACCAACGATGACCTCGCCGCGCACGTCGAAGTCGATGGACGCGAAGATGGACAAGCTCGACGTCGCCAACGAGCGGCTCCAGCGGGCGCTCGACGAGCTGCGCGGGTTCAACGAGAAGCTCGACCGGCTGGACGCGCAGGATGGCGCGCGTCGAGCGGGAGCTGGCCGTGATCCGCGGCGGCATGGAGGAGGTCGCCGAGGCGGTCCCGGAGATCGGCAAGGGCCCGCTGGAGAAGGCGAAGGACGCGCTCAGCGGTTAGCCGGGCGCGGAGGGCGGTTGTTCGCCCTCCCAGTAGTCCACCGCGTCCTCGAGCCGGAAGAGCTTGTACAGCCCGCCGCCCTGCGGCAGGCGCTCGAACACTCCCAGCTTGCCCGAGTCCGGGTACATCACGAGGTCCGGCTCGCCCTGCGTGCTCAACGCCAGGAACCGCACTTCCTCCTCGGTGTCGTTCATGCACCTGGTGGCCGCCGGCCTCGCCGGTCGGAAACGACACCACCTCGCCCCGCTCCAACCGCCGTCGGCCGTCGGACGTCCGCAGGGTCGGGGCTCCCTCGAGCACAACGAGCAGCTCCTCCTCCTGGTAGTGCCAGTGGTACGGGTAGGCGGCCTGGCCGGGCGGCAGCGCCCACAGGCTCGCGCCGAGCCGCTCGCTACCGGCCTGTCTCCCGATCCGGGCGCGCCGGCAGCGGAAGCCGTCGCGCTCCCGCGGCTCGTCGAAGTCGGGTGAGTCGAGGTTCGGACGGCCGCTCACGCCGCCGGCACGCGGGCGATCGTCACGAGGTACTCGGGCTCGACCCGGAAGGAGCCGTCGGTGGCCTTGTTCTCGCGCTCGTAGAGCGCCGCCAGATCGGCGCGCAGCGCCTCCCACTTGCCCTGCGGCTCGAGCGCTGCGCGGGCCATCACCATCGGCCCCAGCTTCTCCTCGCCGTAGACGAGCCACTTCTCCACCGAGTCGTCCTCGAAGTCGACCTGCCCGCGCTCGAACTCGAGCTCGACGCCGAGCGGCTCGAACAGCGAGCGGATGTGCTCCTCGTCGCCCCACAGAGATGGCGGCTTCAGCTCGGGCGGGGGCGGAGGCATGTGGGACGCGACTGTCTGGAACATCTGGCCGTTGGTTCCCTCAGGGGTCCATGCGGCGACCGCGACGACGCCGCCCGGCTTGGTCACGCGCACCAGTTCGGCGGCGGCCCGCTCCTGCCGCGGCGCGAACATCGTGCCGAAGGCCGAGAGCGCGCGGTCGAACGAGTTGTCCTCGTAGGGCAGCTCCTCCGCATCCCCCTCGATCCACTCGATCTCAACGCCGGCTTCCGCGGCCCGGGAGCGTGCGGCTTCGAAGAGCTCCGGGGTGATGTCGAGCCCGGTCACATTCGCGCCCTGCTGGGCCGCCAGCAATGCCACGTTGCCGCTGCCGGTCGCCACGTCCAGCACGTCGTGCCCCGGCCGCACGTCGGCCGCCCTGACCAGGTGCTCCGCTGCCGACTCGATCAGGCGGGCGATGTCGGGGTAGTCGCCAGACGACCAGATCTTGCGCTGCGTCTGCTTGAAAGCGGCCACGTCGAGTGCCATCGAGCCTCCTCCGTTCGGGTTCTCGGCAGACTAGCCCAGGCGCAGATCGCGGGCAGCGACGATCTCGGCATGCATGTTGCGCTCCATCATCTCGAGCGCGGACTTCGCGAGGTGCTCGTAGATGTGCGCGACGCCGTCGCGCGGTACCGCGACCTCGAAGTGGCTCACGTATCCGTCGACGGCGCTGTAGAGGATGCATTGCTCGGTCACCTGTCCGGCGAGCACGATCCGGCCCACGTCGATGCTCTCCAGCAGATACTCGAGCGGGGTCGAGAAGAACACGCTGTGGCGGGTCTTGAGCACGAACATGTCGTCGTCGGCGGGGAGCACGGGCTCCACCAGGTCGGGATGGCGGCCGTCGAGCGCCGCGCCCACCAGCTTCTGCGCGGATGAGTTCCAGTCGCCGTAGTTGTCGTTCACCCAGACGATCGGCATCTCCCGGTCGCGCGCGCGCTCGATCAGCGCCGCGACCTGCGGGACCGCCGCACGCACGCTCTCGGCGAGCCGGTCGGCGTCGTCGTGCTCGTACGTGTTCAGCATGTCGATCACGAGCAACGCGGTCCGGTCGCCGCGGGCCGGGTGCTCAGCCAACCGTCACTGCTCGCGCTCCGACCGGGCCCGTTCCTCGAGCTTCTCCTTCAGGTACTCGGACCTCTCGGCTCGGCGGACGTGCGTCTTCGTGTCCTCCTCGGACTCCGACTGGCGCGCGCGGCGCTCTTCCTCCGCCTTCTTCTGCTCCTGCTCGGAGCGCAGGTCCTCGGTGTCGCTCACGTCCCTGGCGGAGCCTACGCGCTACGCGCTCCCGCTCGTCGAGCCGGCGCCGCAGGGCGCCGGCACTGATCGTGCGCGCCCCAGGTGCGCGGACACGGTGCCACCAAGGCGCCGTCCGACGTCGCACCACGAGCGACCTGGCCGCGCGTCGTCGCGCCGACCAGAGTCACGATCGCGTCGTCTGGCCGCGTCGCGGGCGCGGCCCGCGAAGCGGACGTCGAGTCCGCGGCGCGTCGAGGTCGAACGGATCCGAGTCGAGCACCACGGTGACATCCTCGCCGGTGGCCTCCGCATACCGGCCGAGCTCCTCCACGAGCCGGGTCATCGCGCCCCGCCGGTCCCGCCACCAGCCGGTGGGACGGCTGCCGATCACGTTCATCGCGTCGACGACCAGCCGCCGGCGCGGATCCGGCCATGGGGCTACGTCTCCAGGTCCACGCGCACGACCAGCTGCTCCGAGGCCACCATTCGCACGAGCGCGTCGTTCAGTGGGCGCCCGAGCATGCGCATGCGCTCGCGCGGGTCGTCGTCCGGCAGGACGTGCGCCGTCCCGCTGTGCCACTCCCGCCCGACCTTCACGCGCACGCGCGGATCCTGCTGGATGTTGCGCACGTAGTCGGCGTGGTACCCGTGTTCGGTGACGATCCAGAATTCGCTCCCGCGCAACCCGTTCCCGACCGGCACATGGCGCGGCAGGCCGCTCTTGCGCCCGGTGGTCTCGAGCAGCGCGTGAGAGCGGGGCATCAGGCCACGCTCGAGCAGCCGCCGGATGACGGGATTCACGAACCGGCGGGTGACGAACTTGCTGACGGCGCGCTTGCGCGCCGAAGGCACGCGAACGGCTCCGCTCAGCCGCTTCCGCCGGCGAACTGGCTGCCGTGCCCTTCGGAGGCCGCCTTGGGGCGGCCGCCGTCGAGCGTGAACGAGCGGAACAACGGCCGCGGGCTCTGCAACATCCCGGCCTCGCACCGCGGGCAGCGCTTCTCGTCGCTGTAGGCGATGCCGCCGTAGACCGTCAACCGGCACTGCGGGCAGTGAATGTACGGAACCTGAGCCAGCGAACTCCCCTCCCAAGGAAGCCGTCGGGCGACGAATCGCAGATAATACTGACCCCTGAGTAAGTTGCAAGTATGGGCCTCAACGGTGAACCGGCCGGCCTGCGCTGCTCCGCTCAGGCGTACGTCGGGGAGGCTGCCGACGGCTCCGCAACCTTGCGCCGGGCGTCCATCACGACGACCGTGCCGCGCCGCGGCACGAGGGTGACGTTGCGCAGACGGGTGCGCTCCGGACGCGGGTCGGGCGCGCGGAGCTCCGCGCGCGCCACGACGGTCTGCAGCACGGTGCGAATCTCGAGTTGCGCGAACGCGGCGCCGATGCACCGGCGCACGCCCCCGCCGAACGGGATCCACGTGTACGGTGCGGGTTGTCCGTCGAGGAAACGCTCCGGCCGGAACTCGTAGGGGTCCTCGTACACCTCGGGCATGAGCTGCACGAGCGCGATGGCCGGCACGACGATCGAGCCGGCGGGCACGGTCCATTCTCCGAGTTGCACGTCGGTCTTGGCAAGCCGCGCGACGTCGGTGATCACCGGTCGCAGGCGCAGCGTCTCCTTCACGACGGCTTCCGCGTACTCGTCGCCGCCCGTATCGACCTCGGCGATCAGGGAGCGCATCGCTTCGGGATTGCGCAGCAACCGCTCGAACGCCCACGCGAGCGCGGTCGCGCTGGTCTCGTGCCCGGCGGTCAGCAGCGTCATCAGCTCGTCCCGCAGCTCGCGGTCCGACATGGGGCTGCCGTCCTCGTGGCGCGCGCCGATCATCAGCGAGAGCACGTCGCCGCGCTCGGCGGCATCGGGCTCGGCGCGACGGCGCCGGATCTCGTCATAGACCAGCTCGTCGACCGCGGCCCGCAGTCGGAGGAACCGGCCCCACGGGCTCCGTGGCCCGAGGTCGCGCCGCAGGAACGGCAGCCACATCTGCACGCCCGTCGAGTCGGTCAGCTGCGGGAGCAACGTGCGGAACCTCTCGAGGCGCTCCTCTTCGCGCACGCCGAAGACGGCCCGCAGGATCACCTCCAGGGTGATCGCCTGCATGCGCGGCCGCAACGGGAACGGACGGCTCACCGGCCACCTCGCCACCTCCTGCGCCGCGATCTCGGCGATCAGGTCGCGGTAGCGCTGCACCGCCTCGCCGTGGAAGGGCGGCAGCAGCAGCTTGCGCTGGCGCATGTGGTCGGCGCCGTCGAGCGTCAGCAGTGAGAATCGCCCGACCACCGGCTCGAGCGCCCGCGCATTCGCCTCGCCCGCATGAAGCGTCGCCGGGTCACCGGTGAAGACCTGCTTCACCAGCTCCGGGTCGGCGACGTACACCAGCCTGCCGAAGGCGGGAAAGGGAAGACTGAACACGTTTCCGTAGCGGCGTTGGTAACGCTCCAGGAAACCGACCGGGTCGCGCGCGTACAGCAGCGCCTGGATCACTCCCGGAAGCCTTGAACCAGGCGCCGTCCTGCCCGCGACCGGTCGATTTGCTTGCAAATCAGCCGTTTTTATTCCTCGAGCTTCACGATCAACTTGCCCACGTTGTCGCCGTCGAACAGCATGTTGCACGCCTCGGGGGCGCGCTCGAGTCCCTCGACGATCGTGTGCCTGTCCTTGACCTTGCCCTCCGCGACGAGCGCGCCGAGCCGTGTGATCGCCTCCGGGAAGCGGTCGAACCAGTCGAGCACGATGAACCCCTTGATGAGGACGCGGTTCACAGCACGCGCCGCAGGTTCGGCCCTGGCTGCGGATCGTCGTTGTACTCGGAGATCAGGCCGCAGAGCGGCACGCGCGCGTTCAGGTTCAGCATCCCGAAGACCGCCTGCATGATCTCTCCGCCGACGTTCTCGAAATCGACGTCGACGCCGTCGGGGCAGGCCTCCCGCAGGCTGCTCGCGCCATTGCGCGTCGTGGCGATCCACCGCTGCGTCGAACCCCAGTTCGTCGACGAGCCAGGCGCACTTTTCGGCGCCTCCCGCGATCCCGACCACCCGCGCGCCGCGGAGCTTCGCGAGCTGGCCCGCCACCGAGCCGACCGCCCCTGCCGCCGCGGACACGACGAACGTCTCTCCCTCCTGCGGCATGCCGATCTCCTCGACCCCGAACCAGGCCGTGATCCCGGTGACTCCGAGTGCGCCGAGCATGCACTCGATCGGGAGCTCCAAATCCGGCAGGACGGTCAGGGGAATTCCCTCTCCGCCGGCGAGCGTGTATTCCTGCCAGCCGACAAGTCCCGTGACGAGCGCGCCCTCCGGGTACTCGTCGGAGTTCGAGGACACGACGCGACCGAGGCCGACCGCGCTCATCACCTCGCCGATCCCGACCGGTGGCAGATAGGTCGGCTCCTCGCCGATCCAGGCACGGTTCGTCGGGTCGATCGACAGGTAGAGGTTGCGCACCAGCGCCTGCCCCGGGCCCGGTTCGGGCATCGCCTCCTCGACCGTCTCGAAGGTGCGCTCGTCGATCCTGCCGTCGGGCCGCTCGGCGGAGGCGGAGCTGGCGGTTGGCGGTGGCAGTGGTCATGCAGGGTGTCCTTTCAGGAGGTGGAGGTGGCCTGCTCGCGCAGGAACGGGATCACGACCTGTGCTGTCCGCTCCGGGTCGTCGACGAAGGGCCAGTGGCCGGAGTCCTCGAACACGTGGACCTGCGCTCGTGGAAAAGCGTCCGGCTGTCTGGACGCAGCCTCGACTCCGATGTAGGGGTCGCGCGCGCCCCACACGACGAGCGCCGGGATGTCGTGGGGGCGCAGGGCCTCGGCTTGGCGACGGCCGTCCCCGTCGGGATCGGAGGTCGCGCGGTAGAGCTTCAGAACCGCTCGGCGCGTCGGGCGCGTGAAGTTCACGTCGTATGCATGATCGAGGAAGCTCCGCGGCAGCTTGCGCTTCTGGCCGAGGTTCGTCAGCAGCCGGAACAGCGGCCGGGTCGCGGTGGCCTGGAACACCTCGCCAAGTACGGGGGTACGCCATATCCGCGCGAGGATGTGCCAGCGGTAGCCGACCAGCACGCCGGTGTTGATCAGCACCGTGCTCGCGACCCGGGACGGGTTGCGAGCTGCCCACTCCATACCCCAGGGGCCGCCGAAGTCGTGCACCACGAGGTGTACGCGATCGATGCCCAGCTCTCCCAGCACCCCGTCGAGAAACTCGGCATAGCCGGCGACGGAGTAGGGAAAGGCGCGCGGCTTGTCCGCGCGGCCGAACCCGGGCATGTCCGGTGCCACCGCGCGCGCGAAGCCGCCGGCCTGCTCCACCAGGCTCCTCCAGTCCTCTCCGGAGCCGGGGTTGCCGTGCACGAACACCACGGCCTCGCGAGCCTCGCGCGGCCCGGCCTGGAGCACCGGAAGCCCGACACCGCGCACCGCGATGCGGGTCTCGTCGAGACGTGCCTGCGCCTGGGCGGGGAGGTTCGAGGCTTCCATCGGGGAACCGGCCCTACGTTATCCGCGCAGGGGTGCAACCGCCAGCCCCACCAGCGGCCGCCCGCCCGCCTGCTGTTACGTTTAAGACGATCTGCAGCTGACCACGGAGGCGTCCCCCTTGACGGCATCTGGCCACGAGCCGGCCAGCGACTTGCGCATTCTCGGCGCCGCGCTCGAGGAGATCCCCCGGGACGAGCACACGGCCGCCCGTTTCGCGACGGTCTACCACGCGCTCGGCCGGCGCTTCGACCTGGTCGGCAGCATGCGCCCGAGCGTGCCCGGCAGTAGGGGACTACGTGAACATGCTGCGCCACTTCCATCCCAAGCGCGGAGGGTGGGGCGCACGTGCCGGTTTCAACGAGTGGCGCTTCCGGCGGCGCAGCGAGAGCATCGAGCGTCAGCTCGAGTCGTGGAGCGGTCGGTACGACGTGATCTTCCAGCTCCAGACGCTGTTCGCGCCAGGTACCCGGCCGGCAGCGCATCCGTACACCGTGTTCACCGACAACACGTACTCGCTGACCAAGCGTCACTTTCCCGACTGGGCGCCACTCTCCGCGCGGCAGTCCCGGCGCTGGGCCGAGCTCGAGGCACTCACCTGCCGCGATGCGCGGTACGTATTCGTGCCCAGCGACCTGGTGCGCGACACGATGATCGCCGACTACGGCTGCGACCCCGGGCGGGTGGTGCGGGTCGGGTTCGGCACGGCGATCTACGAGGCCGAGCTACCCCAGCGAAGCTGGGACACCCAGGTGGCGCTGTTCGTCGGCATCCAGTTCGCCCGCAAGGGCGGGCCGACGCTGCTCGAGGCCTGGGCAAAGGTGGTCCGCGAGCTGCCCGGCGCGGAGCTGTGGGTCGTCGGACCCAAGAGCGCTCCGGCGAGCGAGCTGCCTCCGGGCGTGCGGTGGCTCGGATTCGTGTCCGGGCCGGGAGGCGCTCGCCGACCTGTACCGGCGTGCGTCGGTCTTCGTGCTGCCCTCCATCTTCGACCCGTACCCGAACGTCCTGCGCGAGGCGATGGGTCACGGGCTCCCGTGCGTCGGCTCCGACTCCGGCGGGATCCCGGAGATCATCACGGAGGGCGAGACCGGGCTGCTCGCTCCGGTCGGTGAACCCGCGCCGCTCGCGCACGCCCTGATCGACCTGCTCGGCAACCCCGCGGAGGCGGAGCGCATGGGCCGGGCCGGGCACGCCGCCGTCACGTCATCCCAGACGTGGGATCACGTCGCCGCGCGGATGGCTCCCTACATAGAGAGCGCGGCGGCCGGCGCCTGAGTCGTCGGCCTCAGTGAATATCGAGGGGCTCCGCCCCGCCTAAAGTCCTGTGAGACCGACGGTCGTCGGCCTCAGATGACATCCGGTGCTGCCCGAGTCGGTGTACGTGCCGCCTTCCACCGGCACGAACTCCCACTCGTAGCTCTCGTCGAGCAGACCGACGCGCAGGATGCCGTGCGTGGTGTTGTCGCGGGTCTCGCCGTTGGGCGGCGGCGTGTCCGTCAGCGGGCGCAGGAAGCGGCCACCGGTCCCCACCACGAACTGCCGGATGCCGTCCGTGAGGTCGAGGTCCCCGTACGGCGTCTGGGGAGCGAAGCGCTCGTAGTGATGGTCGTTCCCGCCCATCACGAACTCGACGCCGTGCTCGTACAGGGTCTGCCAGAACGGTATGAAGTTGAGGTCGTTGCCGTGCCTCTGGCCGGAGCTGTAGCGCGGAGTGTCCCAGTACGCAGCCGTGCACAGCGACGGGTTCGCGGCAAGATCCTCTCGCAGCCACTCGTACTGCGGCGACCCCTCGGAGCATCCACCGACCTCGGAGCAGTTGCCGTTCAGGACCACGATGTGCCATGAGCCGAGGTCGTAGCTGTACCAGCCCTGGCCGGGCTCGCCCGCGGCGTCGCCGAAGTACTCCCAGTAGGGCACAGCGCCGGCGGTGTCGTACTCGTGGTTGCCCACCGCGGGCCGCGTGCGGTGCTTGTGGCGTCCCCAGGTCGGGTCGTAGCAGTTCGCGAAGTCCTCGTACGTGCCGCTCGGATATGCGGTGTCGCCCAGCGGCGTGACCGTGCCGCGCAGGTCGTCCAGCAGCGTGGCGGTCTGCTCGGCGCCCGGGGTGCAGTCGGCGATGTCACCGGCGGCGAGCAGCTGCGGGTAGTCGTCCGGTGGCGGTGGCGGGTCCACGGGTGGGTCGACGGGTGGGTCGACCGGCGGGTCGGCAGGGGGGTCCGTGGGTGGGTCGGGGTCCGTCGCGCTCGTGGTGCCCGGACCGGCAGTCGGCAGTCCGCCGCCGGCCGTGGCAGGCGCCAACGGACCTGTGACCTGAGGCGTTGTGCTGGCGGGCTTGGCGGGCCGCGGGCGGCGAACTACCTCGCACCGCACCGCGAGGTCACGTGCGTCGAGAATGGCGGTGTCGCGCCCGGCTCCACAGTCGACGCGGTCCCGGCCGCCGTTGCGTGCGCGGATCGTGTCGCGCCCGGCACCCCCCGACAGCCGGTCGGGGCCACCGTCGCCGGTGAGCGTGTCGGCGCCAGGGCCGCCGGAGATCGTGTCGCCTCCGGCCATGCCAAAGATCGAGTCGTCGCCGGTCCCGCCCTGCAGGTCGTCAGCGCCGCCGCGCCCCGACAGCACGTCATCGCCGCCGCCGCCGCGGATGTCGTCGGCAGCCGAAGTGCCGGTCAGGCGGTCTTCCAGCGGAGTGCCGTGGATCGGAGCGGCATGAGCGCTGGCTGCCACCACGGCAAGCGTCGCCAGCGCGGCGGCGAGCGCGCGCAGACGCATGGAGAAGCTTGGCTTCCGTGCCGTGGTCATATGGGAGGTGCCGGAGCGCGCCATCCATGGCGCTTCCGGCAATCTCCATTGTTAGACGCTCGCGCCCATGAGCGCGAGCGAAATTCGTCCTACGCAGTCAGTTCAGGCGCTCGACGATCGTGGCCTGGCCCTGTCCGCCGGCCACGCACATGGTCTCGAGGCCGATCGTCTTGTCGTCGGACTCGAGGTCGTTCAGGAGCGTGGTCATGATGCGGGCCCCGGTCATGCCGAACGGGTGGCCGAGCGCAATCGCTCCACCGTGCGGGTTCAGCTTCTCGAGCGGGATGTCGCACTCGCTCATGATCGGGATCACCTGGGCGGCGAACGCCTCGTTCAGCTCCACCACGTCGACGTCATCCATCGACATGCCGGCGCGCTCGAGCACCTTCTTGATCGCGCCGATCGGGGCGACGCCCATGATCTCCGGCTCCAGTGCCGCCGTGGCCGAGGCGACGATGCGTGCCCGTGGCTTCAGGCCGAGCTCCTTGGCTCGCGTGTCGGACATGATCAGCACGGCCGCGGCGCCGTCGTTCAGCGGGCACGAGTTGCCCGCGGTCACCTTCCCGTCCTCGCGGAAGGCCGGCTTCAGCTCGGCCAGCTTCTCCAGCGTCGAGCTCGCCCTGGGACCCTCGTCCCGCGCGACCTCGGTTCCGTCGGGGAGCTTGACCGGCACGATCTCGCGGTCGAAGAACCCGCTCTCCTGCGAGGCCACTGCCAGCTCCTGGGAGCGCTGCGCGTACTTGTCCATGTCGGCGCGGCTGACCTCCCACTTGTCGGCCACGTTCTCGGCCGTGAGGCCCATCGAGATGTAGGCGTTCGGCTGCCCGTCGTTGCCCTGGAGCTTCTCGTTCTGGTCGGCGAGGCCGGCCGCCTCCTGGCGCTCGTTGTAGCGGCTGACCCACTCGACCCCGGCCGCGACGTAGGTGTCGCCCTCGCCGGCGCGGACGGCGTTCGCCGCCTCGCGGATCGCCTCGAGGCTCGAGGCGCAGTAGCGCGACACTGTCACGCCGTTGACCGAGTCCGGGAGCCGCTCGGACAGCAGCACCATGATGCGGCCGATGTTGAAGGCCTGCAGGCCCTGGGGAAGCCCACAACCGGCGATCACCTCCTCGACCGACTCGGGGCTCACGTCGGGATTGCGTTCGAGCAGCTGGTCGATGACGTAGGCGCCGGTGTCGTCCGGGCGAAGGCCGGCGAGCGCGCCCTTGAAGGCGCGGCCGATGGGGGTGCGGATTGCGTCGACGATCACGGCTTCGGGCATGAATTTGCCTCTCTCCTAGGTGGCTGAACCGGGGCCGTATGAGCCTATCGGACCCCCGGCGCGGTCAGTGGCAGGAGCTGGTGCCGGAGTCGGCGAAGGAGCTGCCCGGCCGGCCCACGAACCGCCAGTCGTAGCTTCGCTCGCGCAGCCGGAGGTGGAGCACCCCCCAGGTGGTGCTGTCGCGCACCTCGCTGTTCGGCTCGGGTGTGCCGAACGAGTACAGAGGCCGCCCGCCTGTGCCCACCACGAACTGACGGACCCCCCGCTCGACGTCGAGCGCGCCGGCAGCCGTCTGTGGAGCGAAGCGCTCGTAGGTGTGGTCGTGGCCCGCCAGCACCAGCTCCGCGCCGTCTGCCTCGAGCGCGCGCCACAACGGGTCGACCGCCGAGCTGCCGCCGTGCACGTTGCCAGAGCTGAACCGAGGATGGTGCATGTAGGCGAGCGTGCACTCTGCAGCGTTCGCGGCCAGGTCGGCGCGCAGCCAGCGCTCCTGCTCGGACCCGGCCTGGCATCCGCCGACGTGGGTGCAGTTGGAGTTGAGGGCCACCACGTGCCAGGCGCCGAGGTCGTAGCTGTACCAGCCCTTGCCCGCCTCGCCCGCCGCCGCACCGAAGTACCCGAAATAGCCTGCCGCGCCGGGGGTGCCGTATTCGTGGTTCCCGACCGCCGGCCGGGTGCGAGCCCTGTGCCGTCCCCAGGTCGGCTCGTAACAGCGCGCGAACTCATCGGGCGTCCCATCGGTGTACGCCGAGTCACCGAGGACCGCGACGGTCCCGGGCAGTTCGTCCAGCAGACTCGCGGTGATCTCGGCGCCCGGCTTGCAATCGGCGATGTCGCCGGCGGCAACCAGGAACGCATCGGGCTTGGCCGGCCGTCTGACGTCTTCGCAGCGTCCATTCGGATTCGTGGGCCGCGCATCCAGGATCCTGTCGGCGGAGTCGAGCACCGCACGATCCCGGCCGCGTCCGCAGGTGACGCGGTCCCGCTCGCCGTCGCGCATGCGAATCCTGTCGTTGCCGCGCCCGCCGCGAGCGACGTCCCGTCCCGCGCCTCCGACCAGCAGGTCGTGTCCGCGTCCGCCGAAGAGGCGGTCATCTCCGGCGCGCCCGAGCAGGCGGTCGCCTTTTGGCGTGCCGCGCAGCACGTCGCGCCCGCCGTCACCGCGGAAGGTCGCTGCACTCGCGAGCGCACAGAGCACGGCGCAGCAGGCGGCGCCGAGCGCTGCCGTGCGCGTGATCCTGCGTGTGAGAGGGCGAGGGTGGGACATCGTGCGCCGCCGTCCGGGCGGGCCCAATCCAAGGTACATGAGGGCGCGAGATCGGTCGCGCCCTCAGTAGTGCTCCCTAACCCCCCTCAACCGGTGCGTATCCGTACCAGTCGCCGGCGGTGCCGACCACAATCCGCGAGGCCCGCCCCTCCATCAGCGACCATGCGTAGAGCCACATCTCGTCGTACTCGTCGCCCGACAGCACATGGCCTTCGAGCTGTGAGTCGATCGCGCTCATCGCGACTCCCGTGTCGGCGAGGTCCTCGAGCTCCGTGGCCAGCAATGCTCTCTCTCGAGTGTCCATCGCTCACCTCCCTCTCGGAGTCGGTGGTGAACATCTAGATAACCGCAATTGCGAGCTGTTGTAAGGGGACGCGCCCGGAACTTCACGCAAACTGCGGCGCTTGACGCTTTGTCAGGCGGGCCGGCCGCGCAGGCGGCGACGGACACGACTCACTCCAGCACCAGCCCGGCGACGCGGCGCAAGGTGGCGGCATCGCCGCCGATCACCAGCGTGGTGACGATCGACTCGCGCCAAGCCTCGAGATCGTCACGGATCTTGTCCTCGGGACCGATCAGCGCCAGCTCCTCCACGAGCTTCGTCGGGACCGCGGCGGCGGCCTCGTCCTTCTTTCCCTCGAGGTACAGGTCCTGGATCTGCTTCGCCTCGGCCTCGTAACCGAGCCGCACCGCGACGTCGTGGTGGAAGTTGGCGCCGCGCGCGCCCATCCCGCCGAAGTAGAGGGCGTACATGGGGCGGACGAAGTCGGCCGCCTCCTCGACGTCGTCGTGGACTATCACCGGCACCGTCGCTGCCACCTCGAAGTCGTCCCACGAGCGCCGGGCGCCGGGCCGCGCAAAGCCCTCCGCGAGCGCATCCTTGTAGAAGCCTGCGTTGCGCGGCGAGAACAGGGCCAGCCAGCCGTCGCAGATCTCGGCGGCCAGGGCGACGTTCTTGGGGCCCTCCGCGCCGAGGAAGATCGGGATGTCCTCGCGCAGCGGGTGCACCGTCGACTTGAGCGGCTTGCCGAGCCCTGTCCCGTCGGGATAGGGGAGCGGGTAGTGCGGGCCCTCGCTCGTCACCGGCCCCTTGCGGGCGATGATGTCGCGGATGATCTGCACGTACTCGCGCGTGCGGGCGAGCGGCTTGGCGAACGGCATGCCGTACCAGCCCTCGACCACCTGCGGGCCGGAGACGCCGAGGCCGAGGATGAACCGGCCGCCAGTGAGGTGATCCATGGTGATCGCGGCCATCGCGGCCGCCGCCGGCTGGCGCGCCGACAGCTGCATGATCGCGGTGCCGAGCCTCACGTTCTGAGTCTTGGAGCCCCACCAGGCCAGCGGAGTGAGTCCGTCGGAGCCGTACGCCTCCGCGGTCCAGACCGAGTCGAAGCCGAGCCGGTCGGCCTCAGCGATCGCCTCTTCCACGCCCGGCGGAGGGCCCGCGCCCCAGTAGCCCGTGTTCAGCCCGAGCTTCAGATCCTTCGCCATCGCTGCGGGAGACTATCCGGAGCGGTCGATCTCGGGCAGCCGCACCCTGTCGCCGCGGGCGACACCGTGACGCTTCGCCCACCCGGAGTTCACCTCTAGCGCGAGATCCGCCGGGCGATCCGGCGAGTAGGTCGGCAGTGGCGCGTTCGCGCCCGCCGGAGCCGGCACGCTGGGGCTCACGTCCACGACGCGATCGGCGTCGATCCAGATGATGTCGATCGGGAACCGCATGCCCTTCATCCAGAACGCGGGCGACCGGTCGGCGAGCACGAAGAGCATGCCGCGATCGGCCGCCAGCGAGTCCCGGCCGCCGAGGCCGAGCTGCCGCGACGCTTCGTCCGCGGCAACCTCGACGCGTACGGTTGCATCGCCGACCCGCAGCAGGCGCTCGGGTGAGGTCGACTTCCCATTGTCGCCACAGGCCGCGAGCGCGAGGACGGCAGCGAACAGCAGCACGATTCGCTTCATTGGGCTATTCCAGCATGGAGCCGGGAATACTGAGCCCGGCGTGATCGACCTCCATTGCCACATCTTGCCGGGGCTCGACGACGGTTCACGCGACCTCGACGACACGGTCGGCATGGCGCGCCAGGCGATCGCGGACGGCATCGAGGTGATCGCCGCGACGCCTCACATCCATCCCAGCCATGCGGTGGTGATCGGCGAGCTGGAGGAGCGGGTGGCACAGGTCAACGCCGAGTTGGAGCGGCAGCGGGTCGGCGTGCGGGTCGTGACCGGCGGCGAGGTGTCGGAGCCGATGCTCGACCAGCTCGACGAGGATGACCTGCGACGGGTGTCGCTGGGGGGAGGGGGCTGGATCCTGGTCGAGCCGCGCCCGGGGCCGCTCAGCGACCACCTCGAGCTGGCCGTCGATGCGCTCACCGCGCGCGGGTTCCGCATCCTCGTCGCGCACCCGGAGCGCCATGCCGGCGGCGACTTCCGGGAGCGGATGGAGGCGCTGGTCGCCGCGGGCGCGCTGATCCAGGTGACCGCGGCTCTGATCGCCGAGGGCCCGGCGGCGCCCGTGATGCTCGAGCTGGCCGCCCTCGGCCTCGTGCACGTGCTCGCCTCTGACGCCCACTCGTCCCGAGCCGGGCGGCCGGTGAAACTCAGTCACGGTGTGGCTCGGTTGCGCGAGTTGCCGCCGTTCGCGCCGTACGCGGAGTGGACGGTCCGCGACGGGCCCGCCGCGATCCTGGGAGGGAAGGCCGTGACACCCCCGCTCGCGCCGGTGCCGGAGGCCGACTAGGGATAGGACCCGCCTTCAGGGCTTACGCGCACGCTCGACGCTCCGGGGCACCCGCCGCAATCGCTTTTGCGATTTTCCATCTATGCCATGGCAAATCGCAAAAGCGTTTGGCCCGCGGCGGCATCGATCACATCCCCTTACCCACCTGGTTTTCGATGACCTGGACCGCGGAGTCCACTCAGAGCTCGCGCAGCTCGACGCGTGGAAGCAGATCCTCGACGACCGTCCGCGAGCCCGTGCCCAGGCCGTGGCGCAGGAAGTTCGCCGCGCCCGCGGCGGCGCCCCAGCGCAGCGCCTCCTCGAGTGAGCGCCCCTGCGCGAGCATGGCGGCCATCGCGCCCACCATCGAGTCGCCGGAGCCCTCCGGCGCGCCCTCCTCGAAGCGCGGCGGGATCAACTCCCAGGTGTGCTCGCGGGTGGCGATCAGCGCCGGGTCGCCTCCGCGCGTGACCATCACGCAGCGGGCTCCGGCATCGAGGACCGCCGCGGCGCCCGAGCGCATCTCGCTCTCGGTCGAAACCGGGCCTTCGACGAACTCGGCGAGCTGCCAGTCGTTCACCTTCACGATGTCCGGCTCGCCCTCCAGCGCGCTGTTCAGCCGCGGCGGTGAGAGGTCGACGATCGTGCGCGTGTCTCCGGCGCGTGTGTCCGCGACCAGCTTGCCGTAGACCTCGACCGGCAGCGACTCAGACGGCACCGGCCCGCACAGGACCAGCACCTCGCTCGCGAGCGCCGACGTCACGGTGAGCGAGACGAGGTCGTCGATCTCGTGCCGGGTCGGAACGGCGCTCCAGGCGAATGCGATCGGATCGCGCTCGCCCGAGCGGCGGTCCATCACGTAGGAGCCGCTCCAGGCGGCCGTGCTCACCAGCCGGCGGCTGCCCGGCAGCTCGTCGAGCAGCGGTTGCAGGACCTTGCCGGTCTCTCCGCCGATGAAGCCGCACAGCACCGGGTCCGCCCCCAGCTCGCCCGCCATGTGCGCGACCCACACTCCCTGGCCCGCAGGATGCAGGTGCACGTCGTCCTCATCGCTCTCGCCCCGCCGCTCGATCGTGACCGCGAGCAGCGGGTGCGGGCCGAAGACGGTGACGGGGGCGGGCATCCGCGGATGCTAGCCGCGGGCAGCCGGCCCTAAACCTGCCGGGCTATGGAATGAACACGCCCTGCGCCGCGAACTTCTGGTTGCCGGCGGCCGTCTCGGCGAGGCCGTCCGGGCCGCCGTCGTTCACATGGATCTGGCTGAGCTGGACGATCGCGCGCTGGCCGTCCTTCACGAATCCGGGAACGACCGCGTTCGCCGTCGTGTCGACCGCGCACGCGCCGCCGACGTCATTCGGGGTGCCCGAGCACGGCACCGTGACCGGGAACGGGAAGTCGACCACCGTCGCGGCATCCTCGCCGCCACTCCCATCGACGCCGTTCAGGCGGTCCGTCACCCTGAAGATCGTCGTGGCCTCGAGCTCGCCGACGTAGTCGCGCTGCCCGGCCGCGTTCGGGTCGCCGCATCTGTCCGGCGCCTGCAGCGGACCGCAGCGCACGTCGCTGATGACCGCCGAGATCGCCACGTCGGAGTCGTCGGGCGGTCCCGGATCGCCCACGCTCACGCCGAGCCGCACGAATCCGACCGATTTGGCGGCGGCCCCGTTGGCGTCGGGCGTTCCTACCGTGAGGTTGGACGTCTGCGCCGGAGGCCCGCACGACGGGAACGCGAGCGGCGGCCCGTGGGTGCGGTTCGGCGCCGTGCACCCCTCATACGCCGGTACGAGCGACACGCGCATCGGGCTCGCGCCCTTCGGGCGCGGATAACCGGTCCCGCCCTCGGAGATGTCCTGGATGTCGAGGTTCGGGTCGGCGGCGATCTCGTCCTCGCAGTAGGCCTCGTCCACCCACTCCTTGTTGGAGTACATGCGTGTCTGGTCGGCGAAGTACGGCGAGTTCGGGTTCGTCGACTGCGAGTACGTGAGGATCGTGCGCGCGTCGACCGTGCAGTCGGGGTCGTCGGTGAACTGCGCGGTCATCACGAAGCTCGAGCCGTGCGGGACGTTGGAATAGCCCGCGTTCGCGCCGGAGCCGGTCCACTGGACGTTGATCGCATTGAACACGCCCACGCTGCCCGGCCCGCCGTGGATCGGGATGCGCTCCGAACCGCGGCGCTCGTACTGCCAGTCGCGCAGCGGCGCATCGAGCGGGATGCCGGCGTCACGCAGGTCCTGGACGGCGTCCGCAAAGGACTGCTCGACAGCTGGGTTCGCGATGTTCAGGCCGTATGGCGTATGCACGGCGTCGTTGGCGTTGAACTGGGTGGTGTACAGCCCCGGCGTGCCGGCCACCGGCACCGCGCCGAGCGCCAGGCTCGCAAAGCGCCGGAACAGGATCGCCCCGCGGCTGTCGAGGTCGTCCTTCAGGTCCCAGGCGCGCAGCACCGGGCAGGCCTCGCTCACGTCCACCGGTCCGCCGGTGCCAGTCATGGTCGGGGTCGTCTCGCAGAAGGTGGCCAGCTCGTCGCGCCACAGCTCGCCGGCGTACTGGCGGTTCTGGAACACCGTGTCCTGGAGCTGGCGCAGCGTGTACTTGTCCCCGGTCCATCCGTCAAAGCCCCCAAGCCTTTGCTCGACCTGCACGAGCCCGGACCGCGTGCGCAGCGAGCGCTCGGTGCGCTCATCGCCGATGATGCGGTCGAAGCCCTCGAGCGGCGACGTGGGATTCGACAGCCAGTAGCTGTCGTTGGAGTTCGTCACATAGTCGCCGCGGATCAGCTTCGGCAGATTCCCGGGCCCGAAGATGCCGGGCTCGATCGCGTCGGGGTCGCTGCCCCACTCACACGCCGACAGGGAGCCGTCGAGCACCGGCAGGCCGAGCGCCTCGAACGTGCCGCGCCCCAGCTCGGTGTTGCAGACGGCCGCCTTCTCGTTGGTCACGTGCGGCACGACCGAGACGTCGGAGTAGTACGCGTCGCCGTCGTGGTCGGCGGCGAGCGTGTTCACCCACGGCACGCCCTGGTTGCGCTCCTGGATCTCGCGCAGCTCATTGACGCTCTGGGCCATGTTGGTCTCGAAGAAGTGGTTCAGGTAGCGGAAGTTGCCGGCGTTCGCGTCACCCAGGGCCCAGGCGGTCGCCGGTGTCCAGGGGAACAGCGGCAGTCCGAGAATCGACGTCAGGATCGAGCCGTGGTGGCTCGAGTAGAGCGTGCGCGAGCGCGTCCCGAGCGACCCGTCCGGGTTCTTGACCGTGACCGTCACCGGGTCGGCCCTCATCTGCCGCGGCTGCCCGTCGTACAGGTACGTGGTCGGCGAGCCGGGCACGAGCCTCAGCTCGAACGGGGTGAAGCGGTACGCGGTCGAGACGGTGTGGCTCCACGCGAGGCGATCGGTGTGGCCGATCAGCACGATCGGCACGCCGAAGAGGCTCGCGCCACTGACGTTCACCTTGCCGGGGATCGTGAGCTGCGACTCGAAGAATCGCTCCGACCCGTCCCATGGGAAGTGCGGGTTGCCGAGCACCATCCCGCGGCCGTTGTCGGTCGCGTCACGGCCGAGGCCGTAGGCGTTCGACCCGATGCCGCCGAGCGGCAGGCGCTCGCCGAGCTGGCCGATCATCTCCGCCTGCTCCGCGCCCGTGGGCGGGGTCGGCCCGACGCCGGCCGGCGGCACCGCGCCGCCGATGCCGTCGATTGCGACACCCTGGCTCGCGATCAGCCCGAGCTGGTAGAAGCGCTGATAGGCGTCCATCTCGGTGATCGGCCGTACCCAGGAGGCGCCCTGGCAGCGCGGGTCGTCGATGTTGTCCACGCCCGTGTCGCGCAGCCAGCGGTTGTAGCCGGCCACGTAGCCGCGCACGCCCTCCTTGATCTCCGGCCGCGGTCCGCGCGGGGGCTCCAGCGCGAGCAGGTCCGCGATCACGCCCCGGTCCTTGATGCGCTGGTAGAAGAAGTCGCTGTTGAGGTTCGTCTGGGTGGCCCCGTTGCCGCCCTGCGTGTACGTGGCGTCTGGACCGAAGTACCGCGACCGCTCGGCATTGGCGGTCACGTAGGTCTCTGCCAGCACGCAGATGTTCGCCTTCGCCGCGACGTAGCCGTAGCCGTAGCCCAGGCCGGCGAAGTTCGAGGCCAGGATGTGCGGGATGCCGTGCGACGTGGTCCGGATCGTGGCGTGCAGGCCATCGCCGGGCGCGTCGAGCGACTCTTGCGCGCTCGCGGCGTTGCCGCCGTTCAGCAACGCGACAGCACAAGCCGACGCGACCAGGGCCGCGAGCAGCAGAGAACCGACTCGGCCATACCGAGCGTAAGAAGACCCGACGCTTGCCTTCACTTTCCCTCCCCCTGTGGACCAGCCTGAGCGCCGGGCGTATACCCGGATGAACGGCTTTTCATTCGCGGAGGCTGACGGGCGGCCCCATCACCGGCCCGCAGCGGAGGGGGTCGCGAGGAAATCCGCCGCAGGGCGCCGAGCCGACCCCTCCCCGGAGGGGCGGTGTGACCTGGTTACGCGGCCCAGCGCACGGGAAGGGAGAGCATCCCGTACAGGCCGGTGATCGTGTCGTACTCTGGCTCGCCGTCCAGCTCGAGCCCGCGCATCCGCGGCGCCAGGAACGCCAGGCCCTCCTGCAGTTCGGCGCGTGCGAGGTTGGCTCCCATGCAGAAGTGCGGCCCGGCGCCGAACGTGAGCGACTTGGCCGCACCGCGCTCGGCTGTGATGTCGAATCGCTCCGCGTCCGCGTCGCCCTCGGCCTCCCGGTTCGCGTTCCACGCCGAGGCGAACACGACGGTGCCGGTCGGGAACGTGATGTCCCGGAACTCGACGTCCTCGAGCATCACGCGCGTCGTGAAGGGCGCGACCGGCTCGAAGCGCAAAACCTCCTCGGCAGCCCGCGGAGCGAGGGACTCGTCAGCGCCCAGGGCGGCCCATTGATCGGGATGCCCCGCGAGCAACCGCACGCCGTGTGCGAGCGCGCTCTGGGTGGTGTCGATGCCGCCGTTCAGCGCGTCGCGCACGAGCGACACGCACTCCTCGTCGGACAGGCGGTCGCCCTCCTCCTCTGCGGCGATCATCGCGGACACCAGGTCGTCGCCGGGACTCGAGCGGCGCTCGTCGACCAGGCCCCGCACGTAGGCGTCGAAGTCGGTGGCCGCCTGTTCCAGCTCATCGCGTCGCGTCATCAGGGCGATCGCGTCGAACTGGCTCTGAAGCAGGTTCGACAGCCGGTGCAACTCGGCCGCATCTTCGAGCGGTGCGCCCACCACCGTCGCGATCATCCGTGCCGGGTACGGCTTGGCGAAGTCGCTCACGAAGTCACACCGCCCGCGGTCCGCCACGTCCTCCCACAGGTCGGCGAGAAACTCGCGCATCGCGGGCCGGTACCGGTCGGCCGCCTTGGGCGTGAAGTAGGGATGCACGAGCTTTCTCAGGCGCGCATGCTGCTCGCCGCTCAGGACGAGGATGTTGTTCGACAGCGCATCGCGCAGCGGCCCCTCGGTGATCCCGAGCAGCTCGAACATCCGCTCGCCCGGGAAGGTCGCGCTGCGCGATCGCAAGAAAAATCCCGCTGCTTCTCGGTCGAGCACGAAGTAGCCGAACTCGGAGCTTGCGATCCAGGAGCTCTCCCGCAACTCCCGCATCGTGTCGTGAAATCTGTCTCCGCGCAGCTCCGGGTCGAGGTACTCGAAGCGGGGAAGCTCGAGGTCGGTGACGGCCGCCATCGGGGCGAACGTTAACGCTCGGCCGGGGCCCGCTCCTCGACGACTGCGCAGAACGCTTTCACGACCCGTTCGTCGAACTGCGAGCCGGCGCAGCGGCGCAGCTCCTCGAGCGCGACCTCCCGGCTCATGCGGGATCGGTACGGCCGGTTGGAGACCATCGCGTCATACGCGTCGCAGACGGCGATGATGCGCGCACCGAGCGGGATCGCTTCGGCCTTGAGCCGGTCCGGGTATCCCGAGCCGTCCCAGCGCTCGTGACTCGAACGTACCAACTGGGCGGCCTCGGTCAGCGCCGGCGCGGCGCACAGAATGCGCTCCCCGATCACGGTGTGCGTGCGCATGAAGCTCCAGTCGTCTGCGTTCAGCGGCCCCGGCTTGTCGAGTATCGAATCGGGGATCGCCGCCTTGCCGATGTCATGCAGCGACGCGGCCTGTAGCAGCGGGCCGACGTCCTCGGCGCTCAGCTGCAGCCGTTCGGCGACCGCCCGGCACAGGCCCGTCACGTCGTGCAGGTGCACGCCGAGCTCCGCCGAGCGCTCGGACAGCACCTTCAGCAGCACGTCGACCGTCTGCCGGCCGGCGGACGCGCGGCCGAGGTTCTTCTGCGCGTACATGCGCCGGTCTGCGATGCGCAGCGCCGACGAAGGGTCTGAGGCATGCTCATCCGGGAGCAGGACCCACCCGCACGCCGCACCGACCTTGAAGCCGTGACCGTGGTCAGACAGCGCCTGCGCCGCGCAATCAACCGTCTCGGGAGCCTCGTGCGCGGCCACGGTCGCCAGCATGCAGAACTCGTCGCCGCCCATCCGGTAGCTCTGGCCCCGCCCTGCCATGGTGGCCGCGAGCTTGTCCCCGAGCCGTTTCAGCAACGCGTCCCCGGTCGCGTGCCCGTATGTGTCGTTGTAGGCCTTGAACCCGTCCAGGTCGAACATCGCGAGGACGAGCGGCCGGTCCTCGGTGGCCGCAGCCAGGCGCTGGTCCAGGTCCGCCATCAGCCGCCTGCGGTTGCCGAGACCCGTGAGCGAATCCTGCAGGGCCATCTCCCGGGCGAGGTCGGTCTCCACCCGCAAGGTCATGCGCTGGGATCGCAGCTGCGCGATCACCACCAATGTCATCCAGGAAAGGGCCAGCCACAGGAGCAGGCGCACGCCGAGGTCGGCCGCCGTGGCGAGGGTCACGCCCTGGTACAGGAGCGGCAGGCAGGCGACCACCGACAGCACGAGCAGGTAGGGCCCGACCCTGCGCGGAGGATGCACGGCCGCCGTGTAGACGGCGAGCAGCAGGTACAGCTCCTGATACGCGGGCGCGCCGGAGCCGGCAAGTGCCTGCAGCGCCACGAGCTGGGCGAGGGCGACGTAGCTGCCCGCCAGGAGCGTGTTGAACCGCACGTTGGGGGAGCGCAGCAGGTGGCTGGCGGCGATGAACGACCAGGCCACGATCGCCACCGCCACCAGCCAGGTCGCAACGGCGTGGTCCCCGGTGGGGGGCGCGAGCGGCAGCAGGAGCGCAGCGACCGTCCCGTAGATGATCGACATCAGCCCGCCCAGCCGCCGCGCGTTGTGGCGGTCGTTCCCGAAGTACGGGTCGGAGCGGCGCGCAAAAAGCGTGCGGATCACCTGCCCCAGCGAACGTTGGCGCCCGGCGCTGTTCATGGGCCAATAGATCGGTCGAAAGGCCGCGCGGGTTGAACGGGCGCTCAGTCTGGGGCGACCGGCGTCGCCTACTATGCGATGCGGGAGGTGCAGATCGAATGAGGGTCAGGGTCATTTGCGCGCTGTTCGCGCTCGTCGCCTGGGGGGCGGCGGCGACGCCCGCGCCCGCCGCCGATCCGGGTCGCTGGGTCGAGACCGGTTACTCGCCGGTTCCGTTCGAGTACTTCCAGGGCGTCACGTCGGACCGCCACAAGAACCTGTGGTTCGACGGCTTCTTCTCCGGCCTTTACCGCACCGATCCTGACCTCAACGAGCAGGCCCGCAACTTCAACGCGATCCCCTTCGAGGTCTCAAAGGCGGAGGGCTACAACCACATCGGCGACATCAGCTGGGACCGCCATGAGCACGGCCGCATCCTGCTTCCCCTCGAGTGCTACTTCCCGATCATCGGCAACTTCTGCGGGACGGGCGCGATCGGCGTTGCCGACCCGGAGACGCTCGCGTGGCGCTACTACGTGAAGCTCGATCCGGCCTTCATCAACAAGGCGATGTGGACCGAGGCGTCGCCGAACGGCAAGCTGCTGTGGACGTCCAGCGGGAGTGGAGACGACCTGCTCGCCTACGACATGGACGACATCACCGCCTCCAACGCCACGCCCGGCGGCACGCTGCCCAGGCCCGTTCGGATCCTGGACGGCGCGGTGCCGCCGATCGGCATCACCGGCGCGACCTTCGACAAGCACCGCCTGCTGGTGGCGGGAGGGCGCGGCACCCTGTTCCAGGTGTGGGCGATCGACCTCTCGGACGGTTCGCGAGAGCTCGAGATCGAAAAGACCGTGTCCGGCGAGTCTGAGGGACTCGACACGGTGAAATCGCTGGGGGGTGAGCTGCACTGGTTGATCACGCCGCTACTGGCCGGAGGGCGTCCGCCCACCTACGGCCCCACGAGCGCGCTCGTCCATTTCGAGCGCGCCAAGGGCCGTTTCAAGCCCTAGGACGGTCGATCGTCTAGGTCGCGAGGACGGCCGCGACCACCGCTTCGGTGTCCCGCAGGTCCGCGAGCACGGCGTCGGCGCCCGCGGCAGCGAGCTCGGATGCCTCGAAGGGGCCGGTCGCCACAGCCACAGCGCGGGCGCCCCCCTCGCGCGCCGCCGCGACGTCGAGCGGTGTGTCGCCGATCAGCACGACATCGCTGGGAGACAGCGTCGTGTTGTGCTTGCGCTCGCACTTCTCCAGCGCAATTCCGACCAGCCGGCCGCGGCGGTCGTGATCGGAGCCGTAGGCGCCGATCTCTAGATCCACCAGCGTGTCGAGGGCGAACGCACCGAGCTTCACCTGGGCGTTGGGCGCGATGTTCCCGGTCAGCAGCGACTGCACGACATCCGGCTCGCGGCCGAGTCGCTCCAGGCAATTGCGCGCTCCCGGATACGCCCGCCCGCGCGCACGCAACTCACCCGCGCGGCGGATCATGGCGCGCTCGAGCTCGACCCCGAACCGCTCCAGCAGGCCGTCGTGCAGCTCGATTCCGGAGCGGTCGAGCAGGTCGACCGCGATCTCGTAGTCGGTGCGACCCGCGAACGGGACCGACTCTGCAGGCGGCTTGCCTGTCACCTGCTCGAACGCGTCCTCGAACGCGGCCAGTCCGAGCCTCACTGAGTCGACCAGTGTGCCGTCGATGTCCCACAGCACGAGCCTCACCTGGAGGGCTCCCCGTCCCCGGTAGAGTCGCTGCCGTGACCGACGCCGAGGTGATGGTGTTCGTGGAGATCCCCGCCGGCTCCAGGAACAAGTACGAGTGGGATCCCGAAATCGGCGGCATCGTGCTCGACCGGCGGCTGTTCACCTCGATGAGCTACCCCGCCGACTACGGCTTCATCGAGGGCACGCTGGGCGGCGACGGCGACCCGCTTGACGCGCTCGTGATGGTGGGGGACCCGACGTTCCCGGGCTGCCGGATCCGTGTCCGCGTGATCGGCGTGTTCTACATGGAGGACGAGAAGGGCTCCGACGAGAAGGTCATCTGCGTGTCCGAAAGGGATCCTGCCTGGAAGCATGCCCACGACATCCACGACCTGTTCCCCGAGTTCCGCGCCGAGATCGAGCAGTTCTTCCAGGTCTACAAACAATTGGAGCGAAAGAAGATCGCGACGCGGGGGTTCGGAAACCGAGCGGATGCTCTCGACGTGATCGCTGCCGCGCGCGAGCGGCTCGCCGGCGAAGGTCAGCAGACCGGTTAGGCGCCGGCCGCCAGGCCGATGGGGCAGCTGACGCCGGTGCCGCCTGCGCCGCAGTACCCACTCGGGTTCTTGGCCAGGTACTGCTGGTGGTACTCCTCCGCGTAATAGAAAGGACCGGCCGCCGCGATCTCGGTGGTGATGTCGCCGTAGCCGGCTGCGCTCAGCCGGGCCCCGTACATGGCCCGTGACTCCTCGGCCACCAGGCGCTGCGCTTCCGAGTGCCAGTAGATCGCCGAGCGATACTGCGTCCCGACGTCGTTGCCCTGGCGCATGCCCTGGGTGGGGTCGTGCCCCTCCCAGAAGATGCGCAGCATCTCGTCGTAGGTGGTCTTGGCGGGGTCGAACACGGCCAGCACCGCTTCGGTGTGGCCCGTGCTGCCGGAGCAGACCTCCTCGTAGGTCGGGTTCGACGTAAAACCGCCCGCGTAGCCGACCGCCGTGGTCCACACGCCCTCCGCCTGCCAGAACAGGCGCTCCGCGCCCCAGAAGCAACCCATGCCGAACACGGCCTGCTCGAGCCCGTCGGGGAACGGGGGTGCGATCGGGTTGCCGAGCACGAAGTGCCGCTCGGGCACCGCGATCGCCTGATCACGCCCCGGCAACGCCCGCTCAGCATCGATCATCTTGCCCTTCTCGCGAAACAGAAACGCCATCGCTTACATCGTAGTGACGGATGGGCCCGTTTCCGTCACGCAGGCGGGGCCGCAGGGGAGGGGTCCGCGAGGAATTCGGCCGCAGGCCCCGAGTCGGGCCCCTCCCCTGCGGCCCTACGCAGGCCTGGTCCCTAAGAGATACCGAACGGGCCGCTACTGCGGGTACCGCCACCCGTCGCGGTAGACCTTCTTCACTTCGGCCGGCGTGTCGACCTTCGCGGCACACTCCGGCACGGCCGCGACGGTGTCGGTGTAGGCGCCACCGCCCCCGGGGCCGAAGTACGCCGCGTACTCGGGCGGGAAGCCGGGCAGCGCGCGCGGGTCGGCGGGCACGCCACCGATGCGGAAGTTCTGCACGTAGACACCACCCATGCCGCGCGCCTTGTCGAAGAAGTAGCGGCCCTCCCAGTTCCACAGCTCCGGGCCCGCGCCCTGAACGACCGAACCGGTCCAGTGGTCGGTCTGGTGGTAGAAGCACTTCGGCACCGCGGCTGACACGCGCGCCGGCTCCAGCAGCAGGAACTCGACCAGACCGAAGTCGGTCACGTTCTGCTGGGTCTTGTTGTACTGGACGCAGAACGGGTCCGCGCCCGGGTCGGGGAACGCGACACCGAACCCGGTGTTCTGGGTCTTGCACTTGAACGGGTTCTCGCCGTCGTACGGCGCGATGGGGGCGGCCGACGCGGCCGCGTTGAAGATCAGCGAGGTGATCACGACGATCACCGTGACGACGAGCGAGCGGTGCACGAAAACCCTCCCCGGCCTGACGGCCTTTGTTCGACGCTTGTTGGTTCGAAGAGCGCTGAACGGATGTTCAACAACCCTCGGTTCGGGGTAATACCCGGGACGCGTCGGTTCCAAGCGTCGGAAGGCCGAGAGGCCGAAGGGGGAGGATCGCGATGGGCACGCGGGACCCATCAAAAACATCCGGGGCTTCGCCCCACCTAAGGTCTCGTGGCCTCGCTGACCGCTCGGCCATGGAATTTCCAGCGCAGGTACCCGAGGAGATCGCCGGGCTGCTGTCCCGCCGCGACATCCTCAAGCGAGCGAGCGTGCTGTAGCTTAGGGGGGTTGGTGCTCTCGGCGCTGCCGGCTGCGGACCGCATCATCGCGGCGGTCGCGCCGGCCGAAGCGGCGGTCAACCTCGCCGACGCGACGCTGCAGGCGGTTGCCGACACCCTGATCCCGGGACGCCCCGCCCAGCTGACCGACCTCGGCAACGAGATCCACCCGAAGGCGATCGCCGGAGCCCACCACGAGCCCGGCGCGGTCGAGACCGACGCCCTTGTGCTGTTCCACAGCCCGCTGATCGGCTTCGACGCGCTGGAGCCGGCCTTCCTGGCGGAGCTGGAGGCGCGCTCGCTCCTGCGCGGCGGGCAGTTCCTCGACCTGACGTTCGCCAAGCGGATCGCCGTGTGCGTGGAGGGGCTCAGCCCCTCGAACCCGAGCATCGTCGTGTGGGAGGCAGCGATCGCGGTTGCGTTCGCTTCGTTCATGGCGGCCGCGACCCAGCGCAACGCCACCATCGACACCGCCTCGGGATATCAGGTGATGGGTTATCCGGGCACGGCGCCGAACGGGTACGCGGCATATTCCTACGGGCGCAAGCTGTCCCGCGAGGTGACGACCAACGGCAGCCTGCCGTAGGGGAGAGGGGATCCAGTGGCCGAGCGCGTAGACGTCTGCATAGTCGGTTCCGGGTTCGGCGGCTCCATCTCCGCCTACCGGCTGGCGGAGCTTTACCGGGCGGCCGGGCAAAGCCCGAGCGTGATGGTGCTCGAACGGGGCCGCCGCCACCAGCACACCGACTTCCGGCAGTCCATGGACCTCGAGCACCTGTCGAGCATCTATGGGCTCGTGCAGGGCCAGGGCGCCCAGATCATCGTCGGCGACGGCGTCGGCGGCGGCTCCAACTTCTATCTCGCGGCGTCGCTGCGGGCTCCGCGGGAGACCTTCGAGCGCCGCGACCGCCATCCCGATGACGGCCCGGCCAGGCGCATGTGGCCCAGCCAGATCAGCCGCGCGACGCTCGATCCCTACTACGCGCGGGTCGAGGCGGCGTTGCGCGTGCAGCGCCCCACCTGGAAGCAGGTCGCGAAGTCGGGCGGCCTGTGGGCCAAGACGCTGGACAGCGCGGGCCACTCGTGCGACCGCGTGCCGCTCGCGATCGACCTGAACCGCTGCATCCAGGCGAAGTGGTGCCACACCGGCTGCATCTACGGTGCCAAGAACTCCGTCATCACGAACTACCTCGCGTCGGCGGAGCAGATGGGCGTCCAGGTCCGCCCCAACTCGCAGGCCGAGCTGATCACGCAGAGCACGGCCCGGCCCTACCGCTACCTCTTGACGGTCTCCGAGATCGACAACGACGGAGACGACGCGACTCGCCAGCCCACCGGGCGCGAGTCTCAGATCGAGTGCAAGGTGCTCATCCTGTCCGCCGGCGCGATGGGCAACTCACCTCTTCTGATGCGCTCGCGCCCGGCACTTCCCAGCCTGTCATTGCAGGCGGGCAAGCATCTCGGCATCAACGGCGACCACATCGCGGCCGTCGAGTACGACGAGCAGAAGGTGCGGGACGTGCTGGGGCTGCCCGGCTACGGGCAGATCTACAAGGGGAACCACATCTCGACGATGTCGTACGACTGGTGGACCGACAAGCCCGGCAATGCCGGCGACGGCAAGCGCTTCACGCTCCAGGAGATCTACCTCTCGCCGCTCGCGCACACGCTCTACGACGACGGGCGTGACCCCACCGGGGCCCCCTCGTTCTTCGGCCTGCAGAAGAAGGCCGCGCTGTCTACCTTCAACAACCACATCGAGCTGCTCGCGATGGTCGAGGACACGCACGACGGGGAGTTCCTGGCGCCGCCTCCCTACGGCAGCCACGTGCGCCCGACCGCCGGTCCGCTCTGCGTGGGCCCGTTCACATACGAGCTGTCCGAGCAGTCGGTGCGGGTGCGCGAGGCGGCCGACGCCGCGATCCGGAGCGTCGTGGAGCGCAGCGGGTTGGGCAGGTTCATGAAGCTCACCTTCCGTGGCGCATCCGCATCGCATCCGCTCGGTGGCTGCCGCATGGCCGCCTCCAAGGACCTGGGCGTGGTCGACCACCGCAACGAGGTGTTCGGAAACGAGGGCCTGTTCTGCATCGACTCCTCGGCGATCCCCACGTCGCTGGGCGTGAACCCGTCGCTGACGATCTCGGCCGTGTCGGAGCGCGCGGTCGCGCAGCTGATCGACCGCGCCGCCGACTACGGCCTGCCGGCCAAGCCGGCCGGCTTCGCCCCGGGCGTGCCGGGTGTGATCCTGGGCCCGCACACGACCCCCGTGCGCAGCTCGTCGGACACAGCGATCGACGCGAAGGTCAGAAGCTACGCGTAGCGATCAGGGGGTAAAAATCCCCTGCACGGCGAAAAGCGTGTTTGGGGTGGTGTCGACGTCGCCGTCCGCGCCCCCGTCGTCGACGCGCACCTGCTCGAGTTGCCAGATCGTGCGCTTCCCCTCGGGAACCGTGCCCGGCACGAGCGCGTCGAAGCTGGTTGCGACCGCGCAGGTCGCGCCGGGCGCCGTCGCCGTCGCGGTGCAGGGAACGGTCACCGGGAACACGACGTCCGCGACGGTAGCCGGCTCGTTCGCGGGCCCGCCCACCCGGTCCGTGACCCGGACGACGGTGGTGGCCTCCAGCTCGCCCGTGTAGTCGGCGAGAGTGCCACCCTGGTGGCGCACGTCCGTGAGGTTGAAGCTGAAGTTGACGTCGGCGTCGTCGACCCCGCCGGGTGCGCCGGCGACTACGCCGAACTTCGCGAAGCCGGTCGAGTTCGCCGCCACACCGTTTGCGTCCGGCGTGCCGACGGTGAGGTGACTCGACTCGAGCGCGGGCGGGTTGCATGAACCGAAAGCAAGCGGCGTGCCATGCGTGCGGTTGGGCGCCAGGCACTGCCGGTAGGCGGGCACGAGCGAGACCCGCAGAGGGGTCGCCCCCTTCGGGCGTGGGTAGCCGCCGGGCACGGCGGCCGGCTGCCAGCTCGGGTCGAACTGGTCCGTCGGGACCGTGGTGGGAAGCCGCGTCACACCTGTCCCGTCAGGGTTCATCACGAAGATGTCGTAGCCATTCGGGGCCGTGAAGGCGTTCGAGTCGAAGGTGATCTTCGTCCCGTCGGGGGACCATGAAGGCAGCGTGCCGCCCTGGCCGGGGCCGCCGGTGAGCGGCGTCTGGGAGCTGCCGTCAGCGTTCATCGTGTAGATCTGGCCGCTTCGCTCGTAGACGATCTTCGAGCCGTCGGGTGACCAGTCGGGACTCCGCTCAGCGCCCGTGCTGGTGGCGAGCGGCGTCAGTCCGCTGCCGTCGGCGTTCATGACGTAGATGTTCAGGTCGCGGACGAAGGCGATCTTTGCCCCGTCGGGCGACCAGGCGGGCCAGAAGTCCGCCGCGGCTCCGGTCGTCAGCTGCAGCTTGCCCGTGCCCGATGCATTCATGGTCCAGAGGTTGCCGCTGTCGCTGTAGACGATTCTGGCACCGGTCGGCGACCAGTTCGGATCTACGCCCGAGTCGCCGCTGCCACTGGCCGGCCCGGGCGTCAGCTCGAACCGCCCACTCCCGTCGGCGTTCATCACGTAGATGTTCTGGTGACCCTGGTTTGCCCGTGAGAACGCGATCTTGGTCCCGTCCGGGGACCAGGTCGGATCACGGTCATTGATGGGGTCGGGTACACCGGGATCGTTGATGAGATTCGTCTGCCCGCTGCCGTCGGCGTTCATCACGAAGATCTCGGGCTCGACGCCGTTGTCCTCCTCGTAGACGATCTTGCCGTTCGCGCCCGGGTAGGCGGCAAACGCAGCGCTTCCGTTGACCAGGGCGCTCAGAAGCAGCATTGCGGCCACCGCGACGACTGTGGTGCGAAGTCTCCCGTAGCTCATGTTCCCTCCCCGGCCGGGCAAGAACGGGGCGCACAACGGCGGGCGCGAGTCAACAAACAGCGTGGGGGCAATCAGGAGCCTCATGGGTGGACCGTAGCCACGGTTGCGCGCCGAGACATCTGCCAGATGGCATATTTCGCCGAGGGGGGCGGCTATTCGGCTTCGAGCCGGCGCATCGCCTCGGCTGCCAGCTCAGAGCGGTTGCGCAGGTCGAGCTTCGCGTAGATGTGCGCGAGGTGCGTCTTGACCGTCCCGCGTGAGATGAACATGCGCTGGCCGATCTCGGGATTGGTGAGCCCTGCGGCGGCGTGCCGGATGACTTCGAGCTCGGTGGGGGTGAGGCTCTCCCACCCTCGGGAGGGCCGTTTGCGCGCCCCCCGCGCCCGGCGGATCCAGCCGACGGCCTGGTCCGGGCTGAGATCGGCGCCTCGGTTCCAGGTCGCATCGAACAGCTCGGCGCCGAGTGCTCCACGCACCCGTTCCGTGAGGCCCGCCAGCTCCTCGGACTGGGGTTGCCAGGGGACGAGCCCAAGCTCCCGCCGCCCTCGCGCCGCGGCGGCCAGCAGCGAGGCCGCCTCCTCGTAGCTCTCGAGCCCGGCGGCGACCTCGGCCAGCGCCTCGAGCGCGCGAGGCAGCTCCGCCCTGAAGCCGCGCTCCGCCATGATCGCGATCGCCTCGTGGTGAAGCCGCTCCGCATCGCCCCATTGCGAGCGACCGGCCGCCAGTCGTCCAAGCACGTGTACCGCCTGCGCTCTGTAGAAGAGGTGGCCCATGCGCTCCGCGACCTCGATGGCACGCTTCGCGTGCGCTGTGGTCTCGTCCGCATCTCCCTGGAGGCGGAAGATTTCGGCCAGTCCGGCCTCCGCCCAGACCACGGCGTGTCCGGCGAACCACCAGGCCCCGATCACGGTCTCAAAACCCGCGCGTGCCTCCTCCAAGTGTCCGAGTGCGGCTTGTGCCTGCGCCATCGTCGCCTCAGTCCAGGGCATGCCCACGCCTGCTCCCAAGGCCAGCGCTCGCTCCCGGGCAGGACCCAGGCGTTCGAGCCCACGCCCCGCCTCTCCGGTCTCGGCGTCGACCAGCGCCAACCACGCCGTGCACAGGGCTTCGGCGTTGGGTTCGCCGATCGTCCGAGCCGCCGCGATTCCCCGCCCGGCCAGCTCCTGGCAGTGAGCGTATTCCCCGGAGTAGTAGTGCATGATCGCGAGGGCTTCCCAGCGGAAAGCGCGGGACTCGCCGAACTGCACGCGCTCGTAGACCGGCAGCACCTCGTCCAGCAGCGCCCGGCTCTGTTCGTAGTTGTCCTGGAACAAGTATGCGTGCGCCAGGGTCTGCGTGGCGTGGAGGAACCCGTAGTCATCGCCGCTCCTGCGCGCTAGCTCCCGGCTGCGCTCGAGGATCGGTCGCGCGCCGGTCGGGTCAACCCAAATCTGCGCCAGGCCAATTGCAACAAGCGCCCGTGCCATCGTCGACTCGTCGCCGACCTCCTCCGCCTCGACGAGCGCCTGCTCGGCGATCGTCGTCGACATTTCGGAGGCGGAATAGCCGAGCAGGAAGGCGCGGCCCCACAGGGCGCGGGCTCGCAGCGCGCTCGGCGTCGGCTCCGCCGCGTCGAGGGCCCGGCGGTAGGCGGCATCGCTCTGGGAGAAGCGGCCTCTGGCCCTCCACCACAACGTCAGCGCGACGCACAGCTGCAGCGCCTTCTCGGGCTCGGTGTCGGCCGCCCATTCGATTGCGGCCTGCAGGTTGGCCGCCTCGGAGTCGAGGACATCGAGGCCCTCGACCTCGCGTGGGGTCAGGAGCTCGGGTTCAATGCGCTCGGCCAGGGCGAGATACGCGTCGCGATGGCGGTCGCGCAGCGCCTCCAGCTCCCCCGCCTCCTCGAGCCGCTCGAGCGCGTACTCGCGTACGGTCTCGAGCAGCCGGTACCGGACGACGGGGGTGCGCTCCTCGGCCTGCACGAGTGAGTGTTCGACGAGGGAGGCGAGCCCGTCAAGGATCTGCGCGCGCTCGAACCCGTCTCCGGGGCACACCTGCTCGGCCTCCTCGAGGGTGAAGCCGCCGGTGAACACGGACAGACGACGCAGGAGCATCCGCTGCGGCTCTTCGAGCAGTTCGTGGCTCCAGTCGACGGAGGCTCTCAGGGTCCGCTGGCGTGGAAGCGCCGATCTGGCGCCACCGGTGAGCAGCCCAAACCGGTCGCCGAGGCCTGCGGCGATCTGCTCGACCGACAGCAGTCGCACCCGCCCGGCGGCGAGTTCGATCGCAAGCGGGATCCCGTCCAGCTTGTGGCAGATCTCAACCAGCGCCAGAGCGTTCTCGCCGCTCACACGGAAGTCTGCGCGCACCTTGACGGCCCGCTCGACGAACAGGCGTGCGGCGTCGGAGCGCCCGAGACCCTCCGCGGAATCCTCCGGGAGCGACAGCGAGGGCACGCGCCAGTCGCTCTCGCCGGGGACGCCGAGCGGGGCCCGGCTCGTGGCCATCACCGTCACCTCGGGACAGCAACGGAGCAGCGCTTCCGCAACAGTCGCCGCCTCGTCGAGCAGGTGCTCGCAGTTGTCGAGCGCGACCATCGCTCGTCGGCCCGCCAGGTGAGCGATGGCCGCGTCGAGATCGCGCTGGTCGCCGATCGCACGCACCCCGACTGCGTTGGCGAGCGTCGGCCCTACGAGCTCGGGGTCCGAGAGAGCGGCGAGCTCGACCCACCATGCGCCTCCCGGGAAGCGTTCCAGCACCTGACGGGCGACCTTCAGAGCGAGGCGGGTCTTGCCACACCCGCCCGTTCCTGTCAGCGTAAGCAGGCGCGTGCCCTCCAGCGCCTCGCGCACGTCCGCGACCTCACGCTCGCGGCCCACGAAGCTCGTCAGCGGGTCGGGCAGGTTGTTCGGCGCCGCATCCGAAGGGAGCGGCGGCCCGCTGCCGCGCTCCTCGAAATGAAGATCCGCCCCGTTGACGCTGACTCTGGGCATCGCCGTTCCCTTGGACCGCCGAGCCTAGTCGAACGACGCCGGACGCACGACGTATTTCTGCAGCCGGCTCTCAAAGCTCGTTCCTATGTGCCGATATTCAGCCATCGACCGCAGGCCCCTCCATGTCCTCAGTGCCACCGCGCTGCTGCTGACGTCTCTCGGCGTCGCCCCGTCCGGGGCGTCGGGTCCGCGCGCGGCCGACGCGGCGCCGGCCGCGGTCACCGCCAAGACAGAGCGGCTGATTCGTAGCTGCGCCAACCGCAAACGAGCCAGGCTCCGGATCCCCGCCCTGCGGCCGGATCGTGGCCTCGCCCGCGCGGCGCGGGCACACGCGAGGGCGATGCTCCAGCAGGGCTTCTTCGACCACACCGACACCCAGGGGCGCGGGCCCGCCGACCGCGTGGCGCGCGTGAGCACGCGCAACTGGGTGGCCGTCGCGGAGAACATCGCAGCCGGATTCCCAAGCGCGTCCAGCACCTGCGCGCGGTGGAACAAGGCCCACCTGGACAACATCCTGCGGCGCAGCTACACGCACATCGGAGCCGGGTACGCCCAGGGCAAGCGCGGCTACGGCCGCTACTACGTGCAGGTCTTCGGGACGCTCTAAGGCGCTGAATATCGGGGGGCTTCGCCCCGACCTAAAGTCTCGTGCTTCGCGCCTGCGGCGCTCGCTCCCCTATATCGCCCGGCCGGCGCGGATCTGCTCCCGCTCGGCGAGGCGGTTGTCCCGGCGCAGCTGCGCCTCGCGCATGCGGCGCTCCTCGTCCGCCGACTCGGTCGCCAGCGGCGGCACCGCGGTTGGCCGCCCGTCGTCGTCGACCGCCACCATCGTCAGATAGGCGGTGCTCGTGTGGCGCACCTCGCCCGTGCGGGGATTCTCGGCCTCGACCCGCACACCGACCTCCATCGACGTGTGCCAGACGGCGTTCACCGACGCGCGGCAGGTGAGCAGCTCGCCCACGTGGACGGGATGCCGGAACGTCATCCGGTCGATCGCGGCGGTCACGATCCGGGTCCGGGAGTGCTTCACCGCAGCGATCCCCGCAGCCTCATCGCACAGCTTCATCACGATCCCGCCGTGCACGAACCCGGCGCTGTTCGCGTCGACGATCGACATCCAGCGAATCAGGGCAGCGTGTGTGTCGCGTGCCGGGCGGGCCTCCACGGGGACCGATCCTATTCGGCAGCGACCGGGGCCGAATGGCTCGGACCGGGGCTATGCTCGGGGCGTCCACCGTGACAGGGACCCCGCGCAAGATCACTGTTCGGGCGGCATGTGTGGCCGTGCTTGCTCTCATACTGCTCGCCGCCGGCCGGGCCGAGGCCGTCACGCTGCCCGCTGATTTTCAGGACTCGCTCGTGGCGAACGCGAATCAGCCCACGTCGCTCGCGTTCGTGCCCGGCGGTCGCCTGCTGATCGCGGAGGAGGCAGGTGTGGTGCGCGTCTACAAGAACGGCGCCCTCAACGCCACTCCGGCGCTCGACATCCACACGCGTGTCTGCTCGGACGGGGAGCGCGGGCTGATGGCCGTCGCGGTCGACCCGCAGTTCGAGAGCAACCACTTCATCTACCTCTACTACACGTGGGTGAAGAACGGCTGTGTCTTCGACGACCCGAACACCCCGGTCAACCGCGTCTCGCGGTTCGTGCTGCGCGACGACGACACCGTCGACGCCACCGCCGAGACAGTCCTGATCGACAACATCCCGGCTCCGCAGAGCTACCACATCGGCGCGGACCTGCAGTTCGGCAAGGACGGACTGCTGTACGTGTCGACCGGCGACGGCGGCTGCGACTATGCGGGCGACAGCGGCTGCCTCGAGCTGAACGACGCCGCCCGGGACCGGCACGTGCTGCTGGCGAAGATCCTGCGCATCACCCGCACCGGCGCGATCCCGGCCGGCAACCCGTGGCAGGGCGCCGGCACCGCTCGGTGCAACGTGACCGGCCGCACGACCTCGGGCACGCGCTGCCAGGAGACCTTCGCCTGGGGTCTGCGCAATCCGTTCCGGCTCGCGGTTGACCCGAACTCGCCCGCCACCCGCCTCTTCATCAACGACGTCGGGGAGATCACCTGGGAGGAGATCGACCTGGGCCAGGCCGGCGCGGACTACGGCTGGAACGTGCGCGAGGGGTTCTGCGCGACGGGCTCGACCACGAACTGTGGCGCGCCGCCGGCGGGGATGACGAACCCGGTCCACGCCTACAGCCACGAGCCCAGCGGCTGCTACGCGATCACCGGTGGCACGTTCGTGCCCAAGGGCATCTGGCCCGTGTCCTACGACGACGACTATCTGTACGCGGATCTGGTGTGCGGCAAGGTCTTCCGGATGTCGCCAAACGCCGGAGGCGGCTGGGCCGTGTCGGAATGGGCGACCGGGATCGAGAGCCCGATCACGATGACGTTCGGTCCCACGGCCGGCGGGACCGCCCTGTATTACGCGACATGGGCCGGGAGCGGTCACCAGGTGCGGCGCATTACTTACACGGGAGCCGACCGGGCCGGGTACGCGCGCCCGAAGGGCGCCTCGCCGCTACGCGTACCGCTGGTGCCGGCGTATGCCGCCTGCACGGCCGCGAACCGGATGCACGGGCCGCCGCTCGCGCACCCGTCGTGCAATCCGACGGCGCAGATCTCACAGCAGCTGACGGTCGGTACTCCGGACGCCAACGGTGCGGCGTCGAACTTCGTGGGTTCCGTGCGGCTGGCCGTGCAGCCCGGCGACCCGGCGACCGGGACCGACGAGGCCGACGCGGCGATCGTCGTCAACACCGCCGACGTGCGGCTCCGCTCCGGGTCTGGGCGACTACACCGGCGAGCTGGGGCTCCGCCTTCCGCTGCGCATCACCGACCGCGACAACGGCGGCACCGCGACCACCGACCACGGGACCGTGCAGGACACGGCGCTCAACATCCCGGTGCCGTGCATTGCGACCGGGAGCACGACGGTTGGGTCGACCTGTGACCTCTCGACGAGCGTCGAGGCGGTCGTGCCAGGCGCCGCGGTGGAGGGCGAGCGCGCGATCTGGGCGCTCGACAAGCTGCAGGTGTTCGACGGCGGCGCCGACGGCGTGGCATCCACGTCGCCGAACACGCTGTTCGCTGCTCAGGGCATATTTGTTCCCTAGCGCGTCGTTAACTAGTCGGCCGCCTAGAGCAGCGGGCGCACGCTGGGCCAGAGCGCCGGGTCCACCTCCGGCGCGATCTGCGCCAGGCGCGCCACGTCGGGTGCGTAGTCCTGCGCGAGCCGCTCCCGCTCGGCTGCCGGGGTGTCGCGCTCGCGCGGCTCGGCCGGGGCGTTGCGCCATCCCTCGGGGCGGAACGCGGGGTCGAGGCCGAGAAACCCATACGTGCGCTCCAGCTGCTCTTCGTACTCCGCCCGGCAGCGCTCGTACTGGAGGATCAACACCCGCTCGCGCGGAAAGGCCTCCAGCACCCGCTCGACCTGGCCGGCGTAGAAGCCGCGCTCCCGCTGGCCCTCGACCATCGCGGGCGAGATGCCCTCCTCGCCGCGCTCGCGCGCGAGGCGGTTCTCCCGCGCGTATCCGGACGCATAGCGGTCCACCGGGTCGCGCAGCATCACGAGGATGCGCACCTCGGGCGCCACCTGCGCGATCTGCGCCAGCGGCCAGCCGTCATACATGTACCGCGGCGTCCACTCTCCCGTGACGCCCCCCTCGCCGGGCCGGGCGAAGTAGCGCGCGTATCGCTCGGCGTCCTGCGGGCCGAGTGACTCACCGTCGCGCGCGTCGAAGAAGTGCACCTCCTTGTGATGCAGTCCCTGCTTGAACGGCACCCCGGGATGGCGGGTGATCTGCCGGTGCCACCAGGTGGTGCCGCAGCGCTGGGCGCCGACACCGACGAAGCCCGGCGGTCCCGTCACCCAGCCCGGTGGGCAGGGCTCGGGCTCCGGTGGGAGCAGCGGCTCGTCCGGGCGCGCTCCTGTGCTGTGTTGTGGCGGGTGGATGCTCATCGCCGGGCGCGCCACCTTATCCCGCCGCTCAAATCTGTTTGGACGCATGTTTGATTCACCGATTCGCCTCGCGGTACGTACGATTCGTACCGCAGGCTCCCCTTAACGGCAAGGATGCATGGAGAAACGTGGGCTTGGGCGGTGCTGCGGCACGACCGCCGCGCGCAGCCTCACATCCGCAGCGGCACTCACCGTCGCGATGTTGGCACAGACGGTGCTGCCGTCCCTTGGCGCCGCCGCGTCGGTCTCGGTCGACAATGAGATGGACCGCCTCGTGATCGCGGTGGCGCCTGCTGAGCGGAACACCCTCTCGGTGTCGGTCTCCTCTGATGTCTACACGGTCACCGACCCTAGATCGCCGATCACCGCCGGCATCGGCTGTAGCGCGAAGTTCTCCCTTCGCGCCGGCGTGAGCAAGCTGATCGAGGTCAAGATCTCTCGCAACGGGCGCCGCCGCGTGATGCACGAGAAGAGGTACCGGATCAGCGCCGTCACCCGCAGCGGCGGCCGCATGACCACGGGGCGCAAGACGGTGACCTTGAAGGCGCCGAAAGGAGGGCAGTCACGCCGACGATGCTGACCGGCACCAGCCGACTGATCGTCCGCGGCGTACAGCTCGCGTCGCTGCTCGCGCTCCTGGGCTACGCAGCCCAGGCGGCGTTCACGGTGTTCGGCACCGGCGCCGACCGGTTCTTCGAGATCTATGTCTACAACGCGCTGATCTTCGTCGCGGGAGGGCTGTGCATCGGGCGGGCGGTTGTCAGCCGCCGTGAGCGGGGCCCGTGGCTGGTGCTGGGGATCGGACTGCTGGCGTGGGCCGCGAGTGAGGCCTACTACTCCCTGTTCCTCGACCGGCTCGACTCGCCGCCGGTGCCGAGTGTCAGCGACGGACTTTGGCTTGCCTTCTATCCAGCCTGCTACGTCGCGATCGTGCTTTTCGTGCGCGAGCGGGTGCGACCGTTCCGCTCGAGCCTGTGGCTGGACGGGTTGCTGGGCGCACTCGCTGCGTCAGCGATCGCCGCGGCGCTGATCTTCGATGCGGTCGTCGGACGTGGCGAGGACGGCTCCGTGATCGCGGTCGACCTCGCGTACGCGATCGGGGACCTGCTGCTGCTCGCGTTCGTGGTAGCGGTGTTCGGCTTGACCGGCTGGCGTCCCGGCCGCGCGCTCCTGCTGCTCGGGGCGGCGCTGGTCACGAGCGCCATCGTCGACGGCTGGTTCCTGTACACCCTCGCCACCGGGCAGGCCGTCGAGACCACGCTGGTCGCGACCCTCTGGCCGGCCTCAGCTCTGCTCCTCGGCTTTGCGGCGTGGCAGCAGCCGGCGGAGGTGCAGCCGATCCGGCTCGACGGCTGGCGCGTTCTGCTGATGCCGTCGGCGTTTGCCGTGTCCGGCCTCGTGCTGCTCGGCTACCACATGATCGAGCCTCAGAACGTCCTGGCAGTGGTGCTGGCGGTGGCGACTTTGGCTGCGGTGATCGTTCGCATGACGGCAACGTTCCGTGAGAACATCGAGCTTCTCGACTCCAGCCGCCGCGAAGCTCTGACCGATGCGCTCACGGGACTGCGGAACCGGCGCGCTCTGATCGGCGACCTGGAGGACGCGGCCGCGGGAGCCCGCGCGGAGGCCCCGGTCGTGCTCGTGATTCTCGACCTCGACGGCTTCAAGCAGTACAACGACCGCTTCGGGCACCCGATGGGCGACGCGCTACTGGTCCGTCTGGCCCGCAGGCTGGAGGTCGCTGCGGGGCGATTCGACACGCGGGTCTACCGGCACGGTGGGGATGAGTTCGTTGTGCTGGCGGCTGTCGACCACGGGCGCGCGTTCGAAATAGCGACTGCCGCCCAATCTGCGCTCAGCGAAGAAGGCGAGGGCTTCGCCATCACGAGCAGCTACGGCTGCGCCGGCATACCGGCCGACGCTCCCGATGCGGCCAATGCCCTGCGGATCGCGGACAGCCGGCTGTACGCCCGCAAGGACAGCCGCCAGCGCTCATCCGTCGGCAGCCAGACCAGCGCCGCGCTGCTGCAGGCGCTAAAGGAACGCGAGCCCGAGCTGCGGGACCACCTCGACGAGGTCGCCCAGCTGTCGGTGCGGATCGGCCAGGAGCTGGGTCTGACCGGGCAGGAGCTCGCCGACCTCGTCCTGGCTGCTCACCTGCACGACGTCGGCAAGATGGCTGTGCCGGACGCGATCCTGCAGAAGCCCGGCGGCCTGAATGCCGTGGAGTGGGAGCGGATACGCCAGCACACCATCGTGGGCGAGCGGATCCTGAAGGCGGCGCCGGCTCTCAGCCACGTGGCCGCGCTGGTTCGCTCGAGCCATGAGCGCTATGACGGCACCGGTTACCCGGACGGGATCGCCGGCACGCGCATCCCGCTCGGAGCGCGGATCATCACCGCCTGCGATGCGTACCACTCGATGACGTCACGGCGCAGATACGGATCCGTGGTGAGCGCCGAGGCTGCGCTTGCCGAGTTGCGCCGCTGTGCCGGCGGGCAGTTCGACCCCCGTGTCGTCGACGTGATGGTCGCGGTGCTCGGCACCGATGAAGGAGCGACCTTCGCGGAGGAAGACCGGGCGCCTGCCGCGCAGCTCACCCTCGCCTGACAGCACTGCCTTTCTAACGGGGCGACCACTGCGTCACGGGGCGCTCCTCGGGCTCGCCGTCGACCTCGACGTCGACGCGCTCGTTGAAGAACGCCAGGTGGTCGCGGATCGGCTCCACCTCACGCAGCGGGTCGGGGTACGACCACACGAGGTCCTGCTCCTCCCCGACCGACCAGTACGAGGCGAAGCCCTTGTAAGCGCACCCGGTCTGCGAGTCGCTCGGGGCGAGAAGGTCGAGGCGCACGTCGTCCCGGGGGAAGTACCAGCGTGTCGGAAGGCCGGTCTCGAACAGCGCCAGCGGGCGCCGCGATTCGGCCACCACCTCACCGTTCACGGACACGCGCACGTGCCGCGACGTGGGCAGCACGTCGACCCGGTGATACGGGTCGCGCGCATGCACGATCGCCGGCTCGTCCTCCTCGAGCCACTCGTCCATCGCGTGCCAGTAGAAGGCGACGTACCCCGCGAGAGGCGGGGCGCCCTCGATCGGCTCCGGGTAGCTCCAGGCCGCGTCCTCGGCGACCTTGCCCCCGGCCCGCACCGTCCAGTGGCGCGCGTCGCCCTTGTAGGGGCAATGTGTCTGCTTCTGGCCCGGGGAGAGGAGGTCCATGCGGACCTCATCCTCGGGGAAGTAGTAGACCGGCAGGAGACGGTGCTCGTGCAGCAACTTGGCGTGGCGGCTGTCGACGACCGTCTCACCGCCCAGCCGTGCGCGGATGCGCCGCGGCGAGTCCTCGAAGTAGATCAGGCCCTTCGTCCGCGGCAGCTCGAAGTTGAAGCTGCCGGCCGGCCGGTGGCCGAACGGGCCTGTCCCGACTGTGAGAGCCATACCGACTTTGTAGCAGCCGTTAGTCTTGGGCCCGAGGATGGAGAGCGGGACCGTCGATCGAGCGTCCGCAGGTCAGCCGGCTGCACTGTCGGCAACGACGCTGTGCGAGGCGTTCCAGGCGACGGCCGCCGAGCGGCCCGATGCGGTTGCGCTCCGCACTCCCGGCGACGGCGTCGTCGGTCACCTGGGCGGAGTACGCGCAGCGCGTGCCGCGCATCGCCGCGGGCCTCGCAAGTCTCGGCGTCGAGCGCGGCGACACGGTCGCCCTGATGCTCACCAACCGCCCGGAGTTCAACCTCGCCGACACGGGCGCGCTGCACCTCGGCGCGACCGCCTTCTCGGTCTACAACACCTCGACGCCGGAGCAGGTCGAGTACCTGTTCGGCAACGCCGCGAACCGGGTGGCGATCACCGAGCGCGCGTTCCTGCCCGTGATCCGCGCGGCGCAGCAGCGGTCGCCGCGAGCTCGAGCACATCGTCCTGATCGACGGCGACGGAGGACGGCACGCGATCCGCTCGACGGCACTCGAGGAGATGGGGGAGTCGAGCTTCGACTTCGAGCGGCGTGGCGCGCGGTCGACCCCGACGACGTCGCGACCCTGATCTACACGTCGGGCACCACCGGACCGCCCAAGGGCGTGCAGCTCACGCACCGCAACCTGATGGCCGAGATCCGCGCCGTTGCGGATCGCCTCCCGACGCAGCCGGGCGGCCGGATCACCTCGTTCCTGCCGAGCGCGCACATCGCCGACCGCTGGTCCGCGCACTACCAGTCCTCGATGGTGTTCGGGTTCACGCTCACCTGCATCGCCGACCCGCGGACGGTCGTGCAGCACCTGCCCGAGGTGCGCCCGACGGCCTGGGGCTCCGTCCCCCGGATCTGGGAGAAGATGAAGGCGGCGCTCGAGGCGCAGGGAGTCACCGATCCCGCGGCGCTGCCCGAGGAGCACAGGGCAGCGATCCGCGAGAAGCTGGGGCTCGACCAGTGCGCATGGCTGGTGGTCGGCGCGGCGCCGACACCGGTGGAGGTGCTCGAGTACTTCGCCGCGCTGGGGCTGCCGATCTGCGAGCTGTGGGGGATGTCGGAGACGTCCTCGTGCGCGACCATCAACCCTCCGGATCGGATCAAGATCGGCACGTGCGGGCCGGCCCTGCAAGGCGTCGAGCTGAAGCTCGCCGACGACGGCGAGCTGCTGGTGCGGGGCGAGATCGTGATGAAGGGCTACCGCAACGACCCCGTGAAGACGGCCGAGGCGATCGACGACGACGGCTGGCTGCACACCGGCGACGTGGCGCGAGATCGACGACGACGGCTACGTGAAGATCGTCGACCGCAAGAAGGAGCTGATCATCAACGCCGCCGGCAAGAACATGTCGCCGGTGAACATCGAGTCGCGGCTGAAGACGTGCCACCCGCTGATCGGCACTGCCGTCGCGATCGGGGACCGGCGGCCCTACAACGTCGCGCTGGTCGTGCTCGATCCCGACGCCTGCGGAGCGTTCGCCAAGGAGCACGGCATCGAGGACGCCTCACCGGCCGGCGCTGGCGCGGGACGAGCGGGTCCAGGCGGCGATCGAGGGCGGCGATCGACGAGGCGAACACCCATCTTTCGCGGGTCGAGCAGATCAAGAAGTGGTGCCTGCTCGAGACGGAGTGGCAGCCCGGCGGCGAGGAGCTGACGCCGACGATGAAGCTGAAGCGGCGCCCGATCGAGCGAGAAGTACGCCGCGCGAGATCGACGCCCTGTACGACGGCTGAGACCCAGCGGCCCTACCTCTTTACTTCTTACACTCGCCGGCCCTGGCGTGGGCGTGGTTGGCGTCTCCACAGCCCTTGCCGGGGCGCGGTGGCAGCGGCTCGAACCAGATCGGGCTCGACACCGCCTCGATCGTCGAGCCGCGCTCGAGCTGCAGCCGGTAACGGCCGTGCTCGGTCGCGTCGAAGGACAGCACGTGGTCGTCGCTCGTGACCGTCTCGGTGCGCCACGGGAGCCCGTCCTTCACGACGGTCAGCACGAGCGGCGCGGGCTTCGACGCGTCGAAGCCGTTCAACACCCGTGCGGTGAAGCCGGCCTCGCTGCCGCGCACGGTGTCGCCGATCATGCCGCGGATCAGCTTCTTCTTGCGCCGCACCTCGGCCGTCAGACGCAGGTCCGGCCCCGAGCCCCCCGTCAGCTTCACGTATGTGTGACGACCCTGGACACCCCGGCGGATGCCCCCCTCCGAGAGCTCGTCCGCGTACACCATGGTGGTCGGGGTACCGACCGGGGCCTGCGGGCTGAGGAAGCCCGCCGTGCGGCCGGCGTTGTGGGAGTCGCTGGCCCCGACCGCGGCGATCTTCGCGCCCGTGTCGAGCGCGTGCTCGTAGAAGGCGATGGCGCTCAACGCATACGGGTTCTGCGGCGGCGGCGGCCCGGTGTTCACCTCGATGGCGTCGACGCTCGAGTAGTCGGTCTCCGCGTCGGTGTAGTCCCACGGGCACCCACGGCAGAACTGCTGGAAGAAGGGGCTTGACGACGGGAAGATCGTCGGATGGTTGATCTGGGTGAAGCCACCGGCGGCGTGCACGTCGGCGAACAGCTCGCGGGGCGGGCGCGCCGCGCGGCGCGGAACCAGTGTCCCGTCGTGCTCACGCTCGAAGATCGGCCCGGTGCGGTAGTCGACGTAGGTCGCGCTGGTGTGGTTGTTCGTGTGGCCGCGGTAGGTGATCACCTCGGCGCTGCGCGCGATCAGCTTGCTCGGATACTCGGGCTGGTGGCGGCCGATCTCTCCCCAGGCGGTCGGCACGACGTAGTCGGAGAGCGTGATGAAGTCCAGGCCCCCGCCGCCCTCCGAAAGCGGCTTGAACGCGTAGCCGAAGGTCTCCGTCATCGTCGCATCGCCGAGCGCGGAGTGCTCCGCGTGGACGTGCATGTCGCCGCCGTACCACCCGCGCACCGCGCGGGCGGGGGTCGAGTCGTAGGCAGCCGGCTCGTACGGTTCGTCGGCGAACGAGGGATCGCTCGACAGCTCGATCTCGACCCGCCAGCCCACTTTGCCGTCCGCGTCCCCCTGTGCCTGCGTGATTACGGCGGCGACGCCCAGCTCGACCGCCCATTCGCCGGGGGCGATCGGCCCGGGCATGAACCCGCGGGTGGTCTTGCCGGGCACGTTCGTGCGCGGGCTGGCGACATATTCCGCCTCGCTCTTGAAGCCCTCGGGGGAGACGATCACGTCCGGGTGGCTCGACCCTCCCCAGCCGCGGAACTCGTTCGGTCCGTAGAGCGCGCCCGGCTGGGCGCGCGGCTCGTACAGCCCCAGGTCGAGCGTGTGCCGTGTGAAGGGGCCGATCCCCGGGTCCCAGCAATACTTGACCCGCACGGCCGTGGTCCCCGCCGGCACCTGGAACGGCAGCAGCACGAAGCTGCCCTGGAGCTCGGACGGAAATTCACCCGTGATGACCTGGCTTGGCTGGATCGCTGCCCCGGAGCATGAGGTGGGCCCGAGCGCGGTCGCTGCCGCGGGCGCGCTCACCGCATGAGCGCCGGCTGCGGCGGGCAGCGCAAGCGCAGTGGCGAAGATCGCGCATGCGATCAGTCCCCTCCTTGTTGCCAGACTGCGAACCCCCACGTCCCGGGACCCTAACGCGGCCTGGATGCCCCCGCAACGGGGAACCGGGACGCACCCGCTTGGAGTGCGGGAGACTGAAGTGGACATGAGGCGCCTGACCGCTCTACTCGCCGCCACGGCCGCGCTCACATTCGGCGCTGCATGCGGGGACGATGGCTACTCCGGCGACTCGGCGGCCAACGAGACCTCGACCGCGGTCAGCACCGCGGCCGACCGGCCCGCCGGGCAGTCCCGCCAGCGCCGTCGCACCACCACGCTCCGGGTCAGGAACACGAGCTTCGGGCGGATCCTCGTCGACGGGAAGGGCCGGGCCCTCTATCTCTTCACCCGCGAGCCGTCGACCAAGAGCCGCTGCTATGGGCAGTGCGCCGTCGCCTGGCCACCCTTCTATGCGCGCGGCAAGCTACGCGCGGGAAGCGGACTGGTCGCCGGCAAGCTCCGCTCGAGCCGCCGCCGGGATGGGCGCAGGATCGTGACCTACAACGGCCACCCCCTGTACTACTACGTCAGCGACCGCAAGCCGGGGCAGGTGACTTGTCACAACGTCGTCGAGTTCGGCGGCACCTGGCTGGTCGTGAACCCGGACGGGAACGCGGTCTCGTAGAGGGAGCGTCCCTGCCGGCGCATGCCGGCGAGCGCCATCAGCGCCCGCGGGTTGCGGAGCGCCGCGACCAGCAGCGGCGCCGGGTCGAAGAAGGAGACACGCTCCTTCACCAGGCCGTCCTCCTGGGTGAAGCGATCGGTCACGTGCAGCCGCAGGGGTCGGCCGCCGAGCGTGCCCTGGAGATGGAACTCGATGAAGACGGTCCGCTCGTCGCCGCGCCAGTCCAGCACCTTCGCGTGCACGTCCGGCATCGCGGCGAACAGGGTTGCGATGTTGCGGCAGAACGCGTCGTGCCCCCTGTGGGGCTTGACGAGCGGCTGCACCATCCGCGCGTCAGGCGCCAGCCGCGGCACGATTTGACGGCAGAAGGACTCGTAGGTCGGGCCGCGCCAGGCCTCCGTGAACCAGGCGACGAGCCCCTCCGCCGACGATGCCTGCTCGGTGACGGCCGTCTGGCTCATGCCGCGGCGGGGACGTGCTCGGCGAGCTGGTGCTGGAGCGAGAGCGAGTCGACGTAGGTGTCCTTGCGGGCGATGCGCCCGCCGTCGATGACGAGGACGTCGACGGCGTCGAAGCGCACCTTGCGCCCGCTGGGGGCCGCGGTGCCGGCGTCCGGCAGGTCCAGGGGCGTCGCGAGCGTGGCCGTCACAGTCCACCGCAGCGTCACGTGGTCCGGGCCGATGCGGACATCCTCCGCGGCGAAGTGTATGTCCGGCCATTGCTCGAGCGTGGCCGCGAACGCCTCGCGCACGGCCGTCGATCCCACTGCCTCGGGAGCGCCGGCATGGAGGTGGAAGACGCTCTCCGGGGTGTGCTCGGCCATGATCGCGTCGAGGTCGTGTCCGTTCCACGCCGCGCCGTAGCGGTCCAGGAGTGCGGTCACGTCAGCAGCAGGGGTGGTGTCTGGCATCGAGCCTCCTCTGGGTGAGATACATACAGCTTGTATCTACATACAGCCAGCATGTTATTGCCTGGCGGCGGGGTGTTCAAGCCCCGCACGGGGCGACCCCCTTTATCTGGTCCAACGTGTCGGTTAGGGTCGGCGGCGCGCGGGGCGCGCGTCGGTCGTCCCGGCAAAAACATAGGGGGAAGGGGCACGTATGACTAGGTCGAAGGTCTTCGCCTTCGCGCTTGCGCTGGCCGCGGTCACGTTCGCGGTCGCACCCACAGCCCATGCCGGCCCGGCGTCGTCCACGACGGCGATCGTCGCGCTCGGAGACAGCTTCTCGTCAGGAGAAGCGGGCCGGTGGAACGGAAACAGCCTCAACATCTTCGGCACCAGGGACGGGACCGACCGCGCCGCACGCTGCACGCTCGGGATCTTCTGCAGCTACGACGCGACCCGGGTGTATGGAAGCTCGTACGCGAACGGGTGCCACCGTGCCGACGTCGCGCCGATCAAGAGCGCGCCGATCTCGGTGAACGAGAAGCACAACCTGTCCTGTTCGGGCGCCCAGACGAAGAACATCTGGCGCGGCTCGCAGGGCGGGCAGGCGTTCAAGGGCGAGGCCCCACAGGCCGACCAGCTGCTGCCGATCGCGCAGCAGAAGAACGTGAAGCTGGTGATGCTGAACATCACCGCGAACGACCTCGGGTTCTCCGATCACGTGATCGACTGCACCGTGGCGTGGACCCTGGGCTACACCTGCAACGCGCAGGAGCAGGCCGAGATCGTGGCGGGGCTGCCCGCGGCCGCGAACGGGTTGCGGAAGGCGATCGACGAGGTGCGGGCCGTGATGTCGGCGGCCGGCTACTCGACCTCGCAGTACAAGTTCATCATCCACGGCTACGCCTCACCCGTGCCCGTGGGCGCGAACATCCGCTACCCGGAGTCGAGCTGGGACCGCCTCACCGTGGGCGGCTGCCCGTTCTACAACGTGGACGCGAACTGGGCCAAGAACACGGCCACGCCCACGATCGTGAACAACATGCGCAACGTCGCGACCGAGAAGGGCGTGCGGTTCCTCGACGTGCGTGACTCCCTGAACGGGCACGAGGTGTGTCACGTGAGCTCGCGCCTGGTCACGAGCTCGCCGAACCCGATCAACCACGAGTGGGTGCGCTGGATCAACACCGGCATCACCCAGGGCGACATGCAGGAGTCGCTGCACCCGAACGCCTACGGGGAGCGGGCGATCGGCAAGTGCATCTCGCTGTCCTACGCGCTGGCGAGCGGCAATCACACCTGCCGCAACACGCCGGGCGCGGACTACAACGCGATGACGCTCACGGCGATTCCGTGATGCAGACGGCGTAAGGAACCAAGGACCGAAGGAGGCCCCGTCCGGGGCCTCCTTCGCGTCAGAGCAACAGGCGCGCGGCGAGCAGGGGCGCGGGCGAGCCGGGATCGTCCGGGTCCGCGACCATCAGCAGGTCCAGGTTCGAGCCCGCGCGGTGGACCTCGATGCCCTCGACCTTCACCGGCGGTTCAAGGGGGCGGATCCAGTCGAGCTCCCGATCCGGCCGCAGCATCCCGATCGCGGCGCCGGCACACAGTCCGTCGCGATAGGTGTCCTCGCCGGCTTCGGCGACGGCCGAGAAGAGCACGCCGGCGTCCCCGGTGGCCGTGGCATCGGAGAAGCACATGCGCACGCCGTTCACCTCTCCGAGGTCATGACGGTGGATGTCGATCAGCGCGGCTGGCGACAGCTGGCCCTCGTGGCGGGACCGCAGCACCGCGGCAAGCTCGAGCCCGATCACGGCATTCACCCCGGCGCGGCCGTTCCCGCGCTGGAACAGCAAAAGCCGGTCGCCCGCGACCGTCGCTCCTTCGATGTTCAGGTCCGGGATGTCGGCCTCCAGCATCGTGTAGAGCCCCGCGAGGTCCAACCGGCGCGGGTCACCCGCCAGCGCCCCGTCTGCGTCGAGGTCCCACCACACGCCGCCGCGGCGGTTCGGTTTGGAGCCCGACTCGAGCGCCAGCAGGGCGCCACCCGGCGATCCGGGCCCGGCAGGCAGGAGTGCGAGCGCCTCGACATCGGGCTTGTCGCGCTTGCGTTCCTCGGGATCGGCCGGCAGCTCTCCGGGCAGGAAGCGCATGAGGCGCCCGGGCGCGTCACCCGTCGCGGGAAACACCGCCAGCTCGCGCTCGTCGTCGGCGGCCACGTAGATGTGTCCGCCGGTCCGAACCAGGCCGCTGGCGGCCGAGACGTACCGTCCGCCGCTGGCCCCTCGCGGGACATCGAGCGTCAGCTCACGGAGCTTGTGCGCATGCAGTGTCAAGAGGGTCGGTGCGCCTGGGCGGACCGGTTTCCCGGCCCGCCCGGCGCTACCAGGTTCTGGCGGCTACTCGATGTAACCGGACTCGCGCAGGTAGGCCCGCGCGACCGTGCGCGGCTCCTCCCTGTCGACGTCGACGCGGGCGTTCAGCTCCTGCATCACCCGCTCGGTGAGGCCCTGCTGAACGGTCTCGACCGTCGTCTTCAGGTCGGGGCCGGCCGCATCCGCTGCCTTCTTGCTCGCCACGAAGGTGACGTTCCCGGGCGGGAAGACCTTCTTGTCGTCCTCGAGGGTCACGACGTCGTCCCGCGTGGAGAGCTGGGCGTCGGTCGTGAAGATGATCGACAGGTCGGCCTGGCCCTTGTCGAGCACGTCGTAACGCAACCCGATGTCGACCGGAGTGAACTTCTTGAACTTGAGGCCGTAGTCCTGCTCGAGCCCGACCAGGCAGTCCAGCCTCTGGCGGCACTCCGGCGATCCGTACAGCGTCAGGTCCTCCGACTTGCCCTTCAGGTCCGAGACCGTCTTTACTCCGAGTTCGTCGGCCTTCTTCTTCAGCATTCCGACCGCGTTGGCGCTGGTGAACGGGGTGGGGGCGTAGGCGATCAGGCCCTCCTCGGCGAACTTCGCCTGTGACTCCTCGACCGCCTGCTGGGCATCCTTCGGGATGTCCTGTGGCTGTATGTCGAAGAACGACGTGAGGGCTGTGCTCGTGTACTCGGGATAGGCGTCCACGTCGCCGCCCTTCAGCGCCTTCAGCGCGATCTGCTCCGAGCCCAGGTTGAGGTCCTTCTTCACCTCGTAGCCCGCCGCCTGCAGGGCCTGGGCGTAGATCTCGCCGAGGATGAACTGCTCGGTGAAGTTCTTGGAACCGACAGTGAGCTGCTTGCCGGCGTTGTCCGGGTTCCGCTCGATGACCTTGGCATCCGTGCTCCCGCCGCTCTGTTGAGCTCTTGTCGTCATCGCCACACGCCGCGAGCAGGACGGCGCACGCGAGCGCGGCAATCGCCGCCAGCAATGCAGGTAGATGACCGCGTCTCATATCGCGCTTACTCCTCTTTTCGCGGCCGGGTCCGGGCATGCCTACGGCCCGGGTTGACCGGCCGGATGGATCAGGGGAGGGCAAGCCTACCCTGATGAATCGGGCAGCGCGAGGCCGCGCGGCACCGACAGGCGCTGCAGGCCGGCGAAGACCGCCTCGACGCAGAGCGCCAGCAGCGGCGACCAGGATCGCGCCCGCGAGGCGGCCGTCCTGCCCGTAAACGTTTGCGCTCAGGATGTAGTCGCCCAGCGTGAGCACGCCGGCCAGCGGCGCGATCGTGGCGGTCGCGACCACGTTCACGGCGGACGTGCGGACGCCGCCGAAGATGCTCGGCAGGGCGAGCGGCAGCTCGATCCGGCGTACGACCTGCCGGGGGCTGAGTCCCATCCCGCGGCCGGCGTCGATCACGTCCCTGTCCACCTGCCGGACGCCCACGTAGGTGTTCGTCAGGATCGGGGGGATCGCCAGCAGCACGAGCGCGAGCGTCACGTTCGTGAACCCGACGCCCAGGTAGGCGACGAAGAACGCGATCAGTGCCAGGCTCGGTACGGCGCGGCCGATGTTGGAGATGCTGATCGCGAGCAGCTCGCCCTTGCCGGCGTGCCCGAGCACGAGCCCGACCGGGATCGCGATCGCGCATGCGACGCCGATCGCGGCGCCGCTCACCTTCAAGTGCTCCCATGTGAACTCGAGCACCTCGGCCAGGCCGCCCACCTGCACGCCGCCGGTCTGGGCCTCGCGCGTGTGGAAGATGAAGTCGAAGGCATCCGAGAAGTCGGACAGAAAGCCGAGTGGGAGGTCGACCATCATGCGGGTTGCGCCCTCCGCCATGGCGTCATCAAGCGCTGGACGGTGAGCAGGATCACATCGAGCGCCAGCGCCAGCAGCACCGCGAGCCCACCGGCAGCGACCACACCCGTCTTGAACGTGATGTTGCTGCCCGTCACGATCTGCTCGCCGAGCCCGCCGGCTCCGGCGAACACGGCGAGCGTCGCAAGCCCGACCGTCGTGGTGGTGGCGATCCGCAGGCCGGCGATGATGTCGGGCACGGCCAGCGGCAGCTCGACCCGCCACAGCAGCTGGCGATCCGTGAGCCCCATCCCGCGCCCGGCGTCCCGCGCGTCGGCCGGGACGTTGTCGAGGCCGGTGATGATGTTGCGGAAGATGATCTGGAGGGTGTAGGCGGTGAGCGCGATCAGCGCCGTGTTCGTGCCGCGGCCGGTGATCGGCAGCAGCAGGAAGAACACCGCCAGGCTCGGCAGCGTGTACAGCACTCCGGTGATACCGACGATCGGGCCGATGGCCCACCGCCGCCGGCGTGCCAGCAGCGCCAGCGTGAACGCGATCGCGAAGCCGCATGCCACCGCCGTGACGGTCAGGAAGATGTGCTCGACGAGCGGGTTCGTGTAGCGGTCGAAGTTGTCGACGATCCAGCCCGGGCAGAAGTCGTTGCGCGCGATGCAGCTGTCGCCGCTGCGCTCGCGGATCTCGACCTGGGCCAGCACCGTTTGGACCCCGGCCGGCACTGTCAGGCGGTGGCGCGTTCCGCGGCGTCGCTCGTTTGCTGCATTGCGCTCGGCGAGTTCAGGAAGTGCGAGATGATCTCGACCGAGAGGACGCCGGCCACGCGTCCCTGCTCGTCCACCACCGCCCCGTACTGGCTGTCGGACTGGAGCAGGTCCGAGAGCGCGTCACGAAGGACGTAGTCGATCGGGATCAGCGGCTCCGCGGCCGAGTCGGGCTTCGCGGGCACCGTCTCCCCGGCCAGGTCGCGCTCGGACATCCAGCCCACCGGCCGGCCCTCGTCGTCCACGACGAGCGGATGCGGCATGTCGGCCGCGGGGATCCGGGCGCGAACCGCCGCAACGGGCTCGCCCACCCGCGCAAGCGGCGCTTTCCAGAGGTCGATGTCCCGCACGCGAATCAGTGCGAGGCGCTTCAGGGCCCGGTCCGCCCCCACGAAGTCCTCGACGAAGTCGTTCGCGGGGCTCATCAGCAGCTCCGCCGGCGGCGCGTACTGCGCCAGCACCCCGCCCTTCTGCATGACGGCCACGCGGTCGCCCATCTTGATCGCCTCGTCGATGTCGTGGGTGACGAACAGGATCGTTTTCCGGATCTCCGACTGAAGACGCAGGAACTGGTTCTGGAGCCGCTCGCGGTTGATCGGGTCGATTGCGCCGAAGGGCTCGTCCATCAGCATCAGCGGGGGGTCCGCCGCGAGCGCGCGCGCCACGCCGATTCGCTGCCGCTGCCCCCCGGACAGCTGTGCCGGAAACCGGTCCCGCATGTCAGCCGGCAGGGAGACGAGGTCGAGCATCTCCTCCACGCGCCGCGCGATCCGCGCGCGGTCCCACCCGAGCAGGCGCGGCACGACGCCGATGTTGTCCCCGATCGTGAGGTGTGGGAAGAGGCCGATCTGCTGGATCACGTACCCGATGCCGCGGCGCAGCTCGGCGGCGGGGCGCGCGCGGACGCTCACCCCGTCGATCAGGATGTCCCCGTCGCTCAGCTCGATCATGCGGTTCACGAGCCTCAGCGCGGTCGTCTTGCCGCAGCCCGACGGGCCGACCAGCACGCAGATCTCGCCCGCGGGCACCGTCAGCGAGAAGTCCCCGAGCGCTGGGTCGGCCTGGCCGCCGTAGCGCTTCGCCGCCTGCCGGAACTCGACCGACGAGGCGGTCGAGGCGGATCGCGCTGCGCCGTCCCCTGACATCCGCCCGGATGCTAACGCGCAAAAATTTCACGCGCACGATTCTGAGCGTGCATCTACTCTGGCCTACGGATTCGTAATCGGCGCCCCGCTAGGCGCCCCTCACATAGTCACGGAGGACCCATGGCACCCAGGGGACCACGGATGGTCAACCTTGCTTTGGCATTGGCGACGACGCTCGCCTGCCTGCTCGTTCTGTTCACGCCGTTCGCCGGCGCAGTCACGCTGCCGGCAGGGTTCGAGCAGACCACTGTCATCTCAGGGCTGACCCGCCCGCAGGATGTCGAGATCGCTCCCAACGGCCGGGTGTTCGTGGCCGAGAAGACCGGGATCATCAAGACGCTGAGCAGCCTCAACGATCCGAACCCGCCGAGGGTGGTCGCGGACCTGGGTACCCAGGTCCACAACTACGGCTCTCGCGGGCTGATGTCGATCGTCGCGCACCCGAGCTTCCCGGCGCAGCCGTACGTGTACGTGTTCTACACGTTGAACGCGCCGATCGGGGGCACGCCGCCGGTCTACGGTGGCGGCACCAGGCTGTTCGACGGCTGCCCGAAGTACGACAGCGACGGGGACTCTGTTGCGGACCTCGACAACTGCCCGGTCGGCTCGCGCGTCTCGCGGCTCACGATCGCCGGGGAGAGCATGAGCTCCGAGCAGGTGCTGATCGAGGACTACTGCCAGCAGTTCGCGGCCCACGGCGGCGGCGGGCTGGCATTCGGCGCGGACGGCAACCTGTACGTGAGCGGCAGCGACGGCTCCACCGCGCAGTTCTGGGACTACGGCCAGAAGGGCTCTCCGGTCAACCCGTGCGGTGATCCGCCGGGCGGCGTCGGCGCGAGCCTCACGCCTCCGACCTCGGAGGGTGGGCGCCTGCGGGCGCAGGACCTGCGCACGACGGCTGACCCGACCGGTCTCGCCGGCTCGCTGATCCGGATCAACCCGTCGACCGGTGCGCCCGCCTCGGGCAACCCGACGGGTGTGGACACGAACGCGAAGCGAATCGTGGCCTACGGACTCCGTGACGCCACGAACCTCGCGATCCGGCCCGGCACGAGCGACGTCTGGCTCACCGACCGCGGCGGCGGCTACTGGGAGGAGATCAACCGCGTCTCGAGCGCGACCACGCGGCGCAACTTCGGCTGGCCCTGCTACGAGGGCACCAACATCCGGAAGCGCAGCGACGAGCAGGACCTGAGCATCTGTGAGGGCCTGTACTCGGCCGGCAACGCGGACTCCGACCCCCACTGGGCCTACGACCACGAGCTGCCGGTCCACCCGGACGAGAGTTGCGGCAAGGACGTGAACGGATCACCGGCGGGCAGCACGCTCTCGGGCCTCGCGTTCTATCCCGCAGCCGGAGGCACGTTCCCACCGATGTACAGGAACGCGCTGTTCTTCGCCGACCGGCTGCGCAGCTGCATCTGGGCGATGATGCCGGACCCGGCGACGGGGCTGCCAAAGAAGGGCAGCGTGATCCCGTTCCTCGGTACTGATTGCCCGGCAGTCGACTGCGCAACGCGGGCAACGGACATCGAGATCACCCCGAACGGTGATCTGCTCTACATCAACCAGCGCACCGACGTCGTGCAGCGGATCAGCTACCTGGTCGCGAACCAGGCGCCGACCGCGGTCGCCACGGCGACTCCGGTCAGCGGTGTCACACCGCTCGCCGTGACGTTCAGCGGGCTCGGCTCGACCGACCCCGACGCCGGCGACGTGCTGACCTACGCCTGGGACCTCGATGGTGACAACCTGCTGGACGACTCGACTCTCGCCCAGCCGACGTTCACCTACGAGAACCCCGGCACCTACACGGTCACGCTCCAGGTGACCGACACCCGCGCTGCGACCGCCCTGGCCACGGTGACGATCACCGTGACCGACAGCGGCCTGCGCACGCTGCGGTTCTCGCCGATCGCCGACTCTCGTGTAGAGGCGGCCAACTCGGGCACCAACTACGGCACTCAGACGAAGCTGCGCACGGACGGCAGTCCCCAGGTGGAAAGCCTCCTGCGCTTCAACGTCGCCGGCATCACCGGCACGGTGCAGAGCGCGAAGCTGCGCCTCAGCGCCCTCGCCGACGGCACCGCCGACGGCCCGGCTCTCTACACGGCCGCAAGCGGCTGGACGGAGACGGGCGTGAAGTGGTCAAACCGGCCCACGTTCGGCGCGACCGCGCTGGGTGACAAGGGCGCCGTGGCGGCCAACTCCGTGATCGAGTACGACGTCAAGTCGCTCGTGACCGGAAACGGGGAGCTGAACCTCGGGCTCCGGCAGACATCGGGCGACAGCCTCGAGCTCGCCTCGCGCGAGGACACCACGGCTGCCAGGCGGCCGGTGCTCGAGGTGAGGTACGCGCTCCCGGCGCCTGACCCCGACCCCGACCCCGACCCGGACCCGGACCCGACGCCGGACCCGAAGCCGGGTCCCGGTAGCGGACCGCAGATATCGCCGTTCGTGACGGTTCCGAGCCTCACGGCGCCGGTTACCGGCACCAAGGCGCCGACGCTGGCGCTGCTGGCGGCCGGCACGCAGAAGGTGCTCAAGCAGCGCGGCGTGATCGTGCTCGCCAGCTGTGGCTCACCCTGCACGCTGACGGCATCGGCGACGGTGTCCCTCGCGGGCGCCAGCCGGTCCCTGAAGCTCAGGAGCATCGTGCGGCGGGCGGCAAGCGGCAAGCAGGTGCGGTTGCGGCTCGCACTCTCCACCAAGACGCTCCGATCCATTCGGCGTGCTCTGCGGAGAGGCGTGAAGCTGACCGCAAAGGTGACCGTCGTAGCGACGGACGCTGCTGGTAACTCCAGCAAGTCCACGCGCAGGATCCGGCTGAAGCGCTAGCGCCGGAGCACATGCAGCATTCGCGAGGAGCCCGCGCACGTCGCGGGCTCTTCTGCGTGCGCGCCGGGTGCTAGACCGCCAGGTGCGGGTAGTCGCGCTCGACCAGGTCGCGGTACTGCGCGAAGACCGGCTTTGTGATCGGGATCAGCTTCAGGGCGGCCTTCACGTCACCGCCGCTCTTGATCCGCCGCCGTGCGAGCGCGACGGCGACGTTCTCCTTGCCCTGGAAGTACTTGTTCGCGACGTCCGAGTCCATCGTCATCTCGACCTGTGGCTCCCAGTCGACCTTGTCGGACCACTCCCAGCGAAGGTTCTGCTCTCCGCCGGCATCGTTGTAGGTGATGTTCACGACCGCGTCCTGGTCGGGAAACTCGAACCGCTGCGGGACGCGCGCCTCGCGCAGCTTCGGGCCCATCTCGGGGTCGGTGCTCATGATCGTGAACACCTTGTCCATCACCTCACGGAACTCCGCCGCTGATTTGTAGGCAGCCATCGCGGGCCGAGTCTACCCGGGCGGCGCGCGCTACTCCAGCCGGTGGAGAAGTGCCTCCTGCTGCTGGCGTTCGACGTCGGCGACCGTCAGCTCCGGGTCGCGCGCGTGGGCATGGCTGACCTCCGCCGGGGAAGGCAGGTCACCGGACGTGGGCCAGGTGTCCGGGTCCCAGAGCTTCGAGCGCACGAACGCCTTGGGGCAATGGGCGTAGGCCTCCGCGGCCTCGACCACGATCGCGGTACGGGGTGGCTTGCCGACCGCATTCAGCTCGGCCAGCAGCGCCGGCTCGGCGGTCACGCAGGCCGGCCCGTTCACCCGCAGGGTCGTGTCGCGCCCGGGGATCACGAAGATCAACCCGGCCCTGCCCGTGGCCACCACATTCGTGAGCGTGTCCAGGCGGCGGTTGCCGGTCGCGTCGGGGATCGCGAGCCGATGGTCGTCGAGCACGGTCACGAAGCCCGGCGGGCCGCCGCGCGGCGTGACGTCGCAGTGGCCCTCGGCCGAGTAGCTCGCGACGAACACCATCGGGGAGGCCGCGATCAACCGGCGGCACATCTCGTCGAGGCGGGCGACGTCCTTCTTCAGTGCCCTCTGCATCGGCGCTCCGTACAACGCGCGGAGCTCGTCCTCTTCAGTGAGCGCGTTCTCGAACGGATCGACGGCCATCAAGGGAGTATCGCAAGGAGGAGGTGGCGGATACCGGGGAGGGGTATTGCTAAGCTCGCCTGGTATGGCGGACACCACAGAGACTCGCGGCTACACAGCCACCAAGGACCAGCTCCTGAAGCGCCTGCGCCGGATCGAGGGCCAGGTCAGGGGCATCGAGGGGATGGTCGACGACGATCGCTACTGCATCGACGTGATCACGCAGATCGGGGCGGTGCAGGCTGCGCTGGACAAGGTCGCGCTCGGGCTGCTGGACGACCATGCGCGGCATTGCGTCGCCGGCGCGGACGCCGGCAAGCGCGAGGACCGCACGACCGAGCTGATGGCGGCGGTCGCGCGGCTCATGCGTCGCGGCTAGCCTGCAGCGCGCCCAAGCCCGCCGGCTCGTCGAGCTCCATGTCGGTGGTCGCCATCACGCGGGCGATCATCATGTAGTTGCCGATCACCATCAGCAGCTCGACGATCTCGCGCGGCGACATCGTCTCCTTCAGCCCGGCGAGTGCCTCCTCGGATGCGCGCGCGTCGCGCACCACCTCGGTCGTGAAGCGGAGCACCAGGCGCTGGGACTGCGAGAAGCAATCCGCATCGGGCTCGTCGCGCTCGAGGGCCGCCACCTGCTCCTTGCTCGCCCCCACGGCCTCCGCGATCGGGACGTGCTGCACCCACTCGTATTCGGCATGGGGCGTCAGGCGCGCGACGCGCAGGATCGCCAGCTCGCGCAGCAGCGGGTCCAGCTCCAGGCGGCCGAGCAGCGCCGAGCCCCAGCGCAGCCACGGGCGGAAGGCCGAGTCCGCATTGGCCATCATCCGGAAGATGTTCAGTGGCGGCACGCGTTCGAGCGCATCCCGAACCGGTTCCGATGCGGCCGAGGGGTCGACGTAGGGGAGGCGGGCCACGGGCGGATCCTATGCGGGCGCCGGGCGACGCAGTGTCGCCAGCCACCCGCCCAGCGCATACAGCGACGCGCTCACCGCGAGGGCGAACTTCACCGTCGCGAAGGCAAACGCGATCGCCGGCCACGGCTGGCCGGTGTGGCCGTCGAGTATCAGCAGCAGGGCCGCGTTCTCGACGGCGTCGCAACCGGCGGCTCCGAGGGCGCCCCATGCGAGTGGCCGCCCCAGCACGGCCAGCCGCTCCCGGCCCGCTCTGCGCGCGCGGTCCGCGACCGCGACGCAGCAACCCGCGAGGAACAGGCCGTATGCGATCAGATACAGGTAGTCGATCAGGAGCGAGGTGCGCGCCGCGGAGCGCCCGTCCGATCCGAGGTCCTCGTAGTGCTCGGCCGCCCTGTCCGCGGTGCCGGTGAACTCGAACTCGATGATGCCGACCCCGTTGTCCTCCATCTCCCCGAGCGACGGGAGCGCGGCGGCGCCGAGGGCGATGGTGGCGATCGCGAGCACCCACAGGGTGACGCGCCGGCGGTCCGGGCGGAACAGGCGGGGGAACGGTGTGGCGATGCCGCGATCCTACGGGCCGCCCGGACTCGGGACAATTGCGGCGTGAACGAGATGAACGAGAGCAACGAGAACAACGAGAACAACGATGCTTGGATCGCCCAAGCACACGAGGCCGGCACGGTGGCGGGTCTGCTGTGCGAGTTCCGCGACTGGTGGGGCTACGCCGAGCCGAGCGACGCTGAGATGGGCGTGCGCGTGCAGCGCCTGATCGAGAGCAGCGAGGCGGAGTTCCTGCTGGCGGGCGAGGCGGGCGCGCCGGCCGGCGTGTGCCAGCTGCGCTATCGCTTCGGCCTCTGGCTGGGCGCTCCCGACTGCTGGCTCGAGGATCTGTTCGTGCGCGAGTCTGCCCGCGGGCGCGGCGTGGGCCGCGCGCTGGCCGAAGCGGCGATCGCGCGCGCCCGCGAGCGCGGCTCACGGCGCATCGAGCTCGACGTGAACGACGCGAACCCCGCGGCGCTGGCGCTCTACGAGCATCTCGGCTTCAGCGCCTGGGTCGAGAGCGCCGGGGGGCGCAACCTCCTCATGCGCCTGCGCCTCTGAGACGCTTTAGCTAGCGAAGCGGACCTATCGTTTGCGCGAGGGCCGGAGACCGAGTGGGTCTGCGACCGAGTAAGAGGTTTCAGCTAGGGAGCAGGCCCACTCGGTCGCAGGCCAGCAGCGCCGCAGGGAGGGACTTACGAACCCGGTTAGGATCGCCCCATGGCCTGGCTGATCGGGCTGCGGGATCTGCAATGGGGGAGGCGCCGGTTTGCGATCGGCGTCGTCGCAACGGCGCTCGTGTTCGCCCTCGGTCTGCTGATGTCAGGGGTCAGCGCGAGCTTCGACAACGAGATCGACCGGACGGTCAGCTCGTTCGACGCGGACGGCTGGGTCGTGCGCGCCAACAGCTTCGGCCCGTTCACCGGGCCGGCAACCATGCCGTCCGCCCGCGCCGCGTCGGTGCGGGAGTTGCCCGGCGTGCGCCGTGCCGATCCCGTGGCTGTGCTGCGCGCGACCACCGACACTCCCAAACGGGCCAATGTCAACCTGATCGGCGTAGTCCCGGGCGGAGTCGGGTCGCCGCCGGGGTCGGCTCGCGTGCTCCAGGCCGGCGGCGCCGCGATTGCCGACGAGAGCCTCGGGCTCTCGGTGGGAGACCGCCTCGACCTGAACGGCGCCAACTTCCGGGTCGGCGCGGTGACGTCCGGGATGACCTACTTCGCGGGCATACCGACCGTGACCGTCGCGCTGAGAGACGCGCAACGGCTCGGCCTCGGCGGACGGGACCTCGCGACGGCGGTCCTCACGCGCGGCCGTCCCACCGCCGTGCCGTCCGGGCTCGCGGTGCTGGGGAACGGCGAGGTGAAGGAGGACCTCGGCCGCCCCGTGAGCCAGGCTCAACAGACGATCTCCCTGATCCGCGTGCTGTTGTGGATCGTGGCCGCGGGCATCATCGGCGCAGTCGTCTACCTGTCGGTGCTCGAACGGGTGCGCGACCTGGCGGCGCTGAAGGCGATCGGAGTGTCGACGCGCGACCTGGTCGGCGGGCTCGTCCTCCAGGCGGCCTTGCTGTCACTGCTTGCGGCCCTGCTGTCGGTCGGCCTCGAGGAGGCGATCGCGCCCGCCGTCGCGATGTCGGTCGAGGTCCCGGCGCTGACCTTCCTGACGCTGCCGATCGTCGCGGTGCTGGTGGGGGTCGTGGCGAGCCTGATCGGCCTGCGGCGAGCGGTGGGCGTCGACCCGGCGCTGGCGTTCGCGGGATCCAGATGACGCTCGAATGTCGCGACCTGGTGGTCGAGTACTCGGGCGGCGGTTACGTCGTGCGACCCATCGACGGCCTCTCGCTCGACGTCGCGAGCGGCGAGCTGGCGTTGCTCCTGGGCGCGAGCGGATGCGGGAAGACGACGCTGCTGTCGATCCTCGCGGCGATCCTGCGACCCCAGCGCGGGAGCGTGCGGCTCAACGGCCACGAGGTGACGGGGCTCAGCGGTGGGGCGCTGACCGAGTATCGCCGCCACAGCGTGGGGGTGGTCTTCCAGGCGTTCAACCTGCTGCCCAGCCTGACCGCGTCGGAAAACGTGCAGGTACCCCTCCGGGCCGCCGGTGTGTCCGCGCGCCGGGCGCGCAGGCGCGCCGAGGAGTTGCTGGACCAGGTGGGGCTGGCGCAGCGCGGCCTGCACCGGCCCGGGGCGCTGTCGGGCGGAGAGCAGCAGCGTGTCGCGACCGCCCGCGCACTTGCGCTCGACCCGCCCCTGCTGCTTGCGGACGAGCCGACGGCCCATCTCGACTACATACAGATCGAGGGCGTGCTGCGGCTCCTGCGCGAGATCGCCGACGCAGGCCGGATGGTCGTCGTGGCGACCCACGACGAGCGGATGATGCCGCTCGCGGATCGCACGATCGAGCTCAGCCCGCGCCATCTCGAGGGCGTGCCGGCGCGCGGGGAGGTGCAGCTCGCACCGGGGGAGATCCTGTTTCGGCAGGGTGACCTCTCCGACCTCGTGTACGTCGTGGACCAGGGAGATGTCGAGCTGGTCCGGGCGCTGGCGGACGGGGGAGAGGAGGTCCTCTCGCGGTACGGACGGGGCGAGTACTTCGGCGAGCTTGGCCCGATGTTCAGGTTGCGGCGATCCGCCACTGCGCGGGCGATCGGACCCTGCCGGGTTTCCGGTCTCCCGGTCAGCGACTTCCGGCGCCAGCTCCAGCAACGGAATGGCGTTTGAGGTGCCCGAGGATCGCGCCCGCGGTCTGCTCCTCCGCGTCGGTGGTCAACAGGTGGCCGCAGGCGGGGATCAGCTCGAGGTGTGCGCCCGGGATCAGCTCTGCAAGCTCCCGGCCCCGCGCCGGAGGCACCAGCCGGTCCTCCAACCCGTGGACGACGGTGGTCGGCATTCCGTCGAGCTCGGCCAGCCGGGGGCGGGTGTCGTGAAGCGCGATCGCGCCGAGCTGCGCGTAGAGGGTGAGCGGAGAAGTCGCGTCGGCCATCCGGCGATCGAGGTCTTCGGCAACGCGATCGGGTCGGTCGCGCAGGGTCACGCCCGCGTACAGGGACGGCGCAACGAGCGGGAAGCTGCGCCGCGAACCGAGCAGCGGCCGCACCGCCGAGGCTGCGAGCAGCCGCCAGGGCGGCGAGCCGTTGCGCCCGCCGGCCGTGGTGCAGGCCAGGACCAGGGAGCGCAGGCGCTCGCGATGGTCGAGCGCCAGGTGCTGGGCGATCATGCCGCCCATCGATGCGCCGACGACGTGAGCGCGCTCGATGCCGGCGGCGTCGAGCACCGTCACGGCGTCGCCGGCCAGGCCGCCCATCGTGAGCCGCCCCCGCACCGGCGCGGAGCTTCCCGTACCGCGGTTGTCCAACAGGATCACGCGGTGCTCGCGCGCCAGCCATGGCAGCAGCCGGTACCAAAGGCGCGAGCTGGCGCCGAGGCCCATGATCAGCACGACGGGTTCTCCGGAGGCGTTCGGCTCGAGCGGTCCCTCCTCGCGCCAGGCGATCCATCCCTTGCTCGTGCGGGCCTCGCGCATACCCTTAGTCTGACCGGCTGATCCACTTGACGCCACCAAACGGTCCAGGCGAGGAAGTCGCCTTCGAGAGCTCTGCCGGCCGGTGGGTCCTGACCGTCGCGGTCCTGGGCTCAGGGCTGGCGTTCCTCGACGGCACCGTGGTGAACGTCGCGCTGCCCGACATCGGCCGGGACCTCGGCGCATCGACCAGCGACCTGCAATGGATCCTGAACGGCTACCTGCTGACCCTCGCATCGCTGATTCTGCTCGGCGGATCGCTCGGGGACCGCCTCGGGCGGCGCCGCATCTTCGTGGTCGGGGTCGGGTTGTTCACCGCCGCGTCGCTGCTGTGCGCGATCGCGCCGAACGCCGAGATGCTGATCGGCGCCCGTCTCATCCAGGGCATCGGGGGAGCGCTGCTGACGCCCGGCAGCCTGGCGATGATCGAGGCCAGCTTCCGGCCCGGCGACCGTTCACGCGCGATCGGCGCATGGTCCGGCCTGGGCGGGGTCGCGGCTGCAATCGGGCCGCTGCTGGGCGGCTATCTCGTCGAAGCGGTGTCGTGGCGGGCGATCTTCCTGATCAATCTCCCGCTCGGCATCTTCGTCATGGCGATGGCCCCGCGCCACGTCCCCGAGACCCGGGACCCGACCGCGACAGGGCGCCTCGACGTGCTCGGTGCGACCCTCGTCGGACTCGGTCTCGCCGGCACCACCTACGCGCTGATCGAGGGCCCCAACGGCGTCGGCCCCCTGATCCTGGCGGCCGGCATCGGCGGGGTGGCGGCCCTGGTCGCCTTCCTGCTGGTCGAGCGCCGCAGCGCCAACCCCATGATGCCGCTCAACCATCTTCGCGTCGCGGCAGTTCAGCGCCGCCAACCTGGTCACGTTCGTGGTCTATGCCGCGCTCGGGGGCGTCTTCTTCCTGCTCGTCTCGTTCCTACAGATTTCGATGGGCTACACCCCGATCGCCGCCGGCGCGGCGTCGCTTCCGATCACGGCGCTGATGCTCCTGTTCTCGGCGCGTTCCGGCGCGCTCGCGCAGCGCATCGGCGCAAGGGTCCCGCTGACGATCGGCCCGCTCATAATCGCGGTGGGCCTGCTGCTGATGTCGCGGATCGATCCAGGTGACAGCTACGTCACGAGCGTGCTGCCCGCCGTGATCGTCTTCGGCATCGGGCTCACGCTGGTCGTGTCGCCGGTCACCGCGACCGTGCTCGCAGCGGCCGACATGCGCCACTCCGGGATCGCGTCCGGAATCAACAACGCCGTCGCACGGGTCGCCGGCCTGCTGGCGGTCGCGGTGCTGCCGCTGATCGCGGGTCTCACAGGTGACAAGTTCTATGACCCGGTGGCGATGACCGACGGCTTCCGGGTCGCGATGGTGGCGTGCGCCGGGCTGTCTGTCGTCGGCGGGATCCTGGCCTGGCTGACGATCAGCTCGGACGTCCTGGAGGCCGAGCCCGAAGTCCCGGCCGAGGGGGTGACCGACTTCTCATGTGGGGTCGCGGGCACACCGTTGCGGCCGGGGCGCGCGGTCGCGGGCAGCAGGTCATGAGCCCTCCTCGGCCCAACGTCCACGTCGTCGGCCGCCGGCTCGAACCGGAGGACCACCGCCTGCGCGACTTCCTGACCCGCACGGCGCAACCGTTCGAGTGGCACGAGGCCGGCTCTCCCGAAGCCGACCAACTGCTCGCGCGCCATGGGCTGCAGGGGGCGGAGCTGCCGGTCCTCGTCGACGACGACGGCGCAAACGCCGGCGTCACGGTCGAGCGGCTGTCCGCCATCTGGAACTTTCGGACGCCCGCCGTCGCGCTCGGAGTACGACATCGTGATCGTCGGCGCCGGCCCGGCCGGCCTCGCCGCCGCGGTGTACGCGGCGTCCGACGGCCTCTCGACGATCGTGCTGGAACGCGACGTGCCGGGCGGCCAGGCCGGGCACACGTCCAGGATCGAGAACTTCTTCGGCTTCCCCGGCGGGATCGGCGGCGCGGAGCTGTCGCGGCTCGCGGGTCGCCAGGCGGAGGGATTCGGAGCGGAGCTGGTGTTTCGGGGGGTCGTGGGCGGCGACACCCTCTCCGACGGCAGATACCGGATCGAGGTGGACGGAGGACACGAGGTGACTGCTCCGATCGCCCTTGCCGCGCCCGGCATGGACTGGCGCCGGCTCGACGTGGACGGCGTCGAGGAGTTGCTCGACCGCAGCGTGTACTACGGCGCCGGGCGCAGCGAGGCCGCGCAGTGCGGCGACGATGACGTGATCGTGGTGGGGGCGGGAAACTCCGCCGGCCAGTCCGTGCTGAGCCTCGCCAACGCGGGCGCCCGGGTGAAGATGGTCGTCCGGGGCGACAGGCTCGCGAAGAGCATGTCCGGCTACCTCGTCGACCGCATCGAGGGCCACCCGCTGATCGACGTCCGCCTGGGCAGCCAGGTGCGCGAGCTGCATGCCGGCGCGCAGCTCGACGCCGTCACGATCGAGGGGTCGGGCGGTCGCGAGCGCCTGCCGGCGAAGGCGCTCTTCATCTGCATCGGCGGGCAGCCCCGGACGGGATGGGCCGCCGATGCCGGCGTCGACCTCGACCGCGCGGGCTACATCCTCACCGGCCCCGACCTCCTCGAACAGGGCAAGCGGCCCCGGGGCTGGCCGCTGGACCGCGACCCCCTGGCGCTCGAGACCAGCGTTCCCGGCATGTTCGCCGCCGGCGACGTGCGCCATGGATCCACGAAGCGGGTCGCGGGCGCCGTCGGCGAGGGCGCGATGGCCGTGGCGCTCGCGCACCGGCGGCTGGAGGAGCTGGCCGCTGAGGCCAGCTCCTAGCTCGCCGCTTACGCCGCCTGGGGAAGGTCGACCGGCGCGGGCTCGAGCGCCAGGCTCAGCACCTCGTCGATCGTCATCACCGGGTGGAACCTCATCTGCTCGCGCACGTCCTCAGGCACGTCGTCGAGGTCGCCGCGGTTTCGCTCCGGGAGGATCACGTCCGTGAGACCGGCGGCGTGGGCAGCAAGCACCTTCTGCTTCAACCCGCCGATCGGCAGGACGCGGCCCTGGAGGGTGACCTCACCTGTCATGCCGACCGTGTGCTTCACCGGCCGGCCGCTGAGCAGCGACGCGAGCGCCGTCGTCATCGTGATGCCGGCACTGGGCCCGTCCTTCGGGATCGCCCCGGCGGGCACGTGCACGTGGAACTCGCGGTCCTCGAATGCATCCGGCGCGATGCCGAGCGTCTCGCCGTGGCCGCGCACGTACGACAGCGCGATCCGCGCGGACTCCTTCATCACGTCACCCAGCTGGCCGGTCAGGACGAGCCCGGTCTTGCCCGGCATCGAGGTGGCCTCGATGAACAGCACGTCGCCACCTGCGCCGGTCACGGACAGGCCTGTCGCCACGCCCGGAACCGCCGTTCGCTCGACCGACTCCTGGAAGAACCGCTGGCGTCCGAGGGCCGCACGCACCGTGTCGACGTCAACGGTCACGGGCGCCTCGGCCTCGCCGGCGGCCAGCCGCGTTGCGGTCTTGCGCAGCAGCTTCCCGAGCTCGCGCTCGAGGTTCCGCACGCCGGCCTCCCGCGTGTAGTCGGACACGATCGCGCGCAGACCGGCGTCGTCGAGGACGATCTCCTCGGCGCGCAGCCCGTTGCGCTCGAGCTGTCGCGGCAGCAGATATCCACGTGCGATCGCGACCTTCTCGTCGGTCGTGTACCCGTCGAACCGCACCACTTCCATGCGGTCGAGCAGGGGGCCGGGAATCGTCTCGGCCACGTTCGCCGTCGCGATGAACAGCACCCCTGAGAGGTCGAGCTCGACATCCAGGTAGTGGTCGCGGAAGCTGTGGTTCTGAGCCGGGTCGAGCACCTCCAGCAGCGCGGCCGACGGGTCGCCCCGCCAATCCGCGCCGACCTTGTCGACCTCGTCCAGCAGGATCACCGGGTTCATGGTGTCCGCGTCCCTGAGCGCCCTCACAAGCCGTCCTGGCAGAGCTCCGATGTACGTTCTTCTGTGCCCGCGGATCTCCGCCTCGTCCCGCACGCCGCCCAGTGACATGCGCACGAACTCGCGGCCGGTCGCTCTCGCGATCGACTCGCCGATCGAGGTCTTGCCGGTGCCGGGCGGGCCGATCAGGGTCAAAATGGCCCCGGCTGCCCTTGCCTCCTCGGTCATGCCGCGCTCGATGCGCAGCTTGCGCACGGCGATGTACTCGGTGATCCGGTCCTTCACGTCCTCGAGGCCGGCGTGATCCGCGTCCAGGACCTCACGCGCGTGCACAGGGTCGAGCTTCTCTTCGGAGCGCTTCGACCACGGCACCGCGATCAGCCAATCCAGGTAGGTCCTGATCATCGACGACTCGCCTGAGGAGTCGCCCATCCGCTCGAGCCGCCCGAGCTCCTTCTCGGCCTGCTCACGCACGGGGTCGGGCATGCCGGCCGCCTCGATCTTGCGCCGGTACTCGTCGGCCACCGAGGCGTCGTCCTCGCCCAGCTCCTTGCGAATCGACTCCATCTGCTTGCGCAGGAAGTAGTCACGCTGCTGGCGCTCGGCGCCCTCCTGCACGTCGTCGCGGATCTTGGCCCGCACCTGCAGCTCGGCAAGCCGCTCGCGCTGGAGCTCGAGAGCACGCTGGAGCCGCTCGGCGACGTCGAGAGTCTCGAGCAAACCGATCTTGTCGCGCAGGCTGACGTCGGGCGAGTAGCCGGACGAGTCCGCCAGCGGCCCCGGCCCAGTGATGGAGCGCAGGAAGGCTCTGATGCGCGCGTCCGCACCGCGGAGGTCCAGGATCTCCTCGACCACCGCGCGGTACTCGCGCTCGACCGCCCGGACGCTCTCGTCCTTGGTCTCTGCGTCCTCGTGGACGGTCACGGCCACGCGCAGCGTGCCCGCGGCGTCGGTGTTCGCGGCGCCGGGGACGCCCCGCGCCACGCCTTCGACAACGACTGCGGTCCCGCCGCCCGGAATACGCATGCGCTCCACGACGTCGGCGACGGTGCCTACGCTCGCAAACTCTCCATCTATGCGCGGTACGAGCAGCACGCGCTCCTCCTCACCGGTGTCTGCAGCCACGGTGGCGGTCATACCGGGGAAAAGGATCGAATCCTCGAGGGGAACGAGAGTCAGGTTTTCCTGGTTTGCCATGGGTGTCTCTTTCGGTTCAGGTAGGTCCTCGGAGTGGGACGTAGGACGATTATAGCCACCAATGGTTTGTTGCCAACATGATTTGCCGCTAACATAGCCCCCATGGGGACAGGCGCCAAATCGATGAGTGCACCTCCGGTCGACCGGCGGCTTGTCCTGCTGATGGTGCGGCTGGCCCGCATGGCGGGCTACCGGCTTGGCCAGGCGCTCGCTGCGATGGACATGCGGACGCACGAGTTCGCCGTCCTGAACCACCTTTCCGAGACCAGCCCCCTTTCCCAGCAGGAGCTCGGGCAGGCGCTGCGGATCAACCCGAGCAACCTGGTGGGCCTGCTCGACCTTCTGGAGGCCGACGGTCTACTTGTGCGGGTGCGTGACCCTCATGACCGGCGCCGACATCTCGTGACGCTCACCGCCATGGGGCGCCGCCGGCTGACGCGCGCCTGGGAGGCCGCCGAAGCCGCGGAAGCCGACTTGCTGTCGCCCCTGTCAGACGACGAGCGCGAACAGCTGCGCGGGATGCTGGAGCGGCTCGTCGGCCATGCTTGCGGCCCGGGGGCGCGGTGCTGAAGCGGCGGTCGGCGGTCGGCAGTCGGCAGTCGGCGGACTGGACCCCGGTCGATCGGCGCAGGCTCCTGGCTCTTTTCAGGCCCTACCGGCGGCGGCTTGGCTCCGTGCTCGTCCTGATTCTGATCTCGGCAGCGCTCGGCATGGTCTCGCCGTTCCTGCTGCGAGCGGTGCTCGACGAGGCGATCCCTCAGAACGACACGCAGCTCCTCGCGGTGCTGGTCGCCGGAATGATCGCGATCGCGATCGTCACAGGCGCACTCGGCGTCGCGCAGACGCTGCTCTCCAACACGGTCGGCCAGCGGGTGATGCATGACCTGCGTGCCGCGGTGTACCGCCACCTTCAGCGGCTCTCCCTGGCGTTCTTCACGCAGACCCGCACAGGCGAGGTGCAGTCACGCATTGCCAACGACATCGGCGGCGTGCAGACGGTCGTGACCAACACTGCAACCTCGATCGTCTCGAACGTGACCACGGTGCTGGCGGCGACAGCTGCGATGTTCCTGCTCGACTGGCGGCTCGCCGTGGCGGCGCTCGGACTGCTGCCGTTCTTCGTGTGGCTCACGCGCCGCGTGGGCGAGGAGCGCCGCCGCATCACGGCCGTGCGCCAGGACCGGCTCGCCGACATGTCTTCGCTGGTCGAGGAGTCGCTGTCGGTCTCGGGGATCCTGCTCGGCAAGACGATGGGCCGGGCGCCGGAGCTTGCGGAGCGGTTCGAGGGCGAGTCCGCGGCGCTTGCGGACCTCGAGGTCCGCTCCCGCATGGCGGGTCGCTGGCGCATGGCATCGGTGCAGATGAGCTTTGCGGCCATGCCGGCGCTGATCTACCTGTTCGCCGGGCTCACGATCGCGAACGGAGGCGGTGCGATCACGATCGGCACGCTGGTCGCCTTCACGACATTGCAGACGCGGTTGTTCTTCCCGGTCCAGTCGCTGCTCTCGGTGGGCGTCGACGTCCAGAGCTCGCTGGCCCTGTTCGAGCGCGTGTTCCATTACCTCGACCTCCCGGTCGACATCGAGGAGCGCGAGGGTGCGGTCGCGCCGGCGCCCCGTCACATCACCGGAGCCGTGTCCTTCGAGGATGTCGGATTCAGATACGGGTCCGACGGCCCGTGGACGTTGCGCGACATCGACCTCGAGGTTCCGCCCGGGACGACCCTCGCGCTCGTCGGCGAGACCGGCTCGGGAAAGACAACCCTCGCCTATCTGCTGGCGCGGCTGTACGACGTCGACGAGGGCCGGGTGGCGATCGACGGCGTCGACGTGCGAGACATGACCCACGCCGCCCTTGCGACCCTCGTCGGCGTCGTCTCCCAGGAGACCCACCTCTTCCACGCCTCGATCGCGGACAACCTGCGCTTCGCGAAGCCGGGCGCTTCCGATGCCGAGCTGGAGGAGGCCGCGCGGGCCGCCCAGATCCACGACCTGATCGACCGGCTTCCCGACGGCTACGAGACGATCGTGGGCGAACGCGGCTACCGGTTCTCCGGCGGCGAGAAACAACGGATCGCGATTGCCCGCACGGTCCTGCGGGATCCGCCGATCCTCCTCCTCGACGAGGCGACGAGCGCGCTCGACACCGAGACCGAGCGAGCCGTCCAGGCGGCGCTCGACGAGCTCGCGCGCGGGCGCACCACGGTCGCCATCGCCCATCGGCTGTCGACCGTCCGCAACGCGGAGCAGATCGGCGTGCTCGACCAGGGCCGGCTGGTGGAGCTGGGCGACCACGACGAGCTGATTGCGGCCGGCGGTCGCTACGCGGCGATGGTCGCGGTCCAGGGCGGCGACCTGACGCCCGCATAATGGCTGGTCTGCGCCTGGTCGGGCTGAGTGTTACGGTCCGGCCGGCATGCGTGCGATTCAGGTAACCGAGTTCGGCGGGCCGGAGGTGCTGGTCGAGGCGGATCTGCCGGACCCGCAGCCGGGCGACGGAATGGTGCTGCTGGAGACCAGTGCGGCGGGGATCAACTACGCCGACACGCACCAGACCGAGAACTCCTACCTCGCCGCCGCCGAGCTGCCGATGATCCCGGGCGCAGAGGTGGTCGGCACCACCCCGGATGGAAAACGCGTCGTGTCACTGTTGGCGGGTGGCGGCTACGCGGAGCGTTGCGTGGCGTCGCCCGCATTCATGTACGAGGTGCCCGACGGGGTAGACGACGGGCAGGCGCTCGCGATCATCCTCCAGGGCGCCACTGCCTGGCACCTGCTGCGCACGTGCGCACACCTGAAGGAAGGTGAGAGCGTCGTCGTCCACGCCGCCGCGGGGGGAGTCGGAACCCTTGCGATCCAGCTCGCCAAGCGCTGGGGCGCCGGTCGCGTGATCGCGGCCGCTTCCAGCGACGAGAAGCGCCGGCTGGCGCTGGACCTGGGCGCCGATGTGGCCATCGACGCCCGCGCGCCCGACATGAAGGCCGCGATCGAGGAGGCCAACGGGGGCAAGGTCGACGTCGTCCTGGAAATGGTCGGCGGTTCCACCTTCGACGGCAGCCTCGCGGCACTGGCCCCGTTCGGGCGGCTGGTGTTCTTCGGGATGGCGGGCCGCGAGCGACCTTCGCCGGTGGACCCCGCGCAGCTCCTCCAAAAGAGCCGGACAATTGTGGGCTTCTGGCTCGCGCACTGCATGGCCCGTCCGCAGGAGATGCTGGCCGAGCCCGTGCGCGAGCTGCTCGACATGGTCGCTGCGGGAGAGTTGCGCCCGGTGGTGGGCGGCACCTACCCGCTGTCGGAGGCTCGCCGCGCGCACGAGGACATGCTCGCGCGTACGACAACCGGCAAGCTCGTGATCGACCCCCGCGCCTAGAAGCATCCAGATGGCCGGATCGCTCGAGAGCAGGACGCTGTTCATCTCCGGCGGGAGCCGCGGGATCGGTCTCGCGATCGCCCTCCGGGCCGCGCGCGACGGCGCGAACGTGGCCTTGATCGCGAAGACCGCCGAGCCCCATCCGCGCCTCGAGGGCACTGTCTTCACCGCCGCCGAGCAGATCGAGGAGGCCGGCGGGAGCGCATTGCCGATCGTGGGCGACATCCGCGACGAGGGACAGGTGTTCGCGGCCGTCGAACAGACGATGCAGCGCTTCGGTGGGATCGACGTGTGCGTGAACAATGCGAGCGCGATCAACCTGGCAGGCACCGAGGCCCTGGAGATGAAGCGCTACGACCTGATGCAGGACATCAACACGCGCGGCACGTTCGTCGTCAGCAAAGCATGCGTCCCGCACCTGAAGCAATCCGCCAACCCGCACGTGATCACGCTGTCCCCGCCGCTGAACATGGACCCTCGGTGGCTCAAGGGCCACGTTGGCTACACCCTTGCGAAGTACGGGATGAGCATGTGCACGATCGGGATGGCAGAGGAGTTCCGCGACGACGGCATCGCCTTCAACGCCCTGTGGCCGCGCACCATCATCGCCACCGCCGCGGTACAGAACCTGCTCGGCGGCGAGGAGGCGATGGCACGCTCGCGCAAGCCCGAGCTGGTCGCCGACGCCGCGCACGCGATCGCCACCCGGCCGAGCCGCGAGTGCACCGGCAATCTCTTCCTGGCCGAGGACGTCCTGGCCGAGGAGGGGATCACCGACATGAACGTCTACACCTACGGCGACGAATCGGCCGACCCGCTCCCGGACCTGTTTGTCGATTAGCGGCGCGGCAACGGCTCCGCAAACAGGCTATGCGGCTGCTCGATCCCAGAGTCCGTTGCGGCGCCGAGCACGTCCACCGGCAGGGCCATCACGCCTGCCCGCCTGCCGTGCGTCGTCCACCCCGTCTCCTCCAGGGGCCCGTGGCAGTAGTCACATCTGAGCGCGGGCGACCAGTGGCCGAAGTACCGCTGACCGCAGCTCGTACAGCTCAACTTGGTCATGTCTTCCTCCCGAGGTCGAGGCAGAGCGACTGCGAGCATTCAACCGCCGCGACATGAACGGGGCTTGAAGGCGGCCTAAGAGTTTCCGAAGAAAAGAGCCGCAGTTTCGGGGTGTGTAGCCTCGGTGGATGTCCGTCTACGCCCGCATCCTGCGCCATCCGCGGATGGCGGGGCTGTTCGCGGCCGCGCTGGTCGCGCGCCTCCCGATCGGTATCAACGGCCTCGCGGTCGTCCTCTTCCTGCGCGAGGAGACCGGATCGTTCGCCGTGCCGGGCGCGGTGGCCGGAGGGCTGGCGCTCGGGATGGGCGTCGGCGCTCCCTTCATGGGCCGGCTCGTCGACCGACTCGGCGCCCGCGTGCTGGTGCCGCTCGCGATGGCAAATGCGGCGGGCATCCTGGCCGTCCTCGTGCTTGGGGGCGCCGGCGCGCCGGCCGCGGTCCTGGTTGCGGTCGGGCTCGCGACAGGCGCCATGTACCCGCCCAGCCCGTCGGTGCTGCGGGCGCGGTTCCCGGAGCTCCTGGCAAGCGAGCCGGGGCTCGTCCCGGCCGCATACGCGCTCGACTCGGTTCTGCTCGAGATCACGTTCGTGTTCGCGCCGCTGATCGTGGTGGCCGTGATCGCGGTGCTCGGCGCGGGCGCCGCACTGGTCGTGTCCGCGGGCACGGTGCTGCTCGGGGTGGGCGTGTTCGTGTGGCTACTGCCGCCCGACCGGCCGTCAGCGGTTCACCACGTCGACGCCGGGTTGCTGGGCGTCCTGCGCGCGCCCGGCATTCGCACGCTGGTGATGACGATGGTGCCGGTCGGCTTCGCGATCGGCGCACTGGAGGTCGCGGTGCCCGCATTCAGCCACGATCAGTCGCGTGCCGAGCTGGCCGGCGTGCTGCTTGCGACCTGGTCCCTGGGCAGTGCGATCGGGGGGTTCGTGTACGGCGCCCGTGTCCGGCGCTCGCCACTGCCGCTCGTGCACCAGCGCCTGACGCTGCTGTTGCCGCTCGGCTTCCTGCCGCTGCTTGTCGCGCCCACGATGGCGGTGATGGCGTTGCTGCTCGTGCCGGCGGGACTCTTCATCGCCCCGATTCTCGCCACACGCAACGAGCTTGCCAGCCAGGCCGCGCCGGCCGGCACCAAGACCGAGGCCCTCACGTGGCCGCTGACGGCCTTGGTGGGCGGTATCGCCCTCGGCGCGGCCGGCGGCGGCGCGTTGATCGATGCTTCCGGCTGGCGTGCGGCTGCGCTCGCGGCGGTGCTGAGCGCGTTTGCCGGGGCGCTCGTGGCAACCTCGCGCCGCTCCTCGTTGCGGGCCGCGGTCGCCTCTGCCTGACCCTGCCTCCGGTCGACCGGCCGAACCTTGTCACTTCGCGTCCACCCCTCGGACGTAACGCGCCAAAGTTGGGCCCTTCCCGGTTGGTGCGGGCCGGGCAACCCAACTTCGGGCGTCTGACTTCCACCCCTCGGTAGTAACGAGCCAAAGTTCGGGGCCAGCCCGGCTTCAGACCGAACTTGTCTCCTGGCATGCACCCCTTGCATGCAACGGGCCAATGTTCGCCCTGCGGCGCCGCGGCCGGCACGGAACCTTCTCGGCCCGGATCGACGCTCTATCGTCACCACAAATGGCCGAAGCGCAAGCGCCGCGAGCGCGACCGGACCCCTGCCCCGACCAGCGACTATCGCGACGCCGAGGGCAACGTGCTCACACTGCGGGACACGGTGTCCGCGGGCACCGTCGCGAAGCTGCGCGAGCCCGTGGGTGGAGCCGCGGCGTCGGCGGACGACATCTGGAGGCGGAGGACGGAGATGCTGTTCGAGCGGTTTGCCGTCGGGTGGACGATCGCGGGCCTGCCTCTGAACGGGCAGAAGGAGTTGCTGGGGCGCTACCGCCTCGCTGACGAGGCCACGCAGCGGTGGGTGCGGGAGACCATCGACGAGCACCTGCGCCGCCATCACCCCGAGCTTTCGGCCTGATTTCTCCTGATTTGGCGCCACAGCACGGAATTGCGGTGATCGCCGGGCTTCCCTGCTAGCCTGGATACGTGCACCGCGACTTGGTGCGCGAGGTTCTTCTCCGTGCGCTTCGGCGATCCGGGTCCGTGGAATCTCCCGAATCGTCCGGCCCACCGGGCCGCAAAAGGAGCTCATATTGTCTTCGCAGTCATTCGCCGAGCTGGGCGTGTCACGCCCAGTAGCGGAATCTCTTTCCGCACGCGGCATCACAGAACCATTCCCCGTCCAGCGCCTGGTGGTGCCGGACCTCCTCGAGGGCCGCGACGTCCTCACGAAGTCGCCCACGGGATCGGGCAAGACGCTTGCCTTCGCGATTCCGCTGGCCGAGATGCTCGAGCCCGATGGCCCGCGCCCGAGCGCGCTGGTGCTCGCACCGACCCGGGAGCTGGTCTCCCAGATCGTCGAGGAGATGATCCCGCTCGCGCATTCCCGCGCGCTGTCCGTCGCTGCCGTCTACGGCGGCGCGGGCATCCAGCCTCAGATCAAGCGGGTGCGCCGCGCTCACATCATCGTGGCGACTCCCGGCCGGCTGGAGGATCTGCTCCAGCGCGGAGCGGTGAAGCTGGGCAACGTGCGCATGCTGGTCCTCGACGAGGCGGACCGGATGCTCGACATGGGCTTCAAGCCCGCGGTCGACCGCATCGTCTCCCGAGTGCCGCGTGATCGTCAGACGATGTTCTTTTCAGCGACGCTGGACGGCGACGTCGGAGGGCTCGCGCGGGCCTACACCACCGACGCCCGCCGCCACGAGCAGGCGCCGGCACGCGAGCGGCGCCACGACGTGAAGCACCGGTTCGTCTCCGTCACCGCCGACTCGAAGCTCGACGCGCTCGTGCACGAGCTGCGGGACGAGCGGCGGGGTTTGACGCTCGTGTTCGTCCGCACGAAGCGGGGCGCCGACCGGCTCGTGAAGCGGCTGCGCAGCCACGACGTCGAGGCGCTCGCCATGCACGGGAACAAGTCCCAGTCGCAGCGCGAGAAGGCGCTGGCACGCTTCGGGTCAGGGCGGGTGAACACCCTCGTCGCTACCGACGTGGCCGCCCGCGGCCTCGACGTGGACGACATCACGCACGTGATCAACTTCGATGCCCCGGCGGACCATGACGGCTACGTGCACCGCGTCGGACGGACCGGCCGAGCAGGCCGGCACGGCGTGGGAGTCACGTTCGTGGGGACGGAGCAGGCCGATGACGTCCACCGCATCGCTCAGGATTTGTCCTTGGAGCAGGAGTTCGCCGCCGCCGGCATAAGGACGGCTACGGCGCACCGGCCAGCCCGTTCCCGCGGTCGCGGGGGCCAGCGCCGCCGGACGCGCTGACGTTCGGTCTCGGCATGGCCTGGGTACAAGACAGAAAGGTGACATGAAGACTCAGAGGGAACGCAACGACGAGAAGCGCCGCGAGAAGCTTGCGGCAATTCAGGAGCAGGTCGAGTCGGGCTCGCTCACGATCAGGAAGATGACGCCCGAGGAGCGGGCGGCCAACCCGCCGCGCCCGCAGGAAGGCAACCGGCGCCGGCGTCGCTGACGGTGGGCCCGTGCGGGCCGCTCAGGCCCGCATGCGCAGCGCGTTGATCACGGCTCCGCCAAGTACCACGATTGCCAGCGCGTAGAACCACAGCAGGACGATCACGATGAACACGAGCGTCGTGCCGACCTGCTCGATCGTGGAGATCTGCGAGAGATAGAACGGGAACGCGAAATCCACGATCGCGATTGCGATCGTTGCGAGGGCCGCCCCGGGCCAGATCGCGCGCCAGGGGACCGTGGTGTTGGGCACCGCCCAATAGATCACGCACAGCGTCCCGAACAGAAGCAGCAGGCTCGCGGCCAGCGTGACGCCGAAGACGAGCCCCGGGACGTCGGCCAGCCCGAATGGCAATTCCCCCGCGGTGGCGGTCAGAAGGCCCTGCACGGTTGGCACGATCACGGTCGCGAAGATGAACAGGAGCGCAACCACGAGCATCGCGAGCGCGAAGCGCTTCTGTTCGAGCCAGCTGCGGCAACGCACGTGGTAGATCGTGCAGAAGGCCGTGTCGAGGGCCCCCCAGAACGACGTGCCGATCCATACGCTCGCCACCAGGGCCGCGATACCGAGGCTTGTGGAGAAGGCGCGCAGGTCGTCGAGCAGATCGGGTGAGAGTCGACTCCGACGTGTCCGGAAACAAGTCGCGCAGGTCCGCAAGCACGTTGGCCTCGACATCGCCGCTCTGCAGCACCCGTCCCGCCACGAACAGCGCGAGCAGCGTGACGGGCAGCAGCGACAGGAGCAGGTTGTAGGTGAGCATCCCGGACAGGCCCGTGAGGTTGTCCTCGTAGGCCTTGTGGAAGAACTGCCTGACCCAGCTCCAGCCCCTGCGGCGAGGGAGTTACGACGCTGCTCCGAACGCGGCGGCCAATTCGTGGCTACCGTACCCTCCGGGCTGGTCGGGTCTGTGCGGCTGCGGCTGCCGATGATGCCTGCCACCCCCGCTCTTCGTAGACTTCTGAGCCGCCCGATGGCCGTCTCCGCCCCAAATCGAGCTCCACCGCCGTCGATACAGCCGGTCCAGAACGAGACCGACGGTTGACCGGATCATCACCGGCCTGGTCACGATCCTGCCGTTCATCGCCCTCGGCGTGGCGGGTTGGCAGGTGCTGGGCCGAGCCGCCCGGCTGGAGCGATGTGATCGTGTTCGCCGTCATGGTCGCCGTTACCGGCCTCGGGGTCACCGTCGGCTTCCACCGCCTGCTCACGCACCGCGCCTTCGCCACGAAGTGCCCGGTGGGGGCGGCGCTCGCCGATATCTCTGGTGCCCTTCGCCGCGATCGAGGGCCCGGTGACGTCCTGGGTGGCGGACGACCGCAAGCACCACGCCTTTTCGGACCAAGAGGGGGACCCGCACAGTCCGCACGTCGATCACGGTGGTGGGTGGGCCGGGGCCCTGCGCGGATCGGCTCACGCGGATGCGGGGTGGCTCTTCATCCATACCCACTGGGCGCGGCCTGGGACCGGTACGCCCCCGACCTCGTCGCCGACCCGGTCGTGCGGTTTGTTCATCGGCATGTTCGTGATCTGGGTTCTTGGTGGCCTGGCGGCGGTGTTCGGCCTCGGCTACGCGATCGGCGGCACGCTCGACGCGGCGCTCACCGGGCTGCTGGGGTGGGTGGCAGGAGTGCGGATGCCCTTTCTCCCCACCACGTCACGTACAGCATCAACTCGCTGGCGCCACTTCTTCGGCAGCCGCAGGTTTCCGACTGACGACGAATCTGCCCTTGCCTGGCTGGCGCC
>CAVSXO010000027.1:0-74202 GCA_963731895.1 uncultured Solirubrobacterales bacterium
GGCCGGCGTCCCCGCACAGCGAGGCGGCGCGTCTCGTGCTCGAGGGCGCCGCGCCCGATGAGCCCTCAGGTCCCCCCTGCCCGGCTTCTCCGCCGAGCTGCGCGCAGCGCTCGATCGCTTCGACGACACCGGGGCGCAGGCCGCCCTCGACCGCGCGATCGGGGCGCTCAGCTTCGACGCCGTTGCGCGCGACGTGATCCTGCCGTACCTGCGCGAGCTGGGCGACCAGCTGGGAGCACGGCGAGGCCTCCGTCGCGCAGGAGCATTTCGCGAGCAACGTGATCCGGGGGCGCCTGCTCGCGCTGGCCCGGGGCTGGGACCGCGGCGGCGGTCCCCGCGCCGTGCTGGCCTGCGCGCCCGGCGAGCAGCACGACCTCGGACTGATCGTGTTCGGCCTCGCCCTGCGCCACCAGGGGTGGAGCGTCACGTACCTCGGCGCGGACACTCCGGTGGAGACACTCGCCGCCGCCGCGGAGCAGCTGCAGCCCGACGCCGTCGTGGTGGTCGCCCTCGAGCCGGGCAAGCTCGAGCCGATCCGGGCGCCGCTCGAGGAGCTTGCCCGTGGCAGCCGGCTGCTGCTGGCGGGGGCGGGTGCCGGCGAGAGCTATGCCGCTGAACTCGGCGCGGAGCTCCTCCGCGGCGATCCGGTCGACGCGGCCGCCCAGCTTGCGCCAGCCTCCGGCCGCCCGGGCGTAAGCGAGAGGAGTTTCTTTAGGAGCTGGGAGTGGAGAGCCGGTGCTCTCGTGCGTCGGGCACGAGTTGGCTGCTGGCGGGCATCTCTACTTTGTCCACGACAAAGAGGCTCCACTCACCGGGGACACCCTTGAGCTCCCGGGTGCCGCGGTCCACAAACGAGATACCCGAGCCGACGACGAGGTCCTTGACGGTGCTCGAGACGAACACCTCGTCCGTCCCAGCGAGCGCGTTGATCCGCGCGCCGATGTTGACGGCCATGCCGCCGATGTCGTCACCCCGCCCTCTGACAGTCCAAGCAGAGCGGCGCACTCCGAGCCGGCAGCGTCCATCACCGCGCGCACGTCGTCCATTCGGTCCTCCAGGGGGGCCGGCGCGGCGACCGGGTCGGACAGCCCGGTGCCACGCTTGTCGAACAGGATCAGTCGCGAGAACGAGGCGAGCTTCTCGAGAAAGCGCGCGACCCGCGGGTCGGCCCACTGCAGGTCCAGGTGCGAGATGAAGCCCGGCACGAAAACGAGGTCGAGCGGACCGTTGCCGATGACCTGGTAAGCGATGTTGATCTCACCGCTCTTCGCGTCGTGGGTCTCCGGAGGCATCGGCGCGCCTACGATACCCGTTGGTTCCGGCTCGGCCAGTACATCGGCGTGGGATTGGTCCTACGGAGACAGAGGCGGCATACTCCGTGCGATGGCCCAGGCAAGCAACGAGGCTCAGGCCAGCGGCGGCGTTGAAGCCGTGATCCCGTTCGCCGAACCGAGGGCGGAGCTGGACCATGGCTCGACCAGCAGGGTCGCACAGTGACCGTTGTGCCAAGAACCAAATATGCGCGCAGTGGCGAAGTCAACATCGCCTACCAGATCGCGGGGGAAGGTCCGATCGACCTCGTGTACGTGCCGGGCTGGGTATCGAACGTCGAGAATGCCTGGGAAGACCCACACGTCTCTCGCTTTCTGGAGCGCCTCGCCTCGTTCTCGCGACTGATCCTCTTCGACAAGCGTGGCACGGGCCTCTCGGATCGGGTGTCGATAAACGAGCTGCCCACACTGGAGCAACGGATGGATGACGTCCGGGCCGTCATGGATGCAGCGGACTCGGAGCGCGCGGCCCTGTTCGGTGCCTCGGAAGGCGGCGTGATGTGCGCCCTTTTCGGTGCGACCTATCCGGAGCGGACCTCGGCGCTCGTCATCTACGGGAGCTACGCGAAGGGCACCGCAACGGCGGATTACCCGCAGGGCCTGGCCGAGCAGGAAGCCCTGGACGAGTTCATCGAGGCGCTGACCGAGCTGTGGGATGACGCTGGCGGCTGCTCAACATCTGGGCCCCGAGTGCTGCCGACGATCCCGGCGCTCAGGCGGCCTTCGGGCGCTACCTGCGCTCAGGCGCGAGTCCGAGCGCGGCCGTGGCGATCACCCGGATGAATGCCGCGATCGACATGCGTCATGTCCTGCCGGTGATAGGCGTGCCGACGCTCGTGATTCATCGATCCGGGGACATGGTCGTGACGGTTGAGGCTGGACGCGATCTCGCAGCGAAGATCGAAGGATGCGAAGTACGTCGAGCTACCCGGGGAGGACCATCTTTGGTTCCACGGTGACACCGAGGCGATCCTGGATGAGGTCGAGGTGTTCTCACGGGGGCCCGCTCGGCCCAGACCGTGGACCGCATACTCGCAACGGTGATGTTCACCGATATTGTCGAGTCCACCCGTAAGGCCGCTACGCTTGGCGACCGCCGCTGGCGGGATCTGCTCGGGCGCCACGACTCGCTCATGCGCCGGGAGCTCGAGCGCCACCGGGGACGCGCGGTGAAGACGATGGGCGACGGGTTCCTGGCAACCTTCGACGGGCCCGCACGGGCGATCCGGTGCGCCTGTTCGGCCCGCGACGCGATGCGCGACCTCGGGATCGAGGTGCGCGCCGGCCTCCACACCGGCGAATGTGAGCTCATCGGCGAGGATGTCGGCGGCATCGCCGTGAATATCGGCGCGCGAGTCGGGTCGGCCGCCGGGCCGGGCGAGGTACTCGTCTCGCGCACGGTTACGGACCTGGTGGCCGGGTCGGGAATCGAATTCGCGGACCGTGGCGTCCACTCGTTGAAGGGTGTGCCTGGGGAATGGCAACTCTATGCCGTGAGGGACTGCTGACCGATGTCTCGTGCTCAGTCGTTCAGATCCGGCTCCGCACTCTCGTGCGAGTTGAGCGCATCTGAGTGCTGTTGACTGTCCCTCGGTTCGGTGTGCGTTTTGGTGTGCACATCGGCAGGGTTTGCTCGATCGGCTGCGGGGATTTCTGCAGTGGCTCTCGTCTCTGCGCCGTGCTGCAGGTCCGGATACACGAAGGCGCAGAAAGACGCCACCAGGGCCGGGTCGAATTGCATGCCGGCGCACCGTTGAAGCTCCGATGCAGCCTCCTCGAAGCTGAGCGGCGTGCGCCAGGGTCGGGGCTCCGTCATCGCGACGAATGCGTCACAGACCGCGATCAGGCGCGAACCGAGCGGGATCTCCTCTTCGGCGAGGCCGTCGGGGTATCCGCCCCCGTCCCAGCGCTCATGAGTCGCGCGGACCAGCTTCGCGACGGGCGTCATCGCCGGTGCCGACGAAAGGATGCGCTCGCCGATCAGCGGGTGATTGCGCATGATCTGCCATTGGCCGGCGTTCAGCGGCCCTTGCTTGTGCAGGATCGCGTCGGGCACGGCGATCTTGCCGATGTCGTGGAGCTCCGCGGCGCGCGCGACCTCGTCAAGCTGCTCGGCGTTGAGATGGATCGTGTGGCCGAGCTCGATCGAGAGCTGGGCGACGCTTCGCAGGTGACGGTCGAGCTCCGGCTCCCGCTCGCGTAGGACGCGGAGGAGCACGTTTCGCATCTGGCGCTCTGCCGAACGAGGGCGACGACTCTTTGCCGCGTACATCCGGCGGTCCGTGAGGCGCAAAGCTGCGCCCGCGTCACCGGCCTCTTGGGGCAGGAAGACAACCCCGCACGAGCTGCCAATCGTGAAGCCCTCGCCGTGCGCACAGAGCGCCGCGGAGGCTGTGCCGATCGGATCGCGGGCATGATGCGTGCGGGGCGCGACGATGCAAAACTCGTCTCCGCCCAGACGGTAGGCGCAGCCGTCGGGCGCAACGGCGGTCTGGAGGCGCTCGGCGAGTTCGGTCAGCAGCGAGTCACCGGCCGGATGGCCGAAGCTGTCGTTGTACGCCTTGAAGCCGTCGAGGTCGAAGAGCGCGAAGACACGTGGGTCGGACCCGGCCTCGGTGACCTGCGCGAGGTCCTCCATGAGCTGACGGCGGTTGGCGAGACCGGTGAGGGGATCAGTGCGGGCCTCCGACCGATTTCCTGCCTGCAGGCTTCGGTTCTCGCGGAACATGAGCACCAGTGCGACGACCAACAGCGAGGTGTAACCCCAACTCTCCAGCAGCCAACCGAGTCGGCTTCCGCCGAGCCAGTCGACCGCATGGAGCGCATGCGCCCCAAAACCTATGAGTGCCGCGCACAAGAGCGCGCGCATCAACGGCGGCTCGCGGCGGGCACTGCTATTCAGCAAGGTGAATCCTTCCGCTCACCGTCGGCATCGACTCGTCGCGGGCCACGCTTGAGCGCGATTGGCCACGAGTCGGCATCTGTTGGGCAGGCTGGCCGGGGGGCCGAGAATCGGTGCTCTGGAATCAGGCTGCGGAGCAGGGACTCGAACCCCGACTTCCGGGACCAAAACCCCGCGCATGCTTGGGCGCTCGATCCCGCTTCGTGACCTCTGCCCGACATTGAAAGCCGTTGTCATCCCACGAAACCACCACAAGCGCGGCGTCCGGCCGGACGGCGAGATCGTCACGGCCACCTTCCTGGCGGAGGAGACGGCAGGCGGATGCGTGTTCGCGGGGACGGCGATCGGGTAACCGCTGCATAACTGGCCTTGCAGCCGCCACCGGGGGTGTTCCCCCGCAAGGCTCTCTAGTCTGAGGCCGTCTGCCTGGAAGGAGTAAATGCGTTTGTGGAAGCACCGGCCCTCGCCCGCGATGATCGTGGCAATTGTCGCCCTCTTCGTCGCGATGGGAGGCACCGGATACGCGGTGAGCAAGGTTCCGAAGCGGAGCGTCGGCCCGACGCAGCTGCGCAAGAACGCGGTCCGGTCCCAGCACATCAAGCCACGTGCGATCACGACCCGGAAGCTGGCGAAGAGCACGCTCAGCGCCCTGAAGTCCGGCGGCGGGGCGACGTCCCCGGGCGCCGCATCTGGCACGGCTGCATCGTCAGCCGGCGTGACCCAGTTCGTGACGAACGACAATATCCGGTGGATCGAGCCGTTCACGATCGGAGAAGGCACGAGGGACATGCTGAAGGTGGGCCCGTTCACCCTGACCGCTCGCTGCACTCTCAACGAGACGATCGGCGGCGTCGGGGCTCAGGACCTGGCCGACATCATCATCTCCACGACGCAGGCGAGGTCCGCGTTCGACGGTGACGACCTGCTCGGCAGTCTCGACCCGAGCGACGACATCGAGACGCGCCAATTCGTCAACACGACGGCGGCCCCCACTGGTGACCCGCGGCTCGAGGCGTCTTCGGACGGTCTCGCGATGGGCGGCGACGGTGTCCTCTACATCAAGGGCTCCTACCTGTTCGCTGGCCAAAACGTCGCCAATCAGCGCGGCACGTGCAGGTTCGGCGGGTACATCTTCCTCTGAAGTATCGAGGGCCGCCTAAGGGCGGCGCGATGCGCCGCCCCTCTCGCCGTCCCGCGCAGGACCAAGGCTGCGGAGCAGGGACTCGAACCCCGACTTCCGGGACCAAAACCCGGCGTCCTACCGTTAGACCACTCCGCAAGGAGTCGGCCTAGCTTAGTCCTGAGTCCTGCCGCCGTCAGAGCTGCGCGGCGCGGAGAGTCTTGTACCTGTCGATCACGGCCTCTGCCTGCCGCCTGGCCGCTGCGCGCCGCCTGGCGAGCGCGCGCCTGGTGCCGGGGCCGCCGGCCGTATCAGACCGAACGCAATACGCAAAGGCCTGCACCGTCCCCGATGTCGCAACATCGTTGACCGCGCCCACGGTCCAGCCCACTCGACTACCCGACAGCGCGTCGCTGTAGAAGGTCTCGCCGCCACCGGTGATCGTGCGAAAACCTCCCGAGACGGCTCGCATTCCGTAAGGACATAGCGCGGTCGATGCGCCGACATCATCGCCGGACGGAGCGCCCGCCGGGGCGAGCGTCGTCACCGGGCCTGCTACACGGCGATATCGCGCGGGACGGTGTTCTGCGCGGTTTGCAACGCGATCACGAGTGTCTGCGCCGGTCGTCACGCGACCCTCCGTCACCCCCGATGCTCCCGCATGCAACCCGAAGCTCACGCCTGCCACCACGAGCGCGACCACGGCGAGCAGTAGGGGACCCGCCGATAAACCCTGGTTGGGTTTGGTCATCTTCCCAGCCCTCGCCCGCGACCCTTTCACCAACTCGGGCGACGTCAATCGAACACGTGTTGAGGGGCTACGAGTCGTCTTCGGCGCTGGTGCGCGCCCGGCGGGCATGCATCACGTCGGGTGGGCGGCGGGGCACGCGGCCGCTCTCCGCGCCGGGCTCGAACACAGGTGCGCTCGGCGCACGCACGCCCAGCACGCGCATCGCCTTCAGGCCGAGGCTCAGGCGCTCGCGGCCGTCGGTCGAGTTGACGTCGAGTCCCGTCAGCTCCTTCACGCGCTCGAGCCGGTACCGGATCGTGTGGCGGTGGGTGAAGAGCTCCTTGTAGGTCTCGGCGACCGAGCCGTCGTTGGCGAGGAACGTCTCCAGCGTCAGCATCAGCTCGGTCCCGTACTGCTCGTCGTACCCGATCAGCGGCGCGATCGTGTCGGTGTAGAAGCGCTCCAGCTCGGCGGGGTCGTCGCTCATCGCGGGCAGCAGGAGCCGGTAGGCGCCGGTGTCCTCGAAGGACAGCAACCGCGAATCGGGATCCTGGTCGTCGGGCACTGCGACGTTCGCCGCCAGCAGCGCCTCGCCGGCGGCTCGGTGGAGGTCCAGCGGGTCGACCGCTACGCGGCTGCGGCCGGCCACGATCGCGAAGCCCTGCATCGCATCGTCGACCGAGCGCAGCACCGCCTGTGCAGCCCGGTGGCCGAGTGCGTCCTCGGCGCTGGGCACGATCACCGCCAGGTGCTCTCCGCGCAGCCCGGTCAGCGAGCCTGGCACGACGCCACGCGCGCCGCGCCCGACGATCGTGAGGGCGCGCGCCTGCCAGTCACCCTCGGCCGCGACGCGAGGCACGATGCGCACGGCCAGCACGCTGCCGCCGTTCTCGAGGTCGATTCCCAGCTCCTTGCCGCGCGCGATCAGGTCACGGCGATCGTCGATCTGGCCGTCGAGCACCGCCTTCACGAAGCTTCCGACGGCGGCTTCTCCGGCGCGTTCGGGCGCACGCGTGCGCTCGACCTCGAGCGCCAGCAGCGTGGTCACCATGCGCAGGTGGGCGGGAGCGGGGGCATCCTCGCGCGCCCGGAACCGGAGCTGCCCGACGACCGACTCCGACACGCGCAGGTCGATCACCGTCACCCCCTCGTGCTTGGACAGCAGCTCACGCTCCTCCGCGGGTGAGCCGGCGGCGACGGCCAGCACCGCCCCCCGGGAGTCGATCAGCACCACACTCGCGTCGAGCGCCGCACCGGCACGGCGCGCGGTCTCGGGCAGGCCGGCGCCCGACTCGACCGACTCGGCGAGCGCGTCGAGCGCATGCGCAGGATTCGCTGCGCCGCGCTTGGCGGAGGGTTTCGTGCCGGCCTCTGTCATTGGCCTATAGGAGTGCTGCTCCGATCATGGCCTGGATCCCGACCAGGTCCAGGATCTGGTCCCAGTAATAGAGGACGATCAGGCCGATGCCGAGTCCCGCCCCCACGAAGGCGGCCAGTACGAAGACGCTCAGGAACGCGGCGGCAAACCGCTCCCAGGTGCGTCCGTAGGCCGACCACGCCGGGGCGAGGATCAGGACCGCAAAGCAGCCGAGCCCGGTTAGGCCGGCCGCTCCGAGGATGATGTAGGTGACTGTGAGGCTGTCCATTCCGACGGGCGATGCTCCTGCTGCGAAGCGCCCCAATTGTTACGCAGATAGTCAACGACGAGGGCGACGGCTCCGCACAGCGAGAAGACCGCCAGCCCAACGGCCCAGCCGCCGACCACGTCGGTCAGGTAGTGGACGCGCAGATATACGCGCGAGAGGCCGATCGCGACCCCCAGCACCATGCCGGTGATCACCAGCGCGATGCGCCAGGCGGCCGGAACGGCGCGTGACAGGACCACCGCCATCGCCAGGTAGGTGACCGAGAGTGCGGCGTGCCCCGACGGGTAGGCGAATCCGTCCACGTCGGCGATCCCGTCCCCCGGCCGGGGCCGGTCCACGGCGCCCTTGATGATCTGCGTCGTGATCTGCGTGATCGCCAGCCCCGCGGACAGCGCGATCGCCTCGGGCCCTCTGCGGCGCGTGAGCAGGAACCCGCACGCGACCGCCGTGACGGGCACCACGAACCACAATCGTCCGATCACCGCGAGCACGTCCGCGATCGTGGTCAGCAAACCCATCTCGATGTCGCGCGCCCACGTCAGCGCCGTCTCGTCGCCGGGCAGCAACGCGTCCGTTTGGAGCAGGTCGATCTGCAGCACGACCGTGTAGATGCACACGCCGGCGATCGTCAGGAGGGTGGTCAGCTCGATGCCGAGCTCGCCCGGGGTGATGCGGGCGACGAGAAACCGCAGTGGCGGAGCGATCAGCACCCACAGCGGTCGCAGCACGTACTGCCAGAACGGGCGGACCACGGTCCACGCCGCGCGCCCGAACCAGCCCAGCGGGCGCAGGAGTGGCCGCTGGGTCTGGCGGTCGAGCCAGCGTGCCAGGGCTTCGCGCTGCTCGGGATGCCGCAGTCGCTTGATCGCCTGGTAGACGCCGACGAACAGCCCGAGGAGGATCGCGAACGCGATCGTGCTGCGCCCGGCCGTGCTGGCCACCTGCTCGAAGCTCTGCCAGAAGATGTAGCCGAGCAGGCACCAGGTGGCGCTCCACAGACCGGCGCCCAGGATGTCGTAGGGGGCGAACCGCCTGTAGCTCATGGTCGATGCGCCGGCCAGGAACGGCATCAGCGGGCGGACCAGGCCCAACCAGCGGCCGATGAACACGGCCTTGCCGCCGTGTTTTCGGAAGAACTCCTCCACCTTGCTGAAGCGCTCCTCGGTGATCCGCACCCGCGGACCGTGACGGAGCACGAAGTCGCGCCCGAGCCGGCGGCCGAGGTAGAAGCCGATCGCGTCCCCGATTACGCACGATGCCCACGTGATGCCGATCAGGAGCTGGATCGAGAGCGTGCCCTCACCGGCCAGCACGCCTCCGAAGATGATCGTGAACTCGCCGGGCGCCACGAAACCGAGGAACGCTGCGGTCTCCGCCATCGCCATGAAGGCGACCAGCAGGTAGGCCCACTGGCCGAGGCCGCTGGCGATGTCCTCGATCAGGCGCTCGATCATGCGGACGCGGAGTTTTGCAGGCGCCCTTCCCGCGCCGGGGGTTTACGGGTGACCGTGAACGTGGTAAACATCCGATTGCTGTGAGTAATCAGATGATTACCGCCCCGGACGCCTCCACCCGCGACCGCATCGTGACCGAGGCGATCCGGCTGTTCGCGCGGCATGGGTTCAGCGGGACCACCGTCGGCGACATCGAGCAGGCCGCCGGCCTTGCTCCCCGGGCGGGCGGGCTCTACAAGCACTTCCGCTCCAAGGAGGACGTCCTGTCGGCTGCGATCGAGCGCCATGTGCGCGAGATGGAGCGCATGCGCTCGCGCTTCGAGTTGATGCCGGTCGGCGATGTGGTGGCCGAGCTGAACCTCGCCGCGCGCTGGGCGCTCGCGGAGCTGGGCGAGGAGCAGCTCGTGATGAAGGTCGTGCAGAAGGACGGGGACCGCTTCCCCGAGCTGGTGCGCGAGGTGCACGCCAGGATCGTGGAGCCCGGCCACGCCCAGGCCGCGCGCATCTTCGAGCGCATGTTCAGCGAGCTCGGCATCGAGGGGCGTGATCCGCGCGCGATCGCGGCAGTCGCGCTCGGGGCGCTGGTCGACTACCGGCTCGAGGAGACCATGTTCGGCGTACCTCCCGGGGGAGTCGGGGAAGAGGAGTTCATCGAGGCCTGGGTGGACACGTGGGAGACATTCGCCCGTGGCGCAGCGATGCCGCGGGCCGGAAAGGAGAAGTGATGGCACGCATCGAGGAGAAGAGCAACACGACCGTGCGAATGGCGAACTGGTACACGCGCCGCAGCTACGGGCGCGAAACCGAGATCGCGGGAGTGATGGCGCACAGCCCGCCGAACTTCCGGGGCTACGGGATGTTCGAGTGGTTTCACGAGCGCAGCCACAGCGTCGACGAGAAGCTGAAGGCGCTTGCGGCGACCAAGGCGGCATGTCTGATCGGCTGCCAGTTCTGCCTCGACATCGGCTCGCACCTCTCGCGGGAGGCGGGCGTCACCGAAGATCAGCTGCGCAACCTCCATGCATACGCCGACAGCCCCGCGTTTTCGCCGCTCGAGCGCGTCGTGCTCGAGTACGCCGAGGCGATGTGCCAGGTGCCGGTGATGATCTCCGACGACCTGTTCGCACGCATGCGGGAGCACTTCGACGAAGAGCAGATCGTCGAGCTGACCACCGCGATCGCGCTCGAGAACTTCCGCGCGCGCTTCAACGACGCGCTCGGCATCACGCCGGCGGGCTTCTCTTCGGGTGAGTACTGTGCGCTTCCTGACGCCGTCGCGGTTCAGGAGGTGGAGCGGACCTCGGCGTAGCCGGCGGGCGCCGACTCGAACGCCGCGGTCAACCCGCGCCAGCCGCCGGCCAGCGCCTTGGCAGCGGTGGCGGGGTCATCGAACAGGCCGAACGCCGCCGGTCCGGAGCCCGACAGCTGAGCGTGCTTCGCCCCCGCTGCTCGCAGGAGGCCGAGCGCCATGCCGGCCTCCGGCTCCAGGTCGACCGCTGCGGCCTGGAGGTCGTTGTGGGAGTCCTCGACATCGACCTCCTCGAGGGATTGCCGGGCCAGACCCATCTCGTCCGCGCGCGCATAGACGCTCGCGGTCCGTAGCGCGCCGCGGCCCGCCAGCAGGACGCCGCGCACCTCACGCGCCGGGAGTGGCTCGACCACCTCGCCGGCTCCGCTGACGAGCGCGGTGCGGGGCTGAAGCTGGGAGGGGACGTCGGCGCCGAGCGACATCGCGAGGTCTGCCAGCTCGGCCTGCGACGGTCGCTGCTGCGAGGCGGCCGCCGCCAGGCGCAGCACGGCGGCCGCATCGGCGGAGCCGCCGCCCAGCCCGGCCGACAGCGGGATGTGCTTTTCGATCGTGACCCGCACGGGCGGGCCGTCCCATCCGAAGCGGTTGCGAAACGCGGCCAGTGCCGCCGCCGCTAGGTTCGGGCCGCGGACGCCCGGGCACACGACCTCGTCCGCTCCGCCGCCGGCACTGCTCATCGTGATGGTGTCCGCCAGCGTGATCGGCTGGAACACCGAGCGGATCTCGTGCAGCCCGTCGGGGCGGCGGGGCCCCACATACAGGGAGAGGTTGAGCTTCGCCGGCGCCCGGGTCTCGAGATTCAACCGGGTCGCTCCAGCTCGCGCTCGAGCTGGGCGAACTCCTGCGGGCGGAGCGACTCGGCCCGTGCGTCGGCCGGATGCCCCATGCTCTCGAGCGCCTCTCGCACCGCTGCCCGGATGCCGGCCGGGCCGCCGGCTTCCTCCATCGAGCGCGCGAGCGCCTTGCGCCGGTGCGCGAACGCCGCGCGCACCAGGGCGGCCAGCTCGTCGGATGGCGCGGGCGCGATCCGGCGCATCCGCACGAGCGCAGAGTCGACGTTCGGCTCGGGCCGGAACACCTTGCGGGAGATCGGCCGCACGACCTGGACCTCGCAGGCGAGCTGGACCAGTACGGACGGGATGCCGTACGCCTTCGTCCCTGGCTCTGCGGCCAGCCGGGCCCCGATCTCGCGCTGCACCATCACGCACCACAGCTTTGCCTCCGGCATCTCGTCGATCGTCTTCAGGATGGCCGGCGTGGCGACGCCGTAGGGGAGGTTCGCGACCACCTTCCCGGGTAGCGGGTCGAGGCCGCTGAGGCGCGTGCGCATCACGTCGGCGATCACGAGGCTCGTCGAAGCCTCGTGGTCGGCAAGCGCGTCACGCAGCACGGGCTCGAGCCTGCGGTCGGTCTCGATCACGTGCACGTGACGCACGCGCCGCGCGAGGTAGGCGCTCAGCACTCCCAGCCCGCCGCCGATCTCGACCACCACGTCGTCCGGTTCGAGCTCCGCGGCCCGGCCGATGACCTCGAGGATGTTGTCGTCGATCAGGAAGTTCTGCCCCAGCTCGCGGTTTGGCCGGATACCGTGCCGGGCGAGGCGGTCCAGGCTGGCACGCGTCTCGCTCACCAGTCGAACAGGCGCGCGGCGTTGGTGTCGAGCAGCAGCTCCATCTCCTCCGGCGAGGTGCCCCGGAGCTCGGCCAGGAAGCCCGCGGTCGCGCGCACGTATGCGGGCTCGTTCGGCTTCCCGCGGCGCTCCTGCGGCGAGAGGAACGGAGCATCGGTCTCGGCCAGCAGGAGCTCGTCCGGTACCGCCCGCGCGGCCTCGTGGAGGTCGGTGGCCTTCGGGTACGTGACGTTTCCCGCGAACGAGCAGAAGTAGCCGCGCTCGGCGCACTCGGCGACCCGGTCGGTGAGCGAGAAACAGTGGACGATCACTCGCACGCCGTCGGCGTGGCGCGCCAGCAGGTCGAGCGTGTCGTCCGCCGCCTCACGGGTGTGGACCACCAGCGGCCGTCCGACCTCGCGCGCCAGCTCGATCTGGTCGACGAAGGACCGCTCCTGGTCCTCGCGGGGTGCGTAGTCGCGCTTGTAGTCGAGGCCCGCCTCGCCGATCGCGCGGGCCTTCGGGTGCTCCGACAGCTCGCGCAGCTCCTCGAGGCCGGCCTCGTCCCAGCCCTCGGACTCGTGCGGATGGCGCCCGATCGACACGAAGACCTCCTCGTGCGCTTCGGCTGCGGCCAGCGCGTGGCGGCAGGACTCACCGGTCATCCCGATCGCGAGCATGCGCTCGACGCCGGCCTGCCGCGCACGGGTGACGACATGGGCTGGTGGAGCGTCGATGTGATCGAGATGGAAGTGGGTGTCGACCATCGGCGCAGTGTATGGGCGCGTCTGGCGGCGGGCCCGGAGATGACTTTTCGAGCCCCGGGAAGATCCTGAGGGTCTGCGCCGTCTGGTTGTTGTCAGCAGGGAACGCAACCAGAGGGGATTCGCAAAATGGGTTACCGGAACTAGATAACAAAGAGACACAAAAGAGACACAAAAGCTTCTAGAGGGGCGCGGCCAAGCCGGAGCCCCTCTTTCGTTGTGGGGTGCTAGCTCGCGCGGCGTTCGGCCACGGCTGCTTCCGGCGCGACCTCGGCGGGCATCCCCTCCCCCTGGCGCTCGCCGCTCGCAAGCGCGACGCCGGCGAGGATCAGCACCAGGCCGGCGATCGACGCCGGCGTGATCTCCTCGTCGAGCAACACCGCGCCATAGGCGAGTGCCAGGGGAGGGATCAGGTACCCGCACAGCGCGGCGCGGCCCGCGCCGACCTCGGCGATCAGGCCGAAATAGAGGTAGAACGCGATCGCGGTGCCGGCCACGCCGAGGGTCACGACGGCCGCGATCTCGCCCGCGTCGGGACTGTTCTCACCAAGCGTCGCGAGCGCGGGCGGGAGCGTCAAGGCCGCGGCGACTCCACAGGCGGCAAAGCTCACCACGAGCGGTGGCACACCCCGGAAGTTCAGGCGGGCATACATCGCTCCCAGCCCGTATGCGAGCGCGGCCCCGACCATCGCCAGCGCGCCGAAGAACTCGCCTGTGCTGTGGATCGTGTCCACGCCGATCAGCAGCGCCACGCCGGCGAAGCCGATCGCCACTCCGAAGCCGGCGCGGCGGTCGACCTTCTCGGTCGGGTCGATCATCGGCGCCAGCAGCGCGATGAACAGCGGTCCGGGTGAGATCAGCACTCCGGTCAGCCCGGATGAGATCTGCGTCTCCCCGAGGCTGATCAGCATGAACGGGATCGCGACGGCGAGCGTACCCTGCACGAGCGTGCGCGCCGGGTGGCGGCGCAGCCAGCCCAGCGCGGCACGATCCTCGCCCCCGCGGATCAGGATCACCACGTAGAGCAGCAGCGCCGCGAGCAGCACACGCGCGAACACGATCATCGACGGGGCGATGCCGTCGAGGGCGATCTTGATCAGGAGGTAGGAGGCGCCCCAGATCGCCGAGACGCTCGCCAGCATGGCGAGCTGGCGGGGGGTCAAGCTGCCTGTGCCGGCTCGACCTTCGGAAACAGCGGCGGCAGCTTGCCGATCGTTGTACCGCCGGGACGGGCGCCGAAGGTTGCGCCGTCGAGCGAGAGATCGTCCTGACCGAGCGCCTCGAGCAGGCGGGTTGTCGTCTCCGGCATATAGGAGTGCAGCAGGACGCTGATCACCCGCAGTCCCTCCGCCAGCGAATACAGCACCTCATCGAGGCGCTCGTTGTCGTCGCTCTTGGCGAGCACCCAGGGCGCCTGCTCCTCCACGTAGCGGTTCAGCCGCCGCACGCCGCGCGACCAGATCTCCTCCAGCGCAGCCGTCAGCTCCGCGCGGTCGAAGCGCTCGCGCACGGCGCCGGCGAGTCCCTCGAGCTCACCGGCCAGCTCGGCCGACGGCTTGGACTCAGGTACCACGCCGTCGCGGTAGCGGGCGATCATCGCCAGCGCGCGGTTCGCCAGGTTCCCGTACTCGTTCGCCAGCTCGGCGTTGTAGCGAGCCTCGAAGCCCTCGGTCGAGACGGAGCCGTCCTGGCCGAAGCTGACCTCACGCAGGCAGTAGTAGCGCAGCGCGTCGGTCCCGAACATGTCCATCACCTGGAACGGGTCGAGCACGTTGCCGAGCGACTTCGACATCTTCTCGCCCTGCATCAGAAGGAAGCCGTGCACGAACAGGTGGCGCGGCACCTCGACGTCCGCGGCCATCAGCATCGCGGGCCAGATCACCCCGTGGAACTTCAGGATGTCCTTGCCGATCAGGTGGAAGTCGGCGGGCCAGTATCGCTCGGTGAGGTCCTCGCCGGGGCGGGCGTAGGTGAGCGCGCTCAGATAGTTGAGCAGGGCATCGAACCAGACATAGAAGACCTGGCTCTCGTCCCATGGGGCCTTGACCCCCCAGCGCAGGCGGGCGCGGGTGCACGATACGTCTTCGAGGCCCTGGCGGATGAAGCCGACCGCCTCGTTGTAGCGCGAGCCCGGCATGACGAAGTCGGGCCGCTCTTCGTACAGGCGCTCGAGGGGCTCCTGGAAGGAGGAGAGCCGGAAGAAGTAGTTGTCCTCCTTCTCCCAGGTCAGCTCGATCTTGTGGATCGGGCATCGGTTGCCGTCGATGATCTCCTGCTCGTTCTTGAAGTCGGCGCAGCGCGGGCAGTACCAGCCCTCGTAGGTGCCCGGATAGATGTGCCCACGGTCGTAGAGGTCCTGCATGAAGGCCCGGACCGCGGCCGCGTGCTCGGGGTCGGACGTGCGGATGAAGAAGTCGTTCGAGGCGTTCACCCGCTCGACCATCTCCTTGAAGTGCACGACGTTGCGGTCGGCCAGCTCGCGAGGGGCGACACCCTCGCGCTCGGCCACGTCGGCCACCGGCTCGCCGTGCTCGTCCGTGCCGGTGAGGAAGAACACGTCCTCGCCGCGCTGGCGCATGTGGCGCGCGAGCACGTCAGCCGCGATCGTCGTGTACGCGTGGCCGAGGTGCGGCTGCGCGTTCACGTAGTAGATGGGCGTCGTGACGTAGTAGCTCACGGGAGCGGATGACTATAGAACGCGCTCGCCGCTCGCTCGGTGCGGGCGTAGGATGCGCCGCCATGGCCGAGCGCCGGCACATCTCCTCGGGCTCGCCGTACGAGCCCCGGATCGGCATCAGTCGCGCGCTGCGCGTGGGCGACCGCGTGCTGGTGTCCGGCACCGCGCCGATCTGGCCCGACGGCTCGTGCGACCCGGACCCGGCGGTTCAGGCGCGGCGCTGCTTCGAGATCATCATCGCCGCGCTGCGCGAAGCGGGCGCCGAGCCGGGCGACGTCGTGCGGACGCGCATGTTCATCACCGATGCGGCTGACGGCGACGCGATCGGCGCCGCGCACGCGGAGGCGTTCGGCGAGGCACGCCCCGTCTCCACAATGGTCGTCGTGTCCGGATTCTTGGACCCGCGCTGGAAGTGCGAGATCGAGGCCGAGGCGGTCGTTACTCGCTGAGCCCGAGGGCCTCCATTGCCGTGGCCCGGTTGGGCATCGCCTCCATGCGGATCGGCGTCTCGCCTTCGAAGGACCAGACCCACGCAAAGCTCGGCGTCTTCACCTCGAGGCCGCTGTCGTTGCCGGTCCCGGAAAGCGCGGCCATCACGATCACCTTGTCGCCCGCGTCGATGGTCTCCTCGATCTCGACGCGGAAGTCCGCGAACGTGGCCCTCCACGACTCCCACATCTGCCGCAGGCCCTGAGCGCCCTGGTAGGCGTCGCCCTCCGGCAGCATCGGCGGCGGGATGAACTCGAACTCGGGCGGCAGGCCCGCGGTCGCGGCTTCGAGGTCGCCGCTGTTCAAGGCCTCGTAGGCATGCAAGGAGTCGCTTCACGCGTTGCTGCGACATTCGGCCACCAAAGCCTACGGAACCGAGTAGCTGTGCCAGTCTCGGCTCATGTCGGGAGTCGTGCGGGGCGAGCTCGGCGGCCTGACGAGACGCCGCCGGCCCGGTGGCGGGGGCCGACCGACCGTACGCTTCGCCGTCGCACTGGTCCTCACGGTCGCGTACGGCGCCCTGTGCGTCTCCGTCTCGCAACCCTGGCGCTCCGAGCTCGAGCAGGCCATCGGGCCGATCGCGGGATGGGTCATTCCGATCATGATGGCCTACATCCCGGCCCTGATCGTCGGCTTTCTTGTATTCACGCTGATGATCACTCCCTACCGCCCTCCCCGGCTCACCGCGCAGGGCCCCGGCCAGAACGGGGCCTGGCCACCGGTCACCGTCGTGGTGGCGGCGTACAACGAGCAGGACGCGATTGTCCCGACGCTGGAACGCATTGCCGACCTCGCCTATCCCGGCTCCGTCGAGGTCGTCTTGGCCGACAACAACTCGACCGATCGCACGGGCGAGCTGGCTCAACAGACTGCGCGGCGGCTGGGGCTGCGCTATCGATGCATCTTCGAGCCCGAGCCGGGGAAACACCGTGCCCTCAACACGGCGCTGGCCACGGTGACCACGTCTCTGGTGGCGACCGTCGATGCCGACACGCTTCTGCAGCGGGACGCGCTCACCTACCTCATCGCCCGCGTGTCGAGCCGCCCACAGGACCAGCACGTTTGCGCCTGCGCAGGTGCGTTGGTGCCACAGAACCCGCGCGCCAACCTCCTCACCAGGATGCAGGGGTGGGACTACCGGCTCGGCATCAACGGTGTGAAACGGATGCAATCCGCGTACAACAGCGCGCTCGTCGCCCAGGGTGCGTTTTCCGCGTACTGGGCGGACGACATCCGCGCCGTGGGCGGGTGGCCGGACGCGATCGGCGAGGACATCGTGCTCACCTGGAGGCTGATGGACTCGCGCGGGATCGTGCAATACGAGCCTGTCGCTCTCAGCTTCACCGGAGTGCCCGAGCAGCTCCGGCATTTCATGCGCCAGCGTTCGCGTTGGGCACGCGGCATGTTCGAGGGCCTCCGGATCAACCCACCCCGGCACCAACCGCGGGTGCTGGCCAAGTTCGTGGCCGGGATCGACTACCTCGTCCCCCTGGTCGACCTCGGGATCGTGTTCTTCTGGGTCCCCGGCGTGATCCTGGCGCTATTCGGTTACCCGCTGCTGGTCTCGTGGTGGTCCATGCTGATCATCCCGATCACGCTGACGATCTACGGGCTCATGCGTCGCTGGCAGGAGCGTCACGTCCTTCGCCGGCTGGGCGTCCACATCGCGCCGGACAAGCGAGGGTTCTTCGGCTACCTCCTCGCGTATCAGGTGCTCGCGTCGCTCGCTTCGCTGCGCGGCTACTTGCAGTACCTCACCGGCGCCGCGCGCCGCTGGAGCTGATGGTCGGGCGTACGCGGCCGAAACTGACGGCTGCCCGCAGCCAGGCCACGGCAGCCGCGGCGCCGCCGTTCACTCCGGCGTTCGCGCGCGCAAACGCGCGCCAGGCACCCCCGAACAGCACCAGTGCGATCAGGCCTAACCCCACGAGCACCAGGCGGTGGCCCGGGCCGGATTGCGGGGTCGGAACCGCAGCCGGAGCCGCAGCCGGGGTCGGGTCAGCGGCCGGCTCCGGCGGTGCCGAATGGGCCGGGGAGCCAACTCCCGTCGGGCCGCTGGGCACGCGCTGCCGTTGCGGGGCCAGTCCGGTGTGCACGGCCGCGGGTCGTGGAGCGGCTGACGGCTGCGGCGCCACGGCAGGGCCCGGATGGAAGGTGCCTTGCGGGCGGAACCGCGCGGGCTCGCGCGCCGGTGCGCGGTGCGGGACCGCTCGCGCCCTTCCGGCCAAGGGGATCGGAACGGGTGCCGCCCGCGGGGCGACCCTCACCGGCACGGGTGGGGGAACCGATGCGGCGGGCGGCGGGGCGGAGGAGAGGGGCGGTAGTAGTGACAGAGGGTCGATGTAGCGGTCATCCGGCTCCGCGAGGCGGATGCCGAAGTGCAGGTGTGGCTCCGCCACCGTACGGCGGCCGCTGGTTCCAACCGCCCCAATCCGCGCGCCGGCCGCGACCGCGTCGCCCTTCGTCACGGCGACCGCGGACAGGTGCAGATAGCTCGTCACGTGGCGCCCGTCCGCCGTCCGCACGGCGACCGTGAGGCCGGACGAACCCACGACGCCCGCGTGCGTCACCGTGCCCGCACGCGCGGCGACCACGCCGCGCACCGCTTGCCGCCGCGATGTCGATCCCGCGGTGCATCCCGCCGGCGTAGGGCTGCGCGTTGTCGTTCGAGTAGGGCGTCAGGACGCGACCCTCAACGGGCCATACCCAGGCTTCCTCCCCCGCCGCCGGTGGAGCCGCCCCCAGCACCGCCACCGTCACAACCAGCGCCACCAGAACACGCATCGCGAGCCTCCCTGCCTTTGTCATTTGCTTGGAATCGGAACCAGGCCGACGCTAGCGGCGGGCGCGGACCGCGAGGCGGCGAAATGACACCTGTGCGCGGGGTCGGTGAGCAAGCCGTGCGCAAGGCCGCAAGGTTGTTACGTCTGTAGGGAGTCGCTACGACGCGACCGCGTTCAGCGCCACGCCGGGGAACGTGTAGCCGCCGTTCGAGCGAAACGGCTGCGCCTTCTCCTCCATCACCGCGCGCACCCGCGCCAGCTCGTCAGGGCTGAGCTGCTCGAGCACCAGCGCGACGGCGCCCGCCAGGTCGTGGAGGAAGCGCCAGTAATCGTCGAAGTCCTCGAACCTGTATTCGACCTCGACCCGCTCGATCTCGATCGTCTCGAAGCCCGCCCCGGTGACCAGCTCGCGGATCCGCGCGTCGCTGGACATGGCGAAGATGCCCGGGTCGCCGGGCTCCGGCGCCGACGCATGGCCGGCCTCGACGAGCGCCCTTCTGGAGAGCGCCGCCCACTGGTTGTCCTCCGCCGGTCCCCAGACCGACAGGCAGAGGCGACCGCCGTCCCGCAGGACACGGCGAGTCTCCGCCAGCGCCGCCTGCGGATCGGCCATCAGCATGTAGCCCCACCGGCACAGGACGCCGTCGACGGAGTCGTCGTCGAGGGTCATGCGCTCGGCGTCCATCACCTGGAACTCGACATTGGAGAGCCCCAGCTCCTCCGCGCGGCGGCGGGCGGCCTCGACCATCGGGGCCGAGAAGTCGGTCGAGATCAGCCGGCCGTCGTCGCCCAGGCGCGCGGCCGCGGCGAAACCGGTCTCGCCCGTGCCGGCAGCCAGCTCGAGCACGGTCTGGCCGGGCTGCGGGTCGAGCTTCGCGACCATCTGCTCCCCGACCGCATGCGACACGTCCCACATCCACGCTCGGCGGCGATCCCATCCCGCCGCCATCCGCTCCCATGTGGCGTGCGACACCTTGCGGTACTCGGCGAGGTCCATGGCGGCGGATCCTAGTCCCGGTAGAGCCGGTTCGCCGGCACGCCGGTCAGCTCCGAGACGACCTTCGCCGCCGCGCGCCGCCTGGCGCCCGCCTCGACCAGCGCTTCGACCGCCTCCCGCGCCTCGCGCTCGTCGGCGCGCTCCCTCCTCACCGGGCCCGATCACCAGCACGATCTCGCCCCGCGCTCCCGCCGCGAACCGCTCCGCGACCTCGCGCGCCGGGCCCCGCACCACCTCCTCGTGCAGCTTGGTCAGCTCCCGGCACACCGCCACCTCGCGCTGCGGGTCGATCTCGGCCAGCAGCGCGAGCGTCTTCGGCAGCCGCCCCGGCGACTCGAACGCCACCAGCGTCTCATCCCCTCGCTCCAGCTCCGCCCGCAACTCGCCCGCCTTGCGCGGCAGGAAGCCGGCGAACCGCCAGCGGTCCATGGGCAGCGCGGACGCCACGAGCGCCGTCACCACCGCGCTCGGCCCGGGCAGGACCTCGACGTCGAGTCCTCGCCCCACACACTCGCGCAGGAGCACGAACCCCGGGTCCGACACCGCGGGCGTACCGGCGTCGGTGACCAGCGCGACGACCTGGCCGGACTCGATCCGTGTGGCCAGCTCGCCCGCCCGCGCAAGCTCGTTGTGCTCGTGGTAGCTGACCAGGCGCGCGCCGGCGATACCGTGCCGGTCGAGGAGCTTGCGCGTGTGCCGCGTGTCCTCGCAGGCGATCACGTCGGCCTCGCCCAGCACGCGCAGCACGCGCAGCGTCACGTCCTCGAGATTGCCGATCGGGGTGGGACACACGACCAGCCGGCCGCGCATCGCGTTCAGACCTCGTCGATTGCCAGCACGCCCAGCTCGTCGAGCGCCAGCACGCCGGCGCCCAGCATGCCCGCGTCGTTGCCGAAACGTGCGGCCACGATCCTCACCTGGTCGCGGTTGGGCTGCAGCGCGCGCGCCTTCATCTCCTCGCGCGCGGGCTCGAGCAGCAGGTCGCCGGCGGCCATCGCGCCGCCGCCGACCACGATCACCTCGGGGTTGAAGATGTTCACGAAGCTGGCCAGGCCGACGCCGAGCATGCGGCCGATCTGGCCGACCACCATGCGCGACACCTCGTCGCCTCCGAGCGCGAGCTGGGTCACGAGCTCGCCGGTGATCACCTCCCCCGACGCGGCGGCGCGCCCGAGCTCGGAGTCGGGCTCCTGCTCGGCCGCCTCCAGTCCCTCGCGGCCGATCGCCGTGCCGGAGGCGAAGGCCTCCAGGCAGCCGTTGTTCGGGCAGTTGCCCTGGCAGCGCGGGCCGTTCTCGTCGATGACCATGTGGCCCAGCTCCGCGCCGCTGCCACGGCTGCCGCGGTAGACCTTGCCGCCCAGCACGAGGCCGCCACCGATGCCGGTCCCGATCGTGAGGCCGACCACGTCGCGCGCGCCACGCGCGGCGCCGAACCGCGTCTCGGCGAGCGTCGTGACGTTCCCGTCGTTGTCGATGAATGCCGGGATCCCGAGCCGCTCCGACATCACGTCGCGGAACGGCACGTCCGCCAGCGGCAGGTTCACGCACATGACGGCGTGACCGTCGCGCTGGTCGATCAGGCAGGGGATGCCGAACCCGATCGCCTCCACGTCCGGATTGCGCTTGATCAGCTCCTCGGCCGATTCGACGATCGCATCGGTCACCGCCTCCTCCGATAGGCCGGCCACCACCCGGTGCACGCGGTCGTGGACCTCGAGCTGCTCGTCGATCACGCCGGCGAGCAGCTTCGTGCCGCCGAGGTCGACTCCGATCACCTTGCGGCTCATGGGGGAGGGGGCGGCCACGTGCGGGAATATATGCGGGCCGGTGACAGGCGGACGGACCCTGCCCGTCGAACCCCTAACGATTGAGCGCCACCGGCGCCCCGCTTCGCGATGCCCGACGACAAGCCCGATTACCGCGTATACCGCTCCCGCCCGGGGTTTCTGAACCGCCTGTTCAACCGGCGCGATGCCTCGCGCTTCGGGCCGCCGGATCAGGACCGGGTGCGTGAGCTGTCCGGCGATCGCCCCGCCCCGGGGACCGCCACGCCGGACGCGCCGCCCTCGGCGCCCACCTATCCGCCCCTCCCGCCGACCGTCCCGCGCGACCCCTGGTGGCGGCGGATCACCTGGAAGAAGGCCGTGGCGGGGCTGCTCGGCTTCATCGTGTTCTGGCTGGCGCTCAGCCTCGTGCTCTTCATGATCAGCGCGAACCAGCAGGCCGGCAAGGTCTCCGACGGCACCAAGGCGGCGCTCGACGACTCGGGGAACATGCTCACGTCGGCCAACAACATCCTGGTCCTGGGCTCCGACCGCCGCCCGGGCGAGGAGCGCGGCCGCGCGGACACGATCATGCTGATGCGCTACGGGGGCGGCAAGGCGGCGCGGCTCTCGATCCCGCGCGACACGCTCGTGGACATCCCGGGTACGGGCCCGAGCAAGATCAACGCCGCCTATGCCATCGGCGGTCCGCCGCTGATGATCGAGACGATCAAGCAGTTCCTCGGCATCGAGGTGAATCACCTCGTCGAGATCGACTTCAAGGGCTTCGTGAAGTTCGTGGACGCGCTCGGCGGCGTGGACATGACCTTCGAGAAGTGCATCCGGTCCCGGTTCGAGGGCCGCACGCACCGCTTCCCCAAGGGCGAGAACCATCTCGACGGCGAGGAGGCGCTCGACGTCGTGCGGATCCGCAAGAACGGGTGCGCGCCGGAGGAGTCCGACCTCACACGCGCGCGCCGCCAGCAGCAGTTCCTCGAGGCGGTGAAGGGCAAGCTCTTCAGCCCCTTCACGTTCCCCCGCTACCCGTGGGTCGCGTGGCGGGCGCCGAAGGCGATCATCTCCGACATGGGCGGCACCCAGCTGATGACGCTCTACTGGAACATGGAGACGAGCGGGGACCTGAAGCCGCGCATCCTGCGCCCGATCGACCCGGGCGCGAACCCGCTCCAGGTCTCGGATGCGGAGAAGCAGGCCGAGGTGCAAAGGTTCCTCGACGGTTAGACCTGCTGCGAGAGGAGACGGCATGGCCGGGCACACGATCGTGAACCTGAAAGAGATCGAGGACGCGGCAACGCGGTTGGGCTTCGCGCCGAACCTCGAGGCCCGCTTCGCGACCGGCGCGCTGGAGTTGGAGAAAGCGGGCCTCAGCTACCAGCGGCTGGCGCCAGGCTTCCGCATGCCGTTCGGCCACAGGCACAAGCAGCAGGAGGAGGTCTACGTGATCGTCTCTGGGAGTGGCCGCGTGAAGTTCGACCAGGAGATCGCGGAGGTGCGGCAGTGGGACGTGTTGCGCGTTCCGGCTGAGACCATGCGCGCTTTCGAGGCCGGCCCCGACGGAGTGGAGCTGCTGGCGTTCGGCGCTCCATGGGCCGGCGCGTCCCCCGGGGACGATGCTGAGGTGCAGCCGGGCTGGTGGAGCGACTGAGAGGCCCAAACAGCCGTCCACCGGGGACGGTCTTTCGTAGAGGGCGCCGGCCCGTGTGCCGACCTTCCTCGAATGAGAAAACTTAGCCTCGTCGTCTCGCTCGTGGTCTCGCTCGTCGTCTTCGCAGTTCCGGCAGCCGCCCCCGCAAAGGGCAAAAGTGCCGCCAAGGAGTGCAAGTCGCTCCGCTCCCAGATGGGGGCCGACTCGTTCCGGGCTGCGTTCGGCAGCAAGCAGGGCAAAAACGCCCTCGGCCGTTGCATCTCGGCCCAGCGGAAGGCGAGGCGGGACGCCCGTAAGAGCGCCCGCAAGTCCTGTAAGGCGAAGGGTCTGCGGGGCAAGGCCATGAAGCGCTGCATCCGCACGACGCTCGCCGCACAGCCCGCGCCCAAGCCCGCCGAGTACGAGGATGCGCTGAAGGAGTGCGAGTCCGAGCAGGCTGAGGACGTCGAGGACTTCGCCGCCGAGCACGGCGACGGTCCGAGCGGGCTTGCGAAGTGCGTCGCAGATGAGGTCGCGACGACGACGACCGAGACCGACGACCGACGACGACGTCGAGGCCAGCCCGCGACGACTCCGAGCCGGACGACGAGCTCTAGCCTCCCTCGAGCAACCCGCGGTAGCGCCGCGCATACCGGCGCGGGAAGTCTGCGTGGGTCTGCTTCTGCAGGCGCTTCACGCGCTCCCGGTGATACGGGCTCGTGAGGCTCTCGTTGTGGCCGATCACGTTGCGCGTGCGGATCCCGTAGCGGTCCTGTAGCCACGCGACCAGGAGCAGCGAGGCCTGTAGCTGCCGCCGGCGCGCGAACACTCCCGCGTCGCTGTGGCCCACGTGCTCGATCCCGAACGACGTGTAGTTGAGCCCCACGGTGTGCCGGCACATCAGCCGGCGTGAGACGAGCTGGAAGATGAACCCGTTCTTCGCCACCACGTAGTGGGTGCAGACGCCCGGCAGCTCACCCAGCTCGGCGTCGGGGCGGTTGGGGGCGAAGGTGTTGAACACCGCCTGCGCCGTGTCCGTCACCGACAGGTGCAGGACGATCACGCGCGGGGCGACGAGGCGGTGGTCGTCGATGCCGTAGTGGCGCTCGCGCGTAGCGGCGCATGTCGTGCTTTCGGTCGGGTCCGAAGGGGATCCGCCACTGACGGATCTGCGGCGCCTTGGTCGTGGCGGCGCTGCGCGCCGTGCGGGCCGCCGCGAGCACCGCCCGCGCGTGGCGCCTCGCCCCGGCGGGCGACAGAGGACCCCCGGCCAGCTCGACCACGAACGCGCTCGAGCGTGGGAAGTACGTGTTCTGCCAGCGTGTCGCGATGCCCGGCAGAAACCCGATCCGGCGCACGGGTAGCCCGCTGCGGTCCGCGTATGCGCGTACCACCGCTCGGTCGGCGCCGGAGCTGTAGTCGACCAGCCGCAGCGCCTGGTGGTACCAGATCGTCACGTCCGGGCGGACGCGGCGCACGAGCCGGCGCACCGCACGCGACTCCGGCTCGGAGAGCGGCCTCGGGCCCGAGTGGCTGATCCGCCGCCAGCGGTGGGGGAAGTTGCGGTTCAGGTCGACTCCGCGTGCGTTCTCCCGCGTCCCGGCCGCGACGCCGTCGGGGTTGACGGTGCGGACCGTCCAGATCCGCATGCCGCCCGGGGGCGCGAGCCCACGCAGCCGCCTGATCACCGCGTGGCCGGCGGTCTCGTTGCCGTGGATGGAGCCCACCACCATCACGCGCAGCGGCGCCTTGCCGGCACCGGCGACGTGCACCTCGATCGGCCGGCCCTGCACCGAGCGGCCGATGCGCTCGGCGCGGGCTTCGCCGGCGCCGAGGAGGAGCGCCGCGACCGCCACGCACAGGACCCGGTTCAGTCGGACTTCGTGCTCGACCCGGAGTCGCTCGATGAGCCTGACGAACCTGACGTGCCGGAGGAATCGGAGGAGCCGGACGAGCTCGACGCTCCGGAGGAGCTGTCCGCCTTCGAGGTGGCGGTCTCCTTCGCGCCCTCCTTTGAACCCTCCTTGGAGCTCTCCTTGGAGCTCTCGTTCGAGCCGGAGTCCCCGCCGCCTCCGCCGCGGGCGCGTCCGTAGTCGGTCGCGTAGAAGCCCGACCCCTTGAAGTGGACCGCGACCGGGTAGAACACGCGCTCGACCGGCTCGCCGCAGACCTCGCACACCGTGATCGGGTCGTCGGCCATCCTCTGCACCACCTCGAAGGTGTGGCCGTTCGGGCAGCGGTATCCGTAGGTAGGCAAACAGTTCCCCGGTGGGATGAGGGTTGACGCTCGGTCGAGACTCGACCCGGAGTCGATTATATGGAGGGGTCCGCGCGGTCTCCGGCGCACACATGCGTCGCTGGGCGGGGCCGTGGCGCCCGCAGATCGCGCTTTATCCTGCGCCGGCTCAGGCCGTCCGGCTGCCGCCGCGCGTGCGCATGCTCTCCTCCGGCGGCTGTGGTGCCGTCAGGTCGGTGAGCGTTGAGCGACGGGCGGTGTGCCAGAGGATCCACGCCGTGAGATGCCTGCCAGCCCGAAGGGGAATGGAAGGCACCTCGCGCAGTCGCGCGAAACTGGTCTCTTGTTCCTGTCCGTGGTCCAACTTAGTTCTAATGACCTGACTCACCGTCAGCATACCCTCGATTTCGTCAGATCAGCCCTCTGACAGCTAGCCTAGGTCTAGCTTCGGACGCCAATAATCCCCATCGGAATGGCAAAAACTTCGCAAAATCCTCGCAATCCTGCGCCCACCGAGACAACCGCGGAGGGTGCGGAAACAGGCCCCGGCACGGGAGTCGTGGACACGGTCACGATGGAAAAGATCGTCGCCCTGTGCAAGCGGCGCGGCTTCATCTTCCAGTCGTCGGAGATCTACGGCGGCCTGGCCTCGACCTACGACTACGGCCACTACGGCGTGCTGCTGAAGAACAACGTGAAGGGCGAGTGGTGGCGGGCGGTCGTGCAGGAACGCGACGACATGGTGGCCCTCGACGCCGCGATCCTGATGCACCCCCGCACGTGGGAGGCCTCCGGCCACGTGGACAGCTTCACCGACCCGCTCGTGCAGTGCATGGGCAAGTGCAAGAAGCGGTGGCGGGCGGACCATCTCGAGCCGGACGAGAACGGCGAGCTTCGCTGCCCGGAATGCGGCGGCGAGCTGGGCGACGCGCGTCAGTTCAACCTCATGTTCGAGACCTTCATGGGCCCGGTGCGCGAGGACGCGGCACGCATCTTCCTGCGCCCCGAGACCGCGCAGGGCATCTTCGTCAACTTCAAGAACGTGCTCCAGTTCGCCCGTCGCAAGCCGCCCTTCGGCATCGCCCAGATCGGCAAGGCGTTCCGCAACGAGATCACGCCCGGCAACTTCATCTTCCGCACGCGCGAGTTCGAGCAGATGGAGATCGAGTTCTTCGTGCCCCCGCCCGACGCGGAGATGTGGCATCAGCGCTGGATGGAGGATCGCATGCGCTGGTACACCGACCTGGGCATCCGGCCCGATCACCTGCAGCTGCGCCCGCACGGGTCCGATGAGCTGTCCCATTACTCGGCCGGGACGAGCGACATCGAGTACCTGTTCCCGATGGGCTGGTCGGAGTTGGAGGGCATCGCTAATAGAACGGATTACGACCTCCGTCGTCACGCCGAGTTCTCGGGCGAGAAGCTCGACTACGTCGACACGGCGACAGGGGAGCGCTACGTCCCGTACGTGATCGAGCCCTCCGCCGGCGCGGACCGCGGCACGCTCGCCTTCATGGTGGACGCCTTCGACGAGGAGGACGTGGCGGGCCGCAAACGCACGGTGCTGAAGCTGCATCCCCGCCTCGCGCCGGTGAAGGTGGCGGTATTGCCGCTCGTGTCGCGTGACGGGATGCCCGAGAAGGCGCGCAAGATCTATGAGGAGCTGCGCAGCGCGATCCCGGCCGAGTTCGACGAGGGCGGCTCGATCGGCAAGCGCTACCGCCGCCAGGACGAGATCGGCACGCCATGGGGCGTCACGATCGACGGCGAGTCGATGGAGGACGACACCGTCACGCTGCGCGACCGCGACTCGCTCGAGCAGGTCCGCGTGCCGGCTGCCGGGCTGGCCGAGGAGCTGGTGGGGCGGCTGTACCTCGACTGGCGCTCGCCCAAGATCGAGTCTTGACGATCGAGCCGGTCCGCGAGGCGGACGTCGGCGACCTGCTGCCGATGCTGGCCGACTACTGCGCCTTCTACGAGGTGGACCCGGGCCGGGACAAGCTCGAAGCGCTGGTGCGGGCGCTGCTGGCGGACCCCGGCGAGGGCGTGCAGCTCATCGCCCGCGACGACGGGGGCGAGCCGGCCGGTTTCGCGACGGTGTACTGGACCTGGAGCACTCTGGTCGGCGACCGGGTCGGGGTGCTGCACGACCTGTACGTGCGGCCCGAGTACCGCCGGCACGGGGTCGGCCGCGCGCTGATCGACGCGTGCCTGGAGCAATCGCGCGAGCGCGGGGTGGCGCGGATGGGGTGGGACACGGCGCCCGACAACGCCGCCGCACAGCGCCTGTATGACTCGCTGCCTGACGTGCGGCGCAGCGGCGAATGGGTGGCCTACTCGTTGCGAACATGAATGACAACGTCGAGATCGTGCGCCGGGTCTACGAAGCGTGGGGTCACGGGGACATCCCGGGGCCGGTGGAGCTGTTCGACGAGAACGTCGAGTACGTCAACCCGGTCGGCGCGATCGAGCCGGGAACCAGGACGGGCATGGCCGAGTTCGCCCGCGCGGGCCAGAAGTTGCTGGACGCGTGGGAGTTCTGGCGGGCCGAGCCACTCGGAGATGAAGGCGGTGGGCGATCAGGTGGCGGTGCTGCTTCGGTACCGCGCGCGGGGTCGTGGCAGCGGGGCGGAGGTCGAGGGCCGCGAATCCGCGCTGTTCACCTTCCGCGAGGGCAAGGTCGTTCGCTACGAGTGGTTCCACGGCGAGACCGGCGCGTTCGAGGCGCTGGGCTAGCCCGGAACGTTCGCGCGCTTCGAGCGGCTGAGGCCGTCCGCGTGGTCGGCGTCGTGCGGGATGCGCGCGCGGTAGGTGCCGTCCCGCCGCACCCGGATCCGGGTCGAGAAGCGCGACAGCTCGGTGCCCGCGTCCTTCAGGGTCGTGCTCTTCACGGTCTTCCAGCGACCCGTGAAGCGTGCGGCGCTGGATCAGGACCTGGCTGCCGTCGTGCTCGGGAGCGGCGGGCCCGGAGAAGCGGACGCGCTCGCCCCGGCTGGGCGTGTAATCGCTCAGCCGTAGCGCGACCTTGATCCGCACCTTCAGCGGCAGCTCCTTGCTGACCGCCTTCAGCGAGCCGGCGCTGACCCGATAGAGGGTGTTGAGCCGCGGCCCGACGGCGGCGAAGCTGTAATCGCCGCTAGCGACCGTGGTCGTCGTGGCGACGGCCGTCCAGTCCGCCGTGAACGGATGGGGCTTCTGCTCGAGCCGCACGCTCACGTTGGACTTGTTGGTGCCGGTGATCTTGCCGGCGATCCTTGTGGAAGAGCCGAACACGATCGGATTCTTCTGGGCGGCGATCGTGATCCCGACGGTCGGGCTCGGCTTCGGTGCCGAGGACGCCGCGGCCGCGATTCCGAGGAAGACGGCAAGCGTGGCAATGGCGAGCGGTGGTGTGAATCGAGCGCTTCGCATCCACTATTGGGATACCCGCGCGAACGGCGAAGTTGCGCAGTCTGGACGATTTGGCCACGCGCCGGCGCCTCGCCCGTTATCGGCGTTGCGGCTACGGCGGGTAACACGCCATTCGCCGTGCAGGGCGTGTTCGTCCCGTAGGACGGCGCCGGCGTACGTAGAACAGGCGTCGAAACCCGCGATCTTCACCGAAACTCAATGGTGATTATGGGTTTTTGCGGGTAGTTCTGCGTTATTGGGAGGGATTCCCAATCAAGGAGGAATTGAAATGAAGCGAGCATGGATCGTTTGCGTGGCCATGGTGGCCCTGGCAGTACCGGCGGTTTCGCCGGCAGCCGTCTCTCAGACGGACTTCAAGAACGCAGCGAAGTTCTGTAAGGCGCTGCGGGCCGACATGGGCGTGACCACGTTCAAGCAGACGTACGGCACGAACAAGAAAAAGAGCAACGCCTACGGCAAATGCGTGTCGAAGCACGCAAAGACGCTGGACGAGGTGCACTCGGACGCAGTCAAGAACTGCAAGGCCGAGCGCACGGCGGACCCGGCTGCATTTGCCGCCAAGTACGGCACCAACAAGAACGGCAAGAACGCGCTGGGCAAGTGCGTCTCACAGACGGAGCGCGAGCTGAAGACCGCCGCGGCCGACGCGATCGAGAACGCCGCCAAGCAGTGCAAGGCTGAGCGCACCGCTGACGCGGCCGCGTTCGCCGCGAAGTACGGCACGAACGAGAACAAGCGCAATGCGTTCGGCAAGTGCGTCTCGAAGACGGTGCGGGAGAACGAGACGGCGGGCCAGTCCTAGGTCCCACCCGTCCCTGAAGGGTCATATGGAAAGAGGCTCGGCCCGGCATCGTCCGGGCCTCTTTCTTGCCTGGTGGCAAGTCACTCCAACACGCGTCCAGCCGCTGACAGGACCGCAACGCCGGCGGGTATTGAGCGTTATCTGGACGGATGCCCATCAAGGAGGAACGAATGAGACGAGCATGGATCGCCGTACTGGCCGTGGCCGCGCTGGCAATGCCGGGCGCCGCGTTCGCCCACGGCGACGATGGCTCACGGTCGAGCGAGAAGAATCGTTCGAAGGCCTGTAAGGCGCTCCGCGCCCAGATGGGTGCGGACCTGTTCCGAGACACGTACGGCAGGAATCACAGCAAGCGCAACGCGCACGGAAAGTGCGTATCCGGCTACCGGCAGGTCTTCAAGAAGCTGGTCGCCCAGGCCGTCGAGGAGTGCAAGGCCCAGCGCGCCGCCTCGCGGCTCCGCCATGGCGGGGACGACGACGCGGAGCCCAACGGAGACAGGAGCGCGTTCCGGCACTGCGTGAAGGAGAAGCTGCGCGCATTGCTGGCCGAGCGGCGCGCGGCGCTCGATGCTGCCGCGAAGGCCTGCGACGCCGAGCGGACCGCTGACGTGAACGCGTTCGTGGAGAAGTACGGCAAGGGCGAGCGCAAGCGCCACGCGTTCCACGCGTGCGTCGTGCAGACGTTCCGCGCCGGCGAAGAGGCGAAGACCACCCCGTAGGAGGCGCCACACCCAACGGACAGAGGCCCGGACCGGCATCGCCCGGGCCTCGTCCGTCCGGGCGTCACCCCCAACGCGCCGGTCACCTCCAACGCGCCGCGATATCACGAAGGGGAGAGGGGAGGAAGGCCAAGCCCCTGCTCCCGCCGGCGATATCGGTGATAGCGCCGGCGGGAGCACCTCAGCGCCGGCGCTATCAGTGCTCGCGCTGGCGCTATCAGTCGTTGGGAAAGGGGTCGCGGGGGCGGCGGTATCGCCCGCGCTAGCACGGCAGCCCGGCCCGCGTCTCCCGGCACACGCCCGGCGCGCAACCCCCTAGCGCTGCTCCTGCCCGTAGTCCCCGAAGGGCGCGTCGCGCTCGGCGATCGTGCGGCCCAGGTCCTCCATCGCCGCGCGCGTGAACTCCGCGCCCTCGGGCGTGTGGCGCGCGGAGCCGTCCAGCAGCGTGCCGATCAGCTGGGTCGTGTGCAGGCCCTGCTGCTCGAATGCCTGGTTCACGAGCAGCTTCATCATGTGCAGCTGGTTCGCGGGCAGCTCCGCCACACGTCGCGCGAGCGCGAGCGCGAAGGCGTCGAGCTCCGGCTCGGGCACCGTCTCCGATGCCAGCCCCCACTCGACCGCGGTGCGCCCGTCGACCGGGTCGCCGGTCAGCAGCAGCCGCTTCGAGCGTTCGAGGCCGATGCGGTACATCCACATCGCTGTCGTGGGCGAGCCCCACACGCGCGCCGGCGGGTATCCGATGCGGCAGTCCTCCGCGCACACGATCAGGTCCGAGCAGAGCGCGAAGTCCGTGCCGCCGCCGACGCAGAAGCCGTGCACCTGCGCGATCACCGGTTTCGGGGAGCGCCACAGCGACATGTACGTGCCGACGTACGCCGACATCACCTGGTAGTCGCGGATCGGGTCCCACGGGCTCGGCTCCTTTCCCATCAGGTCCGCACCCCAGTCGATGTCGTAGCCGGCGCAGAAGGAGCGGCCCGCGCCGCGCAGTCGCACGACGCGCACCTGCTGGTCGTCCTGCGCGCGCGCCATCGCCCCGTCGAACGCCTCGATCAGCTCGGGCGTGATCGTGTTCAGCCGCTCGGGGCGGTTGAGCGTCAGCGTCGCGACGCGGTCGTCGGTCTCGTAGAGGACTGGCTCGGGGTCGGCCACTCCCGCATCCTAGGCGGCCGGCGCAGGCTCCTCCAGCGGGCGCCCGAGGATCTTGCCCTGGTAGGCGAAGGACTGCTCGCGCAGCGCGCGGGTGAAGCGGGGGAGGATCTCACCGGTCAGCGTGCCGCCGTGCATCGCGTGCACCCACTGCGGCTCGAGCGCCTCCAACCGGTCCACGCAGCGCCGCACCGGTTCCTCGTGGGCGAAGATCCCGATCTCGCGATAGAAGCCGCACATGTCCATGCTCAGATCCTCGTTCACCACCGGCGGCTGGTCGCCCGGCTGGATGTAGAGGTCGGAGGGGAACAGGCTGCGGGTCGACTCCTCGAAGACCATCATCGAGTCCCAGTGGTGGACGTGGGGGGTCTCCAGGAACCGCAGCGTGTGGCGCCCGGTATCGATCGTGTCGCCGTCGCGCACGCCCTTCACGCGGTCCACGAAGTCGACTCCGAAGGACGTCAGGCTGAGGATCGCCGACATGTCGCTGCCGACGAGCTGGGCGTTGGGAGCCTCGGCCATGAAGCGCTCCATGCCGCCGCACTCGTCGCCCTCGAAGTGGAGCAGCACGACGTACGCGAGGCGGGCCGGATCGAGCACCTCGCCGATCGCCTTGTGGATGCCGTCGTAGGCCTGGTGCACGCCGGTGTGGACCAGCACCGGGGCCTCGTCGTCGATCAGGAACTGGTTGAAGGTGATCGGGACGTCGGCGTCCGGCGGGGTGGAGATCCGGTAGATGCCGTCGACGATCTCGTCGATCCGCGCCATGGGTGCGCTCCTTTCATTGCACAGCGGTGTGCAGGGACCTTACGCCCCACGCTCGGCTAACGGTGCGACGCGAACACAACGCCGTCGCCGATCGGCAACACGACCCCGAGCCAGCGGTCGGAGCGCACCGCCTGGTGGTTGAACCCGCGCGCCATCGCGAGGTTGTCGGCGGTCCAGCGCGCCTCTGAGTCGTCCTCCAGCGCGACGTCCCCGGACATCAGCATGTTGTCGACCACCAGCACCGCGCGCTCGGCGGCCTTCGGCTCCACCAGCTCCAGATAGCGCGGATACTCGATCTTGGTCCCGTCCAGGAAGATGATGTCGAACGGGCCCTCGAGCCGGTCGATCGCCTCGAGCGCGTCCCCCTCCACGATCTCGATCTTGTCCGCGACGCCCGCGCGGGCGTGGAACTCGGTCGCCTCGCGGATGCGCTGCGGGTCGCGGTCGATCGTGATGATCTTCCCGTCGCCGAGCGCCTCGGCCATGTGCAGCGACGAGTAGCCGATCGCCGTACCGACCTCGAGCACCAGCTTCGGGTTCAGCGCGTGCACCAGCGTGGCGAGGAAGCGGCCGGTCTCCCAGTGCACGATCGGCACCGCCTCGCGCTCGGCGAACTGCTCCATCTCCTGCATCACGGGCGAGCGCCGCGGGCGCAGGTCGTGCAGGTAGCGCTGGACGTGCTCGGACTGGACGGGCATGGGCAGGGAGACTAGCCCGAGTCGGGTTTCGATGGAGGGTGCAGTGGGGAGGTTGCACGTGGATGCGTCGGGTGCTCGAGACGGTGCGGCTGTGGGTGCTTGGCGCCCTTGCCGTCGCGCTGCTCGCCGGCGTTCCCGCGCAGGCGAGCGCTGCCTCCAGCGTCAGCACCTACAGCGTTCCCGTGACGACGCCGGACGCGCACGGGGCACCCGTCAGCCTCGACACCGATGTTTACGTTCCCGACTCCGCGCCGCCGGCCTCCGGCTTCCCGCTGCTCGAGATGTACCACGGTGGCGGCTCGACGAAGGACAACGCCTACGACGCGGCGCACGCACGCCGCTTCGCCGATGACGGCTACGTGGTGCTGATCTACTCGGCCCGCGGTCACGGAGATTCCGGCGGGCAGACGTCGGTTGCCGGGCCGGCCGAGATTCGCGACCTCTTCGACGTGACCGCCTGGGCGCTGGGCCGTCCGGACTTCCACATCGACCGTACGCGGATTGCCCTGCGCGGGTATTCGCAGGGCGGCCTGCACACGAACCTTGGCCAGGTGTGGAGCAGCGACCAGTCGATGAACCCTTACGGGATCTCGTTCCGCGCCCTCGAGCCCGGGAACACACCCGATCTCGTCTTCCAAGCGCTCGTGCCGAACTCCGCGCTGAAGCTCTCGTTCGGGGTGGGCCTGGTCGCGACCTACCTGAGCGGCTCGACGACAGGAAGAATCGCGCCGGTGGTGGACAAGTGGATCGCCGCCGCGGGGGCCGACGACCCCCGCGTCTACGGGTCCGGGGACCTCTGCGACCGATCGGCGCACGACACGGCCACGAGCACGATGCAGCAGGACCTTGCCTGGCGCTCGGTCGGCTGCCAGCCGGAGCGACTCGGCCTGCCCTGGCTCTGGGCACAGGCATTCGACGACGGCCTCTTCACGCCGGACATGGCGATTTCGATGTGGCGCCGCGCGCCGAACCGCGACCAGCATCGTCTCTATCTCGCGACCGGCGGCCACGCTGCGCCCGCCGCGGACCAGGCGGTCGAGCAGGACAAGCTCGATACGCAGCGTCGCTTCCTCGATGCGGTGATACAGGGAAGGGCTCTGCCGCGGCCGAACGTCGTCTTCTGGACGCGGGACCCGACCGTCGAGGTCCCAGGCGACTCGTACGCTTATCCGCCCGACGCGTGGTACCGGCAGACCGCGGACAGCTGGCCCCCCGCGAAGATCGCAGACGCGGCGTATCGCCTCGGCGCCGACGGCAGCGCCACGCAGGGATCCGCGAGCAACGGTCAGACCTTCCTGTCGCCGCTCACGGAGGATGAGCGCAACGACCCTGTTGCAGCGGCCGCGCTTTCGGGAACTCCGCTCGGTACCTCGCCGCTCTCATCCGTGCCGGCAACGGATCTGCCCGGCTTCATCGCGAGCTTCCGCACGTCCCCGTTCTCCACCGACAGGGAGCTGAGCGGCGCGCCGTTCGCGAATCTGAGTTGGACTCCCGCGGCCACCGACTCGCAGCTGGTGCTCGAGCTGTTCGACGAGGCGCCATCCGGGAAGCTCACGCTGTTCAGCCGTGGGGTGCAGGGCATGCGCGGCGCTCTGCCCGGAGTCGAGCGGCGGGTACGCGTCGACGGCAACGCGTTCAGCATCCGCATTCCGGCGGGCCATCGGGTGCGCGCCTGGGTGATGGCCGGGAACCAGGCCTCCTACAAGCCTTATCCGCTCTCGGCCGGCGGCATCCTGCGGATGGGCGACGTGTCGACGCTCGCGCTGCCGTTGCGCTCACCGCCGCGACGTTAAGCTCAACTCATGGCCTTTGGACGGCAGGGCCGCGACGCAAAGATCCGCCTGCTGAGCGGCGTCGCGCTCTTTTCTCCGTGCGCCAAGCATGAGCTGAGGCGGATCGCGGCGCTCGTAGACGAGCTCGAGGCGCCGAAGGGCAAAACGCTCGCGCGGGAGGGCGATACCGGCTTCGAGTTCTTCGTGGTCGTCGAGGGAACTGCGACCGCCACACGGCGCGGGCGCCAGGTCGCGACGATCGGGCCCGGGTCATTCTTCGGCGAGCTGGCGCTGCTCGATCAAGGCCCCCGTGCGGCGACGGTGACGGCCGACACGGACATGCACCTACTGGTCCTGACCTCCCGGGCCTTCTCCAGCCTGCTGGATGAGACACCCTCCGTGAGTCGCCGGATCCTTCGCGGCATGGCGGAGCGGCTGCGCGCGTCGGAGAACGCTCCCACGCATTAGGCACGCCCGTCAGTTTTCCGGCGGGTACGGACCTCGATCGGGCCAGAACGGCCACTCCTCGAAGGCGGTGCAGAGGCCGTGGTCGTCGAGCCGCACGATCCACAGGTCGCGGTAGTGACGCTTGACCGGGTCTCCGTACCAGACCTCGACCCGCACGACGCCCGTGGATCCCTCGACGGCGACGATCTCGTGCTCCATCCGGAACACCTCATCGTGCCCTTCGCGCTCGCGCTCCCACAGCTCAGAGATCGCCTCGATCCCTTCGACCGTGTCCTCGAACGGACCCATGCTGTAGGTCGCGTCCGGCGTGAACAGGTACTCGAGCCAGTCGGTGCCGGGCGTGCGCCAGGCATTTTCGTAGGCATCGATCCAGGTGCTGAGGCGGGCGTGCGACATGGGACTGAACCTATATCCGAACGGGCGTCTTTGCCCGGCGAGGCTCTAGCGGCGCGAGGCGATCACCCGAAATCGAGTCTTCATCGTGGGCCCGCGGCGCCCGCCGGTCGTGGGGGTCGCGACCAGCAGATAGCGACCCGGTCTCAGGAGCCGGCCGCCGACGCGCCCGGTGAACCGGAAGCTGTTCGCTCCGGCGGATGAGCGGCGGGTGAACGACTTGCCGACCCGCACCGGGCGGCGCCATCGCCGCTGCACCACGAACCGCACCTTGGCGGGAGCGTCGAGCAGGAACCGCACGCGCCCACCGTGGCCCACCCGGAAGGCCTTCGGCGAGAGCGTCAGGCCCCTGAGCGTTGCGACCTTGACGAGCTGCGGTTCCTTCTGCGGCGGCGTCGTCGGCGCTCCCGATCCCTGGTTCGCGCGAAAACCGCGCGGCGGAGTGCTCGTGATGGGTCCGATGCGCATCCATGGCGCCGGCGGCGTCGTGTCCCCGAGGCGGAAGTGCAGCTCGCCCCGCAACCCCGGCGCAACCCCGTCGCAATGCTGCTCATACGAGGCGCCGAACCGCGCGATGTTCCCGCGGGCGTCGAATGCGATCTCGCTCACGGTGAACTGCCCGGTGAGCGTGTTGCAACCATGGCCGCCGCCGGAGACGGACAACCCGGGATTGGGATCGTTGAACGGCCAGCGCGTCGCACCGAGATAGGTGCCGGGAGTGAAGGGCTCGCCGGCCGCGGCGCCGAATTCCGCCAGGAACGAGTGTGCCGTCGATGCCGCGAATCCCGTCGATGAACACCCGCACGTGGTCGAGCGTCCAGATCGGCCAGATCACGACGTTCGCGGTCGTGTATTCGTTGTGGCCGCCTCCACCGACCCAGTCGCCGGGGTCGCTCGCGTAGGAAAACTTCGTCGAGCCACCGAATGCAAACGCCTGCAGGGAGGCCTCCTCCGCGCCGCCCGCCCGTTTTGCCACGCGCAGGGTCGCGAGGTGCGTTCCCGGTACGGTGGGCACATGCCGCACCGAGACCGTGCAGCTCCCGCCGCTTCCGATCGTCCTCCCGGTGCACTGGTCGTCGCTGATCTGGAACTGGCCCGCGCCCGGCCCCGCAATCGAGACGCCGGAAACGTCGCCCTGCGGCCGCACGAGCACCGGCACCGCGGTGCCGACGTGTCCGACGTCCGACACCGGCCACCTCACGATGGCCGGCACCACCGGCGAGGCCGGCTCGCCGAATCGCAGCTCGCCGAACAACGCTTCGGGGTATCCCTCGCAATGCTGCTCGTAGACCATCCACAACCGCTGCAGCTCGCCCGCGGCCCCGAAGGCGACGTCGAGCACCTCGAAGCGCCCGGGCGTCGAGTTGCATCCGCGGCCGCTTCCCTCCACGTTCAGCTTGGCGGGCTCGTGGACCCCCGGCGCGAGGGGCTTGCCGGGCGCGGCCGCGATTTCAAAGAAGTAGTACTCGCCGGTCGCGGCTGAATCGATCCGGAGAGCGAGCTCGTGCGTGTCGCTGAACAGCACCTTCACCGTGGCGTTCCCCTGGTCGAACCGGCGCGGCTTCCCTTCGCCGATCCACTCGCCCGCGTCGCTGTACATGACGAGCGACCACTGGGTTGCGCCATGTGCCTCGGGCGCGAGCGAAATCGCGAACAGCACGGCTGTCGCGATCAGTCCAACGGCTCTGCGGGCTGAGATCGTGTGCTCCCCTCCGACGCTGGGAGCCTACCCACGACGGAGCGGTTCGAATCGCTGGTCCCGGACTGTTCAGGCGCTCGTCTTGTCGAGCAGCTGCAGCAGGTCGTGGGCCGCGAGCTCGACGTCCTTGTGGCGCCACTCCGCAGCCCGATACTGACACGCGATCAGGCCCGATCGATGGACACGGCGGAAGTCCCCATAGACGAACCCGTACCTCGCCTTGGTCTCGTCCGCGGCCCCCTCGGTGAGCCCGAGATGCCACTGCGCGTACTCGTCCCAGGAATGTGACGCCAGGAATGCGTTCTCATCGTCGGCGCTGGGCTGCACGTCCCCCCAGTTGCTATCGAGAACGTACTGGCGAGCCGCGATGAGCTCGCGGGCGTGTGCCACGCCGCGTTCGTTGACCGAGTACGAGGCCATGGACTAGCTCACTGCCCCGCCTCGGCCATGATCCGCCCGACGTTCTCAGGGGCGAAGAACTCCGGCGCGGGGAGCGTGGCTGCCTGCACGCTGACGAACCCGTCCATCGCCTCCTGGTTTCCGTGCATCGCCCCGATCAGCTGCTGTAGCTCCGGTGGTGGGGGCTGAAGCTGCGCGAACTCGTCGGTGAACTCATAGACCGGCATCGCCTCGCGGTCGCGGGTCTGCTGGTAGTCGCTCATCCCCTCCTCGTAGGAGCGCCGCCCCGAGAAGGCATCGTCCAGGGCGCCGGCCACCAGCTCCGCGTCGCGAAAGGCGTCGTTGATGCCCATCGCGGTGATCGGATTCTTGTGGTAGCCGGCGTCGCCGAGCAGCGCCCAGCCGGGGCCGAACGGCTTGCGGAAGTACCCGGGCAGCTCGGCTGAGCCGATGAACTTCGACTCCCGCTTCGCCGCGCGCACGCGCTCGGCGAACTCGGGAGCGAAATCCATCGTCGCAAAGAAGTTCCCCTCGATGTCCTTGCGGTTCTCGTGGAACTCCTCGACCGGCCAGCCGAAGGGGAGCACGGTGAGATCGTCGTGGGTGGGAATGGCCGCCCAGCCCCGCCGATTCTCGGCCCTGATAAAGGTGTCGAAGCCCTTGGCCGGCAGGCCGCTCCAGTAGGCGTAGTACATCGCCAGGTGCGATCGCCGCTCGTTGTACTGCTCGGGCTGGACCGTCTTCGCGACCAGGGAATGCTTGCCGTCGGCGCCGATCACGACCTGAGCACGCTCGCTGACCGCCTCGCCCTTCTTGGCGTGACCGCGGATGCCCGTCACCGTTCCGTCGTCAGCCAGGATCTCGTCGACGGTGAAGCCCTCGCGCAACTCCGCACCTGCCTCGACGGCGGCATCGACCAGCAGCTTGTCGAGCACGGTGCGGCGCGAGCAGTAGCCGCGCGCGATCCCGTCGATCGGCCGCGGGGACCCGGAGATCGTCAGCGGTCCGAAGTCGAAGGAGTAGGTCTCGACCGGTGGGCAGCCGGTCGCTTCCAGGCGTTCCAAGAGTCCCCAGCGCTCGAGCGCAGCCACTCCCGGCGGATGCACCATGTGGGTGGACATCGTGTCGCTCGGAAAGGTCGCCTTGTCCACCAGCAGCACGCGGTAGCCCTTTCGCGCGAGCAGCATCGCCGTGGGCGATCCGGCGCAGCGCGCGCCGACGATGATTGCGTCATATCCCTTGCTCATAGCCCTCCCTCGTGCGACGTGTCCGCGCAGTATCGTGCTCCTGCCCGCGAGCAGTCAGGCGCGGCCGATCCTCTGCGCGCACGACGCTGAGCCCAGCCACGTGTGCGGGTTGCCGGCCCAGCACCAGCCGAGCTTCGGCCGGCCTTTGGAGATCCAAAGGGCGGTGACGCGGCGGTCGCCGCGGCGGGAGCCCGGGAGCGAGAAGCCGCCGTTCTTGGCGACCGCCTCGGGAAACTGTGTAACCAGAGCGATCCCCTCGTCGAGCGTCAGCGGTGACCGGCCCTGCCTCTCGATCGTTTCGAGCGCGTCGTCGGGGGTCACGTTGAGCATGTCCCTCCCGGTGCTGACGTTCACGACCAGGTAGGCGGAGCCTTCCGGAAGGCTGATCCGCTCGATCGGGCGGAACCGCTCGAAGTCGTCGCCGTCGAGCATCGTCGCCGCCGTCTTGCCGTGGCGCTCGACGAGCCCGATCGACGCCTCGGATCCGACCAGCTCGCGGCTGACGACGATCACGAACGGAAAGCTTTCCTGCTCGAGGTCAGGCTCGGACACCGGTAGGCGGGCCGCGACCTCCTGCAGTGGTTCGACCTGCCGCCGAAACGCCGCCGGCTCCAGGCCCGCGGCGTCCGGATAGCGCTTCGCGATCAGATTCTCGAGCTGGCGCTCCAACTCGCTCACCGCGCTCATCGCTCCAGTTTGAAGGACTTGCGACCGGCGATGCACGCAAACGTTCCACGCACGACAATGGCCGGCCCGACCACGCAGACCCAGGAGGCACGATGAGCAAGCTGACCTTCGACATCTCGATGTCACTCGACGGCTTTGTCGCGGGGCCGAACCCGACTCTGGAGGAGCCGCTGGGCAAGGGCGGCGAACAGCTCCATGAGTGGGTCATCGTGACGCAGACCTGGCGCGAGTCGCACGGCCTCTCAGGGGGAGAGACCAACGCCGACGCGGAGGTGATCGCGGAATCGATCGGCAACACCGGTGCGACGGTGATGGGCAGGCGGATGTTCAGCGGCGGGGAGGGCCCGTGGGAGGACGACCCGAATCCGGACGCCTGGTGGGGAGACGAGCCGCCCTTCCATCACCCGGTGTTCGTCCTCACCCACCATGCCCGTGAGCCGGTGACAAAACAGGGAGGAACCACTTTCACCTTTGTCACCGACGGCATCGAGTCCGCGCTCGAGCAGGCACGCGCGGCCGCGGGCGACAAGAACGTCGCGGTCGCCGGTGGCGCGAACGCCGCTCAGCAGTACCTGAAGGCCGGGCTGCTCGACGAGCTTCAGCTACACGTCGCCCCGGTGCTGCTCGGCGACGGCGTCCGCCTGTTCGAGAACCATCTCGGACCCGAGCGGCGCGAGGTGGAGTGCACGCGGGTGATCGAGTCCCCCGCGGTCACCCATCTCAGGTACCGCGTCGTGAAGTGAACCGTCCTCACGCTGACGCGTGGCTACGAGGGCCGCGGCTTCGAGGGCGCCCTACGGACAGCTGCTGCCCACGCAGGTGCGACTCGCCTCGAGGTCTGCGTCGATGGGGGCGGTCTCGCCCGCGGGCGGATCCAAAGGATTGTCGTCACCCAACAGGTTCGTCACTTCAGCCAGATCTCCGGGGAACCTGTAGTACTCGAGGAAGCCGGTATCGGGTGACTGGTAGTACTTCGTGTATTGATAGCTCGGACTGGTAAGAGACGCCCAGTTCGGCACGTCATTTTGCCAGTGCTCCGTCAGCATGCGCGAACGACTCATGCCCGGATCGATCAGCGAGCGGCCGTCCAGCACGTGGTCGGGGCCGACGTCCACCGCGTCCAACACGGTCGGGGCAATGTCGACATTCGCCACGAACCGGGTCGAATCCGTCACCCCCCGACCCACGTTCGGGTTGTCCGGCCACCGCATGAAGAACGGGACCTTCGCCGACTCGGGATAGGGTCTCCCCTTGGCCACCAACCCGTGTTCACCCCACAGCCAGCCGTTGTCCGAGACGAAGAAGGCGAGGGTGTCATCGTCTTCCCCGGTCTCTTCGAGCTTCGTGAACACGCTCTGAACCATGTCGTCCACCGACATCAGCGACCGCAGCTGCTCAGCGCGCTCCTGTACCCGCGCTGCGGTCCATTCGTCGTCGCACTGCGTGACCGGCTGCCCAGGATCGCACGGGGGCCGGAAGCTCTGGACGCTTTGCGGCTTGTCGGTCAGCTGGTTGCCCGGAGCACGCAACCCCTCCTGGAAGCCACCACTGTTGACCAGGTCGTCCTCCGGTGGGACGCTCGCCGAAGCGTATTGCTCCTCCGGAACGGCCTGACCGGCAAAGTTGTCTTTGTGCGGCACCACCGGCGTGAGATACAGCAGCCACGGCTGGTCATCCGATGCCTGGTCGGCTTCCTCGATGAAGCGACGACCCTCCTGGGCGATCCAGGTCGTCGAGTAGTCGTCCGGACTCTCCACGTTGCAGTGGAGGGGATCCCCCACAGGCGCCGATCCAAGCGTCCTCCTCGTGCTGGGGTCCTCGATGAACTCGAACGGGCAGTAAGGCTGCCCCTGGAAGTACCCGAAGTCGTCGAAGTTGGGCGCTATCACCCCGGTGCTGAACCGCCAGCTGTTCAAGAACTTCCCGAAGATGCCGGTCCGGTATCCGGCGCGGTCGCGCAGATACCGCTGGATCGTGTGGGGCTGGATCAGGTACGTCGGGTTGTTGGGGTCGGTCGAGGGCGGCGGCGCAACCGTGTTTTCGTGCACTCCATGATTGTGCACGTACTGGCCGGTGAAGATCGTGGAGCGCGACGGACAGCACGTCGGCGTGGTCGCGAACCCCTGGGTGAACTCGGTGCCTCCCGGTGCGCCAGAAGGCGTTCCATCCTTGAACCAGTCACGCGTGTCGGTCATCACGCCGTCGATGACCGTGCCGCTTGCCCGCTGGTCGTCCGTCACGATGATCAGCACGTTCGGGCGCAGGTTGACCGCTTCAGCGTCGTCCGCGCGTTCGTCGTCGGCGCCGGGTCCGTCATCGGTGATGGCGAGGCTCAAGTCGCCGGTGGTCGCCGGGCACGGGCTTCCCTGGCCCAGCCGGAAGTCGCCCGCGGCGGCGTCCGCGTAGAGGGGATCGCCGCTGGTGTTCGAGTGCGTCCAGATCTTCGTCGCGTTAAAGGTGTGTGACGTGCTGCTGGGGATCGATCCCGTTGTTCGCCAAGGTCGGGTGATACACGCAGTTGGACCAGAACGCGTTGCTGGTCCCCGGAACAGGGTCAGCCGGACCAGCGGGGTCGTGCCATTCAGCCGTGGCGCTGAATCCGCCTGAGTACGACACGATGTTCTTGGCAGCGACGCTGCTGTCCGAGGTTGACACCGGCGAGCCTCCGAAGAGCTCTCCGCTTCCCCACACGATCCCCTTGGCGTTCCGGTCGACGATGTTGCGGGTGACGTAGGCGGCATCCGCCGCGGGCGACAGGAATATCCCCGTGCCCGAGTTGTCATAAATGGCATTGTCCGCCACCAAGACGTAGCGGGCCTTCTCGATGTGGATGCCTCGCTTGCAGTCGTGAATCCGGTTGTGGTTGATGAAGACCTGCTGCGCATCGCCCGCGACGGTGATGCAGTTGACGGTGTTGCGAGTGGTCACGTTGTTGTGCGCGAGGGTGACGTTGCTTCCGGTTATCCGCGGGCTCGCAGCGCCGCCGTTGGCGTTGCGCCCGTCGAGGACGAGGTGGGAAAGAGTCACGTTGCCGGCCGTGACCGCGACGCTGGCCTTGATCTGGGCGACCTGGCCCTCAGCGCTTCGCAACGTGATCCCGGCGACGTCGACGGTGATGGGGTCCTCCTCATAGAAGCCGGCAGCGCTGGGAGGCGAGCCATCCGCGTACCCCAGCAAGCACCCGGTCTGGCCGGCGACGATCGAGTGGACCAGCTTGTCCACCGTCTTGAACGGCTGCGAGATCGTGCCGGGATCGTTGTCGTCCCCGGTCGGAGAGGCGTAGCCGTCGCAAGTGACCGTGCTCGATGCAGAGCCGGCCAGAAATACGAACGCCGCAGCAATGGCCAGCGCCGCGACACAAGATGTCGTGCCTCTCGTCAGGTAGCCCCCCACACCCCCGCGGCAAGCGTACCCGCTCTGCCGTCAAGCGTCGCCAGTATAGGCGGTTCTCCACCACCGCGCTATGGCTTCTTCAGAGCCTAGGTAGGTGCCTGCGTTCGGGACTTGCTCCGCAATCGATGTCCGCCTGCGACATGGCTCGCGCCGATGCTACCTGCCGCGCTCGATCTCCCGCTGCAGCTGTTCGGTCTCGCGCAGCGTCTCCCGCTGTTGCTGGATCAACCGATCGAGGCGCCGCTGAACGTCGTTCGGCGTCTCCGAGCGCTGCCTGTCGCGCGTGGGCGTCGCCGGTGACTGGTCGCGCGCCCCCTGCGTCCCGGACTCCTGCCCCGGCACGGCGCCCCGGTCGAGCTCGCCGGTTGCCAGATATCGCAGCGTGGCCTCATCCGCGGATGGGTCCGTGTCGTTGTCGAAGATCGCCACCACCTTGTTGCGCGCGGCGTCCACGACCACGCTCTTCGACACCGAGTTGCCGTTCTCGGGGATCACCGATAGGAGGTACTGCAGGCGGCCGCGCACGAACACCGGCCGCGGCTCCACGACCTTGAACCTGCCGCCCGTATTGCTCCCGCCTTCGCCGGCGAACACCACGCCGGGGATCGAGACGGACCGCACGGTCTGAACCGCGCGGCGGTTGCCGCTCAGGCTCGCGTTGCGCGGCACGCGCCAGATCTCGGTCTCCCCTGTGACGGTGTCCGTCAGGAAGATCGCGTTGGCCGCGAAGGCCTGGCCGTACGGCTCGGCAACCGTCACCCATTTGATGCCGCGCTCGCCGAAGTCGATCAGGTAGGGCTGCTGATTGCTCTCCGTGTCGCTGATCTGGGTCTGTTCCTCGTGGAGGACGAACCGGTTCCAGATACCGCGCTTGTAGGCGTAGGCGTCCTGGATGCGGCGGGCGAGGGTGTCCGGGAACAGCCGTCCCGTGGAGGTGATCTCTGCCCGCTTTCGCGCCTCATCCGGCGAGAGGTCCTCTATCTCCCCGTCGGGATGAACGACGAACACCCCACCGAGCACCGGGCGGCGGATCAGAAAGCCCTTGTACGAGGTGTAGGGAACGATGATGATCGGCCGCCCCTCGCGGTCCAGCGCGGCCACGGGATTTGCCAGATCGATCAGGTAGTGGCGCTTCAGCAGCCGCCACCGGAGGTTGTCGGTCAGCAGCTGCCCCGGAGCGATCTCGAACTCGGCATCGCTCTGCTTCACGCGCCGCTCGGTCGACTCTGCGTCCAATGTGACCAACCCCTGGCTCTTCTTGGAGAAGATCCGGAAGGCGCCGTCGGGGGTGCGGAACGCGGTCCAGGCAAGACCGTCCGGAGTGACGACACTGCGGAAGTCGGTCAGCTTCTCGGTCGGGGAGTTGAAGCCGCTGGAGGCGATCTGGACCGCCACCTCCTGCGGCATGAGGCGCACGACGCCGCCCTCGGGAAGCCCGCCGATCGACGCGTACTCGGTGTTGTTGTAGATCGCGCGATTCGTGAGCGGCGCCTTGAAGGCCGCGCCGAGCACGAACGCGAAGAACGCAAGCCCGAATATCACTCCGACCCCGGCGCCCACGGACGGCAGCCGGCTGAGCGGAGACCCGTCGCCCTCGTCATCTCCCCTGCGCGTCAGCAGCTCGAGGTCGCGCTTGCTCAGCTTGGAGCCGCGGAAACGGCGAATGCCGAACCCGATCGCCACGATCAGGATGGGCGGGAGCCAGATGATCGGGCCCGTGTAGAAGAACATCGCGAGTCCGTGGAAGATCGGTCGCACCCACCACAGGAACAGGAGCACGAGCAGCAGGAAGACCAGAACCGGCCAGGAGCGACGCAGCATCCGCGCAGCCTATGTCACGCATCTCGATTCAGAAGCGGGTGGTGGCGATACCTGGCCCGGCGGACCTGTTTGCGGATCGCCGACGACGCCTCCTTCATCATCGCGGGGATCTGGTCCCGTCGCGAACGACCGATCCGAACGGCGGCCCTGGCGAGGAGGCGCGGCTTGAAGAGCTGCGACGGCTGGATGTCGTGGTTGAGCACCCGCAGGAACCCCTCGGTGGCCTCGCTGTCGCCGGCCAGGTCGCGGATGAACTGGGTGGCCAGCGGGAGCGATGGGCCTGCCGCCCCCATGTCGGTGGCGAACCAGTGCATCTCGTAGGCGTCCTCGTCTCGCCATCGCCACCAGCGGTGAAGCTCGTCATCGATGTTGACTGCTCCGCCGAGGCCCGCCTCGACGGCGCGCGCCAGGTGCTCGGCCTGGCGAAGGGCGTCCGCGATGCCCTGTGCAGGGCGCAGGGTCCTTGAAATTCCCGGCGTCGCCCAACAGCGCCCACCCGGGCCCGGCCGCCTCCCGGAAGTAGCCGTGCCAATCGGTCATCACCCGGATCGGGCCGATCCGGTTCGCACCGGTCAACAGGTCGGCCAGTTCGGGCCACTGGCCGAGTCCCGTCATGAAGTTGCGCTCGCGGTCGGCGAGGAAGGCGGCCTTGTCGCCCACCGAAGGACAGACCGCGGCCATGTAGAGCCCGGCGTCGGTTGGACTGGCGACGAACGCCAACTCGCCCAGCCGGCCGAAGCGCAAGCTGCCTTCAGGATCCGACGCTCCCTCGAAGTACGCCCAGGCGAACATCCGGCCGGGAGGCGCCAGGTTGTACTTGGTGGCGCCGGCCAGGTCGGCCACCGTCGAGCGCCGGCCGTCCGCGCCGACCACGAGTCGAGCGCGAAGCGCGCCAGCCTCGGTCTCGACACCGGCAACTCGCCCATCCTCCTCGAGGAGGCCGGTCGCCCGGGTCCCGGTGCGCACGTCGGCCCCGGCAGACGCCGCCGCCTCCACGAGCAGGTGGTCGAGCGTGATCCGGCGTACGTTCAGCCCCGGCGCGCCGAACGCCGCGGGGGAGAACTCGGAGTCCAGCCGCGCCTCTTCGGCGACAGCCGTGAGACGAGTCAGCGGTACCGCCCCCGCGGCGAAGACCGTGTCGAGCACCCCGAGCCGGTCGAGCACGGCCACCCCGCACGGTTGGATCACATGGGTCGAGAGAGTCTCGCTGGGGAACTGGGACCGGTCCAGGAGACAGACCCGCATGCCCCGCCGCGCGAGCATCGCCGCCAGCGGAGAGCCGGCGCAGCGCGCACCGACGACCACGACGTCGAACTGTTCTGCCACTCGGCTCAAGCCGGACCAGCCTAGACCCGCTGCATGATCAGCGCCGCGCCGATCCCGGCCGCCGCGGGGATCGTGACCAATCCCACCTCGAGATCCCGGCGCTCGAGCTCGTCCAGCAGCGTGGCGGCCAGCATGCCGCCGGTGGCACCCAGCGGGTGACCCATCGCGATCGCGCCGCCGTTCACGTTCACCCGGTCGGGGTCGACGTCGAAGTGGCGCATGTAGTGGAGCACGATCGCGGCGAATGACTCGTTCACCTCGAACAGGTCAACGTCGGCGAGCGTCATCCCGGCGCGGTCGAGCGCCTGCTGGGTGGCGGGGACGGTGGCGGTCAGAAGTGGGGGCTTGACACCGACGTTCGCGGCGGAGACGATCCGTGCACGGGCGCCTTCCTGATCCCCACCTACCAGGAGCAGGGAGGCGCCGTCCACTATCTGGGGCGCGGTCGCGATCGTGTGCACGTGCTCGATCTCACCGAGGTTGGGCAGCTTCTGATGGGCGACGCCGGCGTCCATGTCGCCGAATGCGGGCTCCAGCGCGGCGAGGTCGTCGATCGTCTGGCTCTCGCGGATCGCCTCGTCGCGGTCCAGTCCGTTGACCGCGATCAGCGCGGGCGGGCGCGGGGCGGAGGCGGCCCGCCGATGGGACTCGACCGCGTACGCGTCGCACTCCTCCCGCGAGATCTGGCCGAGCGTCGCGACGATGTCGGCGGCGACGCCCATGTGGACGAAGCCGCCGGCGGCCGCAACCTCCGGGTCGGCGAACAGCGGCCCGCCGTCCGAGAAGTTCGGCACCCGCGACATCGACTCGACCCCACCCGCGACCACGAGCTCGTCCATGCCGGCATCGATCTTCGCGGCCGCGGTCGCGATCGCGTCCAGGCCCGAGCAGCACAGGCGCGACACGACTCCGCCCGAGGAGCGGTAGTCCCAGCCGGCGAAGTGCGCGGCGGCCTTCGCGATGTTCGCGCCCTGCTCGCCGGTCGCGGTCGAGCACCCGAGCGTCACGTCGTCCACGGTGCTCGTGTCGAGGTCGTTGCGCTCCGCGAGCGCCTGGAACAGCGGGCCAGCAGCTCGACGGGCCGCTGTGTCCGCGAGCGCGCCGCGCCGTTGCCCTTCCCCCGCGGGGTGCGGACGGCGTCGTGGATGAACGCGTCCACGGTCTCAGCGACCGACGATGAAGCTCACGCCGAGCCGCCCGGCAGCTTCTCGCCCGGCACCCACGTGGCGTGGAAGCCGATCGGCACGCGCGCCGGCAGCTTGATCCGGCACAGCGCGCCGGCGCTCACGTCGCGCGCGTCGAGCACCTCGACCTCGGAGCGGCCCTCGCGCTCGTCGTACACGTAGGAGACGAGGTAGCCGTCGTCCTCCTCGGTCGCTCCCGGTCGCGGCGCGAACGGCGCCTCCGCTCCCCACCGCCCGTCGCCGAACCAGTGCGTCTCGGCAGCGCCGGTGTGGACGTCGTACTTCATCAGGCCGTCGAACAGCAGGGTGGACTCGGGTGAGATGTGCATCGTGTAGGCGTACCGCGACGGCGTGCCGAGCACGTTGTTGTTGATCGACGGGAACTCGCTGTTGTCGTCGTCGATCGTGCGCTCGGTCGTCTGGCCGGTGCGCAGGTTGAACCGGTAGCGGTGCAGGTGCGCGTCGAGGCGCAGGTAGGAGAGCATGTTCGCGAGCGGCCCCTCGAGGTCGGTGCGCGGCTCGGGCTGCTTCACGCGGCAGACGTCCATCACGACCTCGTCGCCCTCCTCCCAGGCGTTGACCGAGTGGTAGATGAAGCACGGCTCGGCCTCGAACCAGCGCACCTCGGCTCGCGCTCCCGTAGCGCGGGATGACGCCGAAGCGGCTCGGCATGTCGCGGTCGAAGAAGAGCTTGAAGCGCCCGTGCGCGCGCGGCCTCCTGGTCGTTGTAGAGCGGCAGGTCCATCAGGATCGAGTGGCGCTCGGTGATCGCCATGTCGTGCGGCAGGCGCGGCCCGGGCAGGTCGATGCCGACGAAGTGACGCACGACGCCCTCGGGGCCGACGACGCCGTAGCGCATGTAGGGCGGCTTGATGCCGTAGTCGAAGAACATCAGCTCGCCGGTGCGCTCGTCGACCTTGGCGTGGGCGGAGACCTCGCAGCGCAGCGTGCCGCCGAAGTCCTCGGCGCCGAGCGTCTCGAGCGTCACCGGGTCGAGCGCGTACGGCTTGCCGGCGCGGTACCAGAGCGCGAGCAGCTTCTCGTTGTGGAACACCAGGTCGGTGTTGGCGGTGTCCTTCTCGGGCTCGCCGGGCGGGTTGCCCGGCCGGTGACTCGATGATCCCGTTCCACAGCGGCGCGCCGGCCTCGCGCTCGCGCTCGAAGCCGTCGGTGCGGACCCAGCGGTTGCGGTAGGTGGCCTGCCCGTCGGCGATGTGCACGGCGTGGACCATGCCGTCGCCGTCGAACCAGTGGTAGCGGCCGTTCGGCTCGAGCTGCGGGTTGGGCCCGTTGCGCACGTAGACGCCGTTCAGGTCGTCCGGGATCTCGCCCACGACCTCGAGGCCGGTGAGGGTGACCTCGTCGTGGGTCGGCGCGTAGGGGCCGACGAGGTACGGGTTGACGCCTGTCCTGACTGCGTCGGCGAGGTCGATGCGGTCGACGTGGAGAGTCATGGCGTTCGGCGAGCCTAAATGAGTTGCGGCCGTCTTGCCGAATGTTTACACGTGCTGCGGGCCGACAGGAAGGCCGAGATCGTCAAGCTGCCGGTGAGCCTGCGAAGGCTCTTCACCGGCCGCTACGCCCTCGCTTCAGGGAAGCGGATCTTCGACGCGCGGTGGAGGAAGGCGCAGCTCGACGCGATCTGGGCGCAGGAGGCCGAGAGCCCGGTCGAGCTCGTTCGCGAAGACGAGCGGGTCTACTGGGCGTTCAAGGGCTGCTTCTACTGGGAGGACGAGGACCTGAGCGCCGCTGACGTGAAGGCGCTGGTCCTGCAGCGCATCCGCAGACGGGAGCGCCAGCTTGCCACCGCCCACTCGCTGATGCGCGCCGAGGAAGCCGGCCAGGCCATGCGCCAGCCGGTCGCGATCGAGATCCGGCGGGCGGTGTTCGAGCGCGACGGAGGCCGATGTGTCGACTGCGGAGGCAACTTCGACCTGCAGTACGACCACGTGATCCCGTTCTCGCTCGGAGGCGCGACCACGGTCGCCAATCTCCAGCTCCTGTGCGCTGACTGCAACCGCAGTAAGGGCGCCACGCTCTAGCGGGGCCGCTACCGAAGCGCCTCCAGCGCGCGATCCACCGGTCGCTGCAGCGGGGAGTCCCGGCAGTCGGAGCTCAGCACGACCCAGACCTCGGCCAGCGCATCGCGGACGGTCGGTCTCGCACCGCTGCCAAGCCTGCGGTCGGGGTCTCGTCGCGCCAGGCGGATCAGCTCCCGCACGTCCGCGGCGGCCTTGTCGTCGTCGGCGGCGGAGGTGCTGCCGCTGTTCCGGCTCTCGCAGTACTCCGCGATGTCGCTCTCCAGCACCGACACCTGCACGGTCAACCTCGGGACGGTCTTGTCTGCCTGGGCCGGCGGAGAGTCACCGCCCCCGTCACCACATCCCGCGACCGCCGGCACCGCTAGCAGGAGCGCGAAAAAAACGCTTGCGCTCGCGGTTACGTGCCACTTTTGCGGTTGATTCGGAATTGCCGACGCCATGCCTACGCAGGTCCGCACCGACCAGATCCCACTCGTCGGTCAGCTGCCGCCAGGTGTAGCGCAGCACGGTATAGCCGGCGGCCCGCAACTCGAGGTCCCGGCGGCGATCCTCTTCCATCGCTGCGGGTGTGCCGTGGGCGGCGTGGCTGTCGAGCTCCACAGCAATACGCTGGTCGAACCACACGGCGTCGACCGTCCATCCGGCGACCCGCGCGTTTACCGCTGGAGGGGTAAGCGAGTCGCGCTCACAGAGCAGCACGAACCTCTCCTCCATCCGGCTCCTGGTGTGGGCAAGCTGGGGCCGATGGCAGTCGAGCGCTGCGCGCAGAGCAGCGCTGCCGGGCTTGCCGCGGCCAAGCACGGCCTCGACCTCGGCCAGCGTCACGAGCCGTCGGTACTCGGCCTCGGCCAGCGCGCGGCGCAGCTCCATGAGGCGCACGACGCCCGCGATGTCGAGGAGCGTTTGAGCGGGTGGGGTAAGGGGGAAGCGTTTGTGCCAGACGCGGTGGGGGTCTCGTCGGAGTGGACGCGCACCTGCCGCAGGGACTTGCGCTTGCCGGGAGCGCATGACGTGCAGGCGGCGCGGCTGTGCTGTCAGCATTCCCCACCACCAGCCCGGCGGTCACATGGCTGAACGCCGACGCCCGTGCCGGCGTAGAACAGCGCCGCCGCCAATCCTCCCTCCATTGCCAAGGGCAGTCATGACCGACGGCAAAGACACCGGGATAGACCCGGTGCAGCCGCCGTTCGTCCTATCCATCGCGTGATCCCGGCCGGCCCGAGTCCTGCATCCTCGAGCTGCGCCCTCGTGACCACGCCCCACTGGCGCGCCGCCAACTCCGCCACCCGAACTTTGGCGCCTGGCGTCCGAGGGGTGGACGCGAGAGTGACAAAGTTCGGGCATGGGCCGGAGGATGGCTCCGATCGTGTGACGCGAGATTGCTCATTCGTCACGGAGTAATCTCAGGCGAGCGATGAGTTTCGGGGGCCGTTCCGGTCCTCCCATGTAGATGCCGGCACTTCGCACAGACCCCACGTTCCGTGAGGACGAGCTGCTCCAGGCCGCCCGCGAGGGGGACGAGGCTGCCTTCGGCCGCCTGATCGAGCGCTACCGGGGCCAGCTCCATGCCCACTGCTACCGCATGCTCGGCTCTGCTCACGATGCCGACGACGCGCTCCAGGAGGCGCTGCTGGGCGCATGGCGGGGATTGCCGCGATTCGCGGGTCGCAGCTCGCTGCGCGGGTGGCTCTACAGGATCGCCACGAACGCCAGTCTCGATCTGATCGGGCGGCGCCCGAAGCGGGTGCTCCCGCTCGACTACGGCCCGCCCGCCGACCCGCACGACAACATCGCCCCGCCGATCGCCGAGACCACGTGGGTTGAGCCCTACCCGGATGCGCCGGGCCCGGAGGCAGGGTACGAGGCGCGCGAGAGCGTCGAGCTGGCGTTCGTCGCGGCGCTCCAGCACCTGCCGGCGCGACAGCGGGCGGTGCTGATCCTGCGCGAGGTGCTCAGCTTCTCGGCCCAGGAGGTGGCGGAGATGCTGGAGTCCAGCGTCGCGTCCGTCAACAGCGCGCTCCAGCGGGCACGGAAGGCGACCGACGAGCAGCTCCCCGATCAGAGCCAGCAGGCGACACTGCGCGCGCTCGGCGACAAGCAGGTGGAGGAGCTGATCGCGACCTACATGCGCGCGTGGGAGGCGGGCGACGTGGACACGATCGTCGGCCTGCTGACCGACGACGTGACGATGGCGATGCCGCCGATGCCGACCTGGTACCGCGGCCGCGACGATGCTCTCGGTTTCCTGACCGGCTACGTGTTCGCCGAGCGGCAGCGACGCAAGGAGCTCGTGTCGTTCGCCGGCGAGGAGCGCCACGCACGCGTGGTGCCGACGTGGGCGAACGGGCAGCCGGCGTTCGGCTGTCTTCCACTGGAACGAGGAAGCCGGCGCCTACGCGCCGGTCGCGCTGCAGGTGCTGACTCTCCGGGGAGACCGGATCAGGGACATCACGGCCTTCGTAAACCCGGAGCTGATGCGTCGCTTCGACCTTCCCGAGCTACAACCAGGAGATGCCTCATGAACCTTCCGCCAGTCGTTTCACCGGCCGAGTGGCAGGCCGCTCGCGACCAGCTGCTCGTGAAGGAGAAGCAGCTGACCCACGCGCGAGACGCACTGGCCGCCGAGCGCCGGCGGATGCCGTGGCTGGCCGTGGAGAACGAGTACGAGTTCGACGGGCCCCAGGGCAAGGCGAGCCTGCTCGACCTGTTCGATGGCCGTCGCCAGCTGATCGTCTACCGCGCCTTCTTCGAGCCCGGCGTGAGGGGCTGGCCCGAGCATGCCTGCGTCGGCTGCTCCATGGTGGCCGACCAGGTCGCCCACGTAGCCCATCTGAACGCGCGCGATACGACGCTCGCGTTCGTCTCGCGTGCGCCGCAGCCGGACATCGAGCGCCTGAAGGCGCGGATGGGCTGGGAGATGCCGTGGTACACGATCACGGACGGCTTCGACAGCGACTTCGGCGTCGGCGAGTGGCACGGCACCAACGCCTTCCTCCGCGACGGCGACCGGATCTTCCGCACCTACTTCATCGACAACCGCGGCGACGAGGCGATGGGGAGCACCTGGAGCTATCTCGACATCACCGCGCTCGGGCGCCAGGAGGAATGGGAGGACTCGCCGGAGGGCTACCCTCAGACTCCGCCGTACCAATGGTGGAACTGGCACGACGCGTACGAGAAGGAGGAGGCGATCCGATGACCGAGCACACGACCGGAACGCGAGAGGAGTGGCTGGCCGCGCGCGTCGAGCTGCTCGAGCAGGAGAAGGAGCTGACCCGGCGCAGCGACGAGCTCGCGCAGCAGCGGCAGGCCCTGCCGTGGGTGCGGGTCGACAAGGAGTACGTCTTCCAGACCGACGACGGGGCCGAAGACGCTGGCCGAGCTGTTCGACGGACGCTCGCAGCTGATCGTCTACCACCTCATGTACGGGCCGGACGACGATGCCGCGTGCCCGGGCTGCTCGTTCTACTCGGACCACCTCGACGGCTCGGTGGCGCACCTGAACGCGCACGACGTGACGCTGGTGTGCGCGTCGCGCGCGCCGCTCGAGAAGCTCCAGGCGTACAAGCGCCGGATGGGATGGAAGTTCCCGTGGGTGTCGTCCGGTGGCACCGACTTCAACTTCGACTTCGGCATGTTCACGGAGGAGGAGCGGCGCACCGGCACGGGCTACAACTTCGGCACGCCGCGTCGCGCGGGTCTGAAGCTCTTCACGGGCGAGGCCTCCGACGACGAGATGATGGGGCTGAGCGCGTTCGCGCTCGAGGACGGCGTCGTGTACCACACGTACTCGACCTTCGACCGCGGCACCGACGTGCTGAACGGGACGTGGCAGCTGCTCGACCGGGCGCCGAAGGGGCGCTTCGAGGCGCCCAGCGAGAAGGAGGCGTCCGGCGACTGGCCGCGGCGTAACGACGAGTACGAGAGAACGGAGGCAATCCGATGAGCACCCAAACATCCCTTGTCACGGGCGTCGACTTCGTGTCGGTGCCGACCAGAGACCTGGATGCCGCGATGGAGTTCTACGGCGACGTGCTGGGCCTGCAGCGGTCCAAGACGTGGGGCTCGGAGGACCCGCTAGGCGCCGAGTTCGAGACCGGCACCGTCACGATCGCCGTGATCCTCGCCGAGCGGCTCGGCATCGAATTCCAGCCCAACCGGGTGCCGATTGCGTTCCACGTCGAGGACGTCGAGGCCGCCCGCGCGGAGCTGGAGTCGAAGGGCGTCTCGTTCATGGGGGACACCATCGACAGCGGCGTCTGCCACCAGGCGATCTTCCAGGATCCCGACGGCAACACGCTCGACCTGCACCACCGCTACGCGCCGCCCGGTGCGCCGCCGCAGGGTCTAGCGGCGCTCGATCAGGGACAGCAGCAGGCCGATGATGGCGCCCAGCGTCGCGTGGCCGACGACGCCGCGCAGATGACTCTCGACCGGGTAGTCCGTGAACGTGGGCAGGGCGGTGCCCTCGTCGATCAGCGCCCACGCCGTCGCGCCGGTAGCGATGCCGGCCCTGAGCGGCGGCACTCCGCGTGCGACGGCGGCTGAGGCAGCCATCCCGTAGAGCATTCCGAACGTGCGGTGCACGGTGACGCCGACGCGGCCGGCCTGCTCGTCGGTCAGGTCGCGTCCCATCGCCCCGCCGAGCTGCTTGCCGAGTTGCACCAGGGTGCCACCTGGCGCCAGCTCCTCCTCGCGCGCTTTGGACCCGTCGGTCTGGAGGCCGTAGAACAGGCTGGTGGCGCGGTCCATGGTGCGGCTGGCGGCATAGCCCGCCAGGGCACCGACCCAGATGTTCCCGCCGTCACCCGCCATCGCCCGAACGCGATCGTGAGCCTAACGATGAGTTCCGGACTTTGACGCGGTCTAAGCCATATGACTTCGAACTCGGCAAGCAGGTGGGTGCTCGCGCTGGCCTCCGTCGCGTCTTTGATGGTGGCGCTCGACACGCTGGTGGTGTCGACGGCGCTGAGCACGATCCGGACCGACCTCGGCGCCTCGATCGAGGAGCTCGAGTGGACGGTCAACGCATACAACCTCAGCTTCGCCGTCCTGTTGATGACCGCGGCCGGCCTCGGCGACCGGTTCGGCCGCCGGCGGCTGTTTGCCGCGGGCCTTGGACTGTTCGTCGCGTCGTCGGCGGCGTGCGCGCTCGCGCCCGGCGTCGGCTGGCTGATCGTGGCGCGCGCCGTCCAGGGCGTCGGCGCGGCGTTCGTGATGACGCTTGCCCTGGCGCTGCTGAGCGCGGCGTTCCCGCCCGAGCGCCGGGGTACCGCACTCGGGATCTTCTTCGGCGTGACGGGACTCGCGGTCGGCAGCGGGCCGGTCGTCGGCGGCGCGATCGCCGAGGGCCTGGCCTGGGAGTGGATCTTCTGGCTGAACGTCCCGATCGGCCTGGTCCTGATCCCGCTCGTGCTGAGCAGGATGAAGGAGAGCTTCGGCGCTGACACCGGCATCGACGTCCCGGGCCTCGCGCTCGTCACCGGCGGGGCGCTCGGGATCGTGTGGGGCCTGGTGCGCGGGAACCCGGCCGGCTGGGACAGCCTCGAGGTCGTCGCGTCACTGGCGGGCGGGGTGCTGCTGGCGGCGGCGTTCGTGGCGTGGGAGCTGCGCGCGCGGGAGCCGATGCTCCCGATGCGGTTCTTCCGCTCGCGCGCGTTCTCGGCCGGCAACGCCGCGGTCTTCTTCCTCTTCGGGTCGCTGTTCACGGCCGTGTTCTTCCTGGCGCAGTTCCTGCAGACGGGGCTCGATTACGGTCCGCTCGACGCCGGGCTGCGGCTGGTGCCGTGGACGGCAACCCTGATGGTCTGCGCGCCGATCGCCGGCACGCTGGCCGACCGGCTTGGCGAGCGGCCCTTCATGGTCGCCGGGATGCTCCTGCAGACGGCCGGCATGGGGTGGATCGCGCTGATCGCCGACCCCGCCATGTCCTACTCCGAGATGGTCGCGCCGCTGATCATCGCCGGCGCGGGCGTGTCGATGGCGATCCCGGCCGCGCAGAACTCCGTGGTCGGCTCCGTGCCCGTCGAGGCGATCGGCAAGGCGGCCGGCACGAACAGCACGATGCGCGAGCTCGGCGGCGTGTTCGGGATCGCGATCTCCGTGGCCGTGTTCGCGGGGGCCGGGAGCTACGCCTCGGCGCAGGCGTTCACGGACGGGTTCGCGGCAGCGATCGGGGTGTCTGCCGCGCTCGCCCTGGTGGGAGCCACGGCCGGTGCATGGTTGCCCGGCCGCCGCGCAGTCGTCCATCTCAATCCAGCGGCCGCAATGTCGATGTCATCCGGAGGTGGGAAGTGAAACGCGTGATGGTCAGGTACCGGGTCAAGCCCGATCAGGTGGAGGCGAACGAGGCGCTCGTCCGCGCCGTGTTCGAGGAGCTGGAGCGCGAGCGTCCCGGAGGATTCGGTTACGCGACGTTCAAGCTCGACGACGGCGTGAGCTTCGTCCACATCGTGGACGAGAGAGACGACGACGAGAAGAACTCGCTGGCCGACGTGAAGGCGTTCGCGAAGTTCCGCGAGGCCATCCGCGACCGCTGCGACGAGCCCCCGGTCGCGACCGGGCTGAACGAGGTCGGCTCGTTCCGGTTCTTCGACCGCGTGGGTGGGTAACTACAGCTAGCGCTTTAGCTTGATGCTCGGGCGCTTGACGGTCCGCTTGCCCGCCAGATCCTGCGCCGTGACCGTGAGCTTGGCCTTCAGCTTCCGCCCGCGCTTCAGCGCCTTCTTGATCGCCTTGCTCGCCTTCTTCGAAAGCTTCAGGCCGATGCGCGTGCGCTTGCCGGCGGCAACCCGCTTGGTCACCTTCTTGATCTTGTAGACCTTCGATGCGCCCGGTACGCCCACCGAGCCGGTCACGGTCACGTCAGCGATCTCGTCGAGCAGCAGAGTCAGCCCGAGCTTGTCGACGTCTTGCGTCTTGCCTGCGCCCACGAAGTCCAGCTTGGGCGCCACCGTGTCGGTCGTGCCCGTGCCGCCGGGGCCGCCCCCGCCCGGGGTCCCCGGTGCCGCCGGTGTGGAATCGGTCTCGTCGTTGTCCGTACTGGACGTACAGCCCGCGTCGGCGGGGAAGTCGATCCTGCTGTCAGCGTCGTTGTCGATGCCGTCGGAACATGCCGGAGATGCTGGGGTGCCGATCTCCCCGAAGCCGAGGTTCGGGACGAGGTCCAGCTTGTCCATTTCAAGGTAGGGCCCGCTCGGGTTGTTCTCGCCAGGAAGGAACGCGATGAACTTGAAACCGGCCGGGTCGCCGATCGACGAGAGCGGCACCTCGAGCACATGGGTCGTGCCGTTCGGCGTGGTCTCGACGACGTCCGTGACTACCTGGTGCCCGCGGCGGAAGAGCGCCTTGCGGGTGGGGCCGAAGGCAAGCGTTGTGTAGAAGTCGGGATCCCCCACGGTGGTGGTCGTCGTGTAGATCTCGAACGCGGCGTCGCCAGGAATGCTTCCTGCGACCGGCTGCCAATACTCGAACGTGAATCGCAGCGTCCCAGCGTCGCGCGCGACAGTCACCCGCTTGATGTCGAACGGGGCGAGCATCGAGCAGCTGCCGCACGCCGGGTTCCAGTCGGCCTGGCCGTCGTCGAGCGCCACCTGGTCGGCGCTGGCCGGGGATGCGATCGCGGCGAGTGCAGCGATGGTCACGAGGAGCAGCGCGGGCAGCGCCTTGCGACGAGATCGGTTTGACATCCTTGTCTCCTCGAGTCCGGGGTAGCTTGCTCTCGAGCCACGCTACCGCGATCGGCCGATCTCGCCACAGCAACCACCTATGTGTGTGAACAGTCCGCATCCTTGACTTAGGTTCTCTCACGCTGAGAGGATCGCGCCGACAGCCATCGGCGAGGTATCAAGGAGGAGTTCCACATGCGTCGCACCACTTCACGCCGGCACCAGGTTTGTGTCGGAATGGCCTCGATCCTCGCGGTGTTCGCGCTTACTGGCACGGCCCACGCGGCGCTTCCGGGCGCGGATGGCAGGATTGCTTTCCAGAGCAATCAGGGCGGCGACTTCGAGGTGTGGACGGTCGACTCCGCCGGCGGGACGCCCCAGCAGCTGACGACCAACGCCGTCACGGATGGCGACCCGGCCTGGTCTCCCGACGGAAGCAAGATCGCGTTCGCCACCAATCGCGACGGCAACTATGAGATCTACACGATGACTGCGACCGGGGCGAGCCTGCAACGGCTGACCACAAACTCCAGCACCGACGGCTCTCCCAGCTGGTCGCCAACCGGCGCCGAGATCGTGTTCGCGAGCGACCGCGACGGCAACTTCGAGATCTACAAGATGAGCGCAAACGGCACCGGTCAAACGCGTCTCACGAACAACGCCGTCGCCGACGAGTATCCAGCCTGGTCACCGGACGGCACGAAGATCGCCTACCAATCCACGCCCTCGAACATCGAGATCTTCACGATGAACACGAGCGGCGGGGCACAGGTGAACCTCACGAACCATGCGGCGAACGACACCGCGCCGAACTGGCGTCCCAGCGGAAGTGAGATCGCGTTCGTGAGCACCCGGACGGGCAACGGCGACATCTACACCATGAACGCGAACGGCACCAACCAAGCGCTGGCCAAGGGCGACGTCGCGAGCGACAACTCGCCCGCATACTCCCCTCAGGGCACCCTCCTCGCCTGGGCGCGTCACACCGGTGCTTCGTATGACCTCTTCAGCGGGAACGCGGCCTTCCTCAACACCGGGAGCGCTTTCTACGCGAGCGCGAGCCACGACGAGGCCCCTGACTGGCAGCCTCTGAACAACACATACGCGCGGCCGGTGGGCGCGTCGCCGATGCGCCTGCCGTTCGTGCCGGCGTACAAGCCATGCACCGCGCCCAACACCACGAACAGAAGTTTCAACCAGCCCTCGTGCTACGGGCCGAAGCCGGAGTCGAGCTGGCTCACGGTCGGCTCGCCCGACTACAACGGCGCGGCGGCCAACTCGGTGGGCTTCGTGCGGTTCAGCGCCTTCTGCAACGGAGGAGCGCCAGGACGAGGCGATCCCCTGCCTGACGACGCCCGGCGACCAGCTCGACGGCAAGATCGAGCTGAGCCTGACCGACGTTCGGTGCCAGGGAGTGAGCACGGGTTGCACAGGCGCGCTCGCCGACTACACCGGCCTGTTGTGGTTCTTCGCGGATTTCAGGCTGACCGACAAGAACAACGGGCCCACCGGCGTCGGCCCGTCCGCGAACGCGACCACCACGGGGATCTCGCTCGACTTCGGCGTTCAGTGCACGGCCACCGGCTCCACAGCGGTCGGCGCCACCTGCACGGCCACCACGTCGATCGACGCGATACTCGGGTCGAACACCGCGATCGCCGAGCAGAAGCGCGGGATCTGGGAGCTGGGCGGCAGTCCGTTGGACCAGGACATCCGGCTCTACGACGGCGGCGCGAACGGCACCTACGGCATCAGGCGACACGCTGTTTGCCACGGCCGGCCTGTTCTTCCCGTAGGCCGTCCGGCCGGTGATATCTGGGCCCCGGCGCCCCCCTTTCGGATTGGCCTAGTACCGCCCGTAGTACTTGGCCGGTCACACCCCCCGGCCGCCGGGCAGCGCTAGCGTCCTCGATAGCCGGCCCGACATACCGCGTTGGATACGCGGCCGGCGATGGGCGTAACCCGGATCGTCCCGTATTTGGAGTCGGCAGACTTCGAGGCGACGAAGGACTTCTACGTCGGCGTGCTCGGGCTCACGGTCGCGATGGAGGACCCGGACGTCGGTGACTTCCTCGGGCTGGCGTCCCCGGCGAATCCCAGCGCGCAGATCGTCGTCGCAGCACCAGGGGTCGAACGGCCGCTGCCGCACTTCGGCATCGACGTTGGCGACACCGAGGCCGTCGACGCGGCTCACGCCGAGGTCGTGAAGCGGGGACTGGAGGTGGTCTACCCGCCGACCAACGAGCCGTGGGGCATCCGCCGGTTCTTCGTGAAGGACCCGCACGGGACGATCATCAGCGTCCTTGCCCACGTAGCTGCTTAGGCGATGTGCCCGCCCGCTCATCGGCCCGGCCGGGGACAGCGGAGCAGCCGTTGCTCCGAGTCGCCGCCGCCTCGCCTCCGGCGCGGGATCGAGCAGTTCAACCGCGGCGAGTTCTTCGAGCAGCACGAGACGCTCGAGGAGGAGTGGCTCGCGGAGCGCGACCCCGTCCGCTACCTCTACCAGGGGATCCTCCAGATCGGCGTCGGCTTCGAGCACCTGCGGCGCGGCAACCCGTCCGGTGCCAGAGGGCTGTGGCGACGCGGGATCACCTACCTCGAGCCCTTCCGCGGCGGCTGCATGAACGTGGACGTCGACCGTCTGGTCGATGCGACCGAGCGCTGCCTCGAGGAGCTCGACCGCGTGGGTGACGGCGGGCTCGAGGGCTTCGATCGCGGGCTGATCCCACAGGTAGAGTGGCTGTAGATGCCGATTCGCTACGAGACCGACGGACCTGTCGCGGTCATCACGATCGACCGGCCCGAAGTCGCCAACGCGATCGATCGCCCGACCGCCGAAGCGCTCGCGGACGCGTTCCGTCGCTTCGAGGCCGACGAGTCTCTCGCCGTCGCCGTGCTCACGGGTGCGAACGACACGTTCTGCGCCGGTGCGGACCTGAAGGCGATGCAGGAGGAGGGCGCTCCCCGCGCGAGCCGGGTCGAGCCTGACGGCGACGGCCCGGTCGGCCCCACGCGCATGCTGCTCGCCAAGCCGGTGATCGCCGCCGTCGAGGGCCACGCGGTCGCCGGAGGCCTCGAGCTCGCCGCATGGTGTGACCTGAGAGTGGCGGCCGAGGACGCGGTCTTCGGCGTCTACTGCCGCCGCTGGGGCATACCTCTGATGGACGGCGGAACGATCCGCCTCGCCCGCCTGCTCGGCCACAGCCACGCACTCGACCTGATCCTCACCGGCCGCGGCGTGAGCGGCGAGGAGGCACTGCGGATGGGGCTCGCCAACCGCCTGGTCCGACCGGGCGAGGCGCTCGCCGCGGCGACCTCACTGGCTCACGACGTGGCGTCGCGCCCCCAGGCCGCCCTTCGCAGCGACCGGCTCTCGTCCTACGAGCAGTGGTCGATGACACTCGACGAGGCGCTCGCCAACGAGTACCGGCACGGGATGGCCACGCTGCAGACCGGCGAGATGTTCGCCGGGCTCGACAACTACGCCTCCGGAGCCTGGCGCGGGGCGCTCAGCTCGACGGTCGCAAACGCTCGTCCACCGGCATCTTCGTCCAGTGCTCCGACTCGAAGGGCACGGATGCCGCCCGGAAGCTCGCGTAGTGCTCGGCCATGAACGCCGCGGGGTTCTCGTATGAGGCCTTGACCAGATCGCGGGCGCATGCGTCCTCACCGATGGCCATGCGGGCCGCGGCATCGAGGATCTCGGTTTGCGTCAACGCCGCTGAGCGGCGATTCTTCGCGGGGATCGCCGCCATCGCGACCGGTTCGCCGTCGACGCAGAACGCGCCCCAGCGGGAGATGAAGAGGAATCACGCGGTCGATCGGGTCCTCGACCACGTCCGTAGCCAGGGTGATGCCCGTCAAGGCTCCAACCAGGTAGGTCAGCTCGGTCCACCACAGAGCCGTGAACTGAGCCGGGGTCAGGAAGAGCACGGCGACCCTAACGTTGGTGCCCGGGCTTGGAATCAGCGTCGCCGGCATCGAACTGAAGACGGGTGGCTGTGCAACTGCCCCCACGTCGAAGCCCTCGAGGTCCCCAGAGAGGATCAGAGCCTCGTGATCGCTTTCCGGAAGGTGGGCGAGCTTGAGGGCGAGCCGCTCCGGCGAGCTGTTGGCGCCATATGTCAGGAGCGGGACACGGTCGGCCGACTCCTGCACGTATTCATGGACCAGCTCGTTCCGGCGTTTGGCGCCGATGTCTTCAAGATCTTCGACACCCTTGTCGGTGACCAGGCATGAGCCGGGCCGACGCTCCCACGGGTAGCCAATCGCCCGCTCGTAGTGCTCGTCGTCCAGTTCTCGAGCAGGCATCGCCTCGAGGAGCTCGGTTAGGAGCTTCAGAAACTCCTCGGTCGACATCCCCTGCCGCTCACGGAGCAGGGGCTCCGTAACTTGCGGCCAGCCATCCATCCTGGGGAGTCTAAGAAACGTCGGCGGACCGCTGACTCCGCGCGAAATGCGAGCGCAGCCGCGACGACGGCATCGCCACGCATGGACGTAGTCACCGCAGCGTCTAGACGACCGGGTTCGCGAGCGTCCCGATCCCCGGCGCGTCGAGCGCGACCAGGTCGCCCGGCTCGAGCCAGCGCTCGCCCTCGAGCGGGCCGAGCTCCAGCAGGCAGCCCTTGCCAAGCGTTCCGGAACCGAGCACGTCGCCGGGCTTCAGCTCGGTGTCGCGTGCGGCGTGCTCGACGATCTGCGGCCATGTGTAGTGCTGCTTGGAGGCATCGCTGCGGGTCAGCTCGTGGCCGTTCACGGTGACCGTGGCCTCGAGGTGCAGGCGCCCGTCCTCGTAGGGCAGCTCGTCGGGCGTGACGAGCATCGGGCCGAGGCTGGTGGCGAAGTCCTTGCCCTTGGCGGGACCGAGCCCGACGGTCATCTCCTTGATCTGGAGGTCGCGCGCGCTCCAGTCGTTCATGAGCGTGAAGCCGCCGATCTCGTTGTCGGTGCCGATCACGGCCGCGATCTCGAGCTCGAAGTCGAGCATCTTGCAGTCGGTGGGGCGGGCGACCTCGTCGCCGGGGCCGCAGATGCCGGCCGGGTTGGAGAAGTAGAAGACGGGCGCGTCGTACCAGGCCTCGGGGATCTCGGCGCCTCTGAGCTTCCACCCGGCCGCGACGTGCTCCTCGAAGGCGAAGAAGTCGCGCACCGAGGGCGGGGTGGGGACGGGAGCGAGGAGGTGGAGGTCGGCCAGCGGGTGGACCGAGCCGGTGCGCACGCGCCCCTCACCGGAGAGCCATTCGACCAGAGTTTCGGCGGCGCAGCCATGCACCTGCCCGCCGTCGAGCTCGCCGACGCGGGTGGAGTGGGGGCTGTCGTCGGAAGGTCACGAGGCGCATCGGGCGAGGTTAGAGGCTTGTCCCGTATCGTGGGATGTGTATGCATCGTCGGTGCTATGTGTATGGTCATGTGTATGAGGACCGAACATCGAGATCGATGACCATCTGATGCGTGAGGTGCTGAGGCTCACCGGCCTGCGGACGAAGCGTGAGGCGGTCGACTTCGCTCTACGTGAGGTGGTGGCTCGCCACGACAGCTGGGCGTGCTGAAGCTCAGGGGCCGGATCCAATGGGAGGGCGATCTGGAAATGAGCCGCGCAGCGGCCGAGATCCGCTCGTGATCGTCAGTCGATCACGAGCGTGTGGATCGATGTGCTGCGCGGAACCGACTCCGCGCCCGGCCTCGCGATGCGTCGAGCTGATCGAGGACGGGGCGCCGGTCGCGCTCACCGATGTGATCCTGACGGAGCTCCTGCAGGGTTTGCGAGTCGGAGACGGGAGCGCGCGGCTCCTCGAGCGCCATATGCGAGCGTTCCCGATCCTGCGGCTCGGGTCGCTTGATGACTTCTCCCTTGCCGCGCAGCTGTATCGAGACTGCGCGCCGCGCCGGTGTGACCGTCAGCAAGACGGTCGACTTCCTGATCGCCGCGCCATGTGTGCGGACGGGCTCATCGCTGCTTCACGCCGATGCGGACTTCGACCGGCTCGCCACCTGCACGCCGTTGCGGGTGTTTCAGGTCGGCGCCGAATCGACGGACGGGTTTAGGAGCCAAGCCCAATCGGGCAGAACGATCCTCGTACCAGTGGCGTCGGGGAGGAAGAAATTCACGATCTTGATTGCGGCGTTCGCCTTCGCGGCGAGCGTTGCGCTCGCGTCTGCGTCCACCGCGGCCGCCGCGCCGAGCACCGGTCGCTCCCGTGCTGTTCGTCGGCAACAACTGGGACGGCACGGCCGACGTGATCAAGCAGGGCGGGACGCCGAGCCAGCCGACGTTCACGCGCGTGGCGCGGCTGAACATCATTCCCGACATCAACGAGCGGATGGCCGAGATCCTCATGGACCCCGAGCGGCTCGGCTACTTCCTCGCGATCCGCCAGCTGATCGGCGAGGGCCACGATCAATACGTCGACGACATGTTCAGCTCGAAGGACGGCCGGCTGGTGGTCGTCTCGCGGCCGAGCCTCGCCGACGTGGTCGCAATCGACCTCAACACCGGCGCGATCGTCTGGCGCTTCCGGGTCGACGGCCAGCGCTCCGACCACATGGCGATGTCGCCCGACGGCACGCGCGTGGCCGTCTCGGCGTCGACCGGGAACGTCGTCCACATCCTCAACACGTTCACGGGCCAGGAGGTCGGCCGGTTCGCCTCGGGCGACTCGCCGCACGAGAACAACTACTCCGCCGACGGCAGCCGGATCTTCCACGCCAGCATCGGGCTCGTCTACACGCCGGCCGACCAGCCGCAGCTCGACACGACCAAGGGCGACCGCCGCTTCCAGATCGTCGACACGGCGACCAACCAGATCGTGAAGCAGCTCGACATGGGCCAGAAGCTCGCGGAGGCCGGCTATCCGAACATGAGCTCCGCGGTGCGGCCGATGGCGCTCTCGCCCGACGAGCGGTTCGTCTACTTCCAGGTCTCGTTCTTCCACGGCTTCGTCGAATACGACTTCGCCCAGGACCGGGTCACCCGGGTCATGAACCTCCCGAACGAGGTCCCCGAGATGCCGCGCGAGGAGTACCTGCTCGACTCCGCCCACCACGGCATCAACATGAATCCCGAGGGGACGCGGCTCTGCGTGGCCGGGACGATGTCGGACTACGCCGCGATCGTCGAGCGCAGCACGTTTGCGTTCAAGACGGTCCACGGCGGCACCAAGCCGTACTGGTCGACCAACAGCGCCGACGGCCGCTACTGCTTCGTCTCCTGGAGCGGGGACGACAAGATCTCGGCGATCTCCTACAAGACCGGAGCCACGGTCGGCGAACTGCCGGTCGGGGATCACCCGCAGCGGATGCGGATCGGCAACGTGACGCGGGCCTGGCTGGCGGCGCGGCCGTAGGACTCGGTTCATGCGAAGGGTTGTGCTCGCGGCGATGTCCGCCGTTCTCGTGCTCGCCGGGCTGGCGGCGACGGCCGAGGCCAAGCTCGCGAAGCCATACCTCGTGGGAGCGGCAAGCCGCTCGATCAACCCGGACCCCGACGGCACCTTCGCGGGCAAGCCCGTGTATCTGGGCGGCTACGGGATCGGCGGCGGCAGCCCGGTGTTCGCGGGCCGTCCCGCGACCGGCGTGCTGGGCGAGGGACTGAGCGTGGACGCGTTCGCCGTGTCCGACGGGCGCACGCCGTTCGTGATCGCCGACGTCGAGGCGCAGGGGTGGTTCGTGGCGCTCAAGAACGGGCCCTACGGGCTGCTCGACATGCGCAAGGAGGTCGAGCGGCGCACCGGCGGCGCGCTGCCGGCCGAGAACGTCGTGATCCAGTCGAACCACAGCCACTCCGGGCCCGATCCGCTGGGCGTGTGGGGCGGCGTGCCCGACGAGTATCTGCAGTACGTCACCAACCGCACGGTCGACGCGATCGTCGCCGCGTACGGGTCGATGGTGCCCGCGACCCTGTACTACGGGACCGCGGACGGGAGGGACCTGCTCTCCAACCAGTTCGACTACGACGAGGCGAACAAGGCGGTCGACTCCGACGTGCGCGTGCTGCAGGCGCGCGACGGCAAGAAGAACCTCTTCACGCTGCTGAACTTCTCCGCCCACACGACTGTGCTGGGCTCGTCCAACACGAAGGCGTCGGGCGACTGGACGCAGGCGGCGAACCCGCTGCTGGCGCAGCGATTCGGCGGCAAGGCCGTGACGGTGGTCGCGACGCTCGGGCGCACGCAGCCCGGCGACCGTGCGTGCACGGACCCGGCGGCGGTCACCGAGGACGCGCAGAACCTCTGCAAGATCAACGATTACGCGGCGCGCGTGGTCGATCGCGCCGCGCAGGCGGCGGCGAACGCGCAGCCGCTCGGCGGCCTTCCGAACGTCTCCGCGCGCTCCTACCTGGTCGAGGACGCGTCGACGAACGCGCTGATCCTCGGCCTCGAGTACGCGGGCGGCACGTTCGGCGCTCCGCTGACCCGGGCGATGACGCCGCCCTGGCTGACGGGCAACGTGCTCGGCACGGTGACCGCGACCGCCCGGATCGGCGACGTCGTGCTGTCCGCCGGGCCGGGCGAGATGTACCCGCAGATCGCCGCGAAGGTGGCGGAGCTCGTGGGCGCGCGCGGACACATGACGGCCGGGCTCGCGAACGACCAGCTCGGCTACCTGATCGCGCCGTTCGAGGCCTACCCGGAGCCGGTGCGGCGCTCGTTCTTCAACCAGCGCGGCGACGAGGTCTCGCCGATCGACAACGACAACTACTTCTTCAACGTGTCGCACACGATCGGCGACCGCGTGACGTGCTCGCTGCTGCGCGGCGCGGGCGAGACCGCGGGCCTCGGCATGGCGTACTGGCAGGGCTACGACCGCTGCCCGCTGTTCGTCAACGACGCGGTGCTGGGGCATGGGGCGGACGTCGCGGCGCCGAGCGGCGGCGTAGGCGATCGTTATGATGCGCGCTGACCAAGACGATCCTGATCACGGGCGCGACCGATGGGCTCGGCCGCGCCCTCGCGTCGGACCTGGCGGCGGACGGGGCGTCGGTGCTGGTCCACGGGCGCAAGGAGGGGAGCCCGTACCGGGCAGATCTCGCGTCGCTGGCCGAGGTGCGCGAGCTGGCCCGGCGGGTGGAGGCCGAGAACGACCGGCTCGACGTGCTCGTGAACAACGCGGGCATCGGGACCGCGGGTGATCGGGAGGAGAGCCGGGACGGGATCGAGCTGCGGTTCGCGGTCAACTACCTGGCCGGGTTCCTGTTGACGCGGATGCTGCTGCCGATGCTCGAGCACTCGGCGCCGGCGCGCGTCGTGAACGTGTCGTCGGCGGGCCAGATGCCGATCGACTTCGACGACGTGATGCTCGAGCGCGACTACAACGGGGTGCAGGCGTACTGCCAGAGCAAGCTCGCGCAGGTGATGTTCACGTTCGACCTGGCGGCGGAGCTGTGGAACAAGGGGGTGACGGCGAATGCGCTGCATCCGGCGACGTTCATGCCGACCAAGATGGTGCTGGAGGCGGGCGCGACGCCGGCGAGCTCGCTGGAGGAGGGCATGGAGGCCGTGAAGCGGCTGGTGGTTGCGCCCGAGCTGGAGGGTGTGACGGACCGCTACTTCAACGGCCAGGAGGAGTCGCGGGCGCATCCGCAGGCCTATGACGCCGACGCGCGGCGACGGCTGCGCGAGCTGAGCGAGGCGCTAGTAGATCACTGAGGGGAACCAGGCGCCGCGCGGCTCCTGGTACTCGCCGAGCGCCATCAGGTTCATCGGCTTCACGGCGCGCAGCCCCTGGTCGAGGGACCAGCGGAAGAGAGCGGACTCGAGCGGGACGAGCAGCGCGATCGGACCGTCCACGGCGGGCGCCGCGCCGAGCAGCAGCGCCTGCATGTCCTCGTCGGTCTCGGCCACGCCGTGCGCCATCGGCCAGAAGTCGACTGCCGACGCGTAGGCCACGATGCGCCCGTCGCGCAGCGCCGCAAACGGCGTGGTCGGCATGTGGAGGATCGCGTCCCGCAGCGCGCCCGTGCGCTCGAAGCCGTGCACCTTCTTGCACAGCGCCTCGCATTCGTCGAGGTCGTCTTCGGTGACGCGGCCGCACCTCGACGCCGTCGGGGGCGGTGTCGCGCGGGTTGCCCTGCATCACCGCGCAGGGCGCCTTCACGTCGAAGCCGAGCCGCGTGTAGAGAGACAGCGAGCGCATGTGGAAGCCGTCCTGGAGCAGGCGGATCCCGGGCGCGTCCTGGCCGCGCTCGATCACGGCCTCCATCAGCCGCCGGCCGACGCCGGAGTTCTGGCGCCGCGGGATCGATCGTGATCGGCCCGACGCCCCGGATCGGATCGCGCTCGTCGAGGAAGTTCGAGCCGACGATCTGCCCGTCGGCCTCGGCGACCACGCCCCACACCTGCGGGTGCGGGATCCACGCGCCCATCATCATCGCGGCGGCTTCGATCGCAGGGAAGTCGCGCGGGAAGCGGTGATGGTCGTGGATGTCGCCGAACGCCTCGTAGACGATGCGGGCGAGCTCGTCGGTGTCGGCGGGCTCGGCCGGTCGGAGCGTGATTTCCTGGGCGGTTGCGGTGCTGGCCATCGTTCCTCCTCGTCGGTGCCGTCAAGCCGCGTGCTTCCCGGCCTCGGCCGGTAGTTCTAACGCGGTCGCGGTGCGAGGGCAAGCGCCGGAGTCGGCGGCAGCGGGTAGCGCGCTGCGCAAAAACGACTAGCGCGACTCAGGAGTCGGCGTGAGCGTCCTGCTCCGACAGGCCCAGGTCGGCGAGCGCATCTTCGCGGCTCAAATAGATGACGAGCCTGGTCACCTTGCCGCCGCGAACGTGGAACAGCTCAGCTGCCTTCGCCCGCACCTGTCCGAGACTCGCTCCGCTCGTCTTTCCGCTCCCGGTGGCGTGGACGAGCACGAGGACCCGCTCCCGTCGAGTTCGCGGAACTCTTCCGACTCGACGTGGAATCCCTCCCAAGCGTTGACAATGCTGCGGAATCCCTCCGCCATGCCCGCCACGCCCATCCATTTGCCGGGCGAGGGACCGTCGGCGATCACGAACTCAATCTCTGGGTGCGCCCACTCGGCCGACCTGAAGTCCCCGCGATCCCAGGCCGCACGGATCGACCGCACCAGCTCCACGTTCTCCTGCGACATCGCCCGCGCAGTATCCCGCAGCGCCCCGAAACCGCGCCGAGATGACGACGATCGCGCCGGATCGCCCGGAGGTCGAGGTAAAAGCCTGGATTCGCCGGCGTCGTCGCACTCGCGGAGGCGGTCGGGCTAAACCTCGAGCCCTTCCAGCGCCGGATCGTGAAGGCGGCGCTTGGGCCGGAGCGTGGTGGACCGATGACGGAGGGCGGCTAAAGACTTCGTGGAGGTGGCCGACACCATCATCAGGTGTCGGCCATGGGGCGAACCACGTTCGGACGACGGCTGCTTCTGGGAGTCGTAACGGCAGCGGCCGTTGCGTGCGCAGCCGCCACCCCCGCCCGGGCCGATCGCGCCTTCGGCATCCTCCCGGGAAACCAGCTGATCACCTTCGACACGGCCAGCCCGACCGCGGTCACGCAGCTCCAAATCACGGGCCTCGGCGCGAACCAGACCGTCCGCGGCATCGACGCGCGCATCTCGAACGGCCAGCTCTACGTCGTCACGGTGACCACGGGGTCGGCCGCCAATTCCGTCATGCACACCTACACGGTGAATCCCGACACCGGCGCCGCCTCGTTCGTCGGGCAGACCGCCGCAGCGCTCCCGGGCGCCGGTGACGTACCCACCGGCTGGGACGTCAACTCGACTGCGAGCGACCGGACCAGATACGTCAATACCAACGACGAGAGCGCGCGCATCAACCTCGACAACGGGGCGCTCGCGGGCAACGACACCGACCTTACCCCGGCCGCGACGAGCACGATCATCGCCGCCGCCTACGCCACGAGCACGCTCTACCTGATCGACCGCAACGACAGCGTGCTCGCGCGGCAGGGCGGGGTGGGAGCGGTTCCCTCTCCAAACGGGGGCGTGGTCACCGATCTGGGCCCGCTCGGCTTCACGCTCAACGCGGTCAACGACGGCGGGTTCGACGTCAGTCCGAGTGGCGCTCTCTTCGCGGCACTGACGAACGCCGCCGACAACCTCACGCGCCTCTACACCTTCACGCTGGCGGGTGAGGCGGTGAGCGTCGGGCTGATCGGCGACGGGCTCACCGAGGTGCGATCGCTCACGATCCTGCCGGTCCCGCCGGCCGCCCCGCCGGCGATTCAGCCGGACCGGACGAGTCCCGTGGTGCTGGTGGCTCTCGCCAGGTCGAGCGTGCGCCTCGGCCGCCTCTCGCGTTCCGGTTTCGCCTACGAGTTCTCCTGCAACGAGGCGTGTACGGCGACGGGTTCGATTTCGGCGGACGTGCCGGCGAGGAAGAGCAGGCGCACGACGCTCGCGAGTGGAACGGCAACGCTGACCGGAGCCGGGAAGGCTCGCCTCACGGTGAAGGCCACCAGAGCCGGGCGCCGGGCGATCAGGCGCCTGCGTCGCGGGAAGCGACGCCGCGTCAGGGCCAGGCTCACAACCGTCGTGAAGGACTCCGCGGGCAACAGCACCACCGTCCGCAAGCGGCTGACGCTCACCCGCTGAATCAAGCCGGTGTCGGAGCCTCCGGCGCGGCGACCTGGATCTCGTCCCCTTCGACCCTCACCTCATAGACCGGCTCAGGCTCCGCCGCGGGGGCCATCTCCACCTCACCGGTCTCGACGCTGAACTCGCTGCCATGCCACGGGCACGTCACGGTGCTGCCGTATAGGTCTCCATCGGCCAGCGGACCCCCTTCATGCGTGCAGACCGAGCCGATCGCGCAATACCGACCGCCGACGTTCGCCACGAGCACTTCGAGCTCGCCCACCGTCGCGCCGATCATCTCGCCTTCCGGCAGGCCGTCGGTCCTCGCCACCGTTATCCACTCGGCCATCCCCGTCACCTCCTGGCTGTCGTCGGATCAGTCGCCGCGCGGGCCAGCTCGGGAAGCGAGCCGAGCTGACGGTAAAGGCCGGCAGCGTCCCAATATGTGGTCTCGGAGTGGATCAGGCCGTCATCGCCGACCTGGATCACGTTGCAGCCGAGGGTCGTTCCCTTCCGGTTGGTCGGCTCGAGCCCCATCAGGTCGCCCTCGTGGGTGCCGGTGGCGCGCCATTCCTCACAGATCATGTCCGGGCCACAGACGATCCGCCTGATCTCGAAACGTATGTCGGGAAACGCCCTCATGTACATGGCCGCCGCATTGCGGATCGCGCCCCGTCCGTGGAGCGGCTCGGTCACCGTGACGTCCTGCGAGATCGCATCGGCGGCATAACAGTGCGCCACCGCGTCGGGATCATGTGCGTTCCACGACTCCACCAGCTGCTCGACCAGCTCCCTCATCGCTGATTGCTTCATGACTTCCTCCTTCTTCACCCAGCACGTTACGCCGCTGACGTCAGGAAGCAAGTCGGTGTGACGGGCGACCCGGCGATCCGCTAAGCTGGACAACAACCGGACATTAGGCGACAATAAGAGGACAAAGGAGCGCCATTTGCCGGACCTGGCCGGAAAACTGGAGCAGACAAGCTCGAGGATGCGGATGGACCGCGCCGACATTGCGCGCGTGATGGATGCGAATCCGCGCACCGTCGGGCGCTGGATGCAGCGCCAGACGGAGCCCCGGCCCGACGCCCGCGAGCGCCTGCTCGAGCTGATCGCCGTGCTCGAGCGCCTCTCGGGCGTCCTCGAGCCGGCGGCGGCGCACGACTGGCTTTTCACACCGAACCCGATGCTGGACCATCACAAGCCTGTCGAGCTGCTGCGCGACCGCGAATACCGCCGCGTGCTGGGTGCGATCGACGCGCTCGCCGAGGGCGTCTACACCTGAGTCCCTGAGTGCCCTCGCCGCGACTGGTCACCGCGGTCGACGAGCTGGGTCCGGCGGCGCTACGCCGGGATGGCCTACCGCCATCAGGCAGCCGGATGGAACCCTCTCTCCGGCGCCGGCGCTCGCAGCCAGGGCGGACGCTGGAACCCGCCCAACAGCTTCGCGACGATCTACCTTGCGGTCGAGCGCGAAACGGCGATCTCTGAGTTCCAACCGGATGGCCGCGCGGTCTGGCCGCCGGCCACAGGACTTCACGCCCAGGCGGCTGTACCACTTCGAGCTTCGGCTGCGCCGCCTCGTGGATCTGCGACCGGCGGAAGCACGGTCAGCGGTGGATCTCAGTGATGCCGACATCCTCGGCGACGATCCAGCTGCGTGTCAGGCGGTCGGCGAGGCGGCTGAGATTCTCGGTCGCGAGGGCATCATCGCGCCGTCTGCAACCGGATCGGGCGTCGTGCTGGCGGTCTTCTTCGATCGGCTCGGATCGGACGCGGCGATCACGATCGGCGGTTACGAAACCTGGCGCGCCCCGCCCGCCGGTTAGCGCACAATAGGCTCGCCGGCGGCCCAATGACCTTCGAGCAAGCGATCGAGATCGCCGCACGGGCGCTGGCCGGCATCGAGGACAAGTTCGGCGAGCCGGAGCTGCTGCACACGCTGCGGGTGGTGGTCGTCGGTGCCGCCGAGGCGCGGGTGGTGGCCGCGCTGCACGACGTGCTCGAGGACTCGGACCTGACGGCTGAGGACCTGAAGGCGGCCGGGCTGGGTGAGGTGGAGCTGGAGGCGGTGAAGCTGCTGACGCGCTTGGACGATGAGCCCTACGAGGAGTACATCGAGCAGATCGCGACGGCGGAGGGGCGAGGCGGGCCGCCTCGCGCGAATGGTAAAGTTGGCGGACCTGCGGGACAACCTGGGCCGGGCGAGGCCGGGGATGGAGGACCTGCAGGGCGCGTTACGTGAAGGCGCTCGAGCGGCTGGGAGCCCGTTTCGTAGGGGCGAAGCTTCAGCGCACGGACAGAGTGCCTCTCATGCCCGGGTGCAGGCTGCAGTAGAAGGCGTATGGCGGCCCGCCTGCACGCTGTCGAGGCCCTCGACCGGCGCGGTCTCGCCGAGGCCGATCAGCGGCTGCTGAACAGGGGCCGTCCGTCCGGGCCCGGTCGTCCGGCCACGACGTCGTGCTGCACGACGTCGAGGTTGAGGAAGCAGAGCGGCCCGCCCACCTGCGTGACCATCACCGGCGTCGCGTAGCCCATCGAGGCGCGCGCCCGGGCCGGCCAGCGATCGCCGGGCCGCGCGCCGGGCCGACGCCGCCCGCCGCCGCCACCGCCGGTCACCGCCGGGCGTCTCGCGACGTCGCCCAGCAGGTCGGAGGGGCTGCCCGGCCGGAAGGCCACCACGAAGCCGTCGGCGAGGCCGAGCACGCCCACCGCGGCGTAGACGGTGTTCCGCGCGATGCTCACGCCGGCCCAGGAGAGCGAGGCGGGCTGCCGCCGCCCACGGCCAGCGGCCGCCGACCAGCAGCGCGCCGTTGCGCGCGTCGAACACGTCGAGGAAGCCGGAGAAGTCCACGGAGTACACGAGGCCGTTCGCGACGGCGACCGGCGGGCCCCAGTGGGCGCCGTCGGCGATCGGGCCGAACCAGCGGTGCGCGCCGCCCGCCGAGTCGATCGACCACATGTAGCCGGGCGCCGTGATGGGGCCGTAGACCGACTTGCCGTCGTGCGCGGTCGAGCCGACGATCCCGCCGAGCGCGCCCGGCGGCCCCACGATCTGGGTCCACACCGGCTTCATCGTCTTGGCGTCGAACACGTGGTAGACGCCCGACTTCTGCCCGGCGCCCACCAGCTTGCGGCCCTTCTCGTCCTTGAACAGGTTGGGCGACGCGCCGAAGTCGAGGTCGATGTCCCCGCACGAGCCGATGCCCTGCGGGTAGTAGGGCGGCGGGTTGCCGGGGATGTCGTGGCAGGGCGACCTCGGAGAGGCCGGGAAGTACTCGTCGATGTTGCCCTTGTAGTGGCCGATGATCTCGCCGAACTTCGGCGCTCGTTGCGGTCGAGGTCGTACTTGACGACCGAGTTCGCGTAGCTTGTGCTCGGCCTGGGGCTTGAAAGGGTTGGCCGTGCCCGCGTACGCGACCTGCTCCTCGGGGTCGATGGCCGGCGTCGACCACACGCCCGCGCCCGCGAACTCGTCGTCGGGCTGCTTCGGCGGGTGGATCGTCCACGTCTTCTTGAGCAGTCTGCCGGTGGCGGCGTCGAGGAAGCTCATCGAGCCCTGGAACGCGTAGCGGTCGGCCTCGTCGCCGAGCTCGGCGAGCCGCCGGAGACGCCGATGCAGAAGCAGGCCATCGTGGAACACCGGGCTGCCGTACACGTCCGCGCCGGGCTGGCTGTCGATCGACTGCGTCGCGAACGCGAGCTCGCCCGTCGCCTGGTCGTAGGCGACGACGTAGGGGCCGATGCACGGGTCGCCGGCCGGGCAGCCGTCGGCCTTCTGCGTGCGCGTGCGGCGACGTAGACCGTGCCCGCCTTCGTCCACTTGCGCTTCTTGGTGGGCTTCGGCCGCTTGACCGTGCGGTCGACAGGCCGACCGAGTTGTTGGCTCGAGCCTCCATAGGGCAGCTGGGCCTTCCAGACGAGCTTGCCCGTGTCGGCGTTCACCGCGAACACCCAGCCGCGGTTGGTGGCGACGTACACGCAGCCGTCCGCGATCACCGGCGTGCCGGTGATGTCACCCTCGCCGGGGTTGTCGAGGGTGGAGAAGCTCCACGCCGGCGACAAGGTGGGCGCGTCGCCGGGCGAGATCACCCGCTCGCGGTCCTGGTGGCGGGTGTTCGCGTCGTCGTGGCCGAACGTGCGCCACTCGCCACCAGGGAATACCCACGGTCGGGCCGCACGTGGCGGGCGGGGGCGGCAACTGGGCGCCGGCGGTGGGAGCCGCCGCAAGCGCGACGAGTGCAACTACACCGAGAGCTGCTCGGATCAGGGCGACCACGGGCTCTCGATCAGACCCTTCAGCACCTCACCCCGGGTGCGGGCGCCGGGTGCCGAGTTCGATGCCAGTGGCGCCGACTCGGTCGGCGTCCCACCCCGTCCAGGTAGCCGTGCTGGCGCAGGCCGTTGACGGTGTCGCAGGAGATCGCGTTGCGTGCCGCGTCCGGGTCGATGCCGTACGCGCGCGCCGCGTTGCGGCCCAGGATCGCGTTGCGGATCGTGCGATCCGGGCTCGGCGCCGGCTGCGTCGGGTCCTCGACGTCGCCCTCGAGCCCGTGGGGCAGGC
>CAVSXO010000028.1:0-24655 GCA_963731895.1 uncultured Solirubrobacterales bacterium
TCATAATCCGTCGGTCGATGGTTCGAATCCATCCCGGCCCATCACGCGCCGAGCTCCGCCCTCAGCGCCGCCACGTCGTTGCGCAGTTCACGCACCTCCTCGCGTAGCAGCGCAACCTCGCCGGCGAGGACGTCCGCCTCGGGCTGCGGAGCGGGCCCGGGGTCGTGCGCGCGCTCGACCTCCTGGACAGCCCCCTCGACCTCCTCCGCTTCGGGCTCGTCGTTCTGCAGAAGGTGCCCGTACCGAGCCTCCTTCTGCCCGGGCCTGCGCTCGAGCCACCGGCCCAGCTCGCGTGCGGTGAGCCGCTCGAGCGCGTCTTCGACCGAGGCCAGATCGGAGAAGGCGTGCAGCCGCTCGGTGCGCTGTTTCAGCTCGCCCAGCGTCTGCGGTCCGCGCAGCATCAGCACGCAGAGCAGCGCGCGCTCATCCGGGGCCAGGCCGAGCGCATCGTCGAGCAGGTGCCGGTACTTCGCCGAGCGGCTGCCGTGGTAGCTGGTCAAGCGCGACCAGCCCCGCTTGCCCAGGCGCTGCGCCGCCTCGCGCACGGTGGCCTCGTCGTAGTCGACGACCGGATCGCGGTTCGTCGACTGGTTGCACGCAAGGCGCAGCGAGTTGAGGGTCAGCGGATAGGCGTCCGGCGTCGTCTGCTGCTTCTCCAGCAGGCAGCCGAGCACCCTGATCTCCACCGGGTCGAGACTCTCCACGGGGTGAATAACGTACCCGCGCCCACGGGTCCAGATCCGGGTAACCTGGCAAACGCAGGGGTTTGCAGGCTCCACGGAGGGTACGAAGCACTGCCTAAGGCCGGGGGAACATCACCAGGGATGCGGTTTCCGCGCACTCGCGTGCTCGTCTGCCTGCTGGCTGCATGTGCGTTGCTGGCACTGTTCGGCGCCCCGGCCCAAGCCGCCGACCCGGTGATCGCCGCGGCCGGTGACATCGCCTGCGACACCGGGAGCGAGTTCTTCAACGGCGGCTTCGGCACCGCGGGCCACTGCCGCCAGCGGGCCACGTCGGACCTGCTCGTGAACGGCGGCCTCTCCGCGGTGTTGACGCTGGGCGACACCCAGTACCACGTCGGCGCCCTGGCGGACTTCGAGGCCTCCTTCGACCCGACGCTGGGGACGGGTGAAGCCGATCATCCGCCCGATCGTCGGCAACCACGAGTACGGCACCTCGGATGCGCGGGGCTACTTCGACTACTTCAACGGGCCCGGCCAGCAGACCGGCCCCGCGGGCCCGCGCGACAAGGGGTACTACAGCTTCAACCTCGGCGCCTGGCACCTGGTCGCCCTGAACACGAACTGCGACCAGCTCGACAGAGGGGCGCGCCGCGAACGGGTGTGCCGCCGGGATCGCCGCAGGAGCACTGGCTGCGAACCGACCTCGCGGCCGCAGCGCAAGCAGTGCACGCTCGCCTACATGCACTCGCCGCGCTTCAACTCCGGTTACCGCGGCAACTCATCCACCGGCCAGGCCTTCTGGGAGGCGCTCTACGCGGCCGGCGCCGACCTCGTGCTGAGCGGCGATGCCCACGACTACGAGCGCTTCGCGCCCCAGGACCCGCACGGCAACTTCGACCCCGCCCGGGGCATCCGCCAGTTCGTGGTCGGGACCGGGGGCGTCTTCTTCACCGGCTGGAGCACCCTGAAGCCGAACAGCGAGGTGCGCCAGAACGACACCTTCGGGGTCCTGTTCCTGACGCTGCGCCCCGGAAGCTACGAGTGGCGCTTCGTCCCGGAGGCCGGCGCGGCCTTCACCGAATCCGGTTCGGGCGTCTGCCACGGCCGGGCGCCCGAGCTTCACCGCACCACCGCCCCTGCCGGTGCAAGGCGCCTGTGCTCGGGCCCTGCACGATTCGCGGCACCGACGAGGACGACCGGCTCGACGGGACCCGGAAGCGGGACGTGATCTGCGGGCTCGGCGGCGACGACGTGATCCGCGGCCTGGGCGGCAACGACGTGATCCGCGGAGGCTCCGGCAACGACCGCATCCGTGGCGGCAGGGGCCGGGACCGCCTCTACGGCGGCGGCGGCAACGACCGCCTGTACGGACAGAGCGGCAGGGATCGCCTGGTGGGCGGCTCGGGCAGGGACAGGCTGTACGGCAACGCGGGCAACGACTCGTTCTCCTCCCGTGACAAGAGGCAGCTCGACCGCGTGCGGGGCGGCAGGGGCGCGACCGGGCGAAGGTAGACCGGGCCGACCGCGTGCGTTCGGTCGAGCGCGTCTTCCGCCGCTAGCTGCCGCGCTGCGGCGACGGGACCGAGCGGGGATGACTCCTGCGCTTCCCGGTATGACAGGTACTCCAGCACCTGGCGCACGACGACCGAGCCCTCGCCGACGGCGGAGGCGACCCGCTTGACGGCGTTGTGCCGCAGGTCGCCGATCGCGAAGACACCCGGCACGCATGTCTCGAGCGGCTGGAAGAAACGATCCTCGGGGATCGGGAGGCCGCGGTCCATCTTCGCCTGGATCGCGTCCGGCCCGGTCTTCACGTAGCCGAGCTGGTCCACCTCGATGTCGGCCGGCAGCCAGTCCGTGCGCGGGCGCGCTCCGATCATGACGAACAGCGCCCCGGCGTCGACGGTCCGCGTCTTGCCGCTGTCGCGTTGTCGCGCAGCGCTGAGCCGCTCGAGCCGCCCGTCGCCCACGCACGCCGACGACCTCGGTGTTGGTGAGCACCTTGATGTTCTGGTGCTCGTCCGACTCGATCATGAAGCGCAGATAGTCCGACATCGTGTCCGCCAGTGAGGCGCCGCGCACCAGGATGTGCACGCAGCGCGCATGACGCGACGAGGTGCATCGCCGCCTGTCCGGCGGAGTTGCCGCCGCCGACGATGTAGACGTCCTCGCCGGGGAACTGGCGCGCCTCTGACGCGCGACGCTCCGTAGAAGACTCCCGCGCCGGTCAGCTCGTCGATGCCGGGCACGTCCAGCCGCCGGTACTCGACCCCGGTGGCGAGGATCACCGCCCGCGCTGTGGCCTCGCCCTCGTCGCCCAGCTCGACGACGTGCCGCCCGTCCTCGACACGCATCCCGGTGACCCCTGCATCAGGAGGAACCGGGTGCCGAACACCCACGCCTGCTGGTAGGCGCGCTGCGCCAGCTCGGCGCCGCTCACTCCGCGCGAGAACCCGAGGTAGTTGCGGATCAGGGAGCTGGAGCCCGCCTGGCCGCCGATCGCCTCCCGCTCGATCGTGAGGGTCTCCAGCCCCTCCGAGGCTGCGTACACGGAGGCCGCCAGGCCGGCCGGCCCCGCGCCGATGATGATCGCGTCGAAGTCGCGCTTTTGGCCGAGCGTGCGTGCTGACCCCATATGCGTCGGCGAGCTGCTCGTTGGTCGGGTCCACGAGCGGCTTCTCTCCGAGCAGGAAGACGACCGGCTTGTCGGTGGCCCCGATGCCGTGCTCGGCCAGGAGGCGCGCGGCCCGCCGCGGAATCGCACGGCATGGAACGCGTGCGGGACGCCGTTGCGTGCGAGCAGCGACGTGAGCTCGTGCACGCGCGGCGACCACTGCGCCACGACCTCGACCTCCTGGCGCACGAACGTGCCGTAGCGCGACCACTCGTGGAGGAACTCGCTGATCGTGCGATGGAAGTACTCGTCCGGTGAGCGCCACGGCTTCATCAGGTAGTAGTCGATCTGCCCGAGCGCCATCGCCTCCTTGATCGCGTCCGTCGTCTGCTCGAAGCGCCAGGCGCCCCATTCGATCAGGAGCACCCGCTTCGCGCGAGGATGCAGCTCCCGCACGCGCGCCAGCAGCCGCGCTCCGGTGTTGGCCAGGGCGCCCAGCAGCCACTGGTCGGCAAGCACGAGCGCGACCTCGTCGCCCGCCTCGCGCATCTCGCGCAGCCGGGCCTCGGCCGCCTCGTACGACGGCTCGCAGTGGATCCGGTAGTCAGCGGCGTAGCGGCGCGTCAACTCACCCGCGATTCGCTTCAGCGCTTTGGGATCGTCGTCCACGGCCAGCAGGACGGGCGGGGCGTCTCGACCGCGTTCCGCCTGCACTGCCTCGTGCTGCTGTTGCTCTCCCGCGAGATCCAAGTTGCCGGCGCCCTCCGGACCCGGTCGATCATACCTTCGGCCGGGCGCTTCGCCTCCGGGCCAGCTTGGCCGAACAGGCGCTACCCTGGGCGCAGGCCAGCGCCGGATTCGCACCAACGCAGGACCCCCGCAGGACCCATGCAGGCAGGACTACGTAACCATGGCGGCGCCACCGCGCCATCGCTCGTCCGCCGGGCCGTTCGATGCGATGGGCCGCTCGATGTGCCTGGTCGCGGCGCTGACGCTCCTGGCAGGCGCGGCGCCGGCGCAGGCCACCCACAATCCCGTGGGGGCGTGCTCACCCGGGTTCGAGAACGTCCGGGGCGTCGACCTGGAGACCTTCTTCGACGGCCGGGCCAACTTGACCATCTGCCTCGGGGGCAACCTCACCGACCTCGGCGACGCCAACGTGCGCTGGTCGAACATGCGCCACGTGACCGTCCGCAGCGCGCCGGGCACCTGGCGCGCGATCCGCAGCCGGATCTGGATCGACGACACCAACGCGGACGTCAGTCTCTATGGGCTGACGCTCGACTCTGGCGACTTCGTGGCGGAGCCAGGCTCCACGGGCCTGGCGATCAACGCCGACAACGTGATGCTGCAGCGCAACATGATCACGAACCGCCACGGTCTCGCGGGCTCGTGCATCACCAACGACGCAACCTACGGAGTCGCCAGCAACCTGCAGATCCCGCGAACCGCATATACGACTGCGGCCGCGACGAGACTCATGACCACGGCATCTACACGAATGCGATGGACCGGCCGGTGGTGCGCGCGAACTGGATCTACGAGAGCGCGGGCCGTGGGGTGAACCTGGGGCCGGCGACCCAGGGTGCGACTTTCTATCGCAACGTGATCGCTGACAACTGCGCCAACCCACTGGGCGGCCCGAACGACTGCAGCTCCAACGTCATGTTCTGGGGATCGACGAGTGGAACGGCGATGAACAACAACACGATCGCGTTCCCCCATGCCCGCTGGAACCTCGCGGGTTGTGACGACAGCACCGGCAGCACGGACGACTGCCGGCTGTGGACCGGCGCCTCCAACACGATCACCGCGAACTGCTTCATCACCACCAACGACGCCTACTCGGGCGAGCCGCCCGGCAGCGGCATCAGCTCGGGGTTTCCCGGCAAGTACGCGACGGTGACGCAGTCGACGGTGGCGGATCCGATGTTCGTCGACCGCCTGTGGCCCGTGCACGCAAATCGCGACTATCGCGTCAGAAGCAGCGCATGCTCCAACAACCAGCCGCAGCAAGCCGTCGGTCCTCCGGCACCGTAGGAGCCAAGTGGATGCTAGGCTGCCCGCCGCCCCGCGCGCGCGCGCCGGGGCCGCACGACAATGTCCACCGGCCCGCAGCCCAAACGCTTCCCACTTCGGCTAGTTGCACTGGCCGTGATCGCCGTCGCGGCGATCGTGGTGCTGGTCGTGGTCCTGACCGGCGGCGACGACGAGCTGAAGATCGCGGACGAGATCGAGGTCGGCGCGGCGCCATCGGCCGTTGCGATCGGGCTCGGCGGCGTCTGGGTCCTGAACGCCGACGGCGGGACGATGGTCAAGGTCGACCCGGACACGAAGAAGATCGTCGGCCGCCCGGTTTCGATCGGCGAGGCCCCGCAGTTCATCGCGCTGGGCGAGGGATCGGTGTGGACCACCGCCGGCCTCGGCAGCCGCGTGGTCCGCGTGGACCCGCGGACGCTCCGGATCCAGAAGACCATCGTGGCAGGGTTCTGAGCCGACCGGCATCGCCATCAGCGAGGGCGCCGTGTGGGTCGCGGACACCCGGGGGACAACGTGACCCGGATCGACCCAAGCACGAACCGCAAGGTCGGCAGGCCGATCAAGGTCGGGCGCGGCCCGCAGTCGGTGCGTCGCCGGCGGCGGGGCCGTCTGGGTCGCGAACTTCCGCAACGACACGGTCTCGCGCATCGACCCCGGCAGCCAACCGGGTCATCGAGACCATCCAGGTCGGCCACGGGCCCGCGTACCTGGCCTACGGGGAGGGCGGGCTCTGGGTCCTGAACGTCTACGACCGCACCGTGGTGAAGATCGACACCGCTCAGAACAAGGTCGTCGGACGTCCGGTGCCGCTGGGCGGCACGCCGTCTGGCATGGCCACGGGAGAGGGGTCGGTGTGGGTCGCGAACACCGGCGACGCGACGCTGCAGCGCATCGACCCGGACAAGCAGTGCGCTCGACGGCGACCCGCTGAAGCGTCGGCAACCATCCCGTCGGCAGTCACGGTCGGCGACGGATCGGTCTGGGTGACGGTCGCCGAGGACAACACGATCGTCCGCGTAGAGCCCTAGACCGGCGGCCTTGGACACGGCCGCGCCCGACCACAGCGCCGCAGTCCGGCACCTGCGCCGTTCGGACCCGGTGATGGACTCGATCATCGACCGGGTCGGACCGTGCCTGCTGGGCCACCAGACCGACCGCGGCGGCCCGGCGCCCGACCACTACGGGGCGCTGGTGCGCTCCATCGTGGGCCAGCAGGTGTCGGTGGCGGCGGCGCGCAGCATGCTCGCGCGGCTGCACGACCGCTTCGGGGGCCGCACGCCGACGCCCGGCGCAGATCCTGGCGGACGATCCGGAGGAGCTGCGCGCCGCGGCCGGGCTCTCGCGCTCGAAGGCCGCGTTCCTGCGCGACCTCGCCGAGGCGGTCGACTCAGGGACGCTGGTGCTCGAGGAACTTGACGAGCTCCCCGACGAGGAGGTCGCCGAGCAGCTCATACAGGTGCGCGGCATCGGGCAGTGGACCGTCGACATGTTCCTGATCTTCCACCTCGGCAGGCCCGACGTGCTGCCGGTCGGGGATCTCGGCCTGCGCCGCGCGGCGCTGCTGGCCTACGGCCTGCGCAAGCTGCCCGAACCCCCGCGCCTGATGCGGCTTGCCCGCCCCTGGCGGCCCTGGCGCTCGGTGGCCACCTGGTACCTCTGGGCCTCGCTGCGTGTCGAGCCCGCGCAGTAGCACGTAGCCGTCCACTGTTGCCGCGCCGTCCGGCGGCAGTTCCGGTGCGGTCGCATCGACGCGAAAGGGAGCGACAGCGGCGCGTCGAAACAACGGTGCCATGAAGACATCCACGCGCACCTCAAGCTCGACCAACGGACCGGCGCCGGAAGCGGCGCTCGACAACGAGGCGCAGCCCATCCCCAAGGGAATGACGCTGTCCAGTTACATTCGTGACCGCTTCGAAGACTTCTCACGATCACAGAAGGACGTGGCCCGCTACATAGTGGACCACCTCGAGGAAGCGGCGTTCCAGACGGCCGAGGAGCTTGCCCGGCGCGCGGACACGTCCAGCTCGACAGTCGTACGGTTCTCCCAGGCGCTCGGCTTCGACGGGTTCCCGGAGCTTCAGGAGGCGGCACGCGACGAGTACAAGCGGCGCACGCATGCGCCCGCCGGGGCGACCCGGGGACGGATCCGAGTCGGCCCTGCTGACGCTCGGCAACAGCGAGTTCGAGACCGCGCTCGCCACCGATCTGGTCAACCTCGACGAGAGCGCGCGGCGGTCTGGAGCTGGACGACATCCAGGCGGTTGCCGGCCTGATCGCCCGCACGGAGCGCGTCGTGATGGTCGGAGTCGACCAGATGGCGTTCTTCGCCAGCTACCTGCGTCATCTGCTGGCGCTGCTCGACCTGCGGGCCGAGGTGGTGGCCTCCGCGAGCCAGGAGGCGCTCGCACGACTGGCCCGCATCGACGAGGACACGCTCGTGATCGCCTTCTGCAGCGGCCGCCCGCACGCGCTGGTGCTGCGCGCAGCCAAGCTGGCCCGCAAGCGGGAGTGCGCCACGGTCGCGGTCAGCGACGCGAGCATCTCGGAGCTGACCAAGCTGTCGGACCACTGCCTGTACTACTCGTCCAACAGCCCTTCCTACACGCGCTCGCACACGGCGCTGCTGTCGCTGATCCAGGCGCTGGCGTACGCGGTCTACTCGAGCGACGAGGCCGCGTATCAGGAGCGGATCCGGGCTTACAAGTTGAAGTAGTCGCAGTCGCGGTCGCAGTCGGCAGCGACGCACTGCCGACTGCGGACTGCCGACTGCGGACTCATCGGCTCGAACCCGGCAGCTAAACTCGCTCTCATGCGTGAGGAAGCCACATTTCGGGTCAAGAGCGGGCTCGCCGAGATGCTCAAGGGCGGCGTGATCATGGACGTCACCGACGCCGAGCAGGCCGTGATCGCCGAGCAGGCCGGCGCCTGCGCCGTGATGGCGCTGGAGCGCGTCCCGGCGGACATCCGCGCCCAGGGCGGCGTGGCGCGCATGGCACCGCACGACCAAGATCCGCGAGATCCAGGAGGCCGTCACGATCCCCGTGATGGCCAAGGCGCGCATCGGCCACTTCGTCGAGGCGCAGGTGCTCGAGGCGCTCGAGGTCGACTACATCGACGAGTCCGAGGTCCTCACGCCCGCCGACGAGGCGAACCACATCGACAAGTGGGCGTTCAGCGTGCCGTTCGTGTGCGGCGCCACCGACCTGGGCGAGGCGCTGCGGCGGATCGCCGAGGGCGCGGCCATGATCCGCACGAAGGGCGAGGCCGGCACCGGCAACGTCGTCGAGGCCGTGCGGCACATGCGCGCGATCCAGTCCGGGATCCGGCGCCTCGCGTCGATGGACGCGGTCCGAGCTGCCGACCGCCGCCAAGGAGCTGCGCGCGCCGCTCGAGCTGGTTCGCAAGGTCGCCGCCGAGGGCGGCCTCCCGGTGGTCAACTTCTCCGCCGGCGGCCTCGCCACGCCCGCGGACGCCGCGCTGATGATGCAGCTCGGGGCCGAGGGCGTGTTCGTCGGCTCGGGGATCTTCAAGTCCGCGGACCCGCCCGCGCGGGCCCGCGCGATCGTCCACGCGACCACGCACTACGAGGATCCGACGCGCGATCGCGCGAGGCCTCGGAGTCGCTGGGCGAGGCGATGGCCGGCCTCGACGTCAAGGACCTGGACGAGGGCAGCCTGCTCCAGCATCGTGGCTGGTAGCGTCGAGGCGACGCCCCCGGCCGGCGAGCCGGCCGCCGCCGGGCCGCGGATCGGCGTGCTCGCCGTCCAGGGCGGCTTCGAGGCCCACTGCCGATGCGCTGCGGCGCCTCGGCGCGGCCGCGTCGAGGTCAGGCGCCCCGGTCACCTGGATGGCCTCGACGGCCTGGTCATCCCCGGCGGGGAGAGCACGACGATCGAGATGGGGATCGAGGCCTACGGCCTCGAGCAGCCCATCCGGGACTTCGTCGCGCAGCGGGCGGCCGGTGCTCGGCACCTGCGCCGGGCTGATCATGCTCGATCGCGCGCACCTGGGCCTGATGGACATCGAGGCCCGCCGCAACGCCTTCGGGCGCCAGGTCCGGAGCTTCGAGCAGGACGTGCACGTGCGGGGCCTCGGGGACGAGCCGCTGCGGGCCGTCTTCATCCGCGCGCCGTGGATCGAGGACGCCGGCGACGGGGTCGAGGTGCTGGCGGAGGTGGACGGCCACCCGGTGGTGGCGCGGGAGCGCAACATGCTCGTGGCCGCGTTCCACCCCGAGCTGACCGACGACCTGCGCCTGCATGCGCTGTTCCTGGCCATGGACGGGCGACCGCGCGCCACGCGCGGAGCAGCGCGGCATGAGGGATCAGCGCGCCGACGCCCTCGCCCGCATCCTGGTGCACTACTCCGCCGCGGTGCAGGAGGGCGACGTGTGCGTGATCCAGGGCGAGACCGCGTCCGAGCCCCTGGCGCTGGCGGTCTACGAGGAGGTCGTGAAGGCCGGTGGCCTTCCCGATCGTCGAGCTCCTGATGGAGGGCCAGGCGCCGGCGTTCTTCAAGCACGCCAACGACGCCCAGCTGGACTGGGTCTCGCCCACCGCGCTCTGGGTCGCCGAGAACGCGGACGTCCGCATCCGGCTGATGGCCGACCAGAACACGCGCGCGCTGTCGGGGGTCGACCCGGATCGGCAGACCCGCCGGCAGGCCGCCGCCAAGCCGCTGATGGAGACGATGATGAGGCGCACGGCCGCGGGGGAGTTCCGCTGGGCGCTGACCCTGTTCCCGACCCATGCCTATGCGGCCGAGGCCGACATGTCGCTGGCCGACTACGAGGACTTCTACTACCGGGCCTGCCTGTGCGACCGCGACGATCCCGTGGAGGCGTGGAAGCAGCAGTCGCGAGGAGACGCGCCGCCTCGCGGAGTGGATGGCGGGCAAGGAGGAGATCCACATCGAGGGCCCCGGCACGGACCTGCGCCTGAACGTCGCGGGGCGGACGTTCATCGCCGCCGACGGCCGGCACAACATGCCCGACGGCGAGTTCTTCACCGGGCCGGTCGAGGACTCGGCCACCGGCGAGGTCACGTATTCGCTACCCGGCGGTCTACGGCGGGCGCGAGGTGGCCGGCGTGAAGCTGCGCTTCGAGGACGGCCGGATCGTCGACGCCTCCGCGGAGCGCAACGAGGAGTTCCTGATCAAGACGCTCGACACCGACGAGGGCGCCCGGCGGCTGGGCGAGCTCGGCATCGGCACCAACTACGGCATCGACCGCTTCACGAAGGAGATCCTGCTCGACGAGAAGATCGGCGGCACGGTCCACCTGGCGGTCGGCATGTCCTATCCCGAGACCGGCGGGACGAACAACTCGGCCGTCCATTGGGACATGGTCTGCGACCTGCGCCAGGGCGGCCGCATCACGGTCGACGGCGAGCAGCTGCAGGTCGACGGCAGGTTCCTGGTCTAGGAACCCGCTTAGGAATCCGATAGTCCGGGTACCCGGCCTGGAGCCTCGGTGGCGTCGGAGCCTTCGTGCGGATGGTCACTTGTGCCTGCGTACGACCGTCGTGTGATTGGTCTACACTGCCGCGGCTGTAAACGAGCAAACGCCGAACCCCCACTTGCGAGTGGGGGACGGGGGAACCACTTTTGGGGCTAATCCGCCGCTGTTGCGGTGGAGGCGCAGGCTCCTTACGCGCCAGCCCGTCAGCTAACCCCGTAGGCCGACAAAGGAGTTGTTCGGTTTGCGCCCGCCAGCGCTTGGACGTAGATACGCCCTAGCTTTTTCCATTTTGGTCGCTCTGCTGGCGACCGTCCTCGCAGCTCCCGCCCCTGCCGCCACCGGCGGCGCGGGCGTGCCGCCTCCGCCTCCCCCGGCACCCGGGAGCGGCGGCGCCGTCCCGTCGCCGTTCACGACGCCTGGCGCGAAGGCGCAGCTCTCGCCGGACGGCCGCGTCGCGATCCCGCCGGCCTCCGCTCCGGACGCGGTCAAGAACGCGATCTACGCCGCCAACCGGATCACCAACAAGCCCTACCGCTACGGCGGCGGCCACCGCCGCTTCCAGGACTCCGGCTACGACTGCTCGGGCTCCGTGAGCTTCGCGCTGCGCGGCGGCAAGTTCCTCAAGCGCCCGCTGCACTCGAGCGCCTTCATGCGATGGGGCGCAGCGGGACCGGGCCAGTGGATCACCGTCTTCACGAATCCCGGCCACGCCTACGTGATGATCGCCGGCCTGCGGTTCGACACGTCCGGTCCGGGCGAGCGCGGCCCGCGCTGGCGCAGGAGCGCGCGGTCGAGCGGCGCGTACACGGCGCGCCACCCCGAAGGCTTCTAGCCGCTAGCGCCGCAGCGTCGTTTCGAGCCGGCCGAGCGTCGGCGAGGAGACGACCACCTCGTCGCCGTCCTGGAGCCACACTCGCGGCTCGCGCGCGCTGCCGACGCCCGAGGGCGTGCCGGTCGACACGATGTCGCCCGGGCTCGAGCGTCATCAGGCGCGAGAGGTGAGCGACCAGCGCCGGCACGGAGAAGATCAGGTCCTGGGTGCTGGCCGACTGCATCGTCTCCCCGTTCAGCGTCAGCGCGATCTCGATCGCCGTCGTGAGGCCCGGCCTCGTCCGGCGTCACGAGCGCCGGCCCGCACGGAGCCGAGCCGTCGAAGACCTTGCCCGGCATCCATTGCGGCGTGGCGAACTGCAGGTCGCGCGCCGACAGGTCGTTGAGCAGCATGTAGCCGGCGACGTGGTCGAGCGCCTCGGCCTCCGCGACGTCCTGGCAGCGGCGCCCGATCACGAACGCGACCTCGGCCTCGTAGTCCACCTTCTCGCTGGCGGACGGCAGGGTCACCTGCGCGCCGTGCGGCGTGAGGGCGTTGCGGAACTTGGCGAAGAACGTGGGGGCGGCCGGCGGGTCGATCCCGGCCTCGGCGGCGTGCTTGCGGTAGTTGAGGCCGATGCAGACGATCTTGTCCGGGTCCGGCACCGGCGGGGCGAGCTGGACCTCCTCGAGCGGGACGCCCTCGCCGTGCACCTCGGTGGCGAGCCGGTCGACCAACCCTCGCTCGAGCAACTCCCGCACGCTCGCGTGTGGGCCGCCCGGCTCGAGCACGTCCCAGGCGTCGAGGACGTGGCCGTCGCGCAGGACGCCGGCCCGCACGCCGCGCTCGGAGCTGTAGGAGACGATCTGCACGCGCGGCAGACTAGCCGGTCGATATGGGTTTGGACTCACGCAGCCCGAGGTAGCGCCCTGTGGGCGCGGTCCGTTCGGCACGGACGTCGAGGCGGCGAACCCGCTTGGGCCGCGCCCGCTGTCCCCGGGCGGCCCTTCTGCGCCTGAGCGATACTTCGCGCGATGAGCACCGGGGCAGCGATCGGGATCGGCGCGGCGATCGGATTCGCGCTCGGCATCGTTGTCAGCGTGACCACCGACGTCCCCCTGGCGCCTGAAGTCGGGTTGGTGCTCGGGGCGCTCGTCGGTTGGCTCTCGCGCCGCGGTCGCGCGCAGCCCTAGTGCGCCAGGTTCACCATCACGTGCTTGATCTCGGTGTAGTCCTCGAGCGAGTAGATCGACATGTCCTTGCCGTAGCCGGACTGCTTGAAGCCGCCGTGCGGCATCTCCGACACCAGCGGGATGTGGTCGTTGACCCACACGGTTCCGAACCGGAGCCGGCGGGCGGCGTCCATCGCGCGCCCGACGTCGCGGGTCCACACGCTCGCGGCGAGGCCGTAGTCGACGCCGTTGGCCCACTCGATCGCCTCGTCGTCGGAGGAGAAGCGCTGCACCGTCACGACCGGGCCGAAGACCTCGCGCTGGATCATCTCGTCGCCCTGCTCGAGGCCCGCGACGACGGTCGGCTCGACGAAGAAGCCCGTGCCGTTCGCGGCGCCTTGCCGCCGGTCGACCGTCTGCGCGTGGCCCGGGGCGCGGTCGAGGAAGCCGGTCACGCGCTCGCGCTGCGCCTGCGAGACGACCGGGCCGAGCTCGGTGTCGTCGTCGCCCGGGTCGCCCATCTTCAGCGAGCCGGCCGCCTCGCCGAGGCCGGAGACGAAGTCGTCGTGCAGCTTCGGCCCCGCCAGCACGCGCGTGGCGGCCGTGCAGTCCTGGCCGGCGTTGAAGTAGCCGGCGACCTTGACGCCCTCGACGACCGCCTCGAGGTCGGCGTCGTCGAACACGATCACCGGCGCCTTGCCGCCCAGCTCGAGGTGCACGCGCTTCAGCGAGTCGGCCGCCGCGCGCGCGACCTCCTTGCCGGTCGCGACGTCGCCGGTCAGCGAGACCATCGCCACGTCGGGGTGGCGCACGAGGCCCGCGCCGGCCGGCTCGCCGTGCCCGAAGATCACGTTCAGGACGCCCTTCGGAAGGTGCTCGGCCGCCAGCTCGGCGAGCCGCGCCGCGGTCAGCGGCGTCTGCTCGGAGGGCTTCAGCACGACCGTGTTCCCGGCGGCGAGCGCGGGCCCGATCTTCCAGATCGCCATCATCAGCGGGTAGTTCCACGGCGCCACCTGGCCGACGACGCCGACCGGCTCGCGGCGGATCATCGACGTGTAGCCGCTCATGTACTCGCCGGCGGCGACGGCCCTGGAGGGTGCGCGCCGCGCCGGCGAAGAAGCGCAGGTTGTCGACCAGGAACGGCATCTCCTCCGCGTCATCGCCTCGATCGGCTTGCCGACGTTCAGCGACTCGAGCCGCGACAGCTCCTCGCCGTGCTCCTCGAGCGCGTCGGCGATTCGCAGCAGCGCCAGGGCGCGCTCGCCCGGCGGCGTCTCGGACCACTCCGGGAACGCGCGCTTGGCGGCCTGCACCGCGGCGTCGACGTCGTCCTCGCCGGACAGCGGGGCGGTCGCGATCTGCTCGCCGGTGGCCGGGTTCAGGATCGGCTCGCTGGACCGTCCGCGGCCGGACGGCGCTCGCCGTCGATGAAGTTCTGGATCTCGGTGGTCTGTGCGACGGTCGCCATCGTGTCTCTCCTCTGTGGCTCGATCATGGGCTAGGCAGTCCGGACACGGCGCCGCCGAGCGCCTCGTCGAGCGGCATCGAGCGGCATGTCGAGGCTCTGGGCGACGGCGGCGATGGGTGACCGTGCCGCCGGCGACGTTGACGCCCAGGCGCAGGCCCGGGTCCCGCGCGACCGCGCGCGACGCCGTGGTCGGCGAGCGCGAGCACGTACGGCAAGCGTGGCGTTGGTGAGCGCGTAGGTCGACGTGATCGGCACGGCTCCGGGCATGTTCGCGACGCAGTAGTGCAGCACGCCGTCGACCTCGTAGGTCGGGTCGCTGTGGGTCGTCGGGCGTGAGGTCTCGAAGCATCCGCCCTGGTCGATGGAGACGTCGACCAGCACCGCACCGCGCTTCATCAGCTTCGAGCTGCTCGCGGCGCACGACCCGCGGGGCCCGCGCGCCGTGGATCAGCACCGCGCCGATCACGAGGTCCGCGCGCGGCAGCATCTCCTCGATCGCGAGCGTCGACGAGTACACGGTCGAGACGCGTCCCCGACATCGCGATGTCGAGCTCGCGCAGCCGGTCGATCGACTTGTCGAAGACGAACACCTCGGCCTCCATGCCGACGGCGATGAACGCCGCGTTCATGCCGACCACGCCCCCGCCGATGATCATCACGGTCGCGGCCGCCACCCCCGGCACGCCGCCGAGCAGGATGCCGCGGCCGCCGAACGGCTTCTCCAGCATGAAGGCGCCGGCCTGGGTGGCGAGCTTCCCCGCGATCTCGCTCATCGGGGCGAGCAGCGGCAGGCGGCCGTGCGAGTCCTCGACGGTCTCGTAGGCGATGCACGTGGCGCCCGACTCGCACAGGCCCCTGGTCAGATCGCGCGTCGGCCGCCAGGTGCAGGTACGTGAAGAGGATCTGCCCCGGGCGCAGCAGCGCGACCTCCTCGGGTTGGGGCTCCTTCACCTTCAGCACCAGGTCGGCCTCGCCGAAGACCGCGGCCGCGTCGGGCACCATGCGGGCGCCCTGCGCGGCGAAGGCGGCGTCCTCGATGGAGCTGCCCTCGCCGGCGCCGGACTGGATCAGCACCTCGTGGCCGTGCTCGCGCAGCTCGCGCGCGCCTGCCGGCGTGAGCGCCACGCGGTACTCGTCGGGCTTGATCTCGGTGGGGACCCCGACCTTCACGCCGCTACGCCGGTCTCGACCGTCACCTCGAACCGGGCACCCCGGCGCTCCAGCTCCGGGAACAGGTCCTCGGGCTCGACGCAGCGTTCGGGCGGGAGCGCGCCGCGCGCCTCGATCCGGCCCCGCGCCAGCAGCCGCACGGCCGCGGCTGCGGGAGCGCCGGTCGAGACGACCCCGCCGCCGAGCCCCCACTCGGCCGACGGGCTCGGTCACGGCGCGCACCCTGACCCTGCGCCCCCCTGCTGTAAGCGTCGACCACGTGCACCGAGACGGTGCTCGGAGGAGGGGGGAGAGGCCTCCGCCGCGGCGGCCGCGACGCGCTCGGGCGGCGCCGATGCCAGCTCGCGCACCCGCTCGAGCACGGCGGGCGCCAGCGAGAGGCGGAAGCTCGCCTCCCGGCAGCCGAAGCTCTCCGGGAACGTGCGCAGCTCGGAGTGCAGCGTGTGGATCGTCGGCGCCGCGCCGATCGGCTCGCCGAAGTCGACGGACCCGCCGTCGCTGAGCGGCTCGATCTCCGACGGCGTCCCCGCCCCGCACGACGACCGGGCGGCAGCGTCAGCTCGTCGACCAGCGTCTGCAGCGCGTAGGGATAGGAGGGCCCGGCCGGCGGGGTCGAGGTCGCGGCCGGCGGCCATCACGTCGAGCCGCTCGACCGGGGCCTGGAGGCGGCGGACCGCGGCGACGGCCATCACGTTCGTCTTGCCCGGGCTGGAGCCCATGCCGAGCAGCGCGAGCAGCCCCGCTCGCTCGAACTCCTCATGCAGCTCGAGCTGGCGCCCGGTCAGCCAGTACAGGCCGCCGAGGTCGATGTAGTGGCACCCGGCGGCAAGGCACGCCCGCATCGCCTCCAGGTTCACGCGGTAGCTGGCGCAGTTGACGAGCACGTCGCAGTCCGCTCGAGCTCGCGCTTCCAGCCCGGTGCGGGCGTCGGCCGCTCGCGCCTGCGCACGGCCCCGGCCGTGCTCGCGGGCGGCGGCCGCCGCTCGCCTCTCGTCGACGTCCAGCAGCCGCAGCGCGGCCACCTCGTCCGACTCTGCAAGGTCCCTGATCACGGCCGGCGCGATCGTGCCGCCGGCGCCGAGGACGGCGACCGTCAGCTCGCGCCTTCACGCTCACCAGCTCCCGCGCCTTCAGCGCCAGCCAGAACTCGATCCGGTCGCGCGCGCTCGAGAGGTCGCGGCCGGTCAGCTGCTCGACCCGCCGGATCCGGTAGCGCAGGGTGTGCCGGTGGCAGAAGAGCTCGCGCGCGGCGCGCTCCCACTGGCCGTTGTGCTCGACGAACGCCTCCAGCGAGCGCAGCAGCTCGCCGCCGTATTCGCCCTCGCCGCTCTCGATCGGGCCCAGCACGCTGTCGGTGTAGAGGCGCAGCGCCTCGTCGTCCTGCACCGAGAGCAGGAACTGGAGCGCGCCGAGGTCCTGCCACGAGGAGACCTCGGGCGCGCGGCCGTCGAGCATCGCGGTCGCCTCCAGCGCGTAGCTCGCCTCGTGGAAGCTGCGCCGCAGCGTGCCGGTGGCGGCCACCCTGCTGCCGGCGGCGCGCACGGCGCCATGCTCCTCGGCCAGCACCGGTGCGCACCCGCGCCGCCAGCTCCAGCGGGTCTCCTGCCGAGCCGTCGACGATCGCGCACAGCAGCTCCTCCCGCGTCGCGACCAGGCCCTGGGCACCCAGCCTCGCCGAGGATGCCGCTCGAGCGCCTCCTCCGCGCCGTCGGCGTTCGCGACCGCTGAACACCAGCACCGCGGCCCGGTCCCCGATCCCGAACGGACGCAGCCGGCCGCGCAGCTCGGCCTCGTCGAGCTCGCCCTCGACCACCTCGTCGAGCACGTCGCCGGCGAGCCGGCGCTCGGTGTCGCGCACGACGCGGCGGCGCATCAGCTCGAGCGCCACCACCGTGACCGCCTGCTGGAGGATCAGGCGCTCGAACTCGCCCAGGCCGCCGGCGTCGCGGATCGCAACGAGCCACACACGCGGCCCGCGCGGCTCGGCTGCGACCGGCAGCGCGAGCGCGCGGCCCGACGACCTCGTCGTGGGCCGGCTCGAAGGCCACCGCGCGGCCCGGCTTCGTTGCGCTCGGTCGCCTCGGCGCGGATCGCCTCCAGCGCCGCGGCCGGAATCTCGCGGCGGAAGGTCGCGGATGCCATCGGCGGCGCCGTGGGGGTCGAGCAGCACGACGGCGCCGCCGATCGCGGCCGACAGCGCCTTGCGCGACCTCGCCCAGCCCGCGTTGCTCGAGCACGAGCTGCTCCAGCCGGCGGTGGACCGCGATCCCGCGCTGGAGCACCTCGTACTGCTCGTTGACCAGCCGCCCGAACGCCTTCTCGGTGATCGCGATGAACGGCATCTCGTACGGCACCTCGAACAGCGGGAACCCGTGCCGCTCGGCCTCCTCGACCATCGCCTGCGGGATCGTCGTCGTGCTCGAGGCCGACACCGAACCCGAGGCCGGCGACGTGGTGGTCCACGAGCCGCCGCACGAACGCGCGCTGCTCGTCGGGGTCGGTGAGCTGGATCCCGGTCGTGAGGAGCAGCTCGCCTCCCGACATCCAGGGGGTCGGGTCGAGCAGCTCGCTGATGTGCACCCAGCGGATCGGCGCCTCCGCCGACTCCCTGCCGGCGGCGAGCGAGAGGCCCAGCTCGTCGAGCAGTCCCTGGACCGTCAGCATCGAATCTGCTCCTCGCCGTCCGCGCCGCCTCAGGCGACCATGCGGTCGTACGCCTCGCTCAGCACCGACGCGCAGGACCGCCTCGATCTCCTCGAACTGCTCCTCGCCGGCGATCAGCGGCGGGGCGAGCTGCACGACCGGGTCGCCGCGGTCGTCGGCGCGGCAGATCAGGCCGCGCCGGTAGAGCTCGCCGGACAGGAACCCGCGCAGCAGCCGCTCGGACTCCTCCTCGTCGAAGCTCTCCTTGGTGTCCCGGTCCTTCACCAGCTCGATCGCGTGGAAGTAGCCGGCGCCGCGCACGTCGCCGACGATCGGCAGGTCGCGCAGCCCCTCGAGCGTCTCGCGAAACTCCGCCTCGTGCTCGCGCACGTGGCCGCACAGGTCCTCGCGCTCGAAGATGTCGAGGTTCGCGAGCGCGACCGCGGCCGCGACCGGGTGGGCGCCGAACGTGAAGCCGTGCGCGAACATGCGCCTCGTCCTCCATGAACGGCTCGGCGATCCGGTCGGAGGCGATCAGGGCGCCCATCGGCGCGTATGCCGAGGTGAGGCCCTTGGCGGTCGTGATCAGGTCGGGCTGGTAGCCGTAGCGCTCGCATCCGAACCAGTGGCCCAGGCGCCCCCACGAGCAGATCACCTCGTCGGAGATCAACAGCACGCCGTGGCGGTCGCAGATCTCGCGCACGCGCTGGAAATAGCCCTCCTGCGGGACGAAGCAGCCGCCGGCGTTCTGGACGGGCTCGAGGATCACCGCGGCGACCGTCTCCGGGCCTTCGAACAGGATCCGCTCCTCGATCGCGTCGGCGGCCCACAGCGGATCGCGCCCGTCCGGCCAGCGGTAGCTGTTCGTGTTCGGGACGTGACACCCGCCCGGCGTCAGCGGCTCGAACGGGCGTGCGCAGCGACGGTGAGACCGGTTGCGGCCAGGGCTCCCAGCGTCGTGCCGTGGTAGGCGAGCTCGCGGGCGATCAGCTTCGTGCGCTGCCCGTCGCCGCGGATCCGGTGCCAGTTGCGGGCCAGCTTCCAGGCGGACTCGACCGCCTCGGAGCCCCCGGAGGTGAAGAACACGCGGTTCAGGTCCCCCGGGCGCGAGCGACGCGATCCGCGCCGCGAGCTGGATCGCGGGCGGGTGCGCGTAGCTCCAGTTCACGTAGAAGCCGAGCTCCCGCGCCTGGCGCGCCGCCGCGTCGCCGAGCTCGGCGCGGCCGTGCCCGGCGTTGACGCAGAACAGGGCCGAGAGGCCGTCCAGGTAGCGGTTGCCGTGCTCGTCGTAGACGTAGCACCCCTCGCCACGCACGATCACGGGCACCTCGTGGTCGTGCGTAGGCGCCCATCCGCGTGAAGTGCATCCACAGATGGCGCTTGGCGAGCTGCTGGAGGTCGCTCTCCGGCCGCCTGCGCGGGGACCGCTTGCTCGATGCCGACGTTGGTGGCCACGCTTACTCTCCTCGGATCGGACCTGACTCGCCGATCTGCACAACGATATATCCTTACCGGCGTAGTCACAACCGGTTCATGGCCGCTCATGGGCCAAACGTCTACTAGGTCCGTTGGTCGACGAGGCTAATTCATCGACTCGGTGCTTGGTGCGGTTGCCAGTTGCAGCCGTCCTTGCTCGTCCCTAGCGTTCAGGCGGTCAGATGAGCGCTCGTGCCGGAGCGAGAGCGGCTGAGCTCGGGCGCCCCAGCGTCGAGCTGGAGCGCGTCACGAAGCGGTTCGGCGACGTCACCGCGGTCCGGTCCCTCGACCTGACGATCGCGGCGGGAGAGTTCTTCACGCTGCTGGGGCCCAGCGGCTGCGGCAAGACCACGACCCTGCGGATGGTGGCCGGCTTCGAGGAGCCCACCGAAGGTCGCGTCCTGATCGACGGCGTCGACGTCGAGGGGGTGCCGCCGTTCAAGCGGCCGACGAACACCGTGTTCCAGAGCTACGCGCTCTTCCCTCACCTGAGCGTCGAGGACAACGTCGCCTTCGGGCTGCGCCGGAAGGGCGTGCCCAAGGACAAGGTGCGCCGCCGCGTGCGCGAGGAGCTCGAGCGCGTCGGGCTCGCCGCCGAGGCGAAGCGCAAGCCGCGGCAGCTGTCCGGCGGCCAGCAGCAGCGCGTCGCGCTGGCTCGGGCGCTCATCAACGAGCCCGCCGTGCTGCTGCTCGACGAGCCGCTCGGCGCGCTCGACCTGAAGCTGCGCAAGGGCCTGCAGGTGGAGCTGAAGCGCATCCAGCGGGAGGTCGGGATCACGTTCGTCTACGTGACGCACGACCAGGAGGAGGCGCTCACGATGTCCGACCGCATCGCGGTCATGAATCACGGCGTGATCGAGCAGCTCGATCCGCCGGAGGAGGTGTACGAGCGTCCGCGCACCGAGTTCGTCGCCGGCTTCATCGGCGTCTCGAACCTGATGCCGGGGTCGGTCGAGGCGGTGAGCGGAGGCCAGGTGGACGTGCGCCTCGACAGCGGCCCGACCGTGCGCACGCCGGGGCGATGGCGTCGCACCGGGAGACGCGGTGCCACATCGTGGTCCGGCCGGAGAAGCTTCAGATCGCGCTGGTGGAGGAGCCGGCGCCCGCCGGGCGGCCGAGCGTCGAGGGCCTGGTGGAGTCCGCGGTCTACCTGGGCACGGCCACGCAGATGGTCGTCAAGCTGGCCGGCGACGTGCCGCTGACGGTGCTGGTGCCCAACGCGGACGAGGCCGAGCGACAGCGGCTGCCGGGCGCGGGCGCCCGCGTGCGGCTGTCGTGGTCGCCGGAGCACATGCACCTCGTCGCAGCGAGCGGCACCCCGGCGCAGGAACGACCTTCCGATGAAGAACGCCGGCCGGATACGGTTCCGGCCCCGGCATGAGCAACGAAGTGAGAGAGGAGAGCAAGTGAGCAAGTCATCCGATTGGGACATCGAGCGAGCGCTCGATGCGATGCAGGCCTCGGGCCTGAGTCGCAGGACGCTGATGAAGCGCGGGTGGCGCGGGCGCGCTCAGCCTGGGCCTGGTCGGGTTCCTGGCCGCCTGCGGCGACGACGACGGCGGCGGCGGCTCGAGCGAGGCGAAGGTGATCCCGAAGGGCGAGATCGCCGAAGACGCTCACGTTCGCGAACTGGCCGTACTACATGGACGTCGACGGAAAGCAGCACCCGACCCTCGACAAGTTCAAGAAGGAGTACGGCACCACGGTCAAGTACGTCGAGGAGATCAACGACAACGTCGAGTTCTTCGGCAAGGTGCGCCAGCAGTACGCGCAGGGCAACTCGGGCGGCCGCGATCTGCACGTCGTGACCGACTGGATGGCCGGCCGGATGAACCGGCTCGGCTTCGTGCAGAAGTTCGACAAGAGCGAGATGCCGAACGCGGTCAAGAACATCGAAGACGCGGTCGCGAGCCCCGACTTCGATCCCAAGCGGGAGATCTCGATGCCGTGGCAGTCGGGCCAGGTGCTGCTGATCTACCGCAAGGACAAGACCGGGGGCGAGCTGACGCAGCATCAACGACCTCTTCGACCCCAAGTTCAAGGGCAAGGTGACGTTCCTGACCGAGATGCGCGACACGGTCGGCTCGGTGCTGCTGGGCGAGGGCATCGAGCCCGAGAAGGCGACCAAGGACCAGGCGCTGGCCGCGATCGAGAAGCTCGAGAAGGCGTCGAGGGACGGCCAGATCAGGCGCTTCACCGGCAACGAGTACGGACCTGCGCTCGTGAGGGGCGACTCGACCGCGGTCCTGGGCTGGTCGGGCGACGCGGTGCAGCTGGTCCCCGACAACGAGAACATCGCGTACCAGCCAGCCCGAAGAGGGGTTCATGATCTTCACCGACAGCATGCAGATCCCGGTCGGCGCGCCGCACGCGTTCACGGCCCAGAAGATGATCGACTTCGTCTACCGGCCGGAGATCCAGGCGGCGCTCACGGAGTACATCCAATACGTGCCGCCGGTGAAGGGCGCCCGCGAGATCCTCGAGAAGCGCAGCCCAGAGATCGCGCAGAGCGAGCTGGTCTTCCCGGACCTCAAGAACGCGCACAACTTCAAGACGTTCCCCGAGGACGAGGAAGCCGAGATCGAGGCCGCCTTCCAGCGCGCGATCGGCGCGTAGCGAAACGTTGGCGGGCCGGGCGTGAGCATCCTGCAGCGGCGGCGGGGGCTGCTCCCGTACCTGCTGCTCGCGCCCGGCCTCGCGTGGCTGCTGCTGTTCTTCGCGGTCCCGCTCTACTACATGGCCCGCCAGTCCCTCGAGGAGGGGACGATCTTCACCGGGCTTCGAGTTCGCGTGGAACTTCCAGACCTACACGGACGCGCTCGCGAACTACGACGAGCAGCTCGTGCGCTCGTTCGTGTACGCCGGTGTCGCCACGCTGATCGCGTTCGTTGATCGGCTTCCCGCTCGCTTACGCGATCGCGTTCCGCGGCGGCAAGTGGAAGAACGCGCTGCTGCTGCTCGTGATCGTGCCGTTCTTCATCACGTACCTGATCCGCACGCTGTCGTGGCAGACGATCCTCGCGGACAGCGGCCTGGTGGTGAACGTGCTGCAGTTCGGTCGGCATGCTCGGCCGACGACGGCCGCCTGCTCGCGACCACGGCGGCGGTGATCGCGGGCATCACCTACAACTTCCTGCCCGTTCATGATCCTGCCGCTGTACGCGAGCCTCGAGCGGATCGACCCGCGCATGCTCGAGGCCGGCTACGACCTGTACGGCACGCGCCGGGCCGTGTTCACGCGCGTGACGCTGCCGCTCGCGGCGCCCGGCGTGGTGGCCGGCTCGCTGCTCACGTTCATACCGGCGGTCGGCGACTTCATCAACGCCGAGCTGCTCGGCACGCCGCGCCAGTCGATGATCGGCAACGTGATCCAGAGCCGCTTCCTGGAGCTGACCGACTATCCGACCGCGGCGGCGCTGTCGTTCATCCTGATGGCGCTCGTGCTGGTGGTCGTGCTGATCTGGGCCCGGCTCGTGGGCACCGAGTCGCTGATGGGCGTGGAGGCGCGCTGATGGAGGCGGCGACGCGTCACGACGCGCGTGCGCCCCGTGCGCCACCGGCGCGCGCTCGCGTTCGGCCGCTGGCTGCTCGACCAGTCGCTGAACCTGTACGCGGCGCTCGCGCTGATCTACCTGCTGGCCCCGATCGCGATCATCATCCTGTTCTCGTTCAACGACCCCGCGGGCCGGTTCAACTTCACGTGGCAGGGGTTCACGCTCGAGCACTGGAAGGACCCGTTCGGCGTGCCGGGCCTGCAGGAGGCGCTGGTCAACTCGATCCAGATCGCCGCGCTGTCGACCGTGATCGCGACGGCGCTCGGCACGATGATGGCGCTCGCGCTCGTGCGCTACCAGTTCCGAGGCCGCGCCCCCACCAACTTCTTCATCTTCCTGCCGCTCGCCTCTCCCGAGATCGTGCTGGGCGCGTCGCTGCTGTCGCTGTTCATCGCGATCGGCTACTCGACCGGCTTCACGACGATCCTGATCGCGCACGTGATGTTCAACATCAGCTTCGTGGTCGTTACAGTGCGGTCGCGGCTGATCGGGTTCGACCGCAGCCTCGAGGAGGCGGCGCAGGACCTGGGCGCGAACGGGTTCCAGACGTTCATGCGCATCACCCTGCCGCTGATCGCGCCGGGAGTGCTGGCCGCGGCGCTGCTCGCCTTCGCGCTGTCGGTGGACGATTTCGTGATCACGAACTTCAACTCCGGCTCGACCGTCACGTTCCCGCTGTTCGTGTGGGGCGCGGCGCGCGTCGCGATCCCGCCCCAGATCAACATCATCGCGACGATGATCTTCTTCGTGACGCTGGCGCTGATGCTGCTGACGGTGCTGCAGCAGCGGCGCGCGGCGCGCATGTCCGCCGTGCGGCCGGAGCCGGGCGTCTAATCACATGAGCACCTTCGAACGGCTGGCGGCGCTGCCGCTCGAGATCGAGCGCTACGAGCTGGAGCCGCTCGAGCAGGAGGTGTCGAGCGACTTCACGCGCGCTCACGACGGTGATCCGCATGGCGGCGCCGGGCGAGGAGGGCATCGGCGAGGACGTCACCTACGACGCGCTCGACCACGTCGCGCTCCAGGAGGCCGGGCCGGTGCAGGAGCTGGCCGGCTCCTGGACGATCGGGAGCTTCTGCGAGCACGTCGGGGAGCTCGACCTGTTCCCGGCCGAGCCCGTGCGCGACGTGTCGCGGCTGTACCGCCGGTGGGCGTTCGAGATCGCCGCGCTCGACCTCGCGCTGCGCCAGGCCGGCGCTTCCCTTGCGCAGGCGCTCGGTCGCGAGGCGCGCCCGGTGACGTTCGTCGTGTCGCTGCGGCTCGGGCCAGCCGCCCACGATCGAGCCGGTCCGCAAGCGCCTCGATCGCTATCCGATCGCTGCGGTTCAAGCTCGACCCGGTGAGCGACTGGTCCGACGAGCTGATCGCCGAGCTGGTCGCGACGGGCGCGGTCGACTCCGTCGACTTCAAGGGCTTCTACAAGGGCACCGTCGTGGACCAGCCGCCCGACCCGGATCTCTACCGGCGCGTGGCGGAGGCGTTCCCGGACGCCTGGCTCGAGGATCCCGGGCTCACGGATGAGACCCGCCCCGTGCTCGAACCGCACAAGGACCGCTTCACGTGGG
>CAVSXO010000029.1:0-51321 GCA_963731895.1 uncultured Solirubrobacterales bacterium
TGTCGCCGTGAGGTTCTGGGGTACGGCCGGTGCGGTGGTGTCGGGCACCGTGGCGGTCGCCGTGTTGCTCGGGTCGGAGGGGTTGCGCGCGGCGTCGACCGCCCGCACCGTGTAGCTGTAGGGGCCGGGGGCGAGGCCCGTGTCCGTGTGGGAGCGTCGCGGTCGCGCCGAGGCTCGCGATCTCGTGCGCGCCGCGGAACACCCGGTAGCCGGTCACCCCACGTTGTCGCTCGAGGCCTGCCAGCGCCAGCGCGACCTGGCCCGCGCCCGCGGTCGCGCGTGAGGTTGCCGGGCGCGGTCGGCTTCGTCGTGTCGGGGACGGTCGCGCTCGCCGTGTTGCTCGGGTCCGAAGGTTCCGGCGGCGTCGATCGCCCGCACGGTGTAGCTGTAAGGGCCCGGCGGCGAGGCCGGTGTCGGTGTAGGAGGTCGCCGACGCGCCGACGAGCTCGCGATCTGCTGGTCCCACGGAACACCCGGTAGCCGGTCACGCCGACGTTGTCGGTCGAGGCCTGCCAGGTCGAGCGCGACCTGGGCCGTGCCTGCGGTGGCCGTGAAGGTTGCCGGGCGCGGTCGGCTTGGTCGTGTCGCGGACGGTGGCGCTCGCCGTGTTGCTCGGGTCGGAGAGGTTGCCGCGCCGCGTCGATCGCGCGCACCGTGTAGCTGTAGGGGCCCGGCGGCGAGGCCGGTGTCCGTGTAGGACGTCGCGGCGGCGCCCAGGGTCGCGATCTGCGTGGTGCCGCGGAACACCCGGTAGCCGGTGACGCCCACGTTGTCGGTCGAGGCCTGCCAGGTCAGGGCGACCTGGCCGGTGCCCGCCGTCGGCGGTGAGGTTCGCCGGCGGCCGTCGGCTTCGTCGTGTCCGGCACCGTCGCGCTCGCCGTGTTGCTCGGGTCGGAGAGGTTCCGCGCGGCGTCGATCGCGCGCACCGTGTAGCTGTAGGGGCCCGGGGCCAGGCCGGTGTCGGTGTGGGACGTCGCCGACGCGCCCAGAGCTCGCGATCTGCGTGGTGCCGCGGAATACGCGGTAGCCCGTGACCCCGACGTTGTCGGTCGAGGCCTGCCAGGTGAGCGCCACCTGGCCCGTGCCCGCGGTGGCCTTCAGGTTGCCCGGCGGCGTGGGCTTCTGGCTGTCGGCGCCGGTCGTCAGCACCAGCTCCGGGCGGTTCGCTGTGTACTCGCGAGCACGGAAGTCGACGCCGTCGCTCGAGGTCTGCGCGAGGGTGAAGCTGTACGTGCCGTTCCCGGTCACGAACGGCGTCACGTCGTACTCGACCCATGTGTTGGCGGCGATCGCGCCCTTGTCGTCCGTCGCGGCGCTGGTGCGAAGCGGGCGGGTGTTCCAGTTGAGCGTGTTCTCGCTCCAGGAATTGCTGGTCGTGTACACGGCCGGGCCGTCCACGGTGGCGGTGTAGGCGTGGATGCGCAGCTTGGCGTTCTGCACCGCTGCCCGCGACTCCAGCCACGGTGAAGCGCAGGAAGCTGTCGGTGCCGCGCGTTGGTGCCGCCGTCCGTGCGCAGGTTGGACGTCGCGTAGTTGGTCGTGGGCGTGGACTCGCTCACCCGGGCGTCGGCCTCCGGCGGAATCGTGAAGTTCGTCGTGGCGGGCGTCGTGGCGCTGGCCGTGTTGCTGGGGTCGGAGAGGTTCCCGGCCGCGTCCACCGCGCGCACCGTGTAGCTGTAGGTGGTGCTTCCCGCGACGGTCGTGTCGGTGTAGGAGGTCGCGGTCGCCGAGGCTCGCGATCTCCGTGCCGCCGCGGTAGACCTTGTAGCCGGTGACGCCCACGTTGTCGGTCGACGGCGTTCCAGTTCAGCGCCACCTGGCCGGTGCTCGGCGGTGGCGGTGAGGTTGCCGGGCACGCGTCGGCTTCTGTCGTGTCCGTCGGCGGCGGCGGCGTGCGAGCCGTGGCACTGCCCGGTGCCGGAGTCGGTGAACGGCTTGTTGCTCTCCGAGACGAACTGCCAGTCGTAGCTCGTCGGGCGCAGGGTCAGCTTCAGCACGCCGTAGGTGTTGTTCTGGCGGACCTGGCTGTTGGGCTTCGGCGTGCTGACGCTGGTGAAGAACGCGCCGCCGGTGCCGACCACGAACTGGCGGATGCCGCGCGCGTTGTCGAGCTGGCCGCTCGGGTTCTGGGGCGCGAAGCGCTCGTAGTCGTGGGCGTGGCCGCCGAGGACCACGTCGGCGTCGGCGTTGTAGAGCGCCTGGAACAGCGGCTGCCATCTCGTCCGCGTTGCCGTCGTGGCCCGAGTTGAAGCGCGGGTCGTGCCAGTAGGCGAGCGTGCAGTACTTGGCCGCGTTCGCGGCGAGGTCGGCCTTCAGCCACGTCTCCTGCGCGGAGCCGACCGCCGCAGGGCACGATCGTGCAGTGGTCGGTCGAGTTGAGCGCGATCAGGTGCCAGGTGCCGACGTTGAAGCTGTAGTAGCCCTTCGAGCGGTCGCCGGCCGGGCCCGTGGCCGCGCCGACGCCGTTGAAGTAGTCGAAGTAGCCCGCGGCGCCGGCGGTCTTGTACTCGTGGTTGCCGGCCGCCGGGCGGGTGATGGACTTCACCCGGCCCCAGGTCGGGTGGTAGGAGTTGTTCAGGCCGGACAGGCTGGCGCTCTCGTACTGCGAGTCGCCCAGCACGAGCACCGACGCCAGCCCGGCGTTCACCAGCAGGTCGGAGGTGTACTTCTGGCGGCATTTGTCCGCGGTGCCGTTGCCGCCGTTGTAGTTGGAGCTCGAGGCGCTGCACGCGACGTCGCCGGCCGCGGCGATCACGGGATCTGCGGCGGCGGCCGTGCCCGCCAGGGTGTGACCGGCGAGGCCAAGGAGGCAGAGCGTGACAAGGATCGCGAACGAGACCGTCGTTCGCGTAGGCCGACTCAACGTCATGCCCCCTGCCCGTCCCTCGCCATCCTGACTCCCGAGACGACCTTTCCCCGGCCCCCTTGCCGTATCCGATGACAACCCTTGTCGAGGTGAACCTATCCCACTGCAGTCACGGGTTCAAGGGGTGGCACACTCATCTGGCGCTCATCGCGAACTCATGAGTTGACGAGGTGTCCGAAAATTGGCCCTTGCTTTAAATCCCCAATTTGCGTTATGTTCAGCCCGCTGCACGGAGGAGGGCACGGAGGAGGCAAGACATGGATGTGGATTTGGCAGGTGTGGGGGAGATACGCGGGTGCGCCGTTTCGCAGTTGGCGCGCCGCAGGGATTGCGGGCTAGACGAGCGTGGCACACGTGTTCAAGCTGCGCGCTCGGTCGCGTGAAAATGAGGCGATCCCGGCAACGGTAGAGCCGCTGGCGCGGCCGTCCGGGCCGGAGCTGAACGGTCACACGCCGGCGATCTCGGTCGTACTTCCGACCCGTGAGGAGGCGGAGAACGTGGGGCCGCTCGTGGCCCGGCTGGAGCGCGTGCTCCCCGATCTGCCGGTCGAGGTCATCTTCGTCGACGACAGCGACGACGGCACTCCGGACGCGATTCGGCAGCATCGACTCCTCGCGCGCCGTGTACCTGATCCACCGCCGCCCGGCGGATCGCGCCGGCGGCCTGGGGGGCGCTGTTGTCGCGGGGATCCGGGCTGCACGCGCGCCGTTCGTGTGCGTCATGGACGCCGACCTCCAGCACCCGCCGGAGCTGCTCGAGGACATGTACAGCGAGGCGATGGAGACCGGATCGGACGTGGTGGTCGCGAGCCGCTTCTGCCGCGGAGGCGACAAGGGCACGTTCAGCCGCATGCGCACGGCGCTGTCGCGCGTTTCGACGCGCGCCGCGATGCTGCTGTTCCCGACGCGGCTGTGGCACGTGAGCGACCCGATGAGCGGATGCTTCATCGTGCGGCGCGAGGCCGTGGATCTCGACTGCCTGCGCCCGCGCGGCTTCAAGATCCTGCTGGAGATCCTGGTCAGGACTCCCGGCCTGCGCGTGTCCGAGGTCCCGTTCGGGTTCGGCGAGCGAAACGCCGGTCGACACGAAGGCCTCGGTGCGCGAGGCGCTGCGGTACCTGGGCCAGCTCGGCCGCCTGGAGCTCGGCCAGCTCTCCGCCCGGTTCGGGCGCTTCACGGTCGTCGGGCGCGACCGGGCTGGTCGTGAACACGCTGCTCCTGGCGTTGTTCGCCGACGTGATCGGGCATCTACTACGTCGCTGGCGGCGATCCTCGCGACCCAGGGATCGACGCTGTGGAACTTCTGCCTCACCGAGGCATGGGTGTTCGGCGGCCGCGACCACGAGCGCAGCCGCAGGCGCCGGGCCGCGATGTTCTTCGCGATGAACAACGCTCGCGCTGGCGCTGCGCGTGCCGCTGCTGGTCGTGCTGACGAGCGGCCTCGGCATCAACTCCTGCTTGCGAACGTCCTGTCGCTGGTCGCGCTCACCGTGATCCGCTTCGGCGTGGCGGACGTGTGGATCTGGGCAAAGGCCCAGCGGCGCGAGGTCGACTCCTACAGCTACGACATCCACGGGCATCGTCACCGTCACCTCCGAGGTGCGGCTGCCCGAGCTGCAGCGGTTTCTCACGCCCGGAGGCGTTCGGCCGCCCGAACATCCGCGTGCGGATCGGGCAGATGCAGAAGCCGGCCGAGACGAACGGCGTGGTGGCACACAACGGCAACGGCGGGCCGCCGCAGAACGGCAACGGCCACTCGCCGCACAACGGCAACGCGAATGGCAACGGCAACGGGCATTCGCTGAACGGACAGGAACCCCGCCGAGCTCTTCTCCGACCTGGTGCCTCTGCACGCCGTCGCGCAGCATCCGGTACACCGAGGGCCTCGCGGGCGTTCGGCTTCGGGGTCGAGATCTCGCAGGTGGGGGAGCGCATCGAGGTGATCGCCTCGCCGCTGCTGCGAGCGCTCGCCGCACGTGCTCTACACGAACGTGGTGGAGCCGATCCTGCGGTGGACCTTCGCGAGCCAAGGGCTACGCGCTCGTGCACGCCGCCTGCTTCGCGGACGGTGACCACGCGTTCATGCTCACGGCCCGCACCGACACCGGCAAGACGACCACGACGCTCAAGCTGCTCGACCACTTCCCGTATTCGTTCCTGTCGGACGACCTCACGATCGTGTGCCCGGACGGGCGCGTGCTCGCGTATCCGAAGCCGCTCACGATCAGCCGCCACACCGTCGCACGCGGTGCAGACACCGCTGCTGTCACGGCGCGAGCGGATCAAGCTGATTCCCCAGAGCCGCCTGCACTCGCGCACGGGCCGGCGCTTCGCGATGCGTGCTGGCCGACGCTGCGGATCCCGGCGGCCACGCTGAACGCGGTCGTCCAGCGGCTGATCCCGCCGCCGAAGTACGACATCGACCGGCTGATCCCGACGGCGCGCGTCGCGCCCGAGGCCAAGATCGCCGGACTGGTGGTGATCGAGCGCGACCACGACCTCGAGCGGCGAGCTCGACCACGACGAGGCGCTGGAGATCCTGTTCGCCAACTGCGAGGACGCCTTCGGATTTCCCCCCTACTCCGAGATCGAGGGGTTCCTGCACGGCATGAACGGCCACGACCTCAAGCGCGCGGAGCGCGATGTCGTCGAGAACGCCTTCGGCAAGCGTGCCCGCGACCCTGATCGCCAGCAGCACGATGGACTGGTGGCACGCGCCTGCCGTCGGTGATGGCGAGCCCGATCCGCTGACCCGCCCGCGGTGAGGGCGCCCGCTCGACCGGTCATCCGCCTGCTTCGCCGGCGCGAGGCCGGCCCCGCTGTGCGCCGCTTCGACCCGGTGGCGGGCCTCGAGTCCCTTGCGGGCGGGGTCGCGCGCTTCCTGTGGCGCCATCACACCGCCCTGTTCCTGGGGGCGATCGTCGGGATCGCCGCGCTGCCGCGCCTGTGGGGCGATCACGGATGTCGGCCTGCGCGGCGACGAGGCGGTCTATGCCGGCCAGGCGGCGGTCCTGTCGGGCGACGACGAGCTCGATCGCTACTTCGTCCTCGCGTCGCGGGGCAACTCGAACTTCCTCTTCTACCAGCAGGTCGTGGCGGGCGTGTACCTGCTGTTCGGCGTGTCCGACGTCGCGGCACGGCTGGTGGCGATCGCCTTCAGCACGGCCACCGTCCTGGTGTGCTTCGAGCTCGGCCGCACGCTGTACTCGCAAGCATGTCGGCCTGCTGTCGGCGCTCTTCCTCGCGCTCAGCGGGTACGGGGTGCTGCTCGGGAGGCTGGCGCTGCTCGACTCGACGCTCGTGTTCCTGTTCTCGCTGTCGCTGATGTTCTTCGCGAAGTGGCTGATGACCGGCCGGGATCGCTGGCTGTACGCGTTCGCGGCCGCTCTCGCATGGACGATCCAGGCCAAGGTGACGGGTGGGCTGGTGCTCGTGATCGCGGTCAACTACCTGCTCGTGTCGCGCCAGCTCGGCCTCCTCAGCGTGCGCCGCGTGCTGCTGGCCGGCCTTGCGTTCACGGTGTTCTTCATCCCGGTGTTGGTGCAGCTGGCGCTGAAGGGCGACCAGCTGCTCGAGTTCCTGGCCGACAGCGGTGACCGGGTGGCACACGTGCCCTGGTACTACTACGTCGACAAGCTGATCTCGTTCGAGGGCTTCGTCACGCCGCTGATCTGGCTGATCGGCATCGGGCTGGCCGTGAAGCGCTGGACGACCGGGGACCGCCTGCTCCTGTTCTGGGTGCTCGTCGCCGCCCTGTTCTTCCAGTTCTATCCCCTGAAGGCGTTCAACTACGTGCTGCCGCTGATCCCGGCCCTGTCGGTGCTCGCAGGGCGGGCCGTGCACGACATCGCGATCGAGTTCGTCGCCTGGTCGAGGCGCCCGCGCCGCCTCGGGGCACGTCTGGGGCTCAGCGTGGGGCGGACGGCCACCGTCCTGGCAGGCTTCGCAATCTTTGCCGCAACGGCATCACCGGTCCTCGCGTCGGTGAAGTCGGACTCGTACTTCGGGCTGCGCGAGGCGGCGCTGTGGCTGAAGCAGAACACGTCCAAGGATGCGGGCGTGATGACCATGTCCAAGGGCTCCGCGCAGTACGCGCTGGCGTTCTACGCCCGGCGCGACGCGTATCCGTTCGGGCGGTTCCGGCTGGCGACGATCGTCCCCGGTGGAAAGGTGCTGAATCCGAGTCCCGCTCCGGACGGGGCGCCGTCGGCGGACTGGAGCACACACTGGCCGCCGATCCTGATCAGGAACCGCGAGGTGTCGTACCTCGTCTACTACACCAACGAGGGTGACGACCCGCCCGAGAACCCGCTCGTCGACGGCGCACACCAGGAGCGGTTTCGCCGCTTCATCGAGGCGTACGGCGGCAAGCTGATGCACGTCGTGTACCGCAACCACGAGGGCCGCGCCTGGGTCTACAAGGTCCAGAAGCTCCACCGGCGGGCGAGGATCAGGTTCCGGACCACCGACAGGCACCTGCAGGTGAGCGGCACGGGCTTCCGCTTCAAGTCCCGCGTGACCGTGTACTACCACGGCGCCAAGCGCGGAGAGTTCAAGACCGACCGGGACGGCGCCTTCTCACAGAGGATCCGGCTGCCGTACTACGTCCAGCCGAGCTACTACCTCGTGGCGACGGACAACTTCGGCAACTACGCATCGAGGACCGGCCTACGGCCCACGGTGCGCAACCGGCGCGCTCGCCGGCGTATCGCGGAGCGGGTCCGCCGCGAGGAGGGACGCGATCCGCGCAGCCGGCCCGCCGCGGGCCCGCCGGGCCGCAGCCCGCTGAAGGTGGAGCTCGAGATGCCCAAGCAGACTCCGGTCGGCGACTCGCTGCCGGTGAAGGTGCACGTGAAGGTCAGGGACGGCAAGCGGTTCGTGCCCTCGCCGCAGAGCCATCTCTTCTTCCAGATCTACTCTCAGGACGGCAAGACGCCGGTGCGGTGGCGCGAGCGGGTGACGAACACCCTCGGCACCGCGTACCTGCAGGTCGCCGCCCTCGAGCTGCCCGGCTTCTACAAGCTGCAAGCTGTTCGCGACCAAGGGCGAGCACCGCGGGCAGGTGACGCGGACGTTCAAGGTCAGGCGGCGGTAGAGCCCGGGTCGGACCAGAACTCCCGCGCCAGCCCGCGACGCTGCTGCCAGAGGCTGCCCTTGTCGGTGAATGCCGCAACTCCCTCGCCTGCGTCGGCGTCAGGCACCTGCCAGGCGCCGTTCACTGCTCCGGTGAGTCCCGCCGACAGCGCCTCGAAGCCCTGGGCGGTGTAGAGGTCGGCCTCGACCCCCCGGTTGATGATGAACTTCAGCTGGCGCACCGCCTGCTGGTTCTTCGAGAGCAGGACCTCCACCAGCGCGTCCACCTCGGCTTCGAGTCGCCCGTCGGGGACGACCCTGTTCCAGAGGCCGAGCTGCACGCGGGACGCGTTTATATGGTGTTGATTGTATCTCGTTTCTGTAACATTTTTGTTTTTGACGTTTGACTCGAAGTTGATTTGTATGCGTTTTTGGATTTTTTTCTCTCGAAGATGTAGCATTTGTGTGTGTTATCTGAATTTTATCATCTGTTTTTGATGTTGACTTTCACACGGTTTATTTTTGATGTGCTGTCGTTGTTACTCACTGTGATCGAGCGCGTTTGGTAGGTGCCTGGCCTGCGTCCGCGTCAGGCACCTGCCAGGCGCCGTTCACTGCTCCGGTGAGTCCCGCCGACAGCGCCTCGAAGCCCTGGGCGGTGTAGAGGTCGGCCTCGACGCCGCGGTTGATGATGAACTTCAGCTGGCGCACCGCCGTGCTGGTTCTTCGAGAGCAGGACCTCCACCAGCGCGTCCACCTCGGCTTCGAGTCGCTCATCGGGGACGACCCTGTTCCAGTAGGCCGAGCTGCACCGCCCGGGACGCCGGGTGCAGGGCTCCCAGGAGGTTCACCTCCTTGGTCATCCGGCGGCCGATCAGCCGGGCCATGCGGGTGGTGCCTCCCCAGCCCGGGGTGATGCCGACGTCCACCTCGGGCATCCCCCAGAGCGCCCGCCGAGTGGCGACCACGAAGTCGCAGGCCATCGTGATCTCGAGCCCGCCGCCGACGGCGAAACCGTCCACCGCGGCCACCGTGACCTTGTCCAGTTCCTCGAGCGCGTTCGCCATCGACTGATACAGGCGGGCGCGGCGCATGACGCCGTTGGCGTCGCCCCATGAATGCATCTCCGTGATGTCGTCGCCGGCGCAGAACGTCTCGCCTGCGCCCTGGACGACGAGGACCTTGATGGCGGTCGAGTCCTGAACGCGGCCGATCGCCCTGATCAGCTCGTCGCTGAGCGCGATCGAGAGCGCGTTCCTCTTCTCGGGGCGGTCGAGCGTGATGCGCGCGACCGGGCCCTGCTCGGCGTAGCGCAGTAGTTCGAAATCGTCGCCCACGGCGGGAGTAGTAGCATTTCGAAACTAGTTGCGCAATGAATCCATATGAGGCGAAAACCAGTTGCGCGCGGGGAACCACCCGCCGCGTCGCCCGGACGGGATCGAGCGGGCGGCCGACGTGATCGGCGACCGCTGGAGGATCCTGGTCATGCGCGAGGCCTTCTACGGCGTGCGCCGCTACGGTGAGATGGTCCGGAACCTGGGCATCGCCCGCAACGTCCTGGCAGCGCGGCTCAAGGACCTGGTGGCCGACGGCCTGCTCGAGCGCCGCCGCTACCGGACCGACCCCGACTGGTACGAATACGTCCTCACCGACGCCGGGCGTGACCTGTACGGGCCGATCGTCGCGCTGCTGCGCTGGGCAGACGTCCACCTGCCGCCCGCCGGGGACGAGGCGCTGCGCCTACGTCACCGCCGCTGCGGGCACCGCACCCACGCAAAGGTCGTCTGCGCAGCATGTGGCGAGGAACTCGACCCGCGCGAGGTCGACGTGGAGCTCGAACGTCCTACGGCTCGGTGATCTGTCCCTCGGCCGCGCTGCGGCGGGCAGCGTCGATCACCTCGAGCGTGGCGACCGCGTCGGCCGGATCGACCGGCGGCGGCCCGCCTGTGCGCAGCGCCCGCTCGAGCTCCGTGTAGAACACCGGCCACGCGCCCGGCTCGCTCGGAACCGGCTCGCTCTCGTCGCCCTTCACCAGCCGGCCCCAGCGCGACTCGCGGCTCGACGCCCCACGTGCCGGGATCGTCCGGGCGCCGGCCGGAGCGCAGCGCGTCCTCCTGTCCGTCGCCCTCGGCGACGACGTAGGCGGCGCGCGTTCCGAGCACGCGCAGGCGCGGCCCGGGAGCGGCGGCGAGCGCCGACATCCACAGGTGGCTGTAGGTGCCGGAGCGGTGTCGCAGCGCCAGGAACGCGTCGTCGTCACCGGGCGACGCCGCGGCGGTTGTCGATTTCGGCGTAGACGTGGCTCGCCGGCCCGAACAGCTGCAGCGCCTGATCGACGAGGTGGCTGCCGAGGTCGAGCAGGACGCCGCCGCCCTTCCCCGGCTCGCGCGGTCTCGCGCCACGCATCCGCCCGCGGGTCCGGGCGCCAGCGCTCGAAGCGCGACTCGTACCGAAGGACGTCTCGCCGAGCGCTGCCCTCGGCCAGCAGCCTGCGCAGCGTGAGCTGGTCGGAGTCCCAGCGCCGGTTCTGGAACACCGTCAGCAGCTTGCCCGCTCGCGCGGGCCTGCTCGACGAGCGCGGCCGCCTGCTCGGCGCTCGGCGCGAGCGGCTTGTCGACGACGACCGCGAGCCCGGCGTCGAGCGCGCGCTCGCGCGAGCGGCGCATGGGCGTCGTTCGGTGCGGCGATCACCACGAAATCGTGCTCGTCCGCGCGCTCGCCAGAGCTCGTCCGGCGTCGACACGACGCGCGCTCCGCGGATGATCGCGAAGCGCCTGCTCGCGGCGCGCCGGGTTCGCCGTGACGACCGTCGCGACCGCCAGGCCCGGCGTCGACGAGATCAGCGGGCGCGTGGAAGCTACCGAGCCCGCGAGCCCGTAGCCGACGATCGCCGCCTTCAGGTCGCTCATCGTGCCAGCGTAGTGCCAGCCGGTCGCGATGTGAGGGATGTGGACGGGTCCAGAAGTGATATGACGTGCAGTGATGGCATCAGGTCGCGCAGCCCCGCGGCCACCGCGACGTGGAGGTGAGGGAGATGGTTCGCAAGAAACTCGGTGTAGGTGGCGCGGCAGCCATGCTGCTGGCGCTCATGGTCGCTCGCCGCCGGCTGCGGCAGACGACGGCGGCGGCGGTGGCAGCGGCACGATCGCACTGCTCCTGCCGGAGAACCACACGCCGCGGTACGAGGCGTCCGACCGGCCCAACTTCGAGAAAAAGGTCAAGGAGCTGTGCAGCGACTGCAAGCTCCTCTACAGCAACGCAACTCAGGACGCCGCAAAGCAGCAGAACCAGGCCGATGCCGCGCTCACGCAGGGCGCGGACGTGCTGGTCCTGGACGCGGTCGACGCGGGCTCGGCCGGCGCGATCGTGAAGAAGGCGAAGGCGCAGGACGTGCCCGTCGTCAGCTACGACCGCCTCGATCACGGACTCGGACGTCGACTACTACGTCTCGTACGACAACGAGCGCGTCGGCAAGCTGCAGGGCGACACGCTGATCAAGGGGCTCAAGGAGCAGAACAAGCCCACCGGCCCGGTCGTGATGCTCGCCGGCGACCCGGCGGACAACAACGCCAAGCTGTTCAAGCAGGGCGCGAACGACACCCTGAAGGCGGCCGGCGTGAAGATCCCCAAGTCGTTCGACACGCCGGGATGGAGCGCCGACAAGGCGCAGAACGAGATGCAGCAGTCGATCACGTCGCTCGGCAACGACGGCTTCGCCGGAGTCCTTGCGGCGAACGACGACCTCGGCGGCGGCGCGATCGCGGCGATGAAGTCAGCCGGGATCAAGCCTTCGACCGCGCCCGACCACCGGCCAGGACGCGACGGTGGCCGGACTGCAGCGGATTCTCATCGACGAGCAGTTCATGACCGTCTGGAAGGCGAGCAAGCCGGAGGCCGACGCGGCGGCGGAGATCGCGGTGGCGCTCGCGAAGGGCGACGACGTGCCCTCGGACCTGATCAACCAGCAGGTCGACAACGGCCAGAAGGAGGTGCCGTCGGTGATCCTCACGCCGGTCGCGATCCTCAAGGCCGACGTCAAGAAGGTCGTCGACGGCGGTGACGTGACGGCCGCGGACCTCTGCAAGGGCAAGTTCGAGAGCGCATGCACGGACGGCGGGAATCCAATAACTGAGTCACGGGAGCGGGCCGCTTGGCGGCCCGCTCCCACTGACCGGATGAGCACCAACGGCGCACCGCTGCTCGCGCTCGAGGGCGTGAGCAAGCGCTTCGGCCCCGTGCAGGCGCTGGAGGGCGTCGACTTCGAGGTGCGCGGCGGCGAGGTCGTGGCCCTCGTCGGCGACAACGGCGCGGGCAAGTCCACGCTCGTGAAGTCGATCCCGGGCATCCACGCCACCGACGAGGGCCGGTTCACGTTCGAGGGCCGCGCCGGTGAAGATCAGCGCGCCCGCGCGATGCGGTCGAGCTGGGGATCGCGACCGTCTACCAGGACCTGGCGCTGTGCGACAACCTCGACGTGGTGGCCAACCTGTTCCTCGGGCCAGGAGGTCACCGGCTCGGGCCCAGGTGCGGTGACGCGACAGCTCGACGAGATCGCGATGGAGCACCGGTCGCACGAGCTGCTCGAGCAGTTCGCCGTCACGATCCCGAGCGTGCGCTCGGAGGTGGGCGGCCTGTCCGGGGGCCAGCGCCAGCAGGTCGCGGTGGCGCGGTCGCTGCTGGGCGAGCCGAAGGTCGTGCTGCTCGACGAGCCCACGGCCGCGCTCGGCGTCGCGCAGACGGCGACGGTGCTGGAGCTGATCAAGCGCCTGCGCGAACGCGGCCTCGGGGTGGTCGTGATCAGCCACAACCTCGCGGACGTGTTCGAGGTGGCGGACCGCGTCTTCGTGCTGCGCCTCGGCCGTCCGGCCGGGACCTTCGACGTCGACGAGACGAGCCGCGAGGACGTCGTCGCGGCGATCACCGGGGCGGACGGAGGCGAGCAAAACGGCAACGGCGCGGGGCCACCGGCGATGAGCACGACAGCGCCACCCGCACCGACCGGCCTCGAGCGCCCGACGCGCCGCGAGATCCTGCGGCGGTTCGTGCAGGGAGATCTCGCGTCGCTGCGCGTGATCCTCGGCCTGGTCGTGATCTGGATCATCTTCCAGTCCCAGAACGACCGCTTCCTCACCGCGCGTCAACCTCACCAACCTGATGCTCCAGATCACGGCGGTCGGCCTGATCTCGGTCGGCGTCGTGTACGTGCTGCTGCTGGGCGAGATCGACCTCTCGGTCGGTGCGGTCAGCGGTCTGGCGGCCGCGGTGATGGCGGTGCTGAACGTCAAGCACGGCTGGGACCCGTACCTCGCGATCGCCGCCGGCGTGCTCGTGCGGGATGGCGATCGGGGTGGTCCAGGGCGCGCTGTTCACCGGCTTCGGCATCCCGTCGTTCGTGGTCACGCTCGCCGGGCTCCTGATCTGGCAGGGAGCGCTGCTCTACGTGCTCGGCGACACGGGCACGATCAACATCACCGACAGCAAGATCACCGGCCTCGCCAACACCTTCTACTCGGACGCGGTCGGCTGGACCATGGCGCTGGTGGCGATCGGCGTCTACGCCGCCGTCCACCCTGTGGGCGTGGCGCCAGCGCGTGGCCGCGGGCCTCGCCGACCGCCAGCTCACCGGGCCCGTTGATCCGGATCGTCGTGGTCGCGGCCGCGGTGATCGCGGCGGTCGCGATCCTGAACTCCGACCGCGGCGTGCCGCTTGGCGGTCCTGATCCTCGTCGGCTTCGTGGCCGGCATGGAGTACGTCGCGAGGCGCACGCGCTTCGGCCGTCACGTCTATCGCCGTCGGCGGCAACGCCGAGGCGGCGCGGCGGGCGGGAATCAACGTGCACGCGATCCGCGTGATCGTGTTCGCGATCGCGGGATCGATGGCGGCGATCGGCGGCATCATGCAGGCGTCGCGGCTGCTGGCCGTGAACCAAGGCTCCGGCGGAAACGACCTGCTGCTGCTGGCGATCGCGGGCCCGGTGATCGCGGGCACGAGCCTGTTCGGCGGCCGCGGCTCGGTCTGGTCGGCGCTGCTCGGCGCGCTCGTGATCGGCTCGATCTCGAACGGGATGGACCTGCTGGCGCTCGAGTCCTCGGTCAAGTTCATGGTCACCGGCGGCGTCCTGCTCGCTGGCCGTGATCGTGGACGCGATCGCCCGCAGGCAGCGGCAGGCCGCCGGCCGCATCTAACGCGCGGTCCTGCGATCAGGTGCCGTAGGCGCGCCAGAAGACGAGCGGTGCCGGCTTCGTTTCGCGCCGCGCCCTCGACCGGGATGAAATAGGTCACGATCAGTCCCGCGCGCCCGCCGCGGGAGTGTCGCGTTCGTCACCGTGGGATTTGCGCACGCGGTCGAGCCGCCGTGAGTTCCGACCCGAAGCTGAGTGACGACGCCGCCCTCCTCCGCAAAACAGCGCCACACCCCAAAGCCGGCGGAGCGCGGCCCGATCATCGCCTCGTAGATGCTGCGCTCGGCCCCGGCTGGGCGGTAGAGGGTCGCATCACGATCGCCGATGTTGCCGCCCGGGTCCGCGCCCGCGGCCAGCAGCAGGCGATCGAAGCCCGGCAGCGTCCGAGGCCGCCAAGCACCGGTCGCCAGGTTGTAGGTACCGCGCGCCTGGCGATCGACACGACAGTCCTGGAAGTAGTGGAAGCCGATCTCGAACGAGCTCGAGGTGACCCTGAAGAAATTCGGCGTCCCTTCCGCGCACTTGGAAAAGGTGCGGCCGATGCGCCGCTCGCGCCCGCGCGGCTTCGCGCTGAACAGCTTCCGGGCAGAGTCGTAGCGTTTGAACGCGAGGCAATTGTTGCTGCCTCTGCAGCCAGAGTCCTTCTCGTATGCGACGAGGTAGCCCCCGCCGGGGCGGCGTGCGACCGTCGGCTGCGAAGCGTTGGTGGCAAGCGTCGCGCGATGGCGCCAGGCGACGAGGTTGCGCGACGTCGCGATGTGGACGCCGAATTTGCCGCGGGTGAGCGTGTGGTAGACCCCGAGATATCCCCCGGCGCCCCGGGGCAGGATCTTCGAGAGTGTCCATGGAGCGCCCCAGGTGATCGCGCGTGCCGTAGCGGTAGCCGTCCGCCTTCCTTACATCCTCGAGAGCCTCACGGTAAGGAATCGCGGCGCCGGCGCTGGGCGCAAACACAAGACAGGCCAGCAGGCAATACAGGGTATTGCGCAGGCTTCTTAGCTCGGCTGTGTGGAGGAGCGCTTGGGTGCCAGCGTGCCGGCCGGAAGCACGAAACGAACCGGTATCTGGGAGTCCGTTCCGCGGCGGTCGTCTATCCGCGCGCCGTGCAGACCGCCCGTGGGTACGGCGGGAGCCATCGCCTCGGGCTTTCCCCCGTGCGCGATGACCCAGGTCATGATCTCAGTGAAGTCAGATCCGGCTGCGAGGATCGCAGCGCGTTCGATGACGTCGTTTCCGGAGGCGTCAGGACGCGCCAACCGTGTGAGCAAAGCGCAAATCGCGTCGTCGTCCATCCGTACCAGCTTAGACCCTCTGCACCAGAGCGAGCGATCCGCAGCTGTTACAGTCGTCACAAGCTACACCGCGCGCCAGGGTCTATCCCTCTTCCTTCCGCGTGCCCCGGTAGAGGGCGGGAGGAACCGATGACCAGTCTCCTCACAGGCGTCGATCGCGCCGCCGGCGCGGATTCCCCGGACAACCCGGATGCACTGGGCCTCTTCCTTCGGAAGGTCCGCCGCTACTCGCTGTTGAGCGCAGCCGAAGAGGTGCAGCTCGCGAAGCAGATCGAGGTGGGCGATGCAGAGGCCAAGACGAAGATGGTCAACGCCAACCTTCGACTGGTGGTCTCGATCGCAAAGAGGTATCCGCGCCGAAGCTTCTCCTTGCTCGACCTGATCCAGGAGGGGGTGCCCGGACTGATCCGCGCCGTGGAGAGGTTCGATTGGCGCCGCGGCAACAAGTTCTCGACCTACGCCACGTTGTGGATCCGGCAGTCCATCAAACGCGCTCTCGACAACTCATCGCGGACGATCCGGTTGCCGGTTCACCTCCTCGACCGCGAGCGCAAGGTCGCGCGGGCCGAGACAAAGCTCGCCCAGGCGCTTCGTTCGGAGCCGTCTCGGGAACAGATCGCCGGTGAAGCCGGCATCTCTGTCAGGCATGTCGTGGCCATCCAGGATGCAGGCCGTGCTGTCACCAGCCTGGACAAGACGATCGGGGATGGGGACGCCACCTTCGGTGAGCTGATGGCGACCTGCGTGCCTGGGCCCGCGGAGCAAACCGAGGTGGTCCTGGACAGGGAAACACTCCGTGGTGCGCTGTCCAAGCTGCCCGAGGACGAGCGCAGGGTGCTGACGCTTCACTACGGCCTGGTCGCCGGCAGCGACCCGCAGCCGATCGAGCAGATCACCGAGTCGCTCGGCCTGTCGCGCAATCAGGTGCGCAGGGTTGAGGCGCGAGGACTCGCCAGGCTGGCCGCACGCGCCGATGTGCAGGCGCTTCAGGAAACGGCCGCTCGCGGTTAACCCAAGCCGCCCCAGCCGGTCGTCGTGGCGCCCAGCATTTCGCGTGCCTCGCGGCGCTGCACCGGGTTGCCGGAGCATCCGGAACACCTATCGACCAACGGGACGCACCCGTGCCAGCAGCGCGCGGTTTTGGCGGCGGAACTCCGTCTCGTACTGCCGGCGAACCACCTGCTCAACCGGCGTGATCTCGCGCTTCTCGCACTCCAGGTCGGCGTTCACGACCTTCACCTCCTCGCGCTGGAGGACGGCGAGGGCGGCACGGTCATAGCTCGTGGTCGGGATCGGGTAGGGCGGCCAGCATCGGCCTGGCGCCGGGTCCGACGATCGCCCGGAAGCGCTTCAAGAGGTCCTCGTTGATCTCATCGGACTCCTCGTACCGGTAGCCATTGTCCGCCATGCACGCGGACCACTTCTCGGTTGCCTTCACCATCCGCTGGTCCTCCACGACGCACTGGTCGAGCTCGTCCAGCTTCGCCGACGAGCGCCGTCAGCACCCGGCTCCTCCGAACGTCCGCATCGGTCGCCTCCTTCGTGCAGCCGCCGAGTTCGCTGAAGTCGCCGGTATCGGCGGCCTCCTGGAACGTCGCCCCCGGATTCTCTCCCCACAGCGCGCGATCGTAGGCGGCGCGGTCGATCGCCGAGAGGCTCTTGCGAATCCGGTCGTTGGGATCCGACTGCTGGGTTGCCGCGCCCGAACAGGGTGGTGACTCCGTACGCCGAATTGCTTGGTGAACTCCTCGTCGGTCATCGCGCCTTCCGGTCAGCGCCTGGCGCTGCGCGAACGGGTCGGCAGGGGAGCGTATTCGAAACCCTGCGCCTTCATGCAATCGCCGAATCCGGCCCTCCACGCGGGTCTGAAGCTCCATCAAGCCCTCCGGTGTGTCGAGGCCCACCTGTTCCTCGACGGTTGGGGGGGCTCGGCAGACTGGCTGTCGCCGCAGCCCGCGATCGAGATGGCCTGCGATCGCAACGCACGCCACGTCCACGGACTCGCATAGGTCAATGATCGCGAGGAATGTGAGAAGCCCTGAGAGGCTCAGTAGCGACGCTTCTCGGTCATGTCCGTGCGTAGGCCCGGAGGGCGGAGGCCGTCGTCTCGTCGGCGGGGAAGAAGGACTCGATCGACAGCTCGGCTGGCCGTGACCTCGACGGCCGTGCCGAAGGTCGCGATCGTGCTGATGAAGCGCGAGCTCGCCGGCGCTCGTGCGGAGCCGCAGCGGGACCGCGATGTCTCCCAGGGGAGTGGAGCCCTCGGCGTGCTCGGGACCGTCGGGCCCAGGGTAGGCGCTCACCTCCTCGAGCAGCGCGGCAAGTGCCGGGTCGCCCGTGAGTGCGGTCTGGCGCCGCAGGCGGCCGAGCAGGTGCGCGCGCCACTCGCCGAGGTTGGCGATCTGGGGCGCCAGCCCCTCGGGGTGCAGGCTCACGCGCATCACGTTGACCGGAGGCTCGAGCAACCCTGGCGTCACCTGCTCGATCAGCAGCCCGACGGCGCGGTTGGCGGCCAATCGCTCCCAGGCGCGATCGACCACAACCGCGGGATAGGGATCGTGGCCTTCGAGGATCAGGTCGAGCGCATCCCGCACCGGGGCCATCTCGGGGTCATCGAGCCCGCGCTGGCCGAACACCGGCGCGTGGCCGGCGGCGAGCAGCAACTGGTTGCGGTCCCGGAGCGGCACCTCGAGCCGGTCGGCGAGCTGGAGCACCATGCTCGGCGCTGGGCCGCGAGCGGCCGGTCTCCACGAAGCTCACGTGGCGAGCTGACACCCCGGCCTCGAGCGCGAGGTCGAGCTGGCTCAGGCGCCGCCGCCGGCGCCAGTCGCGCAGCAGAGGGCCCACGCTCGCTGGAGAGGCAACGTTGGTCACGGTGCCCGACGATATCCGCCATGGCGGCATGCGGCACTTACGTCAGAGGTAATTGATGGCGGTACCCCGAGGAGGCACGATCCGGTCATCCAACCAGCGAGGAGGAAACCCTGATGACCGACATCTCCACCGCCGTACCCATGACCGACAACATCGCCACCGTGGTGAACGACTACATCGCGACCTGGAACGAGCGTGACCCGGAGCGGCGCCGCACGCTGGTCGCGCAGACCTTCGCCGACGAGGCGAGCTACATCGACGCGCACACGGGCAGGGGACGGCAGAGAAGGCATCGACGCCATGATCGCGGCGGCGCAGGAGCAGTTCCCCGGTCACCGGATCGAGCTCACCTTCGGCCCGGATGCCCACAACGACCGCGTCCGTTTCGCCTGGCAGCTGATCGGCCCCGACGGTGCCGTCGGCGGCGGCACCGACTTCGCCGTCGTGGCAACCGACGGCCGCCTGGGCTCTGTCACCGGCTTCAGCGATCCGGTCGCATAACCGCATCCGCCGCCGCGCGGCGCCGCCGGAGCAAGCGAAGGGCCGCCCACGAGGGGCGGCCCTTCTTCAGGTGCGATTCGAAGCGAGCAGCAGTTTGGTGAAGCCGAGTGGGACGTCGCCCCGGCCCTGCTTCTCACCGGCGCCAGGAGTGAATTCCGCCAAGCGGCTCACACCCTGCACGCGCCTCGCCGTCGCTCGCGCGGCGGCGGGAACGGGCGGCCGCCTAGCGGCCCCGCACCTCCAGCGTCCCGAAAAGCATGTGATTCAGTAGGACCACCTCCTTTCTCTGGTCCACCTATTGAAGCACGCCTGTCAGCGCTGTAGCCGGATGGCGTTCAGATCGCGCTCAACGACCTCGTCGGCACGCTCGATCAGCGCCTCGATGTCGTCGTGCTCGGCGTGGATGTAGCGGCCGGCGAGCCGGTCGGCGCGGCCACTCGCCAGGACCCGGACGAGTCGCGGCGCGAGCTCGGGTGGCGTCCACGGTAGGTCGTCGCCGAAGGGCTCGGTCATATCGGTGCGAACCAGCCCGGGGCTGATGACAAAGACGGCGATGCCGAACTCGGCCACCTGGCCGGCCAGGAGCTCACCGAAGCGTCCGAGCGCCGCCTTGCTCGCCCCGTAGGCCGTGGCGCCCGCGTTTGGAAGGTACGACGCGCCGCTGCCCGTGTTCACGATCCGGCCGCGACCGCGCTCGACCATGCCGGGCAGAACCGCACGGGAGCAGAGATAGGCGCCGAGCACGTTGACCTCGAACACGTGCCACCAGTCCGCCGGATCTTGCTCCCACGGCAGCGGGCCTCCGAGGCCGATGCCGGCATTGTTCACGAGCAGGTCGATCGGCCCGAGCTCGCGCTCGACCGTCGCCACCATCGCCTCGACGTCCTCCGGCTTGCTCACGTCCGCGGTGATCGCAAGCCCGTCGATCTCCTGGGCGGTCGCCTCGACCTGATCAGCGCTGCGCGCCGACACCGCGACGCGCATTCCGGCGTCGGCGAGCTCGAGGGCGATCAGCCGGCCGATTCCGCGGCCGCCGCCCGTGACGAGGGCGACCTGGCCTTCGAGCTCGCGAGGGGAGTTCACCCCGCGGAGGATACGGATCCCAAAAATTCATGCCCGGCCTTTCGTCTCAGCGTGTCGATCTCGAGGCCCCTCGTTCGACGTGCTAAGTAGAGCCAACCCCGAAACAGGAGGCACCACGATGAGATTCATGGTGATGGTCAAGGCCACGAAGGAGTCCGAGGCGGGCGTGATGCCCAGCGAGGAGCTCCTCACCGAGATGGGGAAGTACAACGAGGAACTGGTGAAGGCCGGCGTGATGCTCGCGGGCGAGGGGCTTCACCCGAGCTCGAAGGGCGCCCGCGTCAGGTTCTCCGGCAAGGACCGCACGGTTGTCGATGGTCCCTTCGCCGAGACGAAGGAGCTGGTCGCCGGCTTCTGGCTGATCCAGGCGAAGTCCATGGACGAGGCGATCGAGTGGGTCAAGCGCTGCCCCAACCCCATGAACGAGGAGTCCGAGATCGAGATCCGGCAGGTGTTCGAGGCGGAGGACTTCGGTGACGAGTTCACGCCCGAGCTCAGGGAGCAGGAGGCGCGCCTGCGGGCACAGGTGGACGCGAACCAGTAGTCGTGACGCCCCGCCCCGACACGAATCGGACGATCGAGGCGGTCTGGAGGATCGAATCGGCGAGGCTGATCGCCGGTCTCGCGCGGCTCGTGCGCGATGTCGGCCTGGCCGAGGAGCTCGCACAGGATGCACTCGTCGCCGCGCTCGAGCAGTGGCCTGAGTCGGGCGTACCGGAGAAGCCGGGCGCCTGGCTCATGGCCACCGCGAAGCATCGTGCGATCGACACGATTCGCCGTGCCAAACGGCTCGAGCGCAAGCATGAGGAGCTTGCGCGTGACCTCGACATCCGGCAGGAATCGGCCGTGCCGGATCTGGCCGCCGAAATGGACGACGACATCGGCGACGACCTGCTGCGCCTGGTTTTCACGACCTGCCATCCGGTGCTCTCCACCGAGGCGCGCGTTGCGCTCACGCTCCGGCTGGTCGGCGGTCTGAAGACCGAGGAGATCGCGCGCGCGTTCCTCGTCCCCGAGCCGACCGTCGCCCAGCGCATCGTCCGGGCCAAGCGCACGCTCGCCGAGACGCACGTCCCCTTCGAGGTGCCCGGCAAGGACGAGCTTCCCGACCGCCTGTCATCGGTGCTCGAGGTGATCTACCTGATCTTCAACGAGGGCTACGCGGCCACCGCCGGCGAGGACTGGATGCGCCCCGCCCTCTGCGAGGACGCGCTCCGCCTCGGCCGCATCCTGGCCGGGCTGGTTCCTGAAGAGGCCGAGGTGCACGGCCTCGTCGCGCTGATGGAGATCCAGGCATCCCGCTCGCGCGCACGGATCGGCCCATCGGGAGAACCTGTCCTGCTGCTCGATCAGGACCGCGGGCGCTGGGACCAACTCTTGATACATCGTGGTCGTGCGGCGCTCGAGCGGGCCGAGGAGCTCGGCGGCGGGCTCGGCACGTATGCCCTCCAGGCCGCGATCGCCGCGTGTCACGCGCAAGCGCGAACCGCGGCGGAGACCGACTGGGAGCGCATCGCTGCGCTCTACGATGCGCTCGCCCAGCTCGCGCCATCACCCGTGGTCGAACTCAACCGCGCGGTCGCGGTCGCGATGGCGTTCGGTCCCAGCAGCTGGTCTCGAGCTCGTCGACGCACTGCGCTCCGAGCCCACACTCGAGAACTACCACCTGTTCCCGAGCGTGCGCGGCGATCTCCTGGCGAAGCTCGGCCGCTTCGACGAGGCGCGACCGGAGTTCGAGCGCGCGGCGGCGCTGACCGCCAACGCTCGCGTTCGCGAGATCCTCCTCGCGCGCGCGGCCGAGTGCGCGCACGCGGCGGCCAGTTAACCGGCCCCGCCGGGGAGGGGGTCGTGAGGAATTCCGCCGCAGGGCGCCGAACGACCCCCTCCCCGGAGGGGCTGGGGCTAGGGCGCGTCCGGCTCGCCGCTCCCGCGGCCCCGCTCTTAGTAAGGAACTTTGGCGCGTTGCGTGCACCTGTCGCACGCCAGGCGCCAAAGTTCGCGCCGGCGCGAACTTTGCCACTTCGCGTCCACCCCTCGGACTCCAGCAGCCAAAGTTCGCCCACCCGGCCGTGCGCAATCCCCTGCCTACTTCCCCCGCCCCTGATCCCCGAACTTTGTCCCCTGAGTTCCACCCCTCGGAACCAGGGAGCCAAAGTTCGCGTAGGCCCCGTCCGACCTCCGGGGAGGGGTCGGCCTCCTGCCGCTGAACACTTGGGCCTTGACATGTGACCTAATGGTCACCTATCATCGTGGGCATGGACGAGGTGTTCAAGGCCCTTGCCGATCCGACGCGGCGGAGCCTGCTCGACGAGCTGTTCAAGCAGGATGGACAGAGCCTCAGCGCGCTCGAGCAGCGCTTGCCGATGACGCGCTTCGGCGTGATGAAGCATCTGAAGGTGCTCGAGGAGGCAGGGCTCGTGGTCACCAAGCGGCGTGGCCGCGAGAAGCTCCACTTCCTGAACCCCGTCCCGATCCGGCTCGTCCACGACCGCTGGGTGAGCAAATACGCCGAGCCCTGGGCCGCGACGCTCAGCGGGCTCAAACACGAATTGGAGGACAGGACGATGGAGAAGGTGTTCGAGATCTACATCAAGACGACCCCGGAGCGCCTCTGGGAGGCGATCACCAACGCCGAGCTGAGGCAGCAGTACAACTTCGGGGTCGGAACCGCATCCGACTGGACGCCGGGCTCGCCGTACAAGAGCTCCCACCCGGCCGGCGTCGACATCGCCGAGGGCGAGAACCTCGAGGTCGACCCGCCCCACCGGCTCGTCCAGAGCATGGTGGCCCTGTGGAGTGACGACGTGAAGAGCGAGGGCACCTCGCGGGTCACCTGGGAGATCGAGCCGGTCGGCGACTCGTGCCGGCTGACCGTCACCCACGACCAGCTGCGCGAGGACGCCAACAACGAGCTCTACGGCGGCTGGCCGATGATCCTCTCCGGGCTCAAGACCCTGCTCGAGACCGGCGAGAAGCTCACGACCCCCGGTTCGCTGCGCTATCAGGAGGCTTGGTAGGACGGTACGATCGGCCCGTGGCCGACCGCCTGTATTTCACCGACTCCGATGAGGCGAATGCGCTGATCGCCTCGGACCCGCTGGCCCTGCTGGTCGGCTTCGTGCTCGACCAGCAGGTCACGGTCCAGAAGGCGTTCGCCGGGCCGCTGGTGCTGCGAGAGCGCCTCGGCGCGTTCGATGCAGCGACGCTGGCGTCAGCCGATCTCGAGCCCGTGTTCCGGGCCAAGCCGGCGCTCCACCGCTATCCCGGGTCGATGGCCCGGCGCGTCCACGACCTGGCCGTGCACGTGCGCGACCGCTACGACGGTGACGCCGCGCGTGTGTGGACCGAGGCGGCGGACTCGGATGCGCTGCGCGCCAACCTGATCGCCCTCCCGGGCTTCGGCGAGATGAAGATCAAGGCGCTCGGCGCCGTCCTCGCGAAGCGCTTCGGCGTCGAGGCCGCCCGCGGCCTCGTGCCGTCGTATCCGACGCTCGGAGACGTCGACTCCCCGCAGGCGCTCCTCGATTACCAGGCGACCAAACGCGCCCACAAGGCCGAATGGTCGAAAGCTCAGGCCCGCTCGTAGGCCAACGCCTGCGCGCCGTCGCCCGATTCGGCCTCGGCCGCCATGCGCGCCTCGGCCTGCTCCTCCGACTGGAGGACCGTCGCCCCGACCGCGATCGCGGCCACCACGAGCGCGGCGCCGATCAGGAACGCGAGGTGGTATCCGCTTGTCAACGCCGAGGCGGTGGAGTGCCCGTCGGCGATCAGGTTGTCGCTGCGCGTCGCGGACAGGGTCGCGAGGACCGCCAGGCCCAGCGCGCCGCCCACCTGAGCCGACGTGTTGACGAGACCGGAGGCCAGGCCGGCGTCCTGCTGCGTGGCGCCGGACATCGCCAGTGTCATCAGCGCCGGGAAGGAGGTGCCGGCACCGAAACCGAACAGGATCATCGGCGGCAGGATGTGCTGCACGTAGCTGCCGTCAACCGGGGCGAGCGCGAACAGGACGAGCCCCACCGCTATGAGTCCCATGCCCGGGAGCAGCATCGTCTTGGCGCCAAAGCGCATGATCAGCGGCTCCGTGTAGCGGACCGACAAGGTCCCCATGACGATCGTCGCGGGAAGGAAGGCAAGGCCGATCTCGAGGGCGTCGTAGCCGAGCACCCTCTGCATGTACAGGGATCCGAGGAAGAACATCCCGAACATCCCCGCGACCGAGAGCGCCTGGACGGCGTTGGCCCCCGAGACGTTGCGCGAGCGAAAGATCCGGAGCGGGATCAGCGGGTTGCTCGTCCGCGCCTCACGCACAACGAACGCGACCAGCAGCAGGAGCGATAGCGCCCCGAGCCCAAGCGCGCGGGCCGAGCCCCAGCCGTAGTCGGCAGCCGGCGAGACGATCGTGTAGACGCCGAGCATCAGGGAGCTCGTGATCAGGACCGCGCCCGCGACGTCGGCCCCCTCGCCGAAGCCGATGCCCTTGTCCCGGTCGAGCAGCCGCTGCGCGAGCAGTGCCGTCGCGATGCCGATCGGAATGTTCACGAAAAAGATCCAGTGCCAGCTGATCGACTGGGTCAGCACGCCGCCCGCCACCAACCCGACCGAGCCGCCGCCCGAGGCGACGAAGGCGTATACGCCGATCGCCTTCGCCTGCTCCCGAGGCTCGGGGAACATCGTGACGATCATGCCGAGGATCACCGCCGAGGTCATCGCCCCACCGACGCCTTGGATGAACCGGGCGCCGACGAGCATCTCCTGGCTCTGTGCCACCCCGCACAGGAGCGAGGCAACGATGAAGACGCCGAGGCCGGCCATGAAGACGCTCTTGCGCCCGAGGATGTCGCCGAAGCGCCCGGCGAGCAGGAGCAGGCCGCCGAAGGCGATCAGATAGGCGTTCACGACCCAGGCGAGGCTCGCCTGGGAGAAACCGAGGTCGTCCTGGATCGAGGGCAGGGCGACGTTCACGACGGTGATGTCGAGGACGATCATCAGCATCCCCGCGCAGAGCACGTAGAGGGCGATCCAGCGGTTCCTGTCGGTCATCGTTTCGTTCGTCATCAGCGTTTTGGCTGCCAGAAGGCGAGCTCCGCACCGGCCGGGGTGGCGACAACGCTTCGCCACCCTGCCGGACCCTCGCGGGGCTCGAGCAGCACCGAGGCCCCGAGCGTCCGTGCTCGCTCCGTGGCCGCGCCGATCTCGGCTACCTGCACATACGGTAGCCATAGCGGCCGCCGGGTCCGGCACTGAACAATCCCTCCGCCGATGGCGCCGCCGATTCCGAGCGCCAAGTATGAGCCATGGCCGGCGTCGATCCGTTCCGTGCGCCAACCGCAGAGCTCCGTGTAGAGGGCCTGCGCCTCCGGCAGATCGCCGGTGTGGAGCTCCAGATGGACGATCGGGGAGGCAAAATCGCGCTGCATACCCTTTTGACCCGGGCGTGCTCCCAAATTCATCGCCGGCCGATGAGTCCAGGCCGGACCGCGGGTCTAGTCTTGAGGATGGAAATGAGCGCGACCATGGAGAACCTGACCACGCATGAGCGCGAGCTGCTGACGGCGGCTCGGCGCGGCGACGAGGGCGCCTTCCGCGACCTGGTGGAGCCTCGCCGGCCGGAGCTTCACGCGCATTGCTACCGGATGCTCGGCTCCGTTCACGACGCCGAGGACGCCCTTCAGGAAGTGATGCTGCGTGCCTGGCGCGGGCTGTCGGGCTTCGAGGGCCGCAGCTCGGTCCGCTCCTGGCTTTACCGGATCGCGACCAACACCTCACTGACGGTGATCGAGAAGCGGCCCAAGCGGGTGCTTCCGATCGACTACGGCCCGGCGACCGATCCTCACGACGGGCCCGGTCAACCGGTCGTCGAGTCGGTGTGGGTCGAGCCCTACCCGGACGAGAGGCTGGGGATGGAGGACGGATTTGCCGCGCCCGAGGCGCGCTACGAGCAGCGCGAGGCTGTGGAGCTCGCCTTCATCGCGGCGCTCCAGCACCTGCCGGCCACCCAGCGCGCCGTGCTGATCCTGCGCGAGGTACTCGGCTTCTCGGCCCGGGAGGTCGCCGAGACGCTCGAGACGACAACCGCCTCGGTGAACAGCGCCCTCCAGCGCGCCAGAAAGACAGTCGATGAGCGTCTGCCCGAGCAGAGCCAGCAGGCCACGATGCGCTCGCTCGGTGACGACGGAGTGCGTGAGGTCGTGGCGGGCTACGTGGACGCCTGGGACCGCGGCGACATCGACGCGGTCGTCGCGATGCTGACCGAGGACGCCACGTTCGCGATGCCGCCGGCTCCGAGCTGGTACCAGGGTCACGCTGAGCTGACCGCCTTCCTCGGCGTCGGGCCGCTCTCGGGCGAGTGGCGCTGGCGTCACATCTTCGTCCGCGCAAGCGGCCAGCCGACGCTCGCCTTCTACAGCTGGGACGAAGCCGAGCAGACCTACCTTCCGTTCGCGCTCAACGTGCTCACCATTCGCGATGGGTTGATCAGCGACGTCACCGCGTACATCGCGCGGTCGACGGAGTCGCGCGATCCGGAGACCTACAGGCGCTGGCCGGAGGAGCCCATCATTCCCGAGAAGTTCGTCGACTACTTCGAGCGCTTCGGCCTGCCCGACCGGGTGGACTGAGACAACGAGAGGAGTCAGCCATGTTCAAGGACACCAAGGCGTATAGCGGCTTCGCTGTCGACGACGTGCAGAAGGCACAGGAGTTCTACGGCGATACGCTCGGGCTGAAGACGTCTGAGGAGTACGGCCTGCTGACACTCCATATCGCGGGTGACCGGCCCACGCTGGTCTATCCGAAGCCTGGCCACACTCCGGCGGACTACACGATCCTCAACTTCCCTGTCGACGACATCGACAAAGCCGTGGACGAGCTGACCGCGCGTGGCGTTCGCTTCGAGAAGTACGAGGGCTTCGACCAGGACGAGAAGGGCATCGCCCGCGGCGAGGGACCGTACATCGCCTGGTTCAAGGACCCGGCCGGAAACGTGCTGTCGGTGCTGCAGGAGAAATAGGAGGCGGCGAAGCCGCCAGATATTGGATGCGCAAGCGGGAGCGTCGGCGCTAGCGCCCGATGGTTCGCACGACCTCGCGCGCTTTCTGTGCGAGATTGCCGACCAGTCCGCGCAGGTCCGCGAGCCCCGCGCGCAACTCGGGATCGCCGACTTCCACAGGCAGCATCGAGTCCTGGAGCTCGGCGAGCGCCCTGTCCGCCTTGCCAACCGCCACCACTGCGTTGTCGATGAAGCCCTTCGCACCGGTCGACGGAAGGCCCGGAGACGATGGCTCGAACTCGCGGCTCGGCAGCCCGTGGCGGCCGGCGAACTCTGTGTGCGTGCGTCTCGCGCGGCCGTAGGCGAGCTGCACCGGGCGGAACAGCTCCTCCTCCAGCTCGTCCGCGCTGGACACGTCGAGCTGCTCGTACGCGGCGCCGAGCGAGGCGAGCGCCAACCCGATCTCGTCGGTCGCCTCCGCGAGGGTGTCTAGCATCTGCTGCCGGGCCTCCAGCGTGGTCTGAACCATGCCCCCAGACTAGTCCCCGCGCCGGGTGCGGATCCCGATCGCTTGGGCAAACGCATCTCACGCTCTCGCCAGGTCGGCCGTTTCATCAGTTGAATCCGGTCGAAAGGAGCAACACACAATGGTCTACACCAGTTTCCAAAGCCCCATCGGCGAGCTGCTGGCGGTGGGCGACGGACAGGCCCTGCACGGCCTGTACATGCAGGAGGGCCGAACGGCGTTCGCAGTTCGAGCCGATTGGGAGCGAGCGGAGGAGCCGTTCGGAGAGGTGCGCGCGCAGCTCGCGGACTACTTCGACGGCCGGCGCACGGTCTTCGACCTGCCGCTCGCGATGCAGGGCACCCCGTTCCAGCTACAGGCCTGGCGTGCTCTGCAGGACATCCGCTACGGAGAGACGATCAGCTACGGCGAGCAGGCCCGGCGCATCGGCCACCCGGCGGATCCGCGCGCGGTGGGACAGGCCAACGGCCGCAACCCGATCGCCGTGATCGTCCCCTGTCACCGCGTGATCGGCGCCGACGGGAGCCTCACAGGCTACGGCGGCGGTCTGGAGCGCAAGCGGCGGCTGCTCGAGCTCGAAGCCGGGGTGCTTTCGCTGGCCTAGGCGGCTACCGCCGGCCGTCCTTGATCAGCATCCGCGCAGCGGATTTGCGCACGAGCTGCTCGACCTTGTGCGCCGTCGTGGCCGCATCGCTCGGCGATATCCCCAACCCGCGGGCATTGGGCCTCTTCGCCTCACCGGCGAGGTAGCGAAGATAGGCAACCGCGTAGGGATGCCGGGGGCTGTCCTTGCTGCCCAGCGTTGGCAATGGGGGCACAGCGTCTCCTCCCGGTCAGGGAACGAACTCTGTGTGGCCCAGCCTACTTCCGAAATCGGAGGGGATCCTGCCACGATGGGCACTCGTGGCAATCACCGGATCAGACACGTTCGCCGCCGCCGCGCTGGAGCGCCTGCGCATCCTCACCGGGGACCCGGCGGCGGAGTTCCGCCCCGACCAGCTCGAGGCGGTCGACGACGTCGTGGCCGACCGAGCCCGGGTCCTCTGCGTCCAGCGGACCGGGTGGGGCAAGTCGGCGGTGTACTTCGTCGCCACGGCGTTGCTGCGCGAGGCCGGCGCCGGTCCGACGCTGATCATCAGCCCGCTGCTGGCCCTGATGCGCAACCAGATCGCCGCGGCCGAGCGGCTCGGACTGCGCGCGCACACGATCAACAGCACCAATCGTGACGACTGGGACGCGGTGCGAGAGCTGCTCGGCGCCGGAACGATCGACCTGCTGCTGATCAGCCCGGAGCGGCTGAACAACCCGCGGTTCCGTGACGACATGCTGCCCCTGTTCGCCACCTCGGTCGGGCTGCTCGTGATCGACGAGGCCCATTGCATATCCGACTGGGGGCACGACTTCCGCCCCGACTACCGGCGCGTGAAGGACATGCTCGACGCACTCGGCGCCGACGTCGCCGTCCTGGGGACCACCGCAACCGCCAACGACCGCGTGGTGGACGACGTCATGGAGCAACTGGCCACCCGGGACGAGAAGCCGCTGCGCTCATACCGCGGGCCGCTCGCCCGTACGAGCCTGCGCCTCGAGGCGCTGGAGCTGCCCCGCCCGGCGGAGCGCCTGGCATGGCTCGTCGAGCACCTCCCCTCGCTACCGGGCTCGGGCATCGTCTACACGCTCACCAAGCGCGACGCCCAGCAGGTCGCGGCATTCCTCAACGACAACGGCATCGCTGCAGTCGCCTACAGCGGCGAACAGCAGACCGACGAGCGGGTCGCCACCGAGGAGCGCCTCTTGCGCAACGAGCTCAAGGCCGTAGTGGCAACGAGCGCGCTCGGCATGGGCTACGACAAGGCCGACCTGACCTTTGTGGTGCATTTCCAGGCGCCCGGTTCGGTGGTCTCCTACTACCAGCAGGTCGGCCGTGCCGGGCGCGGAGTCGACCATGCCGACGTCGTCCTGCTGCGCGGCGGCGAGGACCGCCGCATCCAGGACTTCTTCATCGAGCAGGCTTTCCCGGCGCAGGAACGCGTGCGGGCCGTCCTCGAGGAGCTTGAGTCCGCGGACGGGGACGGTCGAACGACCCGCCAGCTGATGAGCGTGGTGAACCTCGGCATGAGTCGCATCGAAGCGATGCTGAAGATCCTCGACGTGGAGGGTGCGGTCAGGCGTGCCGGCAACCGCTGGCACGCCGTGGCGAACACCGGCTGGAGCTACGACTCCGAGCGCTACGCGCAGGTCACTGCGCTACGGCGCGCCGAGCAGAAGGCGATGGCCGTGTACGGCACCGATGGCCGCTGCCTGATGCGGGTCCTCCAGGAGGAGCTCGACGACCCCGACCCGCGTGACTGCGGGCGCTGCTCGGTGTGCACGGGCCCGCGCTTCGCGCAGCCGCCGGCAGCCGAGCTGGTGGAGCGCGCGCAGCGTCATCTGCGCTCCCGGCCGCTCGAGCTCGAGGTGAAGAAGATGGCGCCGGACGCCGACGGGACGATGCGAAAGATCCCTGAGAACGCCCGCATCGAGCCGGGCTGGGCGCTCGCCCGGCTGGGAGACGGCGGCTGGTGGCCCGCCCTCGAGCGTGGGTTGCGTGCCGGCCGCCTCGACGACGAGATCGCGGTCGCCCTCGCCGACATCCTGCGCAACACGGGGACGCATGCCGACTGGGTGACGAGCGTTCCATCCGCGCGCCTCGGCGACATCTGCACCCATTTGGCCGAGCGTCTCGCCGGCGAGCTCGGGGTCGAGCACCTCGCCCTGATCGAGCGGACGGAGGACCGCCCGCCCCAGCGCGAGATGGCGAACGCCGTGCGGCAGGCCGGCAACGTCCGCGGGGCATTCACCGTCACCACCCCCCCACCACCCGGTACGGGCATCCTGCTCGACGACCAGCGCATCTCCGGATGGACGCTTGCGATGGTCGGCGGCCAGCTACGGAGAGCCGGTGCGCAGGCCGTGGTCCCGGTGGTGCTCGCGACCCTGACCTAGCTAGCCCGCTGCCACCTTCCGACGCTGGCGCTCGGGGTCGACCCGCACGACGTCCCACGCCAAGCCGAGTCGCTCGAGCCCGCGAATCACCCAGGCGGACAGGTCGATCTCCCACCAGCGCAGCCCATGCGCCGCCGATGTCGGGAACGCGTGGTGGTTGTTGTGCCATGCCTCGCCCAGCGAGAACGGCGCGAGCCAGGCGAGGTTGCGTGACTCGTCGCCCGTGGCGAACCGCCGCCGGCCGAAGAAGTGGCACAGCGAGTTGATGGAGTACGTGATGTGGTGCAGGACGAAGATGCGGACCGCCCCTCCCCACAGCAGGCCGGTCAGGCCTCCGAGAATCGAACCGCTGAGCGCCAGGCCCAATGCGAATGGGAACGCCAGGCCGAGCACCACCCAGGCCCACCACATCCGGTCGATCACGCGGATCACCGGTTCGTCGAGCAGGTCAGGTGCGTAGCGCGCCTTGTTGGGGCGCTGGGTGTGGAGGAACAGCCATCCGAGGTGGGCATGGAACAGGCCGCGCAGCGCGCCCCTGATGTTCCCACCGTGGTCGACATGCGGAGAGTGGGGGTCGCCTTCCTGGTCGGAGAAGGCATGGTGCTTGCGGTGAGCCGCGACCCACGCGATCACGGGCCCCTCGAGTGCGGCCGACCCGAGCGCACCGAACACGCCGCGCAACCACCGGGGCGTCTTGAACGACCGGTGCGTGAAGTGCCGGTGAAACCCAACGGTGACCCCGAGCCCGATCGGGATATACGTGGCGGCGAAGACGACCAGGTCGTGCCAATGGAGCGCCCGGTCCCAAACCTGCCAGGCGACGAAACCGAGGCACAGAAAGGGAACAAAGGTCACGATCGCGCTCGCAGCCGCGTGGACCCGCTCGTGCTGGACGGGTGCGACGTGCGCCGTGGCCGGGCGTGCGGTCAATTCCGCTCCGGGATGTACAGCGAGCGTGGGTCTGTCCTCAGCGCCACCTTCGATGCCTCTCCGGTGAGCGTCTCGACGATCGCGTAGCGCTCCGTCTCGGAGAACACAAACTCCACTTCGGGGTTCTCGTGATTGGCCGCCACCAGGAAGTGCGTCGGCCACTCGCGGACGGACTCGTACTCCTGAATGGTCGCGGTCACCGTCCTGTCGCAGCTCGGATCGCTGCACTCGCAGAAGAAGGAGTTGGCGGCCCAGCGGCCCGTGCTCTGCATGGAATCCTCGATCGACTCGTTCGCCTCGCGGCGGCGCGCCTGCTCCGTCGCTTCCTGTCTCCGCCCGCTCACTGTCGATCCGCGGGTCGAAAAGCAACGGCCATGTCTACCTCCGCCAATCTCGGTCAGTTGGGCCCGGGTCTGGGGGCCGTCGCATTGCCAACCGAGGTGTGGGGTCAGCCGTGCCTGGCCGAGTGATTGAGGCCAGACAAAACGAACATAGCACCGGTCAGCCCATTTGGGCGAGAACCCGGATTAAAATCGCTGAACCGCTTACACGCGACCGACTGCGCAGCTTGCCGTCCGACCGTCCCGAACATCTTCGCGTCCTGATCGCCAACGAGCGACCCGAGCGCCTCGAGGCGACCAGCCGGATCGTGGCCGAATTGGGCCATGAGGTGATCGCGCGCTCGATCGAGGTCGGGGAGGTCGCCGCCATCACCGCGGAGGCGCGGCCGGATGTCGCGCTGGTGGGGCTCGGGTCAAGCTCGGCGCACGCGCTCGAGCTGATCTCGCGGATCGTGCAGGAGGCCGCGTGCCCGGTGATCGCGCTGTTGGAAACCGACGACTCCGACTTCGTGAACGAGGCGGCCAGGCGTGGGATCTTCGGCTACATCAGCGACGGCGAGCTGGCGGACCTGCGGAGCGCGATCGACATCGTGCTGCGACGGTTCGCCGAGTTCCAGCAGCTGGAGGGCGCGTTTGGCCGCCGCGCGGTGACCGAGCGCGCGAAGGGCATCTTGATGGAGCGTCACCAGGTCGACGAAAAGGAGGCCTTCGAGATCCTCCGCGCACACTCCAGGCAGACTGGCCGCAAGCTCGTCGACGTCGCCGAGGCCGTCGTCGAAAGTCATCTGATGCTTCCGGCGATGCCCGGTTCGGATCCCCGCCCGGACACCGAGGGGTGATCGCGGTCTACGGCTGCATCGCGTAGGCGCCGTCGAGCGCCACTACCTGCTCGAACACACGCCCGAAGCGCTCGGCGTCCGTGACGGGCTTTCGCACGTGCTCGAGCGCCCAGGCCTGCTGGGCGTCGGTGCTAGACGCTTGCCCGTGCAGCTCCACCGCATAGGAGGAGAAGTCGCGTACGAACACGTCGAAGATCTGGTCGACGACATCGTGGTCGAGGCCCGTGAGCTGCGCCTGCTCGAGGATCAGCTGGCCGTACGGAACGAGCGTGAAGAGCTCGCCGAGCGTGAGCATGAAGCCGAGGTCACGCTGCTGCTCCTCGCCGGGTGGCGCAGTGGTCAGCAGCGTGGAAAGGCCCTCCGCCTGCTCGGCGAAGCGCGCGACGTTCGGGACGCCGGCGAACGGCTCGAAGGCGATGCGCCAGTCGCGGAAGCGGATCTTGCCCAACCCCCGGGTCGGCCCCTGGTTGAAGAGGAACTCGTCGTCGCCGGCGTCGCGCCGCGTAGGGACCGGTTCGTACTCGGCCGGGTTGAGGAGAAAGTTCGCCATGAACTTCAGCACCAGCGCCATGTTCACGTGCACCGTGCCTTCGAGCTTGGGAAGCGCGCGGATGTCGCGCGTGACCATCTCGAAGTAGGTGTCCTTCTCGAACCCGCGTGCGGCGATCACGTCCCACAGGAGGTCGACGACGCGCTCCCCCTCCGTGGTGACCTTCATCTTCGTGAGCGGGTTGTAGAGCAAATAGCGCCGATCCTCGGCGTTGGCGCACCGCAGGTAGTCGATCGAGCGCTCGCCGAACAGCTTCATCGCGACCAGGCGCGAGTAAGCGTCGGTGAGCATCTGGCGCACGTGGGTGAAGTCGGTCACGCGCTGCCCGTAGAGGATGCGGTTGTGGGCGTGGGTGATCGCCTCGTAGAAGGCGTGCTCGCACATCCCGGTGGAGGCGAAGCCGAGGTTGAACTTGCCGACGTTGACGGTGTTCAGCGCCGCCGCGAAGGCGGCCGGCCCGGTGTGGAGCACGTCGTCGGGTGAGACGGGATAGTCCTCGAGCCGGAACTCGCTCACGTACATCTGCGACTCGACGACGTTCTGGACGAGCCGATAGGCGGGGTGCCCGCTGTCGGCCGCGAAGAAAACGTAGCCGTCGGGGCCCTCGATGTCGGCGCGGCGGCCGAACACGGAGACCATTCCGGCGACGTTGCCGTTCCCTATGTAGTACTTGCCGCCGTTGGCGCGGAAGCCGTCGCCGTGTGGCGTGAGGACCATGTCGGTCGAGTAGATGTCTGCTCCGTGCTCCTTCTCCGAGAGGCCGAAGGCGAAGATGGCGCCGTCCTCGAGCAGTCGCGCGGCTCTTTGACGCGCGACCGCGTTCTCGCTCTGCCAGATCGGGCCCAGGCCGAGGATCGAGACCTGCCACGCGTACCAGTACGCCAGGCCGTAGAAGCCGGTGATCTCGTTGAACGCGCAGATCCGCGCCGTGTCCCAGCGCTTGTCCGGGTCGCCGGCGGCCTCGGCGGCAGGCGTCAGCAGCGTGGCGAAGATGCGCTCACGCTTCACGAACTCCAGGAAGTCCTCGTACCAGACATGCTGGTGATGATGTTCCTTGAGCGTGGCCTTGCCGCGGGACTCGAAGAAGTCGATGGTCGCGAGCAGCGCTCGCCGAGTCGCCTCGTCGAAGCCGGCGGGATCGTAGGTCCGCGGATTGAAGAGGACCGCCGTCTCAACGGCAACGGGACGCTGCTCGACGCTCGCCATCAAGCGTGAGGTTAACGCTACGGCAGCCGCCCCGGCGGGCTCGTCTCGATCGCGTGGACGTGGATCGGCCCGTCGCCCTCCGGAATCGCCACCCCACCTTCGGTGTCGTGCGCCGCCACCAGTTCCTCGGCCGCGCGCCGAGCGCGCTCGACGGCGGCGCGCTGCTTTCGCTCCGCCTCCTCGAACTCGCGGCGTGCCTTCTCGATTCGCTCCGCGCTTCGGCGACGCTCCCGCGCCTCCTCGAGCCGCCTCGTCACAGCTCGTTCCAGCCGTTCCCAGGTGCCGGCCTGCTCCTGCTCGCTCCAGAAGACACGGAAGCGGTCGAACAGGAGCTTGCGACGTGCTTCGACGTACACCGTCAGCACCTCGAGGCCGCGGTAGGCGGTGCGGTTGGGTGCGCGGGCCGCCAGCCGCGGATCGAGGTCGCGTGCATCGCCGGCTCGCTCACGGATCGTCGCGGCGTCCTCGGCGCGTAGGTCGGCGATCTGTTTCTCGATCACGGGCAGCATCACGTCGCAGTCGTGCACATCGCCGAGCAAGCTCTGGATGTCACGCGCGCGGCGGGCCGCCGTTTGGGCCGGCTTGCCGAAGCAGAAGTCCGTTGCTTCGAGTATGTATCGAAGTCGCTTTGCGGCGATCCTCATGTCGTGCTGGGCGCGAGAGTTCGCCGGCTCGAGCGCGCGAGGCATGAAGGACCGCATCTCGTCGAGGCGGACCGCGACGATCCGGGCGGCGTTCTCTTCGAGCGCGGTGGAGGGGTCGAGCCCTTTCACCCGCCGCGCCTTCATGCGACCTGCTCCGGCAGCCATGACGGCTCGACGGGCTCCGCCGCATCCTCGCCTGGGAGCGGCGGTTGCGCGCCTGCGACCAGCTCCGTCAGCTGGTCGCACAGTGAAGCGAGGTTGTCTTCGGTGACGAAGCGCGCCAGCGCTTCGTTCGCCGTTGCCTGCTCCGCGCGCAAGCGCACGATCAGCGTTTCGATGCCGAGACGGTCGGGTGCCGCCATCGACGCCGCGATGGTCTCGAGCGCGTCGATCGCCACGTCACGGTCGCGGCGCTCGCCCAGCGCGTCGGCAAGTGCCTTCACCTGTCGCAGTGCCGCTTTCAGCTCGCGGCCCGGAAAGCAGGGAGCGAAGATCTCGAGCGCCGCTCGCAGCCGGCGGGTGGCGACTCGCATGTCGTGAACGCGCTTGATGTCGTCCACGTCGAGCACGCCGCGCGCGTGGTCGAGCAGCTCTCCGACCCGCACCCCGACGATCTTTGCCGCCGCCGACGAGTAGGGGTCGCTCTGCTTCAACCCCGGAATCCGGCGCGCCTTCGCCATCGCCCTAACGTAACGAAGCCAGCGGGCGGTACTTCTCGTGCGCCGGCCCCACGGCAGTGGCGCCGTTCGAGCCGCTCAGGAGGTCCAGGATCACGCCGTCGCGCAGACCGCCCCGACCGACTCGCAGGGGGCAACCGACCAGCTCGGAGATCTTCTCCAGCAGGAGCACGCCCGCCGGTAGGAGGCGCACGCGGCGCGGGTCGAGCTCGAAGCGCTTCGCGACGGTCGCCACGGAGTCATTGGTCAGGACTCGGACGGCGCGCTCGAGGGTCTCGTATTCCAGCACCGACCCGACCAGCCACCGCACCGAGGACGCGCTTCCGCCCACGGCCACGGCCTGCTCGGGGCGTTCCATCTCCACCCCCTCGAAAAAGGCTGCGACGTGCTCGCGCGTGGCGCGGATCTCGGCAGCAGACGGTGGATCGCCGTACCGCAGGTCCTCGGTGACGGAGCCCGATCCGATCTTGAAGGAGGACACGCTTCGCACGCCCCCGGACAGAGTCCCGTGCACGATCTCGGTCGAGCCGCCGCCGATATCGACCACAGCGACCTCCCCGCTCATGACGTGTCCCGCAGTTCGCATCGCCCCCATGAAGGCGAGCCGCCCCTCCTCCTGCTCGCTGAGTATCTCGACGGGCAGCCCGCAGGCGCGCGTCACCTCGTCGACCACCTCCTCGCCGTTTGCGGCCTGCCGCACGGCGGCTGTCGCGACGATGCGAATCGCGCCGGCATCGAGCTCCTCGGCAAGCCTCACCTGCGTCGCGACGGCCTCCGCGACCTCCTCCACCTTCTCGGGGCCGATCGTCCCGTCGGGTCCGGACGCCTGGCCCAGCCGGGTGAACGCCTTCTGGTCCATGACCTCGCGCAGCTGACCCTGCTCGGGCTCGGCGACGAGCACGCGAGTGGTGTTCGAGCCGATGTCGATTGCTGCGCAGAGCAAGGCCGGTCATCGTGGCAGAGGTGCCAGACTGCACCGTCGTGGAGGTCCTGAACCGCAGCTTCGCCGGGCCCGCCCCCATAGGCCGTCGCGGTGCGATCGCGCCTTCGGCTCCGTTACCGATCGAGGGCTACGTGGAGCTCGAGATGCCGGTCGAGCGACTGTGGGACACGTTCCTCGACGTCGAGCGCTGGCCACTGTGGAACCCCTGCATCTGGCGAGCGGGTGTGCGCGACGGCGAGCTGAGAGAGGGCGCCACGCTGGTGTGGACCTTCAACCCGATCAAGCCCCGGTACCTCTACAAGATGCCCGCGAGGGCAGAGATCGTCGAGTTCGTGCCGCACGATCGCGTCACGTGGGAGGCCAGCGCGCCGGGCTTCCACGCCCTCCACAGCTACCGCTTCGCCGGCCTCGGGCCCGAGCGCTGCCGGTTCGGCTCCTGGGAGGTGGCCGAAGGACCGGCCTATCGCGCGCTGCGCAGGTTCTGGATCGCCCACTTCCGCTATGTCTGTCGCGCGTCGCTTGCCGGGGCTGAGACGCTCGCGGGCGGCAGGTAGCCCCGGCCGCATAAAGCGTCGAGGCTACTTCCCCTTCTTGTAGCTGATCAGCGTGGCGCGGCCGCCGGCGCCGTCGGTGTGCATGCTCAGCACCGGGCCGACACCCTTGGCGTAGAACTTCAGCTCCTCGACCTTGGGCTCGAGCGGCACCAGGTCGCGGGTCATCAGAACGCCCTTGAAGTACCCGGCCGGGACCTCGACCTGGTCCTCTCCGACGGTCACTACCTCACCCGTGTCCTCGGCCTCACCCTTGTAGTACTCCTGGCGATAGGACAGCCCGGGCACCGGGTCGGCGGGCATCACGACCCCTGCGTCCGCCCCGTCGACGCCTGCCTCGAACGATCCCTCCCGGTCGGTGAACTTGCCGTTCTCGAAGTTGCGGACGGACTCACCCATGTACCAGACGTTCCCGTCCTTGTCCTGGGCGTACCAGTCGTCGGTGGTCTCGACCGGCGTGCCGTTCTCCGTGGCGACGTCCCGGATCACCCGGGCCCGGACCCCGTTCGCGATCATCTTGGTCTTGTCGGTGACCGTGATCACGACCTTCTCCTTCGTGCCCTTGGTGTCGGTCTCGCTGAAGACCCACTCGTTGCCCGGCACCATCGGCCAGTACGGGTTGTCGATGTTGGTCGAGAAGTCGGCGGGGTCGAGGTTGCTCGGCTCGCTTCCCTGTGGCAGGCCCCGGTTCGAGCTCGCCGCGTTCGACTCGTCGTCATCCCCGCATGCGGAGATACAGAAAGGGGCTACGGCGCAGACGACGATCGCTGCGATGAACCTGTGCTTGCTCACGGATGAGTTCCTCCTCGGACGGCTGGGGGTGGCGCGGGACCTCTTGGCTACCCGGACAAGATTGCTTGTACAGGCGGCGGATGAGAGTTCCATGAGTCCGACATGAGTGATGTATGAGCTGAGCGACATCGTCGCCATCCGAACTTTGGCCCTCACTGCGCGAGGGGTGCACGCCGGCCGGTGCCGGAAATCCTGGGCCGATCCGCGCGATGCGGCAGGATGTGTGGATGGCAGACGAACCTCAGATCCGCAGCGTGAAGATCGGCGAGGACGAGCGCCGGGGCTGGACCACGGATCGCCCGCGGCGCGACGGAGCGCCTCCCCGGCCTCCCGACATCTCGGTCCGGTGCCGGGTGCTGACCCCGTCGGACCACCTGCGCTACTCGCCCGGGAGCCTGCTCGTGATCGTCTCCCCCTCAGCGGCGGAGCGCGACCGCTTCGCCGAGCGGATGATCCAGAACCGGGCCTCGCTGCTGTCCCTTGGCAAGGTTCGGGCGCTCCTGGCCGGGCGGGTCCCCGACGAAGAGGTCGAGGGCCGGGCGCAGGAGATCCTCGACGCCGCGATCCTGAAGCGCCTCCAGGCGGGCGAGAGCGTGGTGATCGCCGCCGAGGGCATGGGGGCAGACGAGCGCGAGCGATACGCGCGGATGGCGCACGCCGCGAAGCGCCCCCGCCACCTGCTCCTGCTCGAAGCGGCCCGTGAGGACGTCGCCGAGGAGGATCGGACGGCCCTGAACGAGTTGCGCACCCGCCTCGATGCCGGCGACCTGGGCGCGGAGGGCTTCCAGACAGCGGTGCGGATCGGCGGAGGGTCGGTCCACGAGCTGAAGCGGATCGTCTTCCAGCACCTGCCGCGCGAAGAGTAGGTTCCCCTCGACAAGTTCCTGCCGGACGAGGAGGACAGATGGCTCAAGACAACGTCGAGATGCTGCGCGGTACCTACGATGCCTTTGCCCGCGGCGACGTGCCCAGCGTGCTGGGCAACTTTGCCGACGACATCACGTGGCACGTGCCGGCCGTCCTGCCGCACGGCGGGGACGCAAGGGGGAAAGAGGAAGTGGGCCAGTTCTTCCAGCGCCTGGCCGGGCTGTGGGAGGACTTTCAGCTCGACCTCCGGGACTTCGTCGCGTCGGGCGACCGGGTCTGCGTGATCGGGCAGGCCGCAGGCCGGCTCGAAGGTACCCAGACCGGTTTCGGCTTCGTGCACTGCTGGACGGTACGCGACGGTTTGTGTGTCGATTTCGACGAGTACGTGGACCCGGCCCCCGAGTTGCTCCAGAAATAGCCATACAGGTCCTCCCCGGGCCGTAGGCTGAGAGCCGTGTCACCGGCGGACGACTTCCGGGCCAGGGCGCTGGCGCTGGCCGAACGCATCGAGAGCGATCGCGAGCGGCCGGCCGATGCCGAGCTGGAAGAGCTGCGGGGGCTGTGGCGCTCGCTCGACGATGCCGGCGCGCGCCGACGCAAATACCGCGGCGCGCATGCTGGCGGATGCCCAGGCGCGGAGGGCGTCCGCGGCGGATGACCACGACGCGCAGCTCGCGCTGAAGGGGCTCGACCGGATCGCGGTCGAGGCGCCGCCACGGCGCACGTACGAGGGTCCGCGCGATCCGGACGCGCTGCTGCGGCACTTCGGCATCGACGAGTTCCGCCCCGGGCAGCGCGAGGCGGTGCAGGCCGCGCTCGAGGGCCGGGACAGCCTCGTGGTAATGCCCACCGGCGGCGGCAAGAGCCTCTGCTACCAGCTGCCCGGCATCGCCGCGGCGGATCTGACGGTGATCGTGTCGCCGCTGATCGCCCTGATGGCCGATCAGTACCGCAGGCTGATGCTCGGTGGTCACCCGGCCGCGATGATCGCCTCCGGGATGGCCGAGAGCGCCGTCACGGAGTCGCTCCAAGCCATCCGTGCGGGCGAGGCGCGCATCGTCCTCTGCTCTCCCGAGCGCTTCGTCTCCTCGTCGTTCATGTCCGCGCTGTCGGCCCGCGACGTGGACCTGTTCGTGGTCGACGAAGCTCACTGCGTGTCGGAATGGGGTCACGACTTCCGCCCCGACTACCTGCGCCTGCGAGGCGTGATCGATGGGCTCGGATCGCCACCGGTGATGGCCTGCACGGCGACCGCGACCGAGCAGGTGGCGGAGGAGATCAGCGAGCGCCTGGGACTGCGAGACCCCTTCGTGGTGCGCTCGGGGTTCGACCGGCCGAACCTGTCATTCGACGTCGTTCCGCTCGAGGGGACGGGGTCGAAAGCGCGGAAGTACATGGTGCTGCGCGCCGCGCTGGCGGAGCCGGCCAACCGCCCGTCGATCGTTTACTGCGGCACGCGCCGCGACGTGGAGGAGGTCACCGAGCGGTTGCGCGGGGAGGGTGTGAGCGCGGTGGGCTACCACGCGGGGATGCCCGCGGACGAGCGCGCCTCCGCCCAGCATCGATTCATGGAGGGCGACGCCGATGTGGTCGTCGCCACCAACGCGTTCGGGATGGGCGTCGACAAGGCCGACGTGCGATCGGTGATCCACTGGGCGATCCCGAAGAGCGTCGAGGCCTACTACCAGGAGGTCGGTCGCGGCGGTCGCGACGGTCGGCCTGCGCGGGCCATCCTGCTTGCGATGCGCGCCGACCTCGGCCGGTTGATCAACTTCATCGAGCGTGACAGCGTGGACGCCACAGAGGTCCTCGCGTACATGCGGCGGCTGAGCGCCGCATGCGACGGTGAAGCCGCCGTGATCGACGCGCCGCGCGAGGACCGCGAGCGTGTCAGCCTCGGCGTGGCCGAGCGCGCGGGCATGTGCGCACTCGAGCCTGCGCCGGGCGGCCGGCTGCGGGTCACGTTCACCGCGGCTCCCGACATCGGCAGGGTGGCGGCCATCTGCAAGGTGGCTCGCGACCGCGGTTGGCGGGCCTACCGTGCGGTCGAGGGCTTCGTCTCGGCATCGGGCACGTGCAGGCGCCGTGCGCTGCTGGACCACTTCGGCGACAGACGCCCCGGCGACCCCTTGGGGCGGTGCTGCGACGTATGCGATCCCGCCACGATCGGCCTGCCGGACCCGGCGTCGTTGACCGCTCCGCCGCGCCGCAGGGCGAAGGCGGCAGCGGCACTCGCCGACCCGGTTGACGCTCCGTTGCTCGACGCGCTGCGGGAATGGCGCAGACGCGCGAGCGACGGTAAGCCCGCCTACACGGTCGCGCACAACAGCACGCTGGAATCGATCGCCGCGCTCAAGCCGAGCACTCTCGACGAGCTGGCGACGGTCAAGGGAGTCGGCCCGGCCTTCGTCGAGCGCCACGGCGAGCAGGTGCTGACGCTCCTCGCCGCCCGCTGAACGAAACGACCGGGCCGGGCCGCAGCGCATATGCTCGCCTCACTTCGAGCGAGGAGGAGGCGACCGTGCCCGCGAAGCCCACGCTATATGTGTGTCACCTGGACGACGGCAGCGTCAGCATGCATGCATGTCGCCGCGCGCATGAGGCGTTGCGCACGGCCGGCCACGATTACGAGAAGGTGATCTCCGGGCGCGGGCGGCCTTTCGGCCTGTTCACGAAGGGGCGCCGGCCGAAGCTGAAGGAGATGAGCGGGCAGGAGAAGCTCCCGGTGCTACAGCTCCCTGACGGCACGACGATCGCGGGCAGCTCGAACATCGTCGCCTGGGCGAGCTCGCATCCGCCCGGCGCGGAACCCGCCGGCACATCGCAGCGATCACCGCTCGGGCTGATCGAGTTCCCCGCCGACGAGCCCCAGCGCGCCGTCCAATTCTGGAGCGGCCTGCTGGACGTTGAGCTCGAGGCTCGGAGGGAGGGAGAGGGAGCAGGCTGGCAGTCGCGCTCGACCATCCCTCCGGTCGGCGTCCACGAGCGAGGGCGGGGGCCCGGAGACTCGTTCTCTTTGCCCTACTTCGCCGTCGACGATCTCCCAAAGACCCTGGAGCAGGTGGAAGCGCTCGGCGGCAGCATCGTCCACCCCGGCGAGTCGTGGGCGATCTGCAAGGACTCCGAGGGGAGTCCGTTCGGCCTCGCCGGATGAGGGCCGGTCAGGCGGCCAGGTAGCGCACCACGTCTGCCGCGTCGGCCTCCAGCGCCTTGGCATCCCTGCGGGTGATGCGGCCCAGCGGCTCGAGCACGACCTCGCCTCGCGCCATGCGCCAGATGGCAACCGCGCGTCCCCCCACCAGCGCAAAGGGACGGAAGAGGCCGTTGACGGTGACGATCCCGGTGTGCGGACCCAGGATCGGCTCGCGGGACGTCCAGCCGAGCAGCACCGGGTCGTACGGACCGAGCAGTCTCGGAGGGGGCAGCCCCGCGGGCGGGGGGCGCCCGGCCAGGGCGACCAGGCCGTCCGGCCGCTCTTCGAGCTCGGAGGCGATCGCGCTCAGCCCTGCGCGCGCGTCTCGCAGAGGGAGTCCCGCCCACCTGGCGAGGTCACGATCGCCGGCGGGCCCGTGGCCGGCGAGGTAGCGACGGGCAAGCTCGGCCAGCGCGACGTCGCGGTCGAACGGTTGGGGCGCACCGAGCCAGTCGCGAACCAGAACGTACCCATGCTCCCGGCCGAGCATCGGACCGCGCACGATCAGCCCGCGCAGGGAGGCCAGCCCGATGATGTGCACCAGAGCCTGGCCCTCGGTCCGCGCTCCGGTCGCGGCAACGTGGTCGCGTAGCTCGGCGCGGGTGAGCGGCCCCCTGTCGGCGAGGGCCCGCTCGATCGCCGCGACCGAGCGGTCCGCGTCGGCGGGAGACACACCCTCCTGCGCCAGCCGCCGAGTGGATTGGGTGAAGTGCGGCGGAGCCGTCAGCCCGAGCAGCCACGGATAGTCCTCGCTGCGCACCAGATGCAGCGTGCCCCGGTTGAGCCACGTGATCACCAGCGACCGGTCGGTCAGCGCACGGTCGACGTGCGCCGCCGTGAGGCCCGTGGTGCGCGCCCGAATCGCCAGCCGTGCCCCGCGCGGGTCCTGGGCCTGCACGGCGAGCAACCGCTCCGCGACGGCGACCGCGTCGCGGGCCGGTGGACCCGACAGCAGCTGCGCGGCGAACCTTGCGGCAATCAGGAAACGAGCTTTTCGATCCGGTACTTCCGCGGCCCGCGGGGAGTCTGGACCTCGACCACGTCGCCGGGGGCGTGGCCGAGCAGCCCACCCGCCACCGGGGACTCCACGGACAGCTTCCCCTCGCCGATGTTGGCCTCGGTGGGGCCCACGATCGTCCACGTGTGCACGTTGCCGGTGTCCTCCTCGAGCACTTCGGCTGTGCGCCCGAAGGCAAAGGTCGCCGCGTCCGACCCCTCGACGACCACCGCGTCGCGCAGACGCATCCGCAGCCGCTTGATCCTGGTCTCCAGGTGAGCCTGGTCGTCCTTGGCGATGTGGTACTCGGCGTTCTCCTTCAGGTCACCCAGATCGCGCGCCGCAAGGAGGCGTTCGCCCATCGCACGGCGACCGTCCGTCTCCAGCTCGTCCAACTCGGCTTTCAGTGCCTCCAGGCCGGCGGGCGTGATCGCCTCGCCGCGAGGATCGGATGGGGTCGCGTCGGCCACCACGCGCAATGGTTGCATTTTTCGGCCGGGGCTACACTCGTCCGGATGTCGGTGAGTGCCGCGTTGGGGGATCTGCGATCGATCGACGTCCCGGCCGGGACGATCGAGTACCGGGAGAGCGGCGACGGCCCGGCGGTCGTGTTCGTCCACGGCGTGGGGGTGAACGGCGACCTGTGGCGGAACGTCGCCCCTGAACTGGCGCGCGATCACCGTTGCATCGTGCCCGACCTGCCCTTCGGTGCGCACTCGCGTCCGCTGCACGACGACGCCGATCTGTCACTGCCCGGGATGGCGCGCATCGTGGCCGACTTCATCGCGGCACTCGGCCTCGAGGAGGTCGCGATCGTCGCGAACGACACCGGCGGTGCGGTCGCGCAGTGGCTCGTCGGTCACCACCCCGACCGGATCGGCAGGCTGGTGCTCACCTCCTGCGACGCGTTCGAGAAGTTCCCGCCGACGCCGCAGCGTTACCTCGAGGTGGCGGCGCGTTCCCGGGCGCTCATGTGGCTGGTCGGGTGGACCGTGAAGTTCACCTTCGTGCAGCGACTGCCGACGGCGTACGGCTGGGTCACGCAGCGACCGATCGACCCGGCGATCATGCGCTCGTACACGGGCCCGATCGGAACGCGGGCAGGCGTGCGTCGCGACCTCCAGCGACTGCTGCGCGCGGTCGACACGCGTTACACGTTCGAGGCCGCGGAGTCATTGCGCAGCTTCGACAAACCCGCGCTCGTGCTGTGGGCCGACGGCGACAAGATCTTCCCGCGCGAGCACGGCCGGCGGCTTGCGGAACTGCTGCCTCAGGGCCGCTTCGACCTGGTCACCGACAGCCGCACGTTCATCCCGGAGGACCAGCCCGGGAAATTGACCGCCGCCGTGCGCGAGTTCCTGGCCGAGCAGCAACCGAGTGGTCGCCCTGAGCCGAAGCCACGGATACGATTCAGGCTCACGCGCCCTACCTCTGGAGGCTCGAATGACGTCGATCGGAAGCAATCTCGACAAGGTGCTCGTTACCGATCGGGAGCTGTGGATCGACGGCCCGCCGCATGCCCTGTTCAAGGAACTGCGCAGCGAGTGCCCGGTCCATTGGAGCAGCCGCATCACCGAGTACCCGGAGGAGGACGGCTTCTGGTCGGTAACGACGGCGGACGACATCCACGCCGTCAGCCGCGACTGGCAGACCTACTCGTCCGAGCGCGCCGGAATCACCGCCGTCACGAGCGTCTTCCCGCTCGAGCTCGTGCGAGCCATGTTCATCGGCATGGACCCGCCCAAGCACGACCGCATCAAGGCGCTGTTCCAGGCCGGCTTCACGCCGAAGCGGATCGCCGATCACGAGCCCGAGATCCGCGCGATCGTGATCGACGTCCTGGACCGTCTCGAGGGCCGGGAGACCTGCGACCTCGTCACCGACGTCGCCCAGCCGGTGGTCTCGCGCGTGATCGGCAGCTTCATGGGCATCCCGCCCGAGGACGACGAGGTGTGGGCGAACCTCATGAACTCGACGCTCGGGGCCGGGGACCCGGACCTGAACCCGGACGGCCTCCAGGGCGTCGTCGACAAGGACATCCCCGAGATCTTCGAGCGCTGCCGGGAGATGATCGCCGACCGCCGCGAGAACCCGACCGATGACCTGACGAGCGTGCTCGTGCACGCCGAGATCGACGGTCAGAAGCTGGAGGAGCACGAGATCGTGATGGGCTTCTTCCTGCTCGTCGCGGCCGGGAACGACAGCACCAAGGCGACGTACTGCAGCGGGATGCGCGCGCTGATGGAGAACCCCGACCAGCGCCAGATACTCCTCGACGACCCATCCCTCGTCCCGAGCGCCGTCGAGGAATCGCTGCGCATGTTCCCCGCCTTCGCACATTTTCGCCGCACCACGACCTGCCCGACGAAGCTGAACGACACCGAGATCGGCGAGGGTGAGAAGGTCGTGCTGTGGTACGTGTCGTCGAACCGCGACGAGACGCGCTACGAGGATCCCGATCGCTTCGACGTGCGGCGCAACCCCGAGCACCAGGCCTTTGGCGCCGGCGGGCGCCACTTCTGCCTGGGCACCGCGCTCGCACGCCTGGAGTTGCAGATCCTGCTCCGCGAGACGCTCGCCCGGTTCCCCGCGATGGAGATCGCGGGGATCCCGATGCTGGTCGAGTCGCCGTTCATCAACCAGCTGAAGACGCTGCCGGTGCGGCTGTCGCCGTAGTGGCGAACGCTGCGTCCTGGCATCTGAAGCGATTCGCGGCCGGCGGCCGCTGGCTGCTCGGCGACTGACGGTTCTCCACCAAATCGGTTTCGCAGTTTTCCATCACAGTGATGGAAAATCGCAAAAGCGTTCGGGCTCCGCAGGCTGAGACACTTCTCCCATGCGGGCACTCGCGGTCGTTCACCAGCGCGACGCAGGCTCGGGCGTGTTCGCGGACGCCGTCCATGCGAGCGGCTGGGACCTGGACCAGTGGCTGCGCGCGGAGACGGACACGCCGCCGGAGGATCCGGAGCGCTACGACGCCGTGATGGTCTTCGGCGGAGCGATGCACGCCGATCACGAGGAGCGGCATCCGTGGCTGCGCGAGGAGAAGGCCCTGCTCGCCGAGTTGCTCGAGCGGGGGGTGCCCTTGCTCGGGCGTATGCCTCGGGTCGCAGCTGCTCGCCGAGGCGGCAGGCGGGTCCGCGCGCCGGGCGAGCGCTCCCGAGATCGGCTGGCATGAGGTCGATGTGACCCCCGAAGGCGCACGGGACCCGGTGCTGGGATCGCTCGCTCCCAAGTTCACGGCGTTCCAGTGGCACAGCTACGAGTTCACATTGCCGCCGGGCGCCACCGCTCTCGCGCGCAGCGACGTCTGCCTGCAGGCCTTCCGCGCTCGGCAACGCGCATGGGCATCCAGTTCCACGCCGAGGTGTCAGCCGCCGACGCGGAGACGTGGATCGACGACTACCGAAACGACGAGGACGCGGTCCGGATCGGTGTCGACCCGGATGCGCTGCGGCGCCGGACTCACGAGTCGATCGACGCCTGGAACGAGGTCGGCCGCGCCCTGTGCGCGCGCTTCCTCGCGGCCGCAGCTACTCCGGCGTGACGTAGGCGCCCGACAGGCCGCCGTCGACCATGAACGTCGAGCCGGTCACGTACGAGGACTCGTCGCTCGCCAGGAACAGCGCTCCCTGCGCGATCTCGCGCGGCTCCGCGAAGCGGCCCATCGGCAGGTGCACGAGCCGGCGCGCGGCCTTTTCCTGGTCCTTGGAGAACAGCTCCTGAAGCAGCGGTGTGTTCACAGGCCCGGGGCACAGGGCGTTCACGCGCACGCCGCGGCGTGCGAACTCGACGCCCAGCTCGCGTGACATGGCGAGCACGCCTCCCTTCGACGCGGTGTAGGAGATCTGCGACACGGCCGCGCCCATCACGGCGACGAACGAAGCCGTGTTGATCACCGAGCCGCCGCCCGCCTCCAGCAGATGCGGGATCCCGTGCTTGCAGCACAGGAACACCGACTTGAGGTTCACGTCCTGCACCCGCTGCCACGCCTCCAAAGGAGTGTCCAGCACGGAGGTGTCGTCATTGGGGTTGATTCCGGCGTTGTTGAACAGCACGTCGATGCGGCCCAGCTCCTGCCGCGTGCGCGCGTACATGTCACGCACCTGGTCCTCGTCGCTGACATCGACCTGCAGCTGCAGGCTGCCGAACGACTCCGCGCTCAGGTCGGCCCCGACCACCGTCGCGCCCTCTTCCTCGAACAGCCGTGCTGTCTCGGCGCCGATGCCACTCGCAGCGCCCGTGATCACGCACACCTTGCCCTCGAGGCGTCCCGCCATCTATTCCTCCGTTGCGTAGAAGACGTTCTTCACGTCGGTGTAGTGCTCGAGTGCGTCGGGTCCAAGCTCGCGCCCCACGCCGGACTGCTTGAAGCCGCCGAACGGGGTCGTGACACGCACCGAGCTGTTCGAGTTGATCGAGAGCACGCCGGTGTCGATCGCACGTGCCACGCGCAGCGCCCGCGCACCGTCGCGCGTCCAGATCGAGCCGGACAGACCGTAGACCGTGTCGTTCGCGATGCGCACCGCCTCCGCTTCGTCCCGGAACGGGATCACGCTGGCAACGGGCCCGAAGATCTCGTCGCGGGCGGAGCGATCGTCGTTGGAAACCGGGCACAGCACGATCGGCGGGAACCAGAAGCCGGGGCCCTCCGGCACGAGCCCGCGGATCGCGACCGGCGCATCGTCGTCGACGTACGAGGCAACCGTCGCGCGCTGGTCGGCAGAGATCAGCGGGCCCATCTGGGTCCGCTCGTCCAGCGGGTCACCGACGCGCATGTCCGCCACCGCGTCCTGCAGCGCCTCCATGAACCGATCCACGATCGAGCGCTCGACGAGGATGCGCGAGCGCGCGCAGCAGTCCTGGCCGGCGTTCCCGAACACGGCCGCCGGCGCGGCGGCCGCCGCCCGCTCCAGGTCGGCATCCGCGAACACCAGGTTCGCCGACTTGCCCCCCAGTTCGAGGGTCACGCGCTTGATCGTCCCGGCGGCAGCCGCCGCGATCCCCCGCCCCACCTCGGTCGACCCGGTGAACGCGATCTTCGCCACGTCGGGATGCTCGACCAGCCGGCGCCCGCACACGCTGCCCGGGCCGGCCACCACGTTCAGCACCCCCTCGGGCAGGCCCGCATCGAGCGCAATGCGCTCGAGCTCGAGCGCCGTCAGCGGCGTCAGCTCGGCCGGCTTCAGCACGACCGTGTTCCCGGCCGCCAGCGCGGGCGCCACCTTCCACGAGGCGATCGCGAGCGGGAAGTTCCAGGGAACGATCAGGCCGACCACGCCGAGCGGCTCACGGAATGTCATGTCGACGCCGCCGGCCACGGGGATCGTGTGGCCCAGCAGGCGCTCCGGAGCGCCGGCGTAGTACCGGAAGGTCTGCACGACCATCTCCATCTCGCCGCGCGCGTCGGCGATCGGCTTGCCGGCGTTGCGCGCCTCGAGCTGCGCCAGGTCCTCGGCGCGCTCCTCGAGCGCGTTCGCGAGGCGATGAAGCAGGGCCGCGCGGTCGCCAGGCGCCACGGCGCGCCATGCCGGGAAGGCAGCCCGTGCCCGCGCGACCGCGGCGTCGACCTCGTCCGCCCCCGCGCGCGGCACCTCGGCCATCACCTGCTCGGTGGCCGGCTCGACTACTTCGATCATGCGATCAGACTAGTGGCCGTTAGCCGCGCTCGAACATGCGGCGGCGCTCGTAGTCCGTCACGACCTCGTCGAACAGCCGCTGCTCCGTCCTGCCGTAGTTGAGGTAGTGCCGCCACACGCCCTCGCCGAAGGTCTTGCGCGCGAACTTGCTGTTCTCCCACAGGTCGACCGCCTCGCGCAGGGTCGACGGAAACGGCTCGGCCTCGGCCTCGGCGTACGCATTGCCCTTCAGCTCCGGCCCGGGATCGGTGCCCTTTTCGATGCCGTCGAGGCCGGCCGCCAGCAGTGCGGCGTACCCGAGGTAGGGATTCACGTCGGCGCCGGGGATCCGGCACTCCGCCCTCCTCGACTGACCGTGGCCGACGACGCGGAAGCCGCAGGTGCGGTTGTCGCGGCCCCATGAGATCGAGGTCGGCGCCCAGCTCTCGGTCGCGTAGCGCTTGTACGAGTTGATCGCCGGCGCGACCAGCAGCGCCAGTTCCCTGATGCGCGCACGCTGCCCGCCGAGGTAGTGGCGAAACACGTCCGTCTCCTTGCCCTTGCCGTCGACGAACGCGCTCTTGCCGCCCTGCACGTCTACGAGGCTGGAATGGATGTGACACGAGCTGCCGATGTCCTTCTCGGAGGGCTTCGCCATGAACGTCGCGGAGATGCCGTGCAGGAACGCGATCTCCTTCACGCCGTTCTTGAAGATCGTGTGACGGTCGGCGGAGGTGACCGCATCGGCGTAGCGGGTGTTCACCTCGTGCTGCCCGTACCAGGCCTCCCCCTTCGAGAACTCGACCGGTATCCCCGCCGCGTGCATGCCGCGGCGGATCGGGCCCAGGTACTGCTCGTCCATCGTGGTCGCGAGGATGTGGTAGTCGAGGATGTAGGGGATGGTCGGCGTGAGGCCTCGATAGTCCTTTTCGTGTGCCTCGGCGTAGCTCTCCTTGTACAGGTAGAACTCGAGCTCGGAGGCGACCATCGGCGTGTAGCCCATCGCGTGCGCACGCTCGTACTGGGCGATCAGCACCTGCCGCGGCGAGGCGACCACCGGCGACCCGTCGTGCAGGCACACGTCGCACAGCACCAGCGCCGTCCGGTCCAGCCACGGGATCCTGCGCAGCGTCGCGATGTCGGGGACGATCGCGAAGTCGCCGTAGCCCTCTTCCCAGTTGGCCATCTCGTAGCCCGGGACGGGGTCCATCTCCATGTCGAGCGCCAGCAGGTAGTTGCATCCCTCGATGCCGTCCGTGACGACGTCGTCGAGGAAGTACTCGACCTGGATCCGCTTTCCGAACAGGCGGCCCTGCATGTCGGTGAAGGCGGTCACGACGGTGTCGATGCCACCGTCCGCAGCCTCCTTGCGCAGGTCCTCGAGCGACAGCATGCCGACGGTCCCCCCCGGCCCGCCGGGCCGGGGGCTGACTTCGGGGCTGACTTCCCGCGCGCCTTCTGCGGAGTCATCGAATGCCCAACCTATCCATCTCCGCCGTTTCGGTCAGTCTCTCGTCACCTCGTCCTCTTCGAGGGTCCGCACCGGACCGGTGTACTTGTTCTTCGCGGACACGACCCACCAGATCGCGACGATCGCGCCGACCACCAGCACCATCGGCGTGTAGTTGAGCGCCGGTGCGTCGAACTCGTCGAACCACGGCACGCTCGCCGGCCCGAACGGCAGGCAGAAGATGACCGTTGCGACGATCACCCAGACGATTGCAGCAGGGTTGATCCAGCGGTATTTCCGCCCCAGGGTCCAGGGCCCGGCCTCGAAGTCGTCGCCCTTGCGCAGCCGCAGGTAGATCGGGATCGTGTAGGCGATGTAGAGGCCGACCGTGCAGATCCCGGTGATGGCGAAGAACGCCCAGGGGAAGGTCGGCGCCGCATCGGTGCTCCACAGTGCCGGGATCGCGATGATCAAGGACGCCACCGACACCGCGATCACTGCGAAGGCCGGTACCTTGCCGGCGGTCAGGCGCCTGAACAGCCACCAGCCCGGCATCCCCCGGTCGCGCGAGAAGGCGTACCAGGTGCGCGAGGCGCTCGTCAGCCCGGCCGCGCCGCAGAACAGCTGTCCGACGGTGACGATGATCAGGATCAGCTTCGCTGCCCACATGTCGCCGGCGAGGGCGCTGGTGATGATCGAGTTCGAGGCGCCGCCCGCGTCGTTGACCGCGGTGGGGTCGGTCGCCGCGAAGAGAAGAGCCAGCAGCAAGAACCATCCGATCACCGCCGACCAGAACACCGAGCGCCAGACGCCCTGCGCTGCCGCGATGGCGGCGCCGCGCGTCTCTTCGGCGGTGTGGGCGGAGGCGTCGTAACCGGTCTGCGTGTACATCGTCAAGAGGAATCCCTGCGGCACGACCAGGAACCAGAAGGCAAGGCTGGTCAGCGATCCGTCGCCGAAGCCGACGTTGTTGAGCTTCTCCGTGAAGACGAAGTCGGCATTCTGGTGATCGTTCGGCAGGAACACGAGCAGGCCGATGATCACCGCGACCCCGAGCACGTGCCACCCGACCGAGATGTTGTTGAACAGCGCCAGTAGGCGATCGCCGAAGACGTTGATCGCCGTGTAGAGGGCCAAGATCAGGACGTAGAGGCCGAACTGCTCGCCCAGGACGCTCTTGGTGTCGGCGAAATTGACCCCGAAGATTTCGGCACCGTAGACACCAAGCGTGATGTTGAGGAACGTCGCCGCGCCGTACCCGACGGAGGCGACGATCCCGACCAGGCCGACGATGTTGAACCAGCCGGTCATCCAGCTCCAGCCGGCGCCGCCCAGTTTCGCCGCCCACCAGT
>CAVSXO010000030.1:0-162142 GCA_963731895.1 uncultured Solirubrobacterales bacterium
CTCAGCGGCTCGAAGAACGTGGACCTCACGTGGCAGGCCTCGACCGACAACGTCGGCGTCACCGGCTACCAGGTGTACCGCGGAGCAGAGGAAATCGCGAACGTCGGTGCCACGAGTACTTCCTACAAGGACACGAACGTCCCGCCCGGTCCTCACAGCTACAAGGTGCGAGCCCTGGACGCCGCCGGCAACCCATCCGGCTTCAGCGACGCTGGCGAGCATCACCGTGCCGGACACGAACAAGCCCACGGCGCCCACCAATCTCGACGCGACCGCGAACGGCTCCACGCAGGTGAACCTCACCTGGGACGAGTCGACCGATGACGTCGCCGTGGCCGCCTACTGGGTCTACCGCAACGGCGCCCACGTGGACACCGTCGACTCGGGCACTTCGTACTCCGACGTGGTCCTGCCCGGCACCTACACCTACGAGGTGCGGGCAGTGGACGCCGCCAACAACCTGTCCGACCCGAGCAACTCCGACACGGTGACCGTCGACGCCCGTCGACCTCGAGGCGCCCACCGCACCCCAGAACCTGACCGCTGACGCCGTCGGCGGAGGACAGGCCGACCTGGCCTGGGACGCCTCGAGCGACAACGTCGCCGTGACCGGGTACCGGATCTACCGCAACGGCCAGGCGGTCGCGACGATCGGCCCCGGCACGTCCTACTCCGACACGGTGCCGCCGGGCGACTACACCTACGTGGTCCGCGCACTCGACGCCGCCGATCACGAGTCGGGACCCAGCAACGCCGCGGACGTGACCGTGCCGGACATCGAGGACCCGACTGCGCCGCAGAACCTGACCGCGACCGTCGTGAGCCCGAGCCAGATCGACCTCGCCTGGGAGGCCGTCGTCGGACAACGTTGCGGTGACGAGCTACCAGATCTACCGGGACGACGTCCTGCTGACGACCATCGGCCCGGCGACGGCCTACACGGACAGCGTGATCGCTCCCGCGACGCACAAGTATGAGGTGCGGGCGCTCGACGCCGCCGGCAACGTCTCCGCCTTCAGCAACTCGGACACGGCCACCGTCACGCCGCCGGACACCGAGCCGCCCCTGCCTCCGGGCAACCTGACCGCCGTGCAGACGAGCACGGATCACGTCGACCTCACGCTGGGATGCCGCGACCGACAACGTGGGCGTGACCGAGTACCGGGTCTACCGGGACGGCGACCTGCTCGCGACGCTTGGCGCGACGACGTCTCACACGGACGCGACCGTGGCGCCCGGGCTTCACAGCTACGAGGTGAAGGCCGCCGACGCAGCCACGAACCTCTCGGAAGCGAGCAACACGGCCGACATAACGGTCATCGACACTCAACGCCCCACCACCCCAGGGAACCTCACCGCAACGGCGGTCGGCTCGAGCCGGATCGACCTCGCCTGGGAGGCCTCGAGCGACGCCGTCGGCGTGACCGGCTACGAGATCTACCGGGACGACTCGCCGCTCACGACGATCGGTCCCTCGACGACCTATTCGGACACCGTGCTGGCGCCGGCCACGCACAAGTACGAGGTGCGGGCGCGTGATGCCGCCGGCAACGTCTCCGCCTTCAGCAACTCGGACACGGCCAGCGTCTTCCCGCCCGACACCGAGGCGCCGACGAAGCCGGCGCAACGTCCAGGCATCCGGGTCCGGCAACGGCAACGTCGACGCTGACCTGGAACGCCAGCCTCGACAACGTCGGCGTGACCGCGATACCGCGTCTACCGCGGCACCACGGAGATCGCGAGCCTGAACGGCGACACGACGTCGTTCACCGACACCGGGCGCCCGCCCGGCAACTACAGCTACACCGTGAGGGCCGAGGACGCAGGCCGGGAACGCCTCGGACCCGAGCGACCCGGCGAGCGCGACCGTCCCCGACATCGAGAAGCCGAGCAAGCCCGGCAACCTGACCGCGACTCCGGCCGGCGCGGGCCAGGTCGACCTGAGCTGGCAGGCCTCGAGCGACAACGTGCTGGTGACCGGATACAAGGTGTACCGGGGCACGCAGGAGATCGCGAGCCTGGGCGCGGTGACGTCGTTCAGCGACACCGGCAGGCCGCCCGGCAACTACAGCTACACGGTCAAGGCCACGGACGCGGCCGGGAACCTCTCCGATGCGAGCGACGCGGCAAGCGCAACCGTGCCCGACTCGTCGGACCCGACGGCGCCCACCGAGCTCGGCGCCACGGCCGTGAGCTCCACCCGGATCGACCTGAGCTGGCAGGCGTCCAGCGACGACGTCGGCGTGACCGGCTATCGCATCTACCGCGGCGGCGGACAGATAGCGACCATCGGAGCGACGACGTCGTACTCCGACACGACCGTCACGGCCGGCAACACCTACAGCTACGAGGTGCGCGCTCTGGACGGCGCGGGCCACGTGTCCGGCCCGAGCAACACGGCGACGGCGACGACGCCCGCGCCGACCCAGGTGCTCACGATCTCGCCCGAGGCAGACGCCCGGGTGCAGCAGTCCGCCCCCACGACGAACTACGCGACATCCAACCTGCGCACCGTGGGCGACACGGGTGCCGCCGTGGAGAGCTTCCTGCGGTTCACCGTGGCGGGGGCGACGGGCAGCGTGCGCAGCGCCAAGCTCCGTGTCTTCAACTACAACGGCACGGTCGACGGCCCCGCGGTGTACACGACCGTCAACTCGTGGAGCGAGACGACCGTGAACTGGAACACTCGCCCGGCCCGCACGAGCGGCTCCACCGACGACAAGGGGGCCCTCGCCGTGAACACGTGGGTCGAGTACGACGTCACGTCCTTCGTCACCGGCAACGGCACCTACAGCTTCAATCTCGCCGGCCCCTCCACCGACGGGATCGACTTCCGCGCACGCGAATACGCCACCGACCGGCCCCAGCTCGTGGTCAACACCGGCCCGCCCGACACCCAGAAGCCGACCGCCCCGACAAGCCTCACGTGGACCGCGCCCGCGCCGACGCGGGTCGACCTCGGCTGGCAGGCCTCGAGCGACAACGTCGGAGTCACCGGGTACCGGATCTACCGCGGCGGCAGCCAGATCGCGAGCGTCGGCGGAACCACCACCTCGTACTCCGACACGACCGTCACGGCCGGCAGCACCAACACCTATGTGGTGCGCGCGGTCGATGCGAGCAACAACGTCTCGGACGCGTCCAACTCCGTCACCGCCACGACGCCGGCGGCGGCGAGCGTGCTCACGCTCTCACCGGAGGCCGACGCACGCGTGCACGCGGCCTCGCCGACCACGAACTACGGCACCAGCTACCTGCGCGCCAACGGCGGGACGGAACCGCTGGTCGAGAGCTTCCTCCGCTTCACGGTCAGCGGGGCGCCCGTGGTGACCAGCGCCAAGCTGCGGCTCTACGCCACCAACGGCACCGTCGACGGCCCCGCGATCTACACGACGGCCACCGCCTGGAGCGAGACGGCCATCAATTGGAACACACGACCCGCGCGCACCAGCGGGGCCACGGACGACAAGGGAGCAATACCGGTGAACAGCTGGATCGAGTACGACGTCACGCCGTTCGTGACCGGGAACGGCACCTACAGCTTCACGCTTGCCACCACCTCGGCGGACGGCGTGGACTTCAACGCCCGCGAGGCGGCCACACTGCGGCCGGAGCTCGTGGTGACCCGGCCATAGCCATGAGACTGCCGCGCACGAAGAGAACACGCCTCGCCGTCGCCCTGTCGGCGGTCCTGCTGATCGCCGCCGCAATCGCCATCGGGGTGGCGATATCGGCGGAGCCGCCGGAGTCCGGTCCCGCCGTGGACTCGCACTCCGAGCACGCGGACATCTGGGTCGTCGACGTTCAGACCCGGGAGCTGCGACAGGAAACGCTGAACGCGGACGCTCTCGAGCCCTCATGGTCACCCGATGGAGAGATCGCCTTCAGCACACAGAGTTGTGACGAATGCTTCTCGGAGATCCACGTCGACGCCTCCGGCTCCACCGAGATTCCCGTGGATACGACCGTGCGCCACCTCTTCCAGCCCTCCTGGGCCCCGGACGGGCACCGGGTGGCCGTGGTGAGGCTCGGCCATGGCATCTGGATCGCGGACGACCGAACGCGCACCGCCACCCGCTTGACCTACGGGCCCTCGGACGAGGCGCCCGCCTGGTCGCCGGGCGGAGAATGGATCGCGTACGACAAGCTGATTCGGCACACGAACTACGAGCTCTACGCGGTGCATGCCGCGACCGGGGAGCTCCGCCGCCTGACGCAGGACACGGCCGCGCAGACCCACCCCGCGTGGTCTCCGGACGGTACCCGTCTGGCGTTCGCCGAGCAGCAGTCGAACGGGAACTGGGCCATCTTCACGATGGGCTTCGACGGCAACGGGCGCAAGCGGGTCACCGGCAGCCAGGTCAGCGCCCAGGAGCCGTCCTGGTCACCGGATGGGAAGAAGATCGCGTTCATCCTGCAGGAGCTCGATCGCGCGACAGTGGCGACGATCAACGCGGACGGGACGGGGAGCATCGCCAGGCTGACCGACCAGTCGCTCTTCCCCTCGAGACCGACGTGGTCGCCGGGCGGGACCAGCATTGCCTTTTCGGCGACGTCCGTTCCGTAGACTCGAGCAGTGGCGAGCATCCGGGCCAGCGGGCGGTACACGGCGCCTGAGTTCGAGAAGAGCGCGCTGATCACGATCGATGTCCAGCGCGACGTGCTGGAGGGGCAGCCGCTCGAAATTCCCGGCTCATCGGCCGCCGCGGAGGCCATCGGCCGGCTCGCCGGGTGCTTTCGCCAGGCGGGACGACCCATCGTTCACATCGTGCGGCTCTACAGGCCCGACGGCAGCAACGTCGATCCCTGCCGGCGCGACCTGGTCGAGCGGGGCGCGGCCATCCTGGCGCCGGGCTCGCCGGGCACCGAGCTGGCGCCCGGATTGCTCCCCGGCCAGCGAACGCGGCTCGACCCGGACGCGCTGCTGGCGGGCGCGGTCCAGGAGCTGGGGACGCACGAGGTCGCGATCTACAAGCCGCGCTGGGGCGCGTTCTTCGAGACCCCACTCGAGTCGCATCTTCGTGCGCAGGGGATCTCGACCGTCGTCCTCTGCGGCTTCAACTTCCCCAATTGCCCACGGACCTCGATCTACGAGGCGAGCGAGCGCGACTTCCGGGTCGTCGCTGTCACGGACGCGATCTCCGGCCTGTACGAGCGAGGCGCACGGGAACTCGAAGGGATCGGGGTCGTGCTCCTCAGCAGCGGCGACATCGCAACGGCCGTCCGCGGGCCCGTCGCCTCGCCTGCCGCCGGCTGATCACACCCCGTCGCGAGCGAGACGCCAAACTACTTTTCCCCCATTCTGGGGCTCTACGGACCGGCTCTCATCGTTATCTCAGAGAGTTCGGGCACAACTCAGGTATGACCGAAACAGAGAAGATGTCTAACGCGAGACGCGGCCTTTTCATCTACGGCGTTTCCGACACCCGCAGTGGCGGGTAACCGAGGCACCTATGGCTGAGATGGAACACGACTACCCGGCTGCGCCAACCCTCCAGGAGATCTTCGAGGGCGCAAAGGGCTTCGGCCTCTGCGACGAGGAGATCTGGCGAGCCGCCAACGAATCCCAATACTGCGCGGGGCCGGACGCAACCGTGCCGGAATACCTCGACGAGCTTGCCGGCGCGCTCGCGCACCGGATCGTCATCAAGGAGCGGCGCAGCCGCTCCGAGGGCAGCTAGCCCGCCACCGCTCAGGCGGCAGCGGGCTCGCTGAGCTCCCGGCGCTCCTTCCTGCTCTTCGCGAAGCGCAGGTAGAGCGACGGGAGGACGAACAGGTTCAGCAGCGTCGAGGTGACCAGGCCGCCGAGGATCACGATCGCCATCGGGTGCTCGATCTCGTGACCCGGGATGCTGCCCGCAACCGCAAGCGGCACGAGCGCCAGGCCAGTCGCACAGGCGGTCATCATGATCGGCGCGAGCCTCTCCTTTGCCCCTCGCAGGACGAGCGCCGGGCCGAACGGCACACCCTCCTTGCGCTCGAGGTGCTGGAAGTGGCTGATCATCAGGATCCCGTTGCGGGCCGCGATTCCGAACACCGTCAGGAATCCGACCAGCGAGCCCAGCGACAGCACGCCGTCACCCAGCTTCACGGCCAGCACTCCGCCCACCAGCGCCATCGGCAGCAGCACGAACGTCAGCGCCGCCAGGCGCAGGCTGCCGAAGGCCGCCTGCAGGAGCAGGAAGATCACGATCGCCGCAGCGATCCCGAACGTGTTCAGGCGGTCCTGGGCTGCGTTCAGCTCGGTGGACTCTCCCAGCACCTCGGCGTGGACGCCCGTCGGGAATTTCACGTCCTCGAGAGTCTTCTCGACATCGTCGACGACGGATCCGAGGTCACGACCTTCGACGTTCGCGCCCACGTCGATCCGGCGCGATTGCTGTGTCCGCTCGATCTTGTTCGGAGTTGGCGCGAGACGCACGTCCGCCACCTGTTCGAGCTGGATCCGATCGCCGGTCGGCGTATCGATGGGGAGTCGCTCAACGTCGGTCACGCTGTTGCGGGCCGACGGGATGCTCCACACGTGCACGTCGTAGGCCTTGCCGCCGTAGAAGATGTCGCTGACCTCCTCGCTCGCGAGCAGCGTCGAGGACTGCCGGCGGATGTCGCCCGGCTTGAGGCCGTAGCGGCGCGCGTCGGCGAGGTCCAGCTCCACCTCGATGCTGCGGCAGGTCCTCCGAGAAGCTCGGATGCGCATCGATCACGCCGTCGACCTTCCCGATCTTTTCCGCGACCTCCTCTGACTTGTCGCGGATCTCCTCCAGGTTTGGGCCGAAGACTCGCACGACGATCGACTCGCTGGTGCCGGTGAGCACCTCCTTGATCCGCTCGCGCAGATAGGTCTGAACGTCGCGGTACAGGCCCGGGTATCCCTCGACGGTCCTGTGCACCGAGGCCAGCGTGTCGTCGTAGTCGACGTCCGGGCTGACACTGATCCAGTTCTCGCCGAAGTCGACCCCGTAGACCTCATCGCCCATCAGCGCCTGACCGATGTGCGAGCCGCAGTTGCGCACGCCCGGTATCTCGCGCAGGTCCTTGCAGGCCCGCACCGAGATGCGCGTCTCCTCCGGGGCGGAGGTGCCCGGCTGGGTCAGCCAGTGCATCAGGAAGTCGCGCTCCTTGAAGTTCGGCAGCAACTGGTTGCCGAGCGTCGGATAGACCAGCAGCCCGGCCAGCAGGCAGACGGCCGCCGTCATGATCGCCGGGCTCGGCCTGCGGATGATGGGCGCCAGCACCGCGCCGTACCCGCGCTTCAGCACCCGCAGAAGCGGAGACTCGCGGTCGCTCAGCTTGCCCCGGGACAGCATCACCAGGCACAGCGCCGGTGTGACGGTCAGGGCGACCAGCATCGACACCAGCACCGCCAGGCCGTAGGACAGGACCAGCGGCTGGAAGAACGCGCCGGACAGGTTCTCGAGGAAGAACACGGGCACGATCGCCACGATGTTGATCACCGTCGCGTAGGTGATCGCGGTTCGCACCTCGACCGATGCGTCGAGCACGACCCTGAATGTCGATACCTCCTTGCCCTCGGCGCGCGCCTGTCTCAGGCGTCTCACGATGTTCTCCACATCGATGATCGCGTCGTCCACGACCACCCCGATGGCGACGACCAGACCGGCCAGGACCATCACGTTGATGGTCGCGCCCCTGATGTCGAGCACCAGGATCGCGGCCAGCAGCGACAGCGGGATCGCGATCAGGCTGATGAACGCCGTCCGCCAGGTGAACAGGAAGGCGAGCGATGATCAGGATCACGAGCAGGATGCCGATGAACATCGCCCGCGTCAGGTTGTCGATCGACTGCTCGATGAACGTGGCCGGGCGGAAGATCGTCGTGTCGACCTCGATGCTCGGAAGCCCAGGCTTCATCTCGTCCATCGCGTCCTCGATGCCCTCCGTGACCTCCATGGTGTTGGCGCCACGGAACTTCTGGACGATCAGCATCAGGCCGGGACCGTCGTTGATCACTCCCTCGCCCCAGATCGGCTGGTGGTCCTCCTTCACCCGCCCCAGGTCGGATAGGCGCAGCGTGCGGCCGCCCCTTCTGACGACCGGCACCTTGCCGAGGTCCTCCGCCGACTGGATCGGCTGCACGTTGCGGATGTTCAGCCGGCGGCCGTTCTCCTCGACGAACCCGCCGGTGCCGACCACGAAGCTGTCGGCGTACTGGAGCACGCCTGCGTCCACGGCCTCGGACGTGGTCTCCATGACCTGATCGAGCCGTGACGCCGTTCTTCGCCAGCTTCGCCGGGTCGACCTGAACGTGGCGCTGTTGCAGGCGCTCACCGAAGATGTTGACCTGCGCCACGCCGGGCACGCGCAGGATGCGCTGCCTCACCTTCCAGTAGGCAAGCGAGGACATCTCGATCAGGTTCAGCTCCTTCGAGGTGAGCCCGATCTTCATGATGCGGCTGGTCGCCGACAGCGGCGGCATGATCCACGGCGGGCTGGCCCAGGTCGGCAGGGTCGGTGCGACCTGCGCAACGCGCTCGGTGATCAGCTGCCGCGCCTTGAGCTCGTCGGTCCCGCGCTTGAAGATGAGCCGGATCGACGAAAGCTGCGAGACCGACTTCGACCTCAGCTCGTCGAGACCCTCCACCCCCTGGAGCTGCTCCTCGATCGGGACCGTGATCAGCTCCTCGACCTCGGTCGACGAGTTGCCCAGCGCGATGGTCTGGATCTCGACCTGCGGCGGAGCGAACTCCGGGAAAACGTCGACCTTCGCGCTCGGAATCTGCGTGACGCCGAACACCATCATCGCCGTGGCGGCGAAAAGGACCAGCCACCGGTAGCGGAGGCTTCTCGAAACAATCCAGCGCATTACTCCATACCCCCCTGATCCTTCAGTGGCTTCCGGCAATTTCGGTTTCGGTCCCGTACACCTCTGTGGCACCGACCGTCACGACACTTGCTCCAGCGGGTGGCCCCTTTGACAGGTACACCCGGTCTCCCTCGATGCGGTCGACCTTCACGGCCGCCCGCAGGTACGACAGGGGCTTCGGGCTCGTGTACACGAACGTCTTCGCCTCGTCGTTGTAGATCAGCGCCTCATACGGCACGACCGTGCCGTCGCCGCTGCGCCGGACCTTCGCTGTCTCGAGGGCGGTCCGTGCCGCTCCCTCCTTGGTGAAGACAATCCGCTTGGCGTCGTCCTCCTTGGCGCCCTTGATCGCCTCGAGCGTTGCGGGCTCGTAGCCGGCCGCGGACTCCTCCTCGACCTCCTTGCAGGCCGAAAGCGACAGGCCCGCGATCACGATCAGGGCGGCGCAGAGCGGCCGCGCCCTCAACTCAGACAGCCGGCTGATGCGCACCTGACTCATCCTTTCCGTCGTCGGCCCCAACGGCGGAGTCCGATCCATTGGTCGGTGTGGGCTTGGCGGCCACCGTGCCGCCACCTTCCGCCCGCACCGGTACGGCACCGGCATCCGCGCCGGCGACCGCTGCTTCCGGCTCGACGCCGGCCCAGCGGTACAGCAGATCCTCCTCGGGCGCCACCCGTAGCTCACGCTCGGCGCCGTAGCGCAGGTAGAGCGACGGCAGCACGAAGAGGCTGAGGAATGTCGTCGTGACGAGCCCGCCCAGTAGGACGACCGCCATCGGATGCACAACCTCGAGACCCGGGCTGGAGCCCATGATCACGAAGGGCAGCGCAAACAGTGCGAGCGCGACCGTTGTCGTCATGATCGGCCCCAGGCGCTCGCGGGCGCCGCGGCTCACGAGCTGCGCGTCGGCAGCTCTGCCCTCGGTCTGTTCGAGGTCCTGGAAACGCCGGACCAGCACGAGGCCGGTCCGCGCCGCAATCCCGAGCAACGCGAGGAAGCCGATCAGCGAGCCGAGCGACAGCTCGGACCCGTCGATCAGTGCTGCCACGGCTCCGCCGGACAGTGCGACCGGCAGCGTCAGGAACGCCAGCACCGCGAGGCGCCAGCCGCCGAACCCGGCCTGCAGCAGGAGGAATATCGCGAACGCGCAGCCGAGCGCGAAGGCGAGCATCCGTCCGGTGTTGATCTCCCCGCCGGTGGTCTGCTGCAGCACCTCGGCGTGGTATTCGAGCGGCAGGCTCACGTTCGCGAGCCGGCCCTCGATGTCGTTGGCAACATCGCCCACGCTGCGCCCGCTGACGTCGGCCTCGACGTCGACGTACCGCGAGACGGCGTCGCGCTTGATCACCGCAGGCGTCTGAGCGACCCGCACGTCGGCAACGTTGCCGAGGCGGATGTGACCACCGTCAGGCTTGTCGATCAGCAGGTTGCGAACGCTCGCGATGCCGCGGCGCGTCTCCGGGACGCCCTTCACGATCACCTCGAAGACCTTCTGGTCCTCGAATACCGCGCCGACCTCGATGCCTTGAAGCAGCGTGGCCTCCGCACGACGCACGTCGCCGGGCTTGAGTCCCTCACGCCGTGCCTTCTGGAGGTCCACCTCGATCTCGAGGTTCGCCTGCGCGGCCGGTTGCTCGATGCGCGGGTTCGACACCCCGTCGACCCCTGACACGACCTGCCGGACGCGTTCCGCCTGGCGGCGCAGCACGTCCTGCTCCTGGCCGAACAACCGCACGGCCAGGGGCTTGTCGGACCCGGTCAGCACGTCGAGGCCATCGCCCGTGACGACGTTCTCGCCCTCGTTCAGCGCGCCGACGTCCCTGATCTTCTGCGTCGAGTACGTGACTACGTCGTGACGCACGCTGCGCACCCGGTCGACGACATTCTCGATGGATGCGACCGCCTTGTCGTAGTCGGCGCCGCTGTCGATGCTGGCCCAGACTTCGCCTGAGTTGACATCGACCCGCTGATCGGACCCGACTGCACGTCCCACATGCGCACCGACGTTCTCGACACCTGGGATGGTCCGCAGCTCACGGCTCAGCTGTGAGGCGATCTGCGTCATGCGGGGATTCGACGTTCCCGGGTCCCCGTTCAGGTGGACCAGGACGTCACGGTCCTTGAACGAGGGAACCACCGAAGTCCCGAGCAGCGGCAGCACCGCCAGCCCGACGACCACGCACGCCCCAGCGGCAATCAGCGCCATACGCGGGTTGCCGACGAAGCGGGACAGCGCCCCGGTGTAGCGCGGGCCGACCTTCTCCACGAGTGGAGACTCGGCGGGCCCGGGCTTGCCCCTCGAGAAGAGGAGCAGGCTGAGCGCCGGCGTGAGGGTGAGCGCCACGAGCATCGCGGCGCCGACCGCGAGCGCATATGCGAGCGCCAGCGGCTCGAAGAACGCCCCCGGCCGCCCTTCCATGATTGCGACCGGCACGATCGCCAGCAGTGCGATCAGAGTCGCGTATGCAAGCGGGCTGCGCATCTCGTGCGATGCGTCGATCACGATCTGGGTAACCGACTTGTCGCTGCCCGCATCGCGGTGCTGACGCAACCGCCGTCCGATGTTCTCCGCGCTGACCACCGCATCGTCGACGATCAACGCCAGTGCCACCGCCAGACCCGCGAAGGAGATCGCGTTGAAGGTCTCGCCGAGCACGTCCAGCACCAGGGCCGCCGTTATGAGCGACACCGGGATCGTCACGAGGGCGATCAGCACCGTCCGCCAGTGGAACAGGAACGCGGCCAGCGCCAGTGCCAGCAGGATCGTGGCGATCACGATCGCGAGCGTCAGGTTGTCGATCGCGTCCTCGATGAAGCTGGCCGGCCGGAAGACGGACGTGTCCGTCTCGAGGCCTGAGAGACCAGGCTTCAGCTTGTCCAGCGCATCCTCCACGCCCTTGGTCACCTCGAGCGTGTTTGCGTTCGGGAACTTCTCGACCACGAGCAGCAGTCCGTCCTTGTCGTTCACGACCGCGTCGCCGATCAGCGGCTGGTGGTCCTTGACCACGTTCGCCACGTCGGTCAGGCGCAGCCTGCCGCCCGTGCCCTCGACGGGGACCTTGCCCAGCTCCGCCGGGCTGGCGATGTTGTCGAACACATTCCGGACCTGCAGCCTCTGCTGCGGCGTCTCGATGAACCCGCCGGTGCCCGGCGTCGATCCTTCGAGGTAGCTGACGGGCGACGCCACCTGCGCGTTACCGGCCGTCGCGATCACCTGTCGCAGGGTCACGTCCTTGTCGCGCAGCGTCCGCGGGTCGACCTGGACCTGCAGCTGCTGGTCACGCATCCCGAAGATCGAGACGTTCGCGACCCCGGCGACGCCCATCAGGCGAGGCCGCATCGTCCAGCGAGCGATCACTGACCGGTCGATCGGTGACAGCTCGTTCGAGGACAGCGCGATCATCATCACGCGGCTCGACGAAGACAGCGGCTGCAGCATCGTCGGCGCCTTCGAGACGTTCGGCAGCGCGTGAGCCTGGGTGAGCGGCTCCTGCACGAGTTGCCGCGCCTTGTAGACGTCGGTCCCCGGCTCGAACACCATCGTGATCGACGACAGACCCGGCAGGGACTCGGAGCGGATCGTGTCCACTCCCTCGACCCCGTTCAGCAGGTCCGCCTCGAGCGGAACGGTGATCAGCTGCTCGACCTCCTCGGCCGACAGACCGAGTGCCTCGGTCTGTACCTCGACGTACGGCGGCGTGAACTCGGGCAGCACATCAGCCGGCGCGTTGCGCAGCTGCATGATGCCGACAACCATCACCCCGGCGGCAATGCCGAGCACCAGGAGCCGGAACCGCAGGCTCGATCGAACGATCGCACGAATCATTGCTGGAAACCTCCCTTTGCAGCGATCAGCCGACCGCCCGCCGTGGCCCGGCGCCCAGTGCGCTTGGCCTTCTTACGCTTGCACTTCACCGTCACTCTCTTGGTCGTTGTCCGGCCGGCCTTTGGCACGGTGGACCTGACCCTTCCCTTGCCGCGAATCTTGTATTTGCACTTGGCCTTCTTGAGCTTGGCTCCTGGCCTTCTTCACCGTCAGGCCACGCAGCTTCGGCACCTTGCACTTCTTGGCCGCCGCGAGTCACAGGCGGCGGAGGTGGTGGCGGCGGTGTGGTTCCACCTCCACCGCCGCCCGATCCAACCGAAGTCGCGATCCGGCCGATGGCGTTGCCGGCCTGCTCCGTGTACCAGAGCGCGTTGTCGGGCCCAGCGGTTATCCCGGCCGGTGCCGCATCGGGCCGCGAAGTGGGAAACTCGTTCGTCAGCACTCCGCTCGGCGTGATGCGGCCGATCCTGCCGGCGCCCTCCTCGGTGAACCAGAGCGCGCTGTCGGCGCCCGTCGCGATTGCGGACGGCGCCGCTCCAACAGGCGGTGGGGTTACCGATGTTCCCAGCGGTGTCGATTCGGCGCACCTGATTGGCGCCGGCCTCGGTGAACCACAGGATGCCGCCGACGGACGGCGTGATCCCGGACGGGTCATTCAGACCACCGGCCGACGACGGGAACTGGCTGATTGGGTCGCCTGGCGAAGCGCCGACAGGAATCGCGCCGATCCTCCCCGAATCCGGACACGGCTCCTGCGCTCTGGGTGAACCACAGGCGCCCGTCGGGGCCTGAAGTGATGTCACCTGGCTCGCTCAGACCGCCGCTGAAGTAGGTCGGTGATCCCACCGCTCGGCGACGAGCCTGCCGATCCTGTTCTGCCCCGGCTCGGTGAACCAGAGGTTTCCGTCAACGCCAGAGGTGATCCCGTCGGGCGCGCCACTGCACCGAGCGGTGTCGAGATCGCACCGGCCGTGGTGATTCGCCCGATGCTGTTGCTGCCCGACTCGGTGAACCAGAGCGCCTGGTCGGGCCCGGGCGGCCCCAGGGTGATCTCCACCGGCTTGGACCCCGCCGGCAGACCGGGAATTCCGTGATCGACCCACCGGGGGTAATCCGCCCGATCCGGTTTCCGTTCTCCTCGGTGAACCAGACGTTTCCGTCCGGGCCGGCGGCGATTCCGGCCGGCTGACAAGTGGTTCCGGGTGGCGCCGGAAGCGGCGCGACGGACACGGGTTCGTGAGCGGGAACGTCTCTGCGAAGGCGGCAGCCGCTGTCACCAAAAGTGAAACCAGGGCGACCGACGAGGCGCACAGTGAACGGACAATCGACCGCTTCACTGACCCCTCCCTTCGCCCATGCGAGCGTCGAGCAGCGTGAGCCTTGTAGGCTCGCCCAACACCAGCCATGCCCGCCCTCCCTGGTAGGCCCTCCAACATTTCCCTGCCAATTTGCGGGCCTCCCGACCCGCGGTGACGACCTTACTCAGACATGAGAGATAAAGTCAACCCTCATTTTCATCTCATGCAATATTTCTATCGTCAGTGAGTTGGGTCGGATCCGGTTCTGGATTCTGAACTCGCTCTCCGCAACTCAGCTTCGTCTCATCGACGGCAGCTAGCTTGCAACGTGAGAGAGCAATGAGGAAATTGATCTGGACAGCAACCGGCGACTCGGCTTAGACTGAGCACACGGATGGTTGATGACCGCAGGGAGGCGTGCGGTGGTGTCCTTTGGAGGGACAGTGTCGTTCTTGGGGTACCGCGCTCTGTGCAGCGCGGCAACTCACCGGCTCGGGCCGGTACCAATAGATGAACGCGGCTCGTAGCAGGCGGACGGTCGCCGTCGGACTGGTGGCAGCACTGCTGCTCTCGGTCGGCGCGTGGGTGGCAGGCGCGCAGATTCGCTCGCCCGCCCAGGTCGCGGCCGAGACCGCTGCGCCGGATCCCTCGGCGATCACGGTCCCGGTCGAGGACCGCGTGCTCTCCAGCGAGGTGATCGTGCGCGGCACGGTCCGGTACGGCTCGCCCCAGCCCGTCGTACTGGCAACGTCGGAGATCAAGCAGGGCGGTGCCGCCAGCGCCGACATCGTCACGACCCGGCCCCGCAGCGGCGCGCGGGTCGGCGAAGGCACGGTGGCGATGTCGGTCTCAGGACGGCCGGTGTTCGTCCTGCGCGGCGCGCAGGCATCCCACCGGGACATGCGGCCCGGCAGCAGAGGGCCGGACGTCAGGCAGCTGGAGGTGGCACTGAGCCGCCTGGGCTATTTCCCGGGATCGATCGACGGTCGCTACGACGGCGAGACGGCCGCAGCGGTGGCCAACTGGTACGAGAGCGAGGGCTGGGAGCCGTTCGGCTCCACTGACGCTCAGCTGGACGCACTGCGAACCGCGCGGGCGAATGCCTCACAGGCCCGCGACGCATATCTTCAGAGCCGAGTCACGATCCAGACGACGCGCGACGTTGTCCCGCCCGGGGACATCGCCCAGGCCCGCATCGACCTCGAGACTGCTCGCGACAACGTCGACACGGCACAGCACACCCTTGCAACACAGGGTCGCGGCGTCTCACTGGCGCTGGCGAACGAGCGCAGGGACAACGCGGTCGCCGCCGCCGACGTTGCGCTCAAGCGCGCGGCAGTGAACAAGTCGCGTGACGCCCAGCTCGATGCGCAGCGCACACTTGCCGAGGCCCCGCCGGGCACTTCGCCCTCCGAGCTCGCCGCGCTCCAGGCTGCGGCGCGACAGGCCGGCGACGACGTCGCCGTTGCGCAGGAGGATTTGAACGCGTCCGTCGCATCGGCCGACGCGACCCGCGAGGCCGGGCGCAGCGCTGTGGCGGCTGCGAAGGCGGACAGGGCCAGGGCCCTGAGGGGACTACCGACGGCGCGCCGCCAGGTGGTGCTCGCCGAGCGGCGGCTGCAGCGTGCTCACGACACCCGGAGACACCTCCCTTCAGAAGCTCGTCAGCGACGCCGCGAAGCAGGAGGCAGACGGCACTGCCCGGGACGTGGCACGACTGGCCCGCAAGATGGGCATCCAGGTGCCTGCCGACGAGATTCTCTTCTTCTCGACCCTGCCGCTCCGTGTGGACTCCGTGCGGGTGCGCCGCGGGGACAGCGTGACTGGGCGCGTGATGACCGTCAGCAACTCACGACTGGCGATCGACTCGTCGCTGTCCCCGAACGACGCCAAGCTGGTGCGCCCCGGCGCGACGGTGAAGATCGAGGAGCCCGACCTGGGCGTCAAGGCGACGGGCGTCGTGACCCAGGTCGCCGATCGCCCCGGGACCCACAAGGTCGATCCGGGCCGGGTGTACGTCTCGATCACCCCCAGGACAGCGCCGGCGCAGCTCGTGGGCGCATCCGTGAAGCTGACGATCGCGGTCAAGAGCACCGAGCAGAAGGTCCTCACCGTCCCGGTCACGGCGCTCTCCGTCGGGGCCGACGGCGATGCGCGCGTCCAGGTGCAATCGCGCGGTGGCGGCTCGCGGTACGTGAAGGTGACGCCCGGGCTCGCGGCCCAGGGCCTCGTCGAGGTCCGCCCGGTGAGTGGCGACCTTGCGGCCGGTGACCTGGTCGTGTCCGGGACCAGGGACGGGTCCGCGGGGGCCGCCCCGGCGGACGGCGGAGCCACCGGCACCTCGCAGCCGAGTGGCACGAGCACCACCCCCAAGGGCTCGAGCGGAACGTCTGGAACCTCAGGCAAATCAGGATCTTCAGGAGCGTCGGGATCCTCGGGCACGTCGGGATCGTCCGGCACGTCGGGGACCTCGGGCGGCACGACGAGCAACGGAACTTCACCGCAGGATCGCGGTTCGAGCGGGGCAACCGGCGCTACGACTCCGTAGTCCGGGGCACATGATCACCGAGCCCGTTCCAGAGCCCGGCACTCTCGCACCGGCGGTCACTGCGGTAGAGCCGTGGTCGCCTACGGAGGGAACTCCACCGGTGCTGGAGCTCCGCGGCGTATCGCGCACGTACGGCAGCGACCCGCCCGTGCACGCCCTGCGCAGCGTCGACCTCACCGATTCACACCGGCGACTGGGTCGCGATCGTGGGACCGTCCGGGTCCGGCAAGTCCACACTGCTCAACATCCTCGGCTGTCTCGATCGCCCGACGTCGGGCAGCTACGTGATCGATGGAATCGACGCAAGCGGGCTGAGCGAGGACGAGCGCGCGTCGCTGCGGGCGCAGAGCATCGGTTTCGTCTTCCAGACCTTCCATCTGCTCGGCCATCGCACGGCGCTTGAGAACGTGATGCTCGCGGACATCTACGCGGCCGGCGATCGCTCCGATCGTGAGGCACGCGCCCAAGCTGCGCTCGATCGGGTGAAGATCGGGCACCGCAAGGATCACGTGCCCACCAAGCTCTCGGGTGGGGAGCAGCAGCGCGTGGCAATCGCCCGGGCGCTGCTGGGCTCACCACGACTGCTCCTGTGCGACGAGCCCACCGGCAACCTGGACACGGTCAACACCGAGTCGGTGCTGGCGCTGTTCGACGAGCTTGCGAATGACGGGCTCACGTTCGTGGTCATCACGCACGACGAGGACGTGGCCGGCGCGCGCGCGTCGCGCCGTCCGGATCGTGGACGGGACTCTCACGGCGGTGACAGCGTGATCCGGCGGCTGAAGCAACGGCTCGGCAGGTTGCGGGAGCTGTCCTCCCGGTCGTCCGGCCGCCAGCAGGCCTCGGGGCAACTGCCTCCGCCGCGCATGGAGCTGCGCGACCTCCTCTCGGAGGCGGCAGCCGGCTTGATCGCCCGCCCTGCGCGGGTCGGCCTGACGGTGCTCGGCACGGTGATCGGGGTTGCCGCGCTGGTGGCGACCATGGGCCTGTCGAAGACCGCCGGCAACCAGATCGTGGGCCGGTTCGACCAGGTTGCGGCAACCGACGTGGTCGTGACCCCGGTGCCCGCGGCCCAACGCGCCGGCGGAGCCGCCGTGAACGTGATCCCGTGGGATGCCGAAGCGCGCATGAAGCGGCTGAACGGCGTTGCGCAGGCGGGCACGCTCGGCGAGGTGAACGTGCGCGGCCAGCTCGTGCGCTCGGTGCCGATCAACGATCCTCAGGGCCAGACGGACATCCAGCTTCCGGTGCGTGCCGCATCGCCCGGTCTGTGGCCGGCCGTACGACGCAGAGCTTGTCGCCGGACGGCTGCCGGACGAGGGGCATTCGGCCCGCGGCGACCGCGTGGCGGTGCTTGGCATCAACGCCGCCCGCCGGCTCGGGATCAGGAACCTCGACCAGCAGCCCGCGATCTTCATCGGTGACCGCCTCTACCAGGTGATCGGCCTGGTCGGTGGGGTCAGGCGCCAGGTGTCGCTGCTCGGGTCCCTCACGATCCCGAACGGCACCGCGCGGCGCGAGTTCGGGCTCGCCGGCCCGAGCTCGGTGCAGATCGAAACCGAGATCGGCGCGGTCGAGCTGATCGTGCGTCAGGCCCCCGCAGCGCTCCATCCCACCGAGCCGAACCTGCTGCGGGTCGCGGCACCGCCCGACCCCGAGCAGCTGCGCGGGAACGTCGAGAACGATCTGAACGCGCTGTTTCTGCTGCTCGGCGGCGTCTCGCTGCTGGTGGGCGCGCTCGGCATCGCGAACGTAACTCTGGTGTCCGTGCTCGAGCGGGTCGGCGAGATCGGCCTGCGGCGTGCACTGGGCGCGGCGCGGCGCCACATCGCCGCACAGTTCTTGATCGAGAGCACGGTGATGGGCCTGCTGGGTGGGATCATCGGCGCCAGCCTCGGGATCCTCGTGGTAGTGGCCGTGGCCGCGAGCCGCACCTGGACGCCTGTGCTCGACCCGCTGATTCCGCTGGCCGCGCCCCTTGTCGGCGCCCTGATCGGGCTGCTCTCCGGAACCTATCCCTCGTTGCGCGCTGCCGCGATGGAGCCTGTCGAGGCGCTTCGAGCCGGCACGGCTTGAGCCGAATAACCACTTAAGAGCGACGAGCTGGACTTTTTTATCTATGGTCGATCGGTGTCCATGTTGAAAGGAAGGAACTACATGAAGGTGCGCCTACTGGGCTTGGCGTTGGTGCTTTTCGCAGCAGTGTTCATCGGCGCCTGTGGCGGCGACGAGAAGTCGAACGAGCCACCGCAGGAGTTGGAGGACACCCTCGGTTTCGGGAGCGGGGACGGCGCCAAGGAGGTTCAGAGCCGGGTGGAGAACAGGATCCGGGACTGCATGAAGGCACAGGGCTTCGACTACGTCCCGGTCGACCCGTTCGCCCAGCAGCAGGCCGTGACCGGCAAGGCACGCATCACCGACGAGGAGTTCACGAGGCAGTTCGGCTACGGCATCAGCACCGTGTTCGGCAAGGGGGACCAGCAGTCCGACCCCAACGCGCGGATTCGCGCCACGCTTTCGACAGCCGACGCTGCCGCGTACGACCGCGCGCTCGGAGGCGACAATCCGGGCATCACCTTCGCCGAGGCGGTCGACTCGGGTGACTTCACCGAGCTCGGTGGCTGCACGAAGGACGCCAGCGAGGCCGCCTTCGGTGGTTCGGCGGTGCTCACGTCACTGGTCGAGAAGCTCGACGAGCTCGACGAGCGCATCATCCAGGACCAGCGGATGGTGAAGGCGACCGAGAAGTGGACCGCGTGCATGCTGGACAAGGGCTATCGCTACGAGGAGCCGGACGAGATCGACAGCGACCTCGAGGAGCGCTTCAAGGCAATCGTCGGCACCGGCGTGGCGCCTGGCACGACGACGCCGCCCGCAGGGTGCGAGCTTCGACCGCGCGGCGCTCACCGAGCTGCAGCGCGAAGAGGTGAGGATCGCGAACGCCGACCTCGACTGCGAGAAGCAGGAGATCGAGCCCGTCGAGCTCGAGGTACGCCCGCAATACGAGCAGGACTTCCGCAAGCAGAACCAGCGGCTGCTCGCACGAGTGAAGCCGGCGGAGCAGCAGCAATGAGTCGCATTCGTAGCGTTCGACCGCGGCTGACGGCAGCCGCGGCGGTGTTCGGGCTGGCTGTCGGGCTGCCGTTTGCGCTCGGCGCCTGCGGCGGCGAGGAGGTCGTGAACGCGGACGAGACCAAGTCCCGGACCGCGGTCCACACGGACTTCGACGCCTCCAACTTCTCCGACTCGACCAAGATCGACAACCGGTATCTGCCGCTGGAGGCCGGAATGCAGTTCACCTATGAGGGCCGATCCAACCGCGGGCAGGGCCGGCTCCCCCACCGTGTCGTCTTCACGGTCACGAGCCTCACCAAGGTGATCGACGGCGTTGAGAGCGTGGTGCTGTGGGACCGCGACTACAACCACGGCAAGCTGCTCGAGGGCGAGCTCGCCTTCTGGTCGCAGGACGACGACGGGAACGTGTGGCTGATGGGCGAGTATCCGGAGGAGTACGACGACGAGGGCAACTTCGAGGCCGCCCCCGACACGTGGTTCTCCGGCATCGACCGCGCCCGCGCCGGGATCATGATGCGCGGCGACCCGCAGCCCGGGACGCCGGAGCACAAGCAGGGCTACGCGCCCACGATCGGCTTCGGCGACGTCGCGTTCGTGGCGAAGACGGGACAGAAGGCCTGCGTGCCGACCGGCTGCTACGACGACGTGCTGATCACCGACGAGACCAACCCGGACGAGCCCGGCGACGGCCACCAGCTGAAGTACTACGCGCCCGACATCGGCAACATCCAGGCAGCGCCGGGGAAGGGTGGCAAGGAGCGGGAGATGCTGGAGCTGACGAAGTTCACGCGCCTGTCGCCCGGCGCGCTCGAGTTCGCCGACAAGGAAGCGCTGCGACTCGAGAAGCGGGCCTACGTGAAGCGCAAGGACGTGTACGGCAAGACCCCGCCGTCGCAGCCGGCCGGCTAGCGGCGGCGGCGGCGCAGCGTCAGCGCCAGCGCTCCCAGGAACGCCGGCACCCCGAGCGCGAGCGGCAGCACGCCCCCAGAATTGAGGTCATTCGTCTCCGAGATCCGGACGTCCATCGCCGGGCTGACGGCGAGCGGCTTCCCGGCGGGACTGTCACCCGGTATCACCGCGACATAGATCGCGGCGTCGTCCCCCGGTGACGGCCTTCACGTTCCAGCGGACGGTCGTCGACTCGCCGGGGGCCAGCGGCGAGAGGAACTTTGTCCGTTCCTCCGACCAGTCCTCGGGATCCACGTAGATCCCGCTGCTGAGGCCGACGACGTTCAGGTGCGCGACGAGCCCGGACCAGGTCGCCGTGCCCGTGTTCTCGATCCGCGAGGTGAAGCCGAAGCTCTCACCGAGCTGCGTCGAGACCTGATCGCGGCTGATGGAGACCTGCGAGGCGCGGCGTTTCGATGAACCCACCGACGCCCGGAGTGCTCTTTTGCGCCGCAGCGGAGGGCGCCGCGGCCATGCACACGAGGGCCAACACGATTGAGCAAGCCCGGGTCATCCCGGGGTGCCTCCGCGCAATGAGATGAAACGCGGCGCCACGAGTACTGCGACCAGCGTGAGGCCCACGGCGGCAGCGGCGGGCGAGACCAGCCAGGACAACTCCTTCGTCCAGTCGTACTGGTTGATGACGATGTTCCGCATGTAGTGCTCGGCGGCCGTCATAGGGTTCACTCGCTGGAGCAACTCCCCCGCCCAGCCCTGCTTTGCGCCGCCGGGCAGCAGCGTCGGGGCGAACAGCGCCAGCAGGACGAACAGGCTCACCGAGAGGCTCACCCGGTTGGAGCTCGCCAGCACGCTGACGATCAGCCCGAATGCGGTCAGCGAGATCGCCACCAGCGTCCCCACCAGCAGGCCGGCCAGGAGCGCGTCATCGACGGCCCCCACGTCACGCCCGAGGAACCAGAGGTACGGAACGGCGACGATCAGCGCCGCAAACCACAACGACAGCGCGGCGAGCAGCTTGCCGGAGGCAAGCTGGCGGCGCGGCACGGGTGTCAGCAGCAGGCTCTCCAGGGTGCCGCGCTCGCGCTCACCGCTGATCGCGTCTGCGGCCACCAGCAGCGCCAGCAGGGCGCCGAAGATCACCGCGACCTGGAGGGTCAGGTTGACCGTCTCGCGCTTCTCGAGGAAGTTGATTCCCTCGCTGGTGGCCCCCAGATACGTGATCACGCTGACCAGGACGCTGAACGCGAGCAGCAGCAGCAAGGCGCGGCCGCCGAGCCAGAGATCGCGCAGCTCTTGGCCGGCGACGGTGCGCCATGCGCCGGCCCTCATGTCGAGCCCTCGTCGGTCATCGCCAGGAACGCATCGCTGAGGCGTGCCCCCTCGAGCTCGAATGCGAGCAGCGGGATGTCTGCATCGGCAAGCGCTCTGACCGCCTCGCTCACCTTCACCTGAGCCACCGGGATCTGGCGCGCGTCCTCCAGGCTCACCGCCACCCAGTCCGGACGTCCGTCGAGCGGCTGCGGCCTCCCCCAGCCCGGGCACGGCGGCCAGGGTGGCGAGCGCGCGGTCGCGCAGCTCGGCCGGCACGCGGAACCGGCCCCGGCGGGGCGCGGCCGCACGCTGCGTCACCTCCGCGACCGTCCCCTCGGCGACCACACGGCCCCGGTTGAGGATCAGTACCCGCGCGCAGGCGTCCTCCACCTCGCCCAGGAAATGTGTGCTGAGGACGACGGTCGCGCCGCGCTCGCGGGCAATGCCCTCGACGAGCCGCAGGACCTGTCGCTGGCCCGCCGGGTCGAGCCCCAGAGTCGGCTCGTCGAAGAACAGGACCTGCGGGTCGTTGACCAGTGCCCGGGCGATGCCCAGCCGCTGGCGCATCCCACGGCTGTAGACCCCGATCCGCGACGCCTGGCGGTCCGCCAGGCCGACCTGGTCGAGCAGCGCGGTGGCGGTCGAGTCGGCGCTTGCACGCGAATGGCCGAACAGGCGTGCGTGGTAGCGCAGGTACTCCGCCCCCGTCTGCTGCTCTGGGTAGCCCGCGCTCTCGGGCAGCACCCCGATGCGCTGCCGGATCTCCGCCGGGCGGGTGTGCGGGACTCCCGCCACGGCGAAGCTCCCGGCGGTCGGGGCGAAGATCGTGGTCAACACACGGATCGCGGTCGTCTTGCCGGCACCATTTGGGCCCAGCAGCCCGACGACCTCGCCGGCGCGCGCAGTGAAGCTCAGGTCCTCCACCGCGACCAGCGCGCCGTAGACCTTTCTCAGGCCGTGGGCCTCGAGGGTGACTTCGCCGGTCATCGCCCTCTACTCCTTCGTGAAGCTGACCAGCTCCTCACGCCCACCGCCCTCGGCGTTGGTGCGGAGCACCGGACCCACGTTCCTCGCGTAGTACTTGTGCTCGCGGACGTCCGGCTCGAGGGGCGTCGTGTCCAAGGTCTTGAGGCAGTTCTCGAACGTCCCGAACGGGACCTTGGCGGTGGCGTCGAGGCTCAGCACCTTGGCGACGTCCTCCGCCTCGCCCTTGTAGTACTCCTGCCGGTACTCGAGGCCGGGCTTGGGGTCGGCCGGGATGATGATGCCGGCATATGCACCGTCCACACCGTGCTCCCAGGACCCCGCGGTCGGACGCGACCTTCCCGTTCTCGTACTCCTTGGTGTCCTCGCCGAGGTACCAGACGTTGCCGTCGGCGTCCTGGGCGTACCAGTCCTTCGTCACCTCCACGTAGTCGCCACCGCCGTTCCTTTGGGTGACGATGTCGGTCAGCACGACCGCGTCGATCCCCTCCACCGTCTTTTTTCGGTTTGTCCGGGTCACGACGATCCGCTCGTCCTCCGAGGTGTAGACCCACCGCTTGCCGCGGGAGATCGGCCAGTACGGATTGTCGATCTCGGTCGTGAAGTCCGCCGGGTCGAGGTCCACCGGGTCGCTGCCCTGCGGCAGCGCCGACTGGACGTCCCGTGGCGCCGCCGTCGAGCTCGTAGGTCGTAGTGCTCGTGGAGCCGTTCCCGGGGTCGTCGTCGCCGCACGCGCCGGCGAACAGCAGGCAGCACGCCCCCATCAGGATCGCAATCCGCCTCATGCCGATGTGGATCGTCGCGTGGTAGCCGGACGGGTCAGTCGCTGTCCGAGCCCTCGTCCTGCTCGCCGCCGCCCTGGTCGTCGCCGCCGATGCCGACCTGCTTCAGGTCGTTCGTGAGCCGCACCTCGACCTCGCCGCCGCCGGCCTTCTCGACCTCGACCTCCCACGCGGCGCCGCTGCCATCGTCACGCTCCACGCCAACGGCCTTGCCACCGCCGACCAGCTTCACCGCGGCCGCCTTGGCGCGATCGGCTTCCGGCCCGCTGACCTGCTCCTCGGAATCGCCGCCCACTGCCTGTGCGAGGCCCACGCCTCCGGCGCCGAGCGCGAGAATCACCGCTCCTCCGATGAGTAGCTTCCTGCGTCTTGTCATCCTGCGATCAACCTCCGTCGTCGGGTGGCCGCACGCTGTTCGTGTGGCGCCCGCGAATGTGACAGTCGTGAATGAGAGCTGCGATGAACTGGCAGTACTTTCTCACATTTGCTCTCATGTTCCGGTGAGAGGTTTGTCTGTCCATGCGGATTCTGATCGTCGAGGACGACGTCAAGATGGCCAGCCTGATGCGGCGCGGCCTGCGTGAGGAGGGGATGGCGGCCGACGTCGCCGAGCGCGGAGAGGACGCGGTCTGGATCGCCAACTCGACCGACTACGACGCCGTGGTGCTCGACGTGATGCTGCCGGGCATGGACGGCTTCGAGACGTGCCGGCAGGCTGCGCGCGGACGGTGTCTGGGCGCCCGTGCTGATGCTGACGGCGCGCGATGCGGTCGAGGATCGGGTGAAGGGCCTCGACGAAGGCGCCGACGACTACCTGGTGAAGCCGTTCTCGTTCGCGGAGCTGCTCGCCCGGCTGCGGGCGCTGGTGCGCCGTGGGCCGGTCGAGCGCCCGACCCAGCTCAAGGTCGGGCAACCTGCGGCTCGATCCCGCCACCCACCAGGCGTGGCGCGGCAAGGAGTCGATCGAGCTGTCGCAGAAGGAGTTCGCGCTGCTCGAGACGCTGATGCGCCGCCCGGGTGAGGTGCTGTCGCGCTACCAGCTCCTCGAGCACGTGTGGGACTACGACTACGAGAACCGCTCCAACGTCGTCGACGTCTACATCCGGTACCTGCGGGAGAAGGTGGACCGGCCCTTCGGCATCAAGAGCATCGACACCGTGCGCGGCGTGGGGTACCGGATGCGCAAGGACGGCGGGTCCTGAGCCGTCTGCCGCTGAAGCTCAAGCTGACGCTGGCGTTCGCAGGAGTGATGGCGGTCGTGCTGATCGCGACGGGCCTGTTCGTCTACCTGCGCCTGGAGTCCGAGCTCGACGCCACGCACCGACGAGGCGCTGCGCTCGCGCGCCGACGAGGTCGCTGCGCTCGTCAGGCAGTCCGGCTCGGAGCTTCGCCAGCCGCGCGCGCGCAGGCTGTCCGAGCAGGAGGACAGCTTCGCCCAGATCCTGGACGCGCGCGGGAGGGTGGTCGACACCTCCGCCCGGGCGCGTACGCAGGCCGATCATCACGCCCGCGGAGGTCGCCCGCGCGAGAACGGGAACGCTCGTCGTCACGCACGACTCCGTTCCCGGCGTGGAGGAGGGCGAGGCCCGTCTGCTGGCCACGCCGGTGCAAGCGCGGGACCGTGAGCTGATCGTCGTCGTCGGCACCACCCTTGCCGATCGCAACGAGGCTCTCAGCAACCTCCGGAACCTGCTGCTGATCGGCGGGCCGATCGCGCTCCTGCTGGCCTCGCTGGCCGGCTATGGGGTGACCGCTCTCGCGTTGCGGCCGGTTGAGCGGATGCGCCGGCAGGCGGCCGACGATCTCCACGGCCGAGCCGGGCGTGCGGCTGCCCGTGCCGCCCACCGACGACGAGATCGGCCGGCTCGGCCACACCCTGAACGCCATGCTTGCGCGGCTCGAGCAGGCGTTCCAGCGCGAGCGCACCTTCGCCTCGGACGCCAGCCATGAGCTGCGCACTCCGCTGGCGGTGCTGAAGACCGAGCTGGAGCTGGCGATCGGCAGGGGCCGCTCGCGCGACGAGCTCGAGGCGGCGCTGCGGTCGGCCGTCGAGGAGACGGACCGCCTCGTTCAGCTTGCCGAGGATCTGCTCGTGATCGCGCGCTTCGACCAGGGCAAGCTGCCGGTCCGGCTGGCCGCCGTCGACGTCGATGACGTGCTCGCCGACGTGCGGGAGCGCTTCGCGATCCGCAGCCGCGAGACCGACCGCGCGCTGGTCGCCGACGCGCCGGACGGCCTGCGCCTGACCGCCGATCCCGAGCGTCTGCGGCAGGCCCTCGGCAACATGGTCGACAACGCCTTCCGCCACGGGCGCGGCACCGTGCGGCTCTCGGCGCGCACGGTCGAACAGCCACGTCGAGCTGCACGTCAGCGACGAGGGCCCCGGGTTCCCCGACGACTTCCTCGAGCACGGCGTTCGAGCGCTTCACCCGCGCGGACGAGGGTCGCGGCCGGGGCGGCACGGGCCTCGGGCTTGCGATCGTGGAGGCGATCGCCAGCGCTCACCGCGGCAAGGCGCGCGCGTCCAACCGGGCCGGTGGCGGCGCGGACGTGTGGCTCGAGCTGCCCACCACCCACGGTTGAATCCAGCGAATTTCGCCGGATAGACTCGGCTGGTGGGGGGCCGCCAGGCAATATGGATTCGTGCGCTGATCGTCCTGGCCGCGCTGCTCGTGCCGGCTTCGGCCGCACAGGCAGACGAGGTGCGCATGTTCGCGGTCGGGAACAAGCACCGCATCCAGGACGCGGTCACCCACGCGGACTTTCGCAACAAGATGGCCGCGCTGATGGACGCCGGCTTCCCGAACCGCTCGGCCTACGTGCAGGCGGGTGTGGACGACGTCGCGAGCCACCTGCGCCCGGCAGATCCCGCGGCGCCGGACAGGGCGCTGGTCGTGTTCCCCGAGGACGCCGGTTTCGTGAACATCCTGATCGGGTCGCGCGGCGCGGCCGCACGCCGTGCGCCGACTGCGCTCAGCGCGATCCCGTCCCTGTTCCAGCCCTACTCGCGCCAGGTGGCCTACTACGCCGAGAAGTACCCTGGCCAGGGCGCGGTGCGGCTCCTGTTCCTGGCCCTGACCGACACGCTCTACCGCAGCTTCTACGAGACGTTCCGCGACCTGGCCCGCGAGCACGGGGTGTACATCGCGGCTGCGATGAACGCCGCGCCCGCGAAACGCGTCGACGCATCCGAGGACGCGGGCCGGGTGGCGCTCCTGGGCGACCCGGACGAGCCTGGCCGCGACTACGTGTACGAGGCGACGTCGCCGTATCCCGGGAACACGACGTACGTCTTCGCCCCGGACGGCGAGGTGCTGGTGCCCGACGGAATGGGGGGAACGGACAAAAGCCCGTCCGAGACGGGCGGCGAGATCCGCGGGTCCACGGTGAAGGCCTACCTGACCCCGCCCGAGCAGCCGCCGCCGGGCGAGTTCATCGGCCTTGGCCTGGCCTTCGGCTCGGTCCCGGACCTGGAGGTACTCGACACGCCGGTCGGGCGGCTGGCGACGGTGATCTCCAAGGACGCATGGATGATCGACGTGAACGACCGCTTCGAGGCCAAGGGCGCGAACGTGATCCTCCAGCCGGAGGCATTCAGCGACTGGGGCTTCCGCACCGACGAGTGGGCGCCCGACGTCTTCAAGGAGGGCGGCTTCGCGAACCTCCAGAAGTACCCGGCCTGGCAGACGAACGTCGACGCAAGCCTGACCGGGAACTTCTTCGACATCACCTTTGACGGCCAGAGCACGATCATCGGGCGCCGCACCAAGGGGGACCCCGGCCCGCTCGGTCCCGAGAATGCCTGGATCGGCCAGAACCCGGACACCGGGTTCCGCACGATCGGCCCCTGGATCGTCCCCGACCCCGGCATCGCCGATCCGTCGCTGACGCTGTCGGAGCGCCGCCGGCAACTCGCCGCCGCCGGGGTCAAGCTCCTGATCGGGCCGCCCTGCCCGGATTCCCTCGCCGTCGGCCAGTGCCGAAACGGCTACCGCGAGAGCATCGTGTGGGACGACGTGATGGTTCAAGACGGCCCGGCCACCGCCCGTCCTGACCCGGCGCGGGCCACGCCCCCCGCCTTCTCGCGCAGCTCGCGGGTGAGTGGCAAGGAGAAACAGGGTCCGGTGACCCAGCACGCACCACGGGTCGCCGCGCACGGACGTTACGTGTACGCGGTCTGGCACGAGCAGGGCCCCGGGCTCGCGAATGTCTTCATGGCGGTGAGCCGCAACCACGGCAAGAGCTTTCACAAGCCGCTACGTGTGAGCGACAACGCCCCCGGAGCGGTCGCCGAGATGTTCCCCACGGTGGCGGCGCGCGGCGGTGAGGTCGTCCGTCGCGTGGCAGGAGCTGGCCGACGGGCGCAGCGACGATCGCGGTCGCGTGATGCTCGCCCGCTTCGACGAGAAGGGCCGCCGGCGCGGCGGTGACGCGCGCGTGGACGACGTCGACGAGGGCGGCAAGTGGCTTCCCCAGGTCACCTACGACGGTTCCACGCCGGTGCTGGCGTGGATCGACGAGCGCGACCGGGGGCCGCAATCGCTGCCGTTCGAGCACGTCTACGCGGCGCGCGGCACCGATGGCGGCGGCTTCACGGCGAACGTGCGCGTCGACGCCGGCGCGCCGGTGCCCCTGGCCGCGCACCTCGACAACAAGTGGAGCCCGGCGATCGCCGCCGCGGGCGGGAAGGTCTACGTGGCGTGGGCGGACTTCCGCCGCTACAACTGGGACATCTTCTTCGCGCGCTCCGACGATGGCGGGCGAACGTTCGGGGCCAATGTGCAGGTCGACGACTTCCCCGGTTTCGAGCGGGTCGACGAGCGGCCATCGCTCGCGGTAGACGACCTCGGCCGCGTGCATGCCGCCTGGACCGACCTCCGTGCACGCGAGCCGGACACGAACATCTTCTACGCGCGCAGCGACAACGGTGGGGCGACCTTCTCGCCGAACCGTCAGCTCGACGACTCGCGCCGCGGCTTCGATCCGGACCGCGACACCCCCACCAACCAGTGGCACCCGAGCATCTCGTGGGCCGGCAACACGCTGTTCGCCGCTTGGCAGGACAACCGCCTCGGCAACAACGACGTGTTCTTCACGACCAGCCCGGACGGCGGCGCGACGTTCGCGCCATCGGAGCGGGTCGACGACACCGGCGCCGGCCACAGCGAGCAGAGCCGTCCGCACATGGCGTGGGCCGAGGGGCGCTGCCACGTGGTGTGGGAGGACAACCGCTCGGGCAACGCCGACGTGGCGGCGGCGCACCGGCCCTGCCTCCTCCCCGCCAAGGGCAAGAAGGGTTGAGGGTCGGCTCGGTCTTCAGGATCGAGACATTCAGAGACCGGCGAGAAGCCCTCGAAGCCGTGGGGCTGTCGGAGCAAGATGCTCACGACTAGGCCTTCGCCAAGAGGGCTTGGGCTAGTGAATGTGAAGGTCGGTGCCGAGCAGCACCAAAGGCCACAGGAAGATCGCGAGCAGGGCCGACCCAACTTCTCGAACGGTGTCGGCATCGCGGAAGTAGTGATGGTCTGCGGCGACGAACGCCCCGACGACCACGTAGATGATCGGGAGGAGGCTTCCCCGGAACACGCTCGGCACCATATTCGCTGAACGACCTTCCCTGCCCACCGAAAGCGCGGGATACTCCGCTTGCGATGTCGCAGGAGAAGGTGCGGACCGAAACCGTGCAGACATGGTTCGAGGCGTTCACGGACGATCCGGACGCCTTCCGGCACACGCTGCACCCCGAGATCGAATGGTTCCCGTTCGAGGACAACCACTCGGCTACCCATGGCGTCGACGGGGCGATGCGAATCCGAGCTCATTGGCTCGAAAGCTGGGAGGACCAGGACGTTGATCTGGAGGACATCGTCGTGGAGCGCGACAACGTCGTCGTTACGGCGCACGTAACGGCACGAGGCAAGGGCAGTGGAGTCGAGGTCGATGCTCGGCTTCACTTCCACTTCAAGCTGCGGGACGACAAGGTCGTCTACATCTATGAGCACCTGGACAAAGGCAAGGCCCTGGAAGCCGCCGGCCTGTCGGAGTAGCCGATGTCGCAGGCGAACGTGGAGAAGCTGCGCCAGGCATACGAGTTGCTGAATACGCGGTTTTCCGCGCTCAAGGGTGGTGAGATCGATGACCTCTTGACCTTCTTTGATCCGGAGGTCGTGATCGAGATGGTCGACGCGCCCGACCCGGATACCTATCACGGGCACGACGGAGTGCGTAGATGGTTCAACGACGCTTTCGGCCCCTGGGCCGCTATCCACATCGAAGCCGAGGACTTCAAGGAGTCGGGCCCGTGGACCGTTGCGCTGCTTCATACATCTCTGCGCGGAGAGGCGAGTGGTGTCGAGTTGGAGCTTTCGACAGCCGCCTTCCATCAGTTTCGCGGCGGCAGGATTGTGCTCGACCGCGTGTATCTGGATCGCGATGAGGGTCTCCAAGCCTTCGCCCTCTCGGAGTAGGCGATGTCGCAGGCGAACGTGGAGGTTGTGCGCCGGGCCATTGACGCTTTCAACCAGCGCGACGTCGATGAGATGGTCCGGGATTGGGATTCCGAGATCGAGGCCGATTGGTCGCGGTCCCGAGGACTCACTCCAGGCATCTACCGCGGACAAGAGGCAGTCCTCGGCCTTTGGGAAACCTTCTTCGAGATGTTCGATCGGGTCACCGTCTATCCGGACGAGTTCATCGAGTGCGGCGAGCACGTCGTGGTGCCGAATCGAACGCACCTCCGCGGTCGGGATCACGTGAAGGTCGAGGCGCGAAGCGCGTTGGTGGTGACCGTTCGCAACGGACGCATCGTCACGTGGCGGCTCTACCAGGAGAGAGCAGAAGCCCTCCAAGCCGTGGGGCTGTCGGAGCAAGACGCTCACGCCGACTCCTGAGCCTGCGGGATACTGCGCGAGCGATGTCGCAGGAGAACGTGGAGATGTAAGGGCGGACTCGTGGCGGGCGAAATGCGCAGACGTGATGCGGCTTGCTGGAGGTGATCGACCCGGACGTGCGAGTGGCAATCGGTGCTGTACGAAGTTGCTGGGAGCGGGACGACCGTGTTATCGGGGTCACGGCGGCGTGCTCGAGTCTTCGGCAATGCTCGACGAGGCTTCGGACGAGTACAGCTCGAGACTCGAAGAGTCATCGACTGGGCGACGACGTGCGATCGGCCGCGACCGCGACACGTGGCGCGGAGGAAGCGGGACAGACTGTGAGCGCGCGGAACTCGTCACCGAGATCCGGAGGGCAAGAATTTCGGTTCGGGGTACCACGATCCAAGCGCGGCCCTCGAAGCCGTTGGCCTGTCGGAGCAAGACGCTCACGCCGACTCCTGAGCTGCGGGATACTGCGCGGGCGATGTCGCAGGAGACTCGTCGAGATAGTTCATGTCTCTCGTTTTACTCGTCATGTCCCTTTTTCCGTGCTGGCCGCGTCTTGCTGCCTGGCGCTACGACAGTGCACGATGGATCCGGGTCTGTGCCGGTGCTGCGGGATACTGAGCGCAGGTCCGACTGTGGTCGCGAGGACGACCATCATATCCAAATCGCTCTCGGCCACACATAGCGCCTCTCGTCCGGCTCGAAGAGCGACTGATGCTGCGCTTCAGCCGCGGCTCTTCGGAGCGGTCGGTCGCCTCACACGTCGACTTGAGCCTGGCGGGATACTGCGCGGGCGATCGCAGGCGGATGTGGAGTTCGTAAGTCTGGGGTTCGGCGAGTGCCGACGCGACTTCGAGCCGTGGTGCCCAGGTACCTACCCGGACGTCGAGATCCATGCGTCAGCCCCGCGATTCTCGGCGCTTGGCACATCGAGCCGGTCTCGCGGGTCGCGAGGTTTACCGGCAGTCTACTCGCGACTGGTTCGCCGGGGCGGCGGCTTCCTAGTTCAAGCGCAAGAGCTGATTCGACCTCGGCGATGATCGCCTGGTGGCGCTCGCGAAAGCTGATTTCGGGGACAGGGAAGCGGCGTTGGGCTCGAGGGAAGCGTTCCTCGTGGACGTTCGACCAGGAGGGAAGGCGTGATTCGAAGGAGAACTTCCGATCAACTGCGGAAGCCCTCGAAGCCGTGGGTCTCTCGGAGTAGGCGATGTCGCAGGAGAACGTCGAGATCATTCGCCGTAACTTCGAGGCGTACGACCGCCGGCGATGCGAGCGTCCTCTTCCAGGGCTCCGATCCCGACATCTGCGTGTATCCGCGGTCCGGAGGAACCGGACGCGGCCGAGGTCTACCGGGGCCTCGACGGCCTCATGGATTACCTCACGAACTGGTTGGGCCAATGGGACGACTACGAGGTCGAGCCGGTCGAGATCATTGATGCCGGAGATCACGTCGTTGGCGGTGATCCGGGAGCGTGGCCGAGTGGAGCGCACCGGCGTCGAGGTTGAGGCGGACTTCAGCCACTCGTTCCTCCTTCGTGGAGGGAAGGTGGTAGGAGTCGCACGTTTACGACAGCCACGCCCAGGCCCTCGAAGCCGTGGGGCTGTCGGAGCAAGACGCTCACGCCGACTCCTGAGCCTGCGCGATACTGCGCGGGCGATGTCGCAGGAGAACGTGGAGATCGTGCGAGGCCGCAATCGACGCGTCCAACCGCGAGCGACTGGGACGCCGTGTTCCAATGACATGGACTCCTGGCTTTGAGTGCGACATGTCGCGGGCATCGGTCCGGTGAGCGGCGTTTATCGGGCTCATCAGGTTCGGCGAGTCGTGGAGGAATTCGCCGAGGCACTGGGATCCGTTCGGATCGAGCCCGACGAGTTCATCGAAGCTGGGCGATCTCGTCGTGGTGCCAACGCCGGCCACTACGGGACGCGACGGAATCGAGGTCGATCCGTCACTGTCGCGTCGGTCTTGGACGGTCCGCAACGGAGCGATCGAGCGGTCGCGATGTACCAGATCGCGGCAGGACGCCCTCGAAGCCGTGGGGCTGTCGGAGCAAGACGCTCACGCCGACTCCTGAGCCTGCGGGATACTGCGCGGGCGATGTCGCAGGAGAACGTGGAGATCGTGCGCGCGCTCTTGGCCGTGCTTAGCCGGGAGACGGAGCAGCTTCGGTCGAAGGGCGCACCCGAGTTTGTTTTCGACTTCTCGCGGCGGCGCATAGACCCGGTGGTTCTGCGTGGACGCGACGAGATGCGGCGCCTGGATGGGCACGACGAGTGTCGGAAGGGGTCCACTCGGCTTCGAGACCGAAGAGTTCGATCGACCCTGGCGACAAGGTGCTCGCGCTCGTTCGGGTCAGCGCTCGGGGGAAGGCGAGCGGCGCCCGGTCGAAGACCCACGTCTGGGCCGTGTGCAGGTTCAGCGATGGCAAGCTCGTCGAGTGGACGTACTTCGATGACGCCGAGCGGGCCCTCGAAGCCGCTGGGCCTGTCGGAGCAAGACGCTCACGCCGACTCCTGAGCGTTCACGCGCGCCATGCTGACTTTGGGCCCCATTTGGGTACCCCTGAATCACCAGGGATTTTAGCTCGGGGGGTGGGACTCGAACCCACAACCTACTGGTTAACAGCCAGTCGCTCTGCCGGTTGAGCTACCCCCGAATGAGGTTGCGGGGCCGGAGCCCGCACCGCGTAATACTAGACCCGCGCCGAGGGTCCTTTTCCCGGCCCGGGTCAGTCCTGGATTGCGTCCTGCAGAGCCCGCGCCATGCGGAACTTCTGCAGCCGGCGCAGGGTGCGGATCTCCATCTGGCGGATCCGCTCGCGGGTGACGCCGAAGTTCTGGCCGACCTGCTCGAGCGTCATCGGGTCGTTCCCGTTCAGCCCGTAGCGCAGCTCGATGATCTTCCGTTCGCGGTCCGGCAGCCCGTCGAGCGTCTTCCGGAGGTCCTCCTTCATGATCTTGCGAGCGGTGAGCTGGTCCGGCTGGCGGGTGTGCTCGTCCTCGATGAAGTCTGCGAGTGACGCCTCCGTGTCCCCCATCGGCGCCTCGAGGGAAACCGTCTCACGCGCCAGCTCGAGCAGCTCCTCCACCTTGTCGGGAGGAAGGTCGAGCTGCTTGCCGATCTCCGCCGAGGAGGGCTGGCGCCCGAGGTCCTGCACGAGCTCGCGCTGAGCGCGCGTCACGCGGTTGATCGCGTCGACCATGTGGACCGGGATCCGGATCGTGCGCGACTGATCGGCGATCGCGCGCGAAACGGCCTGGCGAATCCACCAGGTGGCGTAGGTCGAGAACTTGAAGCCCTTGCGATAGTCGAACTTCTCGACCGCGCGAATCAGCCCGAGGTTGCCCTCCTGGATCAGGTCGAGCAGGTTCAGCCCACGCCCCATGTAGCGCTTGGCGACGGACACCACGAGTCTCAGGTTGGCCTCGATCAGCGCGTTCTTGGCGTTTTGGTCGCCCTTCTCGATCAGCTTCGCGAGGCGCACCTCGTCCTTCGCCGACAGCAGCGAGACCCCACCGATCTCCTTCAGGTAGGTGCGAATCGGGTCGGCGGCGGCAGCGCTCTCTTCGTAGGCGTGCTCGCGGGCACCTTCGTCGACGGCCGGCTCGTCGAACCGGTACGCGTGCTCGGCGGTGCTCATCCGCGGCCGTCCGTGGTGGAGGCCTCGCCCTCCACAACGGGCGAGGGCTCCCCGCTCCCCATCAGCCTCGTGATGACCTGGCTGCGTTCCACGGACAGCTGCCGCTGGCGGTCGAAGTCACTCGACTCGACTGCCACCTTGATCTCGCGCTCCAGCCTGCGTTGCTCGAGCTGCAGAAAAGCCAGCTCCAGGGCGTGCTCGCTGGCGGGCTCGCTCGACGCGCGCACCACGATCTCACCGACGACGCGAGCCAGTTCAGGCTCCTCCGTCGCGAGTCCGGCCGTCGGTGCGTCGAAGTGCTCCACCAACCAGTCGCGGGCCTGCCTCAGCACGTCCGACGAAAGATGCTCGTCGGACAGGTTGGCAAGGCTCTCGCGGCCACGCTCACCACTCGACACGCACATCGCCAGGAACGCCCGCTCGGAGCGTTCGAAGGGGGAAGCCTTGCTGCGCGTCGGAGCGGCCGGAGTCAAGACCTGGCGGGTGTCCTGGAGAAGGTTCTTCAGCACGTCTTCGCGCAGGTCGAGACGATCCGCCACACGGCGTACCTGCTCTTCCCGCTCGACCGTCGGCCCCACGGAGCCGAGCACGGGAGCAAGCTGCGCCACGAGCCGGTCCTTGTCGGCCGCCGAATGCATCTGAGCGCGCCCAAGCACGCTCGTCACCTGGAATTCCAGAATGGGAATAGCGTCCCCCGCTATCGTCTTGAAGCTGTCCGGGCCTGCCTCCGAAAGGAGGTCACAGGGGTCCTTATCGTCCGGCAGCCGCGCCACCTTGAGGCTCACCCCGCGCCCTGCAGCGGCCGCCTGCGCCCGCAGCATGGCCTCCTGACCCGAAGCGTCGGCATCGAATGCGAGCACCACCTCGCGTGCCATCCGGGCCAGCTCGCCCACCTGCTCGTCGGTCAGCGCCGTGCCCATCGAGGCCACGGAGTTCCGGAACCCGGCCTGATGGAGGGCGAGCACGTCGGTATAGCCCTCGACCACGAACACTCGGCCCTCGCGCGTGGCGTGCTGGCGGGCGCGGTCGATTCCGAACAGGGAGCGGCCCTTGCGGTAGACCGGTCCCTCGGGCGAGTTCACGTACTTCGGCTGCTGGTTGTCGCGCATCGCGCGGGCCCCGAAGCCGAGCACGCGGCCGCGGGCGTCTCGCAGGGGGAACATGATCCGCGACCGGAAGCGGTCATACATGCCGCGCCGCCCGCGCTGGCCCAGTCCCGCGGCCTGGATCTCCCCCTCAGAGAAGCCGGACCGCAGCGCACTCGTCAGCACGCGATCCCACGCGCTGGGCGCGAAGCCGACGCCGAACTCCTCCAGCACCTCGCGGCCGAGGCCGCGGCTCTCCAGGTAGGCCCGCGCGCGGGCCGCCTCGTCGGAGTCCCACAGATAGCGGCCGTAGAACGTCGCCGTCTTGGAGAGCAGCCCGATCAGGCGCTCGCGCTCGCGGCGACGCTCGTCGTCGCGCCCGCCGGTGTCGTACTCGAGCTCCACCCCGTACCGGTCGGCAAGCTGTTCGACGGCGTCGCGGAAGTCGAGTCCCTCCTTCTCCTCCAGGAAGGTGAAGATGTTGCCGCCTGCCTGGCAGCCGAAGCAGTAGTAGAGCTTCTCGGCCGGGTCGACCGAGAAGGACGGGGTGCGCTCGTCGTGGAACGGGCACAGCCCGAGCCAGCGCACGCCTCGCTGGCGCAGCTCTGTATGAGCCGAGACGACCTCGACCATGTCGGCGGCCGTCCGGACGCGCTCGATCGACTCGCCGGTGACGCGGCTCACGACTCGAGGGCTCGCGGCACGGTGAGGCGCTCGAACTCGCGGATGCAGAAGCGGTCGGTCATGCCGGCGAGGTAGTCGACCGTCCGGGTGACCGGATCCTGGCGGGCGTCGGGGGCGATGGCCGGGACGGTGTCCGGGGCCGCGAGATAGTGCTCGAGCAGGGCTTCCACGATGCGCGTGACTCGCTGCTGCTCGCGACGGGCCGCCTCGCCGAGGTAGACCCGCTCGAACATGAACTTGCGCAGGCGAGCCATCGCGCCGCCCGCCTCCTCCCCCTGCACGATGTCGCCGGCCCGCTCCGACGTCTCGACCAGGTCGTGCACGAGCCGGTCGATCCGCTCGCTGCCGGACTGGCCCAGGATCGCGATCTCCTCCCGCGGCAGGTCGCCCTCGCCGAGCACGCCCGCCCGCAGCGCATCGTCGATGTCGTGGTTGACGTAGGCGACCCTGTCCACCAGCCGCACGATCCGCCCCTCCGAGCGTGGCGGGCAGCTCAGGCCCGGTGTGGCGCAGGATCCCGTCACGCACCGGCTCGGTGAGGTTCAGGCCGCGGCCGTCGCGCTCGAGCACCTCGACCACGCGCAGGGAATGCTCGTTGTGGCGAAACCGCCGCCCGAAGCGCGCCTGGAGCGCGCGGTCGAGCGCCTCCTCCCCCGCGTGCCCGAACGGCGGGTGACCGAGGTCGTGCCCCAGGCCGACCGCCTCCGTGAGGTCCTCGTTCAACCGCAGCGCCCGTGCGACGGTGCGCGAGATGCCGCTGGCCTCGATCGTGTGGGTGAGGCGCGTCCGGTAGTGGTCGCCCTCGGGAGCGATGAAGACCTGGGTCTTGTGCTTCAGCCTTCTGAAGCTCTTCGAGTGCGCGATCCGGTCGCGGTCGCGCTGGAACGGGGTCCGCAGGCGGCAGGGCGGCTCCTCGAGCGCGCGGGCCGGCGGGTACGAGAGGGTCGCCAGCGCGGACAGCCGCTCGGCCTCCTCGGCGCGGATGCGCGCCTCGAAAGAGGCCGCCACGTCCCCCTCGACGAGGGCAGGATCCAGATCTGCGGCGTGAGCCTCCACGTCGACGATTGTGTCAGGCGGAGCGGCGATTCAGGAGTGCGGGCCTGCTGCTGCGTCCGGCCCTCGGCGCGCCGCGAGCGCACAGTTAACCTTAGGTGCAGCACTATCCCGCCCATGAGGACACGTCGATGCGAGCCTTGGTGATGCACGAAGAAGCGGGCGACCGATAGCCGGCAAGGATCGGCCATCCGAGGTGGTCGAGCAAGCGGCGGACGAGCTCTACGGGCTCCCGCTGGCGGACTTCACCAGTGCTCGGGACCAGCTCGCCAAGCGCCTGCGGCGCGACGGGCTCCGCGAGGAGGCGGACGCCGTCAAGGGACTTCGCAAACCGAACGCCGCCGCGTGGGCACTGAACCAGCTCGCACGCCGTCGGCCGCAGGACGTCGAGCGGCTGCTTGCGACCGGCAAGCGGCTGCGCACTGCACAGGAGGCGCTGCTCGGCGGTGGGGATCCCTCCGCTCTCAAGCGTGCATCCGCCGAGGAGCGTGAGCTTGTCGACAAGCTCACGCGCGATGCGGCGGCCGTCGCGAGCGAAGCCGCCGCGAGGACCGGCGGATCTCTCGATGAGCGGATCCGCGACACGCTGCATGCCGTGGCCCTGGACGAGCAGACAGCGGCCGACCTTGCTGCCGGACGGCTTGTCCGCGAGCGGAGGGCGGTGGGCCTGTTCGGCACCGACTCGGTCGGGAGCTGCGCCAGCCGCCAAGAGGTCATCTGGCGATCGGCCCGCCGCATCGCGGAAGCGAGGCCGTGATGACGCTGAGTCGCGAAAGGTCGCCGAGCGGCGCCAGAAGGCGGAGGCAGAGCTCGCAGCGGCGAAGACCGAGGAGCGAAAGGCGCAGCGTGAACATGCCGGCGCTGCCAAGGCGGCCGAGCGGGCGCAAAAACAAGCACAGGACGCCGAGGAGCGCGCCGGCGAGGCACGAAAACGAGCCGAGGAAGCGCGAGCCTGCCTGCGCGAGGCGAAGCGGCGAGAAAGCGACGCCGCGAAGGCGTACGACCGCGCCGCCCGCGCCGTCGCCGCCGCGGAGAAGAAGCTGGGCTAAGCCCGCAGCTTGTATCCCTTCGAGAACAGCCGCAAATTCACCGCGAACAGGGCGGCCGTCGCGAGCGTGAGGAGGAACAGCGACAGTGCCACGTTGGCCTCCGCGTAGCCGAGGAAGCCGTAGCGGACCAGGGCGATCATGTAGTAGACCGGGTTGAAGTGGGTCAGGGTCTCGAACGGCTCGGGCAGCAGGGACGCGGAGTAGAAGACGCCGCCGAGGAAGATCAGCGGCTGGAGGATGAAGGTCTGGGCGATCGCGACGTCGTCGAACTGCTCGGCTCGGACGCCGATCAGGACCCCGAGCTGGGCGAAGAAGAAGCCGACCAGGAACAGCGCGGGGATCAGGACGAGGATGTGCTCGACCGGCAGGTCGACCAGGAACGACGCGGCGGTGAACGTCAGCACCGCGACCGCCAACCCGCGCAGGAAGCCGCCGAGCGAGAAGGCCAGCAGCAGCTCGAGCGGCGACGCGGGCGATGAGAGCTGGTCCTGGATCGCCCCCTGGAACTTCTGCTGGAGGATCGAGGAGGAGTTGTTGGAGAAGGCATTGATCGCCCACGCCATCATGATCAGGCCCGGGATCACGAAGACGACGTAGTCGATGCCGTGCAGCTCGTCGATCCGCGACCCGAGCGCGGCGCCGAACACGGAGATGTAGAGGAACGTTTCGAGCAGCGGGGCGCCGATCGTCTGCTTCTTGATCTTCATGAAGCGGTTGACCTCGCGCCGTGAGAGCGTGAAGAAGCGGATCTGGGCGGCGCTCACGAGGCGAGCTCCTCGATGGGCGCGTGCGAGCGCGAGAGCTCCTTGCGCCCGACGAGCGCGAGATAGGCGTCCTCGAGGTTCGCGACTCCGTAGTTGGCCGCCAACTCGGCGCTCGACCCCTTGGCGATGATCTGGCCCTCGTTGATGAAGGCGATCCTGTCGCACAGCTGGTCCGCCTCTTCCAGGTAGTGCGTCGTGAGCAGGATCGTCGTCCCCTCGTCGTTGATGCGCTGGACGTAGTGCCACAGCTCGAGCCGCAGCTCGATGTCGACGCCGGCGGTCGGCTCGTCGAGGATCAGCAGGCGCGGCTTGTGCATCAGGGCGCGGGCCAGGATGAGCCGCCGCTTCATCCCGCCGGAGAGGGTTCGCGTGCGCTCGTTTCGCTTGTCCTGGAGCGAGAAGATCTCGATCAGCTCCTTGGCGCGCTCGCGGCGCTCGCGCTTGGGCATCCCGAAGTAGCCGGCGTGGTAGTCGAGCGTCTCCTCGACGGTCAGGAACCAGTCGAGGTTCAGCTCCTGCGGGGCCAGGCCGACGGCCTGGCGGGCGTCGCCGTAGTCGTTGATCGCATCGTGGCCGAATATCTGGATCGATCCCGACGTCGGCTGCGCGAGCCCGGTCGTGCAGTGGATCAGCGTCGACTTGCCGGCACCGTTCGGGCCCAGCAACCCGAAGATCTCCCCGTCCTCGATGTCGAGGGAGACAGCGTGCAGCGCTTCGACCCCCGTGGGGTAGCGCTTGACCAGGTCTTCGATCTGTAGAGCCTTCTGACTTGCCGGGGGCGCGGCACCGTCAGGCCCGGAGTGGTTCGTCGTCACGGTAGTTCAGTCTAGGGAGGGGTGATGCCCGGCCCCGGTCGCCGGGAGCCGGCGGAGAAGTCGAAGCACGGGCTGTCCGCCTGCAGCCGCAGATCATCGTCACCGCGATTCGCGTAGGCGGGCTCGGTCACCACGTTCTCCACCACTTCGACTTCGATGCCGGGCTGGATGCCGGCCTTGTCGGGATGACGCGGGCTCCACAGGCAGTTGCGGCGCGCGACGTTGCCGGTGCCGCTCAGCTCGTAGTCCTCGATGTTGTAGCGGACGACCGAATTGGAGATGGCGTTGTTCTCCACCACGTTGTTCGCCGACTTCCGTGAGAAGACCACGCCCTCCCCGTTGCCGTCGATCACATTGCGCGCGACGTAGGTCCGCTGCGCGTCCGGGAACAGCTGCACACCACGGTCCGCGTTGTCGTAGATCCAGTTCCGGGTGATGCGGGTGCCGTAGGCAGCCTCGACGTAGATCCCATGGTGGTGGTTGGTGGGTGGCATCTCGCCGCAGTCGTGGATCCGGTTGCGCTCGATCACCGTGCGCCGCGCGCGGCCGTACTCCCTGGAGCCGAGCAGGAAGCAGATGGTCGTGTCGCCGGTCGTGACGTCGTTGTCCCGAAACACGGCGTTGTTCCCGTTGACCGTCGGGCTGGGCAGGTTCGCGCGGTTGCGCCCGTCGAGGAACAGCTGCCGGACCACGACGTGGTTCGCGCTGTTGGCCACGTGAAGCCGCCCCCGCACGGTTGCGCGCTCGCCCGGGGCGCTCCTGATCGTCGTCGGCGCGCCCGCCGTGCCTCCCTTTCTGATCTTGACGCGACCGCGGTAGACGCCGGCGCGCAGACACCCGGTCTCGCCGGCTCGGAGCGAGTTGGCGAGCTTCGCCACGGTCGCGTACGGGCTCGTGGCCGTGCCACGATTTCCATCGGAGCCGCGCGGCGAGGCGACCTTGTCGCACGCTCCCCTGGGCAGGGCGGAATCAACCGCGGCAGGCCGGTCTCCCGATCCGTTGCCGTCCGTGTCCACGACCGCCGCCGCCGCGACCACCGCGACGACCGCGCCCGCGGCGGCCAATAGTTTGAGCCTCCTCGACATTGGCAAGCCAGGCTAGTGCCTCGGCACACAGAGTCCGCCACACTCTGGGAGTGGCTGACTCCAGTACCTCGCGCGCCGCGGAGCTCGTCGCGGAGCTTCACCGCCGGCAGGGCCAGATGTACGGGGGTGGCTCGATCGATCCCGTCCTCCAGTTGCTCGCCGAGGACATCCTCTGGCACGTGCCGGGCACGAGCCCGATCGCCGGGGACCATCGCGGTCACCAGGGGGTGGCGGCGTACTTCAAGCTCCGCCGTGAGCTTGCCGGCGGGACGATGCGGATGCATCCCGGGCCGCTCCTCGAAGACGGCGACGCAGTAGTGCAACTCGTCGGCGGAACCGCCGAGCTCGGTGGCAAGGCCGTCGAGTGGAAGACCGCGGGCGTCTACCGGATCCAGGCCGGCCGGATCGCCGAGGTGTGGCTGGTGCCGCTGAAGCTGGAGCTCTTCGACCGCGTGTGGTCGCCCTAGGAAGGCGCGGCTGCTCGCTCGAGGCCCTTCCCGACTGCCTCGGCAAGCGCCATCGCGGCGGACAGCGGTCGCACCATCACGGTGAAGTCTTCGATCAGTCCGTCGTCGTCGAACCGCAGCAGGTCGAGGCCCTGCACCTGCTTGTCACCCACCCGGGCCTCGAACACCAGCGCCTTCACACCGTCTCCATCCAGCTCGTCGGTGTAACGGAAGTCCTCGAAGGTCGCCGCCACGACACCCAGCAGTGTCGACACCGCCTCCTTGCCCTCGAATGGCTTGAACGTGATCGGGCTGTGGAAGACGACATCGGGCGAGAGCGCGTCCGCCATCGCCCCGAGGTCCTGGGCCTCCACCCCCGCTCGAAACGCGTCATGACCCATGCTTTGCTCCTTTCCCGTGTAGCTTGGCCAGCTCACGATAGAGGGCGGCGGTCCGCTCGCCGTTGCGCTCCCACGTGAAGTTCGCGGCCACGGTTGCGCGCGCGGCCTCCGAGAGCCGCTCCCGCTCGGCACCATCCGAGACCAGCCGGTCGATCTCCCGGGCGAGGGCCGTGTCGTCCCCCGGTGGAACGAGCACGATGCCCTCCCCCGCGTCGGCGATGTCCCGCGCCCCGGTTCCGGCGCCGCCGATCGCAACGAGCCCCGCGGCCATCGCCTCGATGTGAGCGACCCCGAACGGCTCATGGGAGCTCGGCATCGCGTGTACATGGCAACGCGCCATCTCCTCCAGAGCACGTTCGTGCGGGAGCGGGCCCAGGAACTCGACGCGGTCGGCAACCCCAAGCATCTGCGCGAGCTGCTCGAGCTCGTCGCGCTCGGGCCCTTTGCCGATCACTACGTACCGCAGCCGGGGATGCCGGTCCCGCAGTGCCGCCACCGCGCGGATCACCACCGCCTGCCCCTTGTGGGGAACAAGGTGCGCAACCGTGACGAGGGTCGGCTCGCCCCGGCGAGTGGCCGGCGTGCGCAGGACGGCGCCGAGATGGATGGTGTCCAGGCGGAACAGCGGGCCGGTCACCTCCTCGATGCCGCGGCGTGTCGAAAGGCTGTTCGAGATCACCGCATCTGCGCCGCGCAGGGTCCTCCTCACCACCGCACGCCAGCGCTCGGGGCGGCGCGCGCGAAACGACAGGTCGCCTCCATGCACCGAAACCACCAGTGGCGGCCTGCCCGGGCTGGCGCAACCACCGCAGCACCGCATCCCCGGCCGGCACCGCGTAGTGCGCGTGCACTACGTCGAAGGGCCATTCGCGCTCCAGCTCGTCGAGCGCGCGGCCGAGCGGGCGGGCGGCCCACCGCCCCCATGTCGCGTATGCGAGCGGGCGGGGCGGCGACACGAAGCGCACATACCGCACCGGGATGCCGTCGAGGACGGCGGACCGAGGAACGCCACGCGCGGCCTGCAGCCACTCCCGCAGCCCAGCTGGACCTCGGCGCAGGACGCCGAGCGGGGGCACCGGCCGCTCGAGCGCCAGCACCCGCACCTCCACCCCATGCGCCTGAACCGCCATCGCCTGTCGGTGAGCCCAGACACCGAGCGCCGGATCCGACGGTCGCGGGTAGTACTCGGCCACCACCGCGACGCGCAGCGGGCGGTTCCTCGCCGCCATGTCAGCCCGCGCGCCGGATCGCGGCCTGCGCGGCCGCCACGCGCGCAACCGGCACCCGGAACTGTGAGCAGCTCACGTAGTCCAGACCCGCGTCGGCGAAGAACTGCACGCTCTGGGGATCTCCGCCGTGCTCTCCGCAGATGCCGAGCTTGATATCGGACCGCGCCGCCCGGGCGTGCTTGACCGCCGTCTTCACGAGCGATCCCACGCCGGGAACGTCAATCGTCTCGAATGGACTGCGGTCGAGGATGCGCTGTTCGATGTAGCGAGCAAGGAAGGTGCTCTCGATGTCATCCCTTGAGAATCCGAGCACGGTCTGGGTGAGGTCATTGGTGCCGAAGCTGAAGAAGTCGGCATGTTTGGCGATCCTGTCGGCTATCAGGCAGGCGCGCGGAAGCTCGATCATCGTCCCGACCGCGTAGTCGATCGGTTTCGCGCGGAGCTCGCGGATCGTCTGCTCGGCGGTCTCGTCGACCAGCCGGCGCATCGCTTCGAGCTCCCGCTCGTAGTCCACGAGCGGGATCATGATCTCGACTTGGGGAGCGCTGCGGGTCTTGTTGCGAACCGCCACCGCGGCGCCGACGATGGCCCGCACCTGCATCTCGTAGATCTCCGGGAACACGATCCCGAGGCGGCATCCACGGGTGCCGAGCATCGGGTTGGTCTCCTCGAGGTCTCGCAGACGCTGGAGGTCGCGCCGGAGCCGCTTCAGCGCGGGGCCCCCACGCCGCCCCCGCTCCAGCCGGTCGATCTTGACCACGAGCTCCTCCTTCTTCGGCAGGAACTCGTGGAGCGGCGGATCGAGCAGCCGGATCGTCACCGGCAGGCCCTTCATTTCGCGAAAGATCCCCTCGAAGTCACGCCGCTGGAGCGGCAGCAGCTGGTCGAGCGCCCTGCGACGCGCACGCTCGTCACGGGCGAGGATCATGCGGCGCATCTTCGGGAGGCGACCGGCCTCCATGAACATGTGCTCGGTGCGGCACAACCCGATGCCCTCCGCACCCAGGTCACGCGCCCGCCGCGCCTCATCGGGCGAGTCCGCGTTTGCACGGACCCCGAGCCGCCGAAACTCGTCCGCCCACTTCAGCACGGTGCGGAAACGCTGGTCCAGCTGCGGCTCGATGAGTTGAACGTCGTCGGTCGTGACGCGCCCGGTGGTGCCGTCGATCGCGATCAGGTCGCCCCGCCGCAGGGTGCGCCCGTTCGCGCGCACGACCCCTTTGTCGAGGTCGATCTGCAGCTCCGATGCGCCGGCCACGCACGGCTTCCCCATCCCCCGCGCAACCAGCGCCGCGTGCGAGGCCTTGCCCCCCTTGGACGTGAGAATTCCCTGCGCCGCGTGGAATCCCGCGACGTCGTCGGCCTCGGTGAATTCCCTCACGAGCACCACGGCATGGCCCGCGTGGGCGCGCTTCACCGCGTCGGCGGCCGTGAACACGATCTCTCCCTTCGCCGCGCCCGGCGACGCCGGGACACCTTCGGCGATCACCCGGTACCTCTGCCTCGGGTCAAACGAAGGTCGCATGAGGGCCTCGAGGTTGGTGGCGTCCATCCGGTCCAGTGCCTCCGCCTTGGTCACCATCCCCTCCCTGACCATGTCGACGGCGACGCGCACGGCCGCCTGGGCGGGGCGCTTCGCGCTACGGGTCTGGAGCATGTACAGCACACCCTCCTCGACAGTGAACTCGACGTCCTGCATGTCCTTGTAGTGGCGCTCGAGCGTGTCAAGGATCTCGATCAGCTGCTTGTGAACCCCCGGCTTCTTGCGCCGCAGCTCGGAGATGTCCTGCGTATCGCGAACGCCGGAGACAACGTCCTCGCCCTGGGCGTTGGGCAGATAGTCGCCCGACGGCTTGTGTGCGCCGGTGATCTCGTCGCGGCTGAAGGCGACGCCGGAGCCCGACGTGTCGCCCTTGTTGCCGAACACCATCTGCTGCACGCTGGCGGCGGTGCCCCATTCGTCGGAGATGTCGTTCAGGCGCCGGTACTCCACGGCACGATCGCCGTTCCACGAGTCGAACACGGCCCGGATCGCCTGACGGAGCTGCTCCGCGGGCTCGGCCGGGAACTCCTCGTCCGTCTTGCGCTTGAAGATCCGTTTGAAGGCGCTCGTCAGGCGCCGCATGCCGGGTGCGTCCAGGTCACTGTCGTCCTCGACGCCCTGCTTTTCCTTCTCCCTCTTGATCGCGTCCTCGAATGCCTGGCCGTCGATGCCGCGCACCACGTTGCCGAACATCTGCACGAACCGGCGGTAGGAGTCCCAGGCGAACCGCTCGTTCTGCGTGCGCTCGGCCAGGCCCTCGACCGAGGAGTCGTTCAGCCCCACGTTCAGGACCGTGTCCATCATGCCCGGCATCGACTCACGCGCCCCCGAGCGGACCGACACGAGCAGCGGATCGTCCGGATCGCCGAGACGCTTGCCCGTTTGCTCCTCGAGCCTTGCCACCGCCTTGGCGACCTGGCGCTCGAGCCCCGCCGGAAAGTCGCCGGTGCGCATGTAGGCGACACACGCTTTGGTCGTGATCGTGAAGCCGTCGGGCACGCGGACGGGGCCGCCGATCCGCTTCATCTCGGCGACATTGGCGCCCTTTCCGCCAAGCAGGTCACGCATCTCGCGCGACCCCTCGGAGAAGTCGTACACCCACTTCGCCATGCCGCTCAGAACCCTATGTGCTTCCCGTATCCATGGCGGGGGAGCACTAGGCCACGCTTCGCAGGCGCACGTGGGCGTGGTATTCGAGCGTTCCCGACACCGCCCGCTCGACCTGCGTGAGGGCGGGTCGGGGAGCTTCGGGACCATCCTTCAGCGGCGCCGAGAGCGCCGTCGCCATGAACGAGCGGGCGGGCTCGTCGAGCGAGAAGCCGTCGCCCGCGCCGCATTCGCCGCAGATCACGCCACCGGCGGCGGAGGAGAAGCGGACGGACCCGGCGCCCGGCGACCCGCCGCAGCGCGCGCATTCGGACAGCTCCGGCAGGAACCCGGCGGCGAGCAGCAGCTTCAGCCGGAACGCGAGCAGGTTCGCCGGGCCGGCGGCCTCGGGCCGCGCGTCGAGCAGTTGCAGCTCGCGGCAGAGGAGGTTGTACGCGGCGCCGTTCGCCTCGCCGTCGCCGAACATCCGCAGCACCGACTCGCACGCCGTGCCGGCGGCGAGGATCGCGCCGCCGTGCTCGCGCAGCCGCGGGTACCACTCGACGGCCTGGGCCTGGGTGACGGTGTGCAGCTCGCCCCGACCCTCGTAGAGCACGAGTCGCACGCGGATGAAGGGCTCCAGCCGTGCACCGAAGCGCGACTTCGTCCGGCGCACGCCCTTCACGACCGCGTTCACGCGCCCGTGCGTGCCCGTGTAGAGATGGACGATCCGATCGGCCTCGCGCAGCCGCATCGAACGGAGCACGACGCCTTCGGTCTTGTAGTAGCCGGCCAACTTCCTCCTATGACACGGCAGGGGAAAACGCCCCACCGGCGCATACACTTTTACGCAGGCACCGGATGGAATCCGTCTCCGCACAACTCGAGATCAAGGTCTACACCACGGACCCCTGCGCCCGCTGCATCAGGGCCAAGGACCTGCTGCGCTCGCGCGGACTCGTCTTCGAGGAGATCAACCTCGCCAAGGACCCGGTCGGCCGGCGCGGGCTGTGCGACTTCACCGGTCAGATGACCTTTCCCCAGATCGTGATCGGCGGAAAGCCGCTGGGGGGTTTCCAGGAACTGCTCGAGGCCGACCGCGACGGCCGCCTCGAGCGCCTCGCGGCCTAGGAGTCGAGCCCCGCGGCGCGCAGCGCCTCGTCGTGCTCGGCGAACCACTCGTAGCGGGTCATCTTGCCCTCCTCGTCGAGCGTCACCATGAATGCGTACGGCTGGGGGTCGAACTCGTAGCCGCTGCCCTTCCCCCTGCCGGTCCACATCCCCAGGCCGACCACCCGGTCGCCGAGGTCGATCACCCGCTCCGAGTCGAAGCGCAGTTCCTCGAAGGCGTCGAGCAGGTTTTGGATGCCTGTCTTGAATCCATCCAGTCCGTGGCGGGTACCCGGCTCGATCGCGTACGGCGGATTCACGAAGACGATCGCGGGATGGGCATCAACAAGCAGCGCATCCACGTCATGCCGCTCGAGCGCCTGGAGCGCCATCTGAACCCGCAGTTCGTTCTCGTTCATCGGCGGAGGTCGGAGAGGGAAGGAATTCCTGCGACCGTGGTCGCCTGACGGCAGCCGTCGCGGATCGCCTCGGCGGTCAGCGCGGCAGCCACGACCCCCACGATCAGCGGCTCGACGCGCGGCCCTGTACCGGTGGCGAGGGTGAACACCACGTCTCCGTCGGCCGAGGAGTGGACCGGGTCGACGGCGCGCGCCATCCCGGCGTGGGCCATCTTCGCGACGATGCCGCACTCGGCCTTGGTCAGCTCGGCGTCCGTCATCAGGCAGACCAGCGTCGTGTTCTCGACCGGCTCGCCTCGCCGGAAGGTGGGCGGCTCGATCAGCCGGGTGCGGAGCTGCTGCGTGGTGCCGATGAAGCTTCCGTCGTCGCCGCGCGTGCCGGCCAGCACCTGGCCGTCCTCTCCGATCACGTCGCCGAACGCGTTCACGACGGCCAGCGCGGCCAGCTTTGCGCCCTGCGGGAGATGCTGCTTCGCCAGACCGACGCCGCGTCTTGACCGCGAACTCGCGGCCGCGCAGCTTGCCCACGGCCGCGCCCGTGCCGGCGCCGACGCTCCCGAGCTGGGGATCTTCGCGCGCCGCCTCGCAGGCGGCCTCCCCCTCGGCCGGGCCCGGACGGCGCGTCGGGTCCCCGCTGATGAGGTCGTAGACGACCGCGCCCGGCACGAGCGGCACGAGGCCGCCCGGGGTGTCGTAGCCGCGATCGTTGCGCTCGAGCCAACGCACGACTCCGTCCGCGGCGGCGAGACCGAACGCGCTGCCGCCCGTGAGCAGCACCGCGTGAACGCGCGCGGCGTTCGCGATCGGGTTCAGCAGGTCCGATCTCGCGCGTGCTCGCCCCGCCGCCGCGCACGTCGCCGGACGCGACCGCGCCATCGGGCGGAGGCAGCACGACCGTGCAGCCCGTGGCCGCCTCGGTGTCGGTCCAGTGGCCGACCGAGAAGCCGTCGGGCAAGGCGGCAAGCTCACCGATGCCGGCACCCTGCGGCGCGGCCGCGGAACGCGGCTGGCAGCGGCGGCAGACGTAGGTCCCGCGCCCGGCGGCGACCAGCTTCGTCACCGGACGGCCGCAGCGCGAGCACGGCCGGCCCTCGCGCAGATGGATCAGGAACTCGTCCTGCATCGAGCCGCGCTCGCCGTTCGAGTCGCGGTAGTCGTCGATCGAGGCGCCCTGCCGGGCGATCCCGCGCTCGAGCGCCTCGACGATGCCCGCGTGCAGGCGCTCGATCTCGGCGCGGCGCAGACGCCCCGCCGGGCGCAGCGGATGGATGCCGGCGCGAAACAGCGCCTCGTCGGCGTAGATGTTCCCGACGCCCGCGACCCGGCGCTGGTCGAGCAGGAACGCCTTCACCGGAGCACGGCGGCCGCGCGCGGCGCGTGCAGCACGTCGGGCGTGAACTCCGGGTCGAGCGGCTCGGGGCCGAGCCGCGCTGATCGAGGTACTCGTCGAGCTGCGGCGTCCCCTCGATCACCACGCCGGTGCCGAACCGGCGCTGGTCGACGAACAGCAGGCGGTGGCCGTCGTCGAGGACGAGCCGCACGCGCAGGTGCGGGCCGCGGCTCTCGGTCCTCGCCGGGCGCCACCCACAGGAGGTTGCCGGTCATGCGCAGGTGCATGACCAGGTGGCGGTCTCCGTCCAGGTCGGCGATCAGGTACTTGCCACGGCGGCGCAGACGCCTCGATGCGCCGGCCGGTCAGCAGCGCGCTCGACGTCGCCGAGGCGCTGCGGGCCTGGACCAGAGCGGGTCGAGCACCTGCGCGCCGCTCGATCGTCCGCCCCGCGACACGCGGCGCGAGCTGGCGGCGGATGGTCTCTACTTCGGGAAGCTCGGGCACGCCCTAAGCGTACGCGGCGATTCCCATCTACTCGCGTCGCGCGCGGGGGTGCGCCTTGAAGTAGGCGTCCTTGATGTGCTGGTTCGAGAGGTGCGTGTAGAGCTGTGTCGTGGAGACGTCGGCGTGGCCGAGCATCTCCTGCACCGAGCGCAGGTCGCATCCGCCCGCGAGCAGGTGCGTCGCGAATGTGTGGCGCAGCGTATGCGGGCTCATCTTGTCGGCCAGGCCCGCCGACTGCGGCATGCCGGCCGATCACCTTGTAGAGGCCCTGGCGGGTGAGCGGCCCGCCGCGGAAGTTCACGAACAACCGCGACTGTGTCCGCGATCCCGATCAGTTGCGGGCGCCCGCGGCGCAGGTAGTCGGCCACGGCACGCGCCGCGGTGCGGCCGACCGGCACCATCCGCTCCTTGGAGCCCTTCCCGCGCGCACGCAGCACGCAGTCGACCAGGTCCACATGCGCGACGTCCAGGTCGATCGTCTCCGACGCGCGCAGCCCGCATGCGTACATCAGCTCGAGGATCGCGCGGTCGCGCAGCGCCATCGGGTCGGTTCCCTTCGGCTGGTCGAGCAGGCGCTGCACCTCGGCCATGCCGAGCACGCGGGGGAGCTTGCGGCTCCGGCGCGGTGCGGACAGCTTCGCCGTCGGATCGGAGTCGCGCACGCCCTCGCGGCGCAGGTGACGGTAGAAGGAACGCAGTGCGGCGGCCTTGCGCTGGATCGTCGCGCTGCTGGCGCCCGGGCGGCCGTTGCCCTGGGCGAGCTCGGTGAGGAAGTCCGAGACGTCGGCCGGGGTTGCGTCCTCGGCCGTCTGGCCGTGGGCATCGAGAAACGCCCCGAACTGGAGCAGGTCCGAGCGGTAGGACTGGAGCGTGTTGCGCGCCATGCCGCGCTCGAGCTCGAGGTGGGCGAGGAAGTCGAGCACCAGCTCCCCGAAGCGGGAGGGCGCCTGAGCAGTCGCATCTGCCATCCACCCTGGTTCTCGGGCGCGGCCGGGGCTCCTTGACGCGCAACCGGCGTTGCCGATCAGTCTGGACGGCGCTCCGCAAACTCGCTGAAGGCCTGCAGCTCCCGCCGTATTGCACGCGCCATGCGGCGGCGCACGAACGTGAAACCCTCCAGCAACCGCCCCACCGGGCCCAGCGGCAGCCCGTAGCTGACGTCGAGGTCGATGTGCGTCCCACCCTCCTCGGAGCGCAGCAACAAGGTCGCGGTGCCGTGTGTCCCGAACGGCCGCGTGTCCCAGCGGCGCGTGTGCATCCACGGGGCCTCCACCTCGGTCACCTCCACATGGCTGCGAGACAGAGGATTGAACCGCAGCGTGTATCGCGTCCCCGGGCTGTCGAGCGGACCGCTGATCGCCTCCACCGACCGCACTCCGGGGAACCACTCCCCGATCCCCGCGGCGTCCATGTGCGCCGCCCACACCCGCTCGGCGGGGGCGACGACGAAGTCGGTGACCCTCACGTGCGGCATCTTTAGAGCACGAACGCCCGAAACCACAGCAGGGTGACGAGGCTCTTGCTGTCGCGACAGGATCGGATCACGTCGTCGAGACGGTCGAGCGGCTCGGAGACGATCTCGATGCGCTCCTCCTCCTCGGCGTCGAGCGGTGCGTCGGAGAGGTCGGTGGCCAGGAAGGCGTGGATCTCCTCGTTGGTGAACCCCGGGCTCGCGTAGAAGCTCGTCAGGTGCTGCCACTGGGCGGCGGACTTGCCGATCTCCTCGCGCAGCTCCCGCTTTGCCGTGTCGAGCACCTCTCCCCCGTTCAGCTTGCCGGCCGGCAGCTCGAGCAGGCTCTCCTCCCCGACGACCTCACGCGGCTGGCGCACCAACCAGATGCGGTCCCCGTCCAGGGGCAGCATCACCGCAGCGCCGGGGTGCTCGACCACCTCGCGCTCGACCACCTCGCCGTCGTCGTGGCGGAACTTCTCGACCCGCACGGTCGCGATCCGCCCGTCGTACACCACCTCGCTTCCAATCTGCTCGAACGCCATCACTTCATCACTACTCCTTTTCAGAGATCAGTTGGGCCAGCAGTGCTCCGCCTGCGAGCCCGGCGAGCAGGAAGTCACGGTCCTCCTCGAACGAGCGCCCCATGGTTCCACCCGGCAGGCCGCTCGCGAGGTATCCGTCGCACATGGCGGACACGTCCAGGCCGACACCCTCGTGCCCGCTGCGGGCGACGGCGCGTGCGAGAGCGGCACCCGACGGCAGGGAGAGGCCCTCGGGGACGGGCACCCGCACGGCGCGCAGCAACATGCGCAGCACAGTGTCGGTGTGGTGGCTCAGGCCGCGGTGGCGGTCACGGGGGTCGGCGCTCGAGAGTCGCGGCACCAGCACCACCGCGGATCCGAGCGACAGCGCCGCGTGGGCGTTGGTCAGCGCCGCCAGGCCGCCGTGGCCGAGCGCGGAGGCCGAGCCGAGAATTCCCGGCCCGGGGCCCACGAATGCGCAATCCCAGCCCATGCGCCGTCCCGCGTCGAGCGCTCCCTCGACGGTGATCGCCTCCCCCGGGGCGCCATGCGAGGGACCCGCGCTCACGTGGCCGGCCAGCATGCCGCGCTCGAGCATGTCCGCGACGGTGTCCGACAGCTCACCGGGCAGCGCGCCCCCGGCCGTCTGCACGTAGCCGGCCCGCGCTCCCGGCGCATGCGCCGTGAGCGCGAACGCGGCGCATGGAAGCTGCCCATGGAGCGCCAGCACCGCGACCGGGATCCCCTCGGCGGGAGGCATCTCGTCGGACCCCTCCTCCAGAGGCTGCACCGCGTGCTGGAGCGAGGTGTAGTTGAGCTTCATCACGTGCCCCTCGCCTCCCTCGCCGTCCAGGCCGCGGGTGAGGTTGCAGTGCACGACGTCGAACCCGCCGCTGCCGAGGCCCAGATCGGCCGCTTCCGCGTTCACGACCACGTCGTCGCCGACCTCGACGGGGCCCGTCAGGCGCGGGTAGGCGACGGCCGGGCGTGACTCCGAGGCTCCGTCGAACTCCACCGTCACTCGCGCGATCCGGCCATCGGCCGCCTCCACGGAAGCAACCCTCCCCCGCCGCAGCTTCAGCACGAAGCCATCACCTCGCGGCGGCGCGCTCGGCGAGGCGCAGAGTGATGTCGAGGACCTTTTCGAGCGCCGCCGCGCTGACCCGCTCCTGCGGAGTGTGGTTGAGCGCGACGCCGATCGCGAGGTTCAGGCAGGGCAGGCCCTTGGCGGTAAAGGCGCTCGCGTCGCTGCCTCCACCGGTCGAGGACGGCACCGGCTCCACACCGCAGTCCCTCATGGCCGCCGACGCGATCGCCACGGTCGGGTCCGACTCGGGAATGCGGTAGGCGCGGAAGTGCTCCTCGATCGTGGTGTCGACATCGGTCTCCGTCGCGCTCGCGGCCCAGGTGATCGTGTCCACCATCGCGTGAACGGCCTCAGAAGCCTTGCCGTCGTCGAGGCTGCGGACCTCGGCCTCGATCGTGCAGGTCTCGGGCACGACGTTCGCCGCCACTCCGCCGTGAATGATTCCGACGTTCGCCGAGGTCTCGCCGTCGAGCCTGCCGAGGCGCATGGCCTCGACCGCCTTCGCCGCCGCGGCGATCGCGCTGCGCCCGTCCTCCGGCCGGATGCCCGCGTGTGCGGAGCGCCCCAGGAACTCGGCATGAACGGCGTAATAGGTCGGTGCGGCCACCACCATGTGGCCGATCGGCGCGGCGTGGTCGAGCACGAAACCGAACTCGGCCTCGAGCGGGGCGGTGTCGAACGCGCGGGCACCCCGCAGCCCGACCTCCTCGCCGGTCGTGAAGACGAGCTCGCAGCCGCAGGGTGCACCCGAGCCCGCCCAGCGCCGCGCGGCCTCCAGGATCACGGCCACACCGGCCTTGTCGTCCGCGCCGAGGATCGCGGCGCGGCGGTTGCGATACACACCGTCGACCAGCTCCACCTCCACCCGGTCGGTGAGCGGCACCGTGTCGATGTGGGCGCACAGCATCACGGTGCGCGTGCCGGGCGGGCCGGGTACGCGCGCCAGCAGGTTTCCGCACCCTGCACCCGTCTCCGCCGCCGTGTCGTCCTCGGTCACGGAGAAGCCGATCGACTCGAGCTCGGCCCGCACGGCCGCGCCCATGGCGCCCTCGTTGCCGCTCGGGCTCTCGATCTCGCACAGGCGCGCGAACGTGTCGCCGACCCGCCCGTGGCCGGTGTCGTGCGCAGGCCCGTCGACCGGGCCTGTGAGGCTCACCAGTTTCCGCGCTGGGGGGCGGGATCGTGCGCCGCGCGCCCGGCGGCATCCGCATCGGCGGCCGGCTCAGCCAGGCGCTGAAGCTCTCCGTCGACCGTCCCTGCCGGCGCAGCGGTCCCGCGCTCACGAGCACGGGCCAGCGCCGCTCCGACGAACTCCCGGAACAGCGGCTGGGGCTTGTTGGGCCGCGACTTGAACTCCGGGTGGTACTGCGAGGCCACGAAGTAGGGGTGCTCCGGCAGTTCGATCACCTCGACGAGGCGGTTGTCCGGCGACGTACCGCTGCACACGAGCCCCGCGTCCTCGAGCCGGCGGCGCAGCAGGTTGTTGACCTCGTAACGGTGGCGGTGGCGCTCGTAGATGACGGGCTCGTCGTAGGCGGCGCGGGCGCGCGTGTCCTCGTGGAGCTTCACGGGGTCGGCGCCCAGGCGCATGGTGCCGCCCATGTCGTCGACCTCCTTCTGCTCCGGCAGGAGGTCGATCACCGGATAGGGCGTCTCGGGATCGAACTCGGCCGAGTTCGCGCCGTCCATCCCCACCACGTGGCGAGCGAAGTCGACCACCGCGAGCTGCATCCCGAGGCAGATGCCCAGGAACGGCACCGACCGCTCCCGCGCGAAGCGGGCAGCGTTGATCTTGCCCTCGATGCCGCGCACGCCGAAGCCGCCGGGGATCAGGATCCCGTCCGCCTCGTCGAGCAGGCGGGCGGTCTCGCTCTCGTCCAGCGTCTCGGAGTCGACCCAGAAGACATCGATGTTCGTGCCGTGGTGGATGCCGGCGTGCTTGAGCGCCTCGACCACGGACAGGTAGGCGTCCTCCAGCTGCACGTACTTGCCGACGAGCGCGATGCGCACGGTGTCGCGGGCCTCGCCCGCGCGGCGCACCATGGCCTCCCAGTCCGACAGCTCCGGAGGCGGCGCCTCGACCTTGAAGTGGTCCAGGATCAGGTCGTCCACGCCCTCGGCGCGGAACATCAGCGGCACCTTGTAGATGTTGTCGACGTCCCGCGCGGAGATCACCGCTTCGACCGGCAGGCTTGCGAACAGCGCGATCTTCTGCCGGATCTCCCGCGACAGCGCCTCCTCCGAGCGGCACATGACCATGTCGGGCTGGATGCCGATCCGTCGCAGCTCGTTCACCGAATGCTGGGTGGGCTTGGTCTTCAGCTCACCGGCATGACCGATGAACGGAACCAGCGTGAGGTGCAGGAAGATGCAGCGGTCGCGGCCCAGCTCCGTCTGGAACTGGCGGATCGCCTCCAGGAAGGGGAGCGACTCGATGTCGCCGACCGTCCCGCCGATCTCCGTGATCACGAAGTCGAGGTCCTGCGACTCGGCGACCAGCTTCACGCGCTGCTTGATCTCGTCGGTGACGTGCGGGATCACCTGCACGGTGCCGCCGAGGAAGTCGCCCCGCCGCTCCTTACGGATGACCGAGTAGTAGACAGCTCCTGCTGTGACATTCGAGGTGCGCGCGGTGTTCTCGTCCGTGAAGCGCTCGTAGTGACCCAGGTCGAGGTCCGTCTCGGCGCCGTCCTCCGTGACGAAGACCTCGCCATGCTGGAACGGGCTCATGGTGCCGGGGTCGACATTGATGTACGGGTCGAACTTCTGGATCTGGACCCGCTGCCCGCGGCTGACGAGGAGGCGGCCGATAGAGGCGGAGGCGATGCCCTTCCCGAGGGAAGAGACCACGCCGCCTGTCACAAAGATGTATCTGACCATGCCTCGGAACGCCTGCCGATTGAGTCTAGACGACGCATCAGAGGGTTCCGATCAACCATTGCGCTGATCGACCGAAACTCCCCGTAAAGAGTGAGAACAGCAAGCACCCCGAGCGCCACGACCTCGCCCGTCGGGCCCAGCGCGAGCACCAGCCATAGCCCGGCGACGGCGCCAAGCACGTTGGAGCCTGCGTCGCCCAGCATAGCCCGCTCGCGCAGGTCGTAGGGGAGCAGCACGAGCGCCGGGCCGATGAAGAGCCCGAGCGCCTGGAGCGCGTAGGTGTCCCACGAGCCGAGGGTCAGCACCACGCCGAGCACGACGAATGCCTTGCCGGCCCTTCCCGGGCGCAGATCGAGCAGGTTGAAGAGGTTGGTGCTCAGTACCAGGACCCCGACACCGACGAGATATTCGCCCGCCGATCGCCCGTCCCCGGCGACCACGTACAGCGCGAGCCCCAGCGCGCCCAGCGCCTTCAGCAGCCCGGTGCTGACGTCGCCACGCACCGCCGCCCGCGCGTGGCCGCGGAGGCCCCGCGGAGCGCCCGGGTCGGCCGCGGCACCGGCAGGCCGGCGGCCGCCCAGCAGGTCGTCCACCAGACCGAGCATCGCGACCCCCACCACGAAGATCAGCGCGGCGCCGACCTCCGGCGCGAGCGTGTCCCACCCGGCCAGCTCGTCGAGCGCCGCCATCGGGCCCACGGCGAGCGCGGCGACCACTGCGATCAGGATCCCGGCGGCGGCCGGAAGCTCCAGGCCGCGGTAGTTCTCCCGCACGACACCGGCACGCGCGAGCCGTTCCAGCAGGGTTGGTGCCAGCAGGGCTCCGAGACCCAGCGACAGCCCCAGCGGCAGCCAGCCCATCAGCGTCTGGTCGCGGCCCGCTCGGGGGGTGGCGGCAGCAGAGCTTCGGCGGTGGGCTTGCGCCCGTACCGCCCATCCGCCCCAAGAATCGCCCACACGAGCGCGGTCTTGCCCTCCGGCAGGTCGAGGTCGTCAACGCTTGCGATGTCGTGGCTCCTCATGAAAGGCACCTGGGACGGGTCCGTCTCCATCTTCTCGACGCCCACGACCTGGGCCTCGGTGTCGTGCATTCCGTCGATGAGACCGTTCTCGAACGCATCCTGCGCCGACTTCTCGTCGCCCTTCAGGCCGTCCCGATCGCGGATGAAAACGACGGCATCGAGGCCGCGTGTATTCACCGCGCGACGTCGAGAAGAGCTCCTGTCGCAACCGGCCGACGAGCTCTCCGCCCTGCACGAGGCCACGCCCGATCCGCCGCCCGAGCCGCTCCAGGTCGTCGTTGTCGCGGTCCACGCGCCTCAGGTTCGTGTCCTCGAGCTCACCGGCGATGCGACCGAGGGGCAACGGCGACGCGATCACCGAGACGCTCTCGATGTGGGCCCCGGCGGGCTCGATCGCCTGCTCGATGGAAGAGATGTAGCCGCCCGGGAGCCTGCCCATCGCGACCACACCGATCCTCCAGTCGGGGAGCAGCCCGCCCACCAGCGCCGGGTAGACGTCCCGCTCGTAGCCGCGTCGCTGCGCAAGCTCCCGGCGCAGCTCCGCGTTGCGCGAGCGGGCCTGGTCGAGATCGCCGCGCAGCGACTTCTCGAGATCCCGGCTGGCGCCGGACACGATGCCCTCCTCGCCGAGCGCGACGCCCAGCAGCACGCCGATCCCGAGCGCGAGGAACACCGCGACGAGCGAGATCGCGTGGTAGCGAGGAGTGAACAAGAGCCGTGAGGAGCTAGTTGCCCTCGAGCATGACCTCGAGCTTCAGCAGCAGGAGGTCGATGAGCCGCTCGATCTGGGGCGAGCTGAGCGCGATCACGACAAAGGTCACCAGGGCTGCGAGCACCAGCAGGAACATCAGCCGGCGACTCGGCCCCGACCGGTACAGCCGGCTGACTCCCTTCGTGTCGACGAGCTTGTCACCGACCCGCAACCGGGTGAGGAACGTCGACGACATCCCCTCCCTGTCCTTGTCGAGGAACTCGATCAGGTTGAAGTGGGTGCCCACGGCGACGATCAGGCCGGCGCCGCGCTCGAATGCGACAAGCATCGCGACGTCCTCGCTCGTGCCCGGCGCGGGCAGCAGCTTGTGCTCCAGCCCGAGCGCTTCGAGGCGTTCGCGCCCCGGCGCGGTCCCGTCCTGATAGGCGTGCACGACCAGCTCCGCTCCGCTGGTCAGGACCCGGTCCGAGGCGGAGTCCATGTCACCGATCACGAGGTCGGGTGTGAGACCGGCCTCGAGCAGCGCGTCGCCACCGCCGTCCACGCCCACCAGCACCGGGCGCAGGTCGCGGATGTACGGGCGCAGGGCTCGCAGGTCGCTGCGGTAGTCGGTGCCGCGGACGACGATCAGTGCGTGCCGGTCGCGGAACTCCGTGCGCAGATCCGGGATCTCGAGGCGACCCGCGAGGATGTCCCCCTCGTCGCGGATGTGCTCGAGCGTGTTCTCGGCGAAGTCGTGGATCGCCTCGCCGATCCGGTGCTGCTGCTCACGGGCGATGTTGCTCAACTCGGCGACGCTGAGCACCCGCCCCTCGACCAGAACACCGTCGGGCCCGATCACGGTGCTCCCGCGGACCGTCACCGGGTCGCCGTCGGAAAGCTTCTCGAACAGCGGGGCGTCCACCGCGTCCACGAGCGGGATGCCGGCGCGCGCCAGGATCAGCGGCCCCGGGTTCGGGTAGCGGCTGCTGGTCGACGTCGAGACGTTCACGACCGCCTTCACCCCGCTCTCGACGAGATCCTCGGCCGCCATGCGGTCGAGGTCGGCATGGTCGATCACGGCGATGTCCTCCGGCGTCAACCGCCGGACGAGGTGCTTCGTGCGCCGGCCGAGCCGCGCGGTCCCGTGCACCTCCGTCACCAGAGCGGCGAACGTGGGCCGCTCGCGGGCGCGCTCCGACACACGCGTGGATGTCCTGGATGAGGCCATCTTCGCTCTGGAACGCAGTCTAGGTGCCTTTCGGGGCGACCGCGTCGACCGCGGCGGGCCTAAGCGGCCTGAAGGAGCCTCTCGGCGTGTCGCCGCGCGGCCTCGTCGCCCGCGTCGGCGCCCAGCATGCGACACAGCTCCTCGACGAGCTGGTCGCGGCCCAGCCGCTCCACGTCCGCCCGTGCCACCCCGGCACCGGCACGTGAAGCGTCCTGCAGCGGCTGCGCGTGCTTCACGACGCGGAAGTGACGCGTGGCGAGCGAGGCGACCTGCGGCAGGTGCGTGATGCACAGAACCTGCCGACCGGCCGACAGCGCCCGCAGGCGCTCCCCGACCGCGCGCGCCGTCGCGCCGCCGACCCCGGCGTCGACCTCGTCGAACACGACGGTCGGCGACCCCTCCACCGAGGTGGCGATGCTCATCAGCGCGAGCATCACGCGGGACAGCTCACCGCCCGAGGCAACCTCGCGCAGTGGACCGGGGGCCACGCCGGGATTCGGGCCGATCAGAAACTCGACGGAGTCGCCTCCCGCCGGGCCGAAGCGCGCCAGCGGCTCGTCCCCGGCGCTCGGGCGATCCTCGATCACAACCTCGAACGTCGCCTCGGCCATGGCCAGGTCGCCCAGCTCGGAGCACACCGCCTTCGCAAGCGCCCGGCCGCCCTTGCCACGACCCGCCCGCAGGCGCGCCGCCAGCTCGTCGAGGGCGGCGACAGCCTGCTCCAGCTCCTGCTCCAGCCGCACCGTGGTCTCCCCGGCATTCGCGAGCCGGTCGCGTTCGGCGCGGCAGCGTTCGGCGTGCTCGAGCACCGCTTCGATCGTCCCGCCGTGCTTGCGCTTCAGCCGCGCGAGCTGCTCGAGGCGCTCCTCGACGACCGCCAGGCGCCCCGGGTCTGCCTCGACCGACCCCAGGTAGGAGCGCAGCTCGGCAACGATGTCCTCCAGCTCGTAGACGACGGCCTCCGCACGCGCTGCGAGCGTGCCGAGCGCCTCATCGCTGTCGCCGGCGCCGCGCAGCTGCGCGGCCGCATCCGCCAGCAGCGCCATCCCCCCGGCAGAGTCCATCTCGCTGGGATCGATCGCCTCGGAGGCAGCCGAGGCGGCGTGACGAAGCGTCTCCACCGCACCCAGCCGGCGGCGCTCGCGCTCGAGGTCGGGCTCCTCCTCTTCGCCCGGGCCGACGGCCTCGATCTCCGCGATCTCGAACTCGAGGAAGTCGAGGTCGCGTTCCCGCGCGCCGAGCCGCGCACGCGTCGCCGTCAGCTCGTGCTCGATTGCGCGGGCCGCCGCCAGCCGGCGCTCGAACTCGGAGCGCACCTTCAGGTGCTCCTCGCCGCAGAACGCGTCCAGGATCGCGAGCTGCGCCGAGGCCACCATCAACTTGCGGTGCTCATGCTGGCCGAAGAAGGCCACCAGCCGCGACGCGACCGCGTTCAGGTCCTGCGCCGACACCGAGCGGCCCTGCAGGTACGAGCGCGTCGGGCCGTCGGGCACCACGCGGCGCCCGAGCACCAGCTCCGGCACGTCGAGCGGGATGCGCTCGGCGAGCTCGGCCAGCTCGGGGTCAGCCGCCAGGGCGGCGGGAGCCTCGAAGACGCCCTCGACGTATGCCTCCTCGGCGCCGGGACGCACGATGCCGCGCCGCGGCTTGCCGCCGAGCAGCAGGTCGAGCGCCTGGGCGAGCATCGTCTTGCCCGCGCCGGTCTCGCCGGTGATCGCGTTCAGGTCCCGGTCGAGAGCCAGCTCGGCGCTCTCGATCAGCAGCAGGTTCCGGACACGCAGCTCGAGCAGCACGCGCTACGTCTAGCAGCCGCCCCGGTCAGAGTCAGTGCTTCGCGCTGCGGCGCTCGCTAGGAAGTCAGCTGCAGGAGCTTCTCGCGGAAGCGGCGGTAGAAGCTCGAGCCCGGCAGCTGAGCGAGCCCGACGACGTCGGGCTCGAAGGTGATCTCGCTCTCCTCCCCGCCCGGCAGCTCGCCTGCAGTGATGCCGTCGATCACGATGTCGATCGGCTCGTCGCCGTCGTTCACCACCCGCAGGACGTCCTCCGGCGCGGCGACCAGCGCACGCGAGCTGAGCGCGTGCGGGGCGATCAGGTTCACGACGAACCCCTTCACGCCCCAGGCGACGATCGGGCCGCCGGCCGAGAGGCTGTAGGCGGTCGAGCCGGCCGGCGTGGCGGCGATCAGCCCGTCGCACGGCACGCGCGCAACCCACTCGCCCGCGAGCGAGTAGGAGAGGTGGGTGACGTTCATGTGCGGCCGGCGCTGGAAGGACACCTCGTTGATCGCGAAGCGCTCGGTGCAGTGCCCGTCGGTCAGCAGGGCCGGCATCTGCACGACCTCGAACTGACCGGTCAGGGCGAGCTCGATCGCCCGTGGGAGGTCCTCGCGATCGACGGTGGCAAGGAACCCGATGCGCCCGTAGTTGACCGCGAAGACGGGGACGTCGGTCCCGGCGTGGTGGCGCAGCGCGCGCAGCGTGGCTCCGTCCCCGCCGAGGACGATGCATACGTCGGCCTGCTCCGCCCGCTCCTCGGACTCGAACACCAGCTCCACACCCATCTTGCCCGCGGTCTCGGTCAGGAGCCGGATCGCGTCGGTCGTCTCGTCGGGGCGATTGTGCGTGTAGACGGCCGCCCGCCGGATCGTGCGCACGGGGGCCTGGGTCATGCGACCGCCTCCGGCTCCGCCTCGCGCGCCGCCGCCACCAGATCGTGCACCCCGTCGCGCGCGGCCTCGGTGCACCACACGAAGCTCTCCAGGTTGCCGGCCGGCCCCGGCAGGCCCGAGGAGCAGTACCCCTGGACGCTCATGCCGGAATGCAGCGCCGCGTCACCGGCCGACACGAGGGCCTCGAGACGGTCGGACGGGTTCCGCACCACACCGCCCTTGCCGACCCGGTCCCGGCCCACCTCGAACTGTGGCTTAACGAGCGCGAGCAGGTCGAACCTGGTTGCCGCGCACGCCGCCAAGGCGGGCAGCACCTTGCCCAGACCGATGAACGACACGTCGACCACGATCACCTCGGGCGCATAGGAGAGTTGCTCTTTGCTCAGGTGGCGGGCGTTGACGCGCTCGAGCACGGTCACGCGCGGATCCTCGCGCAAGCGCCAGTCGAGCTCCCCGTAGGCGACGTCCACACAGGTGACGTGGGTTGCGCCGGCCTGGAGCAGGCAATCCGTGAACCCTCCGGTGGAGGCGCCCACGTCCAGGCACAGGCGACCGTCGACCTCGGCGGCGAAGGTCGTCAGGGCGCGCTCGAGCTTCCGACCGCCGCGCGAGGCGTAGCGCCGCCCGGCGCGCACCTCGACCTCGACGTCGTCCGCCACGAGCATCCCGGACTTGGAGGCAACGGTTCGCTGCGGTCCGACACGTACCTCGCCTGCCATCACCGCGGCAGCGGCACGGCTGCGCGAGTCGTAGACCCCGCGCTCAGCCAGCAGCGCGTCCAGCCTTTCCTTGTGCCTTCCCTTGTGCCTGCCTTTCTGTCTGCTTTTCTCCTGCATAGGCAAAAGGTACCGGCGCAGGCGTCTGTGACGAGCTTCACATAGAAACAGGCGTCGAGGAGTTACAACTAATAGCGACATGACGCTCGCCAGACTCGTCCCCCTCCCCATCCACGCCGCATTCGAGGTCGCCTTGGCCCCGGTCGTGATTGCCCTGCCCTTCGCGCTCGGGTTCGATGCGTCCGCACTCGTGGTCGCAATGGTGATCGGAGTGCTGATGATGGGAACCGGGTTCGCCGCTGCCACGCAGGCATCCGGCAGCCGCAACGGTCCAGGGGCACTGCGGGTCTCGGCACACGCCGATGTCGACATGGGCCTCGCGCTCGCGTCGGCGTTCGCCGCGCTGGTCTTCGCGATCGGCGGCGACGTCGGCCCGGCCGGGCTCTTCGTGGCCGTTGCCGCAGCACAGGGGCTGCTGGCGGTCACCACGCGCTACAGCACGCGGGCTTAGCGCCGGTAGTACCAAGCTTTCCGCGCACACATCACATATAGCGATATATCTCTCCTCCCCAAGGGCGCCTCGCGAAAGCGGGGCGCTCTCCCTTTCGGGGCCGAATCGCTCGTGCAACGCCTGGCGGCTCGCGCGCCCAGGCGCCGGTCGCGCCTCAAGTAGCTCTCTCGGAGCGCCGATCAGATTTGGGTGAAGGGACCCGGCATCCGCCTGCCCCTGCCCCTGCTGTTGGGTGTTCGTCTGCCTGTGGCTGCCCGCGCGTGCGCGCTCGTGGCGCTGGTGCTGCTCGCCGGGGGCCAATCCGCGCACGCCGCCGGGACCGCCGGCCAACCGGCTCAAGCGCCCCCCAGCGCCCAGGCCCCGCCGGACGTCAAGCAGGATCTTCCCCCCGTGTCGCCGCAGCGGGCGATCCGCATCGCCGATCGTACGCCGGAGGTCCGCGACCAGCGCCGGCGTCACCCGAACCTGACCGCGCAGGACATCACCCTCTTCCAGGAAAGCGGCAACTACGGCATCAGGTACCAGGACGGGTCCGACGCGACCAAGCTCGCCGAGGTCACGGTCGACGGGCACACCGGCAAGGTCGTCGAAGCGTGGCAGGGAATCCAGGCCGACTGGGTGATGGCCCGCGGCCACGATGGCTACTTCGGTGAGAGGTTCGAGAGCTGGTACATCTGGCTCCCGCTCTGCGCGCTGTTCCTGTTCCCCTTCTTCGACCCCCGGCGGCCCTTCCGGATCCTGCACCTCGACCTCCTGGTCCTGGTCGCCGGATTCGGAGCCTCACACTTCCTCTTCAACAAGGGTGAGATCGGGACGTCGGTCCCGCTCGTCTACCCGGTGCTCGCCTACTTCCTCGGACGGTTGCTGGTGGCGGCCTTCCGGCCCCGCCGCTCGGCCGGGCCACTGGTCCCGATCGTGCCGGCGGCCTTTTTGGTCGTTGGCATCGTCCTGCTCGTGGGGCTCCGGATCGGCCTCGACCTGACGAGCGGCAGGGTGGGTGACGTCGGGTACGGGAGCGCTGTCGGCGCCTACCGGATCCAGAAGGACGAGCCCCTCTACGTGGACTCCGGCGGGAACGACCTGCACTTCGACACCTACGGTCCCGTCAACTATCTGGCCTACGACCCCTTCGTACGCGTGCTGGAGCCCACCGAGCAGCAGCTCCAGGCATCCTCGAACTACGACCTGCCGGCTGCCAGAGTGGCCGCGATCGTGTTCGATCTGCTGACCCTGATCGGGCTCTTCCTGCTCGGCCTGCGACTCAGGTCCGGCCGCGCTGGGCGCCTGCTCGGGCTGGCGCTCGCCTACGGCTGGGTGAGCTTCCCCTACACGCTGTTCCCGTTGATGACGAACGGGAACGACACGCTGATCGCGATGTTCGTCGTGTACGCGCTGCTGGCTCTGACATCCACGCCGGCACGAGGCGCGCTGATCGCGCTCGCGGGCGCTGCAAAGTTCGCCCCTCTCGCGCTCGCTCCGCTGTTCGCAACCGGACGCGGCGACAGCTCACGTCTGCGCTCGTGGATCTCCTTCGGCATGGTCTTCGCCTTCGTGGGGCTGGTTGCCGTCGTGCCATACATCCCGGCTGACGGCGGGCTGAGGGTCATGTGGGACCAGACGATCGGCTTCCAGCTCGATCGCGAGTCACCGTTCAGTGTTTGGGGCCAGAATTCGGGCCTCGAGCCCCTGCTCTGGCTCGTGAAGGCGGCGGTGGTCGGGCTCGCCGTCGCGGTGGCATTCGTCCCCCGCAGACGCGACACCCTCCAGGTCGCCGCGCTCGGTGCCGCAGTGCTGATCGCCACGCAACTCATCGCGGTTCACTGGTTCTACCTCTACATCGTGTGGTTCTTCCCGTTCCTGCTCGTGGCGCTGTTCGGCGAGCACTCGACCGACGCGGGAGCGCGTGTCCGCTCCGCGGGTGGAGACGGTCTCGCTGCCGCAGGCGCCGGCGGAGCGGGTGGCCGAGCCGGTAGGCGCCTAGGCCGTCCGGTCAGGCGCCGTGCAGTGCGTCGCTGCGGTCGAGCGCACCGAGCACCCGTTCCACCACGCGCTCCGGCGTCAGCCCGACCTCTTCCCGCAACAGGTCAGGCTTGCCGTGGGTGACATAGCGGTCCGGGAGGCCGAAGCGAATCACCGCGGGTCCTCCCGAGAGCGTCCCCGAATCGGATAGCTGCTCCAGCACCGCCGACCCGAACCCGCCGGCGAGCACGTTCTCCTCGACGGTCACGAGCAGTTCGTGGGACGCGGCCAGTGACTGCAGCAGCTCGCGGTCGAGCGGCTTCGCGAAGCGCGCGTCGCAGACCGTGGGATCGAGCCCGCGCTCACGCAGCGTGGCGGCGGCGTCGAGCGCGATCTGCACCCCGGTCCCGTATCCGACAAGCGCGACTCGTTCGCCCTGTGCGAGGGTCTCGCCGGTGCCGATGCGGATTTCCGCGGCGTGGTCGGGCATCGGCACTCCCACCGCCGCCCCGCGCGGGTACCGGATGGCCGCCGGCCCGTCGTGGGCGATCGCGGTGCGCAGCATGTGGACCAGCTGTGCCTCGTCGCGCGGCGCCATCAGGACGATGTTCGGAAGGGCCCGCAGATATGAGATGTCGTAGGACCCGTGGTGCGTGGGGCCGTCATCGCCGACCAGCCCGGCGCGGTCCATGCAGAACTTGACGTCCAGCTTCTGCAGGCACACGTCGTGCACGATCTGGTCGAACCCGCGCTGGAGGAAGGTGGAATAGATCGCCGCCACGGGCTTCATCCCCTCGAGCGCGAGGCCAGCCGCGAACAGCACGGCATGCTGTTCGGCGATCCCCACGTCGTAGTACTGCTCCGGGACCTCCTCGGCGAGCATCGAAAGGCCGGTGCCGCCCGCCATCGCGGCCGTGATGCCGATCACCCGCGGGTCGCGACGTGCCTCCGCGACGAGCGCGCGACCGAACACCTCGGTGTACTGCGGAGGGCTCGCGGGCGCCTTCGCGGCGGGCTTTTTCGTGGCCGCGACGCGACCGTTCGCGATCGACTTCGGCTTCGCTGCGTGCCACTTCTCCATGCCCTCCAGGCCGCCCTCCTCGGCCGGGGGGAACCCCTTTCCCTTGACCGTCTTGATGTGGACGACCACGGGCCGGTTCGCGTTCAGCGCCTGGCGCAGCGCGCGCCGCAGCGCCTTCACGTCGTGGCCGTCGATCACTCCCATGTACGCGAGGTCGAGCTCCTCGAAGAACAGGCCGGGCGCCCAGAACGCCTTGATCGACTCCTTCAGCTGGGGGCCGAGCCGCTCGATGCGGGCGCCGATCCCGACGGGCAGCCTGGTCAGACCGGACTCGACCGCCTCGCGGGCCTGGTAGCCCCACGGATTCAGCCGCAGCCGGTTGAAGTAACGAGACAGCGCGCCGACGTTCGGCGAGATCGACATCCCGTTGTCGTTCAGAACGATCACGACCGGTGTGTCGAGCCCGCCCGCGTTCAGGAGCGCCTCGAAGTTCACGCCGCCCGTCATGGCTCCGTCGCCGACGACCGCGACCACCCTCGCCTCCGGTTCATCCGTCTCGGGAGCGATCCCGAGCTGCCGGCGCTTTCGCATCGCCTCCTTGATGCCGACCGCGTAACTCGCCGCCGTGGACGCGTGGCCGGCGCCCATGATGTCGTGGACCGACTCCTCCCGTGAGCAGAACGGCGCCAGGCCGCCGTAGCTGCGGATCGTCGGCAACCGGTCGCGCCTGCCCGTCAGCACCTTGTGGGGATAGGCCTGATGGCCCACGTCCCACAGGACCTTGTCGCGCGGTGAGTCCAGCAGGCTGTGCAGCGCGACAGCCAGCTCGCAGGTGCCGAGGTTCGCGCCGAAGTGGCCTCCGATCTCCCCGACCGTGTCGATGATGTACTCGCGCACCTCCTGTGCGAGCTGGACGAGCTGCTCGTCGTCGAGCTCCTTCAGGTCCTCCGGCCCCGCGACGCGATCGAGCAGCCGCTCCCGGTCCTGTTCGCCACGGGCCATCAGGTGTTCCTCGAATACATGAAGTCGGTCATCAGCTCGAGGTCGCGCGGCTCCGCCGGGAGCACCTTGCGCGCCTCGTCGAGCGCGGCGCGGGCGCCGGCGTGGGACCGTGTTGCCAGCTCCCGGGCGCGCTCGAGGCCGAAGACGCTCACATACGTGCGCTTGCCGAGCCGTTCGTCGGTACCGGAGGCCTTGCCCATCTCTTCCTCTGACCCTGTCACGTCCAGGATGTCATCGACGATCTGGAACAGGAGGCCGACCTCCGCGGCGAACCGGGCAAGCGCGATTCTGGCACCGTCCGGAGCCCCCAGCAAGAGCGGCGCCACGCCGATCGCGGCGGCGATCAGCTTCCCCGTCTTCATCGCGTGCATGCCGCGCAGGGAATCGCCGTCCAAGTCCGGGTCGCCGGCGACGTCCACATACTGGCCCCCCACCATCCCGTCCACCCCGATCGCGTCGGACAGCTCCCGCAGCGCGGCCAGCAGTCTCGCCGGCTCGCCTGCCTGGCGTTCGAGGATCAACCGGTAGGCCTCCGCCATCAGCCCATCGCCGGCCAGAATCGCGACGTTTTCGCCGAAGGCGATGTGGCAGGTGGGGCGCCCGCGGCGCAGGTCGTCGTCATCCATCGCAGGGAGGTCGTCGTGGATCAGGGAGTAGGTGTGCACCAGCTCGATCGCGGCAGCGGTCGGGAGGACGTCGGCGGGGTCGGCGCCGAGCGCACGGGCTCCGGCAAGGGTCAGCACCGGGCGGATCCGCTTGCCGCCGGCGAGCAGCGAGTAGCGCATGGCCTCCTCCAGACCCGCCGTCGGCGAGCCCTCGCCGAACCGCAGCTCTGCCAGAAACTGCTCGGCCAGGTCGCGCAGGTCGTCCGGGTAGGCGGCAGAGGATGCGGGGCTCCGGGCGGCGCCGGCCTGAGCGCTCAGAGGAGCTCCTCCTGCCCCGGCACCTCGGTCGGGTCGGACGAGGACACGCGGGCGATCCGGTCAAGCTCCACGGCGGCCTGGGAGGCGAGCTCGGCACACTCCCCGGCGACGCGGACCGCGTCGTCGGGCTCGAGGCCGTCCTCGCGCAGGCGGCGGGCGCCCGCCTCCAGGCGGTGCGCGATGTCCTCGAGCGACTGCAGCTGCTCGTCAGTCACCCGTGGGGCCTCCCGGTCCGGTGACGTGCTCGCGATCGAGCCCGCGCACGACGCCGCCCAGCACGCCGTTCACGAAGCCGGGCGCATCCGTTCCGCAGAAGGTCTTGGCCGCCTCGACGGCCTCGTCGATTGCGACCTCGTCCGGCACGTCGGGCCGGTGCAGGACCTCGTACAGCGCCACGCGCAGGATCGAGCGCTCGAGCGGCGCGATCCGGTCCAGCGCCCAGCCCTCGGAAGCGTGCGAGATGAGCGCATCCAATTCAGGACCCTGCTCCTCGACCCCGCGGACCAGCCCTCCGGCGAAGTCGGTCAGCGGCCCGGACCGGATGGGTGCCTCAGGCTCGGCGCCGCGCAGGTCCGGGAATGGACCGCGCTCGATCAGGTCGTCGAGAGGCGTGCCCGTCACCTCGTGCTGGTACAGGGCGAAGATTGCGGCCCGTCGCTGGTCGGTACGTCGCATCGACCCGTGCGGCTCACGCCCGCGCGACGTATTCGCGCGTGCGCGTGTCGACCCGCACCCGGTCACCGATGTTGACGAACAGAGGTACGTTGACCGTCACGCCGGACTCCAGCACGGCGGGCTTGTTGCCTCCTCCGGACGCCGTGTCGCCACGCACGCCGGGTTCGGTCTCCTTGACCTCCATCTCGATCGCACTCGGGACCTGCACGTCGCCGGGCCGGCCATCCACGAACAGCACGTCGACCTCGTCGTTGGGCAGGATCCAATCGAGCGCCTCGCCCGCGACCGCCTTCGGGAGCTGGACCTGGTCGTAGTCGCTCATGTCCATCATCACGGCTTCGTCGCCCGACTCGTACAGGTACTGCATGCGGCGCGTCTCGGTCCGCACCGGGCGGACCTTCTCTCCCGCCCGGAAGGTCTTGTCGATCACCGAGCCAGAGTTCAGGTTCTTCAGCTTCGAGCGCACGAAGGCGCCGCCCTTCCCGGGCTTCACGTGCTGAAACTCGACGATCCGGAAGACCTGGCCGTCGAGCTCGATGTGGCTGCCGTTCTTGAACTGGTTGGTCGAGATCATTCCTGCCCAAGGTTAGCGCCGGGCCGCGCCGCCAGAGAGGCCCGCACGTCGCGGGTGAGTGCTGCGGGCTCATCGTGCACCTGCCGCCAGGTGATCCTCATCACGCGCCAGCCGGCGGCGACAAGCGCGCGGTCGCGGGCCCGGTCGCTCTCGAAGGCGGACCTCGTGGCATGAGTCGCATGTCCGTCCAGCTCGACGATCAGCCGCTGCTCGCGCCAAACGCAGTCCGCCTCGATCCAGACGCCATTCACCTCGAGGGACACGTTCGTCTCCGGCAGCGGGAGTCGAGCGCGGCGCAGCAATTCGAGGAAAAGGTCCTCCAGGTCGCTGCGGGTGATGTTGGCGCCGGGTGTCGCGAGGACGGCACGGAGCGCCGCGGCGCCGGGGCGGCGCGGATACCGAATCAGGAGGTCATCCAGAGAAAGCGAATCCCAGAGCCGGCGGATCTCAGCCTCGTTGACGGCCCTGTTCAGCTGCCCAGGGGAGACCACCGCGGCGAGGTCGAACAGGGTGCGGGGGACGGTCGTGACGGGGATCCCATCCCGGACAGTGACCTCATCGTCAGGTAATGAGGAGTGGTGGAAATGAAGACGAGGCCGAGAGCGCAGGATTCGAGCGAGCGTCACCTCGGCTGGTCGGCTTCCCTCCGGCCCGATGCCCCAGTGCGCCGCAGCCGACCTGTGGCTCAGCACAGCTCCCGATCCACCCGACAAGCACGGCTGCCATCCAGCGACCCTCGGCGGTGAGGACTGGATGCCCCACGGCGTAGACACCGGCGTGCACTCGGTGCAGTCGACCGCGCGCCAACCGCAGCTCGATTGCCCCGCGGCCCAGTCCGGCAGCAACGAGTTGGGTACGGCTGACGACCCCGTGCTGCCGCTCCGCCAGCTCGGCGATGCACCAGTCCAGCGATCGTTTTTGCGATTCTCCATCACTGTCATGGCAAATCGCAAAACCGTTGGGCATGGGGGCGATCGTGGCGGCTGAAACCGCACGCGTGGGTGACAAACCGCGCGTCTGGGTGGCGAATGTAACGGGCCCTACACGCGAGGAAGCCCGGCTTGTGGCCGGGCTTCCCCAGGGGTACTGCTGCGCGTCAGGCGGCCGCGGGCGGGGCGCTCGCACGAGCCTCCACAGGCGTCGCGAGCGCTGCTCCCACCCCCGCCACGCCGAGCAGCAGGTGGAGGATGTTGTCCTCGGTGTTGACCGGGACGATGCTCAGGATCGAGTCGCCGCTCCCGACCATGAAGCCCGCTGCGGCAACGGCCAGGTAGACGATCCCGACTGCCATCGCGTAGGTCCGCGCGGCATGTGCGCCCGCGCTGAAGGCGAGCAGACCGAGCACTCCGGTCAGGATGTGCAGAACGTTGTGCCAACCGTTCACGTCGAAGACGCCGAACATGGCTTCACGAACGGACTCGTCACTCGTGAACGTGGCGTTGTAGAAGAACCCGATGATGCCGGCCAGAGCCAGGGTGGCGCCGGCGACTCCGGCGTAAAGCATTGAGGGGCTCGAGCGATCCCCATTCATAACTGCTCCTTTCGCTTACCTGCCCATTACTAACCCGTGCCGGGCGGCAGGTAACGTGCGATTTGCAGCGGTTTCGCGCTAGACGACGATCAGCTCCTTGGGGACCTGTGTCATCACCTGGGGGCCGTCCGCGGACACCAGGACGAGGTCCTCGATGCGAATGCCGAACCGCTCCGGCACGTACACGCCGGGCTCGATCGTCACCACGTTGCCGGCCTCCAGGGAACCCGTCCCCGACGGCGCGAGCCGCGGCGCCTCGTGAACCTCGAGGCCGACGCCGTGCCCCAGCCCGTGCCCGAACTGGTCGCCGCGCCCGGCGGCCTCGATCGCGTCGCGCGCCACCCGATCCACGTCCTGCACGTCCGCGCCCGGCTGCGTGGCCGCCAGTGCCGCCTCCTGGGCGGAGCGCACCAGCTCGTAACACTCGCGGGCCTCCGCGTCGATCTCACCGGTGGCAAATGTGCGCGTGCAGTCCGAGCAGTAGGAGCCGAGCAGGCAGCCGAGGTCAACCACGACCAGCGTGTCGCGCGGGATCTCGGCGTCGCGGCGGGGAGTGGCATGCGGCAGGGCGCCGTTCTCGGCGGCAGCGACGATCGCGGGGAAGGAAAGCCCGTCGGCGCCCAGGTCCTGAGCCCGTCGCTCCAGCGCGATGGCGACGTCGCGCTCGGTGTGCCCGGCCAAGCCGTATTCGGAGATCAGCCACCGGTAGACGTCGTCCGCGATCTCGGCGGAGGCGCGAATGGCGCTCACCTCGCCCTCGTCCTTCACGGCCCGCAGCTTCTCCACCAACCCGCCCGCCGGCACGAGCTCGACTCGATCCCCCGCTCGCTCGACCAGCTTCGCGTGGGCGCGCACGGTCATGTGGACCTCGTCGAACCCGACGCGCACCGGACCCTCGCTGTCCGTGCCGGCCTCGAGCGCGACCTCGAGCGCCGACTCGAGCATGTCATCGCGACCGCGCATCCGCTCGAAGTCCGGGACCTCCTCCTTCGCACGCTCGATGTACCTGAAGTCGGTCAGGAACAGGCGCCTCGCCGGGCCCACCAGGAACGCGCCGTTCGTCCCCGTGAAGCCCGTCAGGTAGCGCACGTTCACGATCTGGCTGACGAGCAGCAGGTCGAGCCCCAGCTCCTCGACGCGCTGTGCGAGCCGGTCCGCGCGGGTGACGTACGCGCTCATGCGGCCGTGGGTGGATCGACGCCGAGCCGGCCGGCCAGCAGGTCGAGCGCCTCGCGGTAGCCGTCCGGGCCCTGGCCGGAGACCCGTCCCGCGACGAGGTCCGAGATCACGGATTGGCGCCGCCACTCCTCGCGCGCGTCGACGTCCGAGAGGTGCACCTCGATCGCCGGCAATCCCGCCAGCTCGAGCGCGTCGCGGATCGCGTAGCTGTAGTGCGTCCAGGCGCCGGGATTCAGGATCAGGCCGTCGACGAGCTCGGGGGCCTGGTGCAGGCGCTCCACGTACTCGGCCTCCGAGTTCGTCTGGAAGAAGCTTGTCTCGAGGCCGAGTCCGCGGGCCCAGTGGCGGATCCGGACCTCGAGCTCGATCAGCGTGAGCGTCCCGTAGTGGCGGGAGTCGCGCTTGCCGAGCATGTCGAGGTTGACGCCGTGGAGGACCTCGATCCGGTTGGGTGCACTCATCGCGCGCGCAACTCCTCGATGGCCTCGACCAACACCCCTTCATCGGACTCGGCCTCGACCGCGACGTCACCCGGGGCGCGCAACAGCACGAGGTTGCGATGCGCGCCGCGGCGCTTCTTGTCGCGGTCCATGTGGTCCAGCAGCTCCGCTGCCGGCGGGCCGTCGAACGTCCGTGGCAGGCCCTGCCGCTCCAGCAGCCCCACGACTTCGTCGCGCACCGCGGGATCGAGCCCGGTGACCCGCTCCGAAACCCGCAGGGCCACGAGCAGGCCGAGCCCGACCGCCTCACCGTGGCGCCACCGCCCGTAGCCGGTGGCCGACTCGAGTGCATGGGCGAAGGTGTGTCCGAGGTTCAGCGCGGCCCGGAAGCCGGTGTCGCGCTCGTCCGCCGCGACGACGCTCAGCTTCGTGCGCGCACAGGCCTCGATCACGCGGGTCATGGTCGGCAGGTCGCCCTCGACCACGGCCCGCAGAGGCGGCAGCGCGCGCACGTCCTCCCACAGGCGCCCGCCCGCGATCAGCGCCGTCTTCACGATCTCTGCGAAGCCCGCGGACAGCTCCTGGGGAGGCAGCGTTCCGAGCACGGTTGGATCGGTCAGCACCGCGGCGGGCTGGTGGAACGCCCCCACGTAGTTCTTGCCCTCCGGCAGGTCCACGCCGGTCTTGCCTCCATAGGCGGAGTCGACCTGTGCCACGATCGTCGTCGGGACGTGTGCGATCGCAACTCCGCGCTGGTATGTGGCTGCGCAGAAGCCCGCCAGATCTCCGGCCACGCCGCCTCCGAGGGCGACGATCGTGTCGGAGCGCTGCATGCCGGCACGGGCCAGCTCCCGCAGGACGCGTTCCGCCTCCGCCATCGTCTTGTGTTGCTCACCGGACGGCACTGTCAGCGTGGCGGCGGCCAGGCCCGCGAGCCGCTCGCCGTGGAGCGCCAGCACGCCCTCGTCGGCCACGACGAAGCAGCGCCCGCGATCGGCGAGCAGCTCGCCCGCCGCGTCCACCGCCCGGCCCCCACCCAGACGGGGTAACCCTGCGCCGCCCAGATCATCCGGAGGGCGCCCCGGCCGGGCCCGGCGAGCGCGTCCACGAACGCCGGCGTCTTCTCCGCGCCGTCGGCCAGCACCACGGTCGGCCACCGACTCGTACAGCGGGCGCCGGGCGGCGTGCAGCTGCGCGAAGCGCTCGCGGTCGCGCGCCAGCGGGCGGTCCGAGTCCGTGCGGCGCGGTCCCAGGCCGTGTCGACGTCCACCTCGACATGACACGCACGTCGTGGCCGGCCAGCGCGTCGCGGACCGGCCGGCGCTCGAGGGCCCCGCCGCCGAGCGGCACGATCGCCGGGCCCGGCGCCCCGAGCAGCTCGAGCACCAGCTCCTGCTCCCGCTCGCGGAACGCCTCCTCGCCCTCGCGGTCGAAGAACGACGCGATCGGCTCGCCGAGGCGCTCCTCGAGCAACTTGTCCGAATCAGCCAGCGGCCAGCCGAGCCGTTGCGCCGCGAGCCGGCCGAGCCGTGACTTCCCCGCACACATGAAACCGACGATGACCAGCTTCCGGCCGCCTGCGGCACCCGGGGCGTGCGCGGCAGCGGCGGAGCCTTTGCTCGTCCCTACCTCCGCCATTCGATGCGCTCACGGTAGGCCGACACCGCCTCGAGCACGTCCCGCATTCCGTCCCCGCCGAACTTGTCGCGACACGCGCGCCCCAGCTCCAGTGCCACCATCGCCTCGCCCACCACGCCGGCGGCGGGCACGGTGCACGAGTCGGTGCGCTCCCGCAGCGCCTCGGCCGGGCGCTTGGTCTCGATGTCGACGGACCGCAGCGGCTTGGTGAGCGTCGGCAGCGGCTTCATCGCGACCCGGGCGACAACCGGCTCGCCCGAGGTCATGCCGCCCTCGATCCCGCCGGCGCGGTTGGTGTCGCGCGTGAAGCCATGCTCCTCGCTCCAGAAGATCTCGTCGTGTGCCTGGGACCCGACCCGTCCACCGAGGTCGAACCCATCGCCGATCTCGACTCCCTTCATCGCGTGGATCGACATCAGCACCCAGGCGATCCGGGCGTCGATGCGGGTGTCCCACGAGACCGGTGACCCAAGGCCCGGCAGGACGCCGAACGCCCACACCTCGAACACGCCGCCGAGGCTCTCGTTCGCCTTGCGGGCGCGGTCGATCTCGGCCACCATCGCGGCGCTCGCGTCCTCGTCGAGGCAGCGCACTGGTGACTCGTCGACGTGCTCGAAGTCCTGCGGCCCCGCGATCTCGCGGGGCGGCGCCTTCACCGCGCCGATCTGTACGACGTGGCTGTGGACGGAAATGCCGAGCGGGCGCAGGAACGCCTTCGCAAGGCCCCCCGCCGCCACACGCGCCGCGGTCTCCCGCGCGCTCGCGCGCTCGAGGACGTTGCGCACGTCGGTGTGGCCGAACTTGAGCACCCCGGCGAGGTCGGCGTGCCCCGGGCGTGGCAGGTGGACCTCCTCGACCGCCTCTGCCACGGGCCACGGATTCATGCGCTCGGCCCAGTTCTCGTGGTCGCGGTTCGCGACCAGCAGCGCCACCGGGCTGCCCAGCGTGCGGCCGTGCCGGATGCCGCCCCAGACCTGTGCGCGGTCGGACTCGATCTTCATCCGCCCGCCGCGGCCGTGCCCGAGCTGGCGCCGCGCCAGGTCGCGGTCGATGTCGTCGGGAGTGAGCTCGAGACCGGCGGGGAGCCCCTCGACCACGGCCACGAGGCCGGGGCCGTGCGACTCGCCGGCCGTCGTGAACCGCAAGGTTGCCATCCTGGAAAGGCTACTCAGCCATCCGGAGCGGCGGCGGGGCCAATGCCACGCGGTGGCGTTTTCGGCCCGGAGAAGGCTAGAAGCCGATGGCCTGGAAAGCCGCGCGCGAAGGGGTTGGTCTTCCCCTTTGCGTCCTCGACGCTGCGCGCCGAGCGCTTCGACCGCTTGCCCGGCTGGAGCTGGTGGCCTTCTCGGGCCCGTCGGTGCGCTTGACGTCGATGTCGAGCAGCACGAGCTCGTACGTGACGACCTCGTCGTTCTCGTTGACGGCCTCGATGCGCTGCTTGTCGCCCTTCTTCATGTAGAGGAAGGTGCACGTGTCGTCGGGCTCGCAGTTGCCCTCGCCCGTCGATGCCGCGGCGCCGGACTGCAGGAAGATTGCGGTCTCGCCGTCCTCCTTCACGCCCATGAACACGACCACCGGGTCCTGGCTGGAGGGCAGCGACCGGAACTGGGACAGCGTCTTGCGGTCGAGGTTCGCCTTCCTTGCCGAACCGGACGTCGGCCGCGTAGGTGTAGTAGAAGGTCTGAGGGGTCGTCGTGCCGCTGGTGTCGGTGCTCGTGTTGTCGCCGGAGCCACCTCCGGAGGTGCCCAGCGGTGGGGCGTCGGCCACGGACGCGTCGGTCGAGCCACCGCCACCGCTCGCCGAGGCGTCGCCGGCCTGGACCTCGACCGAGCCGCCCGAGGGGCCGCCTCCGCCGCCGCCGACGTTCTGCGGCTTGAAGGGGTCCTTGGTGCTGAAGCCCTCGAGGTCCTTGCGGATCTCGCTCGACTTCTTGCCCTCGCGTGTTGACGGCCGGCTGGAACGCGGACAGCGAGCCGCCGGCACCCACCGCGGGCGCCACCGGATCGGATGCGGAAGTGGGTTGCTCGTCGGCGGGATTCGCGAGCAGCACGGGGATCGCGATCAGGGCGACCAGGAGCACCGCGGCAACCGGCCACAGGCGCTTCTCGACCAGGTCGTCGATCGTGGTGCGGACAAAGGAGTTCACCGAGTTCATGGGCTGGTCACCGCGGCGGTCGGGGGAGTCGGGGCGGGCGCCCCGGCGGCGGCGGCCTGCGGCGCCGCTGCGCCGGCCGGGCCCTGCGGCGTCGCGCCGGCGAACAGGCCCTGGTCGGCCGGAAGCATGTAGGTGGTCGCGAGGACCGTGATGTTGCCCCGCTTCAGCGTGAAGCCCTGGATCGTGATCAGGCGACCGGTGACCGCGAGCTCCTGGTTGCGGCGCTCGACGAGGCGGCTGATGTTGTGGATCAGCTCCTCGAGCTTGAAGAAGTCGCCCTTGAACTTGTATTCGAACGGGAGCACCTTGAAGCCACCCGTGGGAGCGGCAGGCACCGCCGCCGGGTCAGTGACCGCGGCGCCGGCCGCAGGAGTCGCCGCGCCGGCCGAGGCGGTCGCCGCGCCGGCTGCCGGGGGTGCCGCCTGGGCGCCCTCTGCGGCCGGGGCCGCGCCCTCGGCGGGCGCAGCCGCGCCGTCGGCGCCTGCCGGGGCAGCGGTGGCCGCCGCGGCGGCTCCCGCTGCGGCTTCCTGCTCGGACTTCTCGGCGAGCGCCAGCTTCAGCTCGACCGAGTGGAAGTTGACATTGGCCTGTGCAGCCGCGTGGTTCAGCTGTACCAGCAGCGAGGGGACGTCCTCATCGGCCGGCACGGCCTTGCCCAGACGACCCAGGCTGGCGTACATGCGCGGGAAGGCGATCTGGGCCTGAGCGAACTTGACCTTCTCCTGCTTCGCCTGGTCCAGCACCTGGCGCGCCTCGGCGATGTCCTTGTCGAGCTGCGGCGAGCTTCTCGCGCTTCGGCGCCAGGGCCATGAACCAGAAGGCGGCGACGGCGCCGAGCACGGCGATCGCGGTCACGATGTAGGTGTCGCGGCGAGTCACGGGGTCGTACCTCCCGCTGCCGCGGAGGCGGCGCCGCTCTGTGCGGCGGCGGCGTTCGCGTCGGCGATCGGAGCCGCGGATCCCGGGGAACGGCGGCGGACTGCGCCGCCGGCGGCGCTGGAGGCGGTCGCTCCGCCGAACTCGACCAGGAGTTCGAACTTGGTCACGCGCTCAGAGCCGATGCAGTCCTGGATGTCCTCCTCCTGCTGCGCCTGCTGCGGGTCCGCCGTGACGGCAGTCCCGGCGGACGGCGTCGCTCGCGTCCTTGCGCACCGACTTCGCGAGCCGCACGGCGGTCACGTCGTCGAGGTTGCGCATCCGCGTCATCATGCGCGCGACCGCGTGCTGCGAGTAGGTGCAGCCGGAGATCGTGAACGCCGGCGCGGGAGTCTTCTCGCGCATGCTCGAGATGTCTCCGCCCGCGCCGCCGTCGAGCTCCACGTTCGGCGACTGCGTTCCCGACACGCTCAGCAGCCAGACGTTGCGCGGGATCGCCAGCGAGCTGGCGCAGCGCGCGCTCCCAGTCGAAGCGGCCCTCGGCAACGCTCTTGATCTGCTGTCATGCGCGCACGCTGGAGGTCGGCGAACTGGCCGTAGGGACGCAGCGCGTCGGCGACCTGCTTCTCGCCCTGCGCCTCGCCCTGGACGTCGGCGAGCTCCTCGGTCTTCGAGTTGATCTGGTTCGAGGTCATCACGACGGCGAGCACGCACACGACCGCTGCGCCGAGGCCGCCGAGGACGACGTAGCCGCCGAAGCTGGTACGGGCACCGACCCCGCGCGAGCGGGCCGCGGCGCTGCTCGAGCGGAATCAGGTTGATCGGTCTCACTCGGGCACCTCGTCGAGGGCGAGGCCGGTGGCGACGGTGAGCTCGGCCGCCTCGACGCCGTCGAGCGCGCCCGGGCTTCACCTCGACCTGGCCCATGCTGCGCGGCTGGACCGGCATGCCGAGCTCTGTCTCGAAGAAGGCTGGAAGGCCCTCGATCGCGATGCCGGGACCGGCCATCACCGTCGGCTCGACACGCCGGGCGTCCGGGACGGTCGTGTGGTAGTACTCGATCGAAAGCCGGATCTCGTCGGCGATGCGGCGTGCGCCGGCCGTCAGCACCTCACGTGCCTCCTCGATGATCTCGCGCTCGCCCTCGAGCCCGTCGATCGCGCGCTCCAGCCCACGTAGCGCAGCCACTCGCGGGAGTGGTCGAGCGTCAGGCCGCGGCGCTCGGCGAGCGTCGCCGCCATCGACTCGACGCCGTTCTGCAGGACGCGGTTGAAGACACAGTTCTTGCCGACACCGATCGCAAGGTTGGTGAGGCCGCCGACGTAGCAGTAGAGCGTCGCGGGCTCGGGCGTGGGCTCAGATGCGGGCTCGGCCTGAAGCGCTTCGTCCGGCTGCGTCTCGACCAGCTGCCCGTTGCCGGCCATCTCGGCCAGCTGCCCGTTGCCGGCCATCTCGGCCAGCTGCCCGTTTTCGCCCAACGCGGGCACGCCGGAGTAGTCGGCGGAGGCAAGCTCCTGCGGCGACGGTCCCGGCGGCACGTACAGGGCCCGGATCATCGCGAAAGCGGAAAGGTCGACCAGCTCGGGCTGGAGCCCGGCCTTGCGCGCCACCGCGAGCAGGTGCTCGACGGTGTCGCGGCGCGCGCCCACGACGACGACGCGCATGCGGCCGCCCTCGCCGTTGTCGACACGCTCCAGCACGTGGTAGTCCAGCACCGCCTGCTCCAGCGGCATCGGAAGCTCCTCCTGCGCCTGGAAGCGGATCGCTGCCTCGAGCTCCTGCTCGTTGTCGATCACCGGCAGCTCGAGCACACGCAGTGCGATCTTCTGGCTGGCGACGCCGAGGCGGATGCGCTTCGGCAGGTCGTGCTCGCTGAAGAAGGCCTTGACGCGGTCGGCGAGGCCGTCGACGTCGACGACCTCGCCCTCGTGGAAGAGGCCGGGGCCGAGGCTCTCGGTCGCCGCCCGCACGAGCGACGGGCGAACCGCCGCTGCTGAATTCGGCGGCGGCGAGGAAGCCGGGCTCGATGTCGAGCCCAACTACCGAACGCGTTCTTGAGTCGAGGAGTCCCATTCCGTGGAGATGGTCACCGGCTCGGTCGGGACCTCTGTCCCGCCGGCAAATGGCCGTTTGTTTCCCGCACCGTGTATCGACGGAGGCGGGGCCATCCTTTAGGGTCGCAAGAGCCGCAACGCGGGCTTAACCTAGTCGCAGTCAGCAGTCGGCAGTCGGCCGGCTGAGCCGCGAACGGCGGACGGCCTTCCTTCATGCCTATAGTTCCGGCAATGAGCCAGGCCGCGACCCTCACCTGCCCGAAGTGCGGAGGCGAGATGCGCACCTACGAGCGCAACGGCGTGGTCGTCGATCAGTGCACCGAATGCCGCGGGATCTTCCTCGATCGCGGCGAGCTCGAGCATCTGATGGACGCCGAGGGGCGCCACTACGGCGACTCAGGCGATCGCCGGCGCGACGACGAGCACCGCGGCGAGCGCCCCAAGAAGAGCAAGAAGCGCAGCTTCCTGGAGAACCTGTTCGAAGGGGAGTAGAGCTCCCCGGCTGCCGACTGCCGACTGCCGACGGCAGTTCCTCAGGACGACAGACCCGCGACGTCAACGTACCAGTCGATCAGGCCGCTCCCGAAGAGCAGTCCGACGATTCCTCCAAGGGCCAGGAACGGCGCGAACGGGACGCCCTGCTTTCGCGCGGCGGCCCCACGGGCGGCCATGATGGCCATCCCGGCCAGGGCGCCGGCGGCGAATCCGACGAACAGCGCGGGACCGACCGAGCGCCCCAGGAAGAGGCCCATCACGGCCGCCAGCTTCACGTCACCCATGCCCATACCGGCCGGGTAGGCCAGCGCTGCGATCAGCAGGAAGCCGCCCGCGGCGGCGCCGGCGATCAGATTCTCGGGCAGCCGGCTCGGATCGGCGACGGTCCACAGCACGAGGGCGAGCACCGCTCCGGCCGCCATCAGGCGGTTGGGGATGATGCGCTCCTCGAGGTCGGTGGCTGCCGCCGCGACGAGAGTGACCGCGAGCGCAAGCGCCGGCCACAGCGCGGCCTCCCGGCCGAACTTCAACCCGAGCACCACGAACAGCGCCGCCGTGACCGCCTCGACCAGCGGATAGCGCACCGAGATCCGCATGCCGCAGTCGCGGCACCGCCCTCGCAGCAGGAGCCACGAGACGATCGGGACGTTGTCATAGGAGCGGATCGTGGTGCCGCATCCCGGGCAGCGCGATCGCGGCTTCACGATCGACTCCCGCCGCGGGAGCCGGTAGGCGAGCACGTTTACGAAGCTGCCGAACGCGGCGCCGCAGAAGCCCAGGAGCACGAGCTCCGGTGCGGTCACCTCCACGGCAGCGCTACCAGATCCCGCCCGGCTGGCACCCGCCGGTGTTGGCGGGCGAGCAGGTACGCTCGATCGTGCCGGTCGGCAGCCGGTGGACCCTGAACGTGACCGGGTTCGGTCGAGTCCGAGGAGACCTCGATCTCGTACTCGTTCGATGGCGCGGTCACGATCGCGAGGCTGGAGGCGTCCTTGAGGGAGGTCTGCTGCTCCTCGAGGTCGGCGCGGGTGACGCCGGCGTAACTCTTCATGTCGACGAAGAACGACTCCATCGCGGTCTGGGCCGAGCGCGCATGGGTCTTCGCGTCGGCGTCGTGCGCCTTGTCCTGCTGGTTCGCGAAGGCGGCGATCACGATCGCCGCGAGCAGCCCGATGATGATCAGCACCACCAGGAGCTCGACGAGCGTGACTCCGCGCTCACCTCTGGAAAGGCGCGCGAGCGCAGTCTTTATGCGCGATCCGGCCATCGCCATATAGATCGGATGCGCGCGGCCACGTCTTGACCGGTCGGTCGGGATGATGCAGAGAAAGAAAAGGGCGGGCCCGAAGGCCCGCCCTTTCCACTGACGAGGTTCGTCGGTGCTACCAGGTGCCGGTGGCGCCGGAGCAACCGCCCTTGTCGACGCCGGTGGTGGTACACGTGCGAGCCGTGGTGCCGGCCGCCGCGCGTGCCAGCACGAACGTCACCGCGTTGGAGTCACGGTTGGACGTGACCGTCACGGTGTAGTTGTTCGGCGTCGGACGAGACCGCCAGACGCGCCGCGCTGTCGTTCAGCGTCGGCTCGATCGACGATCAGGGCCGACTCGGTGCAGTTCGCGTACGAGCCGTTGTTGTCGGTCGCACACGTCTCGAACGCCTCAGCCGACGTCACGGCCACGGACTTGGCCTCGGCGTCGTTACCCTTGCTCCGCTGGTTCAGGAACGAGGGAATGGCGATCGCGGCAAGGATGCCGATGATCAGAATTACGACCAGGAGCTCGATCAGGGTAAAACCCTTCTCGCTCTGGGCGCGCTCGCGGAGGTTCCGCAACATGTTAGGGACTCCTCTTATTGGGGGCTGTTGACTGCTGTTGCCAGGCCCCTCGACATCCGCCTCGGGGGAACCAATCCCGGTTACGGGCTCCGCCCTTCAGGCTTGGCGACCGCCTCCTCCGCGTGACCGCGATCGGGGACGAACGCCCAGCCTGAACCTGACGCAGTGGTTATCGACCCGCGAAGAGGTTTCTTTAGGTCCGCAAGCGGGACTGGACGCTTACGCCCGTTTCGCGTCTGCGTCCAGTCCGACAGGCCTCGTCCGCCCCTCCGGGGAGGGGGTCAGTTCGGCGCCCTGCGGCAATTTGCTCCAGCGAGCGCCGAAGGCGCGTCGCAGGGGAATTCCGGCGGGCGAGCCCGATATCCGACCCCCTCCCCGGCAGGGAGCGGCCGACCGGCCTGCGAGGTTGCGGGATCAGACGACCATGCGCATTTCTTGGCCAGTGCGCGGATCGCGCTCCCGGCCGCCGAGCACCTCGACGTCGCCCTTGCGCTCGGCCCAGCGAAGCGCCGTCCAGAGCGCCGCGTAGGCATCGAGGATGTCCTCGATCTGCCGCGAGGAACGCGTGCCATAGCGGCCTAGCGCATCCTCGAAGTCGGGGAAGTGCTCGGTCACCAGCCGGGCCCGCGCATGCTGTCCGATCAGCGTGTGCTTGGGCGGCAGGGGACGGTCCCCGTTCATCCGATGGAAGGACAGCTCGGGGTGCGCCTCGAGGAACGACTCCGGCGCGGAGAGCCCGTAGGCGCGCACGAGATGGTCGACCTCCCTGATCTTCGGGATCAGGGCGGCACTCTGGGCGCTCACTCCCGGCACGCGCTCGGCGCCCTCGGCACGGCGGCGCTCCTCGACCAGGTCGCGCACGGTGCGATACGTCGTGCCGGCCTCGAGCAGGTACCGGCCGGGGGGAGCGAACACGGTGCTCCGGCGGTCGCCCAGGCGCTCACGCGCCTCGCGGTCGCAATCCCGGAAGCCGCCCTCCTCCGTGAGGCCGATCGGCACGTCCATGGCAACCGGTGCGTCCTCCCCGTGGCGCCGGCGGTAGCGATCCAGCTGCCGCACGTCGGTGAACAACTTGAGCGCGGTGTGTCGCACGCTCCTCCGCTTGGGATCGTCGATGCAAAGCGCCGCGATCCATCCGCCGCGGATGCCGTCGGCACCCGCCGCGATCAGCCGGTCCGAGACCCGCCACTTGTCCATCAGACCCTCCTCGCGCGGTTACGTTTTCGTCACCGGCACCTCGAGCAGCAGACTAATCGGGCCGGTGGACGTAACAACTCGCACACGGCGAAGAAATCCCCATTTTGGGTGAATGGGGTCTAGCCGGGCTCGACGCCGAGGGTCGATGCGAGCTCGGCGAGCATGCGCTCCTCCCCCTCGCTGACGAGCACCGCGTTGAAGCCCATGAAGCCGCCCTCCTTCGCCGCCTCGGCGGCACGCTGGGCGCACTCGAGGAGCCAGGCGCGGAACGCTTCCGCCTCCTCCGGGGTGCCCTTCTCGCTCACGATCGCGGCGGCGCGCGACAGCTCGTCGAGGATCTCCTTGCCGGCCAGGGAGCCGCGTGGCCTGAAGTCGCCGATCGGGTTCTTGCGCTGCTGGGCAAGCGCCCGCACGTCGCGCGCGATCTCACCGACGAGGTCCTCGCGGTCGGCGGACTCGGCCGTCACGAACTTCAGGATCGCCGACGTCTCCTTCAGGACCTCGATCGGGCCTCCGGGGTCGGCAAAGGTGATCCCCATCCCCGCGACCATCGGGGCCCGGCGCAGTGTCTCCCACTCGCTGTCGGTGAAATCGGCCTTGGAGGACATTCGGGACTCCTTCGAAGTAGAAAGGCAGGAAGTAAAGGCAGGGAGTAGAAGACAGATCGTGTCACCCTACCCCGCGATGAGCACCGCCACGCCCGGCCGGAGCCCACGGCTGACCACCGTGATGCGCGAAGGGGAGAACGTGACCCCCCTCGAGCTGTTCTTCGACCTCGTGTTCGTGCTGGCGCTGACGCAGTGCACCACGCTGATGGCGGCCGATCCATCGTGGAAGAGCCTCGGACAGGGATTGCTGATCCTCGGCGTGCTGTGGTGGTCCTGGACCGGCTATGCGTGGCTGACCAGCGTCGTGAATCCGGAGGAGGGCGCCGTGCGGCTGGTGATGTTCACCGCCATGGCGGCGTTCCTCGTGGCCGCGCTGTGCGTACCGGAGGCGTTCGACTCATTGGGGCTGCTTTTCGCAGTGGCCTATGGCGTCGTGCGCTGGTCGCAGATCGCGCTCTTCGTGCTCGCCAGCCGCGACGATCCCCGGCTGCGGCAGTCCGTGATCGGGCTCGCCGGGGGAACGGCGGTCGGGGTGGGCCTCCTGCTCGCGGCGTCCTTCTTCGACGGCACGCTGCAGGGCGCGGTGTGGGGGCTGGCCCTGCTGCTGGACATGGCCGAGCCGTTCTTCTTCGGCTCCGAGGGCTGGAAACTGATGCCCTCGCACTTCGCCGAGCGCCACGGGCTGATCATCATCATCGCGCTCGGCGAGTCGATCGTGGTGCTGGGCGTCAGCTCCGGCGCAACGGTCGACGCCGGTGTCGTGGCTGCGGCCGTGCTCGGCATCGCCGTCGCGGCAGCGCTGTGGTGGCTGTACTTCGACGTGGTGGCGTTGGTGGCCGCGCGGCGGCTGGCGAGTGCCGCCGAAGGTCGGGAGCGAAACGAGATCGCGCGCGACTCCTACTCGTATCTCCACTTCCCGATGATCGCCGGGATCGTGCTGCTGGCGCTCGGCCTGAAAAAGACCCTGGCAGACGTTGACGAGCCCCTGAAGCTTGTTCCGGCGGTCGCGATGCTGGGCGGAGTCGCGCTCTACCTGTTGGCGCACATCGCGTTCCGGCTGCGCAACGTCCGTTCGCTGAACAAGCAGAGGCTGCTGGTCGCAGCGCTGCTGCTGGCGCTGGTGCCGGCGGGAACCGAGCTGCCGTCGCTCGCGACCCTTGCCATCCTGGCCGCCCTGCTGAGTGCGCTGATCGCATACGAAGCGCACCGCTTCGCGGAGGCGCGAGAGCGAGTCCGCCACCCGGTGCCGGCTCCGGACTGAGCCAGCGGGAACAACGGTTCCGTCCGAGCCGTCGCGGATTCTTGTGTGTTCCGTGACGTACGAAGCTCCTTCCGCCACAGTCGAGGCGCGCCCGCTCGCCGAGCTGGTGGCCGACATCAAGCGCGCGCTCGCAGGCGTGCCGGGCGGGTGGATCGAGGCAGAGGTCCTGCAGGTGACGCGCAAGGGTCCGCACTGCTACCTGAGCCTGTCCGGCGGCGAGGACGTGCGCGTGGACGCGAAGTTCTTCGGGCATGCCCGGTCGCGCGCCGAGCACTCGCTGGGCGGGCCGATGGAGGCCGGGCAGCGGCTGCTCGTGAAGGTCGACCGGCCGGACTTCTATGCACCCTACGGCCGGCTGTCGCTGCTGTGCTCGGATGCGATGCACATCGGCGAGGGCGAGCTGCTGCGCAGGCGCCAGGCGATCGTCGAGCGGCTCCAGCGCGAGGGGCTGGTGGATCGCCCCCGCCGGCCACTGCCACGCTTCCCGCGCAAGGTCGGGCTGGTGTGCGGCGATCCCTCCGACGCCTTCCATGACGTGCTCGGCGGCATGCGAGACCGGTTCCCCGCCGCCGGGGTCGTGTTCTGTCCTTCCATCGTGCAGGGGATGGAAGCGCCTGCGGCGCTGATCCGGGCGATCGTGACGCTCAACGACGTCCCGGAGGTAGACGTGATCGTCGTCGCGCGGGGCGGCGGCAGTGTCGCCGACCTGGCGGCCTTCGACGACGAGGAGCTGTGCCGGATCGCGGCCCGCAGCCCCGTGCCGATCGTGGCGGCGGTGGGTCACACGGCGAACCGCCCGGTCATCTACCAGGTGGCGGAGGAGACCGCCAGCGTCCCGCGCGAGGTCGGCCTCGTCGTGGTCCCCGACCGCAGCGAGCTTGCCGGTGTGCTCGACCGCGCCTCCCGCGACCGCGTGCGCCACCAGCGCGCCGTCTCGAACGGCCACGAGCGGCTGACGGCGCTCTCACGCCGGCGCGAGCTTCAGTCGGCATGCCTGGCCCCGCGCTCGCATGAGCTTGCCGCCGGCGGGAGGCGGCTGGACGACTTCACCCGTGATTTCCACGCGCGGCGACTGGAAGAGCTCGCCTCCGCCACCGAGCGCCGGCGCGCCGCCGCGCGCAACGTTCCCGGAGCGGAGCGGCTCGACACCGCCAACGCGCGCCTGGCGGGCGTGATGCGGCGGGCGATGGACGCGGTCACGGTGAACGCACCACAGCGCCTGGCCGCGACCCTCGCTCGGATCCGGGCGCACGACCCCTCCCTACAGGGCTTCGCCGTCGTGCAGGCGGGGGCCCACGTGCTGCGGCGCGCCCGCGACCTGCGGCCCGGCCAGAGCGCGACGATCATCTTCAGCGACGGCCGGGCCGAGGCGACCATCGAAAGCGTTCACGAAAGCAAGGAGGAGACAGATGCCTGAGGAGATCACCTTCGAGCAGGGGTTCGAGGAGCTGACGCAGATCCTCGACTCGCTCGAGCAGGGCGAGGTCGCCGTCGCGGAGACGGTCGAGAAGTGCCGGCGCGCCAAGGCGCTGGAGCATTCGTTGCGGGGATTCCTCGACGACCGCAAGGGGGAGCTCGAGCGCATCGAGGCCGGCGACCAGCTACCGGAGATCCTGATCAGCGCCAGCTCGGCGCCACCGGGGAATTCGGGCTAGCGGATGTTGTCGTACAGCTGGAACAGCGGCAGGTACATCGAGATCACGATGAACCCGACGATCCCGCCGACGACCATGATCATCACCGGCTCGAGGATCGAGGTCAGCGCCTTGATCACGGCAGCCACCTCGTCCTCGTAGAAGTCGGCGACCTTACCCAGCATCCCGTCCAGGTTTCCGGTCTCCTCACCGACGCTCACCATGTGGGCGACCATCGACGGGAACCATTTGCTCTCGCGCAGAGGCTGGCCGATCGTCCCGCCACGCTGGACCGACTTCTTCACGTCCTCCATCGCGCGCTCGATGTGCGCGTTGCCTGCGGTGGTCGCCGTGATGTCGAGCGCCTGCAGCAGCGGCACGCCCGAGTGGACGAGGCCGGAGAAGGTCCGCGACCAGCGCGCGAGCGCGATCTTGTGGATCACGTCCCCGATCTTGGCCGGGAACTTCAGCTTCAGGGAGTCCCACTGGTAGCGGCCCCATGAGCTGCGCTTCCACTTCCGGAACACGAAGATGCTGCCGCCGATGATCCCGAACAGCAGGTACCACTGGCCGGTCACGAAGTGGGACATCCCGACGCTGATCCTGGTGATCATCGGCAGCTTGCCGTTGAAGTCCGCGAACACCTCTTCGAACACGGGCACCAGGAAGGCCACGAGGGCCAGCAGGACCGTGGCGGCGAAACCGCCGATCATCATCGGGTAGGCCATCGCCGCCCGGATCTGGCGCTTCAGCGAGTCGCGCTTCTCCATCTGGTCCGCGATCCGCTCCAGCGCCTCCTCGAGCATTCCCGCCGTCTCGCCGGTGCGAGTCATCGCGATGTAGAGGTCGTCGAAGGTGTTGGGATGCTTCTCGAGCGCGGCCGACATCGAGATGCCGGCCTCGATGTCCAGGCGCACCTGGTCCAGGATGCGCTTCAGCTTCTCGTTCTCGGTCGTCTCCTCGAGGACGTGGAAGCACCTCAGGATCGACATGCCCGACGCAACCATCGTCGCGAGCTGGCGAGTCATGACCGTCAGCTCCGCGGGCTTCACCCGCTGGAAGCGCTCCATCAGGTCGAAGTTCGAGATGTTCGTCTTCTGCTCGTTGATGTCGAGCACGATCAGGCCGCGCTCGCGCAGCTGATCGGTTACCGACTGCTTCGACTCGGCCTCGAGCTCGCCGCGAGCGGGAACCCCGGCGAGGTCAACTGCCTTGAAGGTGAACGTGGCCATGTCAGGCGGCCTTCATGCCGCCGCCGCCGACGCCCATCAGCCTCCGTAGCTCCTCCGGCGTGGACGATCGCGACTCAGCCAGCTCACGCGTGATCTTGCCTGCGCGCACGAGCTGCGCCAGCGAGGCGTCCATGGCCTGCATGCCCTTTGCACCACCGGTCTGGAGCACGGAGTGGATCTGATGGGTCTTGCCCTCCCGGATCAGGTTCCGCACGGCCGGCGTCAACGCCAGCACCTCGCACGCCGCGATCCGGCCGGAGCCGTCCGCGGTCGGAAGGAGCTGCTGGGTCACGATGCCCTGAAGGGCGACGGAGAGCTGCACCCTCACCTGCTGCTGCTGGTGGGGCGGGAACACGTCGATGATCCGGTCGATCGTCTGCGCGGTGTCCTGGGTGTGCAGGGTCGCGAACACGAGGTGGCCGGTCTCGGCAGCCGTCAGCGCGGTTGAGATCGTCTCGAGGTCGCGCATCTCGCCGACGAGGATCACGTCGGGGTCCTGACGCAGGGCGGCCTTCAGGCCGAGAGAGAAGCTCTGCGCGTCGTTGCCGATCTCGCGCTGGTTCACCACACACTTCTTGTGGCGGTGCAGGAACTCGATCGGGTCCTCGATCGTGAGGATGTGGTCGCTCCGCGACTCGTTGATCTCGTCGATCATGGCCGCCAGGGAGGTGGACTTGCCGGACCCGGTCGGACCCGTCACGAGCACGAAGCCACGTGGCATCTTCACGAACTCGTGGACCACGGTCGGCAGGCCCAGCTGGTCGACCGACTTGATCTCGGACGGGATCAGGCGGAACGCCCCTCCGACCGACGCGCGCTGCATGTAGGCGTTGACCCTGAAGCGCCCCATCCGCGGCACGGAATAGGAGAAGTCGACCTGCCACTCCTGTTCCAGCTTTTTGCGCTGGTCGTTGTTCAGGATCGAGTAGATGATGTCGCGGGTGTCCTTGGAGCTCATCTGCGGGTAGCCGTCGAGCGCCTGCAGCTCACCCCGCACGCGCACCATCGGCGCCGCACCCACGGTGAGGTGAAGGTCCGAGGCGTTCAGCTCGACCACTTCCGTCAGTACTGCTGCGAAATCGATGTCCATTTCCGGCACGGCTCCTATATCTGGCGTATGTGCTTCGCGCCTCGGCGCTCCTAGGAATATCTGGGGCTTCGCCCCTCCTAAAGTCATGTGCTTCGCGCCTTCGGCGCTCGCTTCTGGAATATCTGGGGCTTCGCCCCTCCTAAAGTCATGTGCTTCGCGCCTGCGGCGCTCGCTTCTATTTCTCTTAATCGGCAGCCATTGCCGAACCAGTAATTCGGGCAATTTCCTGGATCGAGGTGAGGCCCATGCGGACCTTGTCGACACCGTCCTGCTGGAGGGTGCGCATGCCCTGCTCGATCGCCACGGCGGCGATGCGGTCGGCAGAAGCACGCTCGATCGCCAGCTCACGGATCTCCTTCGAGACGGTCATTGCCTCGTAGAGGCCGACGCGTCCCTTGTAGCCGGAGAACCCACAGCGCTTGCAGCCCTTGGCCTGATAGGCCTCCATGTCGCCCTCGATGCCAAAGGTGAGCAGCGCATCCGCGCGCAGCAGCACCGCCTCGCGGCAGTGCGAGCACAGCAGCCGGGCGAGGCGCTGAGAGACGACGCAGTCCAGCGCCGAGGCGGTCAGGAAGGGCTCGATGCCCATCTCGGAGAGGCGGGAGATCGCCGTCGGCGCGTCATTGGTGTGCAGCGTGGAAAGGACGAGGTGACCGGTGAGCGCGGACTCGATCGCGATCTGAGCCGTCTGCTTGTCGCGGATCTCACCGACCATGATCACGTCGGGGTCCGAGCGCACGATCGACCGCAGGCCCGACGAGAACGTGAGCCCCGCCTTCAGGTTGACCTGCACCTGGGTGAGCCCGGGGATCTGGTACTCGACCGGATCCTCGATCGTGATGATGTTGCGCTCGGGCGAGTTGATCTGGTTCAACGCCGCGTAGAGGCTGGTCGTCTTACCGGAACCGGTCGGGCCCGTGACGAAGGTGGCTCCGTAGGCGCGGGTGAACGACTTCTGGAATCGCTCGAGTGTGTCGTCCTGCATGCCCAGGCGCTCGAGGCCGATCAGTGCCTGCTCCTTGTCGAGGATCCGGAGCACGACCTTTTCGCCCTTCACCGACGGGAGCGATGCCATGCGGATGTCGATCGCGTGGCCCCCGACGGTCAGGCCGACGCGGCCGTCCTGGGGCAGGCGCTTCTCGGCGATGTCGAGGCTCGCCATGATCTTCAGGCGCGAGGTGACGCCGGCGACCATCCGCCGCGGGACGGTGGTGGCGTCGTGGAGGATGCCGTCCACGCGGTAACGAACCCGCATGTCCTTGCCCTCCGGCTCGAAGTGGATGTCGGACACGCCTTCCTCGATGCCCTTCGCGATCACGCCGTTGACGAGCTTGATCACGGGAGCGTCGCCGGCCGACTCGCGGATCTCGGTGACCTCGCCGCCGGTCTCCTCCTCGTCCTCCTCGATCGCCTCCGCGATGGAGGAATCGAGCCGGGTGGCGTTGGAAACAGCCGCGTCGATGTCCTCGGCGGACGCCACCGCCGGGCGGACGTCGAGGCCGGTCATGATCGAGATGTCGTCGACCGCCCGCACGTTGGTCGGGTCCGACATCGCGACCAGCAGGGTGTCGTCGCCGACGAAGGCGACCGGGATCGCGCCGTAGCGCTTCGCCGCCGGGCTGGGAATCAGGTTCATCGCGCCGAGATCGATCTCGAACACGTTCAGGTCGAGATGGTCGAGGCCGAACCGCTCGGACGTCGCACGGGCGAGCTGGTCGCTCGTGATCGTGCCGGCCTGGAGCAGCACCTGCTCGGGCGTCATGCCGCTCGAGCGTGCTTCGGTGACCGCGGCATCGACCTGCGCCTGGCTCGCGAAGCTCATCTCGACGATGTGGTCGGTGATGAAACGGCCGGAGCCGCCGCGGCGGGCGGGCGGCGTCAGCCCGGGGCGCTCTCCCGGTTGACCGGGGATCGAAGGAGTCTCCGCCTGATCGCCGGAGCCCGGAAGCACGTCGACGTGCGCGTGCTCGGAGTCCCCGGCGCCGTTCAGCGGCATCCCGGGGTCGTCAGCAGCGCCAGCGCCCGGTTCGTCGGGAACCGGCGTCAGCCTGTGAGTTGATGTGTCAGTCTGCTCCGTCTGTTGCGCCACGTCTCATAGCCCCGAGCGGCGCTTGCAATCCGGTCCAAATCCGGAAGCTCGCCGCTCCTTGGTGGACCAGGACGTCGAAGCCATCTACGCAACGTGCCCCGCGAGCCTGGGCGGCCCGCAGGAGCGGAGTGCGGTCATGACGGTAGACGAGATCCACCACGGTTAGCCGATCGTCCAATTCATCGGCCGAAAGGGGGACCGCCTTGAAGAATTCGGCTCCCTCCCGTGGTACGGGGCTTGCATGTGCATGGCGCATGCCAAGGGACGTGGCATTGACAAGCAGGTCGATGGAGGCTGTTGAGGGCGCCACAGCGCTCTGCAGAGCGGTTTTCCCGGCAGCCCCGGCAAGGTCGGACACAAGTGTCTCGGCTCGTTCCGGGCGGCGATTCCAGACCTCCACACGTGCTGCGCCCGCGCTCAGGAGCGCGTAGACGACAGCCCGCCCGGCACCGCCGGCGCCGAGCACGAGCGCGTTCATGCCCGCCGGGGCCGAGGGAGCACGCTCCCTCAGTGCGGTCAGGAAGCCCTCGACGTCGGTGTTGTCGGCCAGCACTCGCCCGCTCCGGAAGGACAGCGTGTTGGCGGCCCCCACCACCCGGGCGACCTCGGTCGGATCGTCTGCCGCCTCCAGCGCGCGCAGCTTGTGGGGAATCGTGACGTTGGCGCCCACGAACCCCTGCCCGGGAAGGGACTCGAGCACGCCGGCGAACCCCGCCGGCTCGACGTCGAGTGCCTCATAGCGCCAGTCGAGACCGAGCTCGCGGAAGGCGGCGTTGTGCATGGCCGGCGAGCGGCTGTGCCCGACGGGATGGCCCAGCAGCGCGACTCCGAGCTTGCCAACATGTTCGTAGGGGACTTGCCGCCGGCTGCGTCGCGCGCCTCGTTGTAGCGCTGCTGGTCGCGGGCGAACTCCGCGTCCGTGGAGGAGAACGCGTGCTCCCCGCATGTGCCCGGCTTGACCACGTAGAAGAGGTAACCGACGCGGGCCGGGCGGGCTGCCGCCTGCAGCGACGCGAGCCCGGGGTTCCCGATCGGGCCCGGCGGGAGCCCGGCGCGTGTGCGGGTGTTGTAGCCGGAGTCGATCGCCAGCTCGCTTTGCTTCAGCGGCTGAGTCCAGTTTCCAGTCGCATAGCGGATCGTGGCGTCGATGCCGAGCGGCTGGCCGGCCTTCAGGCGGTTGTAGATCACGGCCGCCACGAGCCTGCGCTCACGCGCCACCTGGACCTCCCGCTCGATCATCGAAGCGATCGTGACCACGTCGTAGACCGTCAGGTTCTTGCCGCGCGCGTAGGCGAGGTCCACACGAGACATGTTCTGCTCGAAGGCCGTGATCTGCCTGCGGACCAGTGCGGCGGCCTGCGCGCCGCCCCGTAGCTCGTAGGTGGCCGGGAACAGGAAGCCCTCCAGGCTCTCGGCGCCGGCGGGGACCGCGTAACCCCGCCCGTCGATCAACGACGTGCTTGCGCTCGCGCGCAGGTAGTTGCCGTTCACGCCCGCGCGCGCCACCAATGGTGTGATCTCCCGGCGGCTGAGCCCCTCGGGGATCGTGACTCGTACGATCTCCTGAGACGGGCCGGCAGTCAGGCGGTCGAGCACGTCTCCGTAGGGCATGTCCTCGCGGAGCTCGTATGACCCGGGTTTCAGGTTGCCGCGGTCGCCGGCCAGCGTCGCCCTCACCTCGAACAGTGTCGAGCTCGAGACGACGCCGCGCTGCTCCAGCAGGTCCGCGATGTCCGACACGCCGGCCGCCTTCGGCACCTGCACGCGCACCGGGTCGCCGCCGTTGCCCGCAAAGGGCTGGAAGAGCGCCACGACCACAGCAAGGCAGAGCAACGCAAGCGCGGCAAACGCTACGCGCCGCGGTCCCCGGCGGCTCACCGCTGTGCCTCGAGCCAGCTCTGAAGCAGGTGCGCGGCGGCGCGCGAGTCCTCGGACTGGCGGCCGGGCGTTGCCCGCGCCATGCGGGTCGTGAAGCGCTCGTCCCACGTCTCGACCGGGACACCCACCACAGCCCGCAGCCGCTCCGTGAAGCGCCTCGTCTCTTCGGCCTGTGCGCCCTCCTCACCGGAGAGGCTGACCGGGAGCCCGACCACCACCCGCTCCGCGTCCTGATCGCGCACGAGGCCGGCGATCCTTTCGACGCCGGCATCGGAGCCGGGCTTCTCGACCGGGGGCAGCGGGGTCGCGAGCGTGCCGGTCGGGTCACTGACCGCACAGCCGCAGCGGGCGCTGCCGTAGTCGAGCGCGAGTACGCGCGTCAAGCCGTGCTGAGCTTTGCTTCGATCGCCGTTCGTGCCGCGGCGAGCGCGTCCTCGAGCTTGTCCGCGCTCTTGCCGCCCGCCTGCGCCATGGTGTCGCGCCCGCCGCCGCCGCCGCCCATCAGCCGGGCGGCCTCCTTCACCACCGTGGCTGCGGACAATCCGCGTTCCACCACGCCTCCGGTGAAGCTCGCCACCATCACGGGTCGCCCGTTCTCGGCCGCACCGAGCACGACCGCCGCCTCACCCAGGGAGGACTTCAGGCGGTCGGAGAGCTCGCGCAGCTCGTCCGCGCCGCCCGCATCGCAACGGGCGGCAATCACTTTCACGCCGCCGATTTCGGTCGCCTGCCCGGCGAGTGACGCGGCCAGCTCCTCGAGCCGGCCCGCGCCGCCCGACTTCCGCTCGCGCTCGAGCTCCGTCTGCCGCGCGAGCTGCGCCTCGACCGCCCGCTCGGCGTCCTCCGGACGCGTGCGGAGCAGCGCCGGCGATCCGGGTCAGCGCCGCGTCGCGGTCGACGCAGCAGACTGCACTGCCTGCGGGACCCGTGACCGCCTCGATCCGGCGCACGTTGGCGGCGCTCGATCCCTCGCTGAGGATCTTGAACACGCCGATCTCGGACGTGCGCCGCCACGTGCGTGCCGCCGCACAGCTCGCGCGAGACGCCCTCGACCTCGACCATCCGCACCTCGTCGCCGTACTTCTCGCCGAACAGCGCCATCGCGCCCATCTCCTCGGCGCGGGCGCGGGTCGTGTGCAGCGCCCGCACCGGGTGGCTCTCGAGGATCCACTGCGTTGACCTGGTCCTCGACGTCGCGCAGCTCCGCGGGCGCCAGCGGCGTGCCGTGCGTGAAGTCGAAGCGCAGCTTGTCGGGTCGCACTGCCGAGCCGGCCTGGCGCACGTGGGTGCCGAGCCGCTGCCGCAGCGCCGCGTGCAGCAGGTGCGTGGCCGTGTGGTTGCACTCGGTCGCGTGGCGCGCCTGGCGGTCGACGACCAGCCGCACGCGCTCGCCCTCGCTGCAGCTCGCCGCGCTCGAGCGCGACAGCGACCGCCTGGTCGTCGCCGAGCCGGTAGACGTCCTCGACGCTGCCCGCGCCGGAGTCGCTCTCCACGACGCCCGGAGTCCGACGACCTGGCCTCCGCCCTCCGGATAGAACGGGGACTCCGCGAACTTCATCAACCAGGAGCCGTTGCGGCGGCTTGCCGGCCGCGACGCTGGTGTTCACCTCGGTCGTCTCGTAGCCGACGAACCGGGTCGGTACCCCGCGTCTGCCGCGCGAACTCCTGCACCTGCTCGTGCTCGTTCTCGGAGCCGTGGGCGCGCGCCGTCGCCGTGCGCGCGCGCTCGCGCTGCTCCTCCATCAGCTCGTGGAAGCCGGCGTCGTCGACGGACGAGCCCCTCCAGCTGGAGCAGCTCGCGCGTCAGGTCGTACGGGAAGCCGTAGGTGTCGTGGAGCTGGAACGCGTCGTCGCGCGTCGATCCACGAGGTGCCGCCGGCCTTCGCGCGCGTCGACGAGGTCGGCGAGCAGGCGCGTGCCCTGCTCGAGCGTGCGGCCGAAGCTCTCCTCCTCGGAGGAGAGCCACCGGTGGATCGACTCGCTGCTCGGTGCGCAGCTCCGGGTAGACGTCGCCCATGACCTCGATCACGAGGTCCGCGAACCGGCCGAGGAACGGCGGCTCGATCCCGATCGAGCGCCCCTGCTGGATCGCGCGGCGCATGACCCGCCGCAGGATGTAGCCGCGGTCCTCGTTCGAGGGCACGACGCCGTCGGCGATCAGGAAGCTCATCGCGCGGCTGTGGTCGGCCAGCACGCGCAGCGCCTTGGTGGTCGCGAAAGTCCTCGCCGTAGCGGCGCCCGGAAAGCTCCTCGCCCGAGCTCGACCAGCGGGCGGAACTGGTCGTTCTCGAACACCGACGGCACGTCCTGCTGGATCGCGGCCATCCGGTCGAGGCCCAGGCCGGTGTCGATGTTCGCGCTGCGGGAGCGGCTCGAGCGAGCCGTCCTCGTGCAGCGAGTACTGCATGAACACGAGGTTCCAGTACTCGAGGAAGCGCTCGGTGTCGTCGCCCGGGCCGGTCCTCGTCCGGGCCGAAGTCCGGGCCCCGGTCGATGTAGAGCTCCGAGCACGGGCCGCAGGGACCGACCGGGCCGGCCTGCCAGAAGTTCTCCGAGCGCGGCAGGCGGACGATCCGCTCGTCCGGCACGCCGACCGACGCGCCAGCACTCGATCGCCTCCTCGTCCGGCCCCAGGCCCAGCTCGGGGTCGCCCTCGAAGACGGTGATCCAGATGCGCTCGCGGGTCGAGCTCGAAGACCTCGAGCGACAGCTCCCAGGCGAACTCGACCGCCTCCTGCTTGAAGTAGTCGCCGAACGAGAAGTTGCCCAGCATCTCGAAGAAGGTGAGGTGGCGGGCGGTCGAGCCGACCTGGTCGATGTCGGTCGTGCGGAAGCACTTCTGGCAGGACGTGAGGCGCGGAGTGCGGCGGCTGCTCCTGGCCCAGGAAGTACGGCTTGAACGGCTGCATGCCGGCGGTCGTGAGCAGCACCGAGGGGTCGTAGGACGGCCGGGATCAGCGATGCCGGAGGGCATGCGCCTGTGGTCGCGCTCCTCGAAGAAGGAGAGGAACGCTTCGCGGATCTCTGCCGAAGATGCGGGGCGGCGCCATCGCGGTGAAGTTTATGCAGAGGTCCTATGCAGAGGCCGCGATCGTGCCGTGGCCGACGACGCGGTCGCCGTCCATCAGGCAGGCGGTCTGGCCGGGCGCGACGCCGAGCGCCTGCTCGGCAAGCGATGCGGTCAGCGACGTCGTGACGCCCGGGCGCAGCCGCCACGCGGCACGGCAGCGGCTCGGAGCGGTAGCGCAGCTTCACGCTGTCGACGCGCTGCGCCGTCGCGGTTCAGGAACACGTCCCGCAGCGACGACCGTGCGCGCGGCGAGCGCGCTCGCGCGGGACCGACGACGACCCGGTTCGCGGCCGCGTCGGTGGAGAGCACGTACAGCGGCTCGCCCGGCGGCGACGCCCAGGCCCGCGGCGCTGCCCGACCGTGTAGCGGCGGTGGCCGCGGATGGCGGCCGAGCACGCGCCCGCCCGCGTCCACGACCTCGCCGGGACGCGTCGCGCCGCGCCGCCGTGGCGGGCGAGGAAGCGCTCGCGCTCGTGCCGGCGAGGAAGCAGAGGTCCTGGCTCTCGCGCTTGTCGGCGACCGGCAAGCCCGCCGCCGCGCGCGATCTCGCGCACCTGCGGCTTGGTGAGGTCGCCGAGCGGGAAGCGCACGCGCGCGAGCGCGGCGGGCGCGCAGCGCGGAGAGCATGTAGGTCTGGTCCTTGTCGCGGGTCGGCGGCGCGGGCCAGCAGCGGCCCCTCCGCGTCGTGCTCGATCCGCGCGTAGTGGCCCGTGGCGAGCGCGCCGGCGCCGATGCGCTCGGCGAGCGCGAGCATCGCGTCGAAGCGCACCAGGCCGTTGCAGCGCACGCAGGGGTTCGGCGTGCGGCCCGCGTCGTGCTCGGCCACGAAGTCGTCGACGACCGCGGCGCGGAAGCTGTCCTCGAGGTCGAGCGTCAGGTGCGGCAGGCCCATCGAGTGCGCGAGCGCCCGCGCCGCCGAGCACCGCCTGCGGCGAGCAGCAGCTGCGCTCGCCGTCGCCCTCCTGGTCGGCCCAGAGCTTCAGCGTCACGGCGACGACCTCGTCGCCCGGCCTGCGCGCAGAGCAGCGCCGCCACGGCGCTGTCGACGCCGCCGCTCATCGCGACGAGCACGCGGCCCGGCGCGGCCGGCCGCGAGCGGCGCGCCGCGACGCGGCCGCCGCGGCAAGCGCGCGGTGCAGCGCGTCGGCGGCGAGGTCGGCGGCATGGAACTTCCCCGGCGACAGGCCGCCCAGCTCGCCGGCGACGTCGCGCGGCGCCGATCCGCGCCGCGTCGAGCACGGCGCCGCCCTGGACGAGCGACACGCACGCGCTGCCGGCCGCGATCGTCGCGCCGCAGCCCTCGGCGTCGAAGGTCGACGTCGCGCGACGCGACCGTCACGCGACCACACAGCGCCACGCGCACGAGATCGCCACAGGGCGCCCCACCGGCGCTGCCGACGTACGCGCCGGCCGGCACGGGCCCGCGGCCGCGCGGCTCGCTCAGATGCTGCTCGAAAGGGATGCACCCCGCCGAGGTCTAGAGGCCCGGAGGTCCCGGACTCACCGCGGTCCGAGGTCCTCGCGTCGCGACGTGGATCAGGAGCGGGCCCTCCCTGCGGGCCGGCGCGCCTTAGACGGTTAGCGCTACGGCGCGAGGCGTTCCGCACGAACTGGTCGATCGTCTGGAAGTCGTAGTAGCCGTTCAGGACCTCTGCCTGGCCCTCGCGGTTCACGACCACCAGCGACGGCGTCTGGGTCACGCTCGCCGCGGCGGTGATGCGCGTGTAGCGGGAGAGGTTCTCGACCTTGTCCGTGAAGACGGCCGTCCTGCCGCCGCGGCGCGGCAGCCGGTCGACCGAGTTCTTCACGCTGCGGTCGTCGACCCCGCCCTTGTTCCAGAAGAGGATCACGACGGTCTTCTTCGCGTCGAGCGCCGCGCCACCGGCGAGGGCAGGCCGCGGCCGCCCGGCTCGTCCTTGTCGGGCGTCGGCGCGGCGCTCTTGCTCTGCGGCGCGTTCTGCTGCGCGGCGGCCTGCGGCGTGTCCGCCGACGGACTCGACGGCTGCGAGGTCTGCGACGGCGCCGGAGTCGGCGGCGGCGGTCTCGCTCGCCGCCACGGCGGGTGAACATGAACAGCCCGCGACCAGCGACGACGCCGACGATCGGCCAGCAGCACCGGCCGCGGAAGCGGTGGACGATGGTCACGGCGTAAAGTGCCCCAACCTGCCGCTGCCGCCTGTAGAGTTGAACCTGCCTAGGCAGGTGGGTGTCCACAGAACCCGCGAGCCGATAGCCGCGTGCCCGATTCGGACTCCCGACTCGATTGTGTTGGCTCAAACACTGAGCGACTGGCGTACAAGCTCGGGCCTCCTCGAAGTTAGCACGACCTAGCCCATGCATCGGCACCGAGGCCGCGAAACCTTAGGAATCGGAACGGCGGCCGCTGCCGTGCCGCCGGCGTGTCAGCCGGGTCGGCGGCGTCCACGCGGATGCCGAGCTCGCGCAGCTGGTGCTGCGTCGATCGGCGCCGGCGCGCCGGTCAGCGGGTCCGGCCCGGTGGCCGTCTTCGGGAACGCGATCACGTCGCGGATCGACTCCCGGCCGGCGAGCAGCGCGGCGATCCGGTCGAGCCCGAACGCGATGCCGCCGTGCGGCGGCGCGCCGTGCTTCGAGCGCCTCGATCAGGAAGCCGAACTTCTCGTCTGCGGCCTCGCCGCGCCGATGCCGAGCGTCTCGAGCACGCGGTACTGGACCTCGGGCCGGTTGATCCGGATGCTGCCGCCGCCGAGCTCGATGCCGTTCAGCACCACGTCGTAGGCGCGTGCGCGCGCCGCGGCCGGGTTGTCGCTCGAGCAGGTCGAGCGACTCCTCGGTCGGCGAGGTGAAGGGATGGTGCAGCGCATCCCAGCGGCCCTCGTCGTCGTTCCACTCGACCAGCGGGAAGTCGGTCACCCAGAGCGGGCGCCACTCGCCCGCCGCGATCAGGCCGAAGCGCGCCCGCCAGCTCGAGCCGCAGCGCGCCGAGCGTCTGGGCGGCGACGCCGGCGTCGTCGGCCACCAGCAGCAGCAGGTCGCCGGGCGAGGCCTCGAGCGCGGCCGCCGATCGCGGCTGCGCTCGCCGCTCGGAGAGGAACTTCGCGACCGGCGAGCGCCAGCCGCCGTCCCTCCTCGACGTAGGCCCACACGAGGCCGCCCGCGCCCTGGCCCTGCGCGAACTCGATCAGCCTGTCGAGCTCGGCGCGCGACAGCTCGTGCGCGCCGGCGTTGATCCCGCGCACCACGCCGCCGCTCTCGAGCACGCCGCGGAAGACCTTGAACTCCGTGTCGCGCAGCGCGTCGCCGAGGTCGCGGATCTCCAGGCCGAACCGCATGTCGGGGCGGTCGGTGCCGAAGCGCGCGATCGCCTCGTCGTAGGGCATGCGCGGGAACGGCGTCTCGAGCTCCACCCCGCCGGCCGCGAACGCCGCCGCGATGACGCCCTCGGTGACGGCCATCACGTCCTCCTCGTGCACGAACGCCATCTCCATGTCGAGCTGCGTGAACTCGAGCTGGCGGTCGGCGCGCAGCGCCTCGTCGCGGAAGCAGCGCGCGATCTGGTAGTAGCGCTCGAAGCCCGGCGATCATCAGCAGCTGCTTGAAGAGCTGCGGTGACTGCGGCAGCGCGTAGAAGGTGCCGCGCTGCATGCGGCTCGGGACGACGAAGTCGCGCGCGCCCTCGGGCGTCGAGCGCGTCAGGATCGGCGTCTCGAGGTCGAGGAACCCGGCCGCGTTCAGGTGGTCGCGGATCGCCTGGGTGACCGCGTGGCGCAGCTCGAGCGCGCGCTGCATCGGCTCGCGGCGCAGGTCGAGGTAGCGGTGGCGCAGGCGCAGCGCCTCGTCGACGCGCGTGTCCTCGTCGATCGGGAACGGAGGCGTCTCCGCCGCCGCGAGCACCTCGAGCTCCGTCGCCGCGCACCTCGACCTCGCCGGTCGGCATCTCGGGGTTGACCGTCTCTGGCGGAGCGGCGGACCACCTCTCCCTGCACCGAGATGACCCACTCGGAGCGCAGGTCGTGCGAGCGCGCGTGCGCGTCGGGCGCGGTCTCCGGGTTGAACACGACCTGCACGAGCGCCGGTGCGGTCGCGCAGGTCGACGAACACGAGCCCGCCGTGGTCGCGGCGCCTGTGGACCCAGCCGGCGACTCGCACGCTGTCGCCGACGCGGTCCGGCAGCACCTCGCCGCACCATGCGTCGCGGTAGGCGTTCGGGCGCGGCGTCAGCGCGGCACGGCGCGACCAGCTCCTGTCTGCAGGCGGGAGAGCGGCACCTCGTCCTGGTCGCGCCGCCGCATGTCGCGCACGGCCGCGGCGTCCCGCTCCCACTCCTCGGGGCCGATGATCACGACCCACGGCGCGCCGAGCCGCTCGGCCTGGCGCATCTGGGACTTCAGCGAGCGGGCGCCGAGATCGATGGTGGCGCCGATCCCCTCCTCGCGCAGCTCCGAGATCAGCACGGAAGACGCGCTCGCGCGCGCGGCGGCTCGGTCACGACGAAGACGAAGTCCGGACGACTCCGCGGCCCGCGCGTGCCGCAGGCGACTCGCTCGCCGTCGACTCCAGCGCCTGCGCGATCCGCTCGAGCCCGGTCGCCCAGCCCGCGCCCGGGGTCGGCGGGCCGCCGAGCTGCTCGATCAGGCCGTCGTAGCGGCCGCCGCCGCCGATGCCGCTCTGCGCGCCGAGCGCGTCGCAGCGGAACTCGAACACCGTGCGCGTGTAGTAGTCGAGGCCGCGCACCAGGCGCGGGATCGAGCACGTAGTCGATCGCCGCCCCGTCGAGCAGCCGGCGTACCTCGTCGAAGTGCTCCGCGTCGGCAGGCGAGAGACGGTCGACCATCTTCGGCGCCGGATTCCGTGACCGCGACGATCTCGGGGTCGTCCCAGTCGAACGCCCGCATCGGGTTGATCTCGATCCGGGCGCGCTGCTCGGCGTCGAACACGTCGCTGCCCGAGCAGGTGATCCCGCAGCTCGCGCGCATACTCGGTGCGCGAGCTCGCGTCACCGATGCTGGTCAGGTGGAGGCGCACGCCCGGGAGGCGCAGGCGCGCGTACAGGTGCGCGAGCAGGTCGATCAGCTCCGCGTCCACGGCCGGGTCGTCGGAACCGATCGGTCTCCGCCCCGAGCTGGGCGTGCTGCCGGAACCGCCCCGCCTGCGCGCGCTCGTAGCGGAACATCGGCCCCGTGTACCAGAGCTTCACCGGCTGTGGAAGCTTGTGCATGCCGTGCTCGAGGTATGCGCGGCAGACCGGCGCAGTCCCCTCGGGGCGCAACGTCAGTGACCGTCCGCCCTGGTCGGTGAACGTATACATCTCCTTGCGCACGATGTCGGTCGCCTCGCCGACCGTGCGCACGAACAACTCGGTGTCCTCGAAGATCGGGGTGTCGATCTGGCCGAAGCCCGCGCCTTCGACGAGCACCTTCCCCTCGCCCAGGATGCGCGCACGCACAGCCGCCTGCTCGGGGAGCAGGTCGTATGTCCCACGGGGGGCCTGGTACTTGGCGGCCATGCCCTAGGTGATTTCCGCGACGGCGGCCGAGAACCTGCGCGGCCCTGCCGCGAGCGTCAAGATCCGCCCGCCGCCAGCTCACCCAGGAACGGGTTCGTGCGGCGCTCCGCCCCGAGGGTCGTGATGTCCATGTGACCCGGATAGACGGTCGTGTCCTCGGGCAGGGACTCGACCAGCTTCCCGATCGACCCCATCAGCGTGTTCCAGTCCCCGCCGGGCAGATCCGTGCGCCCGACGGATCCCTGGAACAGCACGTCTCCGGAGAAGACGGCTCGCTCGGCGGGGATCGAAAAGGTCAGATGGCCCGGGCTGTGCCCCGGGGTGAACAGCACGTCGATCTCGAATCCCGCCAGCTCGAGTCGCTCGCCGCCCCGCAGCACGTGGTCGGCCTCGTAGCTCTCGTACGGGCCGATTCCCGCAAACGGGACGTATCTCATGATGTCGGCCAGCACCGGGCGCTCGATCTCACTCACGTACACGGGAGCGCCCGTCTCGCGAGCCACGGGCGCAACCGCACCGACATGGTCGAAGTGCGTGTGCGTGAGGAGCACCGCCTCGACCTCGAGGCCGAGATCACGGACCGGCGCCAGGATGCGTTCGGGCTCATCGCCCGGATCGAAGATCACCGCGCGGTTGGACTCGTCCAGGCGGGCGATGAAGCAGTTCTCCTGCACCGGCCCGACCGTGAACATGCGCACGTCCATGGCCGGTGAGTCTAAGGAAGAGCGAGCGCCGCAGGCGCGAAGCACGAGCTCCCGGCCTTACACGGGCTCCTGGCGCTTTCGCTGTCTGCGCCGGTACGCGTAGGAGTCGACGAAATGGAAGGCCGGTACGTAGATGAAGGCGGCCAGCAGGGAAAGCCCGACCGCCTCGCCCACGGACGAACCGAGCAGCAGCGTCGCGAGGGCAAACAGGCTGACCGCCGCGATCAGGCCGCGCATCACGGCCCCGCGCCATGTGGGCGGCTCGTTGAGTCGCTGCTGGCGTCGCTCCTCCGCGCTCCCGCGCGCCTCTGCGCGCGAACGCGGGCGTCCGCGGGGGCGACGGACGGTGCCGGCCTGGGTCCCGCGATGCTTGCGTCTGCGCCGCTGCTGGGGCACCTAGTTGCCCACTGCCCACACGCGCACGCGCTGCTCCAGCACATGCCTGGCCGAGTCGAAGCCGTTCAGGGGAACATCCTCGGGAAACTCGTCCAGCGCCGCCTGCGGGACAAGCCCGACGATCTCGGCTCCGGCGACCCGCGCGCCGAGCGGCTCCGCCTCACGGCGCACCGCCTCCACCACCTCGCGCAGCGGCACCCGCAGTGGGTCATGCACGTTCGTCGACACCTGCGCGACCCCGCGGGAGCCGAGCAGCACTCCCATCGCGCGCACGCCCGGCAGGCCGCCGCCGGCCTCTCGCACCTTGGCCGCGACCGCCTTTGCCAGCTCGATGTCCGAGGTGTCCAGCTCGACGTTGAAGGCGACCAGCGGTGGGCGGGCCGTCACGAGCGTCGCCCCCGCGGTCGGGTGAAGGCGTGCCGGCCCGAAGTCGGGCACGAGCTCGCCTGCCGTCACGCGCGCGGATGCGCCCGAGGCGCCGCCCTCTCGAAAGAAAGCGCGCTCGCGGCGTTCCTCCGCCGAGGCGAGCTCCCCGTACATGAACACGGGCAGGTCCAGCTCGCCCGCCAGGCGGTTTCCCACGGCTAGCGCCTCGTCGTGGGCCAGCTCGCGGTCGCCGCTGCTCAGGTAGACGATCGGGACCACGTCGAGCGCGCCCACGCACGGGTGCGCGCCCTCGTGCACGCGCATGTCGATGTGCTGGATCGCGGTTCGCGCTCCGGCCACGATCGAGTCGGCGACCTCCTGCGGCCCACCCACGAGCGTGTAGACGCTGCGGTTGTGGTCCGGATCGGAATGCACGTCCAGCAAGGCGCTGCCATGCGCCGTGAGCGCGTGCCCGAAGGCCTCGATGCAGGCGGTGTCCCGTCCCTCGCTGACGTTGGGAACCGCTTCGAGCACGATGTCGCTATTCCCCACGGCTGGCCATCATATTCAGGCGGCCCGGGATGGAATCATCGGGCGGCTCCTACTCCTCCAGCCCGGCGGCCGCGAGCGCCTCGGCACGGTTGGTGAACACGCGACCGGACACCACCTGGCCCGCTTTCACCGCCCAGATCCACTGCGTGGGCGAGTCGGAGATGTAGCCGCCCTCGCCGCGTGCATACACCCGCCCGAACACCAGTACGCGGTCGCCGAGGTCGCGGAAGTCGTGCGGCACGACCTCGAGGACCCGCCACACCCGGCTCACGTCGGCGAAGTACTGCCGCATGCCGTCGTGGCCGACATAGGCCTGGCCCTTGTGAGCAAAGGAGGCGGTCGGCCCCCAGAACTCGATTTCGGGCGCCGACAGCTCGAGCATCGCTTCGATGTCGCGCCTGGTGAAGGCCTCGAACACGCGACGTACGAGCTCGATGTTGGCTTGGGCGTTCGACTCCACGAGGGCTGAGAGCCATCCTTCCTTCCCGATCGGAGAAATGCCGCCGGTTCGTGAGGAAATGCCCGGGAATGGCGACGAAATGCCCGGCACGGCCTGCGGTACCTGTGGCCAGCTTCCACCCGGAGCAGCTCAGCCGGTTGGAGCAGCGGAATCATATTCCGCGCCGAATGCGCCGACCGGCTTCATCACAGCGATTTCGCCGACTTGGGCCAAAGCGACCATCTCGTGCCGCGACCGCGTCTTGACAAGCGGTTTTGGCTTGTCCGCTAGGCTGAATCCCCTCCCCGCCGGAGTAGCTCAGTCGGTTAGAGCAGCGGAATCATAATCCGCGTGTCGGGGGTTCGAGTCCCTCCTCCGGCATCGCACCACAAGCCTTCCTGAACGTCACCGGGAACGTCCTCTCCGCCCTCTGACGGCCCTCAGAGGCTGAAAATATTGGGGGGCCGGGACGCTGAGTCTCCCGCTCTTTCCGGGGATTTCGCCAGACGGGGGTTTAGTCGCGCCGGCCATCGGCAACGCGATACACGACGCGTCCCGATCGGGGGGCGGGTCAGGGATAAAGCAGGGGGGTCCCCCATCGTTGGGGGGCCCCTTTTATGTGCGCCTGGTCTGAAGCCTCCGCTGCGCGGAGAGGGTCAGACGAAGCTGACGCCCGCGCGACGTGCCTTGCGAAGTCGCAGGCGCGTGGCCGCACCGGCCGCGATTCGGTACACGAACCGCGAGTTCGGCATCCGATAGGCCGCCCGGGTGTGGGGGGAGTAGCTCACGGTGCTCGAACCCGGCTGGGCCTCCATCCACCCGGTGTAGATGTGCTGACGCTGGCCGACGACGCCGCGCGAGAACCAGTGGGCCAGCAAGCCGGCGCGACGGCCGCCCGGCGGCACCAGGCCCGCCGGGGTCTCGATCGTGATGCCGCGATCGTCGGTCGCGCCGATCTGCGCAGCGATCGCGACGGGGAAGCCGTCCGCGCCGACCCAGCCAAGCAGCACGTCGGGCAGGCGCGCCGCCTGCTTCGCCGCCCGCGCGTGGTCGATGCGCGGCGCCGTGCCCTTCGCGGGCGAATCCTGGGGCGGCGGCGGTGCCGCGGGCAACGGCGCGCCGATCACCGCGGGCGTACCCCGGCAAGCCAGATCCGGCCACACGATCATCCGCTCCACCTCGATCCGGACCTCGATCCGCAGTGCATAGACCCGCATCCACCGCTTCCACAGCGGGTTGATGTCCCGCCACGGCTCGAGCCGCTCCCAGTTGTCGGCGAACTTCCCCGGAAAGTCGGCCACCGGCGGCCCGAGCGTCGCGCGGCCCTGGACGAGCACGTACTCCGGCCGATCATGAGTCGCGTGCGCGCGGGTATGGAAGGCGATCGCGACGTGGGGGTTGCGCCGGATGCGATCGAGCTTCTTCGGTGCCCCCACCGAGCTGTTCACGGTCACCACTCCGTGCTCTCGGTCGTGGATGCCGAAGTTCGAAACGGGCGCCAGCACGACGCCGCCGGCCGGCGTGACGTAGCCAAGCGCAACCGCGTGGTCGCCATCGATGATCTCCTCGACCTCATCCGGCCATGGGGCAATACGGGACGTCACGTCTCGAAAAGAGTATCAAGACGCGGCGTCCAGTAACGTGGTGACATGACCACGCGCAGCCCCGGACGTCCGCGGAGCGAGTCGGCACGCCGCGCGATTCTCGGTGCGACCACGGAGTTGATCGAGCAGTCCGGCTACGGGCGCGTCACGATGGAGTCGATCGCACATCGCGCGGGGGTGAGCAAGCAGACCGTCTACCGCTGGTGGCCGACCAAGGCGGCGATCCTGCTCGAAGCACTAACCGAGGGCGCGGCCGCGATCTCACCGTTGCGCGACACCGGCTCGTTCGAGACCGACCTGCGAACCTTCCTGAGAAGCACGGTGGCCGGTGCCGGCCGCAATGGACGTCTGCTCGCGGCGCTGATGGCCGAGGCCCAGTTCGACGAGGACCTCGCCGAGGCGTTTCGCAAGGGCTTTCTTGCAGGTCGCCGCGAGATACTCGAGAGAGTTGCTCGACCGTGGCCGGCGCAGCGGCGAGCTTGCCGCCGCGGCCGATACGGACTTCCTGGTCGAGCTCGTCTTCGGGACGCTCTGGTACCGAATTCTCGCGCAGAACCGGCCACTCAACCGCGCGTTCGCAGACCGGCTGACGCACTCGGTGCTTGCGCTCGGCGCCGCCGCTCAGCCGCCCCCGCCGAGCGCAAGCAGGAATACTGCGCGGGCATGAAGGACGTCCGCATCACTCACATCGGGGGGCCGACCGTCCTGATCGAAGTCGGCGGCTGGCGTCTGCTCACCGATCCGACGTTCGACCCTGCCGGTCGCAAGTACCGCTTCGGCTGGGGAACGGGCTCTCGCAAGCTGACGGGGCCGGCAATCGCCGCCTCCGACCTGGAACCGATCGACGCCGTGCTGCTCAGCCACGATCACCACGACGACAATCTGGACCCGGCCGGACGGGCGTTGCTGCCCTCGGCAGGCGTGGTGGTCACCACCGCCGCCGGCGCAAAGCGGCTGGGGGGCGAGACTCGCGGACTCGAGCCATGGGCGACCACACGGCTCGAGGCGCCGTCGCGTCCGCCGATCGAGATCACCGCGACACCATGCCGCCACGGCCCGCCGCTGAGCCGCCCGATCGTCGGAGACGTGATCGGCTTCGCGCTTGCATGGGAGGGCCAGGACCAGGGCGTGCTGTGGATCTCGGGCGACACCGTGCTGTACGACGGCGTGCTCGAGGTCGGCGATCGGTTCGAGGTCGACACAGCGCTGCTGCACCTGGGGGGCGTCCGCTTCCCGGTGTCTGGGCCGGTCCGCTACACGATGACCGCCCACGACGCCGTTGAGCTTTGCCGCGCCGTTCGCCCGCGGACGGCCATCCCGATCCACTACGAGGGATGGAAGCATTTCCGGGAAGGGCGAGAAGCCATCGAGCGGGAACTCGCCGGCGCGCCAGACGACATTCGCGAGCGCTTTCAGTGGGTGCCGCTTGGTGTCAGCGTTGCCGTCGGTGCCTGAGCACGCCGCGGGTCAGCGGCGAACGCGCACCAGGACGATGTTCGAGTAGCCGGCTCCCCGCACGAAGGCCCGCAGCCGCAGTGTGCGGGAGCCGCGGCCGATCGGGGCCCGCCCGAAGCGCAGTGACGCCCGTCGGCCGATCTTCTCGAGTTCCACGCCAAGGGCATAGCTGCCCTCTCGCAGCGCCATCAGGCCGACGCGCCGCCATTGCCCAGCACGGTGGACCTTGAGGACGGCCTGCTCCGAGCCTGCCGCGTGCGCGGCGTCCGGCGTCAGGTACGCGCGCAGCCGCACACGCCCGCCCGGCCACAACGCAGGCGCGCTGGCTCTCAGACGAACCGGTCGCTTGGGCTTCTTGCTGACCAGGACGGGCGGAGGAGCCGCCGGCCTCGGGGTGAAGGTCACGCACGGGCTGTCGGGCCGCAGGCGGAAGTCCTTGCCGTCTCGATTCACGTAGGCGGGCTCCGTGACGAGGTTCTCCAGTACGGGGACCCCGACATCCAGCTGGATCCCGGCGTTGCCCCAGTGGCGTGTGCTCCACACGCAGTTGCGGCGGGCAACGTTTCCGGTGCCGGTCAGCTCGAAGCTCTCGATGTTGTAGCGGATGAGCGGGTTCGAGATGACGTTGTTCTCGACCACGTTGTTCGACGACTTGCGTGAGAAGACGATCCCCTGCCCGTTCCCGTCGATGACGTTGCCGGCGACGTAGGTGTTCTGGGCGTCCGGGAACAGCTGCACGCCGCGGTCCGCGTTGTCGTAGATCCAGTTGCCGATGATCCGCGCTCGATCCGATGCCTCCACGTAGATGCCGTGGTGATGGTTGTTTTGCGGCATCTCTCCGCAGTTGTGGATCCGGTTGTGCTCGATCACGGTGCCGCGCGCGCGTCCCCATCGGGTGGAACCGAGGAGGAAGCAGATCGTCGTATGACGGTTGGTGACGTCGTTGTCACGGAACACCACGTTGTCGCCGTTGATCGTCGGACCTGGCAGGGCGGCGCGGTTGCGCCCGTCGAGGTCGAGTTGCTGCACGACCACGTTGTTGGCCTCGTCGGCGACGTGCAGGCGGCCGACGACGACCGCGCGCTCCCCGGGGTAGCTCGTGATCGTGGTGGGCGCAGAGCTCGTGCCGCCCTTCGTGATCGTCAAGTCACGCTGATACACGCCTGCGCGCAGGCAGCCGGTCTGCCCTGCCTTGAGGGAGTTGGCGAGCTTGTCCGCCGTTGCAAACGGCTTGGTCAGCGAGCCGACGTTGCTGTTCGAGCCGAGCGGCGACGCGACCCGGTCGCAGGCGACCCTGGACAGAGTGGCCTGAACGGCCCCCCTCGACAACTGAACCTCCGTGCAGAAAAACGCCACGACGACAGTCGCGACGGCCAAGAACTTGAGCGGCAACGCGCAGGACTCCCTTCCCCAACGCCAACGGACAGATCAATCCTAACGGCCACGCCCGGTTTCAGCCTGCCTGATATTCGAGGCGAGCGCCGAAGGCGCGAAGCACCGGACTTTAGGTCGCCTGATATTCCAGGCGAGCGCCGAAGGCGCGAAGCATTAGTGGCTCTGGCTCACGCACTTCACCGTGGGCGTTCGCGCATTGGGGCCGGTTGACCACGTGTCCAAGGTAGGCGAAATCGGGCGCGATACTTCCACGTATGACCGACCAGGCCGTCGGGGTCGTGCGCGTCGCCTACGAGACATGGAACCGCCATGGACCAGGCGCGATCGAACCGATGCTGAGCGAGGACGTCGAGCTGCACGATGCCCCGGAGCTGCCTGATGCACAGGTCTGGCGCGGCTCCGAAGCTGTCGTCGAGCGGCTGCAGGGCGTCGCGGAGTCGGTCGGCGGGGGTTACGTCGAGTTCCTCGGTTTTATCCCGAAGGGAGACGCGGTGCTAGTGACGATGGTGTGGGAGCTCGGCACCGAGGCGCGTCACACCGAGATCGGCAAGGTGTTCCACCTGGTAGACGTAAAGGACGGGAAGATCGCCCGCCTGCGCGTGTTCATGACCGAGCCCGAAGCGGACGCGCTCAACTGAACTCGAGGACGACCTTGCCGGTCGCACCCCGCTCGTCGATCAGCTTCAGCGCATCTGCCGCCTGCTCGGGCCGGAAGCGAGCGCCGACGATCGGGCGCACGAACCCATCGTCCACCATGCGATTGACCGCGGCCCCGATCTCCCGGTTCAGGTCCGGCTTCGGCATCACGTAGGCCCCCCACCCCGCACCCACGACCTCCGTGTTGTTGAGCAGCAGGCGGTTGACCTTCACCTCGGGGATCGAGCCGCCCGTGAAGCCGACCACCACCAGCCGCCCGCCCTCGCCCAGCGACCGCATGCTGTCCAGGAAGCGGTCTCCTCCAACGGGATCGAGCACGACGTCCACCCCGCCGCCCGACAATTCCTTGGCCTCGTCCTTCCACGACCCGTCGGAGCGCACGACCTCGTCCGCGCCGGCGTCCCGGGCCACCTGTTCCTTGTCATCGGTCGACACGACCGCGATCGTGCGCGCGCCGAGGCCCTTCGCCACCTGGAGGGCCGCGGTGCCGACGCCGCCGGCGGCGCCGTGCACGAGCACGGTCTCGCCCTCGGCGAGGCGACCGCGGAGGCGGAGCGCGAACCATGCGGTGTGGTAGTTGAGGATCAGGCCCGCGCCCTGTGCGAAGTCCAGCTCATCGGACAGAGGAAAGGTGAAGAACTCCGGAGCGACCGCGACCTCGGCGAAGCCGCCGAGGGCACAGAACGCGGCCACGCGGTCTCCCTCGCGCACGCCCGCGCCCTCGGGTGCGCTGCGCACGATGCCCGCCACCTCGCTGCCGGGGACGAACGGCGTCGGGGGCTTCAACTGATACTCGCCGCGGGTCTGCAGGACCTCCGGGAAGGAGACGCCCGCCGCGTGCACGTCGACGATCACGCCGCTGCCGGGCGAGAGCATGTGAGACGGCTCCGGCTCCGGGATGTCGGTGACCCTCAGCGCCGTGTCCGGGTCCGCTGAGGTCGACTATCTGGACGGCCTTCACTCGCCGGTGCGCTCTCGCTCGCGCAGCTCGACGCGCCTGATCTTGCCCGTGAGCGTCTTCGGCAGGTCGTCGACGAACTCGATCCGGCGTGGGTAGGCATATGCGGAGTGGCGGTCACGGACGAACCGCTTGATCTCGTCGGCGAGCTCATCCGAGGGCGCGTGACCCTCTGCCAGCACGACGAACGCCTTCACGACGCTGCCGCGCCGCTCGTCCGGGGACGCGACCGCCGCCGCCTCGCGCACGGAAGGGTGCTCGATGCACGCCGACTCGACCTCGAACGGGCCGATCCGGTACCCCGCCGAGATGATCACGTCGTCGGCGCGCCCCGCATACCAGTAGTAGCCGTCGGCGTCCTGCTCGGCCGCATCCTTCGTGTGGAACCAATCGCCACCGAAGGTCTCCTCGGAGTCCTCGGGGTTGTTCCAGTAGCGGAGCGGATAGTGCGGGTTCGACCGCGCGCGCAGGCAGATCTCCCCGCGCTCGCCGGCTGGGAGAGGTTGCTCGTCCTCGTCCAGGATCTGCACGTCCCAGCCCGGCATCGGCCTCCCCATCGATCCCTCACGGACCTCCATGAACGGGTAGTTCGCCACCAGCGGGTAGGACTCGGTGAGTCCGTAGAAGTCGAGCACCGTGAGCCCGTACTGGTCGCGGAACCAGCGGATCGCCTCGGGATTGAGCGGCTCGCCCGCCGAGCACACGACCCGGAAGTCCTGCGGATACCGTGCGCCGGCGTCCGCGACGCCCATCATCGCCCGCATCGCGGTGGGAGTCGTGAACACGTTCGTCGGGCGGTGCTTGGAGAGCACCGCGAGCTGCTGCTCGGGGTCGAAGCCGCCCTCGCGCTGGAACACGAACTGCGTCGCCCCCATCCGCCAGGGGCCGAGCAGCGGCGCGATCCCCGCGGCCCAGGCCCATTCCCCCATCCCGTGGAACAGCTCGCCCTCGCGCAGGTCGTGGCAGTAGACGAACTCCTCGTGGGCAAGGATGTAGCGGTGGGCGTGCAGGATGCCCTTCGCGAGGCCGGTGGTGCCGGACGAGTAGTAGAGCTGCGCCGGGTCGTCGGCGGCGGTGTCCGCGGTCGCTGCGTTGGCGGACGCATCGGCCAGCAAGCCCTCGTCGAGCACGATCACGTGCTCCACCAGATCCCGCTCGACGCGATCGGCGTTCTCTGCATTCGTGACGAGCACCTTCGCCTGCGAATCGGTGATGCGGTGGCGGATGCCCTCGTCGCCGTACAGCACCGACATCGACAGCAGGATCGCGCCCAGCTTCCAGGTGCCGAAGAACATGGCCGCCGTCTCCGGCGTGGGAGGCAGCAGCATCGCCACTCGGTCCCCACGTTCGACGCCGTGGTCGCGCAGCACGTTCGCACTCTTGGCCGCAAGATCCTGGAGCTCACCCCAGCTGACGCGGCGTTCGTTCCCGCGCCAGTCCTCCCACACCATCGCGAGCTTGTCCCGCGCGTGCTTGTCGCACACGTCGGTGGCGATGTTGTAGCGCGCGGGCACTTCCCACCGATGGTTTGCCCGCAGCTCGTCGTAGGTGGCGGCTCGCGTGGACGTGGGCGAAGCGTATCCGCCCACGCCGCGAGGTGCGACCGGGGACGACTAGTGGCCCGGCAGGACCAGGGCGAGAACGATCATCAGGCCGAAATAGCCGAATGCGGTGTATGCGAGTGCCATTGGCGGTCGGTTCCGCACCGGTCTCGGGCTTCCTTCCCGTTGCCGAGCGGCAACCCGATTCTGAACGCTAGCTGTCGCGTCGGCCGGTACCTCCGGGCGTACTAGTCCCCGGAACGCAGCCCGGACAAACATCCCGAGAACACGGCGTCACGCGCTTCCCGCTGGTACGTGCGCTCCGCAACGGCGCGCGCGACCTTCTCCGGATCCGAGCTGTCCAGCCGATATTCGCGCTTCAACCCCTCCACACCGAGCCGCTTGCAGAGGTAGCGCGTCTGCTCGTAGATGGGGCGCTCGATCGCCTTCAGCTGCTCCTTGGAGAGCGGGTTCTCGCGCGTGTAGCGAGGTGGCTTCCCGGTGCGATCCTCCGGAGGAACGGATCCCTCGGGCACCGGCTCCTGGTTGGCTTCGGGAGGATCGAGCCTGGGCACCTCCGGGTCGCTGCTCTTGTCGTCGCCGGGCTCCGTCGTGGCGACGCCGCCGGTGGCGCCGGTGGCGCCCGCTGCCGCGCCGGACGTGGCCCCGCTGCCGCCTTGCCCCTTGCCGTCGCCGGAATCGTCGCCGCCACAGGCACCGAGCAGCAGGGCGAGGACCACCGCCGTGGTAGCTGCGAGCCGAGCCATCATGCCGAGGGCAACGGCGACCCCGCGAACGCCAGGAACCACACCAGTGCGGCGAGCAGGCCCAGCAGCGCCGTGGTCACCACGATCACGTCGAGCACGGTCACCTCGGGCCGGGAATCCTCCTCCCCGCGCATGCTGCGCATCCACGGGAGCCGCACCCTGACGGTCGGAATATGGCCGCTGACCTCCTGGTAGCGGCGATGGACGCGGGCCAGGCCCAAGGAGACGAGGATCGTCGACACGACGATCCCGATCGCGACCACCGCATATGGGCCCATGCTGGCGCGCTGGTTCTCCGACATCTGCGAGCCGATCCACAGCCACAGCACGGGGTTACCGAACCACAGCATCAAACCGCCCAGCACCATCACCGTCACCAGGCCCGCCTGGGTCAGCTTCCTTCCCGTCCCCACGCCGCCGATCATAGACACGGTTCCGCGCCGGGCTGACAGAATCCGTGGCAGGGAGGGACCTTGAAGAAGACCTGTCCGCGCTGCGAGAACAAAGTCAGGGACCGTGCCGCGCGCTGCCGGCGCTGCCACTACCGCTTTCCGGAGCAGTCCAGCCCGAAGCCGGCGGGCCTTGCGATGGGCGCCGGGTTCCCGCTGTTCGTGACCGGGGTCCTGATCCTGTTCGCCGGTGCGGGCGACCTCTCCCCGACGCTGATCGCGATCTCGATGGCGATGGTCGTCGCCGGCGTGGTGCTGTTCTTCGACCCGCGCTGACGGTTCAGGAGACGGTTCGCTAGGAGACAGCGGGCTGCGTTCGCTCGCCCGTCCTGCCGCGCAGCGGCAGGGGCACGACGCGCGCCGCGAGCGCTGCCAGGTCCGCGGCCGCAGCCACCCCTCCGCACACGAGCAGCGGCACCACTGGAATCAGGTAGCGCAGCACGAACTCCGACGTGGCCGCCGTGCCGAACAGCATCGCGAGGGCGGCGCCTGCCAGCAGGAACACCTCGCGGCGGCGCGGCGGGGGCGGCCGGCGCAGAGCGAACGCGGCCGCCGCGATCGCGAGCTGGAGCAGCGCGGCGATCGCCAGCGCCGCCATCAACGGCCGCGGGACGTGCACGCGCTCGTGGTAGTCGCGCACGCGCTTGGCCGGAGGGCTCACGTGCGGGACGAAGCCGGGGAACCACCGATCCCGGGCGATCTCGTTGCGGCGCACGATCCGGCCGAACTGCGGCAGCGCGACCGCGAGGTCGGAGTTCCCGCGCGCATGCGCTCCCGGGGTGAAGTAACGCAGGAAGTCGTCCCAGACCAGCTCCGCGTAGCGGCCCGGCCGGTCGCGGATGATCGCCCGGGCAAAGCCGCGCAGCGCATCGTTCGATCTGGCCTGCTATCGGGATCCGAGCTCATGCCCCCGAACGTGCGCCGGGCGGGGCCGTCGGCGTTCCAGATGTGGTACGCCGCACCCTCGCGCCGGTCACGTGCGTTCCGGTCGCACAGCGGTCGTGCGGCAGTCGGGATGTCCGCGTTGCCGCAGTCGGCGATCTCGCCCACGCGGCCATACAGGAACCAGCCATCCGCCTGCGTGAGACCGAACCGGCCCGTGTCCGCAGCCTGCCAGCTCGCGTACACGAGCAACGGGAGCATCAAACCCAGCGCGGCGGGACCGATCAGGCGCGGGCGCCTGTGTGCCCACACCACGTACACCGCCCACACCGGTACGGCGAACAGCGCCGCGGTCCGCATGGTGGTGGCCGCTGCGAGCAACGCGCCTGAGGCCGCGAGCGCAACGGCGCCCCGGTCGCGGCCGGCGACCAGGAAGAAGGACGCCGCCAGCGCGAGGGTGAAGAACGCCTCCGCCAGGATCTGTTGCTCGAGCGCCATCGCGTAGGCGTCGAGGAGCACGACCGCGGCACCCGCAGTCGCAAGCCAGCGCGGCACCTTCAGGCGCACGAGCAGCGCGTAGACGAGCACACCGGTCACGAGACCGGCGACGTGCTGCGCTGTCGTGATCGCTCCGAGGCTGCGGCCGAAGACCGACAGCAGGTCGATCAGCATCGGGTATCCGCTCGGCCGGTCGGGCGCGAAGCCGACCGGGTTGCCGCCATAGGCAAGGTCGAGGTATGCCCAGGAGTCCCCGAAGAAGATCGCCGGCTTGTAGGCGATGGCGACCGCGACGCGCACGGCGGCGGCGATGGCCAGCACCACGAGGAGCGGCCAGTGGGCTCGCAGAAGCGACCGCATCGGACGCGCTGAAGCGTAGATGATCGATCCCAGGCGCACGGTCACGGTGGCGGTTCCGACGTCAGCGCGGTGGGCGGTCCCCGACCCAGTAACGCGGTCCGGGGCCGAGCCGGGCTGCGCGGTCGCCGGGATTGGCGAGCCTGCACCGCTCGAGCGACAGACAGCCGCACCCGATGCACTCGGTGAGCCCGGTCTTGAGGCGCTCGAGCTCGGCGATGCGCGCATCGATCCTCGACCCCCACTCGCGCGAGAGGCGCGACCAGTCGCGGCGGTTGGGCGCTCGCCCGGGAGGAAGCTTCGCGAGCTCGGCGCCGATCTCCTCGAGCGTCAGCCCGACCCGCTGGGCGAAGACGATGAACGCGATCCGCCGCAGCACGGGCCGCGGGTAGCGACGGTGGCCCGCGCCGGCCCGTTCGGACGCGATCAGCCCTCGCTCCTCGTAGAAGCGCAGCGCCGACGCCGCGACACCGCTGCGCCGCGAGACCTCGCCGATCGTGAGGAGGGTGACCATGGTCAGAGAGATATCATCGAGGCTTGACTTCAAGCTTACTTGAACTTGTATTGTCGGGTGCTCCACCACAGCCGGAACCCTTGAGGAGACATTCATGACCGAGACACGTACAGCCAGCAGGCGGATCACCGAGGAGGTCACCTCCTGGCCGGGCGTCGAGGCAGGCCCGGGCAGCCGCGGCGAGTTCGCCTTCACGGTGGGCCGGCGCCAGATCGGCCATCTCCACGGCGACCACGCCGCCCACTTCAGCTTCCCGAAGGCGGTCTGGGCCGACCTCAGAAAGCAGGGCCGCATCGTGCCCCATCCGGTCTTCCCGGATGCGCAGGGCCCGGCCGCCCGCAGGATCGAGGACGAGGCCGACGTCCGCGACGTGATCGAGCTCCTGCGGCTCAACTACGACCGCGCAGTCGCCCGCCACGGTCTGCCGGCGGAAGCGAAGGCATAACCGCAGGAGCCGGCGCCGTCGGCCCCTGGTTACTTCATTTATTGAAGTAACCTTGGCGCAGTGAGCAGCTTCTTCCGGGTACTCGGCTTCCTGCGCCCGCACATGCGGGCGTCGATGCTGTCGCTGCTGCTGAGCTGCCTGGCCGTCATCGGCACGGTGGCGATCCCGCTGCTGCTGGGCGCGGTCGTCGATGCCGTGGACACCCAGAACCGCGACGCCCTGCTGCCACTCTCCCTCGCGATCGTGGGCGCAGGCGTCGTGCGGCTCGCGCTGGCCGTGCCCCGCCGCCTGATCTCCGGGCGTGTCTCACTGGGCGTCGAGTACGACGTGCGGAACCGGCTCTACCGGCACCTCCAGTCGCTGGAGCTCGGCTTCTACGACCGCCAGCAGACCGGCCAGCTGATGTCGCGGGTCACGGTCGACCTCCAATCGGTGCGGTTCTTCCTCGGCTACGGCCTGATCTTCATCCTCCAGAACCTGCTCACGATCCTGCTGGCGGCGATCGTGATGTTCGCGCTCCAGCCATCGCTGGCCGCGATCACCCTCGCGCCCGTGCCGCTCGTTGTGCTGGCCGCGGCCCGTTACGGGCGTCAATCGCGCCCGGCGCTTCAGGAGGTCCAGCAGCGGATCGCGGAGCTGACCGCCGAGGCGGAGGAGAGCATCTCCGGCATCCGGGTCGTGAAGGCGTTTGCGCGCGAGGACGAGCGCCGGGAGCGGTTCCGGGACAGGGTCGGCCGCGTGTTCGACCAGAGCATGTTCTCCACCCGGCTGCGCGCCTTCTACAACCCGATGATCTCCTTCCTGCCGAACCTCGGGCTGGCCGCCGTGCTGCTGGTCGGTGGCCGCCAGGTCGTGAACGGGACGATCAACCTGGGCGAGTTCGTCACCTTCAACACCTATCTGCTGATGCTGATGTTCCCGATGCGGATGCTGGGCATCGCGCTCGGGATGGCCCAGCGGGCGGTCGCCTCGGGAAACCGCGTGTTCGAGATCCTGGACCGCGAGCCGCAGCTTCCGGTGCCGCGCGACCCCGTGCATCTGCCCCCGGGCGGCGGGCGGATCCAGGCGCGCGACGCCACGCTTGCGTACAACGGCGGGCCGCCGGCGCTGGACGGTGTGACGCTGGACGTCGCCCCCGGGGAGACGCTCGCGATCGTCGGCCCCACCGGGTCGGGGAAGACGACCCTGGTGGCGGCGGTTGCGCGCCTGTACGACCTCACCGGCGGGTCGATCTCGATCGACGGCGTGGACGTGCGCGAGATCGACCCCGGCGACCTGCGCCGGGCGGTCGCCCTCGTCCCGGACGACGGCTTCCTGTTCTCCGCCTCGGTGCGGGAGAACATCTCGTACGCCCGCCCCGATGCGACCCTGGAGGAGGTCGAGCTCGCCGCGCGGCGGGCCCAGATCCACTCGTTCGTGGAGTCGCTCCCCGACGGGTACGACACGCTGATCGGCGAGCGGGGGCTGACGTTGTCGGGCGGCCAGCGCCAGCGGGTGGCGATCGCCCGGGCGCTGATCGCCGATCCGCGCGTGCTGGTGCTCGACGACGCGACCGCGTCGGTCGACGCGACCACGGAGCGCGAGATCAAGCGGGCGCTGCGGGAGGTGATGGACGGGCGCACGACACTCGTGATCGCGCACCGCCTGTCGACGATCTCGCTCGCGGACCGAATCGTGGTCATGGAGGCCGGCCGTGTCACGGCCCACGGCACCCACGAGGAGCTGATGGAGAGCAGCCCGCTCTACGCGGAGATCGTCGACAAGGGCATGCCCCGCCTCGGGAGCGCGCTCAGCGGTCTCGACGGAGGCGAGCCCGGCGAGGACGCCGAGGCCGTGGGGGCGCGGGCATGAGCGGCCGTCCGCGCATGCGCCTGCTGAGGCCGCCGGTGGGCAGCTCCGGGCGGGAGCGCGCGCGGAGGCTGAAGGGCGTGGCCGAGCTGCTGCGCCCGTATCGCGGCGCGTGTGATCGTCGCGATGGTCTCGCTCGTGCTCGCGACCGCGGCAAGTCTCGCGCCGCCCTACCTGGCCAAGCTCGCGATCGACGACGGCATCCGGGCGGGGGATCTCGAGGCGCTGAACTGGATCGTGGCCGCCTTCGTGCTGTCCGCGCTGGTCTACTGGGGCGCGACGTACGTGCAGACCTACCTCGTGGGCTGGGTCGGGCAGCGCGCGCTGCAGGACCTGCGGCTGCGCATCTTCACGCACCTGCAGCGGCAGTCGATCGGCTTCTTCAGCCGCCGCAAGACGGGCGTGCTGATCTCGCGCCTGACCAACGACGTGCAGGCACTCGACCAGCTCGTCACGGACGGCGTCGTGACGCTCTTCTCGAGCACGCTGACGCTGGTCGGGACGGTCGTCATCCTGCTGTTGCTCGACGTGCCGCTGGCGCTCGTGACCTTCCTCGCCACGTTCCCGTTGCTGGCGATCGGGAGCGTCCTGTTCCGGTACCACGCGGCGGGCGCGTTCCGGGCCGTGCGGGAGCGGATCGCGAACGTCACCGCGTACCTGCAGGAGACCCTCTCCGGCGTGCGGATCGTGCGCTCGTTCGGTCAGGAGGTGCGCCACGCGGAGCGCTTTGCGGAGCTGAACGACGAGCACCGCGCCGCCAACTACCGCACGGTGCAGCTGAACGCCTCCTACTTCCCCGGCGTCGAATTCCTGTCCTCGATCGGCACCGCCGTGATCATGCTGTACGGCGGCTATCGGGCGCTCGACGGCGACATCACGATCGGCGTGCTGGTCGCGTTCGTCGGCTACCTGCAGAGCTTCTTCGACCCGATCCAGCAGCTGTCGAACCTGTACTCCACGTATCAGCAGGGGATGGCCGCGATCGACAAGATCTTCGACCTGCTCGACACCGAGCCCGACATGCGGGACGCGCGCGGGGCGACGGCGCTGGGCGCGATTCGCGGTGACGTCGAGTTCGACGGGGTTTGGTTCGCATACGGAGAAGTTCCGGAGGACGAGGGCAGGCAGCAGGACTGGGCGCTGCGGGACGTGTCGCTGGAGATCCGCGCAGGCGAGACGATCGCGCTGGTCGGCGCCACGGGCGCGGGCAAGTCCACCCTGGCGAAGCTGGTGGCACGCTTCTACGACCCGCAGCGCGGTGTCGTTCGAGTCGACGGGCGGGACCTGCGCGAGGTGACGCAGGCGAGCCTGCGCAGCCAGCTCGGCATCGTGCCGCAGGAGGGCTTCCTGTTCGCCGGCACCGTGCGGGAGAACATCCTCTTCGGGCGGCCGGAGGCGAACGAGCTCGAGTTGGTGGGCGCCGCCCGCGCGGTCGGCGCGCACGAGTTCATCAAGGCGCTGCCCGACGGTTACGAGACGGACGTCGGCGAGCGCGGCACACGGCTGTCCGCGGGCCAGCGGCAGCTGGTGGCGCTGGCGCGGGCGCTGATCGCCGATCCGCGCATCCTGGTGCTCGACGAGGCGACCGCGAACGTCGACGTGCACGCCGAGGCGGCGATCGAGGAGGGCATGCGGACGCTGCTCGCCGGTCGCACGTCGATCGTGATCGCGCACCGGCTGTCGACGGTCATGGGCGCCGACCGGATCGCGGTGCTGGCGGACGGCCGCGTCGTGGAGACCGGGTCACACGACGAGCTGATCGAGGCCGGCGGGGGCTACGCGCGCCTGTACCGCAGCTGGGCCGAGCAGGCCGCCGCGTAGAGCGCTGCGGGGGCGAACATACGTTCTGTCCGAGCCCGTCTGTAGGGTGCGGATTTAGCTGCGGGGCAGGGATTCGAACCTTGATTTCCAGGGCCAGAACCTGGCGACCTGCCGTTAGTCGATCCCGCAATGAGCCCGGGAAAGGATAGCCATCTCAAGGATGGAGACCCGCGAGAAAGTGCGGGCACTACTGGAAGCGGGGAAGGGAGTAAACGAGATCGCCGAGGCTGTTGGGGATCAACCCGGCGACGGTTTCGTACCACAAGCGCAAGCTTGGCTACCCGATGGAGCGACAACTGCGCCGTCCGGTACGACTGGGCGGCGATTCAGCTTCACTACGACGCCGGGCACTCCGTGCGTCGAGTGCATGAAGCAATTCGGATTTTCCGTCGGCGCATGGACATTCGCCGTTCGACGTGGCGCGGTCGTCGCTCGTCCGAAGGCGCTACCGCTGGACGAGCTCCTCGCCGCGGACACTCCACGGAGCCGCAACAACGTCAAGCAGCGCTTGATTGCCGCCGGCCTGAAGCGAAAGCGCTGCGAGGAGTGCGGCATCTCACGCTGGCGCGAGCGGCCGCTCTCCCTATGCCTCCATCACGTCAACGGCGAACGCCACGACAACCGCCTCGAGAACCTCGTCCTGCTCTGCCCGAACTGCCACAGCCAGACGCCGAACTTCGGCTCCAAGAACTGCCGCCGGCGGCCCGAGTAGCTACGCGTCGTCGTCGTCGCGCGGTCGCGCGCGGTAGACGGGCATCGTCATCCAGACCTCCTCGTCGCGGGCGATATCGGCCCGCATGGGTCCCTTCCGCCAGCGGTCCATGAGCGGGTAGAGGTCCTTCGACGACGCCTGGATGACCATCATGTGCAGGACGTCTCCCGCGGACACGCGGGTCGACCCGCGTGGCGGTATGGCGCGGCCGCCGCGCACGATCACGTTCACCAGCGCGTCGCGCGGCAGCCCGAGGTCGCGCACGTGCATCCCGACGATCGCGTCTCCCCGCACGACCGGGAACTCGACGATCTCGGCCCCCATCGCCTGGACGGTCGCCGACTCGCCCAGGGGCCTCGGCAGTGCCGGGCTGGCCGTCGTCAGGCGCAGCCTCCGTGAGAGCGGCTCGATCGTCGCACCCTGAACAAGCGTCGACAGGACCACGGCGAAGAACGCGATGTTGAAGAAGTCCAGGCTGCCCGGCACCCCTTCGATCACGGGGAAGGTTGCAAGCACCATCGGGACCGCTCCCCGCATCCCGGCCCAACCCAGGATCACGCGCTCGCCGGCGGTGAAGTGCTCGAACGCCGTCGCCGCAAATGCCGCCAGCGGCCGCGCGATCGCCACGGCGACGATCGCCAGGATCGTCGCCTCGAAAGCGATGTTGCCCAGGTCGCTCGGGAAGACGAGCAGGCCGAGCGTGAAGAACATGGCGAGCTGCGCGACCCACGACAGGCCCTCGTGGAAGCCGGCCACGGTGCGCCTGGCCGGAAGCTGGACCGAGCCGAGGACGAGCCCGGCCAGGTAGACCGCCAGGAATCCGGACCCGTCGAGCACGTCCGAGCCCCCGAAGGCGACGGCCGCGATCGCCAGCGTGCCCACCGGGTACAACCCTCCGCTCGCAAGGTGGCTGCGCCGCAGCAGCGCCGCGCCCGCGAAGCCGACGGCAAGACCGACCGCGAGGCCGATCGTCAGGTCCTCCACGAACAGCCACGCCATGTCTGCGAGCCCGAAGCCCGGGTTCTGGATCCACTCGATGAAGCCCAGCACGAGCAGGACCGCGACGGGGTCGTTCATCCCCGACTCGCCCTCGAGCGTGCGGGCCAGGCGGCGCCGCAGAGTCGACGTCCGCAGGATCGAGAAAACCGCCGCCGCATCGGTGGCAGCCAGCACCGACCCCAGCAGCAGGCCCTCCAGCGTGGTGAAGTCGAACAGCCAGGCGGCCACGAGCCCGGTCATCACCGCCGTGCCGATCGTGCCGATCAAGGCCAGCAGGACCGCCGGGCGCAGGACGGGGCCGATCTCCCCCCACCCGGACGCAAGCCCGCCCTCGAACAGGATCAGCGCGAGCGCGATCACCCCGATCGTGCGGGCCAGCTCGTAGTCGGCGAAGTCGATCCAGCCCGTGCCGTCCGAGCCGATCAGCATGCCCGCTCCGAGCACCAGCACCAGCGCCGGCACCCGGAAGCTCGAAGCCAGCAGCGATGCGGCGAGGCCCACGGACAGCAGGGCGCCACCGGCGAGGATCAGCTCTCCGTCGGTCATCGGCCTCTAACGATGGCAGGGCGGCTCCCGGACCGCCGACCCGGCTCGGCTACTGCGGGAGCGTGCTGCCCCACCCGGCGCCCGCCGGCGCAGCGGAGGTGTAGGCGGGAGGGGTGGTCCCGGCGTAGTACATCGTCGCCCCCGATCCCTGCCACACGCCCACGTACTGCGCGGGACGTTCCTCCGACCCGGCATCGCTGATCGCCACGAGCATCACCGGCTCGCCGCCCCCACCGAGCACCTGCACGACTCCGGTCGTGGTCGGCGCAGCGGTCGTGTACCGGTTGGTGGGGTCCTTGGCCTGCAGGGCCGCCGCGACGTCCTGCACGGCGGCTCCGCCGGAGTCGACCCGTACGAGGCTGAGCGTGACGAGCGCCGTCTGCAGCGAGGTCAGGGTCTTGGCGGCGCGTGCCTTGTCGACGCCGTCTGCGAGGCCCTGCGCCGGGTCCTCGGCCGCGCAACCGCCAACGGCAGCCGCGACGGCAACCGCAAGCAGACACGTGATGTGGCGCACCCCGCGCATGGCGCACGAATGGATCGGCACCGCCCGGCGGGCGCTTGAGCCGGGAGCTAGGTCACGCGTCGGTCGGCGGTGGTGCCGGCGGCACCGTCCTGCCCGGCGGTGTAAGCCCCGAAGAGCTTGCACACCTCTGGCTCGTCGCCCGGATTCAGCACCGCGAGAACCTCGTCACCCGCCTCGACGACGGTGTCGGCCTTGGGCACGAACCCCGTCCCGCCGCGCAGCACCGACACCACCAGGCAGCCCTCAGGAAGCTCCAGCTCGCCGATCGACCTGCCGGCGGCGGGCGCTCCCTCGGCGACCTCGAGCTCGATTATCTCGAGCTGCTCCTGACGCAGGTCGAGCAGGTGCACGAGGCCGTGGTGTGGAACCTCGTGCTCGATCAGGCGCAGGATCAGGTCGGTCGCCGACACCACGGGCCGGATGCCGAGCAGCTCGAAGTGCTCGAGGTTGCGCGGGTTGTTGACACGCGCGATCGTATGCTCGACGAGGTACTTCTCCTTCGCGACCTGAGAAATCAGCATGTTGTCCTCGTCGTCGCCCGTGACGGCGACCACCATGTCCGCCCGCACGATGCCGGCGCGCTCCAGCACCCACAGCTCGGATGCGTCGCCGTGCTGGATCCGGTGCTCGAGCTCCTCCTCGACCGTCAGGTAGCGATTGCGGTCGGATTCCAGCAGCGTGACCTCGTGGCCCTCCCCGATCAGCTCACGGGCGAGGTTCCATCCCACCTTGCCTGCGCCGGCGATGATGATGTACATCAGCCGGCCTCCCCTGCCACGACCGCCTCGCCGATCACGGCCTCGGTCAGCATGTCGATCGCGACCTGGGTCGGGCAGACGGTGTGCAATCCCTGCTGCTGATACCAGTCGGCCCGGTAGGGGTCGAGCACCCGCACGACCACCTTCGGCACCTGGAACCGCTTCTTCGCGAGCTGGGCCACGATGATGTTGGTGTTGTCGCCGTCGGTCGAGCACACGACCACGTCGGCGCGGTCCATGCCGGCCTCGGTCAGGGCCTCGACCTCGAGGGCAGTACCGACCGTGAACTGGCCGCCGGCGTCCTCCCACGTCTGGTCGAGGTCGTGCTCGAGCAGGGCGTGGGCCTCCTGATTCTCGTCCAGGACGCTCACCTCGTGACCCTGCCTGATCATGCGCTTGGCGATCGCGGAGCCGACCCGGCCGCAGCCGACGATCAGCACGAACACGTCGAGCCTCTCGAACATGTCGGGCCTGTGTGTGTGGCGGGCGGCTTCAACGTCCCGTGCGCGATCTCGAGCATTGCGTCAGGTTAAATCTAATCGGTTGCCCAGCGGTCCCCTACAGCCCGCCGGGGGTCAGCGGGCGGTAACGCCCAACTCGAGGTCGGGATCGGTGTCCTCAGGGGGCTCCGGCGCGCCGCCTCCATCGGGCGGAGCGGTGACCAGCACCCGCACCGGGGACTTCTCCAGCACATAGGCGGTCACCTCCCCGACCTCCTGCGGCCGGCCCCCGACGATGCCCCCGAGCACGCCGCCGCCCTTGATCCGGGAGGGCGGCTCCGCGCCGATCACGATCACCTCCACGCCGCGTGCGCGGGCCGCCTCAACGATCGCGGACCCGACCGTCCGCGCCCGGACCACCTCCGTGCGCACCTGCACGCCCTCGTATTCCTCCCCGATCCGTTTCGCGCGACGCAGGGCCTCCTCCGCGCGGGCGAGCTTCTCCAGCGGCATGTGGGCGTCGAGTGGCAACGACATCGGCACCTCGATCACGTAGATCGCGTCGATCGTCGCGCCACCGCGATCGTCGCTCGCGAGCTGCCCGGCCGTACTCATGATGTCGTCGTCCAGCTCCTCGCCGAAAACGGGGACGAGGCTCCGGGCGTACTCCACCTCGGGCTCTTGCGACATGCGCTCGGCGGGCACCTCCACGCGGCGGGTGAGCGAGAGTCCCTCGCGGGAGCGGTAGCCGACGTAGGCGAGCAGCCCCACCCCCATCCAGATCGAGCCGTAAAGGCGCGCGTCGTCGTGGTAGACGAAGGTTGCCCCCCAAGCGGCGATCGACGCGACCGCGCCGAACGCTGCCGGCAGCGGGAGCTCGCGGCCGCGGATGCGCAAGTTCAGAGGCACCTTGTAGGCGCGGGGCCTGTCCGGCTCCTTGAACCGCAGCACGCACACCGACAGGTGCGCGAGCGCGAATGCGATCAGGGCGCCGTACGCAAACATGCCGGCCAGCAGCTCGATGTCGCGCGGCAGCAGGAGCAACCCGGCCAGCACCGTGAAGATCAGCAGCACGATCCATGGCGTCCCGTACCGCGGATGCAGGCGGGCGACCCCACGGGGAATCTGCCGGTGCACGGCGAGCGTGTAGGAGGTGCGGGCGATGCCGACCATCCCGGCGTTCGCGGCCTGGCTCAGAACCAGCGTCGCGACGATCGCGACCGCGTAACCGAGCAGCTCGCCGGCGAAGCCGCCCGTGAGCGCATCGACGACGCCCAGCACCGGTGCCTCGATCCACTTTCCCCCGAGCGGTGTGCCGTAGCCGTTGGTCTGGTTGTCGACGGACATCGGCACCCCCTGCTCGACCGGCAGGGCCATCAGCGCGATCGCCGACATTCCGACGAACACCAGCAGCACGACCGCAGCCCCCGTACCGACGGTGCGGCGGAGCACGTTTCGCCCGACGCGTACCTCGGGCGCCAGGTTGGCGGCTGCCTCGATGCCGGTAAAGGCGATCACCGCGATCGTGGCGCCGAACAGCAGGTCCGGCCACGTCGGCACCGAGCCGAGGTCGACCGAGTTCGCAACCGCCGGCGGGTCGAAGGCCGTGGCGATACCCAGCCCGACGATCATCAGCACCAACGACATGTCGACCAGCGACAGGGCGATCGTGCGCCGGCCCCGCGGAGCCTTGCCGAGGAAGTTGTATCGCGCGACCAGCACCAGCACCAGCAGTGCGATCGCGAGGTCGAACCCCTGATCTCCGAAGCCCGACCAGAACGCCATCAGGTAATGCCCGATCGACAAGGTGCTGATCGCGATCAGGATCAGGAAGTCGAGCAGGATCGCCCAGCCGGCCACGAAGCTCAGCAACTCGTTGAACGCGTACCGCGCCATCACGGCCGAGCCGCCGCGTTCGGGGTGCAGCGTCATGCCCTCGAAGTAAGTGAGCGTGGTGATCACGAACAGGAGCCCCGCACCGAGGAACACGAGCGGCGTGAGCCCGAGCGCGAACGCCGCCACCACGCCGAGCGCGAAGTAGATCGATGACCCGACCGTGCTGTACGCGGTCGCGAACAGGCGCGGGGCGCCCAGCCCCCGCTCGATCGTGACGAGCGCGTCCCTGCGCGGCCGGTCCGCGCCATCGCCCCTTCGCACGGAAGGCCTGTTCATCGGAGGCGATTAAAGCAGCAGCGTCGCGGGATGCGGCAAAGGCGCACGTGTCAGGCGGTCGCCGGCGCACGGGGCTCCCCAGAGCGCTCTGCGTCGCGCAGCGGCCGCGCCGGAGCCGAGTCGATGATCACCCGGCAGGGGCGCTTTCCGAGCACCACCTCGAGCGTCTTGCTCAAGACCTTGCCGGATGGCCGGCGGGTCGGCATCGGCATCACGATCGCATTGGATCGGGCGGCGATCGCCTCCCGGACGATCCGGTGGCCCGCTTCGCCCGGGCGCACCTTCACGACGGACCCGCGCACCCGGCGGCCCCTGCCGGCCCACTGGCGGGCAGTCTCGATCACCGCTTGCGCGGTGGCCTCGGCCTCAGGCAGCGGCGCATCGATGTCGAGGTGCTGTGGCACCGTGATCGTCACGACCACACGCAGGTTCCCTCCCTTGTGCGCGGCGAGCTTCAGGGCTGTCGCCATCGCGTCCTCGGAATAGGTGCCCTCCTCGAACGCGACCATCACGCCCGCGTACCGGACCGGCTCCGCGCCGAGCGCCGGTGGCATGACGATCTTCTGGGTTTCCACCAGCGACAGCCCCTTCCGCCGGCGGTAGACGTAGTAACTCACGATCCCGACCGCCATCCACCCGGCGCCCACGAACAGAGTCGTCGTGTAGAGACCCATCACGGCCAACCAGGCGGACAGCGTCCCCAGCCCACCGAGGACGGCGAACAGCGGCACGTCGACTCCGCTCACCCGCACGTTGAATGGTGCGCGGTACCAGGCTTCCTCGTGCTCGACCTCGATGTCGCCAGGGAGCTTGCGCATCTTGCTGCGCGCCAGCCGCCAACGCAGCGCGATCAGTGAGACGTGCGCCACGGTGAAGGACAGCATCGCCCCAAACGCGTACAGCGTCGCGAGGAAGTCCGCCTGGCCGGGAATGATCACGATGCACGCGACCGCGCCGAAGAACATGATCGCGACGCTCGGCGTGCGGAAGCGCGGGCTGATCCGCCGCAGCCGGTCGGGCAGCTGCTGGTACTGGCCCATCGAGTACGTCAGCCGGCTGACGCCGAAGATGCCCGCGTTCGAGGCGATCAGCAGGATCGTGGCGGCCAGCACCCCGACGTAGTACTCCATCGCCTGCTGGAAGACGCCCAGGTTCATGTTCTCGACGATGCCCAGGATCGGGTCGCCCGCGAAGGTGGTGGCAAGCTCGGTCGTGTAGCCGTCGGCCGTCTGCGTGACCGGCAGAGCCGAAAGCGCGACCGCCGGCAGGCCCGTGTAGATCACCATCACTGCGAGCACGACGAACTTCATCGAGCGCGGGATCAGGCGCCTCGGTTCTCGCGCCTCCTCTGCCAGGTTGGAGATCGTCTCGATCCCGGTGTAGGAGATCATCGCGATCGTGATCGACAGGACGAAGTCGCTGACAGTTGGCGCCTGCCAGAGATGGATGTTGTCGATCAGCGTCCCGAAGTTGAGGACCAGGAAGATGCCGAGCACAAGGAGCAGCAGCTGCGTCGCGAAGTCGATCACCGCGAGGAGGAAGTTCAGCCGCGCCGACTCGCTCACCCCCACGACGTTGACCACCGACAGCAGCACGACGATCACGATGCCGCCGATGATGTCGCCCGGGCTCTCTCCCAGGGCCGGCCAGAACACGGCGAGGTAGTGCGGCACGAAGAAGGCCGAGATCGCAACCGTGATGATGTAGTTGAGCATCTGTCCCCACGCCGCGAGGAAGCTGACCAGCTCGTTGAACGCGCGGCGGGCAAAGCTGGAGGAGCCACCCGCCTCGGGGAAGTTGGTGGCCGCCTCGGCGTACGTCATGGCGGTCATCACGAACAGCCCGCCGGCGATCAGGTAGACGACCGGAGTCATGCCGAGCGCGAAGGCCGCCACCAGCCCGAGCGCGTAATAGATCGACGAGCCGACGTTGCCGTAGGCCGTCGAGAACAGGGCGCCGGTGCCGAGCACCCGCTCGAGGCCGAGCCCCTTCGGTCGGTACCTGGCCATCTACGGGCTGAGGATCAAGACAGAGATCGGCGGGGATCGGTGGATCGTGCGGACGGCCGAATCATGGCCGCCGCGCAGGATTGCAGAACGCGCTAGAGCCCGGATCGATCGAGGAAGCGGCTGAGGCGCTTGCGGAACGTCTTGGCCGAGCGTTCGAGCGGCACCCCGTGGCCCGTGTTGCGAAGAATCAAGCTCCGGCCCCTCCTGAAGCGCTCCGCCTGGGCCTCACAGCCGAACGGGGCGTACAGCACGTCCTTCGTGCCGCACACGACCAGCACCGGCACCCTGACCTTGGGGACGTTCGCGGCCTGCTTCTGGATCGTGTCGATCAGTGAGTAGTTGTCGCCACAGGGGTCGGGGTAGTGCAGCTTGACTCCCGCGTCCTGAACCGCCTTCGGCGCGCTTCGGAACATCGTGCTGCGGAATCCCGCCTCGGTGCGGCCGAAGAAGCCGTAGTTCACCAAGCCCGTGACGGGATCTCCACCGGCATCGCACGCGATGCGCTGGAACCCGAACTCGTCGTTGCCCCGGGGTAGGTTGGAGTAGGAGAAGCCCACGACCACCAGCGCCTTCAGGTCGGCGTACGTGTACGCCTCCGTGATCGAGATCTGGCCTGCGGCGGAGTGCCCCACGAGCCCGACGCGCTTGAACTTCCGCGCCGTGCCCCCCTGCACCGTGTAGGACCCGGCCTTCAGGTGGCCCACGATCTGGTGGGCGACGTCCGCCTGCGAGCCGATGCACGTGCTCTTGCCGTCAGGCGGCTTGTCGCTGGCGCCGTAGCCGAGCCGGTCGACCGTCACCGAGTGGTTCCCGAGGCGCGCCATCCCGGCCACGAAGTTGTAGCTCTTGACCGGCTGGAAGTTCCACAGCCACTCGCCCAGCCCGAGGCCGTGCAGGTAGAGCGTCACCCCGGCCCGCTTTCCCTTGGCGGGCGCGGTCAGGTGTCCGCGCACCGTGTACGCAGCGCCGTCGGGTGTGCATCTGGGCGCCGCCGTCGTGTTCGTGTTCTTGACCTGGAAGGTGACCGGGAGCGACGTCACCTTGACGGCCTTGGCCACCGCGGCGGATGGCACGCAAGCGACCACGGCGGCCAAGAGCGCCGCACATATGACCCGGATGATCGCCAGCCGAGGAACGCGCTAGATGGTATCGAGGCGGGCTTCCCGCCTTCGGCGCTCGCTCTAGATGTACCTATTAATCACGTGGTTCCGGCACGACCGGCGCCCGGGCCGCGCCTCGAGTCCATCGAAAACCGGGTAGGTAAAGGAGTGTGATCGATGCCGGCGTTGGCTACCGCGGTAGTCCGCTCGAAAGCGGTACGCAGTCAACGCAACACCTCCGCCATCTACTCAAGCCCGGCGTCAGCCAGGCCAGGCCTGGCGCGGGCCCGACGCTGCCGTAGCCTGCACTTCCCCAAAGATCGCGGGCAATTCCGCATCGAAGACGGCGCCTTCCGGGGAGCTCCGGGGCACCCGCCGCAATCGCTTCCGCGATTTTCCATCTATGCCATGGCAAATCGCAAAAGCGTTTGGCATCGTCGGAGCATCGTCCCAAGCGCGCGGGCTCGTGAGCCCCCCAGACGCGTCCCGCCCCGCTACCCCTTACCACCGGGTTTTTCGAGCCCGCCACCACTTAAAGCTCGTGCTTCGCGTCTTCGGCGCTCACGAGCCGCCCGCCGGGGGAGGGGTCAGCGAAGAATTCGGCCGCAGGGCCCTGAGCGACCCCTCCCCCGGAGGGCGGCAACGGCAAGCGTCGCCCCCCTCCCCGGAGGGCGGCAACAGCAAGCGCCGCGATAGAGCTAAATGATGAACGGGACGATCAGCAGAGCGACGATGTTCGCGACCTTGATCATCGGGTTGATCGCCGGCCCCGCGGTGTCCTTGTAGGGGTCGCCGACCGTGTCGCCGGTGACCGCCGCGGCATGGGCCTCCGATCCCTTCCCGCCGAACGCTCCGTCCTCGATCAGCTTCTTCGCGTTGTCCCACGCGCCGCCGCCCGAGGTCATGGAGATCGCCACGAACAGCCCGGTGATGATCACGCCGATCAGCAGGCCGCCGAGGGCCTGGTACGAAAGGATGCCGACCACGACCGGCACCACGATCGGTATCAGCGCAGGCAGGATCATCTCCCGCTGGGCACGCGCAGTCACGATGCTCACGCAGGTGCCGTAGTCGGGCTTCTCCGTGCCGTCCATGATCCCCGGCTTCTCCCGGAACTGGCGCCGCACCTCTTCCACGACCTGGCCGCCGGCCCGGCCGACAGCCTCGATCGCGAACGAGGCGAACAGGTACACCATCATGCCGCCCAGCAGCAGGCCGATCAGGACCTCCGGAGTGGCGAGGTCGAACGGCTTCACCACCCCGCCGGCCGCTTCGTCGACCAGCTCCGAGCGCCAGCTCACGAACAGCACCAGCGCGGCAAGCGCGGCCGAGCCGATCGCGTAGCCCTTCGTGACCGCTTTGGTCGTGTTCCCGACAGCGTCGAGGGGGTCGGTCACGGCGCGCACGTCGTCGGGCAGGTCGGCCATCTCCGCGATGCCGCCCGCGTTGTCGGTGATCGGCCCGAATGCGTCGAGCGCCACGATCAGGCCGGTCATCGAGAGCTGCGCCATCACCGCGACGCCGATGCCGTAGATCCCCGCCAGCTCGTTCGCGCCCAGGATGCCGCCCGCGATCAGCAGCGCCGGCGCCGCCGTCGACTGCAGGCCCTGCGCGAGACCCTGGATGATGTTCGTAGCGTGTCCGGTGACCGACGCCTGGGCGATCGTCTTCACCGGGCGGAACCGCGTCGACGTGTAAAAGTCGGTGATCACGAAGATCAGGCCGGTGATGACCAGGCCGATCAGCGTGCAGAACCACAGATCGCCGGTCGAAGGCGCGGCGACGTTCACGTCCTTGGTGGTGAGGTTGTCCATCATCCAGTCGGTGATGGGCAGGAACGCCGCCGCTGCGATCACGGCGCTCACGAAGACGCCCTGGTAGAGGGCGCGCTCCACGCTGCCGCCGCGGGCGCGGGTGACGAGCGCGCCGATCACCGATGCGATGATCGACACGGCGCCGAGCACCAGCGGGTAGATCGCCACCTCGCGCTGCTCGTTGAAGGTCAGGACGCCCAGCAGCATCACCGCCACCGCGGTGACGGCGTAGGTCTCGAACAGGTCGGCCGCCATGCCGGCGCAGTCGCCCACGTTGTCGCCCACGTTGTCTGCGATCACGGCGGGGTTGCGCGGGTCGTCCTCCGGAATACCGGCCTCGACCTTCCCCACCAGGTCCGCGCCGACGTCTGCGGCCTTGGTGAAGATGCCGCCCCCGAGTCGCGCGAAAACCGAGATCAGGCTGCCGCCGAACCCGAGGCCGATCAGCGCGTCGATCGCCTCCTTGTCGCTCTTGTCGGCCAGGATCAGGATCCCGTAGAAGCCGGCAACCCCGAGCAGCGCGAGGCCGACGACCAGCATCCCGGTCACCGACCCGCCCTTGAAGGCAACGTCGAATGCGCGCGACACCCCGCTCCGAGCGGCCTCTGCGACGCGGGCGTTCGCGCGCACGGACACGTTCATGCCGATGTAGCCGGCGGCGGCCGAGAAGGTGCCCCCGATCACGAACCCGATCGCGGTCTCGATGTCGATCGCAATCGCGAGCGCGACGGCGATCACCACCGCCACGATCCCGATGATCGTGTACTGGCGGTTGAGGTACGCGGCCGCGCCCTCCTGGACCGCCTGGGAGATCGCCTGCATCTGCTCGTTGCCGGGCGATTGGGACAGCAGCCAGCGGGTGGTCGCAGCGCCGTAGACGACGGCCACGCCGGCGGCTGCCAGCGCGAGCACGACTCCCCAATCGGTCAAGAACTCACTCAATTGCCATGCCCTCCGTCATGTCGCTTCAGGTTGCCGCACAGCGCGAAATGGCCGCCTTGCGGGAGGCAGCGAGGCTGCCGAGGGGGCCGAAGCCCCCCAAAAGCCGCCGCAGTGTATCGGTCGGTCCCGATACGCCGCCCGACGGCGAACCTCGGTGGTCGCGATCAGCCGCCGCTGCCCGGAGGCACCCACAGGCCCGCCGGCACCGCCGGGCCGGTCCGGTCCGCCGCCCCTTGGCGCGGGGCCGGGAGGCTCCTGCTCGGGCCGCTGCGGGCCCGGCGCGCCCGGCTCCTCCGTCTGTCCGCCCCCGGCAAGCTGGGCGTAGGCGAGCTGGAGCTGCGAGAGCGCGTCGCGGATCGGGCGAACCTGCTCGGCGTCCTGCTCCTCGACCAGGGGCAGCAGGGCGCGCACCCCCTCGATCGCAAGGCGCGCCTGGTCCAGGTCGCGCATGTCCTCGGCGCCGGGAGCGAGGCCCAGGCGCTGGCCGCCGAGGTTCACGAGGCTGACGACCGTCTGGAGCAGCACGTCGCGGACCGTGATGCGCCGCAGCTCCTCCTCGAGCTGGGCCCGAAGCTCCTCCTCGGAGGGCTGCCCCTCCGCGCCATGCTCGTGGCCGTGTGGTTGCTCGTGACTCATCGGGACGCCTCCCCGCAGGGCGCCGCCATCGCAGCCCCTGCGGTGGCGTAAGTCGCGCGTGTGTCGGCCACGGTCGCGGCGTACACGTCGGCCATCAGCTCGCCCTCCTGCGCCCGGCGGCGCTGGCGCTGAGCCCCGTTTCCGTTCGCGAGCAGGGAGCCCAGGTCGACGAGGTGCTCATCGAGCGACAGCTCGGCCCGCGCATCGGCAGTCCACTCCAGCAGGCGCTCGACGGCCGCGGCGGCGGGAATCTCCGTGGCGGTGTCGAGGTCGATCAGCCTGCCGTCGAGCCCGTGGCGGATCGCCCGCCAGAAGTTCTCCTCGATCAGCCGGTTGGGCGGCGCCGGGGCCGTCCGGCCGGCATCGTGGTCCAGCGCGGCCTGCGCCGCGCATGCAGTGGCAAGAGCGAGCAGCGCCGTGGACTCACCTGCGCAGGACTGAGCGTCCATGATCCTGATCTCGACCGTCCCGTAGGTGAGGTGCGGGCGCACGCTCCACCAGATCTCCGTGTGCTCGTCGATCGAGCGCGTCCGGAAGAGAAAGTCGACGTAGGCCGCGTAGGCGTCCCAGCCACCGAAGTGATCGGGTATCCCGCAACGCGGGAACATGCGGGTGAAGATCTCCGTGCGCGCGGAATGCAGTCCCGCCAGGCGGGCCTCGGCCCACGGCGAGTTCGCGGATGCCGCCAGCAACACCGGCAACACGGGCCGCAGCGCGTCGCACACCGCGACGGCGCGGTCGGCGCCCCGGATGCCGACGTGCACGTGGTTGCTGAAGGTGTTGTTGCGCCACGCCACGTACTTGAGCTTCTCCTCCACCAGTCGATAGTGGGGCGTGTCGATGATGCGCTGCTCCTGCCACGGGCTCCAAGGATGCGTGCCGGTCGCACCGAGCGCCACGCCGCGCGCCTCCGCCAGCGCGAACAACCGGCGGCGCCGCTCGTGCTGGCGCTCGAGCGCGTCTCGGAAGTCCTCACCCTTACCGGAGCGGATCTCCACCTCGGAGGCGATCAGCTCACCCGCGAGGGAGTCCACCAGCAGGTCGTCGTTGTCCGCTTCCGCCCGGACCTCCTCGAAGACGTTGGACAGCGACAGCGTGCCGGGATCGAGCAGCGCGAACTCCTCCTCGAGCCCGATCGTGAAGTCGGTCGAGGACTCGAAGACCTCGCGGGCGGCTTGTGCGTCGAAGGCGTTCAAGGGATAACCCGAGCCTGCACCACCGGGAACCCTAGCCAAACCCGATTTTGTGCCTGCACAAAAGCGGAAAGCTTTCTGCAAGCAGAAAGTCGGGCGCGGCCTACGTCAGATAGAAGTAAAGGGCGTACAGCAGGTCCACGGCCGGGCTCGAGGTGTGAACCGTGACGTCCGGCGGGACCTGGAGCAGCGCGTCGGAGTAGTTGAAGATGATCTTTACGCCCGCCTCGACCAGGTCGTCCGCAGCGCGTTGCGCGGCGGCAGCCGGCAATGCCAGCACGCCCACCACGATGTCCTCCTCGTCGACGACCTCGCGCATGGTCGCGTAGGGCCGCACGTCCATGGAGCCGACCTTCTTCCCGATCCGCTTCGGATCCACGTCGAAGATCGCCACGACCCGGAATCCGTGGTCGGCGAAGATGTCTGAGCTGGCGATCGCCTGACCCAGGTTGCCGGCGCCGAACAGCGCGATGTTGTGCTGGCCCGCCGTCCGCAGGATCTTGCGGATCTGGGACACCAGCGAGTCGACGTTGTAGCCGACACCCCGCTTGCCGAACTTGCCGAAGCCCGAAAGGTCCCTCCGGATCTGGGTGGAGTTGATGTGGGTGTAGTCGGACAGCTCCTGGGACGAGATGGTGTCCTTGCCCATCTTGCGCGCCTGCGTCAATACCTGGAGATAGCGCGACAGCCGCGCGGCGACGCCGAGCGACAGCCGGTCCCCGAAGGGCTTCGTGGCCGCGGTCCCGTCCGCGTCGATTACCTCGTCGTGCAGACTCGCCATGCCGCTCTCCGTGCTCACCGGGACGCTCCAGCCGTGGAGAGACGCTGCTCGAGCGCGGCCTCGTCGACGATGTACTCGAAGGCAAGCTCGTCGCCCACCAGCACCACCGGGATGCGCTCGCCGTAGCGCTCACGCAGCTCGGGGTGGGCGCTGACGTCCACGACCTCGAGGTCGAACGGCGCCCGGCCGCGAACGCGCTCGAGCGCCTCTGCCGCCTCGTCGCACAGGGAGCAGTCGGGCTTTGTGTAGAGGGTCAGTCTCGGCATGGGAGGGTGGCGCCCCCGCGCGCTAGGCCGTGCTGCGCGCAAAAGCATCGAACGCCAGGAACTCAGGATAGGGGACCTGAGGCACGAACCTCGCCGCGGACGCGATCATGGCCGCGTTGTCGGTGCAAAGTGCGGCCGGCGGGATCTTCAGCTCGATGCCGCGAGCCGCGCACTCCTCCTTCACCCGGGACCGCAGCAGGGAGTTGGCCGCGACGCCGCCCCCGATCGCCAGCCGGCGGTGTCCCGTGCGCTCCAGCGCCTGGCCCAGCTTGACCATCAGGGACTCGACCACCGCCCGCTGGTAGGACGCCGCCAGGTCGGGACGCCGAGCAAGTGTCTGCTCGGCGCCGAGATCGCGGACCTTGTAGACGAGCGCCGTCTTCAGCCCGCTGAAGCTGAAGTCGAGCGAGGTGCCGCGTCGCATCCCGAGCGGGAAGTCGAAGGCGCCCGGGTCGCCCTCGCGTGCCAGCCGGTCGATCGCGGCGCCCCCGGGGTAGCCGAGGCCCATCAGGCGCGCGCCCTTGTCGAGCGCCTCGCCCGCGGCATCGTCGCGGGTCGATCCGAGCAGCTCGTAACCGTCATGTCGCTCGACGCTCGCGAGCAGCGTGTGCCCCCCACTGGCGATCAGGCAGAGGAACGGTGGCTCGAGCGGGTCCGGTTCGAGGTAGTTCGCCGCCACGTGCCCGTGCAGGTGGTCGACCGCCACGAAGGGCAGACCCGCAGCGGCAGCGAGCGCCTTCGCCGTGGACAGACCAACCAGCAGGGCGCCGATCAGGCCGGGCCGGCTGGTCGCAGCAACCGCGCCCAGGTCCCGCAGCCCGACGCCGGCCGTGCCCAGCGCTTCATCCACCACCGTGTTGACCAGCTCGAGGTGGTGGCGCGATGCGATCTCCGGGACGACCCCGCCGTAGCGCTCGTGGAACCTGTCCTGCGATGAGACGACGTTGCTGAGGATCTCGCCGGCGGGAGTCACCACCGCCGCACATGTGTCGTCGCACGACGTCTCGATCGCCAGCAGCGGGTCGATCAGCGCACGCGGACTTCGGTCCGCCACATGATCAGGGCGTCCTCGTTGTTGTCGTGGTAGTAGCGCCGCCGCACGCCCGCGGTGCGGAACCCGAACGACTCGTACATCCGGATCGCCTCCGTGTTGGACACCCTGACCTCGAGCGTGTAGCGGTCGTGGTCACCGGCGGTGTCGAAAAGATGGTCGATCAGAGCGGTGGCGATCCCCGCGCGCCGGTGGTCGTCACGGACGGCGATGTTCATCAGGTGCCAGACCGTGTGGTACCGGGAGCAGATCAGGTATCCGATCAGCTCTCCGTCGTGCCATGCGCCGACGCACACGCTGGAGGGCTTCGACAGCTCGAGCACGAACATCGCCAGCGACCAAGGGGCCGGAAAGGACCGTCGCTCGACCGCGATCACGTCCGGCAGGTCGCCGTACGTCAGTGCACGGATGGTCAGGCCAGGGCGTTCACGCAGGCCTGTCGGTGGGGGCCTCGTGTCGAGCGCTTCTGGCGATCTCCGCATCAGGTTGCCTCACGTACACCGGGTTTACCCGCTCAGGGGCACATGGATCTGTCTCTCGCGCGAGCCTGCACACCTGCAGTGGATCGATGGCGTGTAGACCGGAACCTGGCGCGGCCACCACTGCACCGGCCTTTTCCAGGCGTTCAGGCGATTCTAACGCCCAGTCACCGGCGGCCAACGGGGGTTGCGCCGCCGCTGCGATGCGCTCGTCCAGCTCGTCGGGATACAGGGCAAGGGGGCCCCACTCGCGTCTCAATGGCTCGCCCGCGAGATGGAGTGAGGCGAACACCTGCCCGCGCTTCGCGTCGATCAGCGGCAGGATCGGCGTTCCGGGCACAGCCCCCGCACCCGCCGCAATGCCTGCCGCGAGCGCCTCCAGGGAGGAGACCGGATGCAGCGGCACCCCCAGCCCCTGCGCGAGACCGCGAGCCGTCGCGAGCCCGATCCGCAGCCCGGTGAAGGTTCCGGGCCCCACGCCGACCGCGATCGCGGTCACGTCGTCCCAGCTCGTACCTCCGCGCTCGAGCAGCTCGGCGAGCGCCGGCAGCAGCTCGGCGGAGTGCGCGGGCGCGCCGAGCAGCCGTTCCGGGTCGGGCGGTGGCGTGCGGACCGGGTCGCCGGATGGTGGGATCACACATGCGACCGTCACGACCATCGAGGTGTCGAACCCGATCAGCGTCACGGCTCGAGGGAGGCCCGGATGGCCTCCAGCAGTCGCTCGTCCCCGCCGGCCTCGATTCGGCGGCGGTCGCCGTCCACGTGGGAGAGCTCGAGCTTCAGGACCACCCGCTGCGGCTCCACCTCCGCGACGCCGGCGCCCGGCCACTCGATGAAGGTCACCCGGTCGGGCGTCAGGTAGTCGGACAGGAGCCCCGGATCCTCGCCGGTCAGGCTTTCGAGCCTGAAGAGGTCGATGTGCGACACCGGGACGCGACCCCGGTACAGCTGCCCGATGGTGAACGACGGGCTGGTCACGGGGTCCGTGACCCCGAGGCTCTCGCAGGCGGCGCGGACCCACGTCGTCTTGCCGGTGCCGACATCGCCCGCGATCAGCACGACGTCACCCGGGCGCAGTTTGGCACCGACCGCACGGGCCGCACGCTCGGTCGCCTGCGCCGAGTCGCTGGTGAAGGCCTGCCGGCAAGTAGTCATTCTCTGCAGAAGTTGATTATTCCGGAATGATCCTGTTCGTGGTGGCGTGCTTTTGCGTTCTCGTGCCATTCCTTCCGGACCGCCGCCCCTGACCCGGCATGCCGTGATCCCTCCGCTGTAGGCATACTCAGATCGGGATGAGGCCAACCTGGCGGTAAGGGGCGACTCGGGTCGCGAAAGCGAGAAGGCCAGGAAGTAGACCCCGGTCGCCCGCCAGCCCATTGCTTCTACATTGAAGCTCAGCTAGCGGCAGGCGTCAGAACAGGCCGAGCTGGTCCGCCTCGACACCGGCGCCGACCATCTCCGGCTCCCGCTCGGGCTCGGGCTCCGGCTCCGGTTCCGGCACCGGCGCTGCTGCCTCGCCTGGCAGCGGTTGCGTCAGGAGGTCCGGCAGCGCCTTGAAGTCGCCCCGCAGCCGCTCGAGCATCGCCGGGGTGTAGAGGGCTGCCGCCGGATGGAAGATCGGGTACAGGAAGACCGTGTGCCCGCCCAGCTCGCGGACCTGCGGGACTCCGCGCACTTTCGTGATGCCGTCCGGCCGGCCGGAGAGCAGCTTCGTGGCGAAGTTGCCGAGGGAGCAGACCACCCGCGGCTGGATCAGCTCGATCTGCCTGAACAGGTGCCCTTCGCAGGCCTCGATCTCGGCGGGCTGAGGATCGCGGTTGCCGGGGGGCCGGCACTTGAGCACGTTGGCGATGAAGCACTGTCCCCGCTCCATCCCGATCTCGGCCAGCAGCTTGTCGAGCAGCTTGCCGGCCTGGCCGACGAACGGCTTGCCCTGCTTGTCCTCGTTGAACCCGGCGCCTCCCCCACGAACATCAGATCGGCGTCCGGCGTCACCCGTCCCGAACACGACGGTGTTGCGCTCCGCGGCCAGCGGGCACTTCTGGCAGTCGGACAGCTCGTGGTAGAAGGCGACGAGCTCGTCGCGGCGGGCGGCGGAGTCAGAAGCGGTGGGCACAATCACGACCGGCGAACTCGTAGATCGGCAAGGTGATGGTGATGCTAGGCAGCGCTGCGGATGCTACGGGATGCCCTCGATATCATTTGTGAAGTTCAGCTTCGTCCGGCGGCCGTCACCCGAAAGGGGATGGACCGGCCGGATCAAGGAAGCCGGGACGTCATCGAGACGACCGTCTGGTATCTCCGACGATTGAGGGAACTGGAACGGCCATGAATGAGCCCATGCACCTGAGAACGGTCCGCACGGTCGCTGCGCTACGCGCCGCGGTCGCCGCGGCGCGGCGCTCCGGGCAGACGATCGGGCTGGTCCCCACGATGGGGTCGCTGCCACGACGGCCACCTGAGCCTGATGCGCGCGCGCCGCCAAGCAGTGCGGCTTCGTGGTCATGAGCCTGTTCGTGAACCCGGCCCAGTTCGGCCCGGGCGAGGACTTCGACCGCTACCCGCGCGACGAGCGGCGTGACGCCGAGCTCGCCTCCGCATGCGGGGTCGACCTGCTCTTCGCGCCGCCGCTCGAGGAGGTCTATCCAGACGGCTTCTCCACCTCGGTGCAGGTGGCCGGTCTCACGGATGTGATGTGCGGGGCGCCCGGGAGCCGTGGCCGGAGCCACTTCACCGGAGTCGCAACAGTCGTCGCAAAGCTCCTCAACATGTGCGAGCCGGACGTGGCGTTCTTCGGTCAGAAGGACTTTCAGCAGTCCCTGGTGATCCGCCGCCTCGTGCGCGACCTGAACATCCCGGTGCGCATCGAGGTCTGCCCGACCGTCCGTGAGCCGGACGGCCTGGCGCTCAGCTCACGCAACGCGTACCTCGACCCCGAGCAGCGCGAGCGCGCCGCGAGCCTGAACCGCGCGCTCGGCGCAGCGGCGCGGGCCGCGCGGGACGGCGCCGCTCGCGCGCAGGTCCGCGACGCCGCGCTCGAGGTGCTGGGCGCCGCCGGAGTGGAGCCGGAGTACGTGGAGGTGCGGCGCGCGGATGACCTCGGTGCGCCCCGGTGGCAGCCGGGCGAGCGCCTCGTCGTCGCGATCGCCGCCCCGGTTGGCCCGGCGCGGCTGATCGACAACACCCTGATCGAGCTTCCAATCCCCAGCGAGCGCCCTGCCGACGAGGTGGCGCTCGTGAGCGACTAGACGGACCGGAGGGCACCGAACCAATGCAGAGACACATGCTGAAGTCGAAGATCCACCGCGCCACGGTGACCGGGTGCGACCTGCACTATGTGGGGAGCGTGACGCTCGACGCCGACCTCATGAGGAGCGCCGACCTGCTGCCCGGCGAGCTGGTCCACGTGCTCGACGTCGACAACGGGAACCGCTTCGAGACCTACGTGATCGAGGGCGAGCCGCGGCTCCGGCGAGGTGTGCCTGAACGGCGCCGCCGCACGCCTGGTGCACGAGGGCGACCGCGTGATCGTCGTTTCCTACGGCGTGTTCGACGACAGCGAGCTCGAATCCCACGAGCCGCGCGTCGTGCACGTCGACGATCGACAACGCGATCGTGCGAGTCGATGCGGACCCCGCGTCCCTGGTGGAGGTGGGCCGATGAGCACCGAGCCACGGGTCCCGAACGCGCCGCCGGCCGCGCACCGCTCGGTGACGATCCCGCAGCTCGCCGAGATGAAGGAACGCGGCGAGCCGATCGTGATGGTGACCGCCTACGACTTCCCCAGCGCACAGGTCGCCGAGGAGGCGCAGGTGGACGTCGTCCTGGTTGGCGACACGGCGGCGATGACCGTGCTCGGCTACGACTCCACGGTCCCGGTTTCGATGGACGAGATGATCATGCTGGCGAGCGCCGTGCGCCGCGGGTGCGCGCAGTCCGCTGGTGATCGGGGACCTGCCGTTCGGCAGCTATCAGGCGTCCAACGAGCAGGCGGTCGACTCGGCCGTGCGCTACATGAAGGAAGCGGGCTGCGACGCGGTCAAGATGGAGATGGCGGGGGTCTCCGGCGGAGTCGCGGACAAGCGCGAGAGCGTCGCCCGCGCCCGCGCGATCGTCGCGGCCGGCATCCCGGTGATGGGCCACGTCGGCCTCACGCCCCAGAGCGCGTCGGCGCTCGGCGGGTACCGCACGCAGGGACGCACGATGCAGCAGGCCGTCCAGGTGGCCGACGACGCGCTCGCCCTCCAGGACGCGGGTTGCTTCGCCGATCGTGTTCGAGGCGGTTCCAGCCGCGGTCGCCGAGACGATCATGGAGCGCATGCGCATCCCGGTGATCGGCATCGGCGCGGGCTCGTCAACCGACGGCCAGGTGCTCGTCTTCCACGACCTGCTCGGCATCTCCGACGGGCGCTCGCCCCGGTTCGTCAAGCGCTTCGCCGAGGTCAAGCGCGCGATGGTCGAGGGCGTGCGGGCCTACGCGGAGGAGGTCCGCGACGGGCGCTTCCCGGCCGAGGAGCACACCTACTGGATCGACCCGGCCGAGCTGGAGCGCTTCCGCGAGATGATCGCCCCGGGCAAGCCCTGGGACGCCGCCGACGTTCATGACCTGACCGCCTGGCGCGGGCGTCGTGCTAGGGTTCGCGCCGATGGCCGTCCACAGCGCTCAGCTCCGGGTGTCCACCGAGGGAAACGGGGACATCATCGACATCACCCGCGGCGTGCAGGAGGTGGTACAGACCAGCGGCGCCGACGACGGCATCGTGAACGTGTTCGTGGCGCACTCGACCGCCGCGATCAGGCTGATCGAGTACGAGCCGGGCGGCGTGCGGGACCTGAGGGAGCTGATGGACCGGCTCGTCCCGCCCGAGGCCTTCTACCAGCACAACGAGGTGCAGGGCGACACGAACGCCCACGCACACCTCCAGGCCGCGATCATCGGCCCGTCCGAGACGGTCCCGCTCAAGGACGGCCGGCTCCTGACCGGCACCTGGCAGCAGTTCGTGCTGCTCGACTTCGACGACACTCCGCGCGAGCGAACCGTGATGGTGCAGGTGTCTGAGCTAAGACCGCGCAGTCTGCGAGCAGATTCGCCGCCGACTCGGCGTCACGGACGAGGTTCTTCTTGAACTCGATCTCCTTGATGACCTTCGCGGGCGCGCCGGCGGCCACCACGCCCGCGGGCAGATCCTTCGTCACCACCGAATTCGCCCCGACCACCGTTCTGTCTCCGATCGTGACACCGCCGGTCACCACGCAGTTCGTGCCGAACCAGCAGTTGTCGCCGATCTTGACCGGGCCGCGCCGTTGAATCCCTGCCACGTGATCGGCAGATCCGGGTCGTCGAAGCGGTGGTCCGCGTCCGCCACGAAGCAGTGGTTGGCGAACATGCAGTGGGCGCCGATCTCGATCCGCTCCGTCGCCGCGATCATGCAGCCGAGGTTCAGGATCGTTCCCTCCCCGATCGCCATCGAGGCCGTCTCGGGGTAGAGGGCGAACCAGCATCCGCGCTCGATCAGCACCCAGGGGCCGATCTCGGCGCGGCCCTCGTCGAGCGCCTCCAGCAGGTTGCCGTTCACGGGGAAGCGCAGGTAGGAGTCGCGGCGCAGGAAGTGCCAGCGCAGCCGCGCCTTCCGCATCCAGCGCTCGTTGCGCTCGTATTCGCGCCGCTTCTGCCACCACAGCCGCACCTGCGCGATGCAGCGGATACGACGGCGTCACGACCGCTTCGCGATCGCCGTCAGGGCGAGGAACTCGTAGGCGACGCTCGCGGCGAGCAGGGCCGTCGTCTCGCCGGGCCCGTCGTAGGGCGGCGAGACCTCGACCACGTCGAAGCCGGCGAACCGCATGCCCGCCAGCGAGCGGATCAGGCCGAGCGCCTCGCGGGCAGTCGAGCCCGGCGACCTCCGGCGTGCCGGTGCCGGGGGCGAAGGCGGGGTCGAACACGTCGATGTCGAAGCTGAGGAACGCGGGCGCATCGCCGACCCGCGCCCGCACGCGCCGGCCGTACTCGGCGGGCTCCATCGCCCGCAGCTCGCCGTCGGGCACGATCTCGAAGCCCATCGCGCGCGCCTCCGAGAGGTCGGAGCGCGAGTACAGCGGTCCCCGCATGCCGGCCAGCAGCGAGCGCTCCGGCAAGAGCAGGCCCTCCTCCAGCGCGCGGCGGAACGGCGTGCCGTGGAAGTAGCGCTCGCCGTAGTAGTGGTCCCACGTGTCGGCGTGGGCGTCGAGCAGGACCAGCGCCACGGGCCCGTGCACCGCCGCGTGCGCGCGCAGCTCGCCGAGCACGACCGAGTGGTCGCCGCCGAGCACGATCGGTACGACCCCCGCCCGGGCCAGCGGCTCGAGCCCCGCTGCGATCTGCGTGGCGGTGCGCTCGGCGTTGCCGGGCGTGATGTCGAGGTCGCCCCAGTCGACCACCGACAGCGTCCCGAACACGTCGACGTCGAGCGGCGGGTGGTACGGGCGCAGGCCGATCGACGCGGAGCGGATCGCCTCGGGTCCGAAGCGCGCGCCCGGCCGGTGGCTGGTCGCGGTGTCGAACGGAACGCCGACGACCGCAACGTCGACCCCCTCCGGGTCGGTCACGTGCGGGACAGCGCGCAAACGTGCGCACGCCCGTGTAGCGCGGCGACTGCGCGGCGTCCGGCGGGCCGTAGCGAGGCGCTCATCGCGCCTCCACCGCCACGCGCGCCGTGCGCAGCGTGCGGTCGCTGGCTCCGCGCAGGCTCCCGCCGTGGGCGAGGATCGCCTGCACGTACTCCCAGGTCTCCGCGGTCAGCCGCTCGCCCGGCAGCACGTTCGGGATCCCCGGCGGGTACGCCGCCAGCGACTCGGCCGCGATCCGGCCCACCGCATCCTCGATCGGCACCACCTCCTGGGCGCCGAGGAACGCCTCGCGGGGCGTCATCTCGAGCGGCCCCCACGGGCGGCGGCGGGAATCAGGTCGCCGCCCTTCGGCGTCGCGCTCGCCGCGGAAGCTGACTCGACCGCCTGCTCGAGCGCCTCGACCAGGCGGGCCGCGTTGTCGGTCGCGGTCTCCCCCATCCCGAACACCGCCACGATCACGTTCTCGCCGGCCAGCTCGAGGTTGATGTCACGCTCGCGCATCAGCTGCGCCAACCGGTAGCCGCTCACGCCCGTGCCCCGCACGTCGACGGCGAGCCGCAGCGGGTCGTAGCCGTGCACGCCCGGGCGGTCGCCGAGCCGCTCGTCCAGCACGTCGAGGCCCGGGATGCGCGCGATCGCCTGCCGCGCGACCGCGAGCGCCCGCACCGTCTCCTCGAGCAGGCGCGCGCCGCTCCCGGCGGCGAACGCCCGGGCCGCGTCGAGCGAGCCGCACAGCAGCGAGCTCGGGCTGGTCGACTCCAGCAGCGTGATCGCGCGGTCCACCACGTGCTCGTCGAGGCGCCCGCCTTCGCCCAGGTGCAGCATCGCGGACTGGGTGAAGCTGCCGATGATCTTGTGGGTGCTCGAGACGACGAGGTCCGCGCCACAAGCGAGCGCATGCCGCGGCAGCGAAGGACCGAACGCGAGATGGGCGCCCCATGCCTCGTCCACGACCAACGGCACTCCGTGCCGGTGCGCCACTTCGGCAAGCCCGTGCACGTCGGCAACCGCGCCGAAGTAGGTGGGCGACACGACCATCGCTCCGACCGCCCCGGGCGCACCGGCAAGCGCGCGATCGAGCGCCTCAGGCGTGACGCAGTGCGCGATGCCGAGCTCCGGGTCGATCTCCGGGGCCACGAAGACGGCCGCAGGCCGGACACGACGAGCCCGTCGATCGTGCTGGAGTGCACGTTGCGCTGCACCACGACCTGCTCGCCGCCCTGTGCGAGCGCGACGCAGGCGGCATGGTTGCCCTGCGAGGCGCCGTTGATCAGAAACCAGGTGCGGGCGGCGGCCCATGCCTGCGCGGCAAGCTCCTGGGCGAGCTGGAAGGGTGTCGGCTCCGGGCCCGCGTCGATGCCCTCCGTGAGCGCAGGGATGTCGAGCTCCAGCGCTCGCTGCCCGAACGCCTCGGTCAGCACCGGGTCGGCCGCTGCGCCGCCCTTGTGACCGGGGACGTGGAAGCGTCCCGGCGAGCGCGCGGCGTACGCGCGCAGGGCGTCGAGATAGGGCGTCTGCGGCTGCACGCCGTCCTCCGCCATCGCAGCGAGTGTAGGGAGAACATCGGGGACCCTGGTGCGATTGATTACATAATCACCGGCAGTGTTCCCCTCGCGCACAGGTCTTGCAGTGTTCGTACTGATTGCGGCGGCTTTCGTGGGCACCGGGTGTGGCGACGACGGTGGCGGGGATAGTGGCGGTGGCCGCGGTCTGGGCACGATCACGGCGGGCCAGCTGCGGGTCGGCTCGGACATTCCCTACCCGCCCTTCGAGTTCGGCCGCCCACCCGGCTACGAGGGCTTCGACGTGGACATCGTGAACGAGATCGCGAAGCGGCTCGACCTGGAGGCCCGGTTCGTGAAGGCGCCTTTCGATCCGATCTTCCGCAACCTCGCCCAGGGGCGGTTCGACATGGTCGCTTCTGCCGCGCCCATCACGCCGGAGCGCGAGAAGATCGTGGACTTCTCGGATCCGTACTTCCCGGCCGACCAATCCGTGACCGTGAAGCGCGGGAGTGACATCAAGACCGTGGCCGACCTGGACGGCAAGACGATCGGCGCGCAGCGCGGTACCGCCGGCGCCGCCTATGCGAGAGACGAGGTCGATGCGAGGACCGTGCGCCCGTATGACCTGATCGACGACGCGTTCAAGGCGCTGCAGGCCGGTCAGGTGGAGGCCGTGATCTACGACTTCGCGGTCTCGAAATACCAGGAGCGCTCGAAGCAGGACCTGGTGGTCGTGCAGACGATCGAGGCGGACGAGGAATACGGCCTGGCCTTCGCGAAGGACTCGCAGCGGTTGCGCAGTCGGGTCAACACCGCGCTCGCGCGCATGAAACGCGACGGGACCTACACCCGGATCTACCGGAAGTGGTTCGAGCAGGACCCGCCGGAGCGCATCCTCTAGTCGCCCTCGTCCCCTTCGTCCCTCCCCCCGCCACCGTTGCCGCCGGCCCCACCGCCAGTTGCGCCGCGAGCGGCCTTCAGCTCCTTCTTCACCACGCCGCGCTGGTTGCTGAACTCCAGGCGGCGCTCCAGAATGGGAATCGCCTCAGCAGGGCGCCCGGCCAGGCGCAGCGAGCGGCCGAGGTTGTAGAGCGCGTACGCCAGCGTGATGTCCGTGCTGCCCTCAGGGAACGCCGCGACCGCGCGTTCGAGAACAGGGATCGCGCGGTCGTAGTCGCCGGAGTTCATGAGCGCGAACCCCTGATCGTTGAGCTGGGCCGGTGAGGCGTCGGACTGCTTCTGCTCGGCGGGCGCGGGCGTTGTCGTCTGCCGGGGCTCCGGCTGGCTGCGCTTGTCGCGTTGCGCGGATTGCGTGCGCTGCGAGGGGCGATCCGTGCCTCCGCCCGACCCATCGTTGCCGTTCAGGACCGTGAGCCCGACGATCAGCCCCACGACGATCGCCGCCAGGCCCAGCAGGACGGGCGCAGTCCGGGCGCGGCGCCGTGGACGTGACCAGGTGACATGCGTCGTCGGGGGCGCGGACGCGGGGGCCTGCACCGGCTGGCCCGGAGTCTGGGCAGCCTCTGCATGGGCCTGGGCCAGGGCCGGCGCGACGTAAGCCTGCTCCAGCCCGTCGACGAACGCCGTGGCCGTCCCCCACCGCTCGCCCGGCTCACGTGCAAGCCCCCGCAGCAGCACGTCGTCGACGGCCGGCGGCACCTCGGGCGCGCGGTCGCTGGCGCGCGGCGGGTCCTGCTCGGTGCGGCGGTGTGCGATCTCGACCAGCGTGCCGCCTCCGAAGGGCAGGCCACCGGTGAGCGCCTCGAACGCCACGACAGCGAACGCATAGCGGTCGCTGGCCGGCGTGGCCGGCTGACCGAGCGCCTGCTCCGGGGAGATATAGGCGGCCGTGCCCAGGAGCTCGCCGCTCACCGTCAGGGCCTCTTCGAAGGCGGCGCGCGCGATCCCGAAGTCGGCGACCACCAGCCGGTCGCGGTCATCGAACAGCAGGTTGCGCGGCTTCACGTCCCTGTGCACGACGCCCTTCTCGTGCGCGTAGTCGAGCGCGGAGGCAGCCTCGTGCAGCCACTCGAGGACATCCTGGCGCGGCGGCCGGCTGCCCGCCATTCGCTCGGCGAGCGTGCCCCCGGCCAGGTACTCCATCACGATGAACGGCCGCCCGGCCTGGTCGCCGACGTCATAGATCGTGATCACATGCGGGTGCCCGGACAGCAGCGCGGCGGTCCGTGCCTCGCGCTCGAACCGTGACACGAACGTCGGCTGCTCGGCGAACTGCTCGGCAAGCACCTTGATCGCCACGCGCCTGCGCAGAACCTCGTCGTCGGCGGCCCAGATCGAGGCCATGCCGCCGACGCCGATCATGTTCACGACCGCGTACCGCGAGGGAAGATCAAGCCCGGCCGCTTGGGCGCGGGCGTTCCTGCCCGTCGTTTGGGCCATGGGACCCGTGCTACCCGCTGGGCGCGGGGTCGAAAACCGCGGCTACGCGGCCTTGCGGCGGCGCACCGCGGGAGCCGGCGGTTCGCCGACGATCGAGCGCAGGAACTGACCGGTGTAGGAGTCCTTCACCGCCGCCACGTCCTCGGGCGTGCCGGCCGCGACGAGTTGCCCGCCGCCGTCGCCGCCCTCGGGCCCGAGGTCGACCACCCAGTCGGCGGACTTGATCACGTCGAGGTTGTGCTCGATCACGACGACCGTGTTGCCCATGTCGACGAGCTTGCCGAGCACCTCCAGCAGGCGCTGCACGTCGGCGAAATGGAGTCCCGTGGTCGGCTCGTCCAGGATGTAGAGCGTCGCGCCGGTGGCGACCTTGCTCAGCTCCGACGCCAGTTTCACGCGCTGCGCCTCGCCGCCCGACAGCTGGGTCGCGGGCTGGCCGAGTCGCAGGTAGTCGAGGCCGACATCGTGGAGAGTCTGGAGCCGGCGCTTGATCTTCGGGAGCTTCCCGAAGAAGTCGAGCGCCTCCTCGACCGACATCTCCAGCACGTCGGAGATCGTCTTGCCCTTGAAGCGGATGTCGAGCGTCTCGCGGTTGTAGCGCTTACCGTGGCACTGCTCGCAGGGCACGTACACGTCCGGCAGGAAGTGCATCTCGATCTTGATCTGTCCGTCGCCGGCACACACCTCGCAGCGGCCGCCCTTCACGTTGAACGAGAAGCGGCCGGGCTTGTAGCCGCGCGCGCGGGCTCTCCGGGGTGCGGGAGTACAGCTCGCGGATGTGATCGAACACGCCGGTATAGGTGGCCGGGTTCGAGCGGGGCGTGCGGCCGATCGGGGACTGATCGATGTTGATGATCTTGTCGACGTTCTGGGTGCCCGTCACCTTCCTGTGCTTGCCGGGTCGCATCTTGGCGCGGTGCAGGCGGTTCGCGACGGCCCGGTAAAGGATCTCGTTCACCAGTGTGGACTTCCCCGAGCCGGAGACGCCGGTCACGCAGGCGAAGACTCCGAGCGGGAACTCGACGTCGATCTTCTTCAGGTTGTGCTGCTCGGCGCCCAGGACCTGGATCGCTCCCTTTCCCGCGCGCCGCTCGGCCGGCACGGGGATCTGCCGCTTCCCTGCCAGGTACTGCCCGGTCAGGGACTGGGCGACCCGCTTCACCTTCGACGGCGGTCCCTCCGCGACCACATGACCGCCGTGTTCGCCGGCCCCCGGGCCGAGATCGACGATGTGGTCGGCGGCCCGCATCGTGCCCTCGTCGTGCTCGACCACGATCACCGTGTTGCCGAGGTCGCGCAGCCGCGCGAGCATGTCCAGCAGCTTGTGGTTGTCGCGCTGGTGCAGCCCGATCGAAGGCTCGTCCAGGATGTAGAGCACGCCCACGAGGCTGGACCCGATCTGCGTCGCGAGCCGGATGCGCTGCGCCTCGCCCCCCGACAGAGTCGCCGCCGCTCGTTCCAGCGTCAGGTACCCGACTCCCACCGAGTCCAGGAACCGCAGCCGCTCGACGATCTCCTTCAGGATCCGGGACGCGATCTGCTGCTCCGTATCCGTCAGGTCGAGGGCGTCGAGCCACCCGATCGCGTCGCGCGCTGACTTGCGCGTGAACTCGTGGATGCCGATGCCGCCGACCTTCACGGCCAGCGTCTCGGGCCGCAGCCGCGCGCCGTGGCACTCCGGGCACGGTCGCACCGACATGTACTCCTCGATGCGCTCGCGCGAATACTCGGAGTCGGTCTCCAGATACCGGCGCTCGAGGCTCGTCACGATGCCCTCGAGTGGAGCCATGTAGGACCGCCGCCGCCCCATCCGGTTGCGGTAGGAGACATACACCCGCTCGCCCTCGGCGCCGTACAGGAACAGATCCTGATCCTCCTCCGCGAGGTCCTCCCACGGCACGTCCAGGTCGATGCCGTACTTCTCGCCGATCGCCTGTGCGAGCTGCTCGTAGTAGTCGGCCCCTGAGCTCCAGGGCAGGATCGCGCCCTCGTTGACCGACAGCGACGGGTCCACCACGAGGTCAGGGTCGATCTCCATCTGGGACCCGAGGCCGGTGCACCGCGGACACGCACCGTGCGGAGAGTTGAACGAGAAGATCCGCGGCTCCAGCTCCGGCATGGACGTGCCGCATTTCAGGCAGGAGAACTTCTCCGAGAAGACGAGGGTGGAGGCCGATTCACGGACACCCTTCGCCCCGGAGGAATGCGGCTTGGGGGCTTCAGCGCCGTCGACCATTTCCACCTCGACGAGCCCCTCCGCGAGCGCCACGGCGGTTTCCACCGAGTCGGCCAGCCGCTTGCGCACGTCCGGCTTCATCTGGAGGCGGTCGACCACGACCGCGATGTCGTGCTTGTACTTCTTGTCCAGCTCGATGCCGTCCTCGAGCCGCCGCAGCTCCCCGTCGACCTTCACGCGGGTGTAGCCCTCGGCTCTCATCTCCTCGAACAGGTCCTTGTACTCGCCCTTGCGCCCGCGGACCACCGGCGCGAGCACCATGAACCGCGTGCTCTCGGGCAGCGTCATCACGTGGTCCACGATCTGCTCCACCGACTGCCCGGCGATCGGCGCCCCGCAGCTGTGGCAGTGGGGGTGGCCGATCCGGGCCCACAGCAGTCGCAGGTAGTCGTAGATCTCGGTGACCGTGCCGACCGTCGACCGTGGGTTTCGGGAGGTCGTCTTCTGGTCGATCGAGATCGCCGGGGACAGACCCTCGATCGAATCGACGTCGGGCTTGTCCATCTGACCCAGGAACTGCCGGGCGTAGGCCGACAGCGACTCCACATAGCGGCGCTGGCCCTCGGCATAGATGGTGTCGAAGGCAAGGCTCGACTTACCGGACCCGGAGAGCCCGGTCATGACGATCAGGGCGTCGCGCGGCAGCTCGAGGGTGATGTCCTTGAGATTGTGCTCGCGCGCACCCGAGATGCGGATGCGGTCATCGGCGGCGATGAACCAATTCTAGGTTGCCTCCCAAACCCCCCTGGAGCCGCGGGCTCGAGGCCCAGGCGGCCCCGGCGCGGCGTCGGGCGGCGCGGCTAGACTCGCGCCGGTTCGATGGGGAGGCGAGCGACTGGCGCTTTGGCCAGGTGGCCGCCACTACTGAGGAGGTCCAAGTGAGAAGAGGAGAGTGGCTCGCGCCCTTGACGGGCGTTGCCTTCGTCGTCGTCCTGATCATCGGGTTCCTCGTCGGCGGAGAGCCGCCCGACGTGAAGAACCCGCCGCAGGAGATCGTCGACCACTACGTCGACAACAAGGACTCCGTGCAGATCGGCGTCCTGCTCGAGCTGATCGCCGCGGCTCTGCTCCTCTTCTTCGCCGGCTACCTGCGCAAGGTGCTCCGCGCCGCGCCGGGTGAGGGCGGGATGCTGCCCGCCGTTGCCCTCGCGGGGGCAACCGTGATGGCGGCCGGGGCCGCGTTCGACGCGGCGATCAGCTTCTCGCTCGCCGAAGCGGCGGACGACATCGAGCCGACCGCCGTACAGGCGCTGCAGGCGCTGTGGGACAACGACTGGCCGCCGATCGCCCTTGGAGCCGCGGTGCTCCTGCTTTCCAGCGGCCTGTCGATTGCGCTGTACGGGTCTTTGCCCAGATGGCTGGGCTGGGTCGCGATCCTGCTCGGCGTGGTCGGCCTCACACCGATCGGCTTTGTCGCGTTCCTCGGTGGCGGCCTGTGGATCTTGGTCGTCAGCGTGCTGCTGACGGTCCAGGCTCGCGCCCTCACCCAGCCTCCTCCGCCCGGCGGGCCCGGTACAGCGGCACCCGCTCCCTGAACCCCTTCAGCTCCCAGCGGCCGGCGCGCGACCACGAGTAGCGGTCGTCGCCGGCCGCATCGCGCACCTCCGCGGTGGCGAGCACGCTGCCCGGCCTGGCAACCTCGGTCACACGGCTGGCGAGGTTCACCGGTCGCCCGTACCAGTCCCCGCCCCGGCTGAGCGCGACGCCCCCCGCCAGGCCGGCTCGCAGAGGAGGAAACCCGTCCTCCTGCTGATCGGCCCGTTCCACCAGTGTGAGCGCCGCCTCCACGAGCGGGCCCGGGACGGGCGAGACCAGCATCGCGGCGTCCCCGATCGTCTTCACGAGCCGCACCGGAGCGGTGACGGTATCCAGTGCGAGGTCGGTGAGCCGCGTCACCAGTCCGCCCAGATCCTGGGGGTCGATGCGCTCACCGAGGCGGGTGAACCCCACCATGTCGGCGAAACGCGACCCATACCTGGCGCAGATTCGGCGACGCACCCTCGGCCTGCCAGAAGAGCTGGCTGCGGGTCTGGTCACGGATGTGGAGACGCAGGGTGTGCTCCATCAGCGGCGTCATCAGCGGCAGCAGCTCTCGCGCGGCCTCCGCGTTCCGGGTCGCGAGCTCGTATTCGTCCGCGGCCGATTCGAGCAGCACGGTGGCCATCGCCATGCGCATCGCGTCCGCGGTCTGAGCCAGTCCGGCGCCCAGCACGCGCGTCACGTCCAGCAGGCTGTCCTCCGGGAAGCCGGCCCCCCGCAGGTGAGCGAAGGCCTGTGCCGACGAGACGTCCTGGGCGTCGCAGACACGCTCATCCGGATCGGGTCGCGCGATACCGACCGCCTGGCGCATCGCGATGAAGAACTCGACCGGGATACCGGCGGCCTTGGCCACCTCACGAGGAGTGAGGCGCGGCTCCCCCGCCAGCACGCGCTCGACCTGAAGCAGCGCGAGCCGGCCCTCGGCCAGCGCCGCCTTCATCTCCTCGATCGAGACTCCGTCGGCTGCGAGGTCCTGGAGGAGGCGCACGCGCGCGTCGCGCGCTCCGTCGTCCAGGCCCTCCAGCAGGCCGGCAGCCTCGAACTCCTGCTCGATGTCGGCTGGACGGCTCATCCCCCGGTATTCGATCACGCCAAGCGATTCCAGGCTCAAGCGGGCGGCTCGCGGGCCCGAGAAGACCGGTATGCGCATGGCTCAGGTCGAGGAGAGCCTAGGACCGCATCGTCGGCGGAGCCTCGCCGGCGCCCCGGTCCAACTCGTGCCGCAGGTCCCGCATCTCGTCGCGCAGCTTCGCCGCGTACTCGAAGCGCAGCTCCTCGGCCGCCGCCAGCATCTCCTCCTCCAGCTCCACGATCAGCTTCTCGAGCTCCTCGGGCGAGCGGATTTCCTCGTCGCGCGCGGCGCGGCGCCGATTCGAGCGCGGCACCTGTCGACTCCAGCGCGAGGAAGTCGCTGATGTCGGAGATGCCCTTCTTGACCGTCTCGGGCGTGATCCCGTGCTCGGTGTTGTACGCGACCTGGATCGTGCGGCGGCGGTCGGTCTCGCCGATCGCGGCGCGCATCGCCGCCGTCTCCTTGTCCGCGTACATCAGCACCCTGCCCTTCACGTTCCGGGCCGCGCGGCCGATCGTCTGGATCAGGCTCGTCTCGCCGCGCAGGAAGCCCTCCTTGTCGGCGTCGAGGATCGCGACCAGCGACACCTCCGGCAGGTCGAGCCCCTCGCGCAGCAGGTTCACGCCGACCAGCACGTCGTACTCGCCGAGCCGCAGGTCCCGGATGATCTGGATGCGCTCGATCGTGTCGATCTCCGAGTGGAGGTAGCGGACCCGGAACCCGTACTCGAGCAGGTAGCCCGTCAGGTCCTCGGCCATCTTCTTGGTGAGAGTCGTGACCAGCACGCGCTCGTTCAGGTCCGCGCGCGCCTTGATCTCGTTCATCAGGTCATCGATCTGGTGCTTGGTCTCGCGCACCTCGACCTCGGGGTCGACGATGCCGGTCGGGCGCACGATCTGCTCGACGACCTGCTTCGAGTGCTGCGCGCTCGTACGGGCCCGGGGGTCGCGGACACGAACACCATCTGCGGCACCCGCTGGAGGAACTCGTCGAACCGCAGCGGCCGGTTGTCCATCGCCGAGGGGAGCCGGAACCCGTAGTCGACCAGCGTCTGCTTGCGGGAGCGGTCGCCCTCGTACATCCCGCCGAGCTGCGGCACCGTCTGGTGCGACTCGTCGAGGAACATCAGGAAGTCGTCGGGGAAGTAGTCGATCAGCGTGTGCGGAGGCGAGCCCGGCGGGCGGCCGTCGAGGATGCGCGAGTAGTTCTCGATGCCGGAGGTGAAGCCCATCTCCTTCAGCATCTCCATGTCGTACTCGGTGCGCTGGCGCAGGCGATGGGCCTCCAGCTCCTTGCCCTCGGATTGCAAGACCTTCACGCGCTCCTCGAGCTCCGTGCGGATCTCCCACAGCGAGCGCTCGATGATGTCGTCGGAGGTCACGTAGTGCGTGGCCGGCCACACCGACACGTGCGACAGCTCGTGGTGGATCTCGCCGGTGAGCGGGTCGAAGTGCTGGATCTGCTCGATCTCGTCTCCGAACAGCTGGACCCGGTAGGCGCTCTCGGCGTAGGAGGGGTGCACCTCGAGCACCTCGCCGCGCACGCGGAAGTTGCCGCGCTGGAGGTTGGCGTCGTTGCGGACGTACTGCATCGAGACCAGCTTGCGCAGCGTCTCGTCGCGGTCGATCCACTCGCCCTGCTTGAAGAGCAGCATCTTCTCCTTGTAGAGCTCGGGCGAGCCGATCCCGTAGATGCAGGAGACGGACGCCACGATGATCACGTCCTCGCGCGCGAACAGCGATGCCGTCGCCGCGTGGCGCAGGCGGTCGATCTCGTCGTTGATCGAGGAGTCCTTCTCGATGTAGAGGTCCTGGTGCGGGACGTACGCCTCCGGCTGGTAGTAGTCGTAGTAGGAGACGAAGTACTCGACCGCGTTGTCGGGGAAGAACTCGCGGAACTCGCTGCAGAGCTGAGCCGCGAGCGTCTTGTTGTGCGCCAGCACCAGCGTGGGCTTCTGGACCTGCTCGATCACGAAGCCCATCGTGGCCGTCTTGCCCGAGCCGGTCACCCCGAGCAGGGTCTGGAAATTGTGGCCGGCGGCGATGCCCTCGGCCAGCTCGGCGGTGGCCTTCGGCTGGTCGGCGACGGGCGAATAGGCGGGATTGAACTTGAAGGGCGGCATGCCCCAAGGGTATCTAGCGGCCTGAACCTGATCTACCGGCCTGAACCGGTCCGCCCTGTGGTTGCCATGCAACCAAAAGTCAGCACGGTGGACTTAAAGCCCGAGCTCGGCGGGGTACTTGACCCGGTACTCCCCGCGCTTGTCCATCACGTCGCGCGCGTAGTCCTCGGTCTCGGCGAAGCGGATGTCGTCCAGCGTCAGCCGCTCACCGCCCCAGTCGTCGACCCGCTCGTGCCCCGCGTTGTAGGCGGCGACCGCCGCCACCTCGTTGCCGTCGTAGCGGTCGAGCAGGTAGCGCAGGTACCAGCTCCCGTAGGAGATGTTGATCTGCGGGTCGGCCAGGTCGCGCACCTCGAACTGGGTGCCCCCGCTGCGGTGGGCGATGAACTGGGCGGTGCTCGGCAGGATCTGCATCAGGCCCTTGGCGCCCGCTGACGACGTCGCGTCGCGGAACTTGGACTCGCGGTAGATGACGGCCGCGACGAGCGCCGGGTCGAGGTTCTTGTCGCGCGACTGCTGCCGGATCACGTCCTCGTGCTCGAGGGGGAGAGTGATCTCCTTGATCGCGTCGTCGACAGTCGGCTTCAGCGCGATCACGGCGGCGATCAGCCCGGTGCCGAGCATGCCGATGACCAGGGCGTTCCGGCGCCGGTTGGCGCGGCGGCGAGCCGCGGGGTGCACCCGGCCCCGGGCCGGCGTCGGAGTCGAGCTCGCTGCCATCGCTCCGCTGTCTCATCCGTTGACCCTACCGCGAAGCTCGGCGAGCACCGCCGCCACCGCAGCCTCCAGATCGGAAATCGTGCCGTCGTTGCGGATCACGTGGTCGGCACGTTCCGCCTTCTCGTCCTGCGAGAGCTGCCTCCCCGTGCGGCCCTCCACGCCCTCGTGACCCCGGGCGCCGGCGCGCTCCTCGCGCAGCGCCTCATCGGCGAGCACGGCGACCGTCGCATCGAAGGCGCCCTCGATACCGGCCTCGAACAGCAGCGGGACCTCGACGACCGCGACGTCGTGCTGCCCCTCGAGCCCCGCTCGCCACGCGACCATGCGCTCACCCACACGCGGGAACAGCGTGCCCTCGAGCCAGGCCAGCTCCTCGGGCCTGTCGAAGACGATCGTCGCGACCGCTGCGCGGTCCACCTCGCCGTCCGGCCAGCACCCGGTCGCCCCACCGGCCGTGCAGCAGGTCGCGCACCTCGGGAGCCACCAGCAGGTCGTGCACGACGGCGTCGGTCGAGAGGGTCGGAACCCCGAGGCGCTCGAAAGCGGCCAGCGCCTCCGACTTGCCGGAGCCGATGCCCCCGGTCAAGCCGACGAAGAGCACGGCGTCAGGTCTGCTCGTCGGCCTGCGGCTCTGTTGCTTCGGCTTCAGCCGCCGGGGCCGGCTGTTCTTCGTCAGCGGCAGGCTCAGCGGCGGCTCTTCAGCGGCCGGCTCCTCGGCGGCAGGCTCTTCGGCGGCGGGCTCCTCGGTCCGCCTCAGGCTCCGGCTCCGCGACCTCGGCCTCGGCTTCCGCGGGCGCCGCTGCCTCTGCCTCCGCCTCGGCAGGCGCCTCGGCCTCCGCCTCCGGCGTGAAGACCTCGTCGGACAGGCCCAGGTCCGGCACGTCCTGCTCCGCGACCTCCTGGTCGTCCACCGGCTCGACCGGCGCCAGCTCCTTGCGCGGCAGCACCTGCCCCTCGACGCGCTTCAGGCTCAGCGAGAGCCGGCGGCGCTCCTCGTCGATCTCGAGGATCTTCACCTTCACGTGGTCTTCGGGCTCGACGACCTCGCGCGGGTTCTCGACGTGGTGCTGGGCGAGCTCGGAGATGTGAACCAAGCCCTCGACACCCTCCATGATCTCGACGAAGGCGCCGAAGCTGACGACCTTCGTGACCTTGCCCTCGAGCACGTCGCCCATGTTGTAGGTGCGCACGACGCGCTCCCACGGATCCTCCTGGGTCTGCTTGAGGCCGAGGGAGATGCGCTGGCGGTCGCGGTCGATGTCGAGCACCTTCACGCTCACCTCGTCGCCGATCGACAGCACCTCGGACGGGTGGTTCACGTGGCCCCATGAAAGCTCGGAGATGTGGATCAGGCCGTCGATGCCGTCCAGGTCGACGAACGCGCCGAAGTCGACGATGTTCGAGATCGTGCCGGTCACGACCTCGCCGCGCTGGAGGCGATCGAGGATCTGCTGGCGGGCCTCCTTGCGCTCCTCCTCGAGCACCGCGCGCCGCGAGAGCACGACGTTGTTGCGGCTGCGGTTCAGCTCGATGACCTTGCACTCGATCTTCTGGCCCAGGAACTCGTCCAGGTTCTGGACCCGCCGGATGTCGACCAGCGAGGCGGGCAGGAAGCCGCGTACGCCGAGGTCGATGATCAGGCCGCCCTTGACGACCTCGATCACGGTGCCCTCGACCGGCTCTCCGGACTCGGCCGCGGCCTCGATCCGCCGCCAGGCGCGCTCGAAGCGGGCGCGCTTCTTCGACAGGATCAGCCTGCCGTCCTGGTCCTCCTTGGTGAGCACCAGGGCGTCGACTTCCTCGTCGAGCTGCACCTCTTCGGCGGGGTCGATCGAGCGCCGGATCGACAGCTCGTTCTGAGGTATGACCCCTTCCGACTTGTAGCCGATGTCGACCAGGACCTCGTCCTTGTCGATGCGGACGACCTTGCCCGTCACGACATCGCCCTCGTTGAACGAGATCATCGTGGCGTCGTAATTGGGGATCAGCTGGCCGTCGACTTCGATCATGAAGTCGCGCAAATCCGGCTTAACAGCAGTCCCCGTGGCTTCCTGGGGAGGCGCGTCGACCTGCGGCACCCGCGGAACTATAGCGATCGATACCCGGCCGGCCGCGCCGCGGAAAGCCGCTGGTAGCCTGCCTCCACGCATGCCCAGGCGGCGCACCAAGAGAGGCGGCGAGCGGACTCCGCTGGCCGGAGACTACGACGTGATCGTGTGCGGGGCCAGCTTCGCGGGGCTTGCGGTGGCCCGCGAGCTGACAGGGAACCGGCCGTGTTCTGCTGCTCGACAGGTACGAGATCGGCGAGCGCCAGACGTCCGCCTGCGCGGCGCCCACCGCTTGGCTGGAGGCGCTCGGGCTCGGGCGCTCGATCCGCCAGACCTTCGACAAGCTCGTCATGCACACCCCGCACTCGACGGTCCGGTTCCCGCTGCCCTGGACATTCTCGACGTTCGACTACCCGCAGCTCTGCGGCCTGCTCGACGACCAGAACGACGCCGACTTCGAGACCGCCAAGGTCGAGGGCCGCGGCGCCGGGACCGGCGCGGCGATCGAGATCCGCACCGATCGCGGCGCGGTCTCGGCGCCGCTCGTCGTGGACGCACTCGGGTGGCGGAGGATCCTCGGCGGTGACCGGCTTCCAGCCTCCGGATGCTCCGCTGTCGCGCGGCCTCGAGGTCCATCCCGGCGGCAGCGCCGATGAGCTCGAGATCTGGGTCGACCGCGCGATCGTCCCGGCCGGTTACGGATGGAGCTTCCCGGCCGACGACGAGGTGCGCGTCGGCGTCGGCTCGTTCGACCCCCGCTTCCACGTCAAGGAGCCGACGGTCGACCTCGCCCGGCAGCTGCAGCGCGACGCCGTCCGCTACCAGGGGAACTGGATCCCGCACCGCCTGCGCCCGGCAACCGAGGGTGGGGTCTTCTTCGCGGGCGACTCCGCGGGCCATTGCCTGCCGCTGACCGCGGAGGGCATTCGTACCGCGCTCTACTTCGGCATCGCGCTCGGGCGCGAGCTGCGGGACGTGGTCGAGGGGCGCTCGACGCGTGAGACCGCCCTAGCGTCGCTACGGGGCTTTCTCCGACGAGCACGAATGGAAGTTCCGCTGGATGCTGCGCGCGCAGCGCGCCGTTCCGCGCGTGCCGCCCCGGGTGCTGGCGCTTGCCAGCCGTGCGATGGCCACACGTGCCTTTACGCGCTGGGCGTTCGATCACTACCTCGCCGTCGCGCCGCCGGGCTTCGTGACGGCCCCGCCTGGCCTACCAGAGCCGGCACAGCAGCCTGCGGTTGCGGCCTGAGCCCAATCTTCGGGTTAAACGGGCGCAGACGGGGAACCCTGATCCCTGCGGCCGATGCTGGCCGCTCAACCGGAAGAGGGTTCAAATGAGCATCATCGACAAGATCACAGGACGTACCAAAAAGGCTGCCGGCGACATCACCGGCGATTCGTCGCTGCGGCGCCAGGGCGCCCGCGAGGAGCGCAAGGGCGAGGCCAAGGACCAGCTCGACCGCGCCCAGGACGCCGTGCAGGACAAGGCGGAAGAGGTCGGAGACCTCGAGCGCAAGACCTGAGCGCCACGCGGCGCCGAGTTACGTCCGGATCACCAAGACCGTTCCGGCGAACAGCAGCACTACGCCGATCACGCGGGTGAGCGTGATCGGCGTCTCATCAAGGCCGAGGAAGCCGAGCCGGTCGATCACCACCGACATCGTGAGCTGGCCGGCAACGGTCGCGGCGGTCACGCCCCCGGCACCCAGCGTTCGGACCGTCAGCAGCACCGTCGTCACGTAGGCGGCCCCGAGCAGTCCGCCGATCAGGTAGTACCACCTCACCTCCCCTGCCTTGGCGAGGTTTCCTGCTTCGCCACTGACGAGCACGATGCCGAGCAGCAGCACGGTGCCGACGATGAAGGAGATCGCGGCGGCCGGCAGCGTCCCGGTCACCTTGCCGAGCCCCGAGTTGATCGGAGCTTGGAGCGCGATCAGCGAGCCCACGACGACCGTGGCGAGAGCCGCGATCAGCTCCTTACTCACTTTGCATCCAGCCAGTTCTCGCCCACGCCGACGTCCACCACCAGCGGCGGGTCGAGCTCGCACGCGCCCTCCATCTCGGCCTTCACCAGGGCGGTGGCCTGCTCGGTCTCCGCCACCGGCCCCTCGAACAGCAGCTCGTCGTGGATCGTGAGCACGAGCCGCGTCGCCAGTCCCGCCTCGCGCAGGGCCGCGTCGCAGCGCACCATCGCGATCTTGATGACGTCCGCGGCGGTCCCCTGGATGATCGTGTTCACCGCCAGCCGCTCCCCCTGCGAGCGCGTTCCCCACTTGCGCGATCGCAGCTCGGGGATCATCCGGCGGCGACCGAACAGCGTCTGCACGTAACCCCGGTCCGTCGCCTCGGCAATCGTGCGCTCGATGAAGGCCTGGACCGCGGGGAAGCGGTTCAGGTAGCGCTCGATGTACTCGGCCGCCTCCTCGTGGGGAATCGCGAGCTGCTCGGACAGCCCGTGCGCACTGAGGCCGTAGACGATCCCGAAGTTGACCGCCTTCGCGCGGGAACGCTCGCCCGGCCCGATCTGATCCGGCTCGAGCTTCAGCACCTCGGCGGCGGTGGCTGTGTGCACGTCCTCTCCGCGCTCGAAGATCGCCTTCAGGACCTCCTCCCCGGCGACATGGGCGAGGATCCGCAGCTCCACCTGCGAGTAGTCGGCTGAGATCAGTTGCGCTCCCTCCTCCGCGATGAAGCAGCTGCGGATCTGGCGGCCGAGCGCGGTGCGAATCGGGATGTTCTGCAGGTTCGGGTCGGTGCTCGACAGGCGGCCGGTCGTGGTGGACGTCTGGTTGAAGGTGGTGTGCAGCCGCCCCGTCGCCTCGTCGATCAGTGAGGGCAGCTCGTCGAGGTAGGTGCTTCTCAGCTTGGTCAGCTCCCGCCACCGTTCGACCTTCTCGACGATCGCGTGTTCCTCCCTGATCGCGCGCAGCACGCGGGCGTCGGTGGAGAAGCCGGTCTTGCCGCGGCGCTTGCGCGACAGCTCCAGCTTCTCGAACAGGATCGCGCCGAGCTGCTGTGGGGAGCCGATCGTGAACTCCTCGCCGGCCAGCTCGAAGATCTGATGCTCCAGCTCGTCGACCTCCTCGGAGACGCGGGCCGCGGTCTCACCCAGCCGGTACGTGTCGAGCTTTACGCCCTGGAGCTCCAGCCGGTAGAGGACGTCCACGAGCGGCAGCTCGATCTCCTCCAGCAGGGGGCGCAGCTCGAGACGGTCGATCTGCTCCTGCTGATCGGCGGAAAGCACGCGGACTCCCACGGCCGCCCGCGCCGCGTCGTCACCGCCGTCGACGACCGGCTCGATGCCGGCCTCGTCCAGCAGCTCGTCCAGCGGGTAGCGCCGGCGGGCGGGATCGATCAGGTATGCCGCGACCATCGTGTCGTTGGCAAGGCGCACCTCCCGCGCCGCCGCCTCCGCGTCGCCGGCGCCGCGGCGCAGCGCCTTCCAGTCGTGCGCGACCAGCGGCCGTTCGCCCCATGCCTCGAGCACCTCCGCGAGCGTCGTGGCCGACCCGGTGAGTACCTCCTGCCCGCCGTCGTGCGCGGCCCACCGCAGGCCCTCGGCGCCGTCCTCCCGCGTCACCGCCAGCGCCGCCGCATCGCCGAGATCCGCGAGCCCGGCGAGCGGCGTCTCGTGCGCGGCTACTTCGATGCGCCGCTCGCCCGCCGCCCGCGGCGCGGCCTCCTGCTCGCCCAGCGCTTCCTCCAGCCGGCGGAGGGGGTCGCGCAGCTCGAAGCGGTTGAAAACCTCGCGCAGGCGTGAGCGATCGGGCTCGCGGCCCACGATCTCGGCCACGTCGACACCCGCGTCGATTCCCCGATGGAGCGTCGCGAGGCTCTTCGAGATGCGCGCCAGGTCGGCGTTCTCGCGCAGGTTCTGGCGCCGCTTCTCGCCGGAGATCTCATCGACGTGCTCGAGCACCTCGTCGAGCGACCCGTACTTCTGCAGCAGCTGCGCGGCCGTCTTGTCCCCGATGCCGGGGACGCCCGGGATGTTGTCCGAGGTGTCGCCCTTCAGCCCGATGAAGTCGGTCACGAGCTCGGGCGGGATCCCGTAGCGCTCGACCACGCCCTCGCGGTCGTACACGCGGGTGTCGGTGATCCCGCGGGAGGTGGTCATGATCCGCACGCTGCCGTTCGTGGCGAGCTGGTAGGCGTCACGGTCACCGGTCACGATCATCACGGGGATTCCGGCCTCCTTGGCCTGTTCGGCCAGGCTCGCGATCACGTCGTCGGCCTCGTATCCCTCGACGCGCACGTTCTCGTAACCAAACGCGTCCACCAGCGGCTCGAGGCTCGGCCACTGCTCGCGCAGCAGGTCGGGACGAGGCTTGCGCTCGGCCTTGTACGGCTCGTATTCCTTCTCCCGGCCCGACATTCCGGCGTCCCAGACGACGATCGTGGCCTTGGGCCCGTACTCGGTCAGGATCTTGACCAGCATGCTGGCGAAGCCGAAGATCGCATTGGTGGGCTCGCCGCGCGAGGTGGCGATCGATTCTGGCAGCGCGAAGAACGCTCGGTAGGCGAGGCTGTTGCCGTCGATCAGGAAAAGCTCGCGGTCGGCCATGGCCTGATCATAGGAATCCACCCGGCACCGCTCTAGCTCCGCAAGGGTGCATAACCCGAACGTCGAACTGTCGAAAGTATGATTACCCCTGCAAACACGAAGAAGAGGCGAACACGCCTCCGACGGCGGCAAGGACAGGGGCCCGTGGCAGTCACACCAAGCGCGTCATACAGCCTGACGCTGCGCATACAGCTCGAGAACGAACCGGGAACGCTCGGTGACGTCACTTCCGCGATCGGCGACGCGGGCGGATCGGTGAGCGCGATCGACATCGTGAAGGCCGAGGGCGGCACGCTCGTGCGGGACATCACCATCGACGCCCGCAGCCAGGAGCACTGGGACCAGATCCTGGCCGCGGTACGCGACGTCGAGGGGATCGACCTCCTGGACGTCACGGACCGCACCTTCAACATGCACGAGGGCGGCAAGATCGAGCAGCTCAACAAGCATCCCCTGAAGAACCGCGACGACCTCTCGATGGCCTATACGCCGGGCGTCGCCCGCGTCTGCCGCGCCATCCACGAGGACCCCGAGCTGGCTTTCCGCTACACGTTGAAGCGCAACTACGTGGCCGTGGTGTCGGACGGTTCTGCCGTGCTCGGCCTGGGCGACATCGGCCCGCGCGCCGCGATGCCGGTGATGGAGGGCAAGGCGATGCTGCTGAAGGAGTTCGGCGGCGTCGACGCGTTCCCGATCTGCCTCGACACGAAGGACCCGGACGAGATCGTCGCCACCGTCAAAGCGATCGCCCCCGGCTTCGGCGGCATCAACCTCGAGGACATCTCCTCGCCGCGCTGCTTCGAGATCGAGGATCGCCTCAAAGAGGCGCTCGACATTCCGGTGTTCCACGACGATCAGCACGGGACTGCCGTGGTCGTGATGGCGGCGCTCTTCAACGGGCTGAAGATCACCGGCAAGCGCCTCGAGGACCTGCACGTGGCGATGGTCGGCCTCGGTGCGGCCGGGATCGCGGTCACGCGCATGCTGCTTCAGGTGGGCGTGAAGGAGATCATCGGATGCGACACACATGGCGCGATCTACGTCGGGCGTGACGACTGGGATGAGATGCACCCGCTGAAGCGGTGGTATGCCGAGCAGACGAACTCCGAGCGCCGCAGCGGCGGTCCGGGCGACGTTGTCGACGGCGCGGATCTGTTCATCGGCCTCTCCGGGCCCGGCGTGATCGAGGCGCATGAGCTGTCCCGCATGAACGACGACGCGATGGTCTTCGCGATGGCCAACCCGGAGCCCGAGGTGATGCCGGAGGAGGCCGCCCAGTACGCGCGCATCGTCGCGACCGGCCGCTCGGACTACCCGAACCAGATCAACAACGTGCTGTGCTTCCCCGGGCTTGTTCCGGGGTGCGCTGGATGCCCGAGCCGTGGCGATCACCGAGGAGATGAAGCTGGCGGCCGCGTACGGGATCGCCGAGGTCATCTCCCCCTCCGAGCTGTCCGAGGACTACATCATCCCGAGCGTGTTCGACCGCCGGGTGGCGGAGGCTGTCTCGCAGGCGGTGGCGAACGAGGCCCGCCGCGCCGGGGTCTCGCGCTCGGGCTCGGTGCTCGAGACGTCCGCACCCGCGAGCGTCCGCGCCTCAGCCGGCGCCTAGCCCTTCGTCCAACTCAACGTGGCGCACCGCCGACGGAACGCTTTAATCGCGAGGAGCGACAGGTTCATGGCCGCCCCCGTACGCTCGACGTCGATCAGCCGCGATGCTTGCGAGGCTGACGCTCCGAACGCGTCTACCGACGGAAGTCGTGGCTGCTGATCACCGAGGACAGCCGTGGTGATCGACGAGGGCTGAAGGACTGGCATGGCATCAGCGACGACCCCGTGCCCGACCCGCGTGCCCCGCTGCTCGAGTACGAGTAGACGACGAAGTCTGCTACGACATCGATGACCTCCGCCGGGTCAAAGACGAATACCTCGTCACAGGCCGCCTCGAGGGCAACTATCGCCAGGTGGGAACGCCGCAGCTGAGATGGCGCTTCGCGCCTCGCTGAAAGATCGGGTCAGACAGCCTGGAGGCGTCGAGGCCGGAGCGCTGCCGCAATATCGCGCAGTTCAGAAGTCGTCGGCCGACGAAAACTGTCACGGCGAAGTCCCTGCGATTGACATAAGCGCGTAGACCAACGCGATCGACGCGCGCGACCATCTGCTTCGTCGGCTCCGAGTGCCTCGACGGAAAACTGCTCGAGCGCGATCGACTGATACGCGGTCCGAGCGCGGGAAAGACGCAGCTGCGTGATGACATCGAAGTCGATCGAGTCCGGCTTCCCTATTGAACGCGTCTGCTCGAACGAGGTAGTAGCGCTTGTAGACCGGTGGGGGTCCGCGCGCGACCTCGCCAGCTCATGGGCCATCGCTTCAGTATCGCGGGACCGTGGTGGTTCTCGTAATAGTCGATGAACGCCTGAGTCTACGAGAGTCTTCCCTCTTGGCGAGAAAGCCAAATACTTTCAACATCTGTCGCCGCTCCTGATAGGTGAAGAGCCACACGATTGCATTCGTTTATCCGTCGCTGCGGCCGCGCAGCGGCACCGCGAACACCAGCCGCCCGTTGCGCACGCGGTAGCCGGCGACCTTCTCCAGCGACGTGTCGCCGTTGTCGTCGATCGAGAAGCGGCCCACCACGCTGTCGAAGTCCGTCGTCTCGAACAACTCGTCGACCACTCTCTCGCGCTCGGCGGCCCGGTCGCCGGCCCGGTCGAGCGCGCCGAGAATCAGCGACATGGCCGCGTAGCCGTAGGCCGCCAGCGGGTCGGGCCGCTCGCCGAACTCGCGGGTGTAGTCGCGCACGAAGCGGCGCCCGGCGGGCGGCAGCTGACTCGTGTCCTGCGCAACCGAAGTGATGTACGTGCGCCGCTCGGCATTGCCGAGCCGTTCGTAGAACGACGGCACGAGCAGGTTCTGTGACCCGATCAGGAGGGCCTCGGGCAGTGCTTCGTCCAGGTCGCGCCACAGGCGCAGCGCGTTGCTGGTCTCCGCGCCGCCGAAGTAGATCGCGTCCGGGCGCGCCTTGGCGATTTCGGCGGCCAGGTCGACGTAGTCGTCGGCGCGCGGGTCCATGCGATCGGCGCCCACGATGCGCAAGCCGACCTCCGGCGCGACCGTCCGGTACAGCTCCACCAGGCCGTCGCCCTCGAGGCTCTTGTCGCCGAGCAGGAACACACGGCGGGCGCCGAGGCTGCGCGTCCACCCGGCCGCCGCCGAGGCCTGCACGTCGTCGGCCGGGACGACGCGCGCGAAGCTTCGCGTCCCGGAGGGATAGAACTTGTCGGGCTCCCCCTTCTCCGCTCCGGGCAGAAACTTCGTCAGGCCGACCGCTGTCGACCCCGGGCTGACCTGTACGAACCCTGCCTCGTTCGTGATCGGGAGCGAGATCGCGGTCGCGCCGGAGTCGAGCTCGCCGAGGTAGGCGATCGTGCGCGTGTTCTCGACCGCCTTGCGGGCGTTCTCGGCTGTCCTGTTGGGATCCCAGCCGACCCTGTCGCCGCCGGCGGTCGAGTCGTCCGCGGACGCGAAGTTCACCTTGAAATCGCCCACGCGGCCGCCCGAATCCCGCAGCGCCAGCTTCTGGGCGTTGACGATGCTCTTCGACTCGCCGGCACGTGGCCCCTGGAGCGGGAGGCTGGAAAAGACCGTGAGCGTGTCGCCCGGCACGGTGCCGCCGCGGCTCTGCTCGTCACCGCAGCCGACCGCGGCCACGAGCGTCAGGGCGCATGCGGCAGCCAGCAGGGGTTTCAGCAAGGAGGTCGGCAAAACGATCGCGCCCGGAGCGGCGCGATTCGTAACGGGGGTCATGGCTGGGGACCCCGCGTCGGCTCGTCTA